>NZ_JBMRCF010000009.1:0-157227 GCF_057350905.1 Chryseotalea sp. | reverse complement strand
CAAGAGAATAATGCAGACTCTACGACAAACAGGCTAGCCATTGGTAAACTCAATGTGGTAAGCTACAACAAGGCCTTCAAGAACCTGGTACTGATCTCGGTAAATGGCGCACAACTATCCATCGCGAAAGAAACACTCCAAACGAAACTCAATGACATTTACAAGCAGGCCGTTGTCGATTGGCAGGTGCAGGATGTGCAAACAATAACAGAAGTAGTGTATGACACCGATAGAAACGGCCTTGAATATGGCAGCAGCAGCTGGTACTCCAACTACACCAGCGGGATGCGCAGCATCAACAATCATTATTTAAGGGACAGATCGATCATGCCTGACACCTATTACTTATTTATAGTACCCAAAACAGACGATGCACGCGTGATGGGTTTTATGCCGCGCAAGAAACAGATAGGCTTTATCTGTTCGGAGAAAGTAAGCGCAACCAACACCACCAAAACCATCGCCCATGAGCTGGCCCATGGAGCCTTCCGTTTAGAGCACAGCTTCCCGCCCTTGCCAGAGCAAGGCGACAACCTGATGGACTACAGTGCTACAGGCAAAAACTTATACAAAACACAATGGGATTACATACACAACCCGGTGGCCATGTTGGGACTGTTTGATGGGGATGAAGAGGGGGCGATGAAAAGCCTCTTAACAAGTGAGTATATATTTATGCATGATCAGCTCAGCACTAGAGCATATGTCAGCAGTCTGGGAGCAGATGAATTCACACAAGATGCAGTTAATTATGTCGATGCTAAGTTGTATCAACTGGATACAGCCGATGTAAAGACCTATATTTACTTTGCCTACATTTGGTTTCATCCCGGAAACATAGATCGATTTGATCAACTGATTGAGAATAGTTTTAACCATGCGATAGATAGCATTAAGCGTAACATTGAAGCAGATAACTTTAATCTGCTTGCCATTGTAAATGCCAAGTATGATACTGCTTTAGCAGACGGATTAAAAACTGTATCTTTTAGAGAGAAATTTTATCCGGTTAGTGGTTTGCAATCAGCGTGTACAAAAGCTGTGAATGATTATCTGCTAAGTAGCTCAAAGAAAACATTTGTGAATGGATTAGATGCAGCGCTGAAAGAAAGGGCTGATGTCTTGCACGAGAACCTGAAGAATTGTGAAATTATAGTCCCTGAAGAGATTGTGATACACTATAAGCGTAAAGGAAGGAATCAATATCGAACATGGGGTGAATTCACAATTGTGGGGACTGATTATAAAGGGTATATTTTGGAGAGGCCAAAGGGAAGTGAACCAACAAAAAAGCAAGACTTTATGCGACATCCCTCCGGAAGATTCAATTTGTTGTATTCTAGTGTTGATACAGGTAATGAAAGTAAATTTTGGGATGTTACTATGTGTCTTGCGGAAGATACAGGCTATAAACTTCATGGAGGAGATAGAGCAGATTATTCAAATGGTTGCTTTTTGATAAACTATAATTCGCCACAATATGATATTTATCCAGAAGCTTATGATGCTCGTATCGAGGATATATTTATTAAAGATATAAAAAAGAGAAGAAAAAATCCCGATAGAAATAAATATACATTAGCCAATAGCTATTATGCCCATGACTCGCCAGATAATCCTGCTTTTAAATTAAAAGCTTATATCCACGCTCTTGAACAGCGTATCAAAGAAGAAACTAAAGTACAATTTGTTCAAAAGGTCTTTATAATAGACGAGAGTGAAGAAAAAGTTGACCCCTTATGAAAAGCTACTATTTAATTCCCCTAATGCTGGTATTTTCTACCTGTCTGTCACAAAATCCAAAGAAGTCCATAGATAATGTTAACAGCTTAGGATCAAGAGTTAATATTATTGGATTTGAAAAACTTATTCTTTTGGGTGAAGAATTGATTAATTCATGCCAAGACACTGTGAATCGTTCAAAATTCACAAAAACTTTCAAGCAATTCCAATCGGTAAAAAGGAAAACAGTGTTTGATAACTATGAACAAAGGTTATTAATGAGTTTAATATATTACTCTATCAACGAAGTTAAGACTGAAAATAATCAGGCAGAGGAAACAAAAAATTACTTACTGAAACTATTTCAAGATTTCAAAAAAATTGATTTTACTGTCACCGATCAATTTATTCTTGAGCAGATTAATGAAGACAAGAGGGGAATTATTAATGGTTATGATGAAGGAACCGTAAGTCAAAGTTTTTTTCTATTTTTTTTTTATAATCCGTCACGGTTTAAAAGTATTTTGTTAAAAAACAATAAAGAAGATGACTGGGATAGAATAGACATCTTTTTGTGCAATACTATAAGAGAAAATGGCATACCCAAAGAGTTGCGTCACATTTTATTAGATCGTATAATAATTAAGTTAAGGTCTCAAAAACTTGATGTTATAGTTAGTAAGTTAAAATCAGAATGTGACGTCACAATAAATCTGTATGACTGATCCCCGCTCTGGTCGTAGGGTCTCCCTACGACCTAACAAGAATAGAGAAAAATATAGTTAGTTTTAGCGAGATGCTAAGACCAGTAGGTGTAGGCACGCTCTGGCCACAGGACAATAATTGTGACGATTAGATAACTCTATCTATACCTATTAACCAATTAAAAGCAAGCAATGTTTTAATACCTGGTTTCATAGTAGAAACTGACCTTCATAAAATAATCATTGGGCTCCAAACAATCTTAAGAGTAAAATTGAAAAGCTAGCTTTGCTCTTAGAGTCTAATCCTGATATCAACAACTTTTATATATTTTAGAACTAACCTAATGACATGAAAAAATTGAATTACGCTCTTATTTTTTTTCTAGCAGGATGTGCCACGGTTAATAAGAATGATTATGAGAAAAAAGTAAGGGCTTACTTAGGTAAGTTTGAGCAAAATCTTCAGGCTTCAGATGAGATTATTCTACAACAATTCAAAGTAGACAAAAGTCCTGAAGTCTTACTCAGAGCAATTCGTATTATGCAGAATAAAAAACTCCAAGAAGACAGTGTTCAGTGTTTTATCAACTTTAGTACAGCCAGCATTACTTTTGGAGAAACTGATATTCGTGTCGAGATCAGTGCGCTTTTTAAATCGATTCACCCTAAGTTTGATTTCAAAAAAGAGAGTGCTTTCACTTTGTGGTTGAAATCTGATCATGGTAATCTTTCAATTCGAAAAATTGAGGCTGATGAATTCTACCAGGATTTTCATAGTCTTTCTTTTCGTTTGGGGTACTCTAGACACCTTGCAAAAGCATTTAAAACCAGAGAGGTTTACTTTGAAGAGGCCGCACAACTTCAGCAACACTATGACACGATAATCTGGTACGCACGCCACCACGACAGCACTTATTATTATGCTGTAAATGGAGACTGGAAAGATTATTTTAATAGACGAGAAAAAAACAAACCAAATTATAAAATGGGACTTATCAACGCCCGAGGCCGTGTCATTGTTCCTGTTGAATATGATTTGGTGGGAACTATTAGTTTCGATACAGAAAATGTTGTTGAAGTAAAAAGAGATTCTAAAGTTGGCCATTTCTCATTAGCAGGGAAAGAATTGATACCTGCGCTTTATGATTGGATAATTCCTTATCAATCAGATAGTGTCTATGCATTAGTCAAAAATGACACAACTTATGGCTGGGTCGATAAAGAGTATATTTATAGCTCCGGTTATCCAGATGAAGACGCAGCACTTTACCTCAAGTCGTTTGCATTTGTGACCAAACCCCTACTCCTTAAACCAAGTGAGTATACTATGATAGAGCCTCTTGATATAGAAAATATCGGAAAGGCTAAAATTGTACCATCTCAACATTACGTTACTACTGGTATATTTCGTGAGGTATTAGATCATTTCATTCTTGACTATGAAGAGTTTGATGGAGAAACCTCTGGAACCGAGGTAATCGACAAAGACAAATCTTTATTAAACAAACTGACTGAAAGTCTTTCTATTCTTTATACAAAATTAAAAGTCCATTATCTGGGAGGCCGAGAAGAATTTTATCAAGACCATCTGATTACGTTTATTAACAAGGATGGTAACCGTCTGAGTCAGCATGAACTTACCATAGAATATAAATCTATAAAATTAATTGACAGCACTCTTCTGGAATTTACACTCACGGCAAATGCTAACGACATCTTTCGAAATGCTTATGATTGGGGTTTCGATAGATCGAAGGAAGATTGGAACATTCCTTACCATGCTTATTTCAGAATTAATAAAAATAGTGGTGGAATTGATCGTTTGGAAAGTATACGTCAATTTGATTGTACTGAGTTCATAAAATTAGATAGTAGTTACTTAAGTGGCACTTTTTACTTTTGGGATAATCTTAAACAAGATACAGCATCTCGAAAATTTGTTTCTGCATCAACTATCCAGCAAATGAGAAATGAAATATTGGCTTTTTATGGATACATCTTCCCTGACCCCAAAATTCAAGAGGATTTTAAGTATGTTAAGTGGTACGAGCCAAGGTTTGCAAAATATGAAGAGTTTTTAGATGATATGACTGAAATAGACAGGCATAACCTGCTATTTCTGGATAGTTTCTTACCCATTCAGCAAACCAAACCGTCTGCAGCAATGTGAAGAGAATACTTTCTATAGCCTATTGGTTGATTATTATAATTGTGACGTTTCTTATTGCAATTCTTTCGTGGAACGCTCTCAGTTATTTTAATTTTAATACTTCCTTTGGCTTTCTTAAACTTAAAGAATCCGCTATTGCTACTGGTTGGTATTTGCCATTTTATTACTCTCATGTCATAGCAGCAGGCATAATACTACTTGTGGGCTTCTTTCAACTCTTAATTGGTTTCCGCTCACAGATGAGGCAATTGCATAGGCTTATGGGTAGGGTTTATACTTATGGTATCGTTTTTTTTGCTGCACCTGGCGGCTTGGTCATGTCGTTTTCCATATAGAGGGGAACTTGGGTATTGCTTAGTTTTCTATTACAAACAGTACTTTGGTTTGGTTTTACAATCTTAGCTGTACAGAAAGCACGCAAGGGAGATGTGGCTTCTCACAGTAACTGGATATTAAGAAGCTACTCACTTACCTTTGCGGCTGTCACCTTCCGTCTATACGTCTTTATCACGGTTGGTACAGTTGATCTTACGAATCCTTCAGCTTATGCCATAATTGCCTGGCTTAGTTGGACTCTTAATTTACTGGCAGTAGAGGTCTATTTAGTTTTCAGACGATAGTCCAAATTGGTTATGTCTTATTCAATCATTTTTAAGTCAGAATAAATTATTGTGCCATTAGAAAGAGTAATTTCAAGACTCGAGTATTGTAAATTCTTCTTCTCAAGTTCATAATAATGCTGTTTTTGATTTCGAGCTTGATTATCGGAAAAACTAAGAATCTCCCTACTAAAGAACTCTATCCTCTCATTCAATATTTCCCCACTTCTAATAAGGAGATTTTGTCCTACATATCTTGCATCTGAAACCAAATTAAATTTTTCTAATGAAGGGGATGTGCCGATTTCAATTTTGATCTTCATTTCGCTTATTGCTACTGGCCTCCTGCCAGAATTTTCAATAGTCATGTAAGTAGTTAATTGCAAGCTATTACTACGGTTTGCACTTATATTCGTTGCCTTTAAGTGGAAGTTACTATGGAGATTATAGTCAGGCTCCAAGTTTTTTCTATCATAATACATGAGATCAATATCATACTTTGTGGCAGAATTGGTTCTGGAATTCTTTCTTACCCAGATCTTATTCTCCTCATCTCTTTTGATCTGTCCATTTTCATAAGTAACATATTTCTTAATGATATGCGGCTTGTTTATTGAAGGCGGTATGTGGATAATGCTAAGTTTATTTCCCCTAATTTCAATATCAAGGGTGTTCACTATGAAAAGGCTATCAACTCGTCCATTTATCAAGTTTATTATCTCTGAAGAGTCTCGTAGTTTACAATCCTTGAATGTTGCTTGTGTAAACTCTTTTTTTCTATCATCAAAACCTATAACGATATAACCATCAGGGCCAAAAGTGTTAACAACTGATGTTGTATCCTTTAAAAATTCGTTTATATCCTTAGGCTCTTTCAAATCATACCAAGATGCTTTAAAGTCGAATTTTGGATTTTCCTTATCTAGTCCTTGAATAGATTGCTCAATGTAAGCTGTTACTAATTCCTCAATTTCTTTTGCGTCCATTTGAATTTAGAAATTTAAGCACACCTAATTGCTATTTGATAGTTCATTCTTTCTCTTACCAAATCACTTCATGTCTTCATACCCTAATATCGATAGAATCTATTCAACAATGCAAATTAATCACGTAATAGCTAAAATATATACCACCACTACTCCCTCCCCAACCCGGATATTCTATATATCCCATTCAATAAAAATGATCGCAGCAAACACTACGACCATTTCCGTAAAACCTATTTTTAGTAATCACAACCTATTCATACCGCAATGCTTCCACCGGATTAAGGTTTGATGCTTTTAATGCTTGTGTGATAATCGTAAGCCAACCTAACAACAACACAAAAAAAGAGGGTACTAAAAAAATATCAACGGTCCATGAGGTGCGGTACGGATAAACACGCAACCATATATTACCTAAAAAGTAAGCGAGTGGCATCGCCAACACCAACGACCATACCAGCAGTTTCAAAAAATCTTTTGATAGTAAATAAAGCAACTGGTAGGTACTGGCACCCATAATTTTTCTGATGCCTAATTCCTTGATGCGTTGCTCACCTTCATAAGCTGCCAGGGCATACAAACCTGAACAACCAATGAGAATAGCCAGTATGGTAAAAAAGGTAAGCATCTCTGCGCTCTTGGTCTCGGCTGTGTAGCCCTCTTCCAGGGCATCTATCATAAACTTCGATTCAAAATCATTGCTCTGGGTGAGCTTCGCTGCCACTTCATCCAGCTTTGCTCTTGCCGTAAATAAGGCAGGGTCAGTAATTTTAACCATGTACAATTTTTCATCGGCACTATAGCGAATCACCAGGGGCATAATTTCTTTACGTAACTGACTGATGTGAAAGTCTTTGATCACACCCACTATTTCACCAGGCAGTGAGTCGCTAAAGGTAAAGCCCGCAATCTTTTTTCCAATTGCCTCCTCGCGTGTCCAGCCGAAAGCCAGCACTGTATTTTCATTGACGATTACATCTGTTGCTTTATCATACCCATTCGCATTAAAATTTCGGCCTGCTAATAGTGTCAGTCCCAAGGTCTGCACATAATCGTGATCGGCATACAACCACAAGGCCTTAATGCTTTCGTCTTCTGTTTTATTGATCTCCCACAAATTTGTACTGCTCAGGCGTGAGTAGCCCGGAAACCCCGATGCACTCGCTACGCGCTCCACACCCGGTACTTGCAACAACTCTGCTTTAAAAGCCTCCAGTCCTATGTCTTTATTTCTGTCGTCTGCAAAAAGCAGAAGCTGTTCTTTATTAAAGCCCATATCCTGCGAACGCATGTAGTTGGTTTGTCTGTTAATGAGCAAAATCAATACAACCAACAAACTGGTTAAGGTAAACTGAAACAGCACCAGCCCTTTGCGAAGTGCTCTGCTTGAATCGGAATTGTGTTTTCCTTTCAATACTTGCGCTGGTGTAAAGCGTGAAAGAAAAAAAGCAGGATAAACACCTGACACAAAGGTGATGGTTAAGAAAGCCACCACCAGCCAAAAAACTAAAACAGGACTACTATAAAAAGTTTTAAAGGTAAGTTCAAAACCGGCAAAGTAATTGAAGTATTGAATACCAATGTCAGCCCAAAGTACTGCGATCAAAAAAGCAATTGCACACAAGATCAATGACTCCATCAGAAATTGTTTCACAATCTGAAAACGCTGTGCACCTACTACTTTTCTTACGCCCACCTCTGTTGCTCTTCTTACCGATCGGGCGGTAGCCATGTTCATATAGTTGAAGGAAGCCAATACGAGAATGATGAGGCTCACCATCATAAAACCATTTACCAGTATTTTGCCAATAGCGCCACGGTTGTTACCTACATAACCGGGCTGTAGGTTGATTGACAACAAGGGTTGCAGAAAAAACTCATACGATGCCCAGGAGGTGGGCGTATAACGATGAATCAATTCATTCATCTTTTTCCCAAAGTCCTTTGCATCGGTACCTTCTCTCAGCAAGACGTAATTATAATGCGTGTTCGAATGCCAGTTAACGGATTGTGGTTCCAGCTTCTCAATCCAATAAAATGAAATGATATAGTCCGTGACCAGGTTCGACTGATACGGAAAATCGTTGAACACACCTGCGACCTTCATCTCCATGCCTTCTACAAATGAAATCGTTTCTCCAATAGGGTTCTTCTCACCAAAGATCACCTTCGTCATTTTTTCACTTAAATAGATTTCGTCTTCCTTCAAGAGCTTGTTTGTCTCTTTCATTTTAAAAGGAATAGTGAACATTGAAAAGAAAGTGGAATCCACCGCCATAACGCGCACCTGAATGGGATCCTGGTTTTCGCGAAGGATATTCACTGACTTAAATCCGATTCGGGTGGCCTCTTCTATTTCCGGAAACGACTTTTTCAGTTCAGGTGCCAATACCCCCTGCGTTAATGAAAGATAAGTGGAACGATTTTCCTGAAATTGTTTATTCACCACCCTGTAAATCCTGTCAGAAAAAACGTGGTGTGCATCGTAATGGTATTGCTCGTACGCAAACAAGCCTGTTACCAAACAAGCTGCCATGCCGATGGAAAGTCCGATGCTATTTAGCGCAGCAAAGAGCAGGTTGTTTCTAAGATTTCTCCAGGCGATGATAAAATAATTTCGCAACATAAGATCTGATTTTGCCTTATACATTGAAAAGCAATGCCAAAACCTGAAGTTTCATTTTCGTAATCATTTCGCAGCTTCTAACCTAAAAATACAACGAAGTGCCCATGCGTAGAAAAAATACTGTCCATAAATGGGCACTTTCTTAGCTATATTTAATGAGGACTTCGTAGGTTTAAATACAAATCAGAAATAATCATGGTCAAGAGCCCTGGTAAAGTATTGCTTGCCGATGACGATGAGTTTGTATTACTCTCGCTAAAAGTATTGCTTGAGCAGCACAAAATGGAAGTAGTCAGCACTTCAAATCCTGAGCGCATCATGTCGCTGCTTGAAAAGGAAAATATTCATACCGTCATCCTGGATATGAACTTCCGGGCGGGAGACACCAGCAGCACACAAGGCCTTTTCTGGTTAGGGCGCATTCTCGAGTTTAATAAAGATGTACCCGTGATACCACTCACTGCGTATGGGGATATTTCATTGGCGGTTGAAGCCATGAAAAGAGGCGCACATGATTTTATTACAAAGCCGTGGGAAAATGAAAAGCTGCTGGTCACTGTCAAAAATGCACTTGCTTTGTATGAGGAGAAACAAAAAGTAAAACACCTGACCGCACAGCAAAAAATATTGACAACAACTTCGCATATTCAGCAGGCACTTATTGGTACATCGGATGCGATGGCACAAATAAAAAATAAAATCGAAAAGATTGCTCCGACTGATACCAGCGTATTGATCTCCGGAGATAATGGCACCGGCAAGGAAGTAATCGCGCGTGAAATTCACAGACTTTCAAAACGAAATAGCCATGTGTTCGTCAGTGTTGATGTCGGTTCTTTAAGCGAGAGTATTTTTGAAAGTGAGTTATTCGGTCATAAGAAGGGTGCTTTTACCGATGCGAAGGAAGACCGCATGGGAAGAATTGAGGCCGCGCATGGTGGTACACTTTTTCTGGATGAGATTGGTAACCTACCCTTGCCCTTGCAAGCTAAATTACTGACGGTGCTGCAACACAAAATAATCACGAGGCTAGGCACTAACCAAGCCATCGCCATCGATGTTCGCATTATCTGCGCGACCAACAGTCATTTGCAGGAACTTGTAAAAGAAGGAAAATTCAGAGAAGATCTGTATTATAGAATTAACACCGTAGAAATCGGGATACCTCCACTGGCTGAAAGACCCGAAGATATACCTGTATTAGCACAACATTTTCTAAAAAAGCACGCACAGCATTATCAGAAGGAAGATCGTTATATACCAGATGAAGTGATGACCGCCCTGATGAAATACCGATGGCCGGGCAATGTACGAGAACTGCAACATGCAGTAGAACGATCTGTTATTCTCAGCGAAAATCAGGCACTTAGCTTAGAGGACTTTGGTATTTCGCGACACCTGCAATCAGGTGAATTAATTTTTGATCAACTCAACCTTGAAAAACTGGAGGCCTGGGCTATACGAAAGGCCATTGCTAAACACAAAGGCAACATTAGTCATGCTGCACAAGAGTTAGGCTTATCGCGTGGAGCCATGTACCGAAGAATGGAACGCTATGCTATCTAAAAGTTTCTATTTTAAAATAGTACTGCGCATCAGCTTACTCACCTTGAGCTTGTGTTTATTTAGTTATTGTCTGATCGATCAGTTTTACCTGCGTGCTTTTTATGCAGGCATTATCGTAATCATTCAAATTATTGAATTGATCAATTTCATTTCACACTTCATCAAAAATATTACCACACTTTTTCAGAGTATTGAGGAAAGGGATTTCAGCATACATTTTACTGAAGAAAAAGTTGATCATGCATTCAAAGGCTTGTATGCTTCCTTGAACAGATTAAATTTCATTTTCAGGAAAATCAGCAGTGAAAAAGAAATCAAGCACCGATTTGTCGAATCTATTATTGAACACATCTCCTTTGGTATTATCAGTTACGATGAAAAAGGAAGCGTTACTATGGTCAACCAGGCCTTTCTGAAGTTTGCAGGGTTAAGCAATCTCAGTTCAATTAAACAACTGGAAAACAAAAACAAATTTTTCTCAGATGCGCTTTTGAATCTTAAACCCGGAGAAAAGAAACTACTTAAACTACAAAGTACGCAGCAGATTATCACCTTATCGCTGTACGCTACTGTGTTTAAGTTAGACGATCGATCTCACACACTCATTTCTGCACAAAACATTTCGAATGAATTAAGTGCTACTGAAATGGAAGCCTGGCAGCGCTTGATTAAAGTACTCACGCATGAAATCATGAATTTCATTTCGCCCATCCTTTCATTAAGCAACTCGCTACATACCATCACCCAAAACAAACCGCAAGATGCCGGTGAAGACTGGCGTATCTTAAAACACGGGTTGGAAGCCATCAATAGCAGAAGTGAAGGCTTATTGAATTTTACCAAACGTTATCGCGAACTCACACAAATTCCTTCACCAAATTTTAAACAGGTTGATTTGTACGATTTTCTCACACAAAGCATTCGCCTTGTAGAACCTGAATTTAAAAACAGGGGTATACGCTTAGAACAGCAATTACAAGTAACGGTAGGCTTACTGGATGCTACACTCCTTCAACAGGTGATCATGAATCTTTTACAAAATGCCATGGATGCTTTGGTTGGAATGAAAGATGGGAAGGTTAATGTTACCTTGTACAGAACAGCCGAACGTATCAACATCGGCATTGAAGACAATGGCATTGGGATTGATCCGCTGCACCTGGACAAAATATTTGTGCCCTTTTTTACCACCAAAATAAAAGGCTCCGGCATAGGGCTTTCCCTCTCCCGACAGATTGTTCTCCTGCATGGCGGAGAGCTTTTTGTGCAATCCAAACAAGGGGAAGGTTCGCGTTTTACCATTGTATTGTAGCAACACAATGACACGTCTAGGCATACAAGAATGGCTAAATACCCCCCTCCCTAGTGGTAAACGGTGATTTTTACGCTCTAAACTTATTAAACTCAGGTATGTTTATTTAGACAGTCTACTGATTTTTAATAGATTTACAGTGACCGAACCTCTATGAAATATTGCAATGCCCTTGCAGTAGCTCTTTGCTGCTCTATATCCCTGTTATATGGCCAGGCAACCAAAAAATTGGTTGATCAAGGTGATAAATTATACTCACGCCAGGAGTTTGTAAAGGCACGTACTGCCTATGAAGCCGCTGAAAAAATTGACCCCAATGATGCTAAAATTCAGTTAAAAATCGGGCTCACTTTTTTATCCAGTTCACCTAAGTTTCAATCTTTGCAACACCTGGAAAGAGCCTATAAACTGGACCAGCAAGTTGACCCCGATATTCATTATTATCTGGGGATGTCTAATCAGTTGAACTTCCATTTTAAAAAAGCACAAAAGCATTTCGAGCTTTATAAAGAACGCAATAAGCGGATGGGACCGATTTGCGATCATAAAATAGAAGAGTGCAAACGCGCAGACTCATTAATGAATACAGCAGTATCCGCCATCGTAAAAGTAATGGACTGGCCTGTAAATTCTCCTTACGATGATTATGGGCCGCTACTCAATGCGGATGAAGACAAACTTATTTTTACCTCTGCACGTGACTCCAGTTTTTTTGACAGACGCACTAAAACTTTATTTGAAGAAATCTTTATCTCTGAATTGAAAGATGGTGTGTGGACAGTTCCGCAGAAAATAAGCAGTAACATTAACAATCAATTTCATGATGCAGCCGCCTCTCTTACACGCGATGGCAAAACTTTAATTGTGTATTACGGTGAAGGCAATGGCGACTTATACCGATCTGATTATGATGGCAAGACCTGGTCAAAGCCTGAAAGCATGGGTACTATTATTAACGGCCCCATGAGCAACGAAACCTCAGGATGCTTTACACCCGATGGCAATAAATTTTATTTTGCGAGCGATCGCCCCGAGGGTTATGGTGGTTTGGATATTTACATGGTTGAAAAAGATAAACATGGTGAGTGGACCAATGCCATTAACCTGGGGCCTGAAATAAACACCCCTGGCAATGAGGATGCACCTTTTTTATTCAATGACAGTACAGTTTATTTTGGTTCTGATACACATCCTGGTCTTGGCAGCTATGACATTTTTAAATCAATCAGCACCAACGGCAAATGGCAGAAGCCCGAGAATCTTGGCTATCCGGTAAATACAGCTGAGTATGAAAATTTCTTTCACCTAACACATGATAAGAAAAGAGGTTATTACGCTTCGGTGCGGCAGGAAGGAAGCGGCAGAACTGATTTATGCATGGTGACTTTCTTAGAGCCAGAGGTAACGGTTGTAGAGGTAGAAACAGAAGTAGCGGAGACAGTGCCTCAACAGCCTGCGTCAGATGAATTTGTTGATCCTTTGATTAGTTTACAAAAGGACCTTGGTATTGCTACGGCATTAAAAGGAACCGTGATTGATGCCCAATCATCGCTTCCATTAAAAGCACAAGTAGTACTTATTAATAACGAGAATAACACAATTATCTCACGCGTCTACTCCAGTCCGGAAACAGGTCAGTTCTCTATTGATATACCCCATGGTGGCAATTATGGTATCAACACTTCGGTGGATGGCTATTTATTTAACTCCATGAATTTTGAAGTGCCCACTTTTTCGGAGTATCAGGAAATTGATACGCACATACTCATGGCGAAAGCTGAGACAGGCTCTAAAGTAGTGTTGAAAAACGTATTCTTTGATAGTGGTAAAGCTGATTTGAAAAAAGAATCCATCGGAGAGATGGAACGTGTGTTAACGCTGCTTACTAAAAATCCAAATCTGCGCATACAAATAAACGGTCATACCGATAGTGCCGGTGATGATGCACTGAACAAACAGCTCTCGCTTAAAAGAGCAGAGGCTGTTGTAAATTATCTGGTGAGCAATGGCATCAGTCAAGACAGGCTTACAGCCGTTGGCTTTGGTGAGGAGCGACCGCTTGTTTCCAATGATGATGAAATGGAAGGTCGTGAAATCAACAGAAGAACAGAGATTGAAGTAATTCAGGGATCTTAACATTAAGCACTAGGTTCAATCATTTTCCACTACTCAACATGTCTAATAGCTCGGAGCTAACGGCTAGAAGCTAAAGCAACTTATTCAGTAAATCCCGATTATACCCACACCCTAGTACCCTCTGTGCAGTTCTTGCACATTTCAATTTCACTGCGTGATTTAAAGAGTGTATTTCGGAATTGTTGGTATTGTTCACCGAACCAAATCTCTTTGAAGGTTTGCTTGGTGAGATCACCCATTACATATTGCGCATCTTTATCAAAACAGCAAGGCAGTACTTTTCCATCCCAGGTAATCACACAACTCTGCCACATCTTCCAGCAATTATTATCAAGACTGTTTTTAATACTGTATTTTCCGGAAGCATTCAGTTGGTAGCGAGAATACTTGTCTTGCGTTGGTATCAACTCAGATCCATTTTCAAAATCATAAATTTGGGCTGTCTTTAATTTTACTTCATCAACACCTAATTCTTTTGCCAGTTTGTACACCTCAGGTATTTGGTGTTCGTTGGGTTTCACTACCAGAAATTGAAAAATAACATGCGGTGTTCTCGATTTTAGTTTTCGTTTCCAGGCAATGATATTTTTAGTGCCTTCTATCACTTTACTCAAATCACCACCAATCCTGTACGATTGATAAGTATCTTGTGAAGTGCCATCAATAGAAATGATAAGGCGATCCAATCCTGACGCTACAGTTTGTTGAGCGGCCTCCTCTTTTAAGTAATGTGCATTGGTAGAGGTAGCTGTGTAAATTCCTTTATCGGAAGCATACTTAACCATCGGCAGAAATTGCGGATGTAAATACGGTTCGCCCTGAAAATAAAAGGTAAGGTAGCTGAGTGTCGGTGCCAGTTGGTCGATTACATTTTTAAATAGATCCTGTTGCAACATACCCGTTGGTCTGGTGAACGAACGCAGTCCGCTGGGGCATTCGGGGCAACGAAGGTTACAGCTTGTAGTGGGTTCTATAGAGATTGAAATGGGGAGACCTTTAATGGAAGGCTTTTTATTAAAAGTTGATTGGTAATAGCTGGATAAGATTCTTGAATGATTAACCGCCTTTCTAATGTCGGTTTTACTTAAAAATCGGACGCTATCGTAAAATCCCCACATTATCTATTCATCATAAGCGAAATTCCAGTTTTCACTGAATTGAGTCAAAAGTAATAAACATTTGGCAAGTGCAATCAAAATACCTTTTGGTGTACTTTAATGAAATAAAAAAGGCGATGTCTTCCGACATCGCCTTTTTTAAAATCAGCCTTATTAAGGATTGGCTACATCCCAGTTAACTTCAGCGTTAGGGCGCTCTAGTCGCTCAAGAACCACCATACCTGCTACTGGTATAGCAATTTCACTTAATTTGTTATATCTTCTCATGTCAACCCAACGGTGACCTTCATACCACAAGGATAATGAACGCTCCTTTAATATGGCATTGATCAAGTCAGCTTGTGTAGTAGCACCGGCATAGTCAGGTAGACCGGCAGCATTTCTCACAATATCCATTAAACGAACTGCTTCAGTAGGATTACTTTGCTGCGCTGCAATTTCAGCAGCTATCAAAATCAACTCTTCGTTACGGATAATTGGAACTTGTTGAGTAGCTGAAGTGTACAGAACAGCGCGGTATCTTGTTGTGTAAGTAACACCTGAAGTGTAAGACAACTCAGGATTTACCACCTCCACTTTGCTTAAGCGAGTATCACCAGGTTCAGCAGCATCCCAGATATTTTCAACACCCACAATAATTTGAGATGCTGTGCTCAATAATGGATTACCAATATCTGGTGCGCTTGGGCTAAAACTGTGCTTAGGTCCAAGATTCATACTTCCGGCTTCATCAATAAAAGTTTGAGGAAGAAGCGCAGCTGCCTTAGTCCAGTCGGCCTGATAGATGGCTACTCTTAAAGCAATGGCTCTGTTAAACTTTTTGAAATTAGCAGGCGTGTTAAAGCCAGTATAGGATGCAGGTAAGTCGAATGGAAAGGCAGCACCTGCTGCGTCAAGCTGTGCAGCGCCATCATCCAAAAACTGCGCTATACCAGCCAAGGACTGAGCATAGGTTGCAGGTTTGCTAGGATTGAATGGGTCTGTAACATCTAAACGGATACCATTGGTGTACTGTGCATTCAGCATATACAAAGAAGCTAATCCCTTAAAAGTATTAGCCAATCCTCTGTACGCCTGTTTTTCCTGATCTGTTACTGAAGATGTGTTATCAACAGCAGCTAAAATAATATTAGCCTGACGAACAGGTAAACCAAAGGCAGTAGTTGCACCATTATAGAAGGCAGAGTTATCAATAGGTCTTGTACCATTTAACTCCGTCATCCAACGAGACTCTGTACCGTTAAAATTAAACAGCTCTTTGCCAATGGTACCTGTAACCTGTAAATACGTTGCCAAACCATTTCTTGCCGCTGCCACCTGACCGATGGCCAGTGCATTCAATTGCGCTCTAGAAGCGTTTGATGTAACCGCTCCAACACTGGGAAAGTTAGGGTCTTTGATCTCCTCTAACTCGCACGCACCTGCTGTAAATAGTACAACGGCACACGCTAAGATTTTTTTCAAATTATTATTCATGATTTTATACAATTCAATTAGTTGAATTTGATTATTATAAATCAATAGATACATGGAACATGACCCTTCTTACTGCAGGGATACTTCCTAAATCAACACCACTACCAAGTGCTGCAGATCCGAAGTTTGAATTTTCAGGGTCGTAACCTGCTGTATAGTCAGTCCAGCGTAATAAGTTATTACCTGATATACCCACTTTTATACCTTGTACTTTGTCTTTAAATGTTGATTGAAGCACACTCTTAGGAACTTTGTAATAGAGTGCAACCTCTCTTAATTTCAAGAAGCTTGTAAGTACAGGGTTGTAACCTTCAATAGGGTCACCATTTTCGTCAAGACCATTTACGTTCTGACGGGCAATACCATTAGGGGCAACATCATTTGGATCTGCAGGAATATCACCACCAGAATCTCTTCCCAAACTTGTTGAATTCCAGTCTGAAGTATTTCCACCTTCATCCCACAATACACGTGTTAAAGAAACTACTGTAAACTTGTGACGATAGTTAAGCAATGCAGAGAATTCAAAATTCTTTAAGAAGGTAATTCTTTGATTTAATGAGAATTCATATTTAGGTTGTTGATCACCATAAACAGTCCATGAAGTTAAATCTGCCGGATCAGTTCTAGGCTGACCTACGATTTGTGTAGGTGAAAAACCTTCTTTAACTCTCCACTGACCAAAGGTTGCACCAAAGCCTCCTGTTAAACGTTCAGGAATATCAAGACGTGTGATCTTTGATCTGTTAAACCAGAAGATTGGCTGAACATTCCAGCTAAAGTTGCTATTACGTACTACATCGCCTGCGAGTGTAAACTCCATACCTTTGTTTTCAAGGTCAGCTGCATTGATATTTGTTGATACAACACCAGTAGTCGGAGCCAAATTCAAAGGCTGAATCAAGTCAAATACTTTTTTGTTATACACTGTAATTTCGGCAGTTACTCTGTTCTTGAATAATCCAAAATCAAGTCCGTATTCTAATTCAGTAGCTTTCTCCGGCTCAATGTTAATATTACCTAATGTTGTTTGAGGCACAAGACCACTTTCTCCACCAATACCTGCTTTATCTAATCTAGAGTAAAGTGTTCCGAAAGTTGGCAAACCTGCTGTCTGACCATAGGCAACACGAAGCTTTAATTGGCTGATAGGACCACCGATGGTAACCAAGTTATGAATGTTAGCGGCAACTGATCCTCTAGGGAAAGCGTACCACTGTGAAGGATCTCCATTAAGTGTTGATCTGTCAAAACGAACACCAGCAGAACCAATAATCTTATCTTGGTAATTGGCTTCCTGTTGTAAGAAGAAACCCTGATCTGTGTTTTCTATGTATTCAACATCAGATTGGAAAACGTCTGCACGACCAGGATTTGAAACACCTGCAGGTAAGCCTCTGCCACGCACGTAGCTAAGTTTTGCATTGGTACCCAACTGAACAAAACCAGCTGAGGTAGTCAGGCCTAACTTATCTTCCATAGCATTCAAAGTAAACACAGCAGACAATTGTGTATTGTAGTTCAACACTTCAGTACGTGTGTCCTGCGCGAAACCAGGGTTAGGTTCAGCTTGTTGCGATTGCAAATCTGTTGGTAACCAAATGAGTGAATAACCATTTTGGTAGTCAACACCACCGGCATATCTTACTGTTAATGACGTCTTGGCATTGTTGATCAGCAAGGCATTTGCATTAAAGCCTTGAAAAACACGTGTTACTTTTTGATTATTTACTGCTTTATCACGAACTGCTAAAGGGTTTTCACCTACCGGGTTGAGTGGGTAGTTACCTTGTGCATCCGGGAAAAGATTAACATATGGTTTAGTGTAGGCTAAAGAATATCCATAGTTAGTATAGGAGTTATCATTCCCTGCCCAACCCCTATCGTTATTTGTACGAACCAGGTTTGAGTTAATCGAGATATCCAACCACTTTGTTACTTTATGGTCCAGGTTAGCTCTAACAGAATAGCGCTGAAATCCAGTATTCTTTACGATACCTGTTTCATCAGCAATACTACCATTAATATAGAACTTCGTCTTTTGATCTCCACCAGCTACACTTAAACGAGAATTTTTTATGACACCTGTCTCTCCATATACTTCTCTCTCCCAATCTGTATAGGTTCCGTTTGCCTTGGCTGCTTGTAATAATGGAATATCAGCAGGGTTAAAGTAATCAGTCAGTTTTTGTTCTGTCCAATCAGCTCCTCCATAAAAACTTAATGCTTTGCTGAAACCAATATCCTGGCCAAAGTTAACCTGGGTTTTACCACCTTTACCACGCTTTGTAGTAATGATAACAACACCGGCATTTGCGCGCGTACCATAAATAGCCGCTGCAGAAGCACCTTTCAGAATTTCTATGTTCTCAATATCATCAGGGTTAAGGTCGGCTAAGCGGTTTGCATTGTTATCCTGAGATGAAGCCGCTGAACCACCAGTAGCCTTGTTTGCCTGAGAACGGCCATTAGAGAACTGGCTGTTATCAACATAGATACCATCAACGATGAACAAGGGTTGCGATGCTGAAGATCCAAGCGTAGATACACCCCTGAGTTGTACGTTAAATCCACCACCTGGCATTGAGCCATTTGACTGAATATTGGCACCTGCAATTTTACCCTGCAAGGCACCGTCTGTAGTTATTGGGGAAGTCGTACCAACAAGATCTTTAGCCGATACAGTTGATACTGAGTTAGCCAGGTTTGATCTTTTTACAGTTGTAGCCAAACCGGATACAACCACTTCTGATAACTGCGTTACATCCAGGGCCAGGGAGATGTCAACCACAGCACGGTCTCCGACAATTACTTCTTCGGTACGCAAACCGATAAATGAGAAAATCAAGGCTGCGTTTGCATTAGAAATGCTAAGGGCATAGTTACCATTAACATCAGTTACAGTTCCATTGGTGGTTCCTTTCACTACCACGTTTACACCGGGAAGTGCAGAACCGTCTTCGGAGGATGTCACCTTACCGGTAACATTTCTTTCCTGGGCCTGCACGCTTTGGAAAGCGAACAGCGCCACAAGAAAGCACGATAGTACAGTACTCTTCATAGATTTAAGTTTAGGTTAGGTTAATAAATACCAATATCCGGCTATTATTTTGAATTTGTTAATTTTGTTGGAACAATATTTCTTACAGTAGGTTGTTTGCAAAATATAAATCAAGGAATTGACTTATTAGATAATTAGAAACAATCTTCTTAATTACTGACTTTTGTCATAATAAGTTGTTCCGCCTGATTTTAGCTGGGCTTAAACTTAACCCTATGTATAACTTTACTTTCAAATAAATTTGTCATGATTCATTCAAAAGCTGAGAAAATTATACGCTATGCATTTTTTATTTCATGTCTGGCTATCCCATTCTCAGGAACTGCACAAAATAAATTATCAGGGAATGCAGAAATCTATGTTCTAACACTGGGCCCATACCAGGGTGAACTTTACTCCGCTTTTGGCCATAGTGCCATCAGAGTGGTGGACGCAACTGAGGGTCTAGACGATGTTTATAACTGGGGCGTGTTCGATTTCGATCAGCCGAACTTTTATCTGAATTTTGCCCGGGGCTACCTCTACTATAAACTCGGAGTACATGATTATGAGCGTTTCAGGGATCATTACATTTATTATAACCGATACATACATGCTCAAAAACTAAACCTAAGTCAGGCGCAAAAACAAAAGCTGTTCGACTACCTGCAATGGAATAGCTTACCTGAAAATCAAAACTATCGTTACGATTATTTCTATAACAACTGTGCTACCAAGGTTAGAGACGTAATGCTTACTGTTTTTAGCGACAGCGTAAAATTTGATGGTTCTTATGTAACAACGGATTATACCATCAGAGATTTAACAGATATCTATTTACAGCATCAGCCTTGGGGCGATTTAGGCATCGATATCTGCCTGGGTTTACCCATGGATAAAAAAGCAAGTCCTGAGGAATATATGTTTTTGCCTGACTATATAGAGTCTGGCTTTAACCACGCCACTATCGGCTCTCTTCCTTTAGTGAGCGAGACAATAAGCGTTTACGAAAGTCGCGAGGAAGAAATAAAGTCAAGCCTGTTCCATCCGCTCATCGTTTTTATAGTTTTTGCAATTTTAGTTTTAGTGTTAAGCATCTGGGATTTCAAAAGAAAAAAATTAAGCAAGTGGTTTGATGCTTTGCTCTTTGGAATACTCGGCTTGGTGGGTTGTTTACTTTTCTTTCTGTGGTTCTTTACCGATCATAAGGCGGCAGCGGTAAACTTTAATGTATTGTGGGCCTTCCCGCTTCACTTAGTGGTGGCCTTTGCTTTATTTAAAGATCGTGCGTGGTT
Organism: Chryseotalea sp.; assembly: GCF_057350905.1. Classification (NCBI taxonomy): domain Bacteria; kingdom Pseudomonadati; phylum Bacteroidota; class Cytophagia; order Cytophagales; family Chryseotaleaceae; genus Chryseotalea; species Chryseotalea sp. The sequence goes on along the minus strand of NZ_JBMRCF010000009.1, from coordinate 136,477 downwards.
GATTAAATATTTCCTTGTTTACGATGTTATACTGTCTATCGCAATATTGTTCTGGTTTTTATTACCTCAGCAACTAAATCTTAATTTAATGCCCCTCGTTCTTGTGGTGCTTATGCGTAGTGCGGTGAATTATCATCTGCGTAAAGTAAACTAAGAATGGATCTGCTATTAATCTATAAATCAGGTATCCTTAAATCCTGATGCAGGCCCTTTAAATTGTCTGCATCAGGATTTTCTGAATTTAAGAATTTGCAGGATTAAATGGTTTGTTTTTTTAGTGAAGTAGCTTTATACTTTACCATTGGTATAGCCATCTGTTTAATCCATGACAAACCGTATTACATATGAAGCGGCCTGTTGGCTGTTGCTGCTAAGCAAGCTTCTTTCACGGCCTCCATGTAAGTCGGGTGCGCATGACTCATTCTGGCAACATCTTCTGCAGAAGCACGGTACTCCATAGCTACCACTCCGGCAGCAATCATATCCGCAGCTCTTGCTCCAATGATGTGAACACCTAAAATTTCATCTGTTGTTTTATCGGCTAGTATTTTAACTAATCCATCTAAGTCCATACTCGCACGCGCACGACCTAAAGCTTTATAAGGAAAGCTTCCGGTTTTATACGCACGACCTTGTTCTTTTAATTGTTCTTCGGTGTAACCCACACTTGCTACTTCAGGCCAGGTGTATACAACGCCAGGAATTAAATTATAATTAATGTGTGGCTTCTGTCCTGCCATTTGTTCTGCCACCATTACACCTTCTTCTTCAGCCTTGTGTGCTAACATGGCACCACGCACTACATCACCAATGGCGTAAATATTATCGACTTTAGTTTTTAAATGATCGTCAACCGGGATTTTACCTTTATCTAATTCAATACCTACTTTATCTAATCCAAGACCATCCGTATAAGGCCTGCGTCCGATACTTACTAAACAATAATCACCTTTCAGTTCAATGGCAGCTCCACCATTCTTTGGTTCAGCCTTTACAATTACTTCTTTGCCTTTATTTTCCACGGCCGTCACTTTATGACCGAGGTAAAAATCCATGCCCAACTTCTTGGTCGCCTTTTGCAATTCCTTACCCATGGTTCCATCCATGGTTGGAATTAAGCTATCTAAAAATTCGACTACCGTAACTTTAGCACCGATACGGGCATATACAGAACCTAACTCCATTCCGATTACACCTCCACCAATCACAATCATGTGCTTGGGTACTTCTTTTAACTCAAGCGCTTCAGTGCTGGAGATGATTCTTTTCTTATCGAAAGCAGCGAATGGAAGTGGTGTTGGCTTAGAACCTGTGGCAATAATTACTTTTTCTACAGTAAGGGTTGTTTCCTTTCCCTCATTTGTCACCTTAATGGTGTTCTTATCAACAAAAGAACCTACACCCGTGTGCACGTCAATTTTGTTTTTTTTCATCAGGTAGGCAATACCATCAACGTTAGCTTTTACAACATCGCCTTTGCGTTTAATCATTTGGCCAATGTTGACTTTTGGCTCGTTGATATCAATACCGTGCTCTTTAAAAGTATGCGCAGCGTTGTGAAAATGCTCTGATGAATCGAGTAATGCTTTAGAAGGAATACAACCTACGTTTAAACAGGTGCCTCCTAAAGTATTGTATTTTTCAACGATGGCTACTTTCATGCCGAGCTGAGCGCAACGAATGGCTGCTACATATCCACCTGGGCCTGAGCCGATAACTACTACGTTGTATTGCATCACTAATTAAATTTCAGGTTCAATATTTCAAATTTAAAATTCTATTCAGTACCCACTTTACAGAGGCTGGAATGGGATTAAACACCAAGTATCAATCTTCCCGGATCTTCCAGTAATTCTTTCACACGCACTAAGAAGCTCACCGACTCACGCCCATCCACAATGCGATGATCATAAGAGAGAGCCAAATACATGATCGGACGAATTACAATCTCTCCGTTTTTAACCACAGGCCGCTCAACAATATTGTGCATACCTAAGATGGCCGATTGTGGTGCATTTAAAATAGGTGTAGAAAGCATAGAGCCAAACACACCGCCATTCGTGATGGTAAAAGTACCACCTTGCATTTCTTCAATCGAGAGTTTACCATCACGACCCTTAGTCGCCAAGCGAATTACTTCATTTTCAATCTGATCAAAGGATAAGGATTCTGCGTTGCGAATGACAGGCACCACTAAACCGCGCGGTGTAGATACGGCAATAGCCACATCGCAATAGTTATGATACACTATCTCTTCACCACTGATTTGGGCGTTAACTGCTGGCCATTCTTTCAAGGCCACACAAACTGCCTTTGTAAAAAAAGACATAAAGCCTAAGCCAACACCGTATTTTTCCTTGAACTTATCTTTATACTTAGCGCGCAGCTCCATTACAGGTTTCATGTCTACTTCATTAAAAGTAGTGAGCATGGCTGTTTCATTTTTTACCGAAACAAGGCGCTTGGAAATTGTCTTACGCAGTGAGGTCATTTTCTCTGAGCGCTTATCTCTGCTACCGCCACTGGCAATTACTGGTGCCGATGCCGGAGCCGCAGGCTTGCTTGCGGCTGCAGGTGCTTGTTGTGCTTTCATCGCATCTTCTTTTGTGATGCGTCCACCAACGCCTGTACCCTGTACGTTGCCTGATGCAATACCTTTTTCATCTAATAACTTGGCCGCTGCCGGTGATGCATGACCAGCCGCATAACTGCTACCACCCGTAACAGCTTGCGCTGCAGGTGTAGCGCCCGCAGCTTTAGGTGCTTCAGCTTGAGCACCTTCCATTACCTCAATCTTGCAGATCAAACCACCGATGGGTAATGTTTCCTTCTCTTTAGCAACAATTCTTAAAATACCATTCGCTTCTGCCGGCAATTCAAAAGTGGCTTTATCTGATTCTACTTCAGCAATGATTTCATCGAGTTTTACGAAATCGCCATCTTTCTTCAACCAGGTTGAAATGGTTACTTCTGTAATGGATTCACCCACAGCAGGGACTTTCATTTCCTTGATGGCACCTGTTGTTTTTGGCGCAGCTGCTGTTGCCGCTGTTGCTTGGGGTGCAGCTGATGATGCCGGAGCACTTGCTGCTTTGGGTGCAGTCGCTGTTGCCGTGCCACCATCTGCAATCTCACAAATCAATCCTCCAATCGGCACAACATCGCCTTGCTGTTTCACAATCTTTAATACACCCGCCTGAGGGGCAGTTAATTCAAATGTTGCTTTGTCTGACTCCAACTCAGCTATGATCTCGTCCATCTTCACAACATCGCCATCCTTCTTAAGCCAGTTGGCGATGGTTACTTCGGTAATCGACTCGCCTACAGTAGGTACTTTTACTTGGATTGCCATAATTTCTATTTACGATTTACGAATGACTATTTTAGATTTTCTAAGGTCTTACTACTTTATACTTATGTCTTGTGTCTTGTGTCTATATCTCAAAAGCCTGGTTAACAATTTTATCCTGTTCAATTTTATGAACTTTAGAATAACCCGTAGCCGGTGAAGCACTTGGCTTACGTGAAACCAAATCCAAACCTGCCTTTGCCATAAAGCGGAGTATGTAACTCCAATAACCCATGTTAGCAGGCTCTTCTTGTGCCCAAACTAATTTCGCATTCTTGTATTTCTTCAACACAGCATTCAATTGCTTTTCTGGAAAGGGGTGCAACTGCTCAAGACGAACAATGGCCGCATCTTTAATTTTTTTCTTTTGCTGAACTTCCTGTAAGTCGAAGAAAATTTTACCTGAACAAAGAATTACACGCTTCACATCTTTTGCAACAGCATTCGGATCATCCAGCACCTCTTTAAACGTACCGGAAGTGAAATCTTTCAAAGGAGAAGCAACACCTTCGTGTCTTAGCAATGACTTAGGCGACATCACTACACAAGGCTTGCGAAATTCCCACATTACTTGTCTGCGCAATAGGTGGAAAATATTTGCTGCTGTAGTCAGGTTAGCAACAATCATGTTGTTTTCGGCAGCCAATTGCAAGAAGCGCTCAGGGCGTGCGTTGGAGTGTTCAGGTCCCTGGCCTTCATAACCGTGTGGTAATAACATCACGGTTCCATTTTGTCTCTGCCATTTCGATTCAGCACTCGATAAAAACTGGTCGATCATTACCTGTGCACCATTGGCGAAATCGCCAAACTGTGCTTCCCAGATAACAAGGGCATTTGGTGTTGACATAGAATAACCATATTCAAAACCGAGTACACCAAACTCTGACAATAAAGAGTTATAAATATGAAACTTCGCCTGACCTTGCTCTATATTATCTAAACCACAGTATGGCGCATTTGTGTTAGCATCAAAGAAGTAAGCATGTCGGTGAGAAAAGGTACCACGCTTTACATCCTGACCAGACATACGCACTGGAATTTTCTCAGCGATGAGAGAACCATAAGCCAGCAATTCTGCTTCTGCCCAGCCCAACACTTTATCATCAAAGAAAGCTGCCTTGCGGTCTTTCAATAATTTTTCAATTTGCTTTAGTGGTTTAAACCCTTCCGGAATAGTCGTTAAAGCTTTTCCTACTTTTTCAATCAATGCCGGTTTAATGCTGGTGTCGGGCGACTGATCAAAGTCTTCGGCCTTAGCCCAGCGCATGTGGTTCCACTCCTCCTCCACTTTTTGTGGTTTGTAAGGAAGCGGCTTTTGCTTTACCTCATTCAGTCTATCTTGTAACTGGTTTCTGAATTTAGCATCGAGGTCATCTGCCAATGCTGCATCAACATCACCACGTTCCACCAAACGCTTCACATATACTTCGCGTGGATTCGGATGCTTGGCAATGATGTTGTATAATTTCGGTTGTGTGAATTTCGGCTCGTCACTTTCGTTATGACCATGTCTTCTGTAGCAGAGTAAGTCGATGAAAATATCCTTACCAAATTTCTGACGGTACTCTACGGAGAGGTTTGCGGCAAAATTCACAGCCTCTGCATCGTCACCATTTACGTGAAGTACAGGAGCATCTACAATCTTGGCAATATCTGTACAGTAAATAGAAGTACGGGCATCATCATAATCAGTCGTAAAGCCTACCTGGTTGTTGATAACGAAGTGGATTGTACCCCCTGTTGTATAGCCTGGCAAACCAGACATCTGAAGTGTTTCATACACAATACCTTGTCCGGCTACAGCAGCATCACCATGTATAAGAATCGCCATCGCCTTACGCAGGTCTCCACCATACTCATCGTCAATCTGACCACGTGTGTAACCCAACACCAGGGGATCAACCGCTTCTAAGTGTGAAGGGTTAGGTGTTAGTTTCACATATATTTTATTGCCGGAAGGTGTTGCAATGTGACTGGCGTATCCTAAGTGATATTTTACATCACCATCACCCATGGTAAGGTTGTCCGGATTTACATTGCCTTCAAATTCCGTAAAAATCTGTTCGTAGGTTTTGCCTAGAATATTAGATAGTACATTGAGGCGACCGCGGTGGGCCATACCTATCACTACTTCCTTTACGCCAAGCTCTGCCGACTTATTAATAATTTCATGTAATGCGGGTATGGTGTTCTCACCACCTTCTAAAGAGAAACGTTTCTGTCCTAAAAACTTTGTGTGTAAAAAGTTTTCAAACACAACAGCTTCGTTCAGTTTAGCCAGAATGCGTTTCTTCTCATCCTGCGATGGGTTATAATTGAAATAGCCTTTCTCTATTTTTTCGATAAACCAGTTACGCACATCGTCATTACGAATAAAGTTATATTCGAAACCAATCGGGCCAACGTAAAGGGCCTGAAGGCGTTCGATTATTTTGCGAAGTGATGTGCGGGACATACCGATTTCGGACGCCACATCAAACTCCGCATCCAGGTCTGCATCAGTCAGTCCAAAAGTTTTATGATCGAGCTGAACATTATGGTTTCTGCGTTCGCGCACTGGATTGGTCTTCGATTTTAAATGACCAAAAGAGCGGTAGGCAAAAATCAAATTTCTTACTTGCGTTTCTTTAACATTTAATGAGTCTGCCCCCGGAGCACCATTTTCGCCATAGCGCTGCTGAGAGAATTCATATCCCTCAAAAAACTTCTGCCAGGTCGCGTCCACCGATTGCGGATCAGCTTTGTAGCTTTGAAAAAGTTGGTCTAAGTAGCCAACATCTGAATTTGATATATAAGAGAACTTATCCATAATTTTAGCTCAAGTAAACAAATGTAGTTTAGGCTTTACGGAATAAAAAACCGTGTACTCGCTTAAGCAATTATTTACTGATTATCAGGCAAATAAATTCTTCCGAACCCGGGCTTGCTGACTGACGGAAAAGACCTATATTTGCAACCTTAAAAAATGGGACGAGCTCCCGCTAAACAATTAAATAATGGCTGTAAAAATCCGTTTGGCCCGCAGAGGCCGCAAAAAACTGGCAAAATACGATGTAGTCGTAGCTGATGCCAGATCACCACGTGATGGTAAATTCATTGAAAAGCTGGGTACTTACAACCCCTTAACTGTTCCTGCCACCATCGAATTAAACGATGAAAAGGCATTCGAATGGTTAATGAATGGTGCACAACCTTCTGATACCGTAAAGGCAATGTTGTCTTACCGCGGTGTTATGTTACGCAAGCACCTTCAAATTGGAGTGGTAAAAGGCGCTATTACGCAAGAGCAAGCCAATGCTAAATTGGAAGCCTGGGTAAAAGAGAAGCAATCTAAAATTGAAGCGAAACGCGATAAAGTGTCTAAGTCTAAGCAAGACAGTGCAAAAGCGCGTAAGGATGCTGAAACAAAGGTTAAAGAAGCAAGAGCTGAAGCGATTCGCAAGAAAGCGCAAGTGGCTGCTACACCTGCTGTTGAGGCTGCTGCCGAAGGTGAAGCTGCTCCTGCAGAAAATACCGAAGCATAATCTTCAAATAATTTTTTATAAAAATGCCGGTGATTTTCATCGGCATTTTTTTTACCCCACCACGATCATCAGCAAAAGAATATGGAGCTTTCAGACTGCTTTAAAATAGGATATGTGCAAAAAACACATGGCTTAAAGGGCGAAGTAACCATTGCCCTGGAACCAGGTGCACCTGATGATTTTGAAGCGATAACTTCCATTTTTGCTGAAGTGAAAGGCAGGTTGATTCCTTACTTTATCGAAGAAATATCTTTCAAAGGCGATAAGGCCTTTGTGAAATTTGAAGATGTGGATACTTCTGAAGCGGCCACTACGCTAAAGGGTTCCTCTTTATACTTACCCAAATCAGCAAGGCCAAAATCAAAACGCGGTGAGTTCTACAACGATGAAGTTATTGGCTTTACGGTGAATGACGCAACGGCAGGGCTATTGGGTAAAGTGGCTCGTGTTGAAAACGAGGAAGTTAATCCCCTGCTCATAGTACTGCAGGGTGAAAAAGAAATTGCCATCCCCATTAACGCACCCTTTATTATCAGCGTAAACAAATCAAACAAAAAAATAGAAGTAGACTTACCAGAAGGCTTATTGGATCTGTAAAAGAATAGATCGAATGCCCTACCCATATTTAGCGCTTTTCTCACCAGGCAAAACCACCTGCCACCTCAAAAATTTAGCTTTAGCCTAGCATCAGGAATATTCTTCGTAAATTTTATCCCCATGAAGTAACCTCTTCTAAAAAGCTGAGTTACCCTACTCGAACGACACATTGATTGGAAGCACTTTCGGATAATGCTTTAATGCTTAAGGTAAAGGACAATGACCTGGATAAACTGGGCCTGCTCTTTGAACGCTATAAAAAACCACTGTTCGGGTTTTTCTATAACCTCAATAAAGATCAGGAACTCAGCGAAGACCTGGTGCAAAATACCTTCCTGCGCATTTTAAAATACCGCCATCTCTTTCGCTTGCCAGAAAACAATGTGCAAGATGCAGGAGAAGGCAGTTTCAGAACCTGGATGTTTCACATTGCGCGTAATGTGAGTCATGATCATTACCGAAAGGATAAAATCAAAAACAAAGAAAATGTTGAAGACTGGCAACACCAGTTAATCCATCATGAGCATAAGTCGAACGAACTGGAACAGCAGGACGAACAGGCTTTACTCATGCTGGCGATGGAGAGATTGCCAGCTGATAAACGTGAGATTTTATTACTTAGCAAATACCAGGAGAAAAAGTACAAAGAAATAGGTGAAGTATTGGGATGCTCGGAAGGAACTGTAAAAGTAAAAGTATTTCGGGCTTTACAAGAACTTAAGACTGTTTATCAACAATTAGAAAAACGCATGTAGTATGGAAAGGAATCGTGTAGAAGAATTGATTAAAAAATACAATGCCGGCATAGCAGATACAACTGAAATACAACAATTGGAGCAATTGCTCGAATCCGGTGAAGTATCAATAGAGCAATTGAAGGATGTTGATATGCTGCAAGACAAACTTGAGCGTATTAATAACGGATCACCTTCCCTTCAGCTTGATGATCGTTTTTACAAGATGCTGGCCAACGAAAAGCGAAAAGAAAAGAAATTTACCTTTTCACTGCCGAGTTGGTCTGCATTCTTACCAAAGCTTTCTTTCGCAGCTTCCTTTACCATACTCGGTTTTTTCATGGCTTACTTGTTCATTAACAGAACAGCCGCCCCTGAAGTAAAGCAACTAACAGAGGAAGTCAGTGATTTGAAAGAGATGATGATGCTTTCATTATTAGAAAAAGAATCCGCTACCGATCGCTTACGGGCTGTTAGTCTTACCGATGAAATGCCCCAGGCCAGCAAAGAAGTGACAGAAGCACTGATTAAAACTTTAAATAATGATGTAAACATCAATGTTCGCCTGGCTGCACTCGAGGCATTAAAACCGTACGTTGGCGATAGTGCAGTGCGCATGGCTTTGGTGAAATCCATAGCACAACAAGCATCGCCTTTAATACAAGTGGCCATGGCCGAATTAATGGCTGCTATTCAGGAGAAAAATGCGGTAAAAGAATTTGAAAAAGTGCTTGAGCGCAATGATACACCAGAAGAAGTGAAGCAAAGAATTCAAAAAAACCTGGAAGTTCTGATCTAAGTCTTGTGTCGTTCAATACAAGTATTTAAAAAAGAACTACGATGAAAAATATATTAATAATTATAATGGTAATGACTGGAAGCCTTTTACAGGCCCAGACCTTCAGCGAAGTCATTAAAAAAGAATTTGTCTTCGAAAAGATAAGTGATGCCAACGCACTTATGCTTTTCAATGTCAGTGGAGATGTGAAAATCAGCGGCTATGATGGTGATAAAGTTATCATTGAAGTAGAAAGGAAAATAGCGGCCAAGACTGCTGCAAGGCTTGAGCAGGGCAAACAGGAAATCGCACTTGGGTTTCTTGATAAAGCCGATACGCTTATTTTATACACCAAAGGTCTATGCAATGCTTTTGGTAAATACAATCAGGTTCATGCTAAACGTAACAATAAAAAGTATAATGGTTATGGGTATGACTGGAATGATTGTAACAACAGGGAATATGAAAAAACCTATGAATATGAAATGAACTTTGTGATCAAAGTCCCTAAAAATATTCATGTAATGGCTTCCACTATTAATAACGGAGACGTCTGGATCGATAACACAACTAAATCAGTGATCGCCAACAATATAAACGGAAGTATCACCCTGAATAATATTACAGGACCTACCCAGGTGTCTACCATTAATGGTAATGTTGACTTACACTATGTGAGTAATCCTCCGGCCGACAGTCGCTACTATACTTTAAATGGTGACATCAATGCCAATTTTAAAAAGGGATTAAAAGCGGATCTGGCTTTCGAAAGTTATAATGGCGAACTCTTCACCAATGTTGAACAACTCGAAGTCGTTCCTGTGAGTATAGAGAAAAAAGAAAGTACCAAAGGATTAAAATATAAGGTAGGTGGAACCAGATACCGCATTGGGGACGGTGGTATACTCCTTGATTTTGAAACCTTTAATGGTAACGTCTATATCAAAGAAATGTAAACACCTTACACACAATTCAATCATCAATTCAAAATAGCAATCATTATGAAAAAATATATCGTATTTCTAACTACAACTTTATTCCTTTTATACTTCAATGCCACGGCACAAAGTGATGGAGAATTTACAGTACCCTTAAGTGATCCCGCCAAGCGAATTAAACTCGTAGTTGATATCAATTACGGAGGCATTATTTTAATGGGTACACCACGCAAAGATGTACTTGTCAGGTATTCCTCAGAAGAAAGTAAAAATAATAATGCCAAAAATAATGGTGGTAAAGAAGGAATGAAAAGAATAAGCGGAGGCACTATGGATTTAGAGGTTTCTGAAAACCAAAACAGCGTTCGTATTGAGTCAAGCTCGTGGAGTAATAAAATGAATTTATATGTAGAAGTACCCTTTGGCGCTGATGTTACTTTAAGCAGCCATAACAGTGGCGACCTGAGTGCCAGTGCCATTCAGGGACAGGTAGAGTTGGAAACCTACAATGGAAAAATTACTGCTGATAAAATTTCTGGTTCTGTTGTTGCATCAACCTATAATGGAGAAGTTAAAATCAGTTTTGACAAAATTACAGAAGGGACACCCATGTCTTTCTCATCTTACAATGGAGACATTGATATCACTGTACCATCCTCTTTCAAAGGATCATTAAAAATGAGAACCGAACAAGGTGATGTTTTTTCAGATTTTGATGTGGCCCTTGTAAAGAGTGCCCCTATACAGAAGAAAGACACAAAGTCAGGTGTGTATAAAGTGGTCATAGACGAATGGGTAAAGGGCGATATCAATGGCGGTGGCCCCGAGTTTATGATGAAGACCTACAACGGAGATATTTTGATTAGAAAAAAGTAATCTGGATTGTCAAAAAATAGGAGAGCTATCGTTATGGATAGCTCTCTTTACTTTATATAGAACAAAACATTTCTTTTCCCTGGTCTGTGTCCTCACAGACCAGTATTGTTACGCTGCTTGTTAAGTTAAAAATTACTTTATCCCTTGTTACAAACCATATTTCGGTCTGTGGAGACACAGACCGAGAAGTATAACCTCAGAGTTCCCTTAGGGAAACTCTGAGGGGGAGTAGGTTATTTAGCAAAGGCGAGTATACTTCTTTCAATGATATCACAACACTCGTGTACTTGTTCTTCCGTAATGACGAGCGGTGGCGCGAGGCGAATAATGTTACCATGAGTAGGCTTAGCCAGTAAACCATTTTCAGCAAACTTCATACAAATATTCCAGGCCGTTTCGCTGTCTGGTGTATCGTTGATGATAATCGCGTTTAACAAACCCTTACCCCTTACCAAAGTCACCATGCTTGTTTTTTTCATAAAGGCCTGCATACGCTCTCTGAAAACTTTTCCAAGTCTTTCGGCATTTTCAGCAAGCTTCTCGTCTTTCACAACTTGTAAAGCCTCCATGCAGACTGCTGCCGACAATGGATTTCCACCATAGGTAGAACCATGCTCACCTGGTTTAATTACCAGCATCACTTCATCGCTGGTTAACACAACGGATACAGGCAATACCCCACCTGATATGGCCTTACCTAAAATCAGCATGTCTGGCTTTACATGCTCATGATCAGAGGCTAACATTTTACCGGTACGGGCAATGCCAGTTTGTATTTCATCCATCATCAGCAACACATTGTGCTTTTTACACAATTGCTCTGCTGATTTTAAATAACCATCAGCCGGAACATACACACCTGCTTCACCTTGAATAGGTTCAATCCACAAGCCACATACATTCGGATTGGCCAATGCTTTTTCTAAAGCAGGCACATTGTCATAATCCACAATTTCAAAACCTGGCATAAAAGGTCCGAAGCCTTTACGAGCCGATGGATCGGTTGAAGCCGAGATAATGGTTGTAGTACGACCATGAAAGTTTTTTTTCACCGCAATAATCACGGCTTCATTATCGGGAATACCCTTTTTAGTATAACCCCACTTGCGTGCTAACTTAATGGCTGTCTCATTGGCTTCAGCACCACTGTTCATAAACAGTGCTTTCTCGTAGCCAAAAGTTTCGCAAACATACTTTTCTGCAATACCTAGTTTATCATTATAGAAAGCACGTGAAGTTAGTGTCAGTTCTTTAGCCTGATTAATCAAGGCATTAATAATGCGGGGATGACAATGACCTTGGTTTACAGCACTATAAGCCGATAAAAAATCAAAGTATCGTTTGCCTTCAACATCCCACAAAAAAACGCCTTCACCTCTGTTTAGCACCACTGGCAGCGGGTGATAGTTATGTGCACCGTACTTATCTTCCAGTAAAATTGCCTCGCGGCTGGATGTAATTGTTTCAACCATAAAAAAGCCTTGTTTGCTTTTATGCAAACGTTGCAAATTTACCAAATAAGGGATTGAAAGCCAATTCGGTTAACCCAAAGAAGCCTTTAAGAATTTAAAAACGTGACAGTATTTGTCATTAAGAAAGGGTTTATTTGCATATCAGTATTGCTATGGAAATTCTTTATCTCGTTATCGGATTGTTGATAGGCGGGCTTTTAGCCTGGTTTGCCCTACGCTCAAAGTTCCTGTCAGAAAATCAGCAAACTGCCGGGCTTTTACTGGCTGAGCAGGAAAAGGCTAAAACACTTGATTTGCGATTAATTGAACAAAAAAAAGAGCTCGAAGCTGAACGCAATAAGGCATCTGCACTGGCCACTAACCTCGCCTCTACGGAAACCAATTATATTAACCTGGAGGAAAAATTAAAAGAGCGTAAAAAGGAGATAGAAGAACTGCAAAATCAGTTTGCTTTTCAGTTTAAAAATCTGGCAAATGATATTTTTGAAGAAAAAAGCAAAAAGTTTACAGAGCAGAATAAGACTAATCTAAGTGAAATTTTAAATCCGCTGAAAGAAAAAATTACTGACTTCGAAAAGAAGGTAGAACAAACTAATAAAGAAAGCATTGACCGCAATTCTGCCTTGCGTGAACAACTGGTTAATCTGAAAGAATTAAACCAACAAATAACAAAAGAGGCAAGCAATCTTTCTAAAGCACTAAAGGGCGATTCTAAAACACAAGGAACCTGGGGAGAAATTCAGCTGGAAGCCATTCTCGAAAGGGCCGGTTTGCAAAAAGATATTCATTATTTCAAAGAAAAGAATTTCAAAAACGAAGAAGGGCTCAATCAACGGCTGGATTACATTATTAAACTTCCGGATGATAAATACCTTGTCCTCGATTCTAAAGTTTCCTTGACTGCCTACAGCGAATATTACAACACAAGTGATGAAGTCGAGCAAAGTAAATTTCTGAAAAGTCACTTAGATAGCGTTTATTCACACATCAAATTGTTAAGCGAGAAAAATTATCAAAATCTATATGAAATCAATCAACCAGATTACGTGATGATGTTTTTGGCCAACGAACCAGCACTTACGCTAGCATTAAAAGAAGATAATTCTTTATACGAAAAAGCACTGGACAAAAATATTGCTTTAGTGTCTGCCACTACCTTACTGGCAACCTTGCGTACAATTGGCTATATCTGGAAGCAGGACATGCAAAACAAAAATGCACTTGAAATTGCACGCCAGGCAGGATCGCTCTATGATAAATTCCATACCCTTATTGAAGATTTGACTAAAGTGGGCAATAATTTAAAATCAACGCAAAACAGTTATCAGGATGCGATGAATAAACTCATTGAAGGCAAGGATAATCTGGTGCGCAAAACTGAAAGACTCAAGGAACTGGGTGCAAAAACCACTAAGCAACTGAGTCAGCAATTGTTAGACCGTGCCGATTAAAGTGCCCAAAGAATTATCTTAAAAAGCAACAAAAAAACTATTTCTTTTTTTATAAACACGGACTTGCCCACGATCAGGGTAATCCTAAATTTGCGTCCCTATTTTACAATATGAGTGTAGATCAGAATCTTTCGCGCTGGACAGAACAAATTGCCAGAGAGTTTTCATTAGTACAAAAAAACGTTGATGCCTTAGCCAGTCTTTTGGAAGAAGGCGCTACGATACCCTTTATCTCACGCTACCGTAAAGAAATGACAGGCAGCATGGATGAGGTGATGATCGCCAATGTGCGCGACCGTATCGAACAATTGCGGGAACTTGATAAACGCAAAGAAGCTGTGATCAGCTCCATTGAAAAACAAGGCAAGCTTACCCCTGAGTTACTATCGGCTATTGCTAAATCTGAAACGCTGGCAGAGGTTGAAGATTTATACCTGCCCTACAAGCCCAAGCGTAAAACACGTGCTTCGGTGGCTAAGGAGAAAGGACTGGAACCACTGGCAGAAAGAATTTTCAGTCAGGAAAAAATTTCTATCGCTGAATTGGCTAAAACTTTTATTGATGCCGAAAAAGGTGTGAATACCGAAGAAGAGGCCTTAGAAGGTGCGCGCGATATCATGGCTGAATGGATCAGTGAAAATCAGGAAACCAGAAAACGTATACGCGAAATCTATTGGACCCAAGGCGTTGCTGAATCGCGTGTGTTAAAAGGTAAAGAAGAGGAAGGCCAGAAATTTAAAGATTACTTTGAGTGGAAAGAGCCTATCGGTAAAGTACCTTCTCACCGCATGCTTGCCATGCGCAGAGGTGAGAAAGAAGGTATTCTCATGCTGGATATTTTTCCGGGCGAAGAAGAAGCCATTTCATCTATTGAAAGACAAATCATTAAAGGTGAAAATGCCTCCACTGAGCAAATTCGTTTAGCCATTAAAGACAGCTATAAGCGTTTGATACGTCCTTCGTTAGAAACAGAAGTGCGTATTGAAAGCAAGATGAAAGCGGATGATGAAGCCATCAAAGTATTCTGCACTAACCTAAAAGAGTTATTACTGGCAGCACCCTTAGGTCAGAAAAATGTGCTGGCACTTGATCCCGGTTTTCGCTCAGGTTGTAAACTTGTCGTATTAGATCGTCAGGGTAAATTACTTTTCAATACCAACATCTATCCGCACGAACCCCAGCGCGAAACGGCCAAGTCGAGAGTGATTGTTAAAGAACTCTGCGAAAAATTTGATGTAGAGGCAATTGCCATTGGAAATGGCACAGCCAGTCGTGAAACAGAAGCTTTTGTAAAAAGTATCGGCCTGCCAAACAAAATATTAGTGGTGATGGTGAACGAGAGCGGTGCCTCGGTTTACTCCGCCAGTGATGTGGCGCGTGAAGAATTTCCTGACTATGATGTAACGGTGCGTGGTGCTGTATCGATTGGCAGACGCTTAACTGATCCTTTGGCAGAGTTGGTGAAGATTGATCCGAAATCTATTGGTGTTGGTCAATACCAACACGATGTTGATCAGGTGAAATTGAAGCAAGGCCTGGATGACGTAGTTATGAGTTGCGTGAACTCTGTCGGTGTTGAAGTAAACACAGCAAGTAAAGAACTGCTTGCTTACGTATCGGGTTTGAACAGCTCCATTGCAAAAAATATTGTTGAGTATAGAAATCAAAACGGACCTTTCAAAAGCCGCGAAGAGTTAATGAAAGTTTCTCGTTTGGGGGAAAAAGTATTTGAGCAGGCCGCAGGTTTCTTGCGCATTCGCGAAGCGCAAAATCCACTGGATGCCAGTGCCGTTCACCCGGAAAGCTACACCATTGTAGAAAAGATGGCCAAAGATCTGCAATGCAGTGTAAAAGATTTGATGAGCACCGCGGAGTTGCGTAAACAACTTGATTTGAAAAATTACATTACAGAAAAAGTCGGCTTACCAACACTTACCGATATTGTAGCTGAATTAGAAAAACCAGGTCGCGATCCACGCGAAGGTTTTGAAGTATTCAGTTTCACCGATGGCGTAAATGAAATTAAAGATTTGAAGATTGGTATGAAGTTACCGGGTATTGTTACTAACGTAACAGCCTTTGGTGCTTTTGTTGATATTGGTGTTCACCAAGATGGTTTGGTACACATCAGTCATTTATCTGATAAGTTTGTAAAAGACCCTAACGAAGTGGTCAGTGTTCAACAGAAAGTAACCGTTACGGTTACAGAGGTGGACGTGGCACGCAAACGTATTGGCCTGTCGATGAAGAGTGATCCTTTTAGTGATGCTCCTGCTCAGCAGAAAGCGAAGGGCGCACCGGATAAAAGAAGAAATGATAAGCCAGCGAAACCTGAACCAAGCATGGAAGAAAAACTAGCCATGCTGATGAGTAAATTCAAAAAGTAATTTTAACGAATTGATTTAAAGAGCCAGGGTAATTTTATCCTGGCTTTTTTATTGACCGATTTCTAAAAAAATCAATAAACCAAATACCTTAAAATTAAGGTATCCACATAGCACCTTTCAACTTTCCGTATAAGTCTTACATTCTTTTGATTTAAAAATTTGCAAAAAAATTTTGTGCTTATTAAAACCTACTGCACTTTCGAGCTCAGGCTTATTCATATGTCATGCTCAAGCATAAGTTTAATATTAAGTCCTCGACCTTTCTTAATTAGGTAAACACTTGCGTTGCTAGACAACTACAGTATTTATATCTATACGGAAAATAGGTTTTACTTTAATGGATCGTTTTATTTTCAATTTTAAGTATATTCGTTAAAACGACCATTTTTTTGAAAAAGCCTGCCCAATACCTTTTTCGACTTATTGTACTTCAAACTGTCTTAGTCACCTTATCCTACCTTTCACATCAGTTAGGTAACGTTACTAATTCACTACTGCTATACTTACCCCTCGTGCTGGGCATCTTGTATATCCATTGGTTTGGTCTGAAGATCTTACCCGTCATCTTCATCAATGGCATAACTACCATGATGATATGGGGCGTAACTAAATTTCCGCCTAAGATGTTAGTACTGACAACACATGAGGCGGCAGTGGCGCTCTCATCATGGTTGCTCTATACTCAATTCAGTAGTAACAAAAACTTCCAACCATTTTCAAACACTAATAACTTTTTACGTTTTGTTCTGCTGGGGATTGTTATACCAATATGCATTAACTCAGTCTATGTATACCACTATGGATTTGTGAAGGGTGACATGGATAAGGTATCTATGTTCTGGTTATCTGATTTTATCACCATTTTTCCAATAGCTATCTGTTTGCTATACTTCATTCAACCAACAAAAAGCTCAGGGAAATGGGCTATTAAATTCAATAAGCCAAAAATTTCAAAGCAAGCCTATTTTGAGTTAAGCCTTGTCTGCGCAACTTTTGTTGTCTTGTCGTTGCTTTTTCCTTTTGATAAGTATTGGTTTATCTATGGCATTGGCGCCACATTCTTTGCCTTGCGATGGGGCTTCGAAGTCGCGATCGTGCTTAATGTAATCATTTTTATGCTCAGCTATTTATTGCCCTTATTCGACTTTGCTTCATCCTTATTAATAACACAGGGATCCACACAATACTTCAGTGTTCACTTAGGGATGAGTACCATGCTGTTCGTTTCGGCTTTGGTTGGCCGTGTGGTTTCTGACTTGAGTGAAACCGAGAGAGATCTAAAAGAACAGAAGAGCAAGGCTGAACTCATGAATGCTGAACTGGAACAAAAAAATGAGGAGCTTGATCGGTTCGTCTATAGTGTATCTCACGATTTAAGTGCACCCTTAAAGTCTATTAAAGGTCTTGTCAACATCAGCAGAATAGAGCCACAGCAATCGCACATTTATATTGATAAGATTGATAAAAGTGTTAATCGACTTGAGGAATTTATTGAAGAAGTCCTGGATTACTCACGTGCAAACCGCAACACAATCCAATACGAAAAAATTGATCTGGCCGAATTGATCTATGATATCAACAATAAGTTCGAGTTTCTCGAAGGCTTTGATAAAATTGAATTTAGTATCAATCTTGAAACACCTTATATCATCAGTGACCGGTTATTAATGCGTGTAACACTTAACAATCTGTTGTCTAATGCGATTAAGTATCAAAAAAAATACAAGGATCACCAACCCACCATCACCATACATGCGTATGCAGTAAGTGGCATGCAATTAATTGAAGTAAGCGATAATGGAGAAGGCGTGCGGGAAGAGTATCAGGATAAACTTTTCAATATGTTCTTCAGAGGAACGGCAAGTTCATCTGGCTCAGGCCTTGGTTTATACATTGCAAAAGAGGCCATTGGAAGATTAGGAGGTAAAATCACCATGTCATCAAAGTGGGGAACTGGCTCTTCCTTTACCATTCACCTGCCTTATGTAAAATAAAAAAAGCCTGATCGTTGATCAGGCCTTTCATTAAAAATAAAATCAGTAATTATTTAGCAGCAGCAAAGCGTTTTGCTACTTCTGCCCAATTCACCACATTCCAGAAGGCTGTAATATAATCTGGTCTGCGGTTCTGATAGTTCAAATAGTAAGCGTGCTCCCAAACATCCAAGCCTAGAATAGGTGTGCCTTTTACTTCAGCCACATCCATTAAAGGATTATCCTGATTAGGTGTAGAGGTAATGGCTAATTTTCCATCAGCACCTACAATCAACCAAGCCCAACCTGAACCAAAACGCGTTGCACCTGCAGCTGCAAATTTGGTTTTAAACTCATCAAAGTTTCCGAAAGCAGCATTGATCGCATCAGCCAATGCACCTGTTGGTGCACCTCCTGCATTTGGTCCCATCACTGTCCAGAATAAGCTGTGGTTGTAATGTCCACCGCCATTGTTACGAACGGCAGCCGGATATTTTGAAATGTTTTTGCATATCTCTTCAATGCTCAGGTTTTCTTCTGGCTTGCCAGCAACAGCTGCATTGAGATTTGTAACATACGCATTGTGATGCTTGCCATGGTGTATCTCCATTGTTTTTGCATCGATGTGTGGCTCCAGGGCTGTAGTAGCGTATGGAAGCGCGGGTAATGTAAAAGCCATAATTGATATATTAAGGTTTAACTATTTAAATTGATGATCTGCATCATATTCACGCAACCTGCTTTTGACAGATTCGAAATACACTCTAACAACTACAATACTCCAAAATTTGTTCACCATAATCCATTAAAATGGCAGGTCATCTGATGATTGTGTGGAAGAAGATGAATCAAAAGTATCATAGGCAGGGGGCGCACTGTAACCAGCACCACCTCCGTTGTCACCTTGCTTCTCAAGTTTCCAGGCACGTGCTTCTGTATACCAACGGCCATTGTATTCACGGCTTTCTAAATCCACAGATACACTAACCTGATCGCCCACTGACAAGGCGAATTGTTGTATTTTATCTCCCCATATCGAAAGACAAACTTTCTTGGGATACTGACCTTGTGTCTCAACAATAAATTCCTGCTTGCGCCAGGTTCCTTTTTTTCCAGCTCCGGTTTGTTCTGCCAAAATCTGGATCACTCTTCCTTTTACGTCCATTATACTATAATTTAATCTCTGATACTTTTAAAAAATGTATTGATCAATGTGCGGCTCTCCGCTTCTTTCACACCACGAACTACCTCTGTTTTTGCATGCAGTATCGGTGACTTGATCAATCCATAACCTCTTTGCACATCACTGGCCCCAAACACCAATTTACTTAACTGTACCCAGTGCAGCGCACCTGCACACATCACACAAGGCTCTAAGGTAACATATAAGGTGCACTCTGTTAAGTATTTTGACCCAAGAAAATTCGCTGCGGCAGTAACCGCCAGCATTTCTGCGTGGGCGGTGGCATCGGTCAGCTTCTCTGTCTGGTTGTGCGCCCTGGCTATAATCCTGTTATTGGCCACAACTACAGCCCCGACAGGCACCTCACCAATGGCCAATGCCTTTTGCGCTTCCTTCAGCGCCTCTTGCATAAAGTAATCGTCTGTAAAAACCTCCACTATGGCCATAAATACAACTTGTAGGGGTACAAAACTATGAAACTTGACCTTCGCTTTTTCAGTATATGCTTCTTTAATCAAAACAAAATGATGAAATTTTTATCCACACTTCTGCTTGCATGCTTTGTTTATGCAACGGCCCTTTCTCAGCAGGCTACGCCTTCATTAAATAGTTATTTTACAAAGGACGATGAATTACAAAACTGGAAATGGCTGCACACCACCGAAGGCTGGCCCGACAAGGCCAAAAAGAAAGAAGTAAAAGATGGTAATCTCATTATTGAGCCTGGTACATCTGGCTGGTTTGCAGATAAAAATGCTCCTTTTTTATACAAGGAAGTTGCTGGTGATTTTGATGTACGCGCTCGCATCAAAGCTAGCGGACTCTCTTCTGATATCTCACAAACCATTTGGTCATTAGGTGGACTGATGGTACGCGTTCCCAAACGCACAAGCAAAGAGCAGTGGAAAGCCAAGGAAGAAAACTGGATGTTTATGACGACTGGTGTAGCCGAAGAAAGTGGTAAGCAGGTAATCGAAACAAAGTATACACTCAACAGTAAATCAAATTTAAAATTGCGCGATGCCAAAGCGGAGTGGATTACGTTGCGCATTACGCGCATTGGCAATGCTTTTATTATGTTGTATAAATACGATAAAGATAAAACATGGACTGTGCATGATCGGTTTTACCTGGTGGACTGGCCACCGGTTTTACAAATAGGATTAAACTGCTACACCAACAGCACGGCAGTGCCAGGTAATATTTTATGGGGCGATCCTTTCAAATTTAACAATGAAGAATTTGATCATCTTGGCAAATGCGATTTCAGACTAACGGTTGACTATGTGCATTTCAATAAACCTATTGTAAACTACAACGATCCTAATCCGGGTAAGCAATGGCTTAATCAGGTTTATACGAACAGACTAGTGGATTATTCATTAAGCAACGAAGCACTGCTGAAAATAATTGGTGAGTAACTATCTTATACTCCTCGTCTCCTCTAGGGACGAGGAGTTGGTTTAGATTAATATACTTTTAACACTGAGTGGCCTTTATCGTAGGTGGTGCATAAAAGGACATAAGAATATTTCAAAATCATTCGAATAAAGCTATCCACTTGAGTTTTCACTCCCAGGCCGTTGGGCCTCGCATACTCATTCAAGGCTATATGCTATCCGCACATACCCTGCCAGGCCGAAGATAGCATAAGGCCTTGCCTGAGCATGCTGTAAGAAAGCATAAGAAATTCAATATGTGCTGAATAAATCTGTTCATGTCTCTGTGATCGATGAGGCGTTTTAGTCACACCTCTCCCCGCCTAGAGACAAGGAGTTGGTTTAGATTAATATACTTTTAACACTAAGCGCCCTTTACCGTGGGTGGTGCATAAAAGGACATAAGCATATTTCCAAATCATTCGAATAAAGCGATACACTTGAGTTTTCACTCCCAGGCCGTTAGGGCTCACATACGCTTACGAAGTTGTTTTGAAGGAATCTGCTAAGAGAATTAACGGATACTTACTTCACCCTTACCGACTTCATTACCTGGCTGGCGGTTGCCTGCCAGTCCGCTTTTACATTGGCCGGACAATTAAAGGAAAATACCAACGTACGATTTTTCTCTACCAGGTATTGGATGTAAGTATACTTAATAACGGGTGCCCTTTGTGTCTCATTGGCCCTCATACCATTCATCCGCGACTCCATTTCAAAAAATATGTAGCGCTTGCCATGAATTTCTACAACTCCTTCATTGATAAAGTCCACTTTATCATATAAGTTTTGTAGCCCTGACCTGAAGAATTTACCGGCCAGTTCAAGGTTGGCATCAGGCCATTGGGTGGCTGAAATATTTACACTAATGTCAATATCCCGATCCGGATTGGTGTAGGCAGCCAGGGGCGCTCTTACTGAGGGCAGTCTTTGTACAATGTCATCGGGCAACATCGGGGTGAATGTCTCAGGAATGGATACTGTGATACCCTCGCTGATCTTGGTTTTAACCAGTTTGGGGCCATTTACAAAAGCAGTGGCTGTTAAGAGTAAAATAATGAGTAAGTATCGCATAGCTAGGAAAGATTCAATTAAATTCGCGCCTGCTTTCGCTCAAGCTTCAGCAGGCAAGCTTCAAATTTAAGACTTACCAGCCGAAGCGCTAGCGCAGCTTGGCAAAATTAACATTTCTATATGCTACGATCTCATACCTGCGGTGAATTAAGAATTTCGGATGTTGGAAAGACAGTAAAGCTGGCCGGTTGGGTGCAGCGGAGTCGCGATAAGGGCAGTGTGCTGTGGATCGATCTGCGCGACCGTTATGGCTTAACCCAACTAATTTTTGAAGAGGGGAAGACAGAGGCAAGCCTCTTTGATCAGGCACGTGCCACAGGCCGCGAATTTGTTATTCAGGTGGAAGGTGTTGTTGCTGAACGCCTCTCCAAAAACGATAAAATTCCTACCGGAGAAATAGAAGTAAAGGCAACAAAGCTAAGTGTACTGAACACTGCCAAGCTACCTCCCTTTACTATAGAAGATGAAACAGATGGTGGCGATGACCTGCGCATGAAGTACCGCTACCTGGATTTGAGAAGAAATTCTGTGCGTGAAAAATTACAGTTGCGTCATAAAATGGCACAGCAAACACGTGCCTATCTGGATGCACAGCAGTTTATAGAAGTGGAAACGCCTGTGTTGATTAAGTCAACACCCGAAGGTGCGCGCGACTTTGTAGTGCCTTCGCGCATGCACAATGGTGAGTTCTACGCCTTACCTCAATCTCCTCAAACATTCAAACAATTACTGATGGTTTCAGGCTTCGACCGCTACTATCAAATTGTAAAATGCTTCCGTGATGAAGATCTGCGTGCGGATCGTCAGCCTGAGTTTACGCAAATCGACTGTGAAATGGCTTTCATTGAACAGGAAGATATTCTCAACACTTTCGAAGGATTGATCAGACATTTATTCAAAAGTGTAAAAGGCATTGACCTGCCAATAGTACAGCGCATGCAATACGCAGATGCCATGAAGTTTTATGGCAACGACAAACCTGATACGCGTTTTGATATGCGCTTTGTAGAGTTGAAGGGTGAAGGTATTGACCTTACCTCCGGTAAAAACTTTGTGGTGTTCGACAATGCAGAATTGGTAGTCGGTGTTAATGCCAGCGGCTGCAGTGATTTTACACGTAAGCAACTTGATGAATTAACTGAATTTGTAAAGCGCCCGCAAATTGGCGCCAAGGGTTTAGTGTATGTGCAATGCAAAACAGATGGCACTTTTAAATCTTCTGCTGATAAATTCTTTAGCAGCGATGATTTAAAGAAATGGGCAGAAACTTTCAATGCCAAGTCTGGAGATTTATTATTGATACTGGCCGGAGAAAGCAATGCCACCAGAAAACAATTAAGTGAGCTGCGCTTGCATGTTGGTGAACAATTAGGCTTACGCGATAAAAATAAATTCTCAGCCTTATGGGTACTTGACTTCCCCCTATTAGAATGGGATGAAGAAAGTAAACGTTACCATGCTATGCACCACCCCTTCACTTCGCCTAAGCGCGAGGACATACACTTGCTTGAAAGTGATCCGGGTAAGGTGAGAGCCAATGCCTATGACATGGTGCTGAATGGAACAGAAATTGGTGGGGGTTCTATTCGTATCCACGACAGACCTACACAGCAGATGATGTTCACACATCTTGGCTTTAGCGAAGTTGAGGCGAAAAAACAATTTGGTTTCTTAATGGAGGCTTTTGAATTTGGTGCACCGCCTCATGGTGGTATCGCTTTTGGTTTCGATCGCCTGTGCTCACTCTTTGGTGGCTCCGATTCAATCCGCGACTTTATTGCATTCCCTAAAAACAATGCCGGTCGTGATGTGATGATTGATACACCCTCTACTATTTCCGAAGAGCAATTGAAAGAGCTGGGGATAAGAATTTAGAAGAGAGAATACGGTAGGTAGGATACAGAAGGTAGAATGAATTAACGAGTGCTGTTTTGTGTACTCCGCTATCAGTTCTGTGTATAACAGACCGGTAATTAAAATCATTAATCCTATATTATTAAAACAAAATAGCCCGAACGATCGGGCTATTCTTCTATCACAATAGTTGTGCAATTTCCATCAGTCAGTATTACTTTTTTTAGTATAGTCTTTTAACTAAGGCTCGATTTTCAAAATAAAACCTCTTCCATGTACGTTTACTATAGCAATACTAGGGTCATCTTTCAAGTATTTTCTTAATCGGGAAATAATAACATCCATACTACGCCTATTAAAATAATCGTTAGCTCCCCAACAATCATTTAGAATTGTTTTACGAGCCACCAATCTACCAGGAGTTTGCACCAGAATCTGTAATACTTCAGCTTCCCTGCTACTAATGGTCTGTGTAGATCCGTTTCTTGTTAAAGAAGAATTAATCATATCAAACTGAAAGCTACCAATTGACACAATTTTTTTTATTACATTCTCAGTACCTGTTCGATTGATTACCGCGCTGATTCTTGCCATAAGCTCTTCTTCATCCACGGGTTTTGTAATGTAATCATCAGCCCCAAGCTTAAAGCCTTTTAGCTTATCAACTTTCAAAGATTTTGCCGTTAAAAAAATAATGGGCTGTGTTGGAGCAAGACGCTTGAGATCAGAAGCAAGTGAAAACCCGTCAATTTTGGGAAGCATAACGTCCAACAGACATAAATTAAAAGATTTGTCTCTGGCCAATATAATAGCCTGCTCGCCATCTTTTACCCAGGTTACATCGTAGCCATTCATAGTAAGGTATTCCTTTAGGACATAACCCAAACTATTGTCGTCTTCTACAAGCAGTATTTTGTATGCGTTATTCAAATGACTGGTAAGTAAATAGTAAATTCGCTGCCAACATGCTCCTTGCTTTTTAAAGTAATTGTTCCTTTATGTGCATCTACAATTTGCCTTACATAACTTAAACCTAGACCAAAACCCTTTGTATTGTGTATATTCCCCTGTTGTGCTCTGTAAAATCTTTGAAACACCAATTGCTGAGTTTCATTACTCATACCAATTCCTGAATCACGAATTGATAACAAAATACCGTTATCAGTATCCTTGGTAGAAATTGATATCATCGGTGCCTTATCTGAATACTTTATTGCATTATCCAACAGATTATTAACAACATTTTTCAAATGTATGTCATCCGCACTAAGCCTTGTTGTGGTGGCGTGTAGATCGAGTATAATACTCCCATCCTTTTCTGAAATAATCAATTGAAAATGACGTACCGCATTTTGAATCAGTTCATGCAAATCTACAGAGCGTTTTTCAAGTCTGAAGTTTCCAGAATCAATAAGAGCCATTTGTAAAATCTTGTCAACTTGTGTTTTTAATCGCTGTGCTTCTGTACTGATGAGATTTGCAAGGCCTGAGAGTTTTTCAGAACCTTTTAATTCATTCGCCTTTTTAAGAAGTCCTGCGGCTAGTTCAATTGAGAAGATTGGTGTTTTAAATTCGTGTGTCAAATTATTAATGAAGTCATCCTTAATTTCAGAAACCCTTCTTTGCTTCCTCAAGAGATAGATAATGTAAGCAAAAGCCAAAGCAAGTATTATGGCCAATGTAGCAGAAACAATAAAATTTCCACTGGCCATTTCCAACAAATAGCCTTCTTTGTCAAAAAAAATTGCAAGGTGATATTGGTTATCCTCGCCATAATCATAACCACAGGTAAGGCTACTGAGACCATAATCATGTTCACATTCGCCATCACAATCGTGGGTAACTTCAGGGGGGACAGAAGTGTTACTTGCATTTACAAGCGTAAAACTTTCCGATCGTTCTTTTCCATGAATATAAATGCCGTATTCATAATTCAGTGGAAGTTTGTATTGCACTAGTACTTGATCAACAATATAATGTATAGTTCTACTTAAGCTATCATCAGAGTCGTAATGAATCCAAACTGGCAATCGCAGCGCTGCATCTTCTCTATCTCGAAAAGCTTCTGTGACCTTTTCAGAAACAATATTGACCTTTTGACTAAACACCTGCTTATTCGTTTCGATAGATTGATTAAGTAGACGCATCTGTAAGAATAATAGTGTCAACAGTGCAGCCACAGCCAGGCTAGTTACCATCCATAGTTTTGCATCTATTGCTTTCATATCATGTAAAACTAAAAAATATGGATGGAATGTAAATATCTGTTAACGTTCTGTTAACAGATTTAATTATGAATAGTATCGTTAACTTATCATTCACACATTTAACACTTTCATTAAATACTTTAACCTAAGCCTGGCTCATAGCCAAGAATTTTCTTGGCTCCTTTGTTAAAAAAACAAATTATGAAAACAATTACATCCACAATCGCAGTATTAATGATTAGTGCATCAGTCGTATTTGCACAACAGTGTCCAGTTCCCACTCCCTTAGATATGCAGAAGGTATCCGGCACCTGGAAAGGCTATTACACTTTTAATGGAAACATGGAAGAGATAACAGTTGAATTAATAAATGCCAGAGAAACATTAAAAGCAATTGTATCTATACCTGGGCAATCAGTAAACCGAATTGAATTTAACACCAGTGTTTGTGAGTCGCAGGAAATTCATTTCAAAGCTCCTATTGGAAAGTATGCCTTCGAGTTTATAGGGACACCACAAGATAAAATCTTCAAAGGCGAAATAATAATAAATGATTTGACAGGAAAAACAGGTGAAGAAATTTTTGTCCTGAAAAAGTAAACCAGTTTATCCAATGAAATACAAAATCGAAATACTGCTGTTAGTTATCTTCCTAGTTCCAACTTTAGCGCTCGCACAAGGAAGTCAAATAACTATAAAGGGGACAATACAGTCAGATAAAAATGAAGTGTTGCCTGGTGCTACTATTCAACTAAAGGATGTAGATAATTACACAACTGTAAAAACGACCGCATCAAATTCAAATGGTGAATTTGAGCTTAAATTACTAAAAAGGGACAGCTGTATTATTCAGATAACCATGGTTGGCTATGTCCAAGTCATAAAGAAAATACTACCAATCAGTAATATTAATATGGAAGTAATTATTTTGAATGAAGATGTAAAGTTGCTAAGCGAGATTACAATTTCAGGCGCAAAAACGATTCTGGAATCCAAGCCCGGCATGACAATATACAATGTTGCCAGCGATCCCATGGCTATTGGCAAATCACTTTCTGAAATCGCAGCTAACTTGCCAGGAATTTCTCAAAATGGATCTGGTGGTCTTACTTATGGTGGAGAAAATCAAATTACCATTTTAGTCAATGGGCGGAAGTCCAATATCAATGCAACTGATATTATTCAACAGATCCAAGCTTCAAATGTAGATCGTATGGAGTTAATTACCGGAGCTGATCCACGGTTTGCATCCACTACCGGATCGGCAACTATCAATATTGTACTTAAAAAAAATAGAGAAAAGGGGATAAACGGGAACACATCACTTACTATGAATAATTATGGATTTATTAATGGCTCGTTCAATATCAATAGATTTTTTGGTCGGACTAATTATTATGCATTTGTGAGTAGTGATGATCGCTTCCTGAAAATGAATACAGATTATCACCGCAGAGATAAAGTTGGTGATACAATTCTGTTTTCACGACAAATTCGTAATTCCCTGAATCACTCGCTACGGACGTTAACAACTGGAGTTGACTTTTACGCTGATAGTCTCAATATAATTACCCTAGAGCATAATGGCTCCATTCATTCTGATAAAATGGATGCGGTGACTTCCCAAAGTAATCCGAAAGGATTCTTTAGCTCTACACGTATATTATCTGGGCCGAAAGAATTGGAAAATACGCTACTAGCCAATCATCAAGGACGTTTTAAAAAACCAGGAAGGCTTCTTGAATCCGAAATATCTATTACAAAATTTAATATGACTAATACTAAATCCTTTGGAGATGGTGAGAACCCTGAGCAACTTTCGTTAAAAAATCTTGCTTTGCGAATAAGAAGTGAATTTACAACTGCTTTGGCTAATAGTAGTAGTTTAAGTTTTGGTGTTGATTACTCAAACATTAAAACACAAAATATAATGAAAACTTTGGTGAGTAGAACTGAAAAAGAATTTTCATCTGAATTTATTTATGAAAACCAGAAAGCTGCCATTTATGGGTCATGGATCTTTAAACCAACCACAAAATTTAGTCTACGCCCCGGCCTTCGTCTTGAAAAGACCAAGTCAGTTGTTCATAGTAGTAGTTTTGATGGAATGACTTTTGATCTTATTGCCATTTTTCCAACCTTAAATGCACTATTGGAACTAAACAAAAGTAATAACATTTCATTTGACTTCATTCGTAAAATCCAACATCCGAACCCATACTCATTCTATACCTTCCCTAATCAGGCAGATACACTTAATTTACATAAAGGGAATCCGCGTCTCATCCCTTCTATTAGAAATGAAGGATCTTTTGAGCATCGCTATCTCGGCTCAAATGTTAGTCTTACAACCCGATTACATGTTCGTTATATTAAAAATGCCATGCTCGACTTCGCTCTTACTGATTCAGATAATCATATAAGTACTTTTACTGATAACGTTGGCAATGTCTTTTCCTATGGGGGCTCTGTAAACTTTTCAATAAATCCAGTAAAGAAATGGCGGATTACTACAAGTAGTAATTTAAATCTTTCAAATGCATCACTTATCAAGCAGGTTTATGTTTCAACAACTAGTTTGTATTCCGCTAGTGTTTCTTTAGGTAATAGATATTCTTTTAATAAAAAACTAAATACCGAGTTAAATATGCGAATGATGAATTATACACGCAGTTTAAGCGAAGTGTCTCAACCAATGTTTAACTTAACCTTTCAATTCAATTATGTATTACCAGGCGATCGGTTAACTATTTCTTTACTAGGACATGACCTGTTTTTTACAATGATTAATAGAGAGACTATTATACCCAATGATCAGATCGAACAAAATATGACTTCAACGAATCGGAGCAGGTTCATCCAAGGGACATTACGTTACAAATTTGGAAAATTAGAGAAAAATCGGAGCAGAAGATTAGGAAGTGAAAAGATACAGTTTAGTAATGGATAGGTGCAAATAGTCTACTTTTCCAAGGTTTGAAAACGTGCTATAATATGCTAACATCTATTCATTCTGTACAAATTTGCTTAGATCAAAATAAACTAACATTCAAAAGATGACAAATAAAATAGCCCGATCGTTCGGGCTATTTTGTTTTAACACAAAAAGAAAACTATGCTTATGAAAGCTGTTTCAAGGTATCGTGTGCATCTATCTTAATGTCATCTTCACCTACTTCATCAAAAGGATTTTCAAGGTGGTCTTGAATATTATCTAAACTCACTAAAATAAAACTATATAGCACTGGCATGGCATACTCCAGGTGCATGGAGTAATCCATATGCGCACTCGCAAAATACGGCCCGTAAATAATCGGAAAAATATAAATGAACACTTTACTATATGCACGCAGCGTAATAGGTGTGCGGTAGTTGTGAATGATTTTCATGTTATCAAAAGCGATAATCATTTTGCTCACATATTGATTGATACGCGAAATCTCACCGCTCTGTGTTCCGAACTCACGCATTTGCATGGTTAGCCTGGATAAATCAGAGAACTTCTGATAAATGCTTTTTTCATTGCTTGTCCAATCCTGATCATGACTGGTTTTAAACATGTCCTTCATGATCAGCACCATCTCTAAAATAAGCGCCCGCCCTTGCTCGGCCAGTGTGTTATTTTTATCGGTAGGCCAATCTCTCATGGCAAAGTATATGGCTACTGCATGACCTTTAAAATCAGACAGACGTTGCAGGGCAGTTTCACGCCTGGTGTAGGCAGAACCGATTGAGAAAACCACCGGAAACACAATGGCCACGCCCACCAGCATATCCGGAAATTTTGCAGTGATGTTATAAGAGATACAGATATAGGTAGATACCACCGAAAGGATGGTAATCAGAATAGTCTTGTAGTTAATAATCAGAAAAAAACTCTTCAGGACTCTTTTCATAGGGCTTAGAAAACTGCCCAATATTAATAAATTGTTAACAATGGTAAAGGAAAATCGTATAGGACATACGTTGAGTTATCCATTAAATACCCTGATTTGTATCAATCTTAAGTAAATAACATGGCAAAAGACTATTTTTCGCAACAGGCAAGTACCTATGCTAACTTCAGACCGCACTACCCTGCCGACCTCTATGCTTATCTTTTTAAAAAAGTGAAACACCTTGACAAAGCCTGGGATTGTGCTACAGGGAATGGGCAAGTGGCAAGTGAGCTGGCTAAACATTTTAAAAGTGTAGAGGCCACAGATATCAGTCAACAGCAATTGGACAATGCTATTGCAGCGAATAATATTCATTACAGTCTCTGTCCGGCTGAACAAACAAACTTTCCTGATAACGCCTTTGATTTGATTACAGTAGGTCAGGCCCTGCATTGGTTTGACCAGAATGCTTTTTTTAAAGAAACTGTGCGTGTAGCTAAGCCTGGTGCTTACCTCGCTGTCTGGGGTTATGCCATCATCCGTGTGAATGAAGAAATTGACAAACTCTTCTATAACTATTATGAAGGGACCGTGGGCAAATACTGGGATCAGGCGCGGAAGCATATTGAAAATGAATATGCTGACTTCCATTTTCCCTTTGCAGCGATTGAACACCAACACTTTACCTTACAACTTCACTGGACGGCCGAACATTATCTTGGTTACTTACGCTCCTGGTCAGCCACACAAAAATTTATTAATGAAAATGGTTTTGATCCACTCATAGATTTTTCGGCAGCATTATCACCTCTCTGGAGGTCTGCTGAGATAAAAACAGTTCAATTTCCCATTTTTTTGAAACTATGTTTCCTTAAATAGTTGTTTGACTGTTCATTTAACATTGAATTTTAACCTTTTATCCGAGATGCGGACAAGGCCCCAGTAAAAGCGTTGTCCACCTCCATACTTTTAGTAGTTTTGTTTAAGCTGATAACTAAACGTGAACGATTCCCTGGTCATAATACCCACTTATAAAGAGCGTGATAACGTTCAAGCCATTCTTGAGGCTGTTTTTTCGCAACCTAAAGCCTTTGATGTTTTAATAGTTGACGACAATTCACCCGATGGCACAGCTCAAATTGTTGAGGACTTACAACAAAAGTATAACAGCGAAAGTCTAAGATTACATCTATTAAAAAGACCCGGCAAACAAGGCCTAGGCACTGCTTACATCAGTGGTTTTCATTACGCCATAGAAAAAGGATATGAATATGTGCTGGAGATGGATGCCGACTTCTCGCATGACCCAAAAGATTTAGTCCAGCTTTACAACGCATGTGCTACTGGTGCCGATTTATCCATCGGCTCGCGTTATGCTACAGGTGTAAATGTAGTCAACTGGCCTATGGGCAGGGTATTGCTCTCTTATTTTGCCAGCATGTATGTACGCCTGATTACAGGCATGCCAATAGCGGATACTACCGCAGGTTTTGTTTGCTATAAAACAAAGGTGTTGCAAACTATTCCCTTAGATAAAATCAAGTTTGTTGGTTATGCTTTTCAGATTGAAATGAAATTCATTACCTGGAAATATGGTTTTAAACTACAGGAGGTACCCATTGTATTTACCGAACGTGTCAGAGGTGAATCAAAAATGTCGGCTGGTATTTTTAAAGAAGCCTTCTTTGGTGTGCTTCAAATGACCATCAGCAGTTGGTTCAAGAAGTATATTCCAGCTAGTTAATTGTCAATGGACAATTGACAATACATAAAAATCTTGATTAATCAAGTATCTGCGCTGCTTGAATTATACTACAGATTCGGTTTTCTAATCAAACTTTATCGCCTTAATAGTATTAATGCGGGCAATCACCGCTGTTGGCAATAGGAGTACTATCGAGACTACAACAAACATCAACAGGTTAAGCAATAAGATTACATCCCAATGCCAGGCAATAGGCACATAAGCAATATAATAATCGTGTGCATTTAAAGGAATTAACCTGAACTGATATTGAACATAACACAGACCTAGCGCAAGCACATTGCCCCAAAAAAGTCCGCGCAATACCAAATCAATACCGTTACTGATAAAAATATTTCTGATCAGTTTATTGTTAGCACCCATTGCCTTGAGCATACCAATCATTTGTGTGCGCTCCATTACTAAAATCAATACTATGGAAACCATGTTGATACAAATTACAGTAAGTATGATCACCAATAAAATATTTACCTGTCGGTTAATTAAGTCGAGCCACTGAAACACCTGTTGATATTTATAAGCTGTGCTCGTCACCTGTAGATCGTAATCAATGGCATCGTGAATATTTTGTCCGATAACATCTGTTTGTGAAACATCTTTCACATATACTTCAAGTCCTCCGGCCAAACTATCACCCCAGTCGTTCAGGCGTTGTACCATGCGCAAATCACTGATGATCATCTTCCCATCAAAATATTCAGACAAATTGGTTTCATAAATACCTGTAATGGAAAGTTTGCGAAAGCGTGGCGGGTTTTGAAAAAAATGAACAAGCATGTCATCCCCGATTTTCAGCTTCATTTTATTGGCAATCAGTCTGCTGATCACCACCTCATTCGCGGTGGCTGAATCCGGAAAATGTATAAAGCGCCCTTCCACCATTGTTTCATCGAAGGCCAGTGTATCGAAACGCTTGCTCACCCCTTTTACAACCACCCCTAAAATCTCTTCATCTGTTTTTAACAAACCTGTTTTATGTGCATATTCCTGCACCTGTTGCACACCCTTAAACTGTGTTGGGTCGTTATACAAGGGAATGTTGAAACTAAAGGGTGTTTCTTCGAGAGAATTATTATAGGACAGTGCATTTACAACCAGGTGGCCACTGAAACTATACATTTTCTTTTTTACCGCCTCCTGAAAACCATGCATAATCAGGAAGGAGACAATGGCAGCGGCCAACCCCAGACAAATGCTGACGATGGCGATCTTGTGAATCGTTGCTGAAAAGCCCGCTTTTTGTTGTTGGCTAATGCGTTTTGCTATGAAATATGCGAGGTTCAAAGACTATTACTACTTTTGATTGCTTGCAAAATACATTATTTGAATGATACGATTTTTAAGTGCGCTCTTTTTGATTGTGGCTTGTAGTAATAAAGCCTCCCATAGCTCAGCGGAAAGCAATAGTAAAATTGAGCAAACCGCTGAAAATATTACAGTAGGCGCAGCGCAACTTGACCTGCTCCTGCCCTTACTAAAGAATAAGCATATTGCCCTGGTGGTGAATCACACCGCCAGGGTCGGCAATACGCATTTAGTGGATACGCTCTTAAAAAATGGTATAAGCATCAAAAAGATAATGGCACCCGAACATGGCTTCAGGGGCAAGGCCGATGCCGGTGAAACCGTAAAAGATGGAGCCGATAGCAAAACAGGTTTACCCATTGTGTCACTCTACGGCAACAATAAAAAACCAACCAAAGAACAGTTGAGTGATATAGACCTGGTTGTATTTGATATTCAGGATGTAGGTGTTCGCTTTTTTACTTACATCAGCACCTTACATTATGTAATGGAAGCTTGCGCTGAAAATGGCAAGCAGGTAATTGTACTTGACAGGCCCAATCCTAACGGTGCCTATGTAGATGGACCAATGCTGCAAGCCGAGCATACCTCTTTTGTTGGCATGCACCCTATTCCCGTTGTGCACGGTATGACTATTGGCGAATATGCCCGCATGATCAATGGTGAAGGCTGGATCAAAAGCAAATGTGCATTAGAAGTAATTAAACTGAAAAACTGGAAGCATGGCGATGCTTATTCCTTACCGCATAAACCCTCACCTAACTTACCCAACGACCATGCAATAAGATTATACCCTTCTACCTGTTTATTCGAAGGTACAGTAATCAGTGTTGGCAGAGGTACGCAGATGCCTTTCGAAGTGATTGGACATCCCGAGTTAAAAAATATGCCCTTCTCATTCACACCCGTAAGTATAGACGGTATGTCTAAAAATCCGCCTTTTGAGAATAAAGTTTGTTATGGTTTAGATTTGCGTAATGCCGTTGTAAAAAATCAATTCGATCTATCTTACCTTATTCAACTCTACCAACAGTATCCAGATAAGGAAAAGTTTTTCATTCCTTATTTTGAAAAACTTGTGGGCACCAGTACCCTGCGTGAACAAATTAAGAGCGGCATGACCGAAGAAGCTATTCGCAAAACCTGGGAAGCGGATCTGAAAAATTTCAGGGATATGCGCTCCCGGTATTTACTCTATCCATAACTATAGTACAGCAAGGTTGTTCTTCCTTAACTATGACAAAAGCAGAAAAAGTAGCAGATATCCTGGCCATTCTTGATAAGCATTATCCTACCGTAGAGGTACCACTTCACCACAAAGATGCTTACACCCTGCTCATAGCCGTGCTGCTTTCCGCACAATGTACCGATGAGCGGGTAAACAAGATTACTCCCCTCCTTTTCAAACAGGCCGATAATCCTTTTGACATGGTGAAGATGAGTGTGGAAGAGATCAGGGAAATTATAAAACCTTGTGGTTTGTCGCCTATGAAATCGAAAGGCATTTATGGTCTTTCAAAAATATTGATTGAGCAATACAACGGTGAGGTACCCGCAAGTTTTGAGGCGCTGGAGGCCTTGCCTGCGGTGGGTCATAAAACGGCTTCTGTTGTTATGACACAATGGTTTGGTATTCCTGCTTTCCCGGTAGACACACACATTCACCGGCTTGCCTACCGCTGGGGTTTAACAACGGGTAAAAACGTTGAACAAACTGAACATGATTTAAAACGCCTCATCCCTGAGGACCGCTGGAACAAAGTACACTTGCAGATTATCTATTTTGGCAGGGCGTTTTGCCCCGCTCGTGGTCATGTTTGGACAGACTGTCCCATTTGCAAGAAATATATGCGCAAGGAACTAAGAGATTAGGTAGCAATATTCTTTATTTGCGCTCATGAATGAACTCAGAATTATATTCATGGGCACGCCCGATTTTGCTGTGCCCAGCTTAGAAATTTTGATCGAGCACAAACTAAATGTTGTTGCCGTTATCACCGCCCCCGACAAGCCGCAAGGCCGTGGCTTAAAGATCAGCCGCTCGCCTGTTAAAGATTGTGCTGTAAAGCACAACATACCCATTTTACAACCCACTAATTTAAAATCTCCGGAATTTCTGGAGACCTTAAAATCATACAAAGCCAATTTACAAATTGTAGTAGCCTTTCGTATGCTGCCCGAGGTGGTTTGGAACATGCCCACTTTTGGCACACTTAACTTGCATAGCTCACTGTTACCGCAATACCGTGGCGCTGCGCCTATTAACTGGGCGATTATTAATGGAGAAAAAGAAACCGGTGTGACCACTTTCTTTTTGAAACATGAAATTGATACAGGCAGTATTATTTTTCAGGATGTTGAAACCATTAAGCCCGATGATGATGCCGGGAAATTACACGACCGACTTATGCATAAGGGTGCCGCACTTGTATTGAAAACAGTAAGGGCTATAGAAAAAGGAGACTATCCTTCTATACCACAAAATGAAAACGTGGAGATTAAGCACGCGCCCAAAATTTTTAAAGAGACGTGCGAGATTAATTGGAACCAAACCAGTGAGCAAGTGTATAATTTTGTACGAGGCTTAAGTCCCTATCCGGCAGCCTGGACAAAAATTAATGATAAGGTGTATAAAATTTTTAGTGTGAAGCATGGAGGTTTTATGCAACACAAAAATGCGGGCACCATAGAAACTGATCATAAAAACTTTTTGTACTTCCGTACCATTGATGGTTTGGTGAGCATTGAAGAGCTGCAACCGGAAGGGAAAAAGCGAATGAACATTAAAGACTTTTTCAGAGGAAACAAAATATAGCCACAGGCTTCAAGCTTCAAGCTTCAGGCTTAACCTGATTAACTTGCAGCGTGTAGCGTGTAGCGTAGAAAATATGATTATATCATTGATCGCTGCCCTTGCTAAAAACCGCGTTATCGGAAAGGATAATGACTTGCCCTGGCATTTGCCGGACGACATGAAATTTTTCATGCAAAGCACAAAGGGGCATTGTGTGATTATGGGGCGTAAGAACTACGATTCGCTTCCACCAAAATACCGGCCACTTGCCAATAGAACAAACATTGTAATAACACGCCAACAAGGTTTTAAAGCAGAAGGATGCCATGTAGTGCATTCCCTGGAGGACGCCTTAGCTTTTGCAAAACAGCAGCATGAAAGCGAAGTGTTTGTCATTGGAGGTGCCGAAATTTACAAACAGGCCTTGCCATATGCTGATTTGCTTTATTTAACCGAAATTGATGCCATTATTGAGGGCGATACCTACTTTCCTCAGGTAGATCACACAAAATTTATAGAGCAATCGCGTGTTAAGCATCCGGCTGATGAAAAGCACAAACATCATTTTGATTTTGTGCTGTATAAAAAAATTTCGTAATTACTTAACTTACTAAAAAACTATGAACGAGCAGAAATTAGATAGCCACAAGAAAGTACTGGGTATACTTTATGTGGTTTCTGGAATAATTACCATCCTGGGCGCATTGCTTATCAATGTTATTCTTTCCCTGGTATTTTCTTTCGCATTCGACAATGCCAATCCGGAGGAGCAGAAGGTTATTGATTTTGTAACCGCGTTGGTCGCTTATGTACCAGGCATTATTATGATCTTCTTCGCAGGCCCTTCACTATTGGCAGGCATTGGCTTGTTGGCTAAGCAACAATGGGCTTTAATTCTCTCCCTGATTGTGGGCTGTTTAAAATTGTTCTCTTTCCCTATCGGTACAGCTATTGGCATTTACGCCATCTGGATTTTTTCAGAAGATCAAAAACTATCACGCACCACACAAGCCTAGCATGACATCACTACAAGGTAAGGTTATCTGGATAACCGGAGCATCATCTGGTATTGGAGAAGCCCTCACATACGAATTAGCTACACTCAATACTAAACTCATTTTATCATCACGCAGAAAAGAAGAGCTGGAGCGGGTAAAAGGAAATTGTCCGGCAAGTGCTCAGGCCAACATCCATATCTTGCCCTTAGATTTATCACAAGCTGCAACATTACAGCTATCGGCTGAGGCAGCCATACAGCTTTTCGGTCATGTAGATGTGCTCATTAACAATGGTGGTATTTCGCAACGTGCGCTAGCTAAAGAAACTACGCTTGAAGTTGATAGAAAAATAATGGAGATCGACTACTTCGGTACCATCGCCTTAACTAAAGCATTGATTCCGCATTTCATTCAACGCAAGCAAGGTCACTTTGTAACCGTTAGCAGCATTACCGGAATAATTGGCACACCTTACCGCACGGCTTATGCAGCTGCCAAGCATGCCTTGCAAGGTTTTTTCAATTCCTTGAGGGCTGAATTGTGGAAAGAGCATCCTGCTATTTACGTCACCATGATTTGTCCGGGTTGGACGAATACCAACTTGAGTCTGACTGCCTTAAAAGGAGATGGTTCTACGCAAAATAAAAAAGACGATACGCATGCAGCCGGATTAACGCCTGCTTTTGTAGCACATAAAATTGTACAGGCCATTAAAGGAAGAAAGCGCGAGATTTATGTTGGTGGCTGGAAAGAGACATTAGCGGCATACCTGCATCGTTATACACCAGGTTTGTTTGCTAAAATAGTAAGAAAGGCGAAGGTGAAGTAGGTCAGCTGTTGTGTAGTGGCAGCTGAATAAGTGAATTGAGTTGCTGGCTACTAGCTTCGAGCTTCTGGAGGTGCGCAATAAGGTGCACATTAATGTTTTCAAAGCAAGCACTACAAATTTAAATAATCAAATTGAAGGTCTTTTGAATTTTCATTTCAATTAATATCATATGTGAAATGAAAAATGTTAATGCATTGCCTGAAAATTTTCTTTGATTATAACCTTTACATTTGTTTCAGGTAATACATCAAATCAAGTCTGCGTATTGATCTAAACTGAAATCGTATTCAATATGCCAGGTCTGATTAATAATTAAGGCATAGATCTCAGATCATTTATAAATCACGGAAAGAAGTACCAGCGGCTAATACAAGAAACCCTGCAAGTAATAATATATAGTTGTACTCACTTAAGATCTCAACATGGGCGTAGTGACCTATGATGCCTAACAGACCGGCAACAATACCAATGATCCAGGTTATTTTTTTAGGGGAAGAAGGCGTGCTCATAATTTTATTTTTAGCGGTGAATGACTGATGTTTTTTAGATGTTAATGCGTTGATCAATTGCTGTTAAATAAAAAAAGAGGCTTTTTGAGAGCCTCTTTTCTATTTAATTATGACTTATGCTTGAAAAGGTAAAACACACCTGCCTGCAAGCCTCTGTTGTAATAATTTGTAGCTCCATCATTGATGTTGCTTAGACCCAGGTTGTAACGTATGTCTACACCAAAGTTTGATGCCGGGTTCACATAACTCGCACCTAGCGCTAAACCTAAATCAATACTTTCGAAATCATCTTTTACATCGGTATCATTATCGTTTACTTCTGATTTAGCACTCGCTAAAAAGCCAAGTTGCGGACCAGCTTGTAATCTGAAGCCATTATCAAACATGTACTGGAATAACAAAGGCACATTAACATAGTTAAGGTTTAACTTAACTTCTTGTCCGGCCACACTGTATTGTGCGCCCTGAACAGAATAAACTAATTCTGGCTGCAATGCCAATTGGTTCGAAATATGAATGTGACCAATAAGGCCCAGGTGAAAGCTTACTTTAGTATCAAAGCTTGCGTTGTTGTCGCCTTTAATTGTAAATGCATTAACACCGCCTTTAATACCAATGTTAGCATGTTGTGCAATGGCAGCACCGGAAACAAGCAGAACAGCCAATAGTGTTGAAATAATTATTTTCATAAGTTTTTTTTAGTGGAACCTGTTACGTTTATAAACAGGCATTGTAGGCAACAAAGGTGAGTATATTCTGATCGCACTGCGTTGCAGAAGTATGGCGGGATGTTACATATATCACAGCTTTTGTGGATGGATCAAGTTGAGCAACCTTGGTCGCTGATTTTTTGGTAAAACAGCCGATTGCTGATTAAACATGCATTTCCGGGTGACAAAGGTCATAGCAACTTCATCAATGATTAATTAAATTTCTCTTCATAAAACATTTAGCATTATGAAAACCAGGGAAGAAATCAAGGCTGAAGAAAACTTAAAGATTAACAGCGAAAAGCGGTATCAACGAAAAGATAAGCGCGCGCAGGTTGAAAACCTTACTTTATTAAAGGAGACAAAAAAACCAAAGGCCTCCGATAAGAAGAAATGATCTTCTTAAAAGTAAGTGTGCAGCAGCACCAGATGCCAGTTTTTCATTTAAGTGATAAACAAGCGTTTTTAGCAATCGTATTCACTTGTAACAAAGATGACA
Organism: Chryseotalea sp.; assembly: GCF_057350905.1. NCBI lineage: Bacteria > Pseudomonadati > Bacteroidota > Cytophagia > Cytophagales > Chryseotaleaceae > Chryseotalea > Chryseotalea sp. Next base: position 97,354 of record NZ_JBMRCF010000009.1, on the reverse strand, counting down.
GAGGAATTATTTTGTAACAAAAATTTTTTCCAGCAAAACTTTACTCAAAACTGAATAGTGAAGCAGCAATAGAATTGTTGTTCTCAGACATTCTCCTTACAAATCATAACCATACGGGTACCCCTCCTTGCATACCGAAGGGAAGGAGGAGCATAAAACAGCTCATATTGCTGTTTCCATAATCATTGTCTTCCAATGGAAAGTGAATTTCAAATAAAAAGCAGCCATACCATGGCTGCTTTTACTCATTGAGAACCAGAAATTTTTTTATAGTATTTTTATTCTAACGCCAAGTGAAAATTGCAGCGCTCCGGCTTTCTCATCTATTACTTCGTACTTCATTGGCAGGACGTAGCCAACGGCTAAAAAGAAATTACCTAAGTGCAAACCTAGCTCCGGACGTAAACCAAAAGAATTGTTTTTGATTCCTTCACTAATCACCTGGCCATTCGCATCAGAAATCTCTGGTGTTTCAAACTGAGATAATCCAGTGGATAAAGATGCATAAGGGGTCACTTTAGAGTCAAGAAATTTATAGTGTGCCTTAACGCCATAAATCGACAAACCATAAAGACCTATGTCCAGACCGTTGTCTGTTGAGGCTCCAAAAAGTAAGGACGAATTCATGGTTATTCCTAATCCTAATTTACCACCAAACATGTCAGGGTGATAAAGCGCATCAAGATCTACATTGAGTCCGGCCTTTGCCATTTCCTCGCCATTCGATTCAAATGCCGAACCCTGTGGGCTGCTCCATCCTAGTTGGCCAGCGATGGTTAGTTTCTGACCCATGCTGCTAAATGAGCACAGTAAAAGTAACATTGGTAAGATGTAAAATTTTTTCATTGCACAATCTGAGTTTAGTGTTGATATTTTCCAACAAAATTACAAACTGTAAGCAAATCAGGATATTGCTATTGGTCCATTTTTTACCAGGATTTCTCCTAAGGCCCTTTGTTTCACGGAGCCAGAACCTTTTTATCTGAAAACTCTTTGCTACAAAGGAGACGAGAAGTATAAAAACGTACTCCCTTTTCTTTCCATCATCATTGCACCTGCTATGAAGAAGTACGTTTCATACTTTCGAGGTGCTGCTTAGATGAGAAATAATATTCAGCAACTATATATTATGTATTATGCTGCTGAAATCTGCAACTTATCTTTTGTACACTCTTAAGCATTCTTATACCCTTAACCTTGTTCATCAGTCAAGTGCATTTAAAATCAAGTCTGTAATTTCAAATCGAGGAAAATCACCCGTATTATTGAGCAGAATGAGTGTGATCTTTTTATCAGGTTGTTTTACAAACATCGAATAAAATCCAAAATCAGTGCCTGGATGGTATCGGATAGCATGATTTTTTGAGATCCTGAACTTGTATTTGTCTAACATCCAACCGTATCCATAGTCAGCCTCCCAATCCGCGTAAGTGGCTCTCGGAACAAATATTAAGTCTAATTTCTTTTTGGGAAGCAGTGTTTCATTTTCTATACTGTGGCTCCATTTCAACAAGTCCTCCAAGGTTGAAGTTATTCCTCCTGCACCACTTACGTTCTGTGGATAGTATTTTGGCTCAGGTTGTCCATACAAGTATCCAACGGCAAGATTCGCAGTATCCGCTGAGATCCCAAAATAGGTATCATTCATTTGCAAGGGCCGGAATATTTTTTCCGTTAATACTTCCTCAAAGGATTTTCCAGTCACTTTTTCGATAACATGGCTTAATACAACATAGCCTGAATTAGTATATTGAAATTGAGTGCCTGGTTCAAATTCCAGTGAGTCGCTGCAAAATTGTTCAACTAATTCGTCTACTGAATATTCTTTTTCAAAAAGACGCGTCACATATTCATTATTTTCCAGATAATTGGGCAAGCCCGATTGATGCGTTAACAACTGCTCAATAGTAATATTTTCATGTCGATAAAACGGCAAATGTTTTTTAACTGAATCCTTAAGTCCAAGAAGCCCTTCATTTTCTAACATCATTATCAACATGGAAGTAAACGTTTTGGTTACAGACCCTATCCTAAACTGGCTTGTCAGCTGATTTTGAGTGAAAGAATTATTATAGCTTTTTTGAAAAATAATCTTTCCCTCGTATGCTATCAAAGCATTGCCATTAAACAAGCCTTTTCGATTGTAGAAAGCTAAAATAGAATCTACCCTGATGGCTTTATCCTTTGGATACTTCACTAATCTGTTTTCAATCTCCGTTTGAATATCATTGGCCTTATTGTTAGCCTCAATAAGCTTAGCAATCGAAGCGAAATCTGTGTTAGGGAGAATAATATTATAACCGTCCCAGAAAGCCTTATCATAAGGAGAATCTTGCTCTTCTATTAATTTACTGTTTCCAAGCGTCTCTTTATTATCAAAGGGCAAGGTATTGGTAAAGTCTAAATCGCTTACGATATAGTCAACATGGGTATCTGCCAGAAAATTATAATGATACCTGCTACTCTGAAATGTAAGTACGGCATCATTGTAAACTGCATTCAGATAGTATTTGTCGCCAACCCTTTTATATGTCACTTTATATTCGGATTCAGGCATCTCAATGTGTATGTCTAAAATTTTCATCAAGGCGCGCTGAGCAGCATCACCAAATTTATGAAATTTGAGGCCTTTCGGGCTAAAGCCATAATGCAGATAAACTATTGCATATGTTTTTGTGTCGATAAAAACTTTTCCCTTATATCCGGCTTTCTTAATGTCATTTTTTTGATCAAAGGATAACACAAATACCTCCTGATCCATAAATTCAGTGATGTCTTCAAAAGCAAAATCATAATCCTTTAATCCTTTTTCTCTGAGGAAATGGAATTCTCCTGAATGATTTATGATATCAAATGCCTTTATCCCATCGGGTTTCAGTCCTAATTCTAAACCATGCGATTCCTTTTCATCTTTAATTGCCCGCATTTTTATGAGTTTAAATTGGCTTGCTTTTTTAGCATTATGAAGTTCAAACACCGCTTCGGAGAGATGCATATACTTTGTATCTTTTTTTGAAGCCACCCTGTAGAATCCCTTACTCTTATAGGATTGGCTATAGTAATTGGTAGGTATGCTTTTAATCGCCAATTTCATGATTGACAGTGCGGATTGTCCGGTAATCTGCACCTCGTCTAAGGTTAGCTCATTCTCTTTTAAAAATATTCTATTTCCATGCAAAAGACTCGATATGGGAACTGAATGGGTCTTATAACCAACATAGGATATTCGTAAAGTGTCACTTTTGAGATTCGCTGGAATGCTCAGTTTAAATTCGCCTTTCAGATTTGTAACCGTTCCAACATGACTGTTTTTCATTAATACATTTGCATAAGGCAAGGGCTCTCGGGTTGATTCGTCAAACACCACACCAAAAACAGTTAATTCAGGCAAATTTTGTGCGAAAATATTAACAGCAGAAAACAAGGCTATCAATGCAAGGCTTATCAGTCTTATCATTTGGTTTGTCTTTAAGGAATTGTCAGTAAGGCGCATGGACAGTCGGGCAGCACAAATAGGCTGCCCTCATCATTCATAGAATGCCCTAGAGACCGATTCCGTTGCCTGACCTACAAAATAAATATTCCGGAGAAAACATTTTTAGATGAGACCGCCACTATGGCTTTTGAAAATGTTATTATCTACCACGACCCAAGGCAATGAAATCTATACTTACTCATCCTAAGCTCTTACTTATAGCGTGTATTCGCGGCTATTTTTCCCTTAATCTAAAATTATTCTTTGAGCTTAGTATACAGTCCCCTTTCAATTGTTATCTCAAGTCTTTGGTAAAATTCGCTTGGATTAAAATTAATTCTTTTAAATTCTGACTGAACAGCCTGCTTAGCATCCTGCAGACTGCGCTCATTGTCCCACACTGCGATGGTTATTATGGACCAATTACCTTGTTCATTTCTTTGTCCATAGGCTTCACTTTCTATGAATCCGGGAAGTTTTTTTACAAAATCTCTATTATAATTCATCCTTTCTGTGAATTCATCTATTGAACCACTTGGCACATTAAATTTGTCGATGAAATAAATCAGTTTTTTGTCGAGTCGTTGGGTAGTGTCCATATTAACTTTATTTTTTGAGGTACTTATCAAATGATCAGATTTTACTTGTGCGTGTAGAAACGCGATTACAAAGAGTATCCCGGCCAGGGTAAGCCCTGCCTTAATTGTTGTTTTCATTCTCATGATTTTTACTTGCGTAAAATTCAAAAAAATGAAAACCACTTACTTGTAAAAAATCATTGATCTACCAAAAGGAAGCCGATTTGAAAAAGGCCGTGGGGTTTTGGCCTGTAAATAACTTAAAGTCCTTATTAAAATGTGGCTGGTCATAATAGCCTGCATCAAAAGCAAGATCACTTAACAGTTGATTGTGTTGTCCCTGACTCGTGACTGCTTTCAACCGGATGATGTTCGAAAATTGTTTTGGAGACGTTCCAACGATTCGTCTAAATCGCTTTTCAAAAGCATCCGTGCTTAAGCAAAATGTATCCGCAAGTTCCTTCATTTTAATCATGCCTTTCTCCGCAGAGATTCTATCTACGGCTGAAGAGATTAATTTGTCGCTTGTACAGCTGCGTAATTTCGAGAGTAAAAAATCATTGACTGCCGCAATTCGATGACCATCGCTTGGTGCGCCTGCCAATTGCTCTTGTATCGCTGAGACTTCGTATTGATTTATATAATTATCAAGCGAAACACTTTCTTCAAAAAGTTTGTAAAGTGGTTCTTTAAAAAAAGCCGATGCGCCTGTCTCTTTAAAAAGAACTACAAGGGTGGCCGTATCTTGCAGGTAATTAATAAGTCGTACAGATTTTCTTAAACCCGAAATGGTTACCGGGGCTATCCTGTCTATCGTGTTGTTTGTTGTGTAATTAGTTTGTCCCTTATAACGAAATGCAATGGATATTGATGTGTTTGGTAATACCCTGTTTACACGTTCATCCTGACTTTCAATTATCCTGTAAGTCTTAATGAATGGTCTTAATAATTCTGTGGGTTTGTAATCTTTAACGCTCATTATTAATCAAGGTAAATTTGCCCCAGGTGCTCACTAAGGCTCAGTGAGGTATCGTGTCGGTAATCAGGCGTGTTTATTCCCGCTCCTGCAAGTTGAATACCGTTCCGGCAGGGTCTTGAATCCAATGCATATTTTCAGGAAGTTCTTCAATTTCGTCACAAGTCTCCACACCATTTAATCGTAAATACTTTGTTGCCTCTTCTATGTCAGGAACGGTAAGCTGCAACCAGATTTCTGCATGTGTATAATTATCCACGCAGTCCAGCCAAATAATATTACCACCGAATTTCACCTCATGTGTTCTGGAAACAGTCGGATTGTCAATTGGTTTTTCATCCACTTTCAACTTCAATATATCTCTGTAAAAAGCAACTGTCTTTTCATACTTGCTTTTCGGTATTTTTATTGCGATGTTAATTCCGGCACCAAATTTTTCGTTCATATTTCTTGTTCTTTTATGCTATCAAATTGAATTGCTCCATATCAGTTATCGGCAAATGGCTCCTTGTTATTTGGATCAGTTCCGAATCTTATTATGTGCCCATCGGGGTCTTGAACCTGCATTTCATATGCCCAGGAGAAATTTGTCGGTGGCAGTTTAATGACCACACCTGCCGACATTAGTTTTTGGTGTAGTTCAAATATATCGCCATCAAAACCAATCCAAATCCACGTTCCTGGCAGGCCCTGTCCGCCCTTACATAAATAGATGCCTGTATTGTCACGATTGATACTGGTAAAGTTATCATCTCCCCAGTCGGCTTTTGTAAATCCAAGTGTATTCACATAAAAATTCAGACTCTTCGTCATGTCCTTCACATAAAGAATAGGCGCGATATTTTCAATATGAAAATTTGATTTAACCTGTTCATTCATATAAAACAATTATGTTTTATTCAACCCTGTTCATCAAAAGCTTACCATTTCGTAGCCAAGTCCACGAATACTAAAGTAATAGCGAAGATAAAATTTTATACTTATACTTCATCCAGGCATTGCAAATAGCTGTTGTGGTCGCAGCATAACCAGTAAATCAACATCTTCAGGAAAAATAATCTTCAACATGTGAATGATCAGATGTTTATCCGTTTAAATAATAGCAAAACGATAGTTGTGGAAGTTCACTTTTGTTAGTACTTTTCTATCCTGCAAAGCACGAAAACCTGCTTGCTTGTAGATGCTATTAGACCTATGTGCCTTTTTCAGTGGCCTTATTCTTTTACTGATATAAAAGTTTCTACTTCCGCTTTATCTCCATCATAATATTTTTGTCCGTGAATAGTAAAGTCTGCTTTGTAGGCACGTTTTAAGTTAAGTTCTTTACTTCCCCATATTTCCAACCACGTATTAAAAACTGCTTCCGGCATTTTACCTTTGGAAACAAATTTCTGGTATACCGTAGTTTCAATTGTTATGCCCACAAATCCTTTGGGGATATTCTCTAAAGAACTTACGGCTAATCCTACAATGGTGGTGTAAGCTCCTGTATAGTCAGTTTCATACTCTGTGTAAACGGCATAAATTTCATCACTTACTTTGTTGGGAATTTGCTTTTGAATTTCTTCGCCCCAAAACTTGCCCCACAATGCTTCAATATCTTTGGCTGATTGTCCATTTTCATTTGTTGTTCTTGTTGAAATTCCGATCACATAAAATTGTTGAATGGTTTGGTTGTTCATTTGTTGTTGTGTTTGTGGTTGAGACTGGGCCGTGAATAAAGTAAGCACTAATACAAGTAGAAACAGCTTGTGCACGTTTTTCATCATTATTTTGATTACGATGTAAACTTAAAATGTGCTTGTGACAGCCCTATGTCAAGAGGGGTGAACATTTTTGCTATGCATGCCAACATTCTCCTCAAAACTTATGTTGATCGCATCAAGGATGCAGGTTATGGAGAAAATAGCGCACTTAGGCAGTGATGGCTTCAGAAAAAAGAGTCTAAATAGATTTGCTTCTCCTGCATCTTTATGGTTTCTCTTTTCTTGTATTGCTTAGCGTTTCCTTTTCGTTCAGTAGCTCATGATAAATTTTCAGTGCTTGCTTCATGCCGAGCCAGGGGGATTTTCAGGCTTATTAAAAAAAGAATAATCGAAATGTGAGTCGAGTTAGCCATTAACTTTATCAACAAGTTAGATTTTGGCGACATTTTTCAGTTTTTCTTTTCAGGAGAGTTGTGCATCAGTCATGAATGTTGCGGCCTAAGCTTTTTGACCACACTAATGTCTTCAGGAGTTTGTTTGTCAACCAACTAACAAGTAAATAATATAAAAGTGTTAGAAATATCCACATGAAATAAAATTTAAATAAATATTCAGGGACAAACATTCCGTCTTCAAATATTCCAGTCAACGGGTAGAAAATGTAAACTAAATCTATGAAATTTTGTCGGTTAGCGAATAGATATGAATATTCCCAAGACAGGTCTGTTACACTGAAATTGTATTTACCATCACCATAATCTACTAAGTTCATAAAGAAGATGAGGTGAAAAAGGATAAATTGGAGTATTGTAAATGAGTAGAGTGATGTTTTCTTTTTTCTTGTCAGCACGAAAACAATTACAAGAGTAGCAGTAAATATCAAAGACTGAAATGCAGTGAACTTAAGGTGCCAAAATATATTTAACTCTACATTGCCCGAATATTCACTCAATAGTTTTACACTACCCAGTCCGATCAAATTTAGTATCAGGTTTAAGGCTGTCCATATAACAATTGTGCTAATTAAATATTGAATGTCCTCTCGTTTGACTGTCATTAGTTTTAAAAAAGCATTGCCCGCTATTTTGCCAGACTGCTGTTAGCTGTAGGTCTTTTATGAATTTGTTCAATCTTATATCTTAAAGCTCGTTTACAAGTTTTCCATTCACATTCTACAATTGAAAAAACAACTGTATCTCTTAAAGAGCCATCAGGCATAATTTGATGATTTCTTAAAACACCATCTTGTTTTGCGCCAAGTCTTAAAATTGCGTTTCTTGATGGGAAATTATACCAATTTGTCCTGAATTCAACCGCTATTGCTTTTAATTCTTCAAATGCGTGCGTTAATAATAGTAGCTTACATTCAGAGTTTACATAAGTTTTTTGAAAAGCCTGAGAATACCAAGTGTAGCCAATTTCTAATCTTCTATGTTCTGGTGTTGCATTTGTAAATCGGGTAGTTCCAATTACTTTGTTCGATTTTTTGTCAATCACAATAAACGCTAAACCTTTGTCCAGTTTAAAATCTTCAATGGCTTTAGTAATATAATTGTCAATATTACTTAAAGTTGGAACAGAGGTAAACCACAAATCTGACAGATTGCCGTCAGCGGAAGCATTTATCAAGTCTTCTTTATGGGATATGTTAATAGGGTGAAGTTTAATATTATCTGTTTCTAATACAACTTCGTTAAACCATTTTTCCATATTCAATTATGATTTATCTTTTATTGTGTTTGTCTAAACTTACAGCTAACATTAGGCTATTTGCAGTGGCTGTCTTTTGAAAACGTATCTATCCACCGTGGCCAAACGCAATAGCGAATATAAAAATTTATATTCGCCTCCCGATCAGTTTCGAATAGACTTCTTTCGATTGTTTCTCGATTGTCGCTAAAGAGTCATCAATCAACGCTGCATGATCATTCATCACAGCATAGTAATAATCATAAGTCTCGTTCGTATTGTCATTCAGGTCAAGGCATGTGTAGATAAGCTCATCAAGGTGGGGCTGACGCCACGAATCGTCCAGATACAGGTGCTGCAGGGTAGCGAAGAATTTGCGACCTTTTAACTCTTCTTTTATAAGGCAGACCACAAAGCCTTTAGCAGTTGGCAGCTTGACAATTCCTTGTTTCAATTACTTGATTTTGATAATGGATACAAAATAGATTTGGTATAAATAAGGAGATAAAAATACTTGGATATTGATAGATATTAGTATTGTCTATGAAAAAGGCTGACATCACCGAAAAACAACTGGAGGTCTTGCACCTGATTGCTGATGACTATAACAGCGAGGAAATTGTCGATAAGTTCGGCAATAGCAAAAAAACCATCGATGCCATTCGAATGGAAATGCTTAACAGGCTTCAGGTGAAAAATGCTGCGCAACTGGTCAGTTATGGCTTTAGAAAAAAGTGGCTTAAATAGATTCTTTTCTCTTGCATCTTCATGGTTTCTCCTTCCTTGTATTGCTTAGCCTTTCCTTTTCATTCAGTAGTTCATGATAAACTTTCAGGGCTTGCTTCATGATGGAGTCATGATCGGCTTCAATCTTCTTGCTCCGTCTATCCATGATCTCATCATACCTTGTAAAGGTTTCATCCGTGCCATCACAGAGGCCCATAGTTTCCATGATCAAAATATCCAGGTGTGGTTGGAAACAGCAATCATCCAGGCCTACTTCATGTAAAGCATGGAAGAGCTTACGCGATTTGAGTTCCTCCTTAATCAGGTAGATCGACAACTGAATATGGTCTGGTATTCTGACTATTGGATGTTTTACTCGGATTGGCATCTTTTTATGTTTTAAATATTGACATGAAATTGTAGTTAAGGAGGATTTTACCTCTACTCAGACTCCTTATGCTCATCCTCTACACGTCCCAAATGACAATACGCAGGAGAAGGAGTATTTGAGCTGTATCTCCTACCGTGGCAAATCTCTAAAATTAATTTCTAACTGGTGTTCGTTATTCCGAACACAGTGTCATGAACTGATGGAATAGGTTGAAAATACCCTGAAGGAGTAGAAGGCTTTTGCCTTTAATTGTGAGATTGGAAGGACTCAGCTGCACATGATCGAAAATGGCTAAACTAATCCACGCTTACTCACGCCAATTAAAATTGCTAACGCTTTAGAAATTTCTTTGTCAAAGCTGATGGATTTGTCTTGAATTAATTTTACTCAGCGTTATGCGCAGGGAATGCTGAGCTTGGTAGAGTTTTCAGGCTTACTTAAAAAATGAATAATCGAAATGTGAGTCAAGTTATCCACCAATTTTATCTACAAGTTAGATTTTGGTGATAATTTTATCAGTTTTCTTTTTTCAAGGTAGTTGTGCAACAGTCACTTTTGTTGCCGGCTGGCCATTAATCAAATGATCATTCAATATGATTATTAAGTTTTAGTCAACTGGCCAGTTTCTATTCTTTTCAGTTATTTTAAAGATTGCTTTGTCTTCAAAATTTTGGCATTCAATTGTTATACCTTCTTTCCACTTTTTTTTGTTCAAAATTCCTTTGTCATCATTGAATGGCATTATTCTAAAAACAATTCCTTTCTCTAATTCCTCGTTCTTAATCTTTTTTAAGTCAAAGTAGAATGGTAGCGAAATCATTGAAAAGCTTAAATACCCCTTTCTGTCTTTAGGGATTTTAAGCTTGAATTGTCCGCAAGCGTTAGTTACTGTCCCGGTTGTCGTTTTGTGTAATACTATATTTGTCCCAGGTAAAGGTGTTCCGTATTTCGAGATTATCTCTCCAGTAATCTCAATAGTATCTTGTCCAAATAGCGTGATACTTGTGAGTAGCAAAATCGTTATTATGGTAAGTCTTCTCATTGTCAATGGCTTGCTGGCAACGTTTGTACATAAGCAGTGGCAGGAGTTCGAAACGCTTCACTGTCCCACGACATCAAACGTAATTTGAAAAACTAAATTACAAATTTACACTAAACCCCACATTGATTATGCATTTTGTTGCCAGCAGTCCCATTATTCACTCAATCTACTCTTGTCAAGTATTTAAAATTTTCTCCTAATTTCAATAAGACATATTTGTCCCAAAAATTGTTGTCATCCAATGTGTCAAACGAAAAATTCCACTTTGTTATTTGATTCAATTGTTCATTTACCTCCAGTCCGTACATTGAGGTGTATTTTGGTTTAATTGGCTTAAAGTAGTCCCATTTAAAAATATTAAATGATTTTTCGCCACTTGGAATTAAGACAAAGAAAGTCAGTTCTTTTTTGTCGTTGCCATAATCAAGTACGATCGGTGATAAAATTACTGATTTGTCACTAGGAAAAATTAGTTGAATATCTTTTCCATTCAATTTAATGTAACCGTCAATTTTATTTTTCTTACAATAATCTTCATAGAACCTTGGTAAAAGTTTCAATTTTATTGACTCTGAAAATTCTTCGTCTAGTCTTCTTTTATCCAATCTAATTTGATTGGCAACTATTTCATAAAGCCCCAAGTATTCTTTGTTCTTTAAGTCTTCTTCGTAATAATTATCAATCATCTCCTGATATGTTTCTCTGTCTTCTGCTTTAGATTTAGAGAGTTGAGACTTAATTTCTTCTATTTCTTTACTATTTTTGGCCACTGAACTTTCCACTTTTTCGAAAAAATATGTCTCCCAAAACTCTGGGTTAAATTCTGTTGAGTTTTCTTTGAAGAAATTCCACTTAGCTAAGTTGCCAAAGTATTTCAGTTTGCCATCCTCTAATGATTTAGCTTCAAAATAAGTCACATTAGACTTTTCATAATACCACTTGTTATTGTGTTTGACGCCTTTCACTATGTATGCATAAGTTTGGGGAATTTCATTAAGGAATTCAGCGTCTTTAATGTCTTTGCTTGAAATAATGTTTACACTTTTATCTCTTTTATTGTCTTTTAATGTCTTGAAGTCCTGAGCTGAGATTTGTTCTATGAAGAATGCAACAAACTTTGTTTTAGTTGGATCAACAAGTAGTTGATACTGGTCAGTTAAAACAACATTGCGATCTGGTTGTTGAATGATTGACTCTAAAAATTCTTTGTCATTTGATCTTGAATAGTAGTTTGAAACAAGTTCATTAAATCTTAATTGGGCCAGTTCTCTATCTCTTTTGATTGTTGGGCTATTAGAGGCGACTTGAGAGATCACTTCATTAAGAGCCTTTGAAATCGCATTATTTATAGTACAGTCAACAGATTTGTCCTCACAGGCAAATTCAAAACCAGGATTTCTCCAATCTCCCTCAAAGTCAGAGTTAATTAAAAATGTTTGTGACAAATTATCATAAAGTTGGGCAGAAATTTTCGCGTAGCTTGTTCCGCCTTTTTTGAATATGTCAATTCTTGAAAAGTTTAAAACATATTGCATTTTCTCAGCGTCAGCTATTTTTCTAAGTTCAATAATACCTCCACTTGATTTTTTGTCTGATAGAAGAATTAGCAAGTTGGTAAAACGCTCGTAAAAGCGATATAACAAATACTGTTGTGCTATAAAACTTGTCTGCTTTGAAAAGTCAAGCGTTTTAAGAAACCTAATCTCTGATAAAGTAATTTTTTGAATGTTTTCGGGTTGTTTTTTGAATTCGTCTGACTTTGTGAAGTCTGCTTGTTCTGAATTAATTGGCTTGTTGGAAAGCTCTTTGTTCTTTGTCTTTAGTTCTTTTTCAAATGACTTTTCAAATGTCAATTCATTAGGGCTCAAAATCAAAATCTCCGGTTCATAAGCCTGTCCAAATGATACAAAAGATATAGTTAATATAAATGTTAATGTCGTTAGTCTCTTCATCGTTGTGTTGTCTCTTGTTTTGGGCTTGCCGGCAATGCTTGGCTACGAAGCATTACTTTTTTCCTTTAAAAAATTATTAATCAAATTTAAATTGTATATACACATTGTTAGGCGCAGTTTCATACCGCCACTCATTTTGGAACCTTTGTCCACTTGAAGCTGGAATTAAATGGTCCCAGGTCTTGGGCAATAGCTGTAATGTCAAGTAGCGCGTCTCCGTTCACTGAGTAGGCATCACACAGTGCCACTTGCTTTAGCTCTAGATACTCCTCTACTTTGTCAGCTTGCATTGCAATATTTGTCCCAAGATAGTCAGCTCTAACACTTGGATAAATGATTGCTGGTACCTTAGTATTTCGAAACTTCAACTCAGCTATTGCTGCAGAAATTTTGTAGTCGTTATCGTTTTTGATATCCTTCTTAGCAAACTCTTCTGAAATAAACTCTCCAATAAGTTTCGCGTCATCCTTGTTTACGGTCGTACTGCTACTAATCGTTTTATGCCAGTCATCTATTATTTTACTCACAGCTTTTGAAACTCTGAGTTTCTCACTGTACAAATAGCAGTATGCAACAAAAGGCTTCTTAACTCGCCATTGTCCAATGGTATATGTTATCTTAAAATTTCTATGGTTTCTGAATTCTTCTGACAATTCAGTCAGGATTGTCATGCGTGGATGCGGAATTTCATCACTTTTCAGTGAGCCGTAAAAAACAGAGCTTAACGGTGCGTTCGCTCTTCCGTAAGTCCGTATGTTAAAGAAATCTTCTCTCGCTGAAATTTCAGCTTCAGAATAGAATAGCTTATCTGAGATGTTGACTCGCCCCCGCTCAATTATCATTCCTTCCTTCATGTCAATCTCAGTCGTTGGAATCATCCCTAAACTCTTGATCGTCTCAACTACACGATGAAATGAGATTTTACTTAGGTCGGAATTTTTTAAGTTCTCTATGATTTCCTTCTTTGTCATAAAATTGCGCCTAACGTCCGGCTATATTCAACTGTTGCATATATTTCCGACATCCGGAGCCCGTGCTGTTGCATATAGCATCTAATATCGGAAGGTTTTATGCAAGTCTCCAAATTTTTGAGTGCACTTCAAGTATCCTAATGCACCATCAAACCCAAAGAAAGCCCCGGCCAGTTATCAAGCTTTAATTCTTTGGCTGCTGCAACTTGTTCAGTGTTTTCCTTGTGTAAATAGGCATTCCACGAAAGTGCTGCAAAGAAATAGACGCTGCTGTTTTTTGGTTTTATCCGGCTGCCCACCAGCACCTCGGGCTTGCTGATCAGGTTCAGTTCTTTCGTTAATTTCTTTTTCGCTTCATTCAACTGTTGCATAGTAATGCCATAGGCGTAAAACCATATTTCGTTCACACCTGGCCGTTGCGATCTGTTGTAGATGTACTTCCGCAAGGCATAACCCAGCGCCCACTGCGCATCTCTGTCTACCAGCCAGCTGCTTCCCTTTGAATAGATCAAAGCACTGTGTACATATTTATTCTTATGCGTAGTCACAATCCTTCCGTTTTTTATATTGCCTGTGGTTACTTCCAGGTTAATCGGAAACAACTCTGTGGCATACAAGGCGAGATGACCAAATGAACCGATGTTCAGTAAACCAATGGCCGTACCATCGATGGTTCCTATTTCTTTTCCCCTTTTATAAATGTTAACCAAGCCGATCTGTGTGCCCTGCATGCGTCCTCCTATATTCACTAAACCAATCTGGTAACCGTTCATGCGTTCTTTGGCTTTGTTTACCAAACCTATCTGCCAGCCAGTGTAGTCACTATTCTCATAACCGTTTTTTCCTTCTATAAAACCTGCTCTGTTAAAAAGAGAAAATTGTAAACCATATAATCCCCCATCGGTATAATTGCTGAGTGTGGCGAGCTGCACACCGTCCATCGATTGGTAAGAAGTGTTGGTAAGGCCCGCGAGCTGAAACCCGAATGAATATTTATACACCACATTGCTGATACCCGCCAACTGAAAACCAAAAAGTGCATTGTGCACCATGTTTATGCCGCCTGTGGCCTGCCAGCCGTAAGCATTGGAAAGCACATGGTTGATAAGGCCTGAGAATTGCGCACCGATCATATTGGCTTCGAAGCCGCTGTTGCGCTTTTCGATGCTTTCCTTTTCACTCAAGCCTTTGTAGGCATTAATGCCTGTTACATTCACGAGTCCTGCCACTTGCAGTCCGCGGGTTTTCAATTCATTGGCATTTGAAATAAGGGCCAGCTCTAAAAAGTTAGTAGCGCCAGTATAGCCTGAAGTAAAATTGAAGGAAAATATATTGGTCTTGTCACTGCCATGTATGCCGTTGGTGCTGATGCCAGGACTTAAGGATAGATGAAAAAGTTTGAGTTGCTTTTTCCGTGCTTGTGGAAAAGCCAGTGTGCTGCATACGCACACCACGAGTAGGGTTTTTAACATAAAGAGGGTTAGGCTTACCCTTTTAACTGTTGGTATAAATTTTTAGTATACTGAAATCGATAAAATAACTTCTATAGCAGACGAACAACTTGTCACATCAAAATAATCAGGCGTCAGACGGCTGATTTTTAAAGTAAAAAAGCCGTTAGACGCCTCTTCAACAGTTTTTGAGATGAATGCTAGTAAGTCTTTGTGATGTCTGACGGAATAGCGATAAGGTAATCCGCCAGGCCTTTATTGGCATCCTCCAGTTGGTTGATGTCATTTTGTTCCACTACCTGAAGTGTTATTATCTTCATCTTGGCATCGGCTTTTTTAATGTACCATATTATGCCTTCAAAGTTTTGCGAATGGTAGGAGCCGTTGACATGCAAAAAAGGAAAATTTTTATTCTTTAAAATGAAATGTGCCATGGTTGCATCTTTCACTGCCTGCGAACGTGCCATGTTATCTGCACTACCAGGTGCACCATGTCCACCCATTTGATCGATCATGGATTTATAACCGCTTAATGTCAAATCGATCGTAATGGGCAAGGTGGCAATCCAGTTTTTTGCTTCGGGGGCAATTGAATTTAATTGGTCTATGCCTTTTTTATAAACAATGTTAGCGTAACGTCTGGGTACATTGGTGGCGATAACACGTTGTTTGTTTTCTCTGGCAAACTCCACCAAGGGTTTATAATCGTTTTTGTAGTTATCCCACACCTTCGCTTCACTCAATAAAAGTTTTTCATCGATGAGTCCTGCGAGGTATTCATCCAGAATAATCTGGTTGTCGGCTTCAAACATCTCCATGCCAAGGGTTACAGAGCCTCTTTGCGCGAAGAGATCTTTCATTACCTGTAGCTCCAGCCAGTGGGCAATGGAATTATCGTGTAACTCTCCAAAGAAAGTAAGGTCTGCTTTGGCAGCGTCTTTCATCATGGCGGTGAAATCGCTGGGCTTGCCATCTTTGGTAAAAACCTTATACGTTGCTTTGTCTTGTGCGTAAGTAAATAGTGTGGCGGTAAGTAAGCAGCAAACGAGTAGTTTTTTCATAAAAATTTATTCTCTTTACAAAGTTGGAATAAATTTTCAATTTGACATAATAAAACTTAGTTGGTTTAAGGCTATACCGCGAGAAGTTTAACACAGAGTGAACTGGGAAATAAAGGTTAAGCAATTTCAAATTTAAAATTTCAAATTTGAAATTGCTCCCAGATTGCTTCGTCACCCCAACACACAACCCAACCCAGTTCCTCGCAATGACGCGAATTTATTTTCAAATCTTCAAATTCTCAAATCTTCAAATCAATCAACGAATCAGCACATCATCACATCAACTAGATTGCTTCGTCATGCCTTCACACATTCCAACCCAATTCCTCGCAATGACGCGAGTGTATTTTCAAATCTTCAAATTCTCAAATTTTCAAATCAATCAACGAATCAACACATCAGCACATCAACGAATCATCAAATCATCACATCAATCTACTGTTTCCTCAAATACACCCTCCCGTATTTCGATTCAACTTCCAGTTCATTGCCTGTACCTAATTCGTAGCGAACGGAAGTCCAGTTGTCATAGTTATCAGGAAAGTTACTTCCATCAGGCTTCTGAGCAAGGTTGGTAAATATCTCTCCGAATTTTGTTCTGGCGCTTAGCATTTTTAAACCTTGTGTGGGCACGGTTACATCAACGCCACCATAAGTGGCTGTAACCGTAAGGGGTGCCTGGCAAGCAAGCAACTCCACCATGCCATATTTAGCATCAATGCTGGTCGTCTTATTCTTTGGGATAAATATCTCGAGTTCAATCTCTATGATTACACCATTGTTCATGTAGCGATAGTTCTTACCCTTTTCCTCCATAAATTTTTGTATTTCCGGATCGCGGTAATTGTCTGTTTTAAAATAGTACTCTTCTGTACCTTGCTTGATCAGCGTGCGCTTTGGCAGCTTGTCTTTATTACGTATGGAGGAAGTGATGACTAAGGCACCACTTTCATTGCTGGCAATAAGCTCAAAGGCTTCGTCATTTTCGCCCCGGTTAATGCTTACCGTTCCTTTAATACTTACTTCCTGTTTATCCCAGGTGCTTATTTTAATTAACTCGGGGTAGTCAAATTCTAACACCAGGTTTTGTGAAGCCTGTATCGGAAAGCTTTTCTCAATTTTTGTTTGCGCATAGACACAGAGTGGTAACGCAAATACTAAAAATAGTATTCTGGTTTTCATGTTAGTGTTTTTAATGTGTGTATTTTAATCTGATCGTGCTAGGTTCCGCGGCACAGTGTTAATTGAATTAATACGCTGCGTCTGATCATCTTAATTTCTAACTACTAGTTCCATTCTTTGCTACAATCCGTCTGACCGCTGTAAATTTTCGCATTCAGCGGTCTGACGGATTAGCACTGATTATTTGATTCTTATTATTTTAAACTAGTAATATTCAAAAGATTAGCAGCGATCTCTATAAAAAATACTAGATACGTATGAAGTAGCTTAGTATTTTATTCGCCTTGTAGTTCAGGCTATTTTTTTCGAAGATAAATCTTGCCGTAATCAGAGCGCAGGTCGATGGCAAAACCTCCACCATTCAGTTTTCCGTCCAGCTTATCGCCCCATTGTGTCATGCCATCCTTCTTGTTTACCTCCAGGTTAAAATCTGAGGCCATGTACAACTCACCATAAGAGGTTGTCATTTTCAGATTTGCCTTGGTCGCTAATGGTAAAGTAATATCCACATGACCATAGACAGATACAATCGACAGCGGGCCTTTTACGGAAGTGCTGAAGTCTGCATCAACTCCACCATAGACTGTTTTTAAAGTTAATGGTCCGGTTACGTTTTCCAGTTCGATGCTATTGTACTGGCAGGAGATTTCAATCTCATTTTCCATGTTTCTGAAAACGGCTTTGCCTCCATATTGCGATTCATGATTGAAGTAGACAATTACACCTTTTGGCACCAATACTTTAATTTTAGGCGAATTCATTTTCTTCAGCTGACGAACCTCAACAATATTATCCTTGGTTGTTACATTAATACCAAGTCCTGTGTTGTCATCGAGGCCCATACCATTTACCGATTTCAGGCCAACGGCTCTTTCATCTTTATCACGCTCTCCGTCTTTAGAAGAGAAGATTATTTCATTACCGGCATGGCCTTCTACTGTTACATTGCCTGTGTAGATTTCAAGTCGGCCGGAACTCTTGTTTACCTTGTATTCCTGCGCAGTAGCTAGTGTTGCAAAAAGCAATAGTGCGCCTGTTATTAATTTCGTTTGCATGTGTTTACCTGATTAGAATGTTCACTTATATATTAAATCTTTCATGAAAGCTTGAGTATGGCTGTATGCGCTTCATCGCGTACAGCTTTTATCGATTGGTCATCTTCGATAATATCTTTTAATTGTGGCATAATCGATTGTTCCTTGATTTGCACCAACAATTGTATTAAGGCAATTTGTACCGAAGGATCTTTCTGTATGGCCAGACTTTGAATCAGCTTGCGTTTCACTGCGGGGTCTGCATGGAATTTTGATAAAGCTTCCAGTGCCGACAAGCGCACGTTTGTGTTCGCATCTTCATTCAGCACATTAAAAAGCGCCATGGTAATTTCATCATCGGCTTGTGGAATTGAGTTGGCTACCGATACACCCATCATACGCTGACTGGCAGAGAGTTCATTGTTCATCATGGCCATCATCATATTTTTTGTCTCCTGCAATTGTCTTTTCAATTCAGCCATTTCGCGTTGCTGTTGCCACTGATTGTTTACCCAAAAGCCTATTCCACCGGCTATGATCAGCAATAGAAGTGTTGCCGCCATTTTATACGCTATCGGACTAAAGAACACCTGCTTGCTTTTCTGCTTCAACTCTTGTTGCAAGGCTGCTTCAAATGATTCGCGCAGCGCAGCGCTTGGTTTCCATTCAGCGCTTTTTGTTATGCTGCTGTTAACGTGTTTCAGTTGCTCGAACCAGGTACGCAAGTCTGCATCTTCAGTCAACATGCGTTCTGCTTCCTTACGTTCCTCTACTGACAAATTTCCATCCAGGTAATCCATCAGCTTTTGTTGTACCGTCTCGTTAATCATACGCCTCTAATTGAAAATAATGTTCCTTAAGTTTTATCATGGCCCGGTGCACTTTAATTTTAATGTTGGCCACGGTTGTATTTAAAATCTCTGCTACTTCTTCGTACTTCATATGCTGAAAACGGGTAAGCACCAGTAACTCTCTTTGCTCTTCCGACAACAGACTCAATGATTGATGAAGTCTCGCCTCTCTTTCTTCTTCCGCCTTGCTGTCTTCATCCGGAATAAAATCAGCCAGTCGCTCTACATCTGTTTTCGAATTCATGCTTCGCTTCATTGACTGATAATGATCTGAAAACACATTTCTTGCCAGTTGATAAATCCAGGATTGAAAACGCATACTCTCTTTATAGGTATGCCTGTATTTCAACATGCGCAGAAAAACATTTTGCGTCAGGTCTTCGCCCACTTCCTTATCCATTGCCAACCGTGCCAGAAAATTGTAGAGGCGCAGGTGATAGCGCTCGAACAGCACCGCGGCCTGTTCCAGCTTACCATTTTTTACTGCCTCCATGATGGCCTCGTCAGTCATTGGGAAAGGTTTTTATCAAATTTCAGCTTAGTTACCATCAAGCACTCAAAAGGTTACAAAAGAATTTAAAATTAAATGTCGTTCAGTTAAGCCTTTTTTATTGCCCTGCCTTTGCCGAAGCGGCTACGTGCAGGCAGGCTCACCTCAAATCCTCTCCAAAGGAGAGGATGGATGCGGAAGCTTAACTAAACGACATTAGTTTAAAGATTGTAAAAAAGTTTTAAAACTATTTTACATACATTTACGTAATAAATAACATCATGAAGGGAACAAATCTTGGCGAGTTTGAGGAACTCGTATTGCTGACTATTGCCGTATTGTTAAATGATGCCTACAGTGTAGCCATTTGCGATGAGTTGGAAAGACAGACCAAGCGCTCGGTAAAACTGGGTGTTGTACATGCTGTACTCAATCGACTCGAGGAAAAGGGCTATATAAAAAGCAGACTTGGCGAGGCAACACAAACACGTGGTGGTAAAAGAAAAAGATATTACGCGGTTACCAGTGCTGGAAAATCTGCCTTGTACAAAGCGAAAGAACTACGCGATCAGTTATGGAGCATGATTCCTGAGTTCTCTTTAAAAGCAGTGTGATGAAAAAAATAAAAGAATCATCACCGCCAAAATGGGCAACACGCCTGCTTACCTGGTATTGCAAACCAGCACTGCTCGAAGATCTGGAAGGCGACTTGTATGAGTATTTTCTGCGCAATGTTGAGAAGAAGGGGTTACGAAAAGCAAAACTCATTTACATTATTGATGTGTTTAAATTTTTCAGATTATATACCGTACGCAAACCTGAATTCATCAATTATTTAATCAACTGGATTATGCTGGGCAGTTACATTAAAACCTCTGGAAGAAGTCTTGTTCGCAATAAACTTTTTTCCACCATTAACATAGCTGGTCTTGCCATTAGCATGACCGTTGGTTTATTATTAATTGGTGTATTAATGGATGTGTTTTCCTATGATCGCTTTCATGAAAAACATGATCAGATTTATCGTGTGATTAGTCGCTATCAATACCTGGAACATCAGGACAGGAATTTTATGGCGACCAATTCACTTCGCACTGCCAAAGCGATAGAAGAAAACTTTACCGGTCATGAAGGTGTTGCTGTGCTGCGAAGAGGTTTAGCGGGAGATGTGCAGTTTGGCGAAAAGGCCGTTCCACTATCCGGGTACTGGGCCAACAATTCACTTCTATCTGTATTCTCCTTTCCATTGGCAGAAGGTAATCCCGCTACTGCGCTAAAAGAACCCTTCTCGCTGGTGTTAACACAAACTGCCGCCCATAAAATATTTGGTGATGAAAGTGCGCTGGGCAAAACCATTTTAATGAATGATGAAAAGGAATATACCATAACGGGGGTGCTACAAGACTTACCTGCCTTTTCTCACATGAAATTTGAAATGCTGTGCTCAATCAATACACTACCGATGAGCGCTCCCGAGCGTGCTAAAAGTGATGAAGCATGGGATAATGTCTGGAGCCATTGGGTTTATGTGGTTATTCCTGAAGAAAAAAATCTTGCGGTATTTCAAGACAACTTAAATAAACTAAGTGCAAAGGAAGATCTCACTGTAAAAAATACCCACATCGAATTGGCACTTCAACCCCTGGATGATATCATGTTGGGTGATAGTATGGGAAATGAAATAGGACCCACCATTGGCACTACCATACTTTGGGTTTTCCTGGCCCTCTGCATCATTGTTATGCTTTCGGCTTGCTTTAACTATACCAATCTTTCTATCGCCCGCTCATTGCGAAGATCCAAAGAAGTGGGTATTCGCAAAGTAATTGGTGCTGTGAGGGGTCATGTAATTGCTCAGTTTACAACGGAGGCCATTGTTTTATCATTATTGTCACTGGTGGCGGCTTACCTGCTTTTCCTTTTTGTGAAGCCACACTTTATCAGCATGGAACCTGATCTGCAGAAAATATTAGTGCTTAAAACATCTCCGTTACTGATCTTATACTTTTTTGCCTTCGCCATCTTTATTGGTCTGGTGGCCGGTATTTTCCCTGCCTTATTCTTTGCAAGGCTCAATACGATCAGTGTACTCAAGAATAGCTCTCAAAAAATATTCAGTAAAGTGACCATGAGAAAAGTACTCATTGTCTTTCAGTACACTATATCCTTAATGTTAATTACCGGGACTTTCATTATTTATAAACAGTATAAACATTTTGTAAATTATGATCTTGGCTACACAACAAATAACATTCTCAATATTGCTGTAAACGATGACAATGCTGCGCTTCTTAAAAACGAATTGGCTGCCTTAAATGAAGTAGAAGATATTTCCCGATCTGCTATGGTGCTGGGTGTTGGCAATTATTGGTCAACCCGCATGAAAAATCCTGCGAAGCCAATGGATTCTGCCCATGTTTGGTTTATGTCTGTTGACGATAAGTATTTATCACTGCACAACCACCGGCTATTGGCTGGCAGAAATTTTACAGCCTTGGCTCCTGATGCAGGTGAAAGCGAAGTCATCATAAACGAACATGTAATCAAACGACTGGAACTTGTTAAGGGTGATTATGTGGATGCACTCGGTAAAGAAATTATTGTAGATGGAAAAGTTTTAACCATTGTGGGTATCATCGATGATTTTGAATACGGCCGTGCCAATAATAATAACAACAGAGAAGTACTCTTGCGTTATAGCCCAAAAGATTGCCAATACCTTAATGTAAAACTGGCAAGCCCAAGTTCACCTGCCTTGATAGCAAAGATTGAATCTCTCTGGAAGAAAATAGATCCCGTACATCCATTACAGGCAAAACTATATGACGAAGAAATTAAAGAAGCATTTAGCGGTTTATCTGCCTCTGTAAAGGTAGCAGGCGCTATTGCTTTTCTTACCATTTGCATTGCCTCTATGGGCATGTTAGGCATGGTGGTGTTTACTACAGAAACAAGAATTAAAGAAGTGAGTGTGCGCAAGGTCTTGGGTGCCAGTGTTGCTCGCTTGCTCTTGCTGCTGGGTAAAGGTTTTTTTGCACTTATTGGTATTGCCGTTGTGATTGCCTTACCCGCTACATATTTATTTTTCGAACAAATTCTATTACCTAAGGTGGCTAACCATGCGCCTATTGGCCCCTTCGATATGGTGATTGGTGTATTGGCTGTTGGCTTATTGGCTGCTCTTTTGGTTTTCTCACAAACTTTAAAAGTAGCCAATGCAAATCCCGCTGAAGTACTGAAGAATGAGTGAACTAAAATAATGTGAGTTGATCGTTGGGTAATTCCTGAACCAGATTTGGTTTTACTTCACCAAAGTTAGACAGGGAGATACCCAACAAACGCACTTTTACATTTTCTATTTCAGTTTGTTGTAATAAACTAAGTGCTGTTTCAAGGATCGTGCCCTCATCATCTATACCACTAAGAAATGATCTGCTTCTGGTAATCTGTCTAAAATCGTGATACTTAACTTTTAAGGTAATGGTTCTGCCTTTGAGTTCTTGTTTTTGCAAACGATTTACAACCAAAACCGTTAACTTCTTCAGTTGAATAACCATCTCCTCTACATCGGTTAAATCGTAAGCAAAGGTGTCTTCCGCCCCAACCGATTTAGCTTCACGATCAGGTTTTACCGGGCGCTCATCCTGACCTCTTACAATTTTATAGTAGAACCTGCCGGTTTTACCAAAATGCCTGACGAGTTCAGCCTCAGTTAGTTTTTTTAAATCAGCTCCGGTATGCAGGTTCATGCCCTTCATTTTTTCGGCTGTTACTTTACCAACACCAAAAAATTTCTCGACTGGCAATCTCTCAATAAAATTTTCTACACGCGAAGGCCCGATAAAGGTTAAGCCATTAGGCTTGTTCATATCAGAAGCTATTTTAGCAACGAACTTGTTAATAGAAATGCCGGCTGAGGCTGTGAGTTGAAGCTCGCTGTTAATGGCATTTTTAATTTGTGTGGCAATTTCTATGGCCGATCCTATGCCTAGTTTATCTTCGGTAACATCCAGGTAGGCTTCATCCAGCGAAAGCGGTTCTATTAAATCAGTATAGCGGTGAAATATCTCCCGGATTTTATAAGAAACTTCTTTATAAACAGCAAAACGCGGGTAGACAAATATTACCTGCGGACAAAGTTGCTTAGCTTTTTTGGAAGGCATGGCAGAACGCACACCAAATTTACGCGCCTCATAACTGGCAGTAGCCACAACACCTCCTCTACCTTCTGGAGAGCCACCCACAACGATAGGCTTACCACGATATTCCGGAAAATCTCTTTGTTCAATGGAAGCATAGAAAGCATCCATGTCTACATGAATAATTTTACGAAAAGGCTTGACGATGGCTTCTTCCATGCTTTTGCAAATTCAAGATCGTTTTCTAACCGCTAAATTTCGAAGAGACATTCTCTCAACTTTTAGAACCTCCGTAAACACCGCGACTTTAAGTAAACCACTAACCGCAAAGAGCGCTAAGGTTCGCAGAGACGTTGCCCTTTTCTTTGCGAACATCAGCACTCCGCGGTTAAGTAAATCGCTAACCGCAAAGGGCGCAAAGGTTCGCAGAGATATTCTCTAAACTCTGCGGTTAAACATTGTTCATGCAAATTACAAAGCTCCACTGACAAGCCTATGACAGGAGCGGAGCATTGATAAGGGAAAATGTGTTTCTTATAACTGATAAAGGGGGGAGGAACAGCCCGGGATAAAACGAAAAAGGCAGCTTGCGCTGCCCTCATCTCATAAACAAACCTAAAATTAACTTCTATTAACAAGCTCTCTTTCTTCTGTTCTATTGTTCAATTTGGCGACATAGTAAAAAAATACCCCAAAATGTACAAAGACCATGAAGAGAACCAGATATAACATTTCTATTGCCATTTACATTACAAAGGTGCACCCAAACCGAAACACAAGTTTGGTAAGGTTAGGGCAGGCAGCACGGAAGTAAGTTTCATTCATCTTTTGGCATATTTTATGGTCTGCACTTTCAAAAATTCTGTTCAGGCGTGTTTTATACTCTTTTATTTCGTTATTCTTACCGATTCTAAAATTCTTACATATGAAACGTTTTACCGGCTTTGCCTTACTTTTCATTATTTTATTTTCTGGCACCAAATCTTTGGCTCAATCAGCCGAAGCCGACAGCCTGCAGGGCCCACCCCGCGATTGGTTTTTACTCGATCCGGATGCTGATAAGTTTCAGGGCATCAGTATTGAAAAGGCTTACCAGCAGCTTTTAAAAGACAAGCCGGCAAAAAAGATCATCGTAGCAGTTATTGATACGGGGGTAGACATAGATCATGAAGACCTGAAAGGCCTTATCTGGGTAAACGAAAAAGAAATTGCAGGAAACGGAGTTGACGATGACAAGAATGGTTACGTGGACGATGTGCATGGATGGAATTTTATTGGCGGCAAAAATGGAAGCACCATAAACGATCATGCAGAAGTTACACGTGAGTACATACGATTAAAAGATCAGTTTGAAAATCCGGCCAAGGGTGTTAAAAAAGATAAGGAAGCAATCGCGTACTGGGAGAAAGTAAAAAAGAAATACGAGAACGATTCAAAAGCCAACCAAAAAAAACTGGATGAATTTACTGAACAGTTTTCTTTATATGCCAATGCGCTTTACACCATGGATTATTGTGATAGCATCATCCGACAGAAAAGTAAACTGGAGCGCATTACACTAAAAGAAATTGATGCTTTTGAGGCCAGTAATGATACGCTGCTGATGGTGAAGCGCACCTTGCAAAGTATTTATCAAAGTCTGGATCCTGAAACGGAGTTAGGCGATTTCCTGATCGAATTGGAAGCACACGTTATCGGGCTTAAAGAATATGTAGAGCATTTACAGGCCGCTGTAAAAAGTTACGACCTTACCTATAAGCCACGCGAAATTGTAGGAGATAATGAAAGCAATGCCACCGAACGCTTTTATGGCAATAATGATGTGAAAGATTCAGGCAAACACGGCACACATGTGGCTGGTATTATTGCTGCTAATCGCAACAATAAAGTGGGTATGAAGGGTGTTGCTGATAATGTACTTATCATGCCTGTTCGTGTTGTTCCCTCCAGTGGTGATGAGCGCGACAAAGATGTAGCCAATGGAATTTTATATGCCGTAGATAATGGTGCCAAAGTAATCAACATGAGTTTTGGCAAATACTTCTCACCTAATAAAGATGTGGTTGAAAAAGCCATTCGTTATGCAGAACAAAAAGGTGTGTTGCTGATACATGCTGCGGGTAACGATGGTGATGATATTGATGTAAAGGATCACTTCCCGGTCCCCACATATGCCAATGGCAAAACAGCTGCTAACTGGATGGAGATCGGAGCCTCCTCCTGGGGTGAAGGAAAAGAGTTTGTTGCCGACTTTTCAAATTATGGCAAAAAAACAGTAGATGTATTCTCACCGGGCACTGCTATTTATGCAACAGTACCTGGCAATGGATACGAATCTTTACAGGGCACCAGTATGGCCACGCCTGTAGTGGCGGGCATTGCGGCTGTTTTACTTGGTTATTTTCCACAGCTTAGTGTTACTGATGTGCGCGAAATAATAAGTCAGTCGAGCAGGAGATTTGATGGCTTGAAAGTAAACAAACCCGGAGGCAGTGATGAGATTGATTTTACAAGCCTGAGTAAGAGTGGCGGACTTGTTAATGCTTACGAGGCTGTTAAATTAGCCGCTACCTGGAAAAAGACACCCGCTAAAAAATAGTTTTTAGAAAACATATCGCAGGCCTATACCGCCTTGCAAATGTGTCCAACCCGGTTGCTGAAGCATATCGATGTAATACTCCATTTCTATAAAGGCAGAGATGGGTAGCTGGAAGTAGGCGTATTCAATACCCGCAGCAGCCTGTACACCCTGCGTTAGCCTTCTGGTTGTCAGAGTACCCGGTTCATTAAAATTGGGGGCTGTCTGGTAGAAATAATCGTATTCAATGCTGGTTCTTCTTAACTCCCAGCCAATACCTCCGTACACTTGTAAACCCTTTGAGAGTTTATCGGCATCAACCTGATACAATACTTTAGCATCTAATACAAAATCAGTTTTAATCTCGTGCGATAAGTATTCTACGCCTTCCAGACCAGGAGCAAGCTCCTCAGATTTTAAGGTAAACTCTTCTCTGAAAAGTTTGCTGTACAAACTGCTAGAAGGTGAACCAACATCTACCACAAGGGCATAATGTTTAACCGGATAAAGCTTATAACTAAATGAGAAAGGATCGCCCACTTTAAACCCTATACCCTGATAAGGATACTTGCTGTTTTCGAAAATCGGGCAGATAATTTTGGCTTTATGATGCCCAACCCGTGGCGCTTTAAAATTGTGTTTGTTAAGCGTGTAATTGCTTTTACTGTAGCTGCCCTTACTCTTTTGCCCAAGCGCCACCAGGCTGCCCAGCAAGCAAAGAATAACGGTAAAAAGAGACTTAAAGGGCAGCATGGAAACAAATATACGTTTTTTGCCTAGCCCATAAAGACCAGCTATATAAGATTAACAGCAGAACGTATCAGGCAAACTCCTTATACTGCATTTTATGCAGTTGTGCATAATATCCATCCTGTTGCAGCAACGCGTCATGCTTGCCCATTTCTTTTATTTCGCCCTTATCCAGCACGACTATTTTATCTGCATTTTGTATGGTAGAAAGGCGGTGGGCAATTACAATTGCTGTACGACCTTTCATCATCTTATCAATAGCCTGCTGAATCATCTCTTCTGTTTCACTATCCACAGATGAAGTTGCCTCATCCAACACTAAAATACGCGGATCGTAAACCATGGCACGAATAAATGAAATTAGCTGGCGCTGACCCACGGATAAGGTAGAACCACGTTCCATTACGTTGTAATTTAAC
The DNA here is from genome assembly GCF_057350905.1 of Chryseotalea sp. Classification (NCBI taxonomy): domain Bacteria; kingdom Pseudomonadati; phylum Bacteroidota; class Cytophagia; order Cytophagales; family Chryseotaleaceae; genus Chryseotalea; species Chryseotalea sp. The sequence continues at coordinate 69,893 of NZ_JBMRCF010000009.1, read as the reverse complement.
TTACCGGGTAGGCGTTCAATAAATTTTCTGGCGCCTACTAAATCCGCAGCATGCCAAACCATTTCTTCAGTTACCTCTTCACTACCAAGACTTATGTTTTTATAAATAGTATCGCTGAATAAAAATACATCCTGCAAGACAACACCAATATTTTTTCTGAGATGACCCAATTCATATTCGCGTAAATCCCTGCCATCAATCTTTATTTCTCCTTTACTAATTTCGTAAAAACGATTTAACAAATTAATAATAGATGATTTACCTGCACCGGTTGCTCCGACCAGTGCCACTGTTTCTCCCTCCTTGATGTTGAGGTTAACACCTTTTAAAACATATTGCTCTTCATTATAAGCAAACCATACATTTTCAAGATTTACTTCTCCGCGGATATGGTCGGGCACATAGCTGCCGTTCTTCTGAACATCGGTTTGATCATCCAGCAGATTAAGAATACGAGATGAACTCACAATACCCATTTGCAAAGTATTATAACGATCTGCTATCATGCGTATCGGTCTGAAGAACATTTGGATGTACATGATGAAGGCGATCAGTTTACCTATGGTAATGCCTGTCATCTCTTCATGCAAAACACCTTTAGCACCATACCAAACCAATAAACCTATACCTGCTGCCGCAATAATTTCGGCTACAGGAAAATAGATTGAATAATATAATACCGAGCGAAGGTTGGCATCTCGGTGCTCTTTATTGATTTCCTGGAATTTTTTAGCCTCATGTTTTTCACTGGCAAAAATCTGCACGATGTTCATGCCTGTAATGTGCTCCTGAACAAAAGTGTTCAGGTTAGCCACTGCATTGCGTACATCATTAAAAGCAACTTTAATTTTTTCCTTAAAAATATAAGTACTGATCAGCATTAACGGAATGGTAGACAAACTCAATAACGAAAGCCGCCAGTCTGTATAAAACATGATCGCCAGAATGAAAATGATCTGAAGCAAATCGCTGACCATGGCCGCAAGGCCTTCACTGAAAACATCTGCCAGGGTTTCAACATCACTGATGGTACGCGTAACTAAACGCCCGATGGGTGTTTTGTCATAAAACCTGAGGCGGAGATTAACTAAATGATCATACAGCTTGGTGCGTATATCGCGAATCACCTGCTGACCCAGCCAGCCAGATAAGTACGTGTGTGCATATTGTGCAATGGATTGAATAAAGAGCATGCCCAACAAGATCACAATCATCCAAAGCATACCCATGTAGTCGCCATTCGCCACGTCTTTGTCAAGCGTGTATTGAATGAGCATGGGACGTACCGGTGACAGCAGACCGATAGCAATGGTAAGAAAAACCACTACATAAAATCTGCCTTTATACGGCCTTATGAAACGCATGAGCCGGCTTAATACCGACCAATCTATAATATTACCACTACTTACCTTTTCCTTTTCCACGCAAAGCCTGTTGTTATCGGTTATCAGCGATTAAACGCTTGTTTCTGTTTATTGTTGAAAGATTGATGCCGGGTACACTACGTTTGTTAAGAATAAACCATGTGGCGCCACATTCATTCCCGCCTGCTTTCGATCTTTCGATTCCAGTATCAATTTAAAATCCTGCAAAGATAGTTTTCCATTTCCAACTTCCAGCAGGGTGCCTACAATTGCCCTCACCATACCACGCAAAAAACGATTTGCCGAAATGTGAAAAATGAGTCTGTCGCCCTCTTTAACCCATTCTGCCCGTGTTAGGTTGCAATTAAAATTATTAACATCAGTCTTTACCTTGCTAAAAGCTTCAAAATCATGAATGCCAACCAATGTGGCTGCAGCCTGATTCATCAAATTAATGTCTAAAGTTTTAAAGTAATAAAGAGCCTGACCTTCCAAGAACGGATTCTTTTTTAATGTGATTCTGTATTCATAAGCACGTTCAGTGGCAGAAAAGCGCGCATGTGCTTCTTCGTTTACCAGGTGTATCGATCGGATAGCGATATCGCTGGGAAGAAAAGAGTTAATCTTACCAAGAAAAGAAATTTCATCGAGTGGCTGCTCAACATCAACATGAAAAAATTGCTTTTCACAATGTACGCCTGTATCTGTTCGCCCACTGCCCAGAATTACAATTTCTGTTCTCAATAATTTAGACAATGTATTTTCTACTACAGCCTGCACGCCAATAGCATTCGGCTGACTCTGCCAGCCGGCATAGTTTGTACCCTTATATGCTATCTCGAAGAAGTAACGCATCCTTAATAATTTCAAATTTGAAATTTGAAATTTTATAATCTCTCGTAGAGAATAGCCGAACCTTGCCCTACCCCAATACACATGGTAGCAATGCCATAACGCACTTCACGCTTTTGCATTTCGTGAATCAGTGTAGCCGATATACGCACACCACTGCAGCCCAATGGATGCCCAATGGCAATAGAACCACCGTTAACATTTACGATATCAGGATTAAGATCCAGGTCTTGCATGCATGCCAGGGATTGAGAAGCAAAGGCTTCATTAAGCTCTACCAAACCAATATCCTGAATTTTTAAACCTGCTCTCTTAATTACCTTGTTCACTGCTGGCACAGGACCAACACCCATGTAGGCAGGATCAACTCCGGCTATAGCCATAGCAACCACGCGTGCTTTTGGTTTAAGATTAAATCTTTTCAGCACATCTTCATTCACCAATAAGCTTACGGCCGCACCATCATTAATACCGGAAGAGTTTCCTGCAGTAACAGTGCCGCCCTCTTTAAACGCTGGCTTTAAAGCGGCTAGTTTTTCCATGGAGGTAACACGTGGATGTTCATCCTTATCGAACAACAAAGGATCATTCTTTCCCTTGGGTACTAATACGCTTACCAACTCATCATTAAATTTCCCGGCTTCATGTGCTTTTGCATATCGCATCTGACTTTGATAGGCAAACTCATCTTGCGCTTCACGACTTATTTTCCATTTCGCAGCTACATTTTCTGCAGTTTCACCCATGGTAAAAGGATGATACAGCTTCGACAGGGCGGGATTAATAAAACGCCAACCCATTGTTGTATCGTATATTTCTGTCTTGCGTGAAAATCCTTCCTCAGCTTTCGCCATTACAAAGGGGGCACGGCTCATGCTCTCTACTCCGCCTGCTAGGTAAGCTTCGCCTTCACCCAGCATAATAGACCTGGAGGCATCCATAATGGCTTGCAAGCCTGAAGCACATAAACGATTAACCGTTACACCACCCACCCCTACTGGTAAACCAGCCAGTAAAACAGCCATGCGTGCTACGTTACGGTTGTCTTCGCCTGACTGATTAGCAGCACCAAAAACAACATCTTCCAGTAACCTTACATCAAACGATGCATTGCGCTCTATTAATCGCTTAATCACCCATGCCGCCAGGTCGTCAGGTCTTACACTTGCCAAAGCACCGGCATATTTGCCAATGGGGGTTCTTACTATATCTGCAACGTAAACTGATCTCATAAAATACGTTTTACTTTTTTGTGAATACCAAATCAATATTTTGTGCTTGTATCATTCTGTTGTAAAGTTCTCTGATATAGTGATATTCATCAGCACTATAAACAGTACGGGTAACGTACAGCATACTCGTTAGTGTGAGTTTAGAACCGTTTGCTTTAAAATCGCAAATATACCGCCCTCCGTTCGCAGGCAGTGCAAGGGCTATCTTCTCAGGTAAAGATGCAAAGGTAATGTTTTCAGGCAGGTCTATGTTGAGTATAAATATTTCATCAATAGGCACTCCAAAGTCAACAGGATAAAGTCTGGTCTCCGATTTGAAAGGATTCTTTCCCAGTTTCCCTGCCAGGAAAGGGTTGAATAAAAAATTCTCAGGCCGCTCGGTAATGAAATCGTTAATCTCTACTGCAAACGATTCTCTTACTGGTTTCGAAAGGTCATCAAGATTTTCAATTGTAATCGCTGACGGTTTAAGTGCGTTGAACTCATTACTTACTGCATTCTCATATTCAACTTTATCTCTAAAGCGCTGCGCTTCTTTGCGTTTGTTTGCAGCCTTGTAGCCAAAGTAAGTACGTTGCATATCGCCCGTGATTTTTCCATCAGGCTCCATTTTCAAGTTGCACATCGTCACTAGTTTTGCCTTTTCACTCGGCTTAATTTCGTACCAGTAGGATGATTTATCGGACAACGCCCTTCCTTTCCCATTGAAGCATCTTTCCGGTATCATACCAAAAGGCATGAAGTCGTCTGTGGCATCCAGCAGATAAGTTTTGCCTGCTATCTTAACTTTTGCAATAACGTAGTTAAAGTCACTTATAACAGGATATATATCCGTTGGCAGTCCATTTTTCCGGGTAGAAAGAATAAGCGGCTCTACGGTAAAGCCTGCAAATTTCAAGGCAGCAATCAGTGTTAAATTAATATCACCTACGTTTCCTCTTTTATTAGCCAACGCTTCTTTAACGCCAAACTCACTATAAATCCCATAAACTTCATTCCATTGATACTCATCTTTAATAAAATCGTAAATCTTATTGGCCATCGTAAGTGAATCGCGCTCAGTGCCAACCAACACTGTTAGTTGATCGCCCAATATCTCTTTACCTCTTTTAATTTGAATTCCGAATTTTCGATCAGCCCTTAACTCTTGTTCTGCATCCTTCCACTCCTTTGTAACTTTATCTACTCTGCCATCAAAATATCGCACCTCCGATAATTCAAAATAAATGGCTGATAAGAAGTTGGACTTGGCTGTCATATAGTCCTCCTCAACAAAGGCAGGAATATTTTCCATACCAAATTTGTACCTCACACAATCTGCGTGTGTGCCCGAACCATAACTCCCGCCACTTATTATTACACACTTTTCAATAATTTTATTCTCATTAAGCGATAATTTCAATGGCCCTCTTAGTGCCAAGTTATACACATAGTTTCCAGGAATTTTGACCCAATACTCACTCCTTCGTTTCGGAATGTCCGACTGAAAGTTCCAAGTATAAAAATTAAAAATGAAGGGTGTCTGGAGTGTAACCTTATACTCTATAATTGAACCAACTTGCGCGTTAGGAATTGTAAACTTCTTAAGGTCAAAGAATTTTCCGGCATCCTCTTCAAATATTGCCTTATTGCTCATTTTTGTTTCCTGAATAGCTCCGTCAATCAGGTTGAATGACGATGCCTGAATGGAAATAATTTTTTCGTTATTTTTTTCAGTTTTACGCAGAGGTATTTGCACATTGGCCTTCTCAATGCCTTCAGGTTTTAATATTTTAATTTTTACATGATAGTTAACGATCAATTCATAACCGCGGTCTGTGTCGATATAGGCATCACCGGTTTCATTTAACACAAAAGCTATGGCACTTGTATCCTTTTCGTAAACAATGGATTTTAAATCAAAAGTCGATATTTTACCGAATTCAAAATCAAAATTTTGCGCTAAGGTGTTCGTACTATGCCCCAGTATTGCTAAAAAAACCAATAAACAGCTTATAGATCTATTTAAGATTAGAGGAAGTTGCCGCATCTGCTAAAAATTATTGATAATATTGCCGGCAAGTTAAAGCAAGCTTTATATGTGGCAAAGAATTCAAACTGTATTTCTGGTAGTTGTTATCATTTCAATGGTGGGGCTCATTTTTATGCCCATTTGGGTATTTCAGCCAGAGACTGAAAATTCGCATCAATTATTTGCACTACACTACACCGAAAAAACAAACGGTGTAGCTAATACCCTTTACATGCCGTATGCCATCACAGCGATGCTGGCGGTGGCGGCAGCAGCCATAGCTTTTATCAGTATTCGCAAATTCAAAAACCGTATTTTACAAATGAAGCTAGGTGCACTTAACTCCTTACTTATGTTGGGGGCCATGGTAAGCATTGTGGTTTTTGTAATGGATTTAGCCAAAAGTCATAACGGTGGTCAATACGGGTCCGGTTTTTGGATGATTGCCACAGGGGTTGCAGCCAACTTTTTGGCCAATCGCTTTATTAGAAGGGATGAAAAATTAGTGCGCGACTCCGAACGCTTACGGTAGTTTTCCGTATAAAAGCTCAAAACATTATACATATGAAAAAAATATCTGTTTTGAGCCTGATGTTCCTCGCAAGCTCATTTGCCTTTGCACAAGAATATAAAATCATCACAACAGTAGAATCCATAGTTCCTCTGGGCCTTGGTCGTTCCAGAATGTTGGATGCTAAAGAAGCCAGTGACTATAAAAGTCTTACTACTGCCCGTGTGGATGGTAAAAAAAGTGAACAGGGAGATATTAAAAGAGAAGACGTAAAAATTAACAACTTCGAAGAAACAAAGCTCCTCAACTTCTATAGCGCAGTAGGTATTAACTTTCAAAATATTGCCTCTAACGATGCCGTTGTATCTTCCAAATTAACTGAAATGGCCAAAGAAGGCTGGGAACTTATGTTTGTGACCAGTGGCGTTGAAAGCGAAGCCGGTAAGCAAGATGGGGAGGGTATTTTTATAACACGTTACGTGTTTAAGAAAAAGTAAAGTCTGCCAAGCTGTCATTAATTCCATATTGGAACAATAGTTGAAATCCTGCTCCGGCAGGATTTTTTAATTCTAACAAGTACAACTATGGCAGAAGTAGCAGAAAAAGGCAGTATCTCGATACATACCGAGAACATTTTTCCCATCATCAAAAAATTCCTTTACAGCGACCACGAAATTTTTCTACGGGAGCTCGTATCCAACGCAGTTGACGCCACTCAAAAGTTAAAGAAACTTTCTTCTCTGGGCGAGTTTGGTGGGGAGCTGGGCGACCTCAAAATTGAGGTTAAGTTCGATAAAGAGAAACGCACCATAACCGTAAGCGATAAAGGCTTGGGTATGACGGGCGAAGAAATAAAAAAATACATTAATCAAATTGCCTTCTCAGGTGCCACTGAATTTGTTGAGAAATTCAAAGACAAAACCGATGCAAAGGACATCATTGGTAAATTCGGTCTTGGTTTTTACTCAGCCTTTATGGTGGCTGATAAGGTGGAGGTTGTTTCCAAATCTTTCAAAGATAATACTGAAGCCGCACGCTGGATATGCGATGGCTCAACAGAGTTTGAATTAACTTCAGCAACAAAAGAAGAAAGAGGCACTGATGTAATACTTCATGTTAATGCAGACTCTGATGAGTTTCTCGATGAATCCCGTCTGAAAGGCATCCTTGAAAAGTACTGCAAGTTTCTTCCGGTTGAAATAAAATTTGGCACTAAAAACGAAAGTGTTGAAGATGGTGAAGAACCGGACGGTAAGAAAAAATTCAAGACAGTTACTGTTGACAACATCATTAACAACCCTGCCCCACTTTGGGCAAAATCACCTACGGAATTAAAGGATGAGGACTACATTTCGTTTTATAAAGAGCTCTATCCTTTCAGCGAAGATCCTCTTTTCTGGATTCACCTCAATGTTGATTATCCTTTTAACCTTACCGGTATTCTGTACTTCCCTAAGGTGAAGAATGATTTCGAAATTCAGAAAAATAAAATTCAGCTTTACTCCCGTCAGGTGTTTATTACTGATGAGGTGAAGGACGTAGTGCCTGATTTCCTTATGTTACTCCACGGTGTTATCGACTCACCAGATATTCCGTTGAATGTTTCCAGAAGTTATTTACAGAGTGATGGCAACGTTAAAAAAATCAGTCAACACATTACAAAAAAGGTAGCTGACAAACTGCAGGAGCTTTTCAAGAAAGACAGAGCAGATTTTGAGAAGAAATGGGACGATGTAAATATTTTTGTTAAGTACGGTATTATCAGCGATGAGAAATTCTACGACCGCGCTAAAGATTTTACACTGCTTAAAAATGTTGATAAGCAATATTTTACATTAGAAGAGTATAAAGAAAAGGTAAGCACTAACCAAACCGATAAAGACGGTAGTCTTGTTTATTTATACAGTACGGATGCAGGTAAGCAGGATAGTTTTATTCAAGCTGCTAAAAATAAATCCTATGATGTACTGCTATTAGATGGTGTATTAGACAATCACTTCATTAATACATTTGAGCAAAAACTTGAGAAGACACAGATCAAGCGTGTTGACAGTGAAATTGTAGATAAGCTTATCGACAAAGACACAAAGATGGAAAGTGTGCTCAGCAATGAAGAACAGGAAAAAATAAAAGCCATTTTCGAAAAAGCCATCAATAACAAACTGATGACTGTGGCTGTAGAATCACTTTCGACTGATGATCTGCCTGTCGTAATTACCATGAGTGAATGGATGCGCAGAATGAAAGACATGGCCAAAATGGGTGGCGGTGGCGGTTATGCCTTTATGGGTGGCATGCCTGATAACTACAACGTATCCATCAATGGTAATCACGCCATCACGCAAAAAATTCTGAAAGCAGAAAATGAAGAGCAGCAAATCAAACTTGCCAAACAAGCTTTTGATCTGGCATTGCTCTCTCAAAATATGCTGACGGGTGCCGATTTAACCAGCTTCATCAAGCGCAGTATTGAAATGGTTGGGTAGTTTACACTCACTAATTTAATTGCAGCTGAACCAGTCTTTTTACCAAAAGACTGGTTCAGCTTTTTTATGTGCATATGTTTAAGCCATAATACCTTATCAGGCAAGATAAGTGCTGAGCTTACTATTTAAAATGTGGAGATTAACTTGAAAGTGTGTACACAACTAGGAAAAATGAGGTTATGGTTCAAAAAAAACGAGACCTGTTTTTTCAACTCGATGAATATTCTCCACTCACCTTTTGACAGGTAACTAAAGGCCAGCAGTTTATACCACTTACCGTTAAAAAAAAGGAAATTATTTTCAGCAGAACTTACTTATTCATGACGTAATCGTCAAACCTGAGTGTATCGGTTACATTCTTGGATTTTGCGGTAGGGCTTAATTGGTAGGCCAGTGCTACTGCTGATAAAAAGAAGAAACAAAGATACAGGGTATAAAAAGTAAAAGGAGAAAAGTTAAACACACCCTGGTAACTCAGGTAATTGTAGGAGAAGGCCACCGCCAATGCTAAAATACCTAACACGCTAAACCATGCACCATGTCTTTCAAACAACATAGCCCTGAGAATAACGACAACAATATAAAGCAGCAATACACCAGCCAGCATCAAATAAATATTTAACAAATTGGTATAGACAACTGCGGGTGTGGCCATCGTAAGGAATACAAATACATAATTTGGATACAAAAGGATTTTCTTGATCAGCTGGTTTGTATCTAAAACATAGAGCTTGGAAACAAACTGAATGGCCAGTGCCATGGTAAAGTACAAGGTTATGTATTCAATTTTTATTGACAGCTCCCAATCAAACCAGGGCATCCAATGAATGGCGAGGTATTGCTCTGAAAAAATGGAGCGCAATCCCCAGGTAAGGCAAAGCAATGCAAAATAAAGTGCTGCTTTTTCCTGCTTAACAAAAGCATAGATAAGAATAAAGAATAATCCCAGGAAGGTGAGCACACCGAGTAAAATCATGTTAACTAGATGCGCGCTGCTTTGTTGAGCTAGCAACTCTTCTGGCGAGCCCAAGCGAATAGGATTTTTGATTCCCCCGATGGCATGGTGAAAATTAGCTATTTGTAAAGTGAAGTTAAGTGTGTCGTTAGTAACCGGAAAGCTAACAACTTGAGGAAGCCATTGGGGTTGCGTTGTTCTTCTTGAAGAACTCACCTCTCCGTTTTTGGCAATTAAAACTCCATTTACCCATAAATTATAAGCACAATAAAGCTGCGGTATGTCTACAGCCAGTGATTTTTGGTTGGTATTCACTAAAACAGATAGCTTATACGTTGCAACACCCTGACTGCTGTCATCACTCCAGCGATGTGGAAAATTAACTAGTGTAAAATTAGCCGGGGTTTCGTAATGCTCTAGTTGTTGATCTTCATAATAGCGCCATTGGCCATTCATCGATACCGGTGACTCCTTAAAAGTATGTGTGCGTAGGTCGAGGGTCCCTTCTAATGCGACAGGTTTAGTTTGCGCAACTACGGGCACAACGTAAAAACTAAGCAACATCAATGCTGCTAAAACTCTTGTTACCATTTGCTTGGGGCTTTGGTAGATTAAAACCGAAGTCGAATATACACTAAATTAGGTATTGTCCATTTGCAAACGGTAGCAAAGCGAGTAAATGTAAGTTTTTCACCAATCTTTACTTTTTCCAAACCAGTAAAAGACCATTTAATCTGGCAGTTGGTTCGTAATAACCCTATCGTAGGTGATAAAGTCTGTATTTACCGGTTCAAAACCCTTTTGGCGGAGCAGAATGGCAACTTGCGCCCGGTGGTAAGTAGAGTGATTTACAAGGTGGATCATGATGTTCTCTACTTTATTTTTATATGGATCGCCTACATAATTGTTGTACGACAATTCTCTGTCGAAATGTTCATTTTCGCCAACATAGTCTAACCACTTTTTCCCTATTTCGTTACTCATCGCATCTAACTCGGCAAGGCTGTATTGCTTCCATAACGGATATGGAGCTGTTGAATTTCCGGTGATTCTGGCCAGCCAAATGTGTAGCGCTGAAAGTGTATGACTCATCAAGGTCAGAATCTTCTCATCACTTACCTGCTGTTTTTTTAAACAAGCTATTACCTTCTTATTTGCCCAATCGTTGTAGTTATACAATTTTAAAAAATACGACTTCATCTTAAGCTATCTAAAGTTTGATATAAACCGGGAGCAAGTTATAAGGTTTTGATCACAAATTAATTTTTAAGCGGATGCTTTTAATCAGGATTATTGATTGGCAAAAGTATAAGGTTTTGCACCTTTCAATACTTCAAGTTCACCTAACAGTCATTTGTTATTATTAAAGAGCGGATTACAAAGAGTTGGTCATTACATGCACAATTCCGAAATGGTTATTAAGAAACAGAGACTATCAATGAGCATAATTCCTCATTAACTTTACTATTTTAGCATCAGGGTAACATAAAATACTTTGGAATATCATGCAATGGGCTGTCAAACAATGGCTTCATCTTTAAATAATACCTACGGGCTGCTACAGCAAGGGACCCCAGCAGTATTACTACTATCCCAGCTGCACCCAGGTTATATACTTGCAAAAATCTTCCGGTGAACATTATAAGAATGAGCGATTGAATAAACAAGCTCCTTGACATTATTAGCGATGCTAAAATATTTTGATTGTCTCAATTACTTACTGATTCATTCAAATATTGAAACAATCTTAACAAATCATCTTGCGAATCCATTTTAAGCTTATTTTCTTTTATAAAAGCTTCAGCCTTATCTGCACTGTCTCCTGTTTCATTGAGTAGTGATTTTTTATTTTTTAATACCTTGAGGTTTGAGTCGCCTTTAGACCAATAGAATTTTTGGTCATCCGTAAACTCATCTTTTGTACGATTGGCACTATAGGCACCCTGATAATCCGCTTTGCGAAAAATCTTTTTGTGCTTGATGAATAGAGAGAACTCACCCTGAGTGAGTACCTGATAATAACCAATTTCACCTTCGCTATTTTTTTGTTTACTAAAAGATAATGTTACTCCGTTGACATCCATTTCGAAAGTTGAAACCATATTACGGCTTACTACTAACTCCTTGCCACTCTTGTAAACAAAAATCTCGTCATTAAAAACATCATAGTTCATGTTATCTACCTTCATCACCTGATCTTTATTCATTCTTATTCTTCCTTTTACAAAATATTCTACCAAGGTGAGGAAGCCATCCACACCATCATACCGATTATCAAAGGTGCGAGCTGATAAGCTACTGCCACCGAGCATTTGTAAATTTGTTTGCCCCTCAAGTCCTTCTAAACCTTGTGCCAATGATACTGTGGAAAAGTATATGAGTACTAAAACCAGGTTTAAAGAATTATAACTACCTTTTTTCATAAATTTTTGATTTTATTATTTCTAAAATACAGGCAAAGACGAGGTTCATCATTTCTGTACACGCGCAAGTCCATCTTTGGCTTCTTGTAAATTGGCATCCAATTTTAGTGAAGCTTCATACGCCTTTTTGGCCCCGTCTTTATCGCCCTTCTTCTCATAAATATTACCCAGACGCATGTGTGTTGCTGCATGCGAAGGCTCGCCTGCTTTGGGTTGATAGGCTAAATATTTTTTTAAATTTAATTCACCTTCTGCCAGACGCGTTCCACTTACTGCACTCAGTCTCCCAAGCTGATAAACTGTTTGCATATTTTGTGGGTCTTTGAGTGAGAGCGCTTCATAAATGGCAAAGGCCTTATCGTATTGTTTTCTGTTTACATAGAAGTTAGCCAGGCCGCCTACATAATCAGGATTTGCTTTTGTCATGGCTACAAATTCTTTTTCGGCCTCAACAAATTTTTCCTCTTTCATATAAATGCGCCCTTCTGCGAGATGCCCTTCCGCTGTATTAATTTTTTTTATCTGCTGAGCAACTTCATGCGCCTTTTCAAAACTTCCACCCATAAAACCCGGTGCCTGTGTATAATATTCAATGAGTGATCTTCTGGCATCCAGATTTTTTGAATCAAGCGTGATTGCACTCTCCCAGGCACTTTTCATTTTTGGCGCGAGTAGGCCTTGCCTAAAAGGATTAGCATCCTTGGCTATCGTGCCTAATGCATTTCCTAACCAGTTAAAATAATCAGCAACTTTACCATCGGCTTCTGTCGCTTCTTCAAAATAATCGGCTGCATCTTCGTATTGTTTTTCTTCATAGGCTATCCTGCCTAAAAAATACCGGGATGCTGCAAATTCAGTTGCCCCATCGTCTATACCTGTTAGTATTTTTTTGGCCTCCGTAAATTTCTTGGCCTCAAATAAGCTCTTGGCTGTTGTGATTTTACTGCCTTGTGCAAAAAGTGTGCAACTAAAAAGAAGAAGGAAGAGGGTTTTGATCATGGGGAGTGTAATTTACGCAATACAAGATAGCGCAAAAAAAGATTAGCCGCATCCAGGCAATATTACTTTTCCTCCACGCGTAAGCTAAAACCTACCCCATGCTGGTTTATTATTTGAACAGCCGGGTCATGTTGTAAATACTTCCGTAGTTTAGAAATGAAAACATCCAGACTTCTGCCCATAAAATAATCATCGCTACCCCATACGTGGTTCAAAATCTCTTCACGCTTCAAGGTATTATTCTGATGACGGCAGAGCAATTGAAGAATTAGCGCCTCCCGTTGGGTCAGTGTTTTTGAGCATTGTGGACAGTCCAGGGTAAGTTTGGCAGAGTCAAACACATAATTACCCAGCTTGGCCACAATATGTTCAGCATCAAGCAGCGGCTTTCTTCTGCGTAAAAATACTTCTATTCTGTAAAAGAGTTCTTCAAAACTGAATGGTTTGGTAATGTAATCATCTGCACCGGTTCTAAAACCTGTCAGCTTATCCTCTGTCATATTTTTGGCAGACAGAAATAGAATAGGAACTTCCTTATCGTACTCTCTTATGTAGCGTGCTACGGCAAAGCCATCCGCTTTTGGGAGCATTACATCAAGCAAACACAATTGGTACAATGATGCTTTGAAGTTATCCATGGCCTGGCGTCCATCACTGCATAGTGTTACCTCATAGCCTTTCAGGCTCAAATTATCCTTAATGACAAAGCCAAGATTGGCATCATCTTCCACCAAAAGAATTTTATGTTGCTTCATTCTATCGTTGGTAAGTATATACTAAGTGTTGTACCCTCATTGAGTTGACTGTTCAGGCTAATCTTACCCTTATGTGCTTCTATAACCTGCTTTACATAACTGAGGCCCAGACCAAAACCTTTTACATTGTGCACGTTCCCTGTTGGCACCCTGAAAAACTTATGAAATATTTTTGTTTGGTATTCACGTGCAATGCCAATGCCATTATCAGTTATTTCAATCAAAATAAATTTACCGCTTTGCCTCGTAGCCACGCTTATACGCGGAAGGGTTTCAGTATACTTCAACGCATTATCAAATACATTGATGAATACATTGCTTATATGATGCAGGTCCGCGTTAATTTTCGTGTTGGTTGCTTTAAAATCTAAAGATAAGGTTGCTGTTTTATCATTAAACTGAGGTTGCATACTGGTTAGCACATGATGCAGCACTTCGTGCGTGTCAAGTGTTTCGCGTTTCAACTGCATGTCCGCTTTATCCAGCTTGGCAACTTGCAGCAAGCGTTCTAAATGCTGACGCATACGATCTGTTTCCTGATCTATAATATTGGTGTAATTGAGTAATCGCGCTTCATTATTTTGTCTGGCTTGTTCGCGTAATACCTCTGCCGAAAGTGAAATGGTAGACAGAGGCGTTTTGAATTCGTGTGTCATGTTGTTGATAAAATCTTTCTGGATTTCAGACAAACGTCTTTGACGAAGAATGACAAATAAAGCATAGGTAAAAAAAACAATTACAACTAAAAGCACCAGTGATGAGAACGTCCATATACCCATTTGATTGATGAGTTGTAGCTCACGACCGGGAAAACGGACGCCAAAATAATAGCTTACATTTTTTAGTTTGGGTAAGGCTTCCAGCTTAGGCTCGCTTTTAATTAAACCAGCGGCCGCAACCTTACCATAAACCATACATTCTTGCGAGCAATCGTAAATGCCATATTCAAAGTCTGCCTTTATATTTCTTTTCTCAAATTCAGTGCGAAGTAAAAATTCCAGCATGGCGGGATTTATGTCACTGTTGAGCATCACTACGAAATAATTGGTCGATAGCTGTTCAACAGGATTGTTGGCTGGCGGTGGTGTATTTTGCAGTTCAAAAAATTGCTGGGCAACTGACATTAAAGCGGTATTCACTTGCCTGTCAAAGTCGGAGCGCTGTAGATCAAAAGCCTTTCTTACCCAGTATACCTGGGTGATGGTAATGCCCACAATACTGAGAGCAGCCAAAACAACTACGATTCTAAGTGTAGAGCTTTTCACATTGTAAAAATACGTTAAACCATTGATTCGGGTTTTCGCTTAACAATCGTTAACAATTCTTAGCAAACCCTTAACAGCATGCTAAGTGGCAGCACACAATCTTTACATCATTATTAAAAATTGATAATCACCTAAACAAAAACAACATGAAAAAATTAACAATCATTTTCTTCGCCAGTTTTATTGCCTTTGTAGCCTATTGCCATAGCGCTGCCGTTTTTAACTGGAGCAAAATCCAGCATGACTTTGGCAACATTGCTAAGGGCACTCCGGTAAGTCACGAATTTGAATTTACAAATTCAGGATCAGAGGCACTTATTGTTACCAGTGTTTTAGCTTCTTGCGGCTGTACAGTAACCAATTATTCCAAAGATCCTATTGCCCCTGGCGCCAACGGCTTTGTTACGGCCACTTTTGACGCTGGAAAATTGGGTGCGTTTGTAAAAACTGTTACGGTGCAATCCAACGCTAACGAAAATCACGTACTTACACTGAAGGGCACTGTTGTAGAATAAATGTGCTCTAAAGTTCGAAAAACACCATTAATTTCTTAAACAAAAGTGAGGTATTGTTCAATGCCTCACTTTTCATTTGAGCATACAAATGTACGTATGCATGGCCAAAATCGGGTATTTATATAAGCGGCCGTAAATATCATTGCTCAGGGTATGTTCTTAGCTTTTAGAGTGTTATCTTTGAGATGCAGGTAGTGTGCCCAAATTAGTTAAAGCACTATCTGTATTAAAATTAAAAGTACATGAGTTTACCATCACTTCAATTTGCAAAAGAGCGCCCTGAATTTTTTTCTACGCTAAGTCAACGTGTTAATGGCTATTTCAAAAGCAACAACATTGACAAAACAGCTAACACAGAAATGGTCATCAAGACCATCTTTATGTTCTCACTTTATTTTACGCCATACTTTTTAATTATTGGTGGCATCACTTCTAATCTTTGGTTTCTTTTCGGTTTATGTATACTGATGGGCTTTGGAAAAGCAGGCATAGGTTTATCCATTATGCATGATGCGAACCACGGTGCCTATTCTAACAAACCGTGGGTAAATACTTTTCTGGGTTATTCACTCAACCTGGTAGGTGCTCATATGATGAATTGGAAAATACAACATAACGTATTACACCATACATATACAAATGTTCACGATGCTGATGAAGACATCAGCCCCAGAGGCGTATTACGCCTGTCGCCCGAATCCAAGTGGAGACCTATTCATCGCTTTCAGCACATCTATGGCTGGTTGTTGTATGGGTTGATGACGCTAGTATGGACTTTTACAAAAGATTTTTACAGAGTATTCAAATACCATCAGGAAGGTTTATTGGCAAGACAAAAATCTTCACTCGCTAAAGAACTATCGATCATGATTTTCTCAAAGCTTGTTTACTTCAGCTATATTTTTGTAGTGCCAATGCTTTTGATTGATGTTACTTTCACACAAGTATTAGTAGGATTTATTGCTATGCATTATCTGGCTGGTTTTATTCTGGCCATTATTTTTCAACCTGCACACGTTATTGAAGGCACCGCTTATCCAACGCCTGATGAAAGTGGCACCTTAGAAAATAACTGGGCTATACATCAAATGCGCACCACAACAAATTTTGGTCGCAAACACAAAATTTTCTCATGGTATGTGGGCGGATTAAACTATCAGGTAGAGCATCACTTGT
Source organism: Chryseotalea sp. (assembly GCF_057350905.1). Lineage (NCBI taxonomy): Bacteria > Pseudomonadati > Bacteroidota > Cytophagia > Cytophagales > Chryseotaleaceae > Chryseotalea > Chryseotalea sp. Next base: position 53,349 of record NZ_JBMRCF010000009.1, on the reverse strand, counting down.
TCCCTAATATCTGTCACGTTCACTACAAAGAAATTTCAAAAATCGTAGAAGCAACTGCTAAAGAGTTTGGTGTTCCTTATCAATCCAAAGAAACATTCTGGCAGGCTATCCAAGCTCATGCACGTCAACTGAAAATGTTAGGTAAAAAACCGGATGCAGTACAACATGTAACTGCTATGGCTGCCTAATTAAAAGCATCATCTTACAAAAAGCTGTTTGGATTTATTTTCAAACAGCTTTTTTATTTAACGACCTTTTACAAAATCGATATTGCGTTGCAGCCCCTCAAGCTTAGTACGCTTCACGGCTGACTTTCTGAATACTTGCTGAAAGACTTCTTCTGTAATTTCTTTCCAGTCGTTTTTAGAAAGGTTTTTTAACTCTGTAGTAGGCTCGAATTTTTTTTCATTGTGTGCCTTTGAGAAACGATTCCAGGGGCATACATCCTGACAGATATCGCAACCAAAAACCCAGTTATCAAATTTTCCTTTTACGTCCTCAGGTATTGCCTCTTTTAATTCTATGGTAAAATAGGAAATACATTTACTGCCATCCACAACATATGGCTCAGGTATAGCCTCAGTCGGGCAGGCATCCATACAGGCTGTACAGGTGCCGCAATAATCTTTAATTGGCGAGTCGTAGTCTAGCGCTAGATCAATGATCAGCTCTGCTAAAAAAAAGAAACTACCCATTTGCTTATTGAGCAACAGGGAGTTTTTACCTATCCAGCCTATGCCGGCCCTTTGTGCCCAGGCACGCTCCATCACCGGAGCAGAATCTACAAAAGCACGACCATCAATTTCGCCAATGCTTAAGCGAAGTTCTTCCAACAGTGCTTTAAGTTTATCCTTGACTACAAAGTGATAGTCTTCTCCGTAAGCATACTTGGCAATTTTTAAAGAGCTGTTTTGCGTGAGGTCTTCACTCGGATAATAATTGTAACCTAATGTAATAATAGATTTAGCTCCCGGCACCAATAAACGTGGGTCAAGACGTTTATCGAAATAGTTTTCCAAGTAAGACATTTTTCCCTGATAACCTCTTTGCAACCACTCCTCTAGGCGTGGAGCCTCTTCTTCCAGAAATTCAGCCTTGGCAATACCACAAAAACTAAACCCCAGGTTAGCAGCCGCTGACTTAATAATGGCGGTATGGGCAGTTTGTGACATAGTTTGGTTGTTCGTTTTTCGTTGGTGGTTGTTAGTTAATAAGTATCGATAAAGAACAATGTTGCGATTTACACTAGGGGCCCATTACAGAAACTTAGTTATTTCATTAACTAATAACGAACAACTATCAACAAACAACAATTTTAGCTATCAAACAATCCTGCACCTCTGCCACCAGGTATAGCAATCTTCAAGTGCTTGTAAGCTTTTTCAGTAGCTTCTCTTCCTCTTGATGTACGTTTTAAATACCCTTCCTGTATCAAAAAGGGCTCGTACACTTCTTCAATGGTTTCGGCTTCTTCGGCCACTGCAGAAGCAATGGTTGAAATACCCACGGGGCCGCCTTTAAATTTTTCTATGATGGTCAACAAAATGCGATTATCCATTTCATCCAAACCATTCTCATCTACATCAAGTGCGCTAAGGGCCATCTTAGCAATATGCATGGCAATGGTGCCATCGCCTTTTATTTGTGCAAAGTCTCTGGTCCTTCTTAACAAGGTATTGGCTATGCGTGGCGTGCCCCTGCTTCTTCTCGCCAATTCAAAAGCAGCATCGTCAGCAATGGGTGTTTGCAATATGGCAGAAGAACGCTTCACAATCGAGGTTAGCAAATTGGCATCGTAATACTCAAGACGCGCATTAATACCAAAACGCGCACGCAAGGGTGAAGTAAGCAGACCTGCCCTTGTGGTTGCACCAATCAGTGTAAATGGATTGAGTCCTATTTGAATAGAACGTGCATTAGGTCCAGAGTCAAGCATAATATCAATCCGGAAATCTTCCATGGCTGAATACAGATACTCTTCTACAATCGGATTCAGGCGATGTATCTCATCAATGAACAATACATCATTCGCTTCAAGATTGGTGAGCAAGCCGGCCAGGTCACTTGGTTTGTCCAGTACGGGGCCAGAGGTTATTTTAATACTGGTCTGTAGTTCGTTGGCAATAATATGCGACAAGGTGGTTTTGCCTAAACCTGGAGGGCCATGTAATAAAACATGATCAAGTGCCTCACCCCTTTGCTTGGCTGCCTGCACATATACCTTAATATTTTCTACTATCTTTTCTTGTCCTGTGAAATCGCTGAATGAAAGGGGACGCAATGCCTTTTCCGCATCCTTCTCTGAGGCACTCAGGCCTTCACTTTCACCCGTCAAATAATCTTCTCGCATGCGCGAAGTTAAGCATTACAATGAAAAGGAGTTTTAGCAACATTGTTGCATTTACACCTTTTTTGATAACTTGCGCCTCATTTTACAATCATGACCCTTCGCAATAAGAATATTCTCTATTCGGTGATCGTATTGGCCGCCATGGCTGCTGTTTGGCAATACCGAAAAGTTAAAAATCCTGCTTTTATCCAGATTGAGGGTGAAACCATGGCCACCACCTACCACATTTCTTATTTTGATCACGAAAACAGAAACTTTAAGCCAGCAGTCGACTCCTTATTGGTGCTGGTAAATAAGTCAATCAATAATTACGACCCCACTTCGGAGGTATCGCGCTTTAATAAAGAAGACAGTATTTTTAACCTTGAGTTGCCTTATTTAATACCCGCCTTACAAAAAGCGCAACAGGTATTTGCAGCGTCAAATGGGGCCTTCGATATGACCATTATGCCTCTGGTTAATTATTGGGGCTTTGGTCCGGATAAAACCATACAACCGGATAGTACAAAAATCGACTCCTTAAAATCCCTGGTCGGCTTTGAGAAAATACGACTACATACTCATGCTGTATCTAAAACTGATGCACGTACTCAATTAGATTTTGGCGGTATTGGCCAAGGCTATGGCGCTGATGTGATTGCTGATTTTTTAAAATCGAAAGGCATCGTTAATGCTTTGGTAGAGCTAGGTGGCGAAGGTTTGGCTTTAGGCATGAATCTGAAAACGCAAAAGCCCTGGGAAATTGGTATTCTCGATCCTAACTCTACCAGAGACAATATGTTTTTCAAGGCTTATGCCTCTTTAAGTGATAAGGCTTTCACCACATCAGGTAACTACTTCAATTATAAAATAGTAGATGGCAAAAAGTATTCGCATACCATTGATCCGGAGAGCGGCTATCCGGTTAAGCGTGCTTTGTTAAGTGCAACCGTTTTTGCGAACGACTGCACCACAGCAGACGCCTGGGGTACAGCCATTATGGTAATGGGCCATGAAAAGGCGATTGAAGTTATTAAAAAACATCCTGAGCTTGATGTGCTCCTGTTTTACACAGCCGATGATGGAAGCATACAACATTTTGTAACAGAAAAAATTAAATCGTCCATTACCCTCAACCCCTAATTACATGACGATAAAACTGCTTGTACTTTTTCTAACACCGCTGCTGTCGGGTTTGTTGGTCTATTTTGTGCCTAACGCCAGAAGTAGCAATTTTCGTCTGTTGCTTGTCTTTGCCGGTTCTTACCTCTTTGGCATTACGGTAACACACATTCTGCCTGAGCTCTATCATCAATCTATTGGTGCCGAATTAATCGGCTTGTTTGTATTAGCGGGTTTCTTTCTGCAACAAGTATTGGAGTACTTTACTTCAGGTATTGAACACGGTCATATCCACGTGCATAGTCACGGATCAGACCATCACAGTCATTCGCATCATCACAGACAAGTTTCTGCCATTGTATTGCTTACCGCACTTTGTCTGCACGCATTTTTGGAAGGTGGTATGCTGGCACAACCCCTGGCCATGGGGCCACACTATGATATGAATGCCATTTTGCTTGGTATCGCTTTGCATCGCGCCCCTGCAGCATTTGCGCTAATGACAGTGCTTGCTTTCCAACTAGGGTCTAAGCGCAAATCCATTCCTTATTTGATAGGCTTTTCTATTGCTGCACCCATTGGTTTATTGATCAGTACTTATTTGGCAGAAACAGAAATATTATCAGGGAACGCACTTATTTACTTATACGCACTTGTCAGTGGCAATTTTCTCCATATATCAACCACCATCGTATTTGAGAGCAGCCCTGAACATCATTTTAATGCTAAAAAACTAGCCGTAGCTATGGTTGGTGCACTTTTAGCCGTTGGGGTAGAATACATCCTATAGTCCTCTGTAAATAGCTTTTCAGAATATTAAATTAGCTTACCATTAAGAGCAATGATCCTGATCATTGCTCTTATGAATAGAATGTAGCTTTCTTTGTTACAAACGGGTTACTTAATCGCAAAACCAACAATAAACCTTTATTAGTTGGAATATTTCCAATAGTTTTATGTGCTTTAATCTACTATAAATGAAGAATCTCCGCTCTGCTTGGTGGCGCACGGGTTTTATTTGTATCGCCCTCTTATCCAGTTGTGATTTTAACAACCTGCTCGACACCGATTTTGAATCTATTAGCACCACGCCTACTATCGCAATACCATTGGGATATGGAAGTTTAAGTATTCAGGATTTTTTAAACGATGAAGATTCTGCCAACATCAGAATTTATGAAAGCGGCCCTGATCAGGGTGTGGTGTATCTATCCTATCAGCAGACGTTAAAAACACAGGGTATACGCGACTTGCTTACGTTCCCAGATAAAAATATTACACGTGGCTTAAATATTAATCCCACTGCTTTTCCTATTCCGGTACCTGCGAATAGCACAGTGAACTTAAGTCCGGGCAATCTTACTTTCGATCTTGATTTTAATCCCGAAAAATTTAGTGAAATTCTCTTCACGCAAGGCAATCTTCGCATTATTGCACAAACCAATCCGATTATCCCCAATCTGCAATTTGAAGGACAGATAACACTAACCTCATTTACCAGAAACGGTGTGCCCCTGAGTCAGACATTGCAAAATGGAAGCAGTTCACAACTCATTTCTGTTGCCGGATACAGTGCAGTGCTAAATGATAATTTGTTTGAGGCGCAAGTAACGGTACGTGTTAGGAGTGGCGCGACCCCATCTGCCGTTCCCCCAGGCACACAATTCAATTTTACACTCGATTTTGCGGGGCTTAATTTTGATTACGTAAAAGGATTCTTTGGCGATCAGACTGCTGATCTTCCAGATGAAACACTGGAGATCGGTGCTTTTGAAAATGCATTTGATGGTGTAGACATCTCTTTAGCCAGTCCAAAAATTTCTTTTGTGGTAATTAATGAATATGGTATTCCGGTAAATGTAATATTCAATACACTTGAGGCGCGCAAGCCAGGTAGTAGTCTGGCGGTGCAATTAAATCCGGCCAGCCCGATTGTTACCAATATACCGCAAATAATGGGCGACTCTGCTTTTACTACAGTGGCCGTTACCAACGCAAGAGCACTACTTGATTTTGCGCCAACAGAGTTTTACTACAATGTAAGTGCACGTATCAATCAGGGACTTACCGATGGGACCAACTTTTGTAAAAGTGATGCAGAGCTGAACGTGCGCATGTCGGTTGAGATACCCTTTATCGGCAATGCTTCAAATATCATTTTAAGAGATACTGTTGATCTTGATCTTGGTGACCTTGAGTCATCTGAAATAGAAGATGCCTTATTGCGCATTGCTACAGTTAATCATTTACCCTTAAATGCTCACCTTCAGCTTTACTTGCTAAATGCGGATCTTACTCAACTTGATATTTTATTAGATCCAAACGATAACCGCATTATTGAAGGTGCCACCACCGATGCAAGTGGCACACCGACCAGCCCTGGAGAAAAGGTTATGGAAATCAATATCAGCAAGGAAAAAATTAACAAATTGTTTGAAGCTAATCAACTGGTGATTGTGGCTGAACTCGAAACAGCAGACAATCCCAAAGATGTAAAGTTTCGTGCAGCCGATAAGCTCGAAATAAAAGTAGGCTTGAAAGCCAAGGTTAAATTAAATGTTGACCTATGATGAATACATTAATTTTTTCCTTACGTTCAATCGACTTTCGCATGAAATACTTTAGTCTAGCTATATGCTTACTGTGCTCAACACAGCTATTCGCACAACCAGAAGCTACCATGTATACGCTTTCAGGTGTACCGCAGCATGTCAATTATAATCCTGCTTTTGTTCCCAACTATAAATTTGTGTTGAGCATAGGACCCGGTTCTGTACATGCTCATTATTCGAATAGTAGTTTCGCCTATAGCGATTTGGCTGTACGCAGAGGCGATTCATTGGTGGCAGATCTTGTTAAGTTTAATGGTGCTCTCAATAAAAAGAATTACATCACAACCGCTGGCGATGTAGAAGCATTTCGCCTGGGTATTCAGCTAAGCAAACGTCTTTATTTTAACTGGACAGTGGGCACAAAGGTTTTTGCACGACAGATGATTCCTCAAGACCTGACTTCATTATTCATTAATGGCACGGCAGGATTTGTAAACAGTTCGGCCTCCTTCTCTCCTCAATTAGAAGCAACCTCTTATTTAGAATCTGCCTTTGGTGCATCATTTAAAGTGAACGAGAAACTAACTGTTGGTGGTCGCTTAAAACTACTTCGTGGTATTGTAAATGCCAGTACAGAAAGTTCTGAGCTTACCTTGGCTGTTGCTGACGATTACACCATGACTTTAACAGGCGATGTGAACGCACGCACTTCTGGTATTCAAAATGCTGATAATGCTAATGTAGATGATTATTTGAAAAACAAAGGATTCGCTATTGACCTGGGGGCCACACTTAATCTTACCGAAAAACTTTCAGTCGGTGCCAGTTTACTCGATGTGGGTGCCATTAACTGGAAAAATGATACGTATGCCTATACACTTGACCCAAGCGTAGCTACTTACACATTTGCCGGTGTAGACCTGCAGAGAATTATTGATGGTGATGAGGATTATTTTGATGCAGAAATGGATTCCTTAGAATCTAAGTTTGAATTACAGGAAGGCGCAACTGGTAGCTACCGAACGCCCCTGCCTGGTAAAATGTATTTTAATGCCAGTTATAAAATGAAAAAGCAGATTACTTTTGGCGCGTTACTTTTCATGGAAAAGTTTCAAGGAAGATTCCATCCTGGGCTTTCCGCATCTGTTCATAAAGAATTCTGGCGCATCGCTGGTGTATCGCTGAGTTATTCAGCCATCAACCGAGGCTTTGGTAATTTAGGTGCAGGGTTTAATCTTAACCTTACTCCTTTTCAGTTTTATGTGGTGGGTGATAATTTGTTGCGTATGCCCCTGTCTTACTTAGTCAATGGCAGCTATGAAAAATTTGCCAGCAATGTGCGTTACTTCAACGTAAGAGCAGGTATGAACATTGTATTCGGCAGAGATCGCTCGCATGAGAAAAAGGCATACAATCAACGAAAAAAATAAATTTTAATTATCACTAAAAGTGCATATCAGGTGTAATCAACTTGATATGCACTTTTTGTTTTAAGTTTTTCCGATTTCTTTGTATTACAACTTAGCAAACATTCTTTCCGTTTTTCCACGGCCGAGTTTCAGGATTCACAAAAAACAAATTGCAAAGATGATTTTGCTTAGTTGAATTTTGTTTTCTCAAAGTAAAGTTTCTTCACCTTGTTCTCAAGCGCCATGGCTTTCGGGAAAAGAATTTCATTTTCGATGCGGGCATGAACAATCAGGTTTTTTTCAAACTCTTTTAGCTCATTGTAAAGCACTTTAATATGCAGCGGTGTGTCGCTGCTCATTTTATAATCTTTGGTAATATTTCTTATTCCCTCCATTTCATCATCGTGGGCTTCATGTTCAGCAGCGAACTTATGCAGCGAACTTCTTTCTAATAAATAAAACAAGCGGGTTGGATTATAATTACCTTTTACAGCGCGTTCCAAGGTTCTGATGTAGCTGAATAAAGTATCCTCCTCTTCATAGATGTGGTGTATAAAATCTTCTACAAAAAGGGGGAAAACCACCTTTAGATCTCTCTCTACACCCGCGTATTGGTCATGCGAAGCATTAAAGCTTTGCACCAGACCGGCCATATATGGCAATTTGTGCTTGATGAATATAAAATGAGCATGCTTAAGGTACTCGATAATCAGATCGATAGGATAGGAAGTAAGAGGAAGATCTGTTTCCCGGAGCAGGCTGGGTGACTCCAACTCCTTTAAAACCTGCTCAAAACGCAAGCCTTTCTGAAGGCAGACCTGTTCCAGGGTAAGCTCAGAAAACTCATAAAATTTTATCCCAAAATAAAAGAGCACATAAGCATGCACATAGTTCTCCTCCACGAGCTCCCCAATTCTGCGGTTTTTCCAGCTTACTTGTTCCATTATCTATCAAATATAAAAATCAATCCAGAAAAAAATATCCATTTTTGCCCAATATTGGTGCTTTGTTCATGCTTTTAATATGATAAACGTCACCAACAAATAGATTCGTATTTCCGTTATAGTTGCATCATGAGTGAAATTGGTAATTCTAAGACCCAAATAGCCCTTCCCCTCGTCCTTTGCGTAGGTTTGGCAGCAGGCATTTTTATTGGCAGTAAGCTTTCCTCCGGCAATCGTTTAACCAGCGATGTGGGCAAGGACGTTCAGAAATTCAGAGAGGCGCTTACCTATATCCAAAAGGATTATGTCGACAAAGTAAATACCACCGAATTGGTAGATGATGCCATTGAGCACATGCTTACCAAGCTTGATCCTCACTCGGTTTATATTGCCGCCCGCGATACCTCCCAAGCCAATGAAAGTCTTCGCGGAAATTTTGACGGCATAGGCGTTGAGTTTAACATTTTCAATGACACGATTACAGTAGTCACACCGTTGAGCGGTGGCCCATCTGAAGCCCTGGGCATTCGCTCTGGCGACAAAATTATAAAAGTAGATAGTATCACTGTTGCAGGCATTGGCATTACCAATGCTGACGTAATGCGGTATTTAAAAGGGCCGAGGGGCACAGAGGTTAAAGTGTCTATTGCACGAAGAGGTGAATCCGAATTACAAGAGTATACTATTATCCGCGATAAAATACCTACTTATTCTGTAGATGTGGCTTACATGGTTGACAATGAAATCGGTTACATTAAAGTGAGCCGTTTTGCTGCCACCACATACAAGGAATTTGAGGAAGCCTTAAAAAAGCTGAAAGGTCAGGGCATGAAAAAACTGGTACTCGACTTACAAGGAAATCCGGGTGGGTATATGGACATGGCTATTAACATGCTGGATGACTTTCTGCCTTCGGGCAACAAAATTGTTTTTACCAAAGGCAAGGCTAGTCGTTACGATCAGGATGCTTTTGCTACAAACAAAGGTTCTTTTGAAGAAGGTGATTTAATTGTTCTGGTGAATGAAGGCAGTGCCTCGGCCTCTGAAATTGTTGCAGGCGCCTTACAGGATAACGACAGAGCCTTAGTAGTAGGCCGCAGAACTTTTGGTAAAGGTTTAGTACAAACCACTTTCGATCTGGATGGTGGTGCAGAAATGCGTCTGACCATATCACGCTATTACACACCCAGTGGCCGCTCTATACAAAAGCCCTATGATGATGGCACTGAATATGATCGTGACATTGTAAGCCGATATACGCGTGGAGAGTTTTTCCACGCTGATAGCATCAAGTTTAACGATTCACTGAAGTACACTACACAAAACGGTCGCACCGTGTACGGTGGCGGAGGGATTATGCCCGACTATTTTGTTTCATTAGATACAACCTTAAACAGTCATTACCTTAACGAACTGTACATATCCAATGCTATTAACGAGTATACTTTTGATTATGCAGATAAAAACCGTGAAACTTTGGAGAAGATGGGTTGGGAAAAATTCTACACAGGTTTTGATGTAAGCGATCAAATGCTTGATGAACTTGTCGCTGCCGGAAGGCGTGCAAAAGTAAAACCAGATTATCAGGAGCTTAGAGAAAGAAAAAAAGTTTTTCAAATCCATGTGAAAGCGCAAATAGCACGCAAGATTTGGGGTAATGCCGGTTTCTTTCCTGTTTTCAATGAAACCAATGAAGTGTTTCTGAAGGCTATAAAAATGTTTGATCGTTTACCGGAATTAAACAGACAAAAAATGTGAGACTAAAGATGGTTTGTACAAAGTAATTCTACACATTTGAACGCTTATGAAAGTAGAAATACCGTTACTCATACTTAGTTCTCTAGTTATTTTTTCTTACATCTTCGATCTCTTTGCACGCAAAACAAAGATACCCTCCATCCTGCTGCTGTTAGCTACTGGTATAGGTTTACAATTTGCAGCTTCCTATTTCGGTTTCACTACTGTAACTATTCAGAGAATACTTCCCCTGATGGGCACAGTCGGATTAATCCTGATTGTACTGGAAGGATCCCTTGAGTTAAAATTAAACAGCGAAAAGAAGACCCTCTTAAAACAATCTTTAGCAGCATCTTTTTTTATTTTACTTGGCACTACATTCGCAATAACCTTGCTGTTTTATTACCTCACTGAATCTTCCTTGCGGAGTGCTTTTATCAATGCCATACCTTTCAGCATTATTAGCTCTGCCATAGCTATACCTTCTGCTACCAGTTTACCTGCTGCGCGTAAAGAGTTTGTGGTTTACGAATCATCGCTTTCAGATATTTTTGGCATCATGCTATTTAATTTTGCCATCACAAATACCAATTACGGTTTCATGTCCTTCTCCAAACTGATTGGCGAAACTGTTATTATCACCTTACTCTCTGCAACCTTTTGTATTGCCCTTTTATACCTACTGTCTCGCATTACACATCGCCTGAAGTTTTTTCTGGTAATCTCTGTATTGGTGTTGGTGTATGCTTTCGGCAAATTCTACCACTTGTCATCATTGGTGATTGTGCTTGTATTCGGTTTATTCCTTAGCAACGCAACAGCTATACGCTCGACACTCTTTAGAAGGTTTTTTCTTTACAAGAATTATGAACAGGATCTTGAGCAACTTCATTTACTTTCCGGAGAATCGGCCTTTCTTGTGCGAACTTTCTTTTTCCTGATTTTTGGATTAAGCTTAGACCTGACTTCATTGATAAATACCCATGTTTTTCTAGCGGGCGCACTCATTGTTATACTGATTTATCTTGTCCGCCTGGTGTATCAAAAAACCTGGATGAAAAGTGCCACGATTACCGAATTACTCTTATCGCCTCGTGGATTAATCAGCATTTTACTTTTCATGAGTATCCCAGCAGACCAGCGTATTATTGAAGTTAGTGAGGGCGTTATGCTATTGGTTATATTGCTTACCAGTATTATTATGACAATTGGATTGTTAAGAGCTAAACCAGTTGAAAGCAATCCGTAAATAATTTTGTAAATTCGCTTTAAGATCAAAGTCATTACTTATGTATTACCACAAACTCGGCAATATCCCCTCGAAACGCCATACACAATTTCGCCAACCCGATGGCAGCCTATACAAAGAGGAACTGGTGAGTTCAGAGGGCTTCTCAAATATTTACTCTAACCTTTACCACATCAATGCACCAACCAGGATAAAAGGTATTATCAAACAAGAACCCTATGGCGCTAAACGTATTGACGATTACAGCCTTCGACAGACACATTTAAATACTTCTAAAGTAACTACTACTGGTAATGATTATCTCAGCGCACGCAAAGTGCTTTTGATGAACAATGATTGCTCTATCTCCATCTGCTCGCCTGTGCAACGTAAAATGGATTATTTTTATAAAAATGCTGAAGGCGATGAAGTAATCTACATACACGATGGTAAGGGTGTTTTAATTTCACAATTTGGAAAACTGGACATTCGCCAAGGTGATTATATAGTCATACCACGCACGGTTATTTATAAACTAGAATTTGAGGAAGGCCCTTTACGCTTACTCATCGTGGAATCAGCCTCCCCTATTGAAACACCCAACCGTTATCGGAATGAATTAGGTCAATTACTTGAACATGCTCCGTTTTGCGAACGCGATATCAGACCTCCACACGAATTAGTGACCGATAGAAGCAAGGGTGATTTTTTAATGAAGATTAAAAAGCAGGGTTATCTGCATCACTACATGTACGACTACAGTCCACTTGATCTTGTAGGTTGGGATGGCTTCTTATGGCCATATGCTTTTTCTATCTATGATTTTGAACCCATCACGGGCCGAATTCATCAACCACCTCCAGTGCACCAAACTTTTCAGGCGCGCAATTTTGTCATCTGTTCCTTCGTGCCTCGTTTATTCGATTATCATCCCCTCGCCATTCCAGCGCCTTACAATCACAGCAACATCGACAGTGATGAAGTGCTGTATTATGCTGAAGGCAATTTCATGAGTCGCAGAGGCATAGAGCGTGGCTCTTTTACACTACATCCTGGTGGTTTACCTCATGGTCCGCATCCCGGCACTGTAGAAAAAAGTATTGGCGCAAAAGAAACGCATGAACTTGCTGTTATGATTGACACCTTTAAACCACTCTACCTGACTACCGACTCTTTAGAATTTTTAGATAAAAATTATCCAATGAGTTGGACTGATCCTTCCACCGAACCTTATAATGAAGTGAATACACCATAACATCATGAAGCGGCTTTTCCCCTTTATCCTCTTTTGGTTTTTGGGCATTTTGTTTGGTAGCATCAGCGGTTACTACTATTTTTTTTACAAACAACTGCTGCAAGAAGGAAAAACTATTCAAGGTGTTGTTGTGCACTACTATCATGGGCGTGGTGAAAGAACTGCACCTATTATTGATTATACAGTAGAGGGTAAACGACTTGTGCATGAACATCAACCTGCCATTCGTGGAGGAAAGGAATTGTATCCACTGGGATCTACCGTAGAACTACTCTACATACCTGGAAGCCCTGAGAAGGTTGCCCTTAAAAGCGTTGTTGATACACAATGGCTTTTCTATGTTTTCTATGGGTCAATTATTCTGTTTCTTTTAGTCCCTTTATTCATTTTCATCTATATGCGGCTTAAGTAGTTGAATGCTTATTGTCGAAGCCTTCCCTGATCTCACCTTGTTTTAAAACCGATGCTAAATCTTTACCAGTCATTGCGCGGGGATACTGAATAATATTCGTGGTCTGAATAGTTCTATGTTTGTTCTCCTTGGTTTAAAAAACGTGGTTCATTCATATTCTGTTTATTTTTCTTCACTGTAAGTATCAGGATTTGCAGGATTACAGGATAAACAGGATTTATAGGAATGAAGGAAGAGGAAATCACTTATAAGATAATTGGGTGTGCTATGAAAGTTCACAACACCCTTGGCAATGGTTTTCAGGAAGTTATCTACCAACGATGTTTAGCAATCGAATTAGAACGCGCTCACTTAGGTTTTGGAAGAGAATTAGAGCAAATTATTTATTATGAAGGAATCAGCGAAGGCACAAGAAGAGCAGATTTCATTGTGGAGAACAGTATTGTTGTTGAAATAAAAGCAGTTATTAATCTTGAAGATGTACACCTTGCCCAAGCTAAAAATTATGCAGTCGCTTATGATATGGCAACCGGGTTGCTTCTTAACTTTGGCGCTAAAAGTTTGCAGTACAAGAAAATTTTTAATCCTAAGTATAACTCAGTCAAAAATCCTTTCAATCCTCAAATCAAGTAAATCCTGCCCCAGATTTTATGAATAGATCAAAAAACAACCCCTTAAATTCTTCGCAAGAAAAACCCTGTTAACCCCAACATCCAAAAAATCCCGATACAGATTATATGGATAGAGTAAAAAAACTCAAATACACCACAAACAAAATCCTGCTAATCCTTACATCCAACAAATCCTGATACTACTTCTTCTGCCTTACCAAAAAACCAAACACTGCCGCTGTAAAGAACATCAACAAACTATAAATAGCCGGGGGGACAGACATAGCAGAGTTATTCAACACATTTAAAGCAATGTAAATAGCGAGCGTACCATTGTGAATACCAATCTCCATACCAATAGCAATGGCCTGTTTCTTCTCTACTTTAAAAAACTGTGGTACATAATATCCGATGGCCATACTTAACACATTGAATAATAATATAGGCAAGCCCAACTCACCTGAATAATCAATCAATACTTGTTTCTCGCGGATAGTTACAGAAACAATTATAATCAGCAGTACTAAAGCTGATAAGATTTTTACCGGCTTATCCATGCGCAGTGCAAAAGCAGGCACCTTACTTTTAATAAGCATACCAATGGTGACGGGCACTAAAACAATAGCAAATACTTCTACTACTTTCTTGAATTGTATAGGTACATACTGACCTGAATCCAAAAAATAATCAAGTGAAAGATTTACTAACAACGGTAATGTGAATAAAGTAAGCACGCTGTTCACTGCCGTAAGTGTAATATTCAATGCCACATCTCCATTAGAGAGATGACTGTATAAATTTGCAGTAGCACCACCAGGAGAGGCAGCCAACAGCATTAAACCCACTGCCAATACAGGATTTAAATCAAAAACTACTACTAGCCCAAAGCACAACAAGGGCAAAAGTACCATCTGGCAAAACAAAGCGATGGTCATGGCCTTAGGGTACTTAGTCAGACGCTTAAAGTCTTCAATGGTTAAGGACAAGCCCAAGCCCAACATAATAATGCCAAGGGCGATCGGGAGGAATAAAGAGGTAAGATCGGACTGCTGCATAGGTAAATGGTTTAAGCTAAAATACTTATTTTATCGATGGTATCCTTAGCTTTGGGTTTACGTTATAAACATCATGCAGAAATTTTCTACCCCCATACAAATTCGTTGGTCAGATATTGATCAAAATAGACATCTGCGCCATAGTGTTTACTATGATTATGGAGCGATGGCCCGAATTGAATTCTTAAACAGCCATGGTCTTACTTCAGAAAAATTTGAAGAATTACACATGGGGCCAATCCTTTTTCGGGAAGAGGCGATTTTCAGAAGAGAAATTAAGTTTGGCGACAGTGTTAATGTTGATGTTGAATTGGTAAAAGCCAGTGCCGACTATGCAAGATGGAGTATGCGCCACAATTTTATCAAGCCTGATGGAACATTATCTGCTATTATTAATATTGATGGTGCCTGGATAAATATAGTGGAGCGTAAACTGGCAGTACCAACGCCTTTCATTCAAAATATTTTTAACGATTTACCCAAGTCAAAAGATTTTAGCATAATTGATTTAAGTAAAAAATAAACACTCAGCTTACAGCTAAGTTATACTATGTTAGAAGACTTCGATTTTCTTATTGGTCAGTGGAAAGTGATTAACAATCGTTTAAAAAACTGGATGTGCGATTGTAATGAATGGATACAATTTGAATCGCAACACATTGAAAAAAAACATAGTCTTGGTGCAGGTAATTTTGCTGTTCATCAATACGTTTTTAATCATGCCTTATACGAGCGAAGTGTGCTTAGAAAATTTAACGACAACTATCAATTCTGGGAAATTAACCGGATGGATCAAATGTCTGCCCTTGCCTTGCAATCACTAAAGGGAACTTTTTGGAAAAATAAAGGCTCTTTTATTTCCAGAGGCCTATTGCATGAGCAGGAAGTTTTAGTCTGGGCTGAATGGACAAAAGTGAATAGTAATTTTGCTTACTGGGAGCAATCCGTTTCCAACGACAATGGTGCCACCTGGGAATTAAACTGGATCATGGATTTTAAAAGAATACGTTAATGGAGTAATCATCTCTATAAAGTAACATGATCCACTTGATGAAGTTAATCGCGTAGCCTGAAGCTATACAAATAATAAAGGCCTGTAAGATTCCAGGCCTTTATTATTTTACAATGGAGTAGAGAAATTATTCTTATACTAATTCAGCAATGACTGTTTCTCCGCCAGTAGTTACATCGTTGATGTTAACTTTTACTTTTACATCGAGTGGTAAGTAAATATCTACACGCGAGCCAAACTTAATGAAACCAAACTCCTGACCTTGATCAAGTTTATCACCTTCTTTAACATACCACTTAATCCTACGCGCTAAAGCGCCTGCAATCTGTCTGAAGAGAACTTCTGTCCCTCCTTGCGTCTTTACCACAACGGTGGTGCGCTCGTTTTCAGTACTTGACTTAGGATGCCAGGCCACTAAATATTTTCCGGGATGATACTTAAAGTAGCTGATTGAACCCGCGGCAGGCATTCTGTTTACGTGCACATTAAAAGGCGACATAAAAATGGAAATCTGTTTGCGCTTACCTTTAAAGTATTCAGGTTCTTCTGCTTCCTCAATTACTACCACTTTACCATCTGCTGGTGCTATAATATGCTTAGCATTTTTAACAGTATTGCGTGATGGGTTTCTGAAAAACTGCAATACAATCAAGAAGAAAACCAAACCCACACCTGTAATTACATTTCTGATTATGTTCTGTCCCGGCAGGAAGTAATCAAAACCATAAATAATGGCTACTAAAATGATCAATAAAACAAATAGTAGGGTTCTTCCTTCGCGATGTATCATAAAAGTATAATATAAAATGTGGAATACGATTTAAAAAAGTACAGCAAGCCTTTCGACCTGCTGTACAAAATTAGAATATATCTTCAATTGTCAGTTATTCATTGACCCTTGAAAATCTACTTAATATCCTCCGCGGTACTTATAAGTCTTGGCTACTTTATCAATAGCCACCATATAAGCAGCAATACGCATAGGCACTTTATAGTCTTGTGACGTTTTATAAACGTTATTGAAAGCGTCTTTCATAATTCTATCACTTCTGCGGTTTACGCGATCGGCTGTCCACTTATATCCTAAGCGGTTTTGTACCCACTCGAAGTAAGACACTGTTACACCACCGGCATTTGCCAAAATATCAGGCACTACCATGATACCTTTCTCATTAATGATGGCATCCGCTTTAGATGAAGTAGGGCCGTTGGCACCCTCTACAATCAATTTTGCTTTGATATTCGGAGCATTAGTAGCGGTAATCTGATCTTCCATCGCTGCTGGTACGAGTACATCCACAGGCAATGTCAACAAATCATCGTTGCTGATTATGCTTGCTTCTGTAAAGCCTGCCAATGAACCCTTGTTAGCATCACGGTAAGCAACAGCTTTCTCAATGTCAATGCCTTTTTCATTGTAGTAAGCACCAGACACATCACTGATAGCCTGAATAATCAAACCGCGTTCGTGAAGCAAACGTGCTGCCCATGAACCTACGTTACCAAAACCCTGTACAGCACAAGTCGCTTTATAAGGGTTAATCTTCAATTTCTCCATTGCTGCCAAAGCAGTTACCATAACACCACGGCCGGTAGCTTCAGTACGACCCAAAGAGCCACCCATCACAATTGGTTTACCCGTAACCACCGCGTTAACTGTCATACCCTGTGTTTTAGAGTATTCATCCATTAACCAGGCCATTTCACGGGGCCCTGTACCCATATCAGGCGCAGGAATATCTTTATCAGGTCCGAAAATATCAATCATTGCACTGGTGTAAGCACGGGTTAAGCGTTCAATTTCACCAGCCGACATCGTACGTGGGTTGCAGGTGATACCACCTTTTGCACCACCATAAGGAATATCCACTACAGCACATTTCCAGGTCATCCAGGCAGCTAAAGCCTTCACCTCATCAATATTTACATGCTCATCATAGCGGATGCCACCTTTTGAAGGGCCCAGGATGGTTGAGTGGATAACACGGTAACCTTCAAATACCTGAATGTGGCCGCTATCCATCGTAACCGGGAGCGAGACAATGACCTGTTTGGCAGGGTTTTTTAATACGTTGTAAACTTCTTCTTCCAGACCTAACTTCTCCGATGCCACCTTAAAGCGTGACATCATGGCTTCAAACGGATTTTCCTTGTCTGCGAGTGGAGCCGGTTCTATATATCCCATAAAGTTTTATTGATTTTGAATTTTCTTGTGCTCAGTGTCTATTTTTAGCCCAGCGTTTTTTACGAATCCGCAAAGGTGCCGCAAAGATAGCAAAATACCATTTTCCACCTTAAGCAAACGTGTGAAAGCCTTTACAGTATTATTTGAAGACAATCATTTATTGGTGGTGAATAAGGCGGCTGGTATACTGGTTCAAGGGGATGCAACAGGCGACCGGCCTTTGGTAGAACTTTGTAAGGATTATATCGCAAAAAAGTATGACAAACCAGGGGCTGTATTTTTGGGGGTTGTGCACCGATTAGACCGCCCGGTAAGTGGTATTGTGGTATTGGCCAGAACCAGCAAGGCTTTGGAGCGTATGAATGAGCTTTTCCGGTCCAGGCAAACCAAAAAAACCTATTGGGCAATTGTGAAGAACAAACCCAGGCAAATCGAGGACACCCTCATTCACTGGCTTCAAAAAGACGAACGCAAGAATAAAACAACGGCTTTTAGCAAAGAAACTCCGGGAGCACTGCTTTCTGAGCTCAGTTATCGCCTTATAAAACCAGTGGCTGATCATTATTTATTGGAAGTAAATCCGGTAACAGGTAGGCCACATCAAATAAGGGTGCAGTTAGCCAGTATGGGTTGCGTTATCAGAGGAGATGTTAAATATGGCTATCCTATGGCTAATGAGGATGCATCCATTAATTTACACGCCAGAAAACTGTCCTTCATTCATCCCGTTAAAAAAGATTTAATCGAATTTGAGGCACCCTTGCCTGAAGAAGAATATTGGAATAAAGTATGAGTAAACCCTGGACTGAAAAGTTGAAAGAGCGTTGGCAGCTAAAAAGCGCCTGGCAAGTATTGGTGGTGCTTCTTGTATTTGCTTGTACTGGATTTACAGTGCTTTTTATCAAAAAACCAATTTTGCATTTTTTTGCCGGAGAAGCCGGTAGTAGCACACATGCAACGGTGCTTTACTATATTTTAATACTGCCTTTATACAATGTCATCTTGCTGATCTACGGTTTTATATTTGGTCAGTTTGAATTTTTCTGGGCATTTGAAAAACGATTCTTCTCACGCATCGTAAATTTATTCTCACGGAAGAAAAACTAAGCCCGTGGCACCATAGTAGTGTTGAATCGGAAATTGAATTATTTTAGCCCACAGTCACTTCTGTAAAGCTTTCTGTTTTAAAATAATGATCTGCGCAGCGCTGTACATCTTCAGCCTGTATAGCATTTACACGATTAATCATCTGTTGGTAATAATCGCCAGGTAAAGCATTGAGCAAAATGGTTTTAAACTTATCACCATGTGCAAAGGCTGTGGTAACTTCTGACTGAAGTGATCCGATAAAATGATTGCGTGCCGTTTCAAGTTCAGGACTACTCACAGGTTCTTGTGCGAGTTTTTCTAATTCTTTTTTGATCTCCACCATGGTGAGCTCACGATTCTCACGGTTTACATCTGCACCAATAATAAAGTATGATTCGCGCAAGAGCGGTTGTACTGATGAATAGATTCCATAAGTCAATCCTTTCTCTTCACGAATATTTTTCATCAGACGCGAACCAAAATAGCCGCCTAGTAAATGGGTGGTAAACAAGAGATCAAAAAAGTCAGGATGCTGGCGGTTGATGATGCGCCTGCCGTAGCGAATGGTGCTCTGAACACTTCCTTCTTTAATCCGATAGTCAGTTACAGCACCTGGCAGTACGAAAGACGCTTCCTTTTCTTTTGTTTCTCCAAACGGTAGTTGTTCAGCAAATGCTTTCAGCACCTGAAGCGTTTTGTCATTTATGTTGCCTGAGGCGATAATTTGAAAGTTGAAAAGAAAGTTTTTCAGGTAAGCAGTCAGTTGTTCTCTTTCTACCTGCCCAATGGCCTGTGCATCCAATTCTTTTCCATAGGGATGTTCACCAAAAATGGCTTTACGAAAATACTTACCCGCCAGGTAGCTGGTTTTCTCTTCGTTAACTTTCAGGTTTTGAAGTGAAATATTCTTTGAAAGCAATAATTCCTGCTCTGGAAAAATCGCTTCATGGATCATCTCTTCAACTACAGCCAATACTTCTTTTAAATTTCTGCTGAGTGAATATATAGTGATGGAAAAAAAATCATTACCGGCACTTACATCAAGGTGAGCACCATACGCATCAAATAAAGAAGCCAGCTGAAAACTGCTTTTAGTTTTTGTGCCTTTATCCAATTGACCTGCGGTAAAGTGGGCAGTGCCAGAAGATATTTCGTACCATTTTCCTGCTTTGGCAATCAACTCAACACGAACTACTTCTTGTGTTCCACCGCTAAGCACAAACAGGCTTGTTCCCTGAGCAGATTTGTATTGCTGTGGTGTAAGCAGTGTTAAAACAGTATTTTTTTTAAAGGGAGGTGCTTGGGTTCTGTCGAGCATGTTTTAGTCAGTTACCGACTCATTCAGCGCAGACTGAACTTCCGGCATCTGTAGCATTAAAGTAAAACGAATAGTTTCCGCCAAGGCATTCTCGCGGCCATTAGTAGGTGCAAGATAAGCCACATCCAAACCAAAATTATTTTTGCGAAAACCCAGACCAACGGTTAGATATTTTCTGTTGCCCTTGTCTTCGCTTTCATGGAAGTAACCCAGACGTCCGGCAAATACTGCGTTATACCAATACTCAATACCTACTGATGTTGTGATCTCTTTCATTTCTTCACCAAAGCCATCGGGTGCATCCGAGAAAGATCCAAACATGCCACTGAGTAAAGCTCTGTCGTCATCTCTGCCTGCAATAATATTGCCTTGTTGATCGCGAATAGGAGGAGTGGGCACCATTAGTTTGTTGAAATCAAGCAGAAAAGTAATGGAGTTAAATGGATCAAGTTCTGTTTTAAAAGCCGAACCTATTCGAAGATTAACCGGAAGGAAGTTGGTGTTATTCGCATCTGAATAGGAGATTTTAGCACCTATGTTGGAGATCACAGCACCTAGGGAAAGCTGAGAAAGTTTAGCGCTTTGTAATGCTTTGGTATAATAAACGCCTGCATCCACAGCTACACTTTGGCCGGGTTTGGCATCAAAAGTTGTGCTCTGAAACTGACCTGTAAGGTTGGAGTAAATATATCTGCCCGTAAGACCCACACTAAAATTTTCTGATAAAAGACGAGAATAGGTAGCATCAATAGCTACATCACGTGGATTGTAATCACCCAGCGATTGGTTATTAGCATCTCTGAAAAAAACCTCCCCCATGTTAAAATATTTCATGGATACAGCAATCACCTCCTCAAAGCCAAGCTTGTAAAATCCGGACAGGTAAATGATATCCATATCGTTTACAATTTTGCCTAACCACGGTGTATAAGACAGGGAACCGCCATAGGCGCTTTTAATATGAACCAGTTTACCCGGATTCCAATAGGCTGCGTTGGCATCTGCTGATGAGGCTACCCCCGCTTCACCTAAACCGGCATGGCGTGCATCAGGCGTGATCGTCAGAAAGGGCGCAGACGTTGTAATTACATTCGGGCCGGAAGAGCCGGTAACCGTTTGCGCTAAAACTGAACCTGCAAATGAAAAAACGGAGATTGCAGCAATTAGATATTTCATTAGAAATGGGTTCTAAACTCAAAGATAATCAATTCAATATAATAAGCTTGGCTTGGGCACTTGCCTGTCGGCCACTTGTTTCAGAACGTAAAAACAGTCTGGCAATATATACACCAGCCTTTAAATCATTGCGCTTTAAAGTGGCAAGGTCTACCCGGAAGGCACTATTTTCAGTAAGAAAAGTCTCGCTGAAAATTTGATCTCCCTGTGGGCTGTATATCACAATTTGTGCAGATACATCCTCACCGGCTGTATTATGGGTAAAAAACAAGGTGCTCTCTATGGAAAAGGGGTTGGGGTAATTTCCAAATGCTTCGATAACCATGTTATTGCCGTCACTCACCACAAAGTCAACTGTAGCCTCACCCGGATTATTGTAGGTGTCCCAAGCCATGACCTTAAGTCGATGTTTACCGGGCTTTATATCGCGTAGCGGAAAAACTACTGTGCCCTTTGTGAAATCATTTACGTCAGCCAAAAAATAATCGCCTAATTCATAAATAGCTTCATCATCCAGCACGGCCACTAAGTCATTGCCAATACCATAATTTGAAATAGTAATACCGCTCTCATCACGTATCCTTACAACCAGGCGACTATCCGTAGAAACAATGCCACCATTCACAAAGGTGGTGTCATTCATAAATGCAGTAAGCTGTGGAGCTTGTTCATCGTTGGCCGAAATGGCAGCCGATCCCCCCACCGGCATAGTAGCAAGGCCAGCCGCAGTTCTGTTCTCCGCTTTGGCAAACAAACTTATCCTTCCCTCACCCAGGGCATAGGCAATATTTTTGGGTACAATAAAACTGAATTCGAATAATCCAGCCTCAACACGAGCCTGGCCCTTAAAAAGCAAAGAAGACCATTGCTTGTAATTGAAAGGTGGATTCTCATCACCCAGAGTTCGTAGTGAAGCAGCCTTATCGTAAACGGCCGCTTCTACAATTCCTGTAAAGTTTTCATCGGCCTGCCCCGGTGCACCTTCCACATATCCCTTTACTGTTACATGAGATAATGCTTGCAGTGTAGGTACTGCCTGATCCGTTGTTATCGATTCAATTTTTATAGATGATTGCGGCAAGGCAAGGTGCATTGACGGATCTCCGAGTAAAGAAAAATTTCTGTTCGACACCCCACTGGTTGAATTGTTTTTTGTGTCCTTGAAAATTTCCCCCAATGTTCTGAAGTTTCCGTTTTCCCGCTGGAGAAAGGCTTCATAAAAAGCTTTGTTCAAGTCAAAGTTGGTGCTGGAATTAACCGGGCGTGCTGTTGTAACAAGACCAATAACACCATACTTTTCGCGTAAGAGAATAACTTCTGCCGCAGACCGAACCTGTACATCATCATGTCGACCAAATTCACAGGTGGCCGTTACTAAAAATGGTAATTGCTCATTCCTTAACTCGAGAATCATTAATTCATCAAAAACTTTTTCTTGTGCCCACTGGTATTCATTTCCATGCCCCGTGTAATTAATAATTAGGGCGCCTTTATCAAAAATATTTTCAATAGCTATCCCGGCATCAGGTGCAATTTGTCCGGCAGGGCGAGAAATCTGAGCGTAGTTGTCGATGTATATTTTTTCGGCATTGAATACAGAATTATTGATATCCTCCGCCTGGGCTGCCAGTAAATCAGCTTGTGCCTGGTGCACATTAAAGTCACCATCATCTGCAACAAAAGCAATTCGGCTCTGCCAACTTCCCCGGGCATCCGGTTTTGTTTCGTAATCAATAATTTTATCGACAATATATTTTGCCTGTATGGCCTCCTTGATGGGTAAGCGACCTACTGCAATATCCAGTGTTTCGTTGCATGAGAAACATTCACGCCACTCACCTTCATGTGTTTCCAGTAAACCATAAAAATCATCAGATGAATATGTTTCAAGGGGGCTTACCGAGTTGCGTGAAGTGTAGGTGAACACGCGGTTTGTGTTATTAGGTAAAATATTTTTGTAATCATATGTGCCTTTTCCAAAAAGTAAAAGACTTTTAAATGTTTGCGGATATCTATCCTTCAGCAGCCTGGCATAATCGCGTATGGCACTTACATCAGGTCTGCCTCCCGAAAACTCGTTGTATATCTGATTAACGGTTGCCACTTCAACCGCTATGCCTGAGTGGGCAGTACGGTGTGCAGCCAGACGCAATGCTTCGTTTTTCAATTCATCATCAGTTACAATCAGCAGATGAAGTGCTGCACTGCCGTGTAGGTTTTGGTTTTGAATACGAACAGGTGTTTCTGCATTTAGTGGCTGATTAAAAGCAAAAAACTCGCGAAGTGTAGTGGTGTGGGCGGTAAAACTTGCTGTATTTCCTGCAAGCTGAACAGCATAAGCTGCAATAGAAGCAGGTGCTGTTACATCCCATACTTGTGTATTGTTGTTACTTTTTTCAAGCACAAAACGTGAAGTGCTTTGATTCAGGCTTTGCGCAGCACGAAAGGAGGTCTGATCGTTATACACAGCCAGCTTGCGCGTAAAATGTATATTGAAAAAATCCAGATGACCATAGGCACTGGCACTGCCATTTCTGGTAAAGCGATAGGTAAATCGTTGTGACGTGCGGTCTGCAACGCCATGGCTATTGGCATTCAATAAGAAAGTATCTCGCTTGTGTCTGGCTTTTAAACCATATTGCGAATTGGGCACGGCATCAATTAACTGCGTGCCCACTTCCTGATCATTTATTTTTATGGCAAAAGTAGATCCTGCCAGCGAATAAGCTACCACATCCGAAACAAGTTTTATCGTGCTTCCTGCAACAATACCTTCTATGTTTAGGCTTACGGTTTGCTCCACATTGTTCTCAAATCGCTCCCCAAACCACTCTCTGCCAGATTTTAAAATATTGGTATTGGTTAATTCATGATGAACCACATCCTGGTATTCTGTAACATCAACGGTGGCTTCCGGGCTTTCTGCTTGTTGTATTCTTTTGCCCGGCTGGCCGCCAAAGGTCAGGAATGCATAATTTTTATCGGCATAGAGGTTGTGCTCATAATAAAAAATTTGTTTGGTTTGATTGTAGTAACGCTGATCTGCCCCTTGAGCATAAAACAGAACCAGGTCTGAATTATTGAATACACCATCGCTTTCACCCTGTACTGCAATAGCGGATTCTAAAAGATCGTTGGGTCTTTCAATTGCATTAGACTGGGGCAACATGCCGCCAGGGTTTGAATATAATTTAATTGTTCTCGGATCAACTTTGTCAATATCTACACCTGCACTTTTGAGTTGAGCATAGGTGATTTTATAAACCCCTGTTTTGGAAACGGGAATTTTAAGCCATGTGCCTTCACTCAATACTGAGGATTGTGCCAACAAAGGATTTACCCACCCACAAAAAGCGGTAAAAGCTGCACAAAACACTATTGATTTTAGGTTAAGCAATGGCTATAGACTTAGGTTATACTTTTTTTCCAACAAGACCCCAACTAGCTGCTAACGAAAGCAGCACATATAATAGTATAATTACTGGCAAAGAAGATTTGTTTAAAAACACAATTAAAAGAAGCGCCAGACCTAAAAAGGCAAAGCGCAACTCGTTGCCTTGCCAGGCAAAATTTTTGAACTTCAGGGCAAAAAGCTCAATTTCTGCCACCAATAACAATGAAAAAATAAGAATGATAATAATAAGCACCCATGGCTGTTGAGTAAATGCCAGTATATTTTCGGGTAAAAAAGGCAGTGCTGTTAAAAACAAGGCATTGGCTGGTGTTGGCAAACCAATAAAGGAGGTAGTCTGACGCTCATCAATATTAAATTTAGCCAGGCGAAGTGCTGAAAAAATAGCAATGGTAAAGGCTATGAATGGGAGGTAGGCATGATCACTCTGACTGTTTAACCAGCTATACATCATCACAGAGGGTAATACACCAAAACTTACCATATCCGCCAATGAATCCAATTCCTTGCCAATAGGTGAACTCGCTTTTAACCAACGGGCGGCAAAACCATCAAAAAAATCAAAAACACAGGCTGCCCATACAAAATAAGCTGCCGGCACTGGATAGCCCTCAAGAACAAACACAATACCCACACAGCCGCAAAGCAGGTTAAGACAGGTAAGTGAATTAGGAATATGCTTTAATAACTTCATTTTGCAATGGCACAAAAAGGGTTGTGCGTTTTTTCGTATCCTATGGTTGTTTCCGAGCCATGGCCTGGATAAACCGTAACATTATCGGGTAAAGTAAACAGTTTGGTATGTATACTTTTGATCAAAGTATCGAAGTTGCCACCGGGCAAATCTGTTCGGCCAATACTTTCTCTGAAAAGCACATCGCCTCCAATAAGAATAGCCTGCTTGGCAATATAGAAAGCAACATGTGCAGGGGAGTGTCCGGGTACTGACAAAATCTGAATCATCTCTCCGCCTAAACTTAAGTAAGTGGTTTCTGTCAAATACCCAGTCGGTTCTGCCTCCTGGTATTGTTGAAATCCATAATTGGGTGCATATGCTTTCACAGCTTTCAGTACTGCCTCTTCTCCAGCCGGAATAAAAAGGGGTGCTTTGAAAGTGCTTGTTGCGAAATAGTTACCCAGCACATGATCTATGTGACAATGCGTGTTTAATACCTGTAATACCTTAAGCTTCTCTGTCTGAATAAAATTGACGAGTTCTTCTTGTTCCTCTTTGTAATAACAACCCGGATCGATGATGAGGCATAGTCCGTTAGCATCGTAAAGAACGCAGGTGTTCTCTGCTAAATCGTTGAAAGTAAATCGTTGAAGTTTCAGCATAATTGATGACCGCAAGTTAGGCATTGCAGAAGAGTTAACAATAAAGCTATTTTGCAAGGTGAGCGAAAAAAAGATTGTTGATTATTTAATTGTTGGTAGCGGTTTGGCCGGAAGTGTGCTGGCTTTTATGCTAGATCAGCAGGGTAAGCGTGTAATGCTTATTGGCAACAAGCATAATCATTCCTCCATTGTTGCTGCCGGGTTGTTTAATCCTATCACCGGCAAGGTGCTTTCTAAAACATGGAAAGCAGAGGAGATTTTTAATCAATTGCATAACTTTTATACTTCGGCAGAAAGCGTAAGCGGGAAACAATTCTTTCATCCCATGCCTATTTACAGACCATTTCTTTCCATAGAAGAACAAAATGAATGGATGGGGAGAAGTGCATCACCCGACTGGTCCGTTTTTATAGAAAAAATCTATACAAAAAGTGCAGCATGGCAGGGCGTTAAAGATCCTTTCGGAGGCCTTTTACTCAGGCAGACAGGCTTTCTGGATACCAATACTTTCATGGATGCCATCCGGAATTATTTTAGTCAGAAACAACAATTTCTGGAGACCTCGCTGGATTTTGATAGGCTAAGTATTACAGCAGATTCAATCAATTATGAGCAATATGTGTCAGAGAAGATAATTTTTTGCGAGGGCACGCATGCCTTACAAAATCCATATTTCAACTGGCTGCCTATACGCCCCTTAAAAGGAGAAACATTAACGGTACAAACGCCTCTTCCTGACAAAGTAATTATTAACCGTGGCGTTTACGGGGTGCCTTTAGCAAAAGGTATTTTCAAACTCGGTGCAACCTATGAAACCCGGGATTTATCGCCAGCCACCACCACCAAAGGGCTGGAAGAATTAAAGGAAAAATTTAAGGAAATTGTATCTCTCCCCTACCTTGTGGTAAATCAGGAATGGGGCTATAGACCCACTACTCCAGACAGAAGGCCCATAATCGGTGAACATCCTGAGTATAACAAGGTTATGGTATGCAACGGACTGGGCACAAAAGGGGTAAGTCTGGCACCATTTGTAGCCAGGCTATTGACTGAATTTTTAGTTAAGGGAATACGTTCTGAGATATACGATGTGGTGGACGTAAGTCGTTATTATTCTTTATATTGGAAGGCTGTACACAAGAGATGAAAAAACGTTTTTTACTCCTAGGTTTCTTTTTATTGTTGGCGCTGGGCAGTGCTTTTGCCCAGCAATCGCGCGAAAGTTTTGGTAAAAATCGCTTTCAGTATCGCCCTTTCGATTGGCAATACATTAGCGGTGAGAATTTTGACATTTACTATTACGATCTTCGCAAGGGCAACGCCACGGAGGCACTCACCTTTCTGGAATCAGAGTTTGATCGCATTACGGATCTGATCGGCTTCCCTCCTTACTTTAAAACCAAAGTTTTTTTATACAACTCCCTTACCGATTTGCGTCAGAGCAATGTGGGCCTGAACCATACTGCCCTTAAAGTTGGGGGTGAAACAGAGTTTATTAAGCCTTATATCGAGGTTGCTTATACAGGTACTGCTCAGGAATTCAAAGAAGAACTGCTCTTCAAAACATCGGAGTTGTTAATTAACGAAATGATGTACGGTGGCAATTTGAAAGACATCTTTCAGAACGCTCTTTTACTAAACCTGCCCGAATGGTTTGTTCAGGGTGCCATTCATTATGTTGCCAAGGGCTGGAATGCTGAGATGGATGATTTTGTACGCGATCTTGTACAAACCAAAAAGGCACAACGCTTCACTAAACTATCAGGTAAAGAGGCCGCGCTTGCCGGACAATCTTTCTGGAATTTTATTGCCGAAAAATATGGCAAAAGCAGTGTACATAATATTCTTAATTATACCAGGGTAACGCGCAACGAAGAAAAAAGTCTGCTGATCACTTTAGGTATTAGTTACAAAAGACTCATGAATGAGTGGGAGGCTTATTATAAAAAAATGGCAGATCAGGCCAACAACTCGTATGTAGTCGCTCCAAAAAACAATCAGTTTACCAAACAACCACAACGCACTGTCTATTACACATCTGTGAAAGTTAGTCCGGATGGCCGACATGTGGCCTATGCAGAGAATGACAGGGGCAGGTTTTCAATTACCGTAAAATCATTAGAAAATGGTAAGGAGAAAAATATTTTGCGCGGTGGCACTCAGGTAATTGGTCAACGGGTGGATTACACTGTTCCACTGATCGGCTGGTCTGATGCCAACACACTTGGTGTTATCGGTGTGAAGCAGGGAGAGTATTGGTTCTGGCTATATGATCTCACCACACAATCTAAGCTGCCACGCCAGCTCGATAAGTTTAATAACATCCGAAGCATTAGCTTCTCCGCCAACGGAAGACTTGCGATTATGAGTGCAGACTTTGAAGGCAAGAACGACCTTTACCTGCTTAGCACCAGACGTGACAGAACACGCAGACTCACCAACGATACTTTTGATGACCTTGATCCGTCTTTTATTCCCGGAACTAACCGCATCGTTTTTTCTTCCAACAGGCCTGATGATTCCTTGCAAACCGGAAGAAAAGTGCCTTTGTCTCAACTTACCAATCAATATAATTTATTCATGTACGATCTTGACAGTACAAGAAATAATTTAACGCGCATTACTAATACCTTAAGTAAAGATTTTGCTCCGCAAGCACTGAACAGTAACGTTTTCTATTACCTGAGCGATCAAAGAGGTATCATTAATTTATTCAAGTTCGATAGAACAACGGGTATCTATTCGCAAATATCAAATTATAGTTCAAGCATTATTAACTATGATTTAAACATTGAAAACAGAACACTTGCTTTTGTTACCAGCAAAAGTCTTGAGCAAAACATCTATGTCGATAAGGCTTTTGATTTTAACCGACAAGTTTTCACACCTTCTACCAGAAGAAAAGAATTACTGCAGGCACGCACCATTCGCGAAAGAAAGGTAGCTACTGAGAACAAAAACATGAGCGTAAAGGAATTACTGAACGCCCGTCTCAAAGCAGCCTCAAGTGATACAACCAGTATTGTTGTGGATGTAAATGATTCATTGTCGGCTAAAACAGACAGTATTAGCGTAAACCTGGATAAAAATCCCGTGTTAGCTAAAGACACCACGCCTGTTGTTGTAAAAGAAAAGCCCCTCAACACAGATGACTACACTTTCGAAGATGAAGTGATAAAAAAAGAACCAACTACTACAGAAAGTTTCTTAAGTCGTTATGCACGTGCACGTGAACGTGAACGCGTTACCGGCCCATTCCCCTACGACCCTAAATTCAGTGCAAGCAATCTTGTAACCTCGCTAGTGATTGATCCTTTGCGTGGATTGGGCATACAACTGGAAACACAAATGAACGATATGCTGGAGAACTATCGCATCTATGGTGGTGTGATGCAATCTTTCGATTTTAAAAGTGGTGATGTCTTTGGGGAATTTCAATACTTACCATTTTACATAGATTTCAGTGCCCGATTTGACAGAAAGGTTATCTATTGGGAAACACCACCCTCCATTGATAACAGCACACCTGATAACTACAACTACTCTTTAAATAAGCTGGAGTTCGGTGCCTCATTGCCGTTAAACGATAGAACACGTTTTACAGTAAAACCTTTTGCAACCCTGGCGCGGTCTGTTAATATTGGCCCTAGTGGCCTAGGTCAAAATTCACCAACAGCTGCTCCGTTGAATGTCTACTATGGTGGTGTGAAGTCAGAATTAATTTATGATAATTCTATTATGACTGGCTCAAATCTTATTGAGGGCTCAAGAGGTAAAATTACTTTTACACACCACGAAAATTTTGGCAACAGTCAGCTCAGCTTTAGTCAGATATCGGCTGATGTAAGACATTACCAAAAACTTTATAAAGAGATTGTTTTGGCTGTTCGCGGATTTGGTGGGAGCTTCTTTGGTAATGCACCCAAGCAATACTTATTAGGTGGTATGGACAATTGGGCGTTTAATCGCTCACGCACCGGAGGCAGCAGCGCAACAGGGCAGGTAAATCCTTTAGGCGCACAGGGGCAGAATCAGGAATTGCTTTTTGTCGAATATGCCACCAGTTTGCGCGGATTTAATTATGCCACCTTGTTTGGCAACACTGTGCTGTTGGCAAATGCAGAACTGCGTGTACCATTGGTGCGCGCGCTAAGCGATGGACCCGTTGCCTCTAACTTCTTCAGAAACCTGCAACTTACAGCCTTCTATGACATTGGTACCAGCTGGTCAGGAGAAGCTCCTTTCTCATCAGGCAATAGTGTTAGTTACGAAGTAATCAAACAGCCGCCATTTGAGATTGAAATCAAGAATTACCTGAATCCATGGCTGTACAGCTACGGTTTTGGTATGCGTTCTGTTATTCTGGGGTATTACATGAAGTTTGACTTTGCCTGGCCGGTGGAGAACTTCGAACGTCAGGATCCCAGGCTGTTTATAACGCTTGGTTACGATTTTTAAGCATACACTATCATAGTTGTTCATTGCCGATACTAAATAGTATCTTGCTGCTTTATTTGCACCTATGATTAAATCCATGACAGGCTTTGGCCAGGCTTCATTTGAAGGTGGTCACTTTCAACTCAACATAGAGGTGAGAAGCCTAAACTCCAAGTTTCTTGATTTAAATCTTCGTCTCCCAAAACTCTTCACAGAAAAAGAGCTTGAGATCAGGAATCTCATTACCGAAAAATTAGAAAGAGGAAAGGTTTCTATTTCAATTGACTACCAGCAACAGGGGCAACAAGAACCACAAATAGCTTATAACAAAGACTTGTTTAAGGCTTATTATATTCAGTTGCAAAAATTAGCCAACACTGTAGAGGCTCCGCAGGATGCTTTATTCCAGCTTGCTCTCAACTCTCCTGGTGTAACCGAAAATAAGTTTGATGAAACACTTACAGAAGAGGATTGGAATAATCTCAGAAGCACGCTTTTAAAAGCAATGGCGGATTGTGAAGTGTTCAGGGTAAAAGAAGGCGCTATTTTACTTCAGAAATTTCAGGAGTACATCAATACCATCAGCAAAGGATTGGAGAGCGTTAAAGAGATTGATCCAAAACGTGTGCAACGGGTAAGAGAAAAACTAAAGGGAGGCATTCATGACTTTTTTGGCGATGAAGGCTTTGATAAAAACAGACTTGAACAGGAGATTATTTTCTACATAGAAAAACTCGATATACAGGAGGAAATTGTTCGCCTGGGTACCCACCTTGATTACTTCACACAAGTGTTAGGCGATAAACAATCGAACGGAAAAAAACTCGGTTTCATTGCACAGGAAATTGGAAGAGAGATTAACACCATCGGCAGCAAAAGTAATGATGCTGCTATGCAAAAAGTAGTGGTGGTGATGAAGGAAGAACTGGAAAAAATTAAAGAACAACTCAACAACATTTTATAATGGCTACAACAAAAATTACTGTTAATAATAACGGCTCTTTAAAAGTAGAAGGTGATTTCGAAATTGTAGACGCACAGGGCAATATTTACGGATTGCAAGGCAGAACGGTTCTTTCTCTTTGCCGTTGTGGTCACTCAAAGAACAAACCCTTTTGTGATGGCTCTCATAAGAGTGGCTTCGAGCATGAAGGAAGTGCTTTTGAACTACCTCCGCGTAAAGTTTAAGGCTTTATGAAATCGTCATGATCTGATGCACACCCAGAAGCATAATAATGAGCGATTCCGTGTGTCCTAAAGCAAAAAAATAAATATTAACACGTGAAATTAAAAGAGTGCCCTTCATGTGCCATGGAAATTGACGAGAAGGCAAAGGTATGCCCCATCTGTCAATATGAATTTACCGACTACAGTCAGGGAATCAAATGGACCGCCCTCTTACTTGTTATCATCTTTCTTGTTTACCTGTTATTAAATATACTATAGGTCTTAGCATCTCATGGACAGTTTTAACTGCTCATGTAATTATGTTTAAGCAAGACGGCTTGGTGCCTATCTTAGCTTAAAATAAACTTGTATGCTGAAACGTCTGCTCTTCATTACCTACCTGTTCATCGTTGGCCTTGCAGAGGCTCAAACACTGGGCGAACTTACCGTTGATAAAATTATGCGCGATCCTCTATGGATTGGTCAAGCACCAAGCAATGTAAGCTGGTCGCTGGATGGCAAAACCATTTACTTCAACTGGAATCCTGATAAGGCAAAGTCTGATTCGCTCTATAAAATAACGCTCACCAACCGAACGCCCCAAAAAGTATCCAAGCAAGAGCGCATGAATTTGCCCGCTGGTAATGGCACATACAACAAAGCCAATACAAGCTTTTTGTTTGAAAAAAATGGAGATATTTTTCTCTATGACATTGCAACTGCTAAAAGCAGACAGATTACCAACACAATCAATAGAGAAAGTAACCCTACATTTTCAGGAGATGAGCGTAAGATCATTTTTACTGCGGAGCAGAATCTTTTCAGCTGGGAAATTGCTAATGGCAATCTGACTCAACTGACGGATTTCAAAAAAGGAAAGAAGAACATGCCTCCTCCATTAAATGAACAAGAGAAATGGTTGAAGGAAGATCAGTTGGCATACATCCAAATCTTAAAAGAACGCAACGATGCTCAAGCAGAAACAGCACGTATCAGAAAAACCGAACAAGTAAAAAGGCCCAAAGAAATTTACCTGGATGATAAAAATGTAGACCAGGCAAGGCTTAGTCCGGATGGTAATTTTGTAACCTTCAGACTGACAAAAAGCAGTAATGCCAAAAATACCATCGTCCCTAATTATGTAACAGCTTCTGGTTTTACGGAAAATATACCCGCCCGCACTAAAGTAGGCGCAGCGCAGAATACTTCGGAACTTTTTGTTTACGACATTAAGCGCGACACTGTATTACAGGTAAAGGTCGATGAACTGCCTGGAATTACTGAAAAGCTTGCTTTTGTAAAAGGTGATTCGAAAGAGAAGAAACCTGTTAACAGAGCCGTCACTTTTTTTGGCCCAATCTGGTCGGATGATGGTAAGCAGGCTATGCTCATATTACGTGCAGTTGATAACAAAGATCGCTGGATTGTTTTATTGGATGCAGCTACACAAAAACTAACACCTGTACACCGCCTACACGATGATGCCTGGGTGGGAGGACCCGGTAGTTTTAGTATGGGTTGGATCAGCAACAGCAGTTTATGGTTTATCTCTGAAGAAACTGGTTATGCACATTTGTACAGTTATGATGTAGTTAGCAAAACACAAAAGGCACTCACCACAGGCAAGTATGAGGTGCAGCAAGTGTCATTATCACGCACTAAAAAGCATTTCTATTTAACAACAAATGAGGTCCATCCAGGAGAAAAGCATTTTTACAAATTAGCCGTAACCGGTGGTGCTGCAGAAAAAATCACTTCAGCCACAGGAGCCCATGAAGTAGAATTGTCCCCTGACGAAAAGATGCTGGCTTATCGTTACTCATACAGCAACAAACCCTGGGAATTGTTCTTAGCTGAAAACAAAGCAGGTGCTAAAGCACAACAAATTACACAGTCGCTAACTCCGGAATTTACTTCGTATAGCTGGCGCGACCCTGTTGTTACCACTGTTAAGGCACGCGATGGTGCAGACATCTACACACGCTTGTACAAACCCGCTAAACCAAATGGTGCTGCCGTAATATTTGTGCATGGTGCTGGCTATTTACAAAATGCGCACAAATGGTGGAGCAGCTATTTCCGCGAATACATGTTTCACAATTTATTGGCTGATAAAGGCTATACAGTAATAGATATGGATTATCGTGCCAGTGCCGGTTACGGTCGTGACTGGCGTACAGGTATTTATCAATTTATGGGTGGCAAAGACTTGACTGACCATGTAGATGGTGCAGCATGGTTAGTAAAGGAACATGGCATTGATCCGAAACGCATTGGTATCTATGGTGGTTCTTATGGAGGCTTTATTACTTTAATGGGTATGTTTACTACACCGGATGTATTTGCTGCCGGTGCTGCTTTACGTCCGGTTACTGACTGGGCACATTATAACCATGGTTATACCTCTAACATATTAAACACACCTGTACTGGATAGCCTTGCCTATGCAAAGAGCTCTCCTATTTATCATGCAGCAGGTTTAAAAGGTTCGTTGTTGATATGCCATGGTATGGTAGACGTCAATGTTCATTTTCAAGATGTGGTAAGACTTTCGCAACGATTAATGGAGTTGAAGAAAGAAAACTGGGAGTTGGCCGTCTATCCTGTAGAAGATCATGGCTTTGTTGAGCCAAGCAGTTGGACGGATGAATATAAACGAATATTGAAATTGTTTGAGGAAAAACTTAAGTAGTCGATTTCTTCTCTCACCATAAAATAAAAATGGCTTGTGAAATCACAAGCCATTTTTTATTAACACGATTTAATATCATGATCATTCAGGATCTGTTGCTAAGGCCATGATTATCAAAAACAAAATTTTATACAACGTTGGTTTTTTTAAGAACAGTACGTGCGCACAACAATATTTTTTTCTTAAGCGAGTAATCCAACGGAAGCATTACATTTTGTGTCTATGCAAGGTTGTTCATTCTTCAAGTGAACAACCCCATAAAAATTATCTAAATATTTATAAACAATAGACCAACGAATAATTACAACGGTGTGTCTATTGGCTGTTAAACAAAACTATTTTAAAAATGAAAAAAGTAATTCACAACACATTATCAAATCGTTTGTCCTTGTTATTGCTTCTTTGCGCTATGCTGTTTGTTACAGCAAGCTGCGAGGATGATGACTCACCCGTTGTGGTTGCTGCGCCAACACTGGGCAATGCTTCTGCAATTACAGCAACAGGGTTTACGGTCAATTGGACTGCTGCTACCGGAGCTGATAAGTATTTATTAGATGTCTCTACTTCTAATACCTTTGCGACAACGGTGACAGGATTCAGCAAAAAAGAAGTAACAGGAACATCAACCAATGTAACAGGGTTAACAGCGCAAACAAAATACTACTTCCGCTTATACGCTAAAAAAGGGACTGCTACTTCTGTTGCCTCAGCAACCAAAGATGCTACTACACTTTAATTAAATCCGATAGGCTTTTGTGCTGCAGAACAAAAGCCTGTTTGATTGCATACTGTTCATCTTCAGCTATCATTAACTAATATTTAGTCGTTATAGAGAAGATTTTTCGAAACAGGTTATTAGATCAATTTTGCCAAGGTACTGATATACCTTTCAGGTACCTCACCTTTCGTGGCGGCTAGGTAATCGTTATAGCTACAAGGAATAATACTATTTCTGGAATAGCGTTTTTTGCCATTGGGGTTAGGCACTTCCAGCCACCACTTCTCGCTCATCTTACTTTTATAGAAAGAAATGGTTTCAGGATCAGAGGGCATAGACACCGTATACTTGGTGAAATCGTTTCCTTTAAAATTCTGTTCGTTCTTACGGTTATAGTAGCCTCCTATAAAATACCAGATCATGGTGGCAATAACTGATGCTGTCTTCTGATGCGTATCATCCAATTCAGGATGGTAACCATAAAATCCGACCGAGCTCAACTTCTCATTCAATCCTGCATACCAGCAAATCTGACAAGCCTCTTCGCCAGTTAAGCCAAAGGGTTGAGCATAACGATTGCCGGGTGCATCGCTGGATCGAATAGCGGTAACATCAAAAGAAAGTAAATCGGCATGGCGGATGGCTGGTTCCATCTCTTGCATATTGGTGCGCATTTGCCCTATGCGAAAAGCTTCAAAGTAAAGTTTCTCCAATACAGACACAGATAAAGGATCAATCAAATAACTCTGATAACCTAAATGAATATAATTGAAGAGATAGTTTGGTTCATGCAGCAATATCTTATGCACATGTTTTCTTTCAATACTCGTTTGTGGATCATCTTCCAGATCAAGAAAAGCGTCAACATTTAAAAAGCTTACTAACTTCTCAAAGGTTTCATAGGCCGCGTACTGACCGAAATCCAAATCGTGTGCACCTCCAATAATGATTGGCAATACATTTTGTTCCAGCACAATGCGACACACTTCACTAATGCGTGTATACATTTCATCTCTGTCGTGACCAGGATTTAAATTTCCCAAATCAACGATTCTGAAAGCACCCGCACCACGCTTAAGATTGTATAATTTCTTTCTGATCTCATCTGCAGCCTTTGTGTCAGGATCGCTTACGCCAATAATTACAATATGTGCATCGCGGTAATCAGGCATCTTATCGCCATATACACGAATGTTTTTATAGAAAGAAGAGGTGGACGAAATGTTCTCGTAAATGCTTTCGTCAACGGGTGAGAAGAAAATGGTTAAGTCCATGTTGGCTGGAATGAAGTGTGAATATAATCATTCCAAATCTGAACTTGAACACTTGCTGGTTATGACTTAAAAATTACTTTTACAAATCTCGCTTCAGTCGCAAAATCCGGACAGGTGTTATAGCCTGCAATACCGCCAAACTTACATAATTCATTTCCTGAGCAATCATATACCACTGTCATGGCATCAGCACAACCAAAACAGTTATTGATCGAAATCACCGCCTGGCCTTCGTACTCATACTGTTCTATCAGTCCTTCTTGCCAGCTTGCTCTTTTCATCTGCTTCACCTTTGCCTCCAACCAGTCGTTATTAGCACATGGCAAGTCAAGTGAGTCTTCGCAGGAGAATGCCGAAAGCGAAAGACCAAGCATCAGCAGCATAACAATTCCCTTAATCATAACCTGAGTTTTCCATTTAGACACACCATGAGCTTTATGCGTTGGAAAAATCAGCAGCGAATACCTTATATCCTCGGTCACACTTCCAATGTGCCCTTGGTTTTTCTTTGGTTCTGTGTAAATCTGTGGCCACTACAACTTGACTTTTATAAAACAAAAAAGCCTTCCAAAATGGAAGGCTTCCTTGTATAGTTTGGTGAAGATTAGCCACCGAAATCGTCAAAGCGAATATTTTCTTTTGGTGTACCCATTTCATCGAGCATTTTCAATACCGCTGCGTTCATCAATGGAGGTCCGCATAGGTAGAATTCGATATCCTCAGGTGCAGGGTGATTCTTCAAATAATTATCAAATAAACACTGGTGGATGAAACCTACATAGCCATCTGCTTCTCTGTCTTCCAGGTTTTTCTTCACCTTCCAGTTATCTTCAGGTAATGGTTCACTCAAACCGATGTTAAACTGGAAGTTAGGAAACTCTTGCTCGATTTTGCGGAAGTGCTCAACATAGAACAACTCTTTTTTAGAGCGACCGCCATACCAGTAAGATACTTTCCGGTTTGTTTTTTCTGTGTGAAATAGGTGGAAGATCTGCGCACGTAATGGAGCCATTCCGGCACCACCACCGATGTAGACCATTTCACGTTGTGTTTTATTGATATGGAATTCACCGTAAGGTCCTGAAATAGTTACTTTATCTCCAGGCTTGCGGGAGAAAACGTATGAAGAACAGATACCAGGATTTACATCCATCCATTTATTGTTGGCGCGATCCCATGGTGGCGTTGCGATACGGATGTTCAACATCACGATATTACCCTCAGCCGGGTGGTTGGCCATTGAATAGGCACGGAAGATGGGCTCATCATTCTTCATTTTCAGATCCCATAACTTGAACTTATCCCAATCGCCTTTGAAAACATCTTTGCTGCTGTGACCCAATTCAGGGTGAGGTGTGATGTCCATCGTTTTGAAGTCAACCGTCAAGGCTGGCACATCAATCTGGATGTAACCCCCCGCCTCAAAATGCAGTGTTTCTCCAGGAGGCAGTTTTACTACAAATTCTTTAATGAACGTTGACACGTTATAATTAGAAACCACTTCGCACTCCCACTTCTTAATACCGAAGATTTCGTCAGGGATGCGGATGTTCATGTCCTGCTTTACTTTTACCTGGCAACCTAAACGTACATTGCCGAGTTTCTCAGCGCGGCTCAGGTGACCCATCTCTGTGGGCAATACATCTCCGCCTCCTGATTCTACAACACACTTGCACATGGCACAAGTACCCCCTCCACCACAGGCAGAAGGCAAAAATATTTTCTCGTTTGCCAGGGTTGACAATAAAGAGCTACCGGCCGATACAGTGATTTCTTTTTCACCGTTAATCACAACTTTTACTGGTCCGGATTGCACCAATTTAGCCTGAGCAAAAATAAGAAGCGCCACCAGCAAAAGGATAACAATGGTGAACGCCAGAATGGAAGAGGTAATAACCATAACAGGTAAAATTTAAGTCCACAAATATAAGGCTGGTCGCGAATTTTTGTTTCGCAAAGCCTATAATTTTTGATTGGTTAAACGTTTGATTATTAATTGTTTAACTAAATACTACCCTTAAGTCTTTACCTTCCATCAGACTTAGTCATTTTTGGTGGTAAAAAGACCTGCTTTCAGGATGCTAAAACACCGACTGATATCAACTCCCTAACAGGACTAAAGGTGGCATTTGCTGCCAATAAAACACTTACACCATCACGCTCACTTAACGCTTTAAATTGGGCTAATGTTAAAATGCCTTGCAACAATTGTTTGCCATTGGCAGCATACCCTGATTTAAAAGTCTCAAAATCTTTGATGCTTACCGCGTTCTCGTCTTCAAAAGTTACTACAGCCTCTACCAGCAAATCGTTGGAAAAGGTAAGCGCTTCATGCTGCGCCCGCTTCTTATACTCATACGCATAGCCATACGTTAGCGCAGATACATCTGATAACACTGCCGACCCAGTTGGATAACTCCCTGCACCCTTGCCTACAAAAGTTTGTTTTTCGGCAAATGCCCCCTCTACTAAAACTGCATTGTATTCATTACGGATAGAAGCTAAAGGATGGTGTGCCTCAATAAATTGAGGTGCAACAAAACCAAAAACTTTATCGCCTTGCTTAAATGAGCGCGCCACAAGCTTTATTGAAAGATTATTCTCTTTAGCGTACTTCAAATCCGTTGCCGAAATTTTATTGATGCCAATATTGATAATATCTGCAGGTTTAACAAATACGCCAAAAGTGTGCGCTATAGCAATCACTAATTTAAACTTGGCATCATAACCTTCAACATCAAGTGCGGGATCAGTTTCTGCAAAGCCTAATTCCTGTGCTTTTAATAAAGCATCGGCATAGGATTTCTTCTCTTCAAAAACTTTTGTTAAAATGTAATTAGTTGATCCGTTAAAAATGCCTTCAATGGAAGTTAACAGATCATTATCGTAGTACTCTTCAAGGTTTCGGATGATGGGTATACTTCCGCATACTGACCCTTCGTATAAAATTGATTTACCATAACGCTGTTGTAATTCGTAAAACTCTTCCAGGTTTTCTGCCAGCATACGTTTATTAGCAGTGACTACGTGCTTACCTTTCTCTATTGCCTCTTTGACAATCTCATATGCCGCTTCATGGTCGTTGATTAACTCTATGACTATGTCAATAGAAGGATCGTTGAGAATCTCAGTCTTATCCGTAGTAAATAACTCCTGAGGTAAGGTTCTGTCTTTGTTCTTATCCTTAATGGCTATTCGTTTTATCTCTGCCTTAACACCGTGGGTTTGGCTAAGCACATTATAGAGTCCCTGACCGACTACACCAAATCCGAAAAGACCAATTGTTAATTTCTTTTTCATTTATTATGTATTTTCTATCTAAAAATTATTTACTCGTTGATACTTCTGCTTGCTGATAAAATTTTGTTATGGCTTTAGTCAACTGATCATATTCAACCAGAAAACCATCATGTCCATAAAGAGATTGTATAATGGCAATATCTGCCTGCGGAATATTCTCTGCCAGAAAGAGTTGTTCTGTTAACGGAAAGAGTACATCACTGTCAATGCCGATTACCAGGGTTTTTGCTTTAATTTTTTTCAGCGCATCCTCAATACCTGATCTGTCACGCCCCACTTGCTGACTGTCCATCATTTTTGTTAATGTCCAGTAGGCAAAGGCATTAAAACGCTTTACCAGTTTTACGCCCTGGTATTGCTGATAGGTGGCCGCCCTGAAAGTTTCTGTAACATCAGTACTATTTTCGGCTTGTGTTTGTTTATAGGTATCGTATGTTCTATATGATAGCATACCAATGGCTCTCGCTGCTTTTAATCCTTCTGCCCCTGCCAGATAATCTTTATTTTTCCAGGTATTATCTGCTGCAATGGCCATACGTTGTGCCTCATTAAATGCAATACCCCAGGGAGAATGCACAGCATTGGTGGCAATGGGAATGATGTATTCAAAAACATCAGGTTCCTGAATGGCCCATTCCAACACGTGTTGTCCGCCTAAGGATCCTCCTATCAGTGTGTGAACAGAATGAATGCCGAGTGACCTGCGCAATAAGTCGAAGGCCCTTACCACATCACGGTTAGTCAGCGTAGGAAAATCATGAAAATAAATTCCTTCTGTCTCAGGATTAATGGAAAAAGCGTTGGTTGATCCGTAACAACTACCTAGAATATTAGCACAAACAATAAAATATTTATCAGGACTGTATACGCCTTCTTTGGTAAAAAGTTTTCCCCACCATTCGGTAAAGTCAGAACTTCCTGTTAAGGCATGACAAACCCAAATCACATTATCGCGTTCAGCATTCAGCTTACCTACTGTGGTGTATTGAAGTTGGAAGCCGGGTAAATAAGCACCCAGCTCCAACTCAAAGGATTCATTGAAATAATATGTTGATGTTTGCTTCATAAACTTTATCTGAAGTTATTTTACTTGGTATTCACCCCTTACCTCTGGAGAGGGGATGGGGGTGAGGCTAACTTTTTCGAGTGCCTGAACAAAGTCGGCTTTAATGTCATCGATATGTTCAATGCCTACCGACACGCGAAGCAAGGTTGGCAATACACCTGTTGATAATTGTTCCTCTTCGCTTAATTGCTGATGCGTAGTGGCGGCAGGTTGAATAATGAGTGTTTTCGAATCACCTACATTGGCTAAGTGACTTACTAACTTCAACGAATCTACAAACTTAGTTGTATGTGTTTTGCTGCCTTTTAGTGTGAAGGAGAGTACGCCACCAAAACCATTGCGTAAATATTTTTTAGCCAGTTTATGATAAGTACTGCTCTCCAGACCGGGGTAGTTCACACTTTCAACCTGCGGATGTTGCTCCAGCCATTGGGCCAAAGCCAAGGCATTGTCTACTGTGCGCTGCACACGCAGCGATAAGGTTTCAAGGCCTTGTATTAACAAGAAAGAATTGAACGGACTAATCGCTGAACCAAAATCGCGTAAGCCTTCTACTCTTGCACGAATAATGAAAGCAATGTTGGGCAATCCGAGCGGATTGTTAACACCAAATACTTCGGCAAACTTTAATCCGTGATAACCCTCTGATGGTTCAGTGAACTGTGGAAACTTGCCATTACCCCAATTGTAATTTCCACTGTCGACAATCACGCCACCAATAGAGGTACCGTGGCCACCAATCCATTTCGTAGCAGACTCCACCACCACTGCAGCACCATGTTCAATTGGTTTAAACAAGAATCCGCCAGCACCAAAAGTATTATCAACAATCAATGGAATGTCGTAGCTTTTGGCCAATGCTGATAAGGCATCAAAGTCGGGAATGTTAAAACCAGGATTACCGATGGTTTCGAGGTAAATCGCTTTTGTTTTATTGTCAATTAGTTTTTCAAATGCTTCAGGCTTATCTCCTTCTGCAAATCTTACTTCAATTCCCAGGCGTTTAAAAGCAACTTTAAATTGATTATAGGTACCGCCATATAAAAATGAAGTACTTACAAAGTTATCGCCTGTTTGTAAGATGTTGTTGAGTGCAATAAACTGTGCTGCCTGACCACTACCTACTGCCAAGGCCGCCAAACCACCCTCTAAAGCAGCGATGCGTTTTTCAAACACATCGGTGGTGGGGTTCATAATGCGTGTATAGATATTACCAAACTCTTTTAAAGCAAATAGATTGGCACCATGCTCCGAGTTTTTAAAAGTGTAAGAAGTTGTTTGATACAAAGGAACTGCACGTGAACCTGTAGCATCAATTTCGTGACCAGCATGTAGCTGAAGTGTTTCAAAACGTAAATTAGACATGATAATAGTATTTAGATTGTTAAAAATGTTTTGAGAAAATAGTAAGAAGCAAAGCGATGACATGACTTGTCAAGCCTTGAGTGTTGTGTTACGAAAAAAGATTAATCGTTAACAACAACAACCTGCATTGGCGGCAGGCATACACATACAACACGTATAAGTTGTATGTGCTTCCCTATGCGTGGCAAAAGGGAGGCAACAATAAATGATGGATTGAGTTAAGTCGTGAATAGAAGCTTTTAAGCTTAGAAGCACCTGCTTTGTGATGTGAATGAAGTTAATTGTTTTCATTTTCAATCGTTTTATAGTTCTCCTCAACACCTTGTTGGGAGCAGGATTTAGCACCTTTCCACATTTGGTGGCGGTTGCTAGTGCTTCTTTGAGCCTGTTCTCTCAGCACTTCTTTATAAATCGATTGGGCGAATGGCCTTCTCGACTATGATGACACAAACGTATACTGGTTTAGTAGAGTTTCCAAATACTTCAAGAAATATTTTAAAATATTTTTTGCCTTACAGCTGTTCGTTATGGTATTTCCTCAACAACACAATCTGACCGGTGTGATACAAATCATGATGGATGATGCCGTTTAGCATGACCTTAAATTTGAAAGGACGG
This sequence comes from Chryseotalea sp., assembly GCF_057350905.1. Taxonomy (NCBI): domain Bacteria; kingdom Pseudomonadati; phylum Bacteroidota; class Cytophagia; order Cytophagales; family Chryseotaleaceae; genus Chryseotalea; species Chryseotalea sp. The sequence continues at coordinate 10,528 of NZ_JBMRCF010000009.1, read as the reverse complement.
CCTGGAACTTTTTCTTCTAATTTTTCAATTGGTGTTTGTTCGAGCAATCTTAACAATCGTTTTTGACTCGCTTTTAACTCCAGTATTGTTGTCTTCAGATTTTTAGTGCTTGGAAAATTCATTTCATCGGTATCAATATCAAAGGCAGCATTCCCTTCCAATTTTTCGCAGACAAAATTTCTCCACGCTGTCATGTGTGCAATTAATTCAATAATAGTATGCGAGTTCCCCATTCGTTGGTCAGCTTGTACATCACGCACGTCTTCCAGTGCTTCCAATACTGCAGGCCCATGCCAGGCGTTTTTTTCAAAAGTATGCGATAGCGTGTCAATAAGATTTTGAATTTCTGTTTTCTTCATACATCAATAAATAAAAAATTACTAATCCTCGTCTTTATCTAAAATCCGCCTGACTGATGATCCATTTTATTAATCCCTACTGTTTTCAAAACTAGTGGTATCTACACGGACTATCAGAAATAAAAATGACCAGTACAAGACTGGTCATCAATTATAGTTTTACAAAGTGAATAAGTTTACTCACCTACTTCAATCATCACACCACCTACCCAACCTGCTACTACATTGTAAAGTGCAGCTGTAATTACACCTGCAACCAGCCCAATGATGCCGTAAAGAATGGGAAAGAAAATGATGCTGCCAATTCCAAAAAAGCTGAGAATGGTTTTCGTTGTCTCATCACTTTCTGCCATATGTAAATTTGACATCACAGAGCCCCACGCAGCAAACATCAACCCGATGATCACTCCCAATAAAGCGTAAAGAATTCCAAGCACTTTTGCCAGTGAAAAAGGATCTACTTTTTTAATTTCTCTTTTAGCCATGATCTTTTAATAATTGACAATTTACAATGAACAATTGATTAAGTGAGCATTCCCCCATCAACCTGAAGTACCTGTCCGGTAATGTATGCCGACATATCTGAACCTAAGAAAACACAAGCATCTGCCACATCATCCGGACTGCCGCCACGTTTCAAAGGAATGGCGTCTCTCCAGCTCTGCACTGTTTTCTCATCTAGTTTACCAGTCATTTCTGTTTCAATAAAACCAGGCGCAATTGCATTGCTGCGCACACCGCGCGAACCCAACTCAAGGGCTACTGATTTTGTGAAACCGATAATACCTGCTTTTGATGCTGAATAGTTGGCCTGACCTGCATTGCCTTTTAAGCCAACCACAGAAGTCATATTAATAATAGAGCCGCTTTTCTGCTTCATCATTTGCTTGGTGGCCGCCTTCACCGTATTAAAACATGATTTCAAATTAACGTTGATCACACGATCCCAGGCTTCTTCATTCATGCGAAGCAACAGGTTATCCATGGTAATGCCGGCATTGTTTACTAAAATATCCAATGAACCAAAATCAGCAATTACATCAGCAATCAGTTTATCGGCTTGTGCGAAATCAGAGGCATCCGAGCGATAGCCTTTTGCCTTTACCCCTTTGGCGGCCAGTTCTGCCTCCAGTGCTTGTCCTTGTTCCACACTTGATAAATAGGTAAAAGCCACATTTGCACCCTGCTCAGCATACTTTAAAGCAATGGATCTTCCAATACCCTTAGAGGCTCCGGTAACCAAAGCCGTTTTATTTTGAAGTAGTTTCATTGTTGGATTTTAGGTGTTTATAAAATAGGATGATAAATACGACTATACCGACCAGTCCGGCATCGCGCACAAAAAGCCCTTCAACCATGTGGAATTTTAAATTCATAAAAGTACCACCCACTATGGCCAGCGAGCTGATGGATAAAAGTACAATGTGGACGATCTTCATTTTGTCAAAAGTAAGCAAAAGCCATAAATCTGTTAAATTTTGAGTTTTGAAAGCGCAAATGCAGGCTTATCTTTGGCAGCGAATTTAAAAGCATAGCTATGTCTAAATATGATTTAATCGTTATTGGCAGTGGGCCTGGTGGGTATGTGGCCGCCATCCGTGCTTCTCAACTGGGCATGAAGGTGGGTGTGGTCGAAAAAGCAGAATTGGGCGGTATCTGCCTGAATTGGGGCTGTATTCCTACAAAAGCATTATTAAAGAGTGCCAACGTTTTTGAATATATCAAGCACGCCAAAGATTATGGCGTTACGGTAGGCGAGGCGAAAGCTGATATTAAAGACATGGTAAAACGCAGTCGCGATGTAGCGGCTGGTATGAGCAAAGGCATTCAATTTTTATTTAAGAAGAATAAGATCGACCATATTGTTGGCTTCGGTAAAGTAAAAAAAGGCGGTAAAGTAGAAGTAACAGATGCCGAAGGCAAAAAAACTGACTACGAAGCTAAGCACACTATTATTGCTACTGGCGGTCGCTCACGCGAGTTACCTTCCATGAAATTCGATGGCAAAAAAATTATTGGCTACCGCGAGGCCATGGTGCTGCAAGAACAACCTAAAAAATTATTGGTGGTAGGATCTGGCGCTATTGGCGTTGAGTTTGCTTACTTCTACAACGCCATCGGTACGGAAGTAACCATTGTTGAATTTATGCCACGCATTGTGCCTGTAGAAGATGAAGAGGTTTCCAAGCAATTGGAAAAGTCTTTCAAAAAATCAGGCATGACCATACACATCAGCTCAGAAGTAACCGGTGTTGATACAAGTGGTAAAGGCTGTGTGGCAACTGTTAAAACGCCTACTGGTGAAATCAAGATAGAAGCTGATATCGTGTTATCGGCTGCCGGAGTTGTAACCAACCTGGAGGGTATTGGTTTGGAAGAAACCGGTGTGAAACACGAGAAAGGAAAAATTATCGTTGACGATTACTACAAAACAAACGTACCAGGCATCTATGCCATTGGTGATGTTGTGAAAGGCCCTGCCCTGGCACACGTAGCTTCAGCTGAAGGCATTATTTGCGTAGAGAAAATAGCAGGACAAAATCCTCATCCGCTTAACTATAATAACATTCCTGGTTGTACTTATGCATCGCCTGAAATTGCTTCAGTAGGTTATACAGAAGAAGCAGCCAAGAAAGCCGGATATGAAGTAAAGGTTGGCAAGTTCCCATTCACGGCATCAGGCAAAGCGAAAGCTGGTGGTGCTCCCGATGGTTTTGTAAAAGTAATTTTTGATGCCAAGTATGGCGAGTGGTTAGGCGCACACATGATTGGTGCTAACGTAACTGAAATGATTGCTGAAGTAGTAGTGGCCCGTAACCTGGAGACTACTGGTCATGAAATTGTGAAATCTGTACACCCTCACCCTACCATGAGCGAAGCCATTATGGAAGCGGCTGCAGCAGCCTATGGTGAAGTGATTCACCTCTAGGTCTTACACATTTTAATGAATAGAAAAAGCTCACCATTCTGGTGAGCTTTTTTATTTTTCAATGTTGCTGATTATTTAGGTAACACTACTGATTCTACCACGTGAATCACACCGTTGGACTGGTTCACATCGAAGATAGAGATTTTAGATGTGTTTCCTTTTTCGTCTTTCAACAATACGTCCTTGCCGCTCATCATCGCCTGAAGTTTACCACCTTGCACTGTTGTTAAGGTAGCTGTACCCTTACCTGCTTTAATAGCATTGGCTACATCCGCTGCGCTTAATCTACCTGCTACAACATGGTAAGTCAATACTGCAGTAAGTGTTGCCTTGTTCTCAGGCTTCAATAAATTTTCTACAGTGCCAGCAGGCAATTTTTCAAATGCTGCATTTGTTGGAGCGAATACGGTGAAAGGACCTGCACCTGATAATGTTTCAACCAAACCTGCTGCTTTTACTGCGGCCACAAGTGTTGTGTGATCTTTTGAGTTTACTGCATTCTCAATGATGTTCTTTGTCGGATACATCGGTGAGCCTCCTACAGTAACTGGTTTCTGTGCATATGCCGCAACAGATAACAATAAACTAAATGATGCAATCAATACTTTTTTCATAAAATGAGTTTTGTTTATTTAATTAACACCACTTACGAACGATGGTTATCGGTTGGATTTTATTAAATCAAAAAAATACTTATCACACCGTTAAACGGTAGTTAACGGGTGATGAGTAACATGAAAAGAATATAAAAATGTTTTGTTTAACGTAACATAGTCTTTTAACCATTTAGTACCTCGAAATCATATTCCATGCTGAGAATTAAAACAATACACTGCTTATAAAAATGGTACGGTTATTCAAAATCTAACTTTATAACAGTATTCATTTTGTTTAACACCTAAACTATTTTGATGCTCATTACTTTTTTATCGCCACTTAACCTGCCCTTGCGTATGGAACAACATAGAACTAAAGCAATAGGTCAATCTGTAGAAGCTTAAGAACCAGAGATCAAACCTGACTATTTATTAGGATGTATTCAGTACAGACTTTGTTCAAGGTATTTATCTGGCAATAACTCGGTGTCCTACTTAATTTTTAAATGCTCCTTGCAAACATTTTCAATATGACTCTTTTTTAATAATTTGAGGCTTTAATCACTACAACCATCGCTTTAAGAATACACATAGAGGAGAAAGAACTGGTCAGCCGCTTGCTGGCCAAAGACAGGTCAGCCCTGTCCTATCTCTATGATCATTATTCAGGCGCTTTATATGGAGTCATTCATCGTATTCTTCAACATGAAGACATTGCGGAGGAGGTTTTACAGGATATATTCTTAAAAATCTGGGATCGCATTGACCAATATGATGCTTCTAAGGGCAAGTTATTCACCTGGATGTTGAACATTGCCCGTAATCAGGCGATAGACAAAACCCGCTCTAAAGAAATTTCTAAGGATCAGAAAACCAAAGGCATTGATTCTCTCGTACATACAATCGACAGGCAAGATGCTCTTGAACAAAATATAGACGGCATAGGCCTAAAAGAGGTTTTAAACAAATTAGTGGAAGAACAACGCTTTGTTGTGGAGCACCTTTACTTTAAAGGCTATTCACAATCTGAGCTGGCGGAAGAGTTCAATATTCCGTTGGGTACAGTAAAAACGAGATTGCGTTCAGCCATGCAACAATTACGATCAATAGTAGGCGCTTGAATTTAGAAGAATACATATCGAGTGGAGTTTTAGAGGCTTATGCTGCCGGCTTACTTGCGGAAAATGAACGCAGGGAGGTAGAACTGCATTTGCAACAATACCCCGCGCTGAAAATTGAACTGGAGCAGATAGAAGCAACGCAGGAGCTACTGTTAATGAAAACAGCTATTCAGCCTTCTGCCAAAGTTAAAAATCAACTTTTTGAAGCACTCGATCAGCAAGCAGATAAGAAAGTAATTCCTTTAAGGCCTTCAAGTAATCAAACACGCTTCTGGCAATTTGCGGTAGCCGCCTCCTTAAGTCTAGCGATAATCAGTTCATTCTTAGCTTACAACTATTATAATAAATGGCGCACTACTGTTGTTAGCCTAAACGATCTGATGACACGCAACCAGCAGATTGCTGAAGATTATAACACTGTTAACAACCGTATTAGTCAAATTGAAACTGATTTGCGCGTAATCAACAGTCCTGACTTCAAACGAATTGTGATGAAAGGCACAGCCAATGCACCACAGGCGCTTGCAGCAGTGTATTGGAATGAAAACACCGAGGAAGTATACCTGAGTCTTCAAAATATGAAGGAGCTCTCAACAGAAAATCAATACCAGCTTTGGGCAATTATTGATGGTAAACCTGTTGATGCTGGAGTTTTTGATGGCAATCTGGCAGGACTTATTAAAATGAAAAACATCGGACAAGGAGCAGCTGCCTTCGCTGTAACCATTGAACCTAAGGGAGGCAAAGCAAGCCCTACACTTGAAACCATGCAAGTACTTGGCAATACAACTGCAGGTTAATGTCTTTCAAAAGACTTAAATCGCCTTGTTTTTTTGTTTTTTAACAGCCTTTTTAGACTTTTTACCCCAACAATGGTTTACTAAAGCGTATCTTTGACCATTAATTAAAAGTGAAAAAGAATCTACCCGTACAAGGCTATTACAAAAGAGCAAAAGTCTTTGGCTTCATGCTTATAGCTATTTTAGCCATTCTTACCCTTATATACCTCTATAATTGGTATAATTCCTGATCTGATTGCCTTCAGATAAGCGCTGTTTTTTTGATAATTTAGCAGACTAAACAGCTTCAACCATGAAGGCATACACTATTGGCATTTTACTCCTTTTCAGTTTAACACTGCACGCGCAAAAGCAAGACTCAATCATGCAGGTGCAATATGCTTCCGCATTAAAAAAACTGGAGGCTAATGATTTGAATGATGCCATCCTCCAATTCACTCAACTGATTAACTCTGGCTTCGCTAATAAAGAAGTCTATGTAAAAAGAGGACTATCCTATGCCAAACAACAACAATATGACAAAGCCCGGTTAGACCTGGATGAAGCGGTAAAGGCACGCATCAATACTGCCGAACTTTTTGAATACCGCGGGCTCGCCAAATACAATTTGAACGATGCTACAGGAGCAGCTACTGATCTGGAAAAAGCCACAAGCATGGGCGCTAATAATTTCGATGTCTTCGCTACGTTGGGGAATGCCAAATTTAAACTGGAAAGCTATAAAGATGCTATTGCTAATTACGACAAGGCCATAGCGCTCGGTAAAGCAGATCACATACTTTACAATAACCGCGGTAAGGCCAAATTCAACTTACAAGATTTTCAAAATGCCTTACCTGATTTCGATAAAGCCCTGGCATTAAAAGGCGATTATGACAAAGCCCTTGAAAACAGAGCTGCCACACGTTATGCTCTAAAAGACTGGAAAGGCAGTGTGGAAGATTTCGACAAAATGATTGCTGCCGGAAAAACTGAAATAGAACTTTTTCAGAAAACAGGAACAGCCAAATATGAGTTAAAAGATACCAAGGGTACTATTGAAGCACTGAGTAAAGTAACAGCCAAAGGTGTTCGCGATAAAGATGTATTTCAAATGCTTGGTCTCAGTCAGGCCACCTCAGGTGACTGTACAGAAGCACAAAAAAACCTGAGTGCTGCTGTAGCTATGGGTAGCACCGATAAAGATGTATTTCGTCAACTCGGAAGCTGTCAGTTTAAAAACAAAGAGTTCACACCCGCTATCGAATCATTAAGTCGAGCCATTACTGCTGGGGTCAATGAAGTCGATGTATTTGTGATGCGTGGTCATGCATACTTCAACACCAAAAATAATGAAGCTGCTGCCAAAGATTATGAAAAAGCGATTTCGCTTGGTGCTAAGGAGTATGATGTCTTCAAAAATATGGCAGACATCAGTTTCTTGAAAAATGATTTTACAGCAGCCATCAAACATTACGATGCAGCACTCGCCCTAAACGACAAAGATCCAATTGTCTGGAATAATCGTGGTAAGGCTAAAGCAAACACACAAGATCTTAAAAATGCCATCCCTGATTTTGATAAAGCTATCTCACTTAAAGCAGATTACGATAAGGCCATTGAAAATCGTGCTAACACACATTACGCTTTACAAAACTGGAAAGAAGCTTCATTGGATTTTGATAAACTGATTGCGTCAGGTAAAACTGAAACAGAATTTCTGCAAAAAACTGGTACAGCCAAATACACGCTTAAAGACTTTAAGGGAAGTGCGGATGCTCTGAGTAAAGTAGTTGCTAAAGGCATAAAAGATAAAGACGTTTACAAAATGCTGGGCTTGAGTCAGGCACAAAATGCTGACTGTATAGAATCGTCTAAAAACCTGGCAGCCGCAGTAAGTATGGGCATCAGCGATGCTGAAACACTTAATCAGTTAGGTACATGCCAATACAAGAATAAAGATTTTAGTGGCGCACTGGAGTCATTGAGCAAAGCGGCAACTGCCGGTGCCAGTAGTGCCGATTTATTCTTAATGAAAGGTTTGTCTGCCATCAACCTGCAGAAACCAGATCTTGCTGAACCGGATTTGGAAAAAGCCATTTCATTGGGGGCTAAAGATTTTGATGCTTTCAAAAATCTGGGCGATATCAATTTCAAGAAAAATAATTTTTCCAAGGCAATCTCTTATTACAACGAAGCTTCTGTGCTGAATGACAAAGACCCAGTACTCTTCAATAACAGAGGAAAAGCCAAAATGAATAGCGATCAAGTGACTGCATCCATCGCAGATTTCGACAAAGCTATCCAATTGAAAAATGATTATTCGAAAGCTTATTTAAACAGAGGTACCGCCAAATACAATACAAAAGACTATGCAGGCGCCCTACCTGATCTGGAAAAAGCGAAAGTAGCTGAAGGGGAAACAGCTGAATTACTACAAATGCTTGCACTGGCCAATTACAACACAGCTAAAAAAGATGCAGCAAAAGACTATCTGGAAAAAGCTATTAAAGCCGGAGTAAAAGACGCAAAGGTGCTGCTTTATGCAGGCTATTTGCGTTATGATGCAAAAGATTATAAGGGTACCGTTGAAGCACTAACTGCTGCTGAAGTTGCAGGGGAAAAGGAAGATGGTGTGTACGAAAAAAGGGGCAAGGCTTCTTTTCAATTAAAAGATTATGTGGCAACCGAGATTGATCTGCAAAAAACAATTGCCAAAAATACCAGCGACTTAGTGGCTTTTGAAAATCTGGCTATTAGTAAACTACAGCTTAAAAAGGAAGAAGAGGCTCAACCCATTCTTGAAAAAGCTGTGACATTAAATTCTCAAAATAAAGAGGTGTACTATGCTGCAGGTAATGGTCGTTTTAAACAAAATAATTTTACGGGCAGTATAGAAGCTTACGACAAAGCCATTGCTTTAGGCCAGAATGATGAAGTCATTTATAATAACAGAGGTAAGGCCAAAGTCAATGCAGGACTCGTGCAGGAATCACTTTCAGACTTTGACCGCGCCATCGGATTAAAAAATGAATACACACTTGCCTTTAATAACCGTGGCAAGGCACGCTTTGCTTTAAATGATTTTAAAGGTGCTGCTGCTGATATGGCGATCGTTGCCTCTCGCAATCAGGCGGGGGTAGATGAATTTACTATATTAGCCATCGCCAAATACAAGACAGAAGATTATAAAGGTGCGCTTGATCCTGCTACTAAAGCTATTGATGCCGGCACCACCAATGCCAAAGTGTATGAAGCAAGAGGTGGATCGCATTTTAAACTTAAAACATACGACAAGGCTATTAGTGATTTAGCCAAAGCAGTTGAAATGGGAGAACGAACTGCAGAAGTATATTACCAGCTCGGCACTGCACGCTATCAATTAAAAGATTACACCGGAGCCCTTACTGATTTAGACAATGCTATTAACAGTGGCATTAATGATGCAGTGGCTTATGATATGCGTGGTGTTTGTAAGCTGGAGGCTAAAAGGTATGATGATGCTCAAAGTGATTTCACAACGGCTATAGAAAAAGACGCTAAACTAGCTGTTGCTTTTTTTCACCGTGGTGACGCGCGTTATTGGCTAAAAAATGCTACTGCTGCTTTAGATGATTATACACAAGCCGTTACATTGGGCCATCGTGACCCTGCACTCTACAACAACAGAGGTCGCGTTTATCTGGAAATGGAGAATTATCCTGATGCGCTAAAAGATTTTAACACAGCACTTACCAGTAATAAAGAGTACGTAAGCGCCTACCAAAACAGAGGCTCCCTCTTTGTAAAAACAAACAAGTTTGATGAAGCCGCCAAGGACTTTCGCATGGTGGAAAAGATTACGCAAAAACCTGATCCTGAACTGAACCGCCAGTTGGCTGATGCCTACTACAATGGAAATAATTTTGTGGCTGCCGAGGAATATTTAGATCGACTCATTGCTTCTGGTGTAAAGGATAAAAATATTTTCTACAGGCGTGGTCGCGTAAGTTTGGAGCAGGAGATGTACAGAGAGGCCATCAAGAGCTATGATGAGGCACAGAAGGCAGGTGAGAATACACCCATACTTTTTGCCGACAAGGCCAAAGCTTATCTAGGATTAGACGATACAAAATCTGCTATTACAGAGCTTGGCAATGCCATTAATGTTGATCCAAAAAATCCCAATAACTATTTTAACAGAGCATTGATCAAAGAGGAGATTGAAGATTTTGAAGGTGCTATTCTGGACTACAACCGTGTTATTCAGCTCAACCCTGAGGATGGTCTGGCTTATTATAATCGTGCCACATGTAAGGCTAACAATGAAGATGTTGGCGCTGCGATATCCGACATGGACGAAGCGATTCGCATAGAACCAAAAAATGCTTCTTATTTTAAGCAGCGGGGTAATTTCTATTATCAAATGGAGGATACTAAAAAAGCCTGTGTTGATTGGAGACAAGCCGTTGTACTGGGTGACCCTAAAGCAAGGTTCTCAATTGATTCATATTGCAAGTAAGAACGGGATTTAAGGATTTACTGCGTGAACAAGATTAGAGCAAATAATTCATCTAAAAATTTATAAAACATCACTAAATCTTGCTAATCTTTAAATCCTAAAAATCCTGATACCGAAAATTAACACCAAAAGGAGCAAGATTTACTGGATTTTAAAAATTCTAAATTCTAAATTCTAAATTCTAAATTCTAAATTCTAAATTCTAAATTCTAAATTCTAAATTCTAAATTCTAAATTCTAAAT
>NZ_JBMRCF010000008.1:0-981278 GCF_057350905.1 Chryseotalea sp. | reverse complement strand
TACAAAAACCTGTTGATCTTGCTATTGCTTCAATACGTGACTCGCTTAAAGACTCAGAAAAATACCTGTTTAAGGTATTGCTAAAATTCTCTTTCTTGCTCTAATTCAATGGATTACACGCTTAACCTGACGGCTATGGTTGCAAACAAGGACGAGTGGTGCTTCTTCTTTTTTTGTTAAACCAAGGTCGGAGAGTTTACTATAACAGTAAATTAAGAAGGGAATATAAAAAAGCTGTTGCACTAGGCCTTCCCCAGCTTCAATTCTCCACACACAAACTTTAATAACTCACACGGATCAACTTCAATCGCCAAGGCGATCAGGTATAATTCCTCCACCCTAAGTTTGGCAGAGTCGTTGTTTGAAAGTTCGTTCAGTCGGGTGGTGTGGATTTTTGTTTTTCTGGAGATGGCTGCCCTGTTGATGGATCGTTTTGCCAGAAATTCGCCCAGTTTTGTCATATATAATGTTTTTAGGAACACTAATATACAAATCAGGCATATTTATTACGTATTTTATTATTTCTATGCCTTCACCAATTTCAATTCACTACACACATATTGAAGTAAATCGCAAGGGTTAACTTCAATTGCCAAGGCAATCAAATACAGTTCGCTTGCTCTCAGTTTTGCTTTGGGACTGGTAGATAACTCGCTTAAGCGCGGATTGCTCAATCCTGTTTTTCGGGCAATTTCAGACCTATTTACTGATTTCTTCGCCAGGTATTCTCCAAGTTTAGTCATTTCTTCTTTACATATTTCTTAATCAATATATAGTAATCCGGATTGAATTATCAGAAAAACTTAAAATTGACTTGATTTTATAAGTTTTTCTGATGAAGTTTATAGAAATTCTTAAAATTCATCTGTATGATTGAACTCGGTGTAGAGCAGAAGCAGACTACAATCTATTTCGTTCATGAAACGCTTAGTAGTAATCTCAAAATCGAAATTCCCATTGCCAATTACGAAGAGCTAATACGTTACAAAAACGCCCTCCTCAATATGCTCTCGCACATCATCATCGATGATTGTGATGAAGCCATGCACGATGATTTAAAAACGATTTATGCCTTACTCCTGCACTTCGAACTTAGTAGGCAAAAACAATGGCATGCTTACTATCAGGATTTGCTGGTGCGCCATGAGGACGATTATTTTTTATAAGCATGCTTTCACCGCACACCAAACCTCATCCTATCAACACCACAGAGAAACTTTATCAATCTACGCTCTCGCCTTTCAATAAAGACTTACGCAGCGGCCTTATCCTCAACGACACGCTGCCCCATACACACCACTTAGTGATTTACAACGTAAGCCTATGCGCACTTTTTACCTTGGCCTATGGTGTGCTCGAGAAAAAAATTATCAAGCATGTGCGCTTTCAGGTAAAACCCATAAGGCCTCTCGAAGAACTTTTCTGCTACGAGCTGCACATGCCTCACCAATTGCGCCATCAGCAAGCGCTGTTCATGCAAGAAGACCTGGCCAGGCGTTTTCCTCAGTATAAAGTCCACCTCGAAAATCAGGCTGCGGTCGACCCGCGCGCGACTAATCTACCAGCAAGTGATGCGGAAACGGAGGTGCTTATTATTACGCACCTCCCACCTCCCCCTGCCCCCTCCACAGGAGGGGGATAGCTAGGCATCCCCTCCACAGGAGGGGGATAAAAGGGTATCCCCTCCATAGGAGGGGGATAGATGGGTATCCCCTCCAGAGTAGAGGGATAGAAGGGTGTCACCTCCAAAGGAAGGGGATAGATGGGTATCCGCTCCAGAGTAGGGGGAAAGATGGGGTCCCTCTCAAAATGAGGGCGATGAGGGTGGTGATTTTTAGCCTCCTACATAGGGCTAAGCTAATTCCAGTCTGAGGCTCATCTTTTTCAAAAAAATAACGTATAATTGAAAATACTTACATCGGCCGTCCCCCAACCAAGCGTAAGTTTTCCCAATCTGGAACTGTTAAAAAGTAAAAAAGGCTTATCTGACTTATTTTTCCCCATTTTTGGTTTGGCACTTTATTCTCAACACCCTGTTTATATTACATTTCTTGTATGGATTTCAAGACAACCCTGACCAGCCTTTACTACCTGCTTATCTGTGCCGATGGCAAGGTAGATGATCGCGAACTTGCTTTGGGACGTAAAATGATGGAGGCAGAAGGCCTGGACCTGTCCACCTTCGAAAGTCAGCTGGAGGCGCTCAAGGCAAAAGATATTGCGGCCCTTTACAACGATTGCCTGGCTGGTTTAAAAAAACTGGACAGCAAACACCAAATCAGGGCCATTGCCTGGTTGTGTGTAATTGCCAACTCCGATGGTTTTATGGACAAGGCTGAGTGGATCTTGATTTATAAAATATACCACACTGAATTAAAACTCTCCTTAGACGAGATCATGAAAACCCAGAAGGACCTCAACAAGATTATACACGGTAAATCGTTTCAGTCGCTTGGTGTGCGTGTTGCCAAATAACTTTTTTAGCTGTCAGCCACTAGCCTCTGGTTACTGGCTACTAGTAGCTAGCAGCCAGCAGCTCGTAGCTCTTTGTTAATCATCAAATTTTCAAATCATCAAATCAGCACACCAGCACATCAGCACATTAGCACATCAACAAATCAGCACATCAACTCATCATCTCCACCATTTCTCCACCGGCAACGTATCCCCTATGCGCAAGGGTTCTCCTATTTTGGGTGTGGTAATCACCACCTTGTCTTCTGCGCTCGCCAGCAAACGCTCAATGGGTTCTGTCCAGGCGTGATTGGATAAAGCAAACTTTGCCCAATGCACAGGCAGTAATACTTTGGCTTGCAGGTCTTGTGCAGCGTTCGCTACTTCTTCGGGCATCATGTGTATGAAGGGCCAGTTTTTACCATACTGTCCTGTTTCTAGCATGGCAATATCGAAGGGGCCATACAGCTCACCAATTTTTTTAAACTGATTGTCGTAACCAGAATCGCCTCCGATAAAAATGTTGTGCCCTTGCAGGTTTAATACAAAAGACGACCACAAGGTTTTGCCTCGCGTAAAACCCCTGCCCGAAAAATGGCGCGAAGGTGTAGATGTAATCATGCTTGAATCATTCAGCTTGTATGTATCCCACCAATCAAGGCTTGTAATTTTTTCGGCCGGCACGCCCCAGTGTTTTAAGTGTGCTTCTACACCTAAGGGTATTACAATATTTTTTACAGATGGATGCAGCTTGAGCAGTGTGGCGTAGTCGAGGTGATCGTAATGGTCGTGTGTGAGAACTAATAAATCGATAGCAGGTAAATCATCAACACTAAACACATCGCTTCCTTCAAATGCTTTTCCGAAAATACCAATGGGCGAGGCATAGCCACTCATCACAGGATCGACCAGGACGGTATAGTCTTTATACTTTATCAAATAAGATGAATGCCCAAACCACACGATGGTCACTTTATCTGCCACCAGATTTTTTAAATCTGTTTTGATGCTTGGTAAGGCTTTGTCAGGCTCTACTGTTTTCGGCTTGTTCAGCATTTCGCGCATTACCTTCAGCATAGAAACCTCTTTGAGCATAACCTCTGTCGGTTCTACATTTTGAAAGGAGCCGTCTTTATAATTTTTTGATTTTTCGATGCGGGCCAAATCTTCGCCAGCAGCATGTTTGCCAAACACAGGCATTTGCATAAACAGCAGCAAGCCAACAGCGAGCAGGGCAATAACTACCACAGTAACGATCATAATTTTTTTAAATGTTTTCAAGTGCTGTAAATTTTAGACTAATATACATGCCTGCTTGGGGGCATTGCATGTATTAAAGCTGGAGACGGGATTGTGCTGAAAATATTGTCAGGCATTTTTCTTTCGTGCCTCCCACAGGGCCGCTTTTGTTTTGGCCTCATGTATGCTGGCATCGATTTCGTAGCCAAACAGCAATACGGTGGTGACTAACTGTACCCAGATCATTAAAGCAATGAGTACGCCAATGGAACCGTATATTTTATTGTAACTACCAAAGTGTGTGATGTAGTAAGAAAAGCCGTAAGAAATACCCATAGTACCCAGGGTAGCCACTACTGCGCCTAAAGAAAAGAAACGCCAATCGTAATGTATGGCAGGCCCAAAGTAATAGATGGTGGCAATGGCTAAAAAGAATACAATGAAAATAACAATGAAGCGCAGCACAAAAAGCATGTATAAGGTGTAGGTATCCGCATTAAGCCAGGCAAACTCAGGCAGGTAGGCTAATACATAATCGAGAACGAGTTGCCCCACTACCAATAAAATAACTGCCAGAAATAAAACAAAAGACAGGTTTAAGGTCAATCCGGTGGCGATCAATCTCGTTTTTATCACACCTCTTTTTTCCTGGGTATTATAACAGGCGTTAAAAGCACGCATCAAAGCCATCATACCATTGGTGGCCAGAAAAAGTGCAAAGAGCACACCGAAGGTTAACAAACCTCCACGCGAATTACCAATAATATCTTCTATGGTTGAGGCCACTACTTCAAACATACTGGGCGGCATCATGCTACCTAAAAACTCCATAATGCTTTTTGTGTTTACCTCGGGTACTACGTTGCTGATGTAGGGAATCAGTGTAAATAAAAAAATGATGGTGGGGAAAATAGCCAGGATGAAATTGTACGCAACACCATTGGCACGATCTAATACATCGTCTTCTTTGATGTTCTTAAAAAATATTTTAATAACGCTATACAGTGATACCTTCTGTTTTTTACTCATCGGCACACGCCTGAGCAAGCCTACAAAACGTTGGCCTTGTCCGTATTTAAAAAGATATTTTTTGTGACTGTACTTCATTTAAAATAAGGTGTCAATACATCTACCATGGCTTGTGGTGCGCGACAGGGTCTGTTGGTTTTCATGTCTACAAATACCAGTTGCGTTTCGCCTTCGTTAATCAGTTTTTTTTGTTCATTAAAAATCTCATAGTAAAACCGAATGCGCACTCCTGGCATTTCTTTAATGGTGGTGCGCAGGGTGAGCAGCTCATCATAGCGGGCCGGTGCCTTGTACCGTGTGCTGTGTTCTGTTACAGGCATCATCACGCCCATCTCTTCCAGTTGCTTGTATGTTAAACCCAGTTGTCGTAAACTTTCTACACGTGCTACTTCGTAATACATGGCATAGTTGCCATAATACACGTAACCCATCTGGTCGGTTTCTGCATAACGTACTCTAACACTGGTCTCCGATACGTACATTACTTTTTCGCTGCTGCTTTGCGTAATTGTTTTCCTTTTTCAATTTCAATTTCCAGGGCGCGCTGGTAGCGCTTGGCATTGTTTATCTGCTGGCGATAATTATCTGTGAAATTATGGTATCCGGAAAAATCTTCCTTCGCACACATGTACAAATAATTATTCACGTTATGGTTTAATACGGCATCAATACAATTTACGCGTGGCATGTTTATAGGCCCCGGAGGTAAGCCGGCATATTTGTATGTATTGTAAGGTGAGTCTATTTCTTTGTGCTCATTTAATACACGCTTCAAGGTAAAATCGCCCGAAGCAAACACGAGCGTAGGATCGGCCTGCAAAGGCATGTCTTGCTTTAACCTGTTCAAATAGAGTCCGGCAATCACGGGTGCTTCATCTTGTTTCACGGTTTCTGCCTGCACAATTGAAGCCAGAATAGAAACCTCTACAGGTGTTAAGCCTAATTGTGCTGCTTTGGCTTTGCGTTCTTCATTCCAAAAGATGGTATACTCATCATACATGCGTTCCATCAGGGCATCGGGCAAAATGTTATAGTATACTTCGTAGGTATTGGGGATAAACATACACATGAGGTTGTCTTTGTTGAAGCCGTATTTGTTGTTCATCGCAAACTTCACAGCGGCTGCTTCAAACTCATCGGAGCGCATGCTCAGGTTGGTGGTTATCTTCTCACTTAAATCTTTAAGCAAGCGCACATTGTTAAAAGTAATGCGCACAGGCTCTTGCTTACCCAGGCGCAACAAGCGTATGGCCTGCAGGTTGGTCATGTTGGCCTTTAAAATAAAACGTCCCGGTTTTACTTTCTTATCATAGTCCATCATGCGCGACAAAAAGGCAAATGACATTAAGTCTTGCACATAGTCGCCTTCGTGCAATATTTTTTGCACTGTTTTAAAATCAGCATCATTAGGAATTACAATCATCCTGTCTTCTTTACCCACCAAAAAATTAGGGGTGTACACGATCTGGTAGGCATAAAAGCCAAACGAGATCAGGAGCATGGAAAATAAAAGAAAGAAAATGAGCTTCTTCTCAGGCTTCATAACAAAAATTAAAAGTCAAAAATACAGAAGAAGTGCAAACTCAGAAATATACTTTGAGGCGAATCTTCAGTGAAATACTAATTATACTGAAAAACGTTTAGCCAGTGAAAAGGTTAACAGAGCACCAATTATGCCTTTTCTTCAAATTTTTTTGGTTTCCATCAGCCGCTTTCTGATTCTGCTGAGCGATTCTGGTTTAATACCCAGATAAGAAGCAATATAATGTTGTGGAATACGCTCCATTACCTTTGGTCGTTCCTTCATCAGCTTAAGATACCTTTCTTCAGGGCTGTTAAAGAGCAGGGATTTGTTGCGGCTTGAAATAAAAGTGAGCACGTATTCAGCCATGAGTCTGCCAAATTTTTGCCACACCGGGGCTTTGTCGTAGATAATCTGTATTTCGTTATAGGCGAGCTGCAGAATTTCTGCATCCTCCATGGCCACAATATTATCGGTAGTAGGTTGGCGCGAAACAAAGCTGGTGTACTCAGTCACATAATTTCCTTCGAAAGCAAAATTACTGGTCACTTCTTCATCGTCAATAATCATGTAGGTTCTGAACACGCCTTTGTTAATAAAGGTGATGTGATCACAAACCTCTCCGGCTCTCAATAAAAATTCACCCCGTTTAAGAAAGCGTCTGGCGAGCATGCTCTGATGTAGCTGCCACTCTTCTTCACTGAAGCTGACAAACTGCGAAACGTATTTTCGAACCTGGGAGAACTCATTCATCCCGAAAAATACAAAAAATACCCTCACCGGCTTATCGCTAAACCAGGTGAGGGTGTTCCGTAGGTATCAAAACGTGAACCTTACAAACGGAACAGGGAAGAATCCTTGTTGGTATTGTGTTACTATGCTGTTGGTGCGCGCATTGTAAGCTTGTGAAAAAATATTCTGGTTGTTGGTGATGTTTTGAAAATCAACTGCCATCTCTAAAGTACTCTTTGCATACTCTTTGCGGTAAGAGAATTTTAAATCTACCCTGAAATAGGGATCCTGCTTTTCGCTAAAGGCATTGGCTTCATCATACACTGTTCTACCCATTTGTTGTGATGCCTGCACATCTATCGGACTTAAATATTTTCCACCAATGGTGGTAAGCTTTAAGTTAAGCACGAGGTAATTTCGCTTCTGCCCTACGCGCCACTCTTTACCAGCCAGCGTGTTTAACACGTATTGCATATTAAAGGCCGTGTTTCTTTCAATGCCATCGCTTGCTGTATACTTTGAGTCGAACAAAGAACCGGTAATCAGAAAGTAAAAACCTTTGTTAAAGAAACGCTCCAGGGTTAATTCAACTCCGTAATTACGGCCTGTACCATTACTTACCAGGCTGTCGGTATCCGCGGGAATGAAGCTGCTGCCATCGTTCAATGCTGCATACGATGACGAATTGCGTTCTACCGGTACATTGCTTAGTGTTTGGTAGTAGGTTTCTGCTTTCAGGCGCAGGTTATCCGTTATGTTCCAGTCGTAAGTAAGTACGGTGTGTTGTGCTGTAGTAAAATCAAGATCTGTGTTGGTTAGGGAACGTGTACCATCTGCAAACTCTGTTTGTATGTAAGTCGTGTAAATACTTTGCGCCTGATTATGCAAGCCATAGCCAAGGCTTAAGCTGTGGTTGCCATTTAACATATATTGCGCACTTACCCTTGGCTCAACTACTGCTTGCTTGTTGAGGGAATAATATTGTGCATGTGCGCCCAGGTTTAAAGAAAGCTTCGTGTTAAAACGATGTTTCCAGGTAGTGTAAGCCTGGTACAGTGTGGTTTGGTCTTCAATGTTCACACGTGTTATGGTTGTGCCCAGGTTAGCATAAAAATCTCTGTTCAGTAAATTAAAATCAGTATAGTCTATGTAGAAACCTGAAGTAAGACTGTTTTTTGCATTAAACTTGGTTCGCAAAAAACCAACTGCTGAATATTTTGCCGTATTAAACTCACCCTCTATGCGCCTGTAGCGGGCCACCACTTCTTCCTCCGTATTTCGCACAAGCGAGTCGCCTGTAAATCCTTCAAAAGTATGGCTGGTGCCTGCTGTTAATTTCAAGAAAGATTTTTTAGAAATATTTTTTTCATAGCCGATGCCTGCAATACCGGTTTTGTAGCGTGGATAGGTGTCCTCATTTTCACTGCCATATAAATCTGTATCCACAGATAAATCTGCTTCGCTGCCCAGCAAGTCTATTGCGCTGATACCTCCAACACCAAAGAATGTCCACTTGCCATTATTTTTAGTTGGTAACGACACCTTAAAATTAAGGTCTTGGTACAAAGGGGTGTTAGAACCCGTACCAAACTCAAGTCCTAATGCCTGGAATATGCCGAGGGTAGAATAGCGGTAGTTCGCGATAAAGGAGGCTTTGGAATTTTGCGAAAGTGGTCCTTCGGCTCCCAATTCAAAACCATTAAAGCCAACCTGCGCAACGTACTCTCTATGCTCATTGTTACCCTCGCGTAGTTTAATATCAAACACACCAGCCAATGCATTGCCGTATTGTGCGGTAAAAGCACTGGTCATAAAATCAGATTTATCAAGGTTGTTATTGTTCAGCATACTTACCGGTCCACCTGTGCTGGTGAGTGAACCAAAGTGATTAGGATTAGGAATGTTTAGTCCCTCCAATTGCCAGAGCATGCCTGTAGGCGAATTACCCCTCACCACGATATCGTTACGTGAGTCGTCACCACCTACAACACCGGCAAAGTTGGCAGCCATGCGTGATGGGTCGCCCAGTGCACCGGCATAGCGCTTGGTATCCTCTACATTAAAACTGCGCGTGCTGACAACCGCCAGGTCATTATTGCTTGCAGCCTTATCATCTTTTGAATTGGCTGTAACCACCAACTCGTTTAACTGGTTGATGCGCTCGGTCAGGTTTATGTTAAGCACCACCTCTTTTCCGGCAGTTACCATTACATCATTAAGTATCCGGTCTTCATAACCGATGTAGGTAATGCGGAAGCTTTGTCTACCCAGGGGCACATTGGTGAGGCGAAAGTTTCCATCTACATCGCTTGCTGCACCCATTATTTCAGTTGAGTTTAGCAAGGTAATGTTTACACCTATCAGCGGGCTTTGGCTTACTTCATCCAGTATGCGGCCTCTTACGGTTTGTGTTGTTTGTGCTACAACCACGATCGCGCTCATTGCGAATAGGGCTAGCGTTGTTAAAGTCTTTTTCGGGTTCATAGTTTTTGTTTTGATCATGCAAAGGTGTTGACCCCAAACCGGTACCACCCTTGATTGTGGTTATCAAAAGCGGCTAAGGGCATTGATCTGGGTTAAGAAAAAAAGTGGTCTCGCGGGCTTCTTGTTTTACTCTTGGTTTAATTAGCCTATCTTGTTACAGGATTACCTTCTTTATTAAAAGGGAAACTTCCACCTTATGGCTACGCTCAAGAAAATTCTCCGTTGGACACTGATACTGTTTGTGCTTGGCTTTACAGCCCTGTATACTTTCTACTATTTTGCAGTTTATGAAGAAGGGGTTATGGCCGGGCGCGTATTGAGCATTACTGAGCGAGGGATGCTTTTCAAAACGTATGAAGGTAAGTTAAGTGTGGAGTCCTTTGGGTCACTAAAAGGTGTAAGCCCTATTGCCGAAACCCGCGATTTCTCTGTGGAGTCGGATGAAACAACTGTTATTAAAGACCTGGAAAGCGCTTCGGCAGCCGGTGAACGTGTAAACCTGCGCTTTATCAGAAGGTACAGGGCTTTTCCATGGCGGGGTGAAACTAAATATTTTGTTATCGGTGTGGAGAAAACCCAACCCTGATTTTAGCGTATAGTTATCTTTACGCCCCGTCTGCCCCAAGCTATGGACATTAAGAAATTATTCAGTACACATCCCTGGCTACAAGAGCTTGCCTTTCTTTGTTTATTCGGCCTGCTCTCTGCGCTTATGGGTATGGTTGAGTTTCAGATGCCTGGTTTTAGCGGTACTGCCACCGACCTGAGAGAAATTCCCATCCTCATCAGTGTTGTATACCTCAGACATTTCGTATCCATTATCGGTGTTATTCTTTTCTCTGTGCTGAGCATGCACGAAGCAGGTGCCTTCGTTTCGTATTTTCTGATGCATTTTGCTGCTGCCATTTTTTTATGGTATGCCTATCAAAAAATTAAAACCAATAATTTCAATAACCTGCAGGTAGGTATTAGCTGGTCGGCCATTACCCTTGTGTACTATGCCATCATCATTCCGGTATATATTCTGTCAGAAAATATTTTATTGAATAATCACCTGCCCTTCAGCGCATCTGTCGTGTCTATGGCTACCACGGCCAAGTTCGAGATCGTGCCTACGGGTCTGGTTACGTCTCTGTACATTATTCAAAATAACATACGAAAGCAGTTACGGGAGCACAAGGTTAATCTGGAGCGGATCGTGAAAGAAAGAACCATGGCGCTGACGGAGAGTAATCAGCAGCTGTTGGCCTTGAACGAAGAGCTTACCTCCTCTACTGAAGAAGTAAGAGCGCTTAACGATAACCTTGAAAAAATTGTACACAGCAGAACTGAGAAAATTAACATCCAGCTAAAGCAGTTAGAAAAATATGCGCACATGAATTCACATGAAGTGCGTGGCCCGCTGGCCCGGGTATTGGGGCTGGTTGGCTTAATAAAAATTGATAAGCGTAATGGCGAAGACCCTGCTATTATTGACAAGCTTGAAGTAGCCGCAGAAGAATTGGACGAAGTGGTGAAGAAAATGAATTTGTTGTTGGAGACGGAGGTAGACAGGAGGAATATTTAGAAGTTAGAATTTAGAAGTTAGAAGT
This sequence comes from Chryseotalea sp., assembly GCF_057350905.1. Classification (NCBI taxonomy): domain Bacteria; kingdom Pseudomonadati; phylum Bacteroidota; class Cytophagia; order Cytophagales; family Chryseotaleaceae; genus Chryseotalea; species Chryseotalea sp. Next base: position 970,226 of record NZ_JBMRCF010000008.1, on the reverse strand, counting down.
TAGAAGTTAGAAGTTAGAAGTTAGAAGTTAGAAGTTAATAAACTTAGTACAGCAAAGAAGTGCAGTACGCTGCCTCCCAAAACAAATAAGTGCCACACGCTGTGGTTGTACTTTACCTGATCGCGCAAAAAGAAAATAGTACCCAGTGTGTACGAAACACCACCTCCGATTAAAAAGAGAAAGCCCGTATACGTCATCGCTTCGTACAAGGGCTTGATGGCAATAAGAATTACCCAGCCCATCATTACATACAGAATGGTAGAGAGGCGAACTTTGTTACCTACCGAGATGGCCTTGACCACAGCACCCAGTATGGCACATGCCCAGACTATGCCAAACACGGTCCAGCCTATCCAACCACGCAAAGCGGTCAGGCAAAATGGGGTATACGTTCCGGCAATCAATAAGTAAATAGAGATGTGATCGAACTTGTGAAAGAGATGCTTGGCACGACCTGGTGTGAAACTATGGTATAACGTAGAAGCGAAATACAGTAGCACCAGCGTTGTGCCGAAAACTGAAAAGCTGACTACATGCCAAACTGTTCCCTGCATGGCAGCCAACACAATCAATACTACCAGGGCAGCAATGGCGAGTAAGGCACCGATACCGTGGGTAATGGCATTCGCGATTTCTTCACCGGTGCTCATTTGTTTGTCTTGCTTGATGGCCATTTATATGAACTGATTTCTAATACAAATAATCCTACTCTAAGTATCCGAATTGCTTCAGCTTAAATCTTTCTTTGCGCCAGTTGTCCGCTACTTTCACATGGGTTTCCAAATGAATTTTTTTCTTGAAGAAGGACTCCATGTCCTTGCGTGCTTCAATGCCTACTTTCTTCAGAGAGCTTCCGGCCTTGCCTATTAAAATTCCTTTTTGCGAATCGCGTTCCACATAAATCTGTGCCCGCACGCGGATAATGTCTTCGGCTTCCTTGAAAGACTCAATCACCACTTCGGCACTGTAGGGTATTTCCTGTCCGTAGTTATAAAATATTTTCTCACGAATAATTTCCGCTGCAAAGAAACGCTCCGAACGATCGGTCAAATCATCTTGTGGGAAATACGGTGGGTGGATAGGCAATACACTTTGCACCACCGGCAAAATCTTATCTACATTTTTCTTTTTAGCCGCACTTACCGGTATGGCTTGCTGTATGTTGGTAAATTTCGTTTTCCAGAAATCAATTTTTTCTTCTACCGATTCCTCTTTTTTAGCGAGGTCAATTTTATTCAGGATCAAAACCACCGGACATTTTACTTTATTGATCCGGTCAATCATGTAATCTTCAATGGTGTCGTCCCAGGCGATTACCAGCAACACCAGGTCTGCATCTTCCAGCGATACTTTCACAAAATTCATCATGGCTTCGTGCAGGGCATACTTAGGTTCCAGCATGCCAGGTGTGTCGCTGTACACAATCTGCATCTCAGGCGTATTGATCATACCCATAATGCGATGCCTGGTGGTTTGCGCTTTCGGAGTAACGATCGACAGCTGCTCACCCACCAGTAAATTCATCAGCGTAGACTTACCCGCATTGGGCTTACCGATAATACTTACGAAACCTGCTTTAAATTCTGTCATGCGGTAGATTTAACAATAATAATTTGCTTAAAGTGTAGAATGACTTCGCTTGTTGTGATGATCACAAACAAAACCATTTTTTACAGTGCAAAACAAAGGTACGATTTGTTTTTGTGGGCTTATCGTTCTACTTTTGTGCAACAATCGAAAGATAGTGTCCCGATTGAAACCGGGAGCCGTTCGTTAGTTATGTCTCGAACTACGCTATTGCGATAAAATCGCGGGATGGAGCAGTTGGTAGCTCGTTGGGCTCATAACCCAAAGGTCACAGGTTCGAGTCCTGTTCCCGCTACTCGATCAAAGAGCGATATTTCGGTATCGCTCTTTTTATTTTGTCAGGCTTCTACCTGCTGGGTCTGGCAGCAGTTTTAACCGATTGGTTAGATGCTTTCAAAACCTTAAATATCTCATGGCAAACATCGTTGCAATCGTAGGCCGCCCTAATGTTGGCAAATCTACCTTCTTCAATCGTCTCATTGAAAAACGCGAGGCCATTATGGATGACGTATCGGGTGTTACCCGCGATCGTCATTATGGTTATGCCGAATGGACCGGCCATTTCTTTACCGTAATTGATACAGGGGGCTACGTAACCGGCTCTGAAGACAAGTTTGAATCACAAATCAGGAAGCAGGTAAAACTGGCCATTGATGAAGCTTCGGCTGTTATTTTTCTGGTAGACATTCGCGATGGAGTAACCGGCATGGATAAAGACTTTGCCAACGTATTGCGCACTTCTAAAAAGCCACTCTTCATCGCTGCCAACAAAACCGATACCCCTGACAAGACTTTACTGGCGAATGAGTTTTATGAGCTGGGTTTAGAAGCTGAAATTTTTCCTGTCTCTGCCGAAAATGGAAGTGGTACTGGTGAGCTTTTGGACGAACTGGTTAAAACTTTTGAAACACCTGGGGTTGAAGATCCGAATGCAGGTATTCCTAAAATTTCCATTCTTGGCCGTCCCAATGTTGGTAAGTCTTCATTGATCAATGCCTTATTGGGTGAGGAAAGAAGTATCGTTACTGACGAAGCCGGTACTACCCGCGACTCTATACATTCCCATTATAAGATGTATAACAAACACTTTATCCTGATCGATACGGCCGGTATTCGTAAAAAGGGTAAGGTTAAAGATGATATCGAGTTTTACTCAGTACTCCGATCGCTTCGCGCCCTTGAGGAATCAGACGTGGTTATTATTGTGATTGATGCCCAGCAGGGTATGGAATCGCAAGATGTAAACCTGATCAGCCTGGCCGAACGCCAGGGTAAGGGGATTGTGATTATGATCAATAAGTGGGATTTGATTGAAAAGGATTCCAAAACGGCCGAGACCTTTAAAAAGGATATGATGGAGCGTTTGGCGCCCATTGACTATATCCCTATGATTTTTGCCTCTGTGCTGGAAAAGCAGCGTATTTTCCAGGTGGTGGAGAAGGCCATGCAAGTGTATGAAAACAAGAGCAAGAAAATTCCAACCAGTAAGCTTAACGAAATTATGCTGCGTGAAATCCAGCATAACCCTCCGGCATCGGTACGGGGAAAGTTTGTCCAGATAAAGTACATTACTCAGGTAAACGCCCGATATCCATCGTTTGCATTCTTTACCAACATGCCTCAATTCATTATGGAGTCGTATGAGCGCTTTTTAGAGAACAAAATCCGCGATCATTTCGATTTTGAGGGGGTTCCGGTACGGTTGATCTTTAAGAAAAAATAATTTTTCAAAATCTTTTGCATAGTTCCTTTAATAAAGGCTTATCTTTGCGGCACATTTAAAATACCTGTAAACTATGAAAAAATTATTCGCACTTGTAGCTGTTGCAGCTTTCGCAGTTGCTTTCACAGCTTGTGGTGGAAAGAAAGTTGAAGAAGCCGCTGCTACTGTAGATTCTACAGCTGCTGCTGTTGTTGATTCAGCTGCTACTGTAGTTGACTCTGCTGCTGCTGTTGTTGATTCAGCTGCTGCTGTAGTAGCTCAGTAATCAATCGACTTCGATTGCATTTCCCGGGAAGGCTTTAGAAATCTAAAGCCTTTTTTATTTTCCTAACACTTGTTTTCTTTGGCTAAAGATGCCCAAAGCCAACGATTCAACCTCCATACAAGCCATCCTCGCACAGCATCTGCCTCCTCAGGCGGTTGCGTATGCTCATCTGCTCTGGCAACAAAGTCCCTTTCAACTTAAGCTTACCAAAAGCAGGCAAAGCAAAGTAGGCGATTTCTCTTGCCGTCATAATAGTACTCAGGTACAGATCACCCTTAACCACGACCTTAACCCTTACTTGTTTTTGCTAACGTATGTTCATGAGGTAGCTCACTTAAGAGTATATCTAGCCCATGGCCGACATGCAGAAGCGCATGGCCGTGAATGGAAAGACTCCTTTAAGCTGTTATTGGCCCCACTCCTGCATGAATCAATTTTTCCTGATGATATTTTATCGGAGTTGAGGAGACACATGGTAAACCCCAAGGCCAGTTCCTTTGCAGATGTAACCTTAACGCAAAGGCTACGCGCATATGATGCCAACCGAAAGACTATGCCCTTACTTTCTTCTTTACCAGAAGGCAGCATTTTTAAACTACAAGGTCGCTATTTTAAAAAAGGCAAGCTCCGCAGAACACGTGTGCTTTGTCTGGAGATGAAAAGCAAAAGAAATTACCTGGTGCCTGCTGAGGCAGAAGTGAGTGATGTTCAGTTGGCCTTGTTGTAAAAGTGCGAAGCTCGAAGTTAGAGGTTCGATGTTAGAAGTTCGAAACGAGTAAGACTTAACACTCAGTCTGAAGCTTGTACTCGAGGCTCGAAGCTGGAGGTAATCAGTACATCACCGAATCAACCCATCAGCACATCAATTCAGTCTTCTCTGAATAAGTTTATCGACTAGTTCAAAAAGAATATTGGGCTGTAATGTTCGCCAGCGTTCTATTTCCAGTGTGCCTCCCATATTGATATAACGATCTATGCCATACTTTTCCATCTCCTGGCGAATGAACTCCGGAAAAGAAACAGCCGCAATCCAGCCCTCCTCCACATCGTCAAACCACTCTTCGTAATAGCTGTCGTCCGAACCATGAAAGTTGAGGATGTTCTCCCCTATCAAAATATATTTATTGATACCCTCTGCAGCCAGCAATTCAATCACGTTGCGTTTTAAATGCATGATGTCGTTGTTGATGGCATCGTTCCATTCACCAATGAATTCAATAATGGCAAAGCCCTTTTTATAATTGGCAAAGAGAATTTTTATGTAGAGTGTTTCCGAGCCCATAAAATCCCAGGCCGGATCAATGTAGTAACCATAAATGTTTTCAGAATATACATCGTAGTTATATTCTTTACCATGAAAGGGTGAGCGTTCGTCAAGTGCAGGATCATACAGCGAGAGCCATCGTTCGTAAGGAAGAATGTTATGCATGCTGCTGACTGTCTATGGCTTTGCGCACAGCACCATGTTCTTTCAACAATCTTTCTGCAGTAGCCTGATCTGTTTTCAATTCATCCATAATCATGCGCACCCCCCGGTCTACCAACTTATCATTGGTGAGTAGCATATCAACCATTTTATTGCCTTTCACCCTGCCGAGTTTAATCATCACGGCTGTACTGATCATATTTAACACAAGTTTTTGTGCAGTGCCTGCCTTCATGCGTGTGCTGCCTGTAACAAACTCAGGACCTACCACTACCTCTATAGGGTAATCGACCTGTTTACTTAATTCGCTTCCGTGATTGCACGTAATGCAAGCCGTTACTATACCATTCGCTTTGGCTTCTTTTACACCACCAATTACATAAGGCGTTCTGCCAGACGCTGCAATACCTACCAATACATCGTTGCGGTTGATTAGGTGTTCTTCCAGGTCTTTCCAGGCTTGTTGCGCATTGTCTTCTGCATACTCAACTGCTTTGCGTATGGCACCATCTCCTCCCGCTATCAAACCAACTACTTTGCCGTGGGGCATGCCATAGGTAGGTGGAATTTCTGAAGCATCTAAAATACCCAGACGCCCGCTCGTGCCCGCTCCGATATAAAACAAGCGTCCACCCTGATTCATCTTTTCTACGATTACATTTACCAGCGCTTCAATCTGAGGCAAGGCTTTTTCTACGGCAAGCGGCACTGTCTTGTCTTCACGATTAATGTTTTGCAACAAATCCTGCACAGACATCTGTTCAAGGTTGTTGTAGTGAGAGGATGATTCGGTGGTAGACAAGGTAATCTGTTTAGAGTATTTATTTCAAGTGCTTTTAACTTTACTAACAATCTGCATATCTAAAATCCGTCTGACCGCTGTTTACTTCCGCATGCAGCGGTCTGACGGATCAGCAAATTGCTTTAGTTCAAATCAATTGTTCAGGTCTTTTTTATGGTAAAGGGTTAGTCCGGCAATCGGGCTTTCTAAAATATGCTGAAGGGTAATGTTTTTCTCTTTCGCTACCTGTCTCAACAAGTTGCTGAAGTAAAAAGAAACAGATCCTGTAAAATGAACTTTCAGTTTTTCGTAACCTTCATACTTCATCACATTCTTTTCAAAAAAATCAGAGAAGCTTTTTCGCACCAACTGGTCACAATAAGGTTCATTCAAATGCTGAAAAATAAAATGAGAAAAGCTTCCTAAAAACCTGCTGGGCATTTCCTGATTATAAACCCGATCGAGGAACTCATCTCTTTCAAAAGGAAAGCGCTGTTTGAACTGATCCCATAATTTCTCGGGCAAGTCTCTGCGCAGATAATCCGCCACAATGCACTTGCCCAGGTAAGCTCCTGAACCCTCATCCCCTAAAACGTAACCAAGTGATGTTACATTATCTACAATATTTTTACCATCGTAGTAGCACGAGTTTGAACCTGTTCCTAAAATACAGGCTATCCCTTCTTCAGTGCCACACAAGGCGCGTGCCGCTGCTAATAAATCGTGCCAGACCTCAATGTGTGCATCCCTGAAAAACTTTTCAAACACATTTCTGATCAGCTTTCTGTTTTTATCCGATGAGCAACCTGTACCGTAATAGTAAATTTTTAAAGGATTAAATTTTAGCTGAGGCAGTAACACCTCACGCACTTCCTGCTCAAATTGTTCGATGGGTTGATAATATGGATTAAAACCTATGGTTTGCGCTTGTTCAATTTTTCCTGAATCATCAATAAGCCTCCAATCTGTTTTAGAGGCACCGCTGTCGGCTATTAAAATCATGTAGCAAAAGTAACGCTAATTTGTAAAACAATATCATTACAGCATGGAGGTGAAACAGGCCAGGCTTGAAATCATCGTACGCTGTTTAATGTGCCATTTACCTGCGAGGTACTATGAGCAGATAAAAGGAATCCCTTAGACGAAAGGCCATACTTGCGTGAAGCATGTAACGTAAGGCGTGCAATCAAGTTTTCAGCCTGCCTACTACCACAAACTTTTCAAATACTTTTTCAGTATGTGGGGCGTCTTTCAACTCGTCTGTTAAATCCTGACCAGCCCAATGTTCATAATGCTTACCATTTCTCCATAACCTGGATAAAGTAACATCATAAATTAACCCATTCAGGGCTACCCAAATAGCTGGTTTATCCTGTCCGTTGCGTAAAGCCAGTTGTGATTTGGTAAACTCGGGTAATGGCTGCGACAGATTACTCATGTTTAAGGTGGAGAAACTATAATTATTGAATATCTTTTGGCTTGAAATTACTAACACTAAACCGATGAAGCGAATTTTATCTTTTCTAAGCCTGGTGATTATCCTGGCTGCCTGTGGTACGAAAGAAACCATCAACTATGCTACTATGCCGGATGAGCAACTTAAAAAAGTTGCAGATTCTTTGGCACAAGTCTACATCATTACCGATGGTCATGTGGACTTACCATTCCGTTTAAAGGTGAAAAACTTTAGACTAGAGCAAGAGTTTCTGGGCATTCCTATTAGTACAACAGAGGGTGATTTCGATTTTGAACGTGCCAAAAAAGGCGGCCTCGATGCACCTTTTATGTCCATCTACATTCCTTCACGCTATCAGTTGCAAGAAGACAAGGGAAAAGCACTAGCCGATACATTAATTACCATGATTGATGGCATTATTGCTGCCCATCCCGATAAGTTTGGTAAGGCAGGTAGCCCTGCGGATGTAGAAGCTAACACGAAAGCAGGTAAGGTGTCATTGCCGATGGGTATGGAAAATGCATCTCCGGTAGGAAATGATTTGGCAAACATTCAATACTTCTATGATCGCGGCATTCGCTACATGACACTCACACACGGAAAAGACAATCAGATCAGCGATTCTTCTTATGACACCACACAAACCTGGAAAGGGTTGAGTCCTTTTGGTGAAGACGTGGTGCGCGAAATGAATCGCGTGGGTGTGATGGTAGATATCTCACACGTATCTGATAGCGCTTTTTACGATGCGCTAAAAATTACTAAAGCACCAATGATTGCTTCGCACTCTTCATGCCGCTATTTCACACCTGGGTTTCAGCGCAACATGAGTGATGACATGATTAAGGAACTTGGTAAAAATGGTGGGGTGATTCAAATAAATTTTGGTGCCAGTTTCCTGGATTCTGTAGCACGCACCAACAGCAAGTTGCTTGATTCACTGGAAAGCATTTTAGCGGAGAAGAAACTTACTTCCCGCGATGCGGAAGCACAACCCATCATCGATCAATTTGTAAAAAATCATAATGAACTTTTTTCTGATGTAGAGAAAGTTGCCGATCACATAGACCGCGTAAAAATGCTGGCCGGTATAGATCATGTAGGTATAGGCTCTGATTATGATGGCGTGGGCGACAGCTTACCCGTTGGCTTAAAAGATGTAAGCCAGTATCCCAATTTAATTTTTGTCCTGCTTAAAAGAGGTTACACTCCCGAGGAGATAGAAAAAATCTGTTACAAAAATGTATTCAGGGTTTGGAACAAAGTAATAGACGTGGCTGCTGCCAATTAATACATCCAATTTTATGAAGTCCCCAAAAATTGCCCTCTTATTTTTTTTATTACTTGCCTCATCAGGCCTACATGCACAACGCGTCATGTGGACGAAGCCCAAGCAGCCTATTGTATGTTATGGTAAAGAAGTTGATGGTACATCGCATGTCCCATTGCCACCAGAGATACAAAGTAAGCTTGCTGTGGCCAGAACCAGCGATACGAAGACTTCCAATTTCATTGTAACCTACCAAGGCTTCACACCACAGGCAGAGGCAGCTTTTCAAAAAGCGGTTGATATCTGGGAAAGCATTCTTGTTTCTCCTGTTGATATCCATGTAACTGCAGTCTGGACGGCCTTGGGAAATGGTGTATTGGGTTCTGCAACCGCAGGTACTTTCTACGCCAACTTCGATGGTGCACAGCAAATTAATACATGGTATCCGGTAGCCTTGGCAGAAAAAATGGCGGCTAGTGATTTAAATGAGCCCGGTGACATTGACATCTTTGCACAATTCAATAGTAACAATAATTCATGGCATTACGGATTAAATGGCGCAACACCTGCAGGTCAGTACGATTTAGTTACTGTTGTACTGCACGAACTGGGACATGGATTAGGCTTTCTTGATTCTTATAATATTTCAAACAACGTTGCCTCTGTAGGATTGAGCGGTACCAGCATTCCTGTTATTTATGATTTAGGAATAGAAAATGGAGGTGCTCAAAATCTCTTCCTCACTACTGAGTCAGGCACAGAGAATCTAAAAACACAGCTTACCAGCAATAATCTGTTTTATAACTCGCCCTCTGTAAAAAGTGCTAATGGAAACACTGTTGCCAAAATATATGCGCCTGCTACTTTTAGCTCAGGCTCCAGTATAGCACACTTAGATGAGAGTACTTTTCCCGGTGGTTCAGCTAATGCGCTCATGACACCTCAAATTGGTACAGGTGAATCTAACTTTAACCCTGGCAATATTGTAAAGGGCATGTTCGCAGATATGGGTTGGGTATTCACCTATATTAATCACCAACGTTTACCCAATGTGGAAGACCCGACAGCGTCTTTTGTTGTAAAGGCCGTTATCACAACTGATGTCGGCTCAGTTTCATCTCCTACTTTGGTTTACAATACTTCAGGTGCCGATGTTGAAGTGCCTATGACAGCCACCGCTGTGCCTAATGAATATCAGGCAACCATTCCTTCTACTGGGGTGGCCTCTACGTATAATTATTATATTAAAGTAAGCGACAATCAAAGCCGGGTTTATACAAAACCAGGGAAGCGAAGCACACCCGGAGCCGGGGTTGTTCAAACCTATTTTAGTTTTGAAACGGGTGAGGACAATAGAGCTCCGATTGTGAATCATACAACACCAGGCTTTGTGCTTCCTGCTGATACGGAGCTTGTGATCAGTGCCGTTATTTCAGATAACATTGGAATTGCTTCTGCGGTGCTGAGCTATTCTATTGATGGCGTGGATCAGGCTGATATTGACTTTGTATTGCAGACTCCGCCTGAAGATTCAGTGTACCAGGCTGTAATCGATCTTGGTAACGGACTCCCTATTGGCACCATCATTCGTTATAAAATTACGGTTACCGACAATTCATCTAACAGCAATCAAAAAATACTTCCTGATATCGATTTCTTTGAAATTAGTGTTGAGGGACTTGGTCAGGCAGTCAGTGTTTACGAAAATGATTTCAATACAACATCAAACGATTTCTTCGGCAATGGTTTTTCAATAACAACACCAACTGGTTTTGCTAATGGTGCTATTCACTCAGAGCACCCTTACGTAAGCGGTGACGGCTTTGAAAACAACCAGCGTAATCTCGTTTATCAATTAAAGTTTCCTATTACGGTTAATGAAAGTGATGCCTTTATTCTTTTTGATGAAATAGCGCTCGTAGAACCTGGTGAAGCCGGGTCAGTATTTGGCGATGATGATTTTTGGGATTACGTAGTAGTTGAAGGCTCTATCGATGCCGGGGAGAGCTGGATACCTTTTGCTGATGGCTATGACGCAAGAGCCCAAGCTGTTTGGTTAACTCGTTACAACAGCGCCATTGATGCCAACTCGAACTCTACTGCCATTGGAGATCCGACTTTATTTAGGAGTCGTGTGATTAACATGCTCGATGAATTTGATCCCGGAGATGAGGTGGCGATTCGTTTCAGGCTTTTCATTGATCAATCTGCCCGCGGCTGGGGATGGACCATCGACAATTTGAAAATACAAACGGATATTACCGCCCCTAAAATTTTACACGATCATGTTGAATACGTAGCTGCTGGCAGTAATACACCTGAACTTCGTGCATTAGTACGCGATGCAGGCGGTGTTGGATCATTCAGTATAGTTTACGCTAAAAATAGTGAGTCGGAATTAACAATAGAGGCTGCAAATCTCCTTGACAATACTTTCATTCTTCCGACTGGCATATTAGGAGCCGGAGATGAACTTCGTTATAAATTTATAGCAACTGATCTGGCTGGAAACGAAACAACACTTCCATCAACGGGATACTTCAGCATAAAAGGAATTAATTTCTCTGCAAGTGTTAATCAGTACAGTAATAATTTTGAAACTGCCACGAATGATTTTGTTGGTGGCTTTTTTGAGATTACTAAACCAGCTGGTTTTAACTCTTCCTTTTTAAAAACAATCAGTCCGTATGCCAGTGGTTTTGGCTTAGACAGTACCAGCAGCTATACATCCACTTTGCTAAAGCCAATCCGCATTGCAGCTGCCAATACCTTAATGCGCTATGATGAAATTGCCATTGTACAAGGACAGTCCTCCACCATACCTTTCGGAACAGAAGCTTTTAATGACTTTGTGATTGTAGAGGGATCAAAAAATGGCGGATCCACCTGGCTACCCTTTTTAAATGGTTATGATGCAACTACGCTTTCCGCCTGGTTAAGTGCATTTACCAACGGAGGTAATGGAACACAAACTTTATTCAGATCCCGAATTATTGACCTGACACAGAATGGAAACTTCGCAACCAATGATGAAGTAATTATTCGTTTCAGACTTTTTGCTGATGCCGCCAGCAATGGTTGGGGCTGGGGCATCGACAATTTATTTATTCAGGATCCAGTAACAGGTCTTGAATCAAAATCGATGTCGTCTATATCAGTTTATCCAAATCCTGTAAAAGATTTTGTCTTTGTAAGTAGTAAACTGTCTGCGGGAGAAAAGCTGTCATTTCAGGTAATGCAACAAAATGGTCAAGTGATCATTGATGAAATGGCTTCCGAAAACGATGGCGAAGCAAACCACCGCTTAGACTTCTCGCAATTACCCAATGGCTTGTACCTGCTGCGGATCAGCACGGGTAACACAACCGAAATTCGAAAAGTAGTAAAGCTCAACTAACAAAAAGCCCCGCCAGCCAGCGGGGTTTTTTATTTCCTAAAAAATTAAAATTAAGTCTGCAAATACAAAATTCAGGACTTACTTTTGCCCAATTTTAACCTTAGCACTTCAGCCTTATGCCACGCGACAGAAGTATTCGCTCCGTACTCATCATCGGTAGCGGCCCCATTATTATCGGTCAAGCTTGTGAATTCGACTATTCTGGCTCTCAAGCCGCCCGTTCCTTGCGTGAAGAGGGTATAGAAGTAGTGCTGATCAACTCTAATCCGGCTACCATCATGACGGACAAAGTGACAGCTGATCATATTTACCTCAAGCCGCTCACCAAAAAATCGATCCGAGAAATTCTTGAAAAACACAATATAGATGCCGTACTCCCCACCATGGGCGGGCAAACAGCACTCAATTTGTGTATCGATTGCGATAAGGCAGGTATCTGGCAGCACTACGGTGTGCGCATCATTGGTGTAGATATCAAGGCCATTGAAACTACAGAGGATCGTGAGAAATTCCGTCTTAAAATGTTGGAGTTAGGTGTAGGGGTTTGTAAAGGCCGCACAGCCAAATCCTTTTTAGAAGGAAAAGAAATAGCACAAGAAACAGGCTTCCCCTTAGTAATCCGTCCATCATATACCTTAGGTGGAACTGGTGGTGGTTTTGTAAATAATGCAGAAGAATTCGATGAAGCCCTCAACAGAGGTTTGCATGCTTCACCCGTTCATGAAGTACTCGTGGAACAATCCATTTTTGGTTGGAAAGAGTATGAACTTGAGCTACTTCGCGACAATGTAGGAAACGTAATCATTATCTGTTCCATCGAGAACTTCGATCCGATGGGTATACACACCGGTGACTCTATTACTGTGGCACCAGCGATGACTTTACCAGACACTACTTATCAGCGCATGCGAGACCTGGCCATTAAAATGATGAATGGCATCGGACAGTTTGCTGGGGGCTGTAACGTACAATTCTCACTAAACCCTGATAACTACGAAGACATCATTGCAATTGAAATCAATCCACGCGTTTCTCGTTCATCAGCACTGGCATCAAAAGCAACGGGTTATCCCATTGCCAAGATTGCCGCTAAACTTGCCGTTGGTTTTAATCTGGATGAGTTGAAGAATGCCATCACAGGCACAACCACTGCCTACTTTGAACCAGCACTTGACTATGTGATTGTAAAGATACCTCGCTGGAATTTTGATAAATTTCAAGGTGCTGACCGAAGACTTGGTTTACAAATGAAGTCTGTAGGTGAAGTAATGGGCATTGGCAGAAATTTTCAGGAAGCTTTGCAGAAAGCCTGTCAGTCGCTTGAGATCAGAAGAAATGGTATTGGTGCTGATGGAAAAGAATTAAGAAATCAGGATGAGCTGCTACATTCACTGGCAAACCCAACCTGGAACAGACTATTTCACATACACGATGCCATTAAAGTTGGTATTCCCCTAAAAACAATTGGAAAACTTACCCGCATCGATAAGTGGTTCCTCAAGCAAATTGAAGAGTTAGTTCAAATTGAAGAACAACTGGAAGAGTATGACATCGGTAACATTCCAACAGATCTTCTCCGCACAGCCAAGGAAAAAGGCTTTGGCGATCGCCAGATTGCGCATTTACTACATTGCTTTGAAAGTGAAGTCTTCAATAAAAGAAATGAGCTTGGCATTAAACGTGTCTACAAACTAGTAGATACTTGCGCTGCTGAGTTTGAAGCCAAAACACCGTATTATTATTCAACATTCGATACAGAGAACGAATCAACACCTTCTAATAAAAAGAAAGTAATTGTGTTGGGCTCTGGTCCGAACCGCATTGGTCAGGGAATTGAATTCGACTACTCTTGTGTACACGGTGTATTGGCTGCCAAAGAAAGTGGTTACGAAACCATCATGATCAACTGTAACCCTGAAACAGTTTCAACAGATTTTGATATTGCTGACAAGCTTTATTTCGAACCTGTTTTCTGGGAGCATTTGTACGATATTATTCAACATGAGAAACCTGAAGGTGTAATTGTACAGTTGGGTGGTCAAACCGCCTTGAAGCTGGCAGAAAAGTTGCACAAATACGGTATCAAAATTATAGGCACTTCTTTCGATTCACTCGACCTGGCAGAAGACCGTGGCAGATTCTCTCAGTTATTGAAAGAGCAGAACATTCCTTACCCTGAATTTGGTGTAGCCACTGATCCCGATGAAGCCCTGGAGGTTTCCAAACAAATCGGTTTCCCTTTATTGGTTCGCCCTTCTTACGTACTTGGTGGCCAAAGCATGAAGATTGTGATCAACGAAAAAGAATTGGAATCACACATCATCGACATCTGGAAACACTTACCTGATAATAAAGTTCTGCTGGATCATTATTTAGATGGTGCCATTGAAGCCGAGGCTGATGCCATTTGTGATGGGGAAAACGTTTACATCATTGGTATCATGCAACACATAGAACCTGCCGGTATCCATTCGGGCGATTCGTATGCTGTGTTGCCGCCTTACAATTTGGGTGACTTTATTATCAAACAAATTGAAACCTACACTACGCGCATAGCTCAGGCCTTGAAAGTAAAAGGTCTGATCAACATTCAGTTTGCCATACAGAAAGATAAGGTATACATCATTGAAGCCAATCCGCGTGCTTCTCGTACTGTTCCTTTTATTTGCAAAGCTTACGATGAGCCTTATGTTAACTTCGCTACCAAAGTAATGTTGGGTGCGAAGAAGGTTACTGATTTCAACTTTAATCCAACTAAAAAAGGATACGCCATTAAGGAACCTGTTTTCTCCTTCAACAAATTCCCTGAAGTAAACAAAGAGCTTGGCCCTGAAATGAAATCTACAGGCGAGGCCATTTACTTCATCGATGATTTGATGGACGATTACTTCCTGAATATTTATAATGAGAGGAATTTGTATTTAAGTAGATAAAATTGGAAGCTGGAGGTTGGAGGTTGGATGTTAAAAGAGTATTTTAAAATAATCTGCTGATCTGTTTTGATACTATGAGTTTTAAAACTGTGGAGATTTTATCAACGAACTTTCCGTCAGACACTGAAAGTGGAAGCAAACATCGGTCAGACGGATTTTAGGAAAAGACTCAGGTTAGTAGATAAAATAATGAAAGGATCATTTCGTCATTACTCTTGGGATTTCAAATTCAATTATACTGTGTAAAATAGATGTTTTCCTTTAACTCAAAATAAGTATGACTGACGCAGAGGTAAGGGATTTTGTGGATAAAGTTACGCTTGGCATTCAACTTGCTGTCTCAAAACTCGTTGATAAAGCTAAGAAAGAAGATGGAGAGCTGGTTATCTCAAAAAATGGCAAACCTGTAAGAATAAAAGCCCGTGATTTAAAATAGAGCATCATGTTCAAATTTCTCATCATTTGCATTTTAGTTGGCTACGTGTTGTATAAAATAGGTAGCTCAATTAAGGTTTATACGCACAGTGGCCACTATCAGCGTCCGCCACAGTACAGACCTCCGGGCAGCAATGTTAATATCGAAACACCACCACCTGCCAAAAAAAATGAAGGCAAAGATTTTAAGGGTGGAGAGTACGTTGACTACGAAGAAATAAAATAGCAATTTTTCAAATTTGAAATTTTGAATTTAAAATTCACTAAGTACCAGGCCACCGGCAACGATTTTATCCTGATCGATAACAGAGATGGTAGCATTATTTTGTCGCAGCAGCAAATCGTACACTTATGCGATCGCAAGTTTGGTATTGGTGCAGATGGTCTTATTCTTATCGAATCATCTACAAGCGCTCCCTTTAATGTTAATTACTATAACAGCGATGGCTCCCAAAGTCTTTGTGGCAATGGCAGTCGCGCAGCTGTAAGTTTTGCCGCCAGCCTGCACTTGCTAAAAGATAAAACATCCTTTATTGCTTATGATGGCCAGCATGATGCCGAGCTAATGCCCTCGGGCATTGTTCATTTACGCATGAATGATACAAAACCTGTTGAGGCAAGTCATGAAGACTTCTTTATTAACACAGGCTCTCCACATGTCATTCGTTTTGTAAATAATATTCAGGCTTACCCCGTTTTTGAAGAAGGCAAAAAAGTGCGCTACAGCGATGCTTTTAAGCCCGGTGGCACCAATGTAAATTTTGTTGAACTGATGGACGACAATAGTCTTTTTGTACGTACCTACGAACGCGGTGTGGAAAATGAAACACTCTCTTGTGGAACAGGCGTAACAGCCGCTGCATTGGTTGCTTCTACTCAAGGTTATACTTCACCCATAAAAATCAAAACGCTGGGCGGAGAGCTCTCGGTCGCCTTCAAAAAAGGCAATCATGGCGAATTTACAGACATCTACCTGATCGGTCCTGCCCAAAAAGTGTTTGAGGGCGAGATTGCCTTGCCATAATTGGCAGCAATCAAGCCATAATTGCCACTCTTTAGCTGCCAAAATTGTGCATATATGCCTCAAGCTGCTTCTAAGGCTAATTGGTGCTATAATTGACACGATCATTTCCCAAAAACAGATTAACTTTAAAGCCATTTTGTCGATGATCCAGATCATTGATTGCGCAAACTGACCATTGTTGTTTTATGTTAAAATTAATTGCTAAAATTTTCGGTACTAAGTCTCAACGTGACATCAAATCTATTGAGCCCCTTGTAAAAGAAACCCTGCAGGAATTTGATAAGCTGGCAGGCCTTTCTAATGATCAGTTGCGGGAACAAACCCAAGAGGTGCAAAACACCATCAACGAGGCGCTCAGGTCTATTGATGCGGAAATTGCGGCTCTACACAAGCAAATCGCTGATCAGCCTGAAATGGACATCAATGAGAAAGAGGCTGTTTTTGCTGAAATTGATAAACTTGAAGGTGACAGAAATAAAGACCTTGAAAAAGTATTGTTAAAAGTGCTGCCAAAAGCATTTGCGATTGTTCGCGATACAGCCAGGCGCTTCAAAGAAAATGAATACCTGGAAGTAACTGCCCAGGATTTCGATATAAAGATGGCTGCTACGCATCCCAACGTTACCATCCATGGCGACAAGGCCAGGTGGGCAAGACAGTGGATGGCAGCGGGTAATTTAATCACCTGGGATATGATGCACTATGAAGTGCAGATTATCGGTGGTATCGTTTTACACCAGGGCAAGGTTTCTGAAATGGCAACCGGTGAAGGTAAAACACTCGTGGCCACCTTCCCTACTTTCTTAAATGCATTGGCCAAACGTGGTGTTCACCTGGTAACTGTTAACGACTACCTCGCTAAACGCGATAGCGAATGGATGGCGCCTCTCTTCCAATTCCACGGCCTCACTGTCGATTGTATTGACAAGCATGAGCCTAACTCCATTGCCCGCAGAAATGCTTACCGTGCAGATATTACTTACGGAACGAACAATGAATTTGGCTTCGACTATCTGCGCGATAACATGGCGCGTGAAACGGAAGAGCTTGTGCAACGTGGCCACCATTATGCCATGGTGGATGAGGTTGACTCTGTGTTGATCGATGAGGCACGTACACCCCTGATTATTTCCGGTCCGGTGCCACGCGGTGATCAACACGAATTCTACGATTTAAAACCACGCATTTTTAAACTGGTAGAGGCACAGAAAAAATTAATTACCCAATACCTGACTGATGCCAAGAAACAACTGGAAGCGGGTAATGAAAAAGACGGAGGCCTTTCTATTTTCCGTGCACATCGCGGTATGCCAAAATATAAACCCGTTATCAAGTTCCTAAGTGAGACAGGCATCAGGGCCACTATGCAGAAAACAGAAAACTATTATCTGCAAGACAATAAGAAGATGATGCCGGAAGCCGATGCTCCACTTTATTTTATTATTGATGAAAAAGATAATAGCGTAGACCTGACTGAAAAGGGTATTGACTTAATTACAGGAGAGGGTGAAGATGCTAAATTCTTTATCCTCCCCGAAATTGGTACAGAGCTTTCTAAAATAGAAAAAGACGCAAGCCTGAGTGATGCAGAGCGTCTTGCTAAAAAAGAAGAACTTATAAAAGATTATCAGGTGAAGTCACAGCGTATTCACAGTGTGAATCAGTTGCTGAAGGCTTACACCATGTTTGAAAAAGATACCGAGTACATCATTGTTGATGGAAAGGTGAAGATCGTTGATGAACAGACCGGTCGTGTGTTAGATGGCAGACGTTATTCCGATGGCTTACACCAGGCCATTGAAGCAAAGGAAAATGTGAAAGTAGAAGACGCCACACAGACCTATGCCACCATTACTTTACAGAATTATTTCCGCATGTACCACAAGCTTGCGGGTATGACGGGTACAGCTGAAACAGAGGCAGGCGAATTCTGGGACATTTATAAACTGGATGTTGTTGTAATTCCACAAAACAGAACAGCGGTAAGAAAAGACTCCGATGATTTAGTGTATAAAACCATCCGTGAAAAATTCACAGCTGTCATTGAAGAGATTGTTAAGCTTACAGAAGCAGGCAGGCCAGTACTTGTGGGTACTACATCCGTTGAGATTTCAGAATTGATTAGTCGTATGTTGCAAATGCGCAAAATCAAACACAACGTACTCAACGCGAAGCAACACCAGCGTGAAGCAGAAATTGTAGCAGAGGCGGGTAAACCGGGTACTGTAACGATTGCTACCAACATGGCTGGTCGTGGTACTGATATTAAGTTAACAGCCGAATCAAAAGCTGCCGGTGGTTTAGCTATTATCGGTACAGAGCGTCACGAGTCAAGACGTGTAGACCGTCAGTTACGCGGTCGTGCAGGACGCCAGGGTGATCCGGGTTCATCACAATTCTATGTATCGTTGGAAGATAACCTGATGCGTTTGTTTATGCCTGAGCGTATTGCGCGTATTATGGACAGATTAGGCTTAAAAGAAGGTGAAGTCATTCAACACTCCATGGTGACAAGCTCAATTGAGCGTGCACAGAAAAAAGTAGAAGAAAATAACTTCGGTATTCGTAAGCGCTTGCTGGAATACGATAACGTAATGAATTCGCAGCGCGAGGTAATCTACAAGCGTAGAAAAAATGCTCTGTTCGGAGAACGTTTAGAGTTAGATATACTCACCATGATTTTTGATACAGCTGAAGAATTGGTGATTAATGCCAAGAACGCTGCCGACTATGAAAGCCTGCGCCTAAATGCACTGAGCACTTTTGGTATCGATTATGAAGTGTCTAAAGACGACTTTACCAAATGGGATCAGGCGAAATTAACCAACGACCTGTATGAAAAGGCCCTTGACCATTATCACCGCAAAAACAAAGCAGTTGCTGCCAAGTCCTTACCTATTGTTAAAGACGTTCATCACACAAGAGGTGCAACGGTAGAAAATATATTAGTACCCTTTACAGATGGCGTAAAACAAATTGGTGTTGCTGCCAATCTTACTAAATGTGTAGAAACTGAAAATGGCGAGCTGATTAAATCCATGGAGAAAATGATTGCTTTAGCGATCATAGATCAACTATGGAAAGAGCACTTGCGTGATATGGATGACTTAAAGCAATCTGTGCAAACAGCTGTTTACGAACAGAAAGATCCATTATTGATTTACAAGTTCGAAGGCTTTGAAGCTTTCAAAAAATTGGTAGCCAAGGTAAATGAGGAAACCGTCTCTTTCCTAATGAAGGCTGACATTCCTGTGCAACAATCAGATCAGGTACAGGAGGCAAGAGCCAGCAGGGCGAGAGTTCGCCTGAATGAGAATAAAGAAGAATCTAAATCGTTATTAAGTGGTGGTGGACCGCAGCCACAGGCTAATCGACCTCCCCAAGAAAAAATAATGCCTGTTAAATCTGAAAAAATTGCCAACAGAAATGATAAGGTGAGTGTTCAGTATCCTGATGGGCGCGTGATGCGTGATGTGAAGTACAAGAAAGTAGAAGACGATATCTTGAACAATCGCTGTATTGTGATTGAATAGTCTTATTGAGTAAAATACCATTCTTCGGTCTGTGTCCGCACAGACCGAAATGATTTTAGTTATGGTTTGTGAAGACACAAACCATGGCATGAAAAACTTAAAAAGCATTTACCAAACAATTAAATACAGTCTTGGCTTTACTAAACGAAAACGACTTAGTGGAACTAACTGCCTAAAGCAATGAAAAGAATGTTTGAGTTGTCACACTACCTGGTTTACATGATTATGATGGGCTGCGCCTCGAGTCAGGTGAGCACCACTACTACCTCTGCCCGCTATACCGAAGACCTTTCTTATCTGCGTCCGGCTTTTGAAGAGACCAAAAAAGATCCTGAGGTTGATCCAAATGAAAATAAAGCAAAGCCTGTTTATCAGGAGCCCCGTTATGCCGTGAATGAACAACTACACGAAGTGCTGGACAGCATTGATAGAATTAACCTAAGCAAAAAA
The DNA here is from genome assembly GCF_057350905.1 of Chryseotalea sp. Classification (NCBI taxonomy): domain Bacteria; kingdom Pseudomonadati; phylum Bacteroidota; class Cytophagia; order Cytophagales; family Chryseotaleaceae; genus Chryseotalea; species Chryseotalea sp. The sequence continues at coordinate 949,946 of NZ_JBMRCF010000008.1, read as the reverse complement.
GTGGTAGACGGCTTTACTATACAAATTTATGCTGGACAGAAAAGAGAAGATGCGCTCAACACGAAGCGAACCATGGATTTGACTTTGCCAGAACTTAATGCAGAGATGACTTATGTGCAACCTACTTTTCGCATCAAAGCAGGTAAGTACTACACACAATTAGATGCACAAAAAGATTATGTGGCAGTAAAGCGCCATTTCCCTAACGCCATTCTTGTACCCGATAAGATTGCGGTTACTTATTAATTTTAAATTTCAAATTTTAAATTAATGGTATCCTCACGCCACATCAGCACCTTTAATAATCTTCAGCATAGCAAACCAGTCTTGTTTGTCAAGTGTTACCTCTAGCGCAGAGGCAGCCTCTTGAATGCGCTCCGTTTTTGTCGTACCCGTTATTGGAAAAAGATTTGAGGGATGTGCCAGCAACCATGCAAAAAGTAATTTAGCTGTACTTACTTTGTATTTATCCGCCAACACACCAAGCTCCTGCATTTTTTCCAGGTCATCAAAATACTTACCACTGCCCAATGGCGACCAGGCCATAATACCAGCCTGATGTTTCATCATCACATCACTTACACCGTTAAACAAGTAATCGCTTTTAAATAAAGATACCTCGAGCTGGTTCGTGACTAAAGGCATAGGTGAAAAAGACTGCAACATTTCAAATTGTGCAGCTGTAAAATTTGAAACACCGAAGTGAAGTACTTTTCCTTTTTCGTATAAATCTCCAAAGGCTTTTGCCACCTCTTCCGGATTTAACAATGGATCTGGTCTGTGGATTAATAGTAAATCAATTCGATCCGTGCTCAGATTTTTAAGAGATGTCTCTACCGACTGAATAATATGTGCATACGATGTATCATAATGTTTAATTCCGTGTGCGGGCTTATTATCAACTTTTAATTTAATACCACATTTAGTAACCAGCTGCATTTTACTGCGTAGTCCCGGTTGTTGTTTTAGTATGCGACCAAATAATTCCTCAATCGTATACTTACCGTAAATGTCAGCATGATCAAACGTGGTTATGCCACAATCCAACGCTGCGCCTATACAGCGTTCGTTGATGGTTTCATCAGTCCAGTTCCAAACGCCTGCTATAATGCGCGAAAACTCCGGCCCTTTAGGGTGAATCCGTTGATACTGCACCTTACTTAGCGGTTTGGTGCTGGTAACACTTCTTCCCTTTGCTCGCTGTCATACGCTTACAGCGTATTCCGTCTTTTGTTTTTCCTTCGCACTGTTTTAATGCAGCTTTGCCTAATTCATTTGGCTTACAAACATCGCAAGGTTTTTTGCCAGCTTTCTTGGCATTATCAATATGTATACCTTCTGCATCGCCCGAAAGACGGCAATCTGCTGTGTGGTACTTCTCTCCTTTTGCAGAAGAATACACGGTCTGTGCCTGTACAGCAAGTGTTACAACAAATGCCAGGACCAAAGTCATCAACAATTTTTTCATCATTACAATTGTTTAATCAGTTCAACATATAATTCAGTGAGCTTTGCCTCAGCCTTACCTGCAATTTCAATAATCTCCTGAATATTGGCTGGTTTCAGATTATCAGGATCACAATCATCAGTGAGTACAGAAATAGCACAACAAGGAAGTCCTGTATGGTTCGCTACAATTACTTCCGGCACAGTACTCATCCCTACAGCATCCGCTCCGATGCGATGTAAAAAACGATATTCGGCCCTGGTTTCAAGATTGGGGCCCATCACGCCTACATACACACCTTCATTAAGTTTGATATTCTTCTCTTTGGCAATAGCTTTCAATTTTTTATTTAAAACCAAGGCATAGGGCTGACTCATATCCGGGAAACGTGGCCCTAATACCTCATAGTTTGTTCCTCTCAACGGATTATCAGGTTGCAGATTTATGTGATCATCAATCAACATTAACTCACCTTTTTTCCAATTCAGATTCATATTACCTGCTGCATTGGAGATAAGCAAGTTTTTTACGCCAAGCATTTTCATTACCCGTACAGGCAGTGTAATCTGTTGCATGCTATAGCCTTCATAATAATGAAAGCGTCCTTGCATGGCCAATACCTTTTTGCCTTTAATCTCTCCATAAATCAATTGGCCCTTATGAAATTCAACGGTGGATATGGGAAAGTGAGGAATCGAATTATAAGGAATTTGAATAGGCTTCTTGAATTCTTTGACAAATAAATTGCCTAAACCTGTACCGAGTATCACACCGATTTCGGGTGCCTCAACGCCCCTGCTTTTAATGTAATCGCTTGCTTCTTGTATCTCTTTTAACATATAAATAAATTCAATAGTGAAGGTAAAAAAAGAAGCCGGAATTATCCGGCTTCTTTTTCAAAATGTTATGCTCGATTAACAACAGCCACCACCATCATAAAAATAGGTTGAAGGTGAAATGAAAATATCCGGCCGATTAAGCGCGGCAAGTGCACCTGCTGTTTTATCGCAAACAGCAAGTGGTTGATTTTGCATAAGCACATGCCCTTGCTTATCATCGAAGTATTCATCACCGCCAAAATAAATTGCAGTTCTTCCTGTAAATACACAGGCACCATCTGCAGGCATAGGGTCCTTAATAGCACAAACCTCTACACTTTCGATGTAAATCATTTTATTAGTTTGGTAATGTGCCGGATCTAAAATTCGATAAGGGCGCTTCGCGCGAATTTCTACTGTACCAAAACCAGTATCTGTAATGAGTTTAATATATTCTTTTAATGGAAGCGCTCCGCTCAAACAAAGGGCGCGCAGTCGTTCATCTTGTTTCAAACTTTCCGGCATTTCAGTCTCGCAGGTTGGATCAGATAAGACCAAGCGGCCATGGGGTTTCAATACACGATACATCTCCGTCAAAGCAGTTTTTAAATCTTCGTGTGTAAAAATATTGAATAAACAATTCTGGGCTGCAACATCTATCGACTTATCCGGAACCGGGAGACTGAGTGCGTCACCCTTTCTCAGATCGACAAAATCACTTTTAAACCAGGAATTTTGTTTTTCAGCCTCTACAAAATTTTCTCGGCTCGCCTGCAACATCTCATCCACTACATCAATACCAATTACGCCACCGCTACGTCTGCTGAAATAAGAAAACTGTAATAACTCCATACCTCCACCAACACCAACATAAAGAATTGCAGGATCGTTAACTAAATCTCGGGGATTTACAGTGCTGCCGCAACCGTAATTCATGTCGAGCATTTTCTTTGGAATTTTTAGGCCCGGTAGTTGCCACACAGGTGTTGTTGTACAACACAATCCTTTTTGTGGATTTTCTGCTGCTTCTTTATAAACGTTACGGGTGGTTTCTAAATAGGTTTGCATGAATTAATGATTTCAAATTCCAAGTTTCAAATTAAATATTAAGCTGTTGCACCCTGGCAACTTGAGCCTGCTCCCGCTGTGCACGCAAAACAGTGCTGGCTGATGACAATATCGCGTGACTCAAGCGCTGTTACATTAAAAGTACTAATATGTTGCCCTTTGCGCTCATCTGTTTTTAAACCAAGCATCTGATTAAAGTCACAATCATATAAAAATCCCTGCCAGTCAATAGACACAGTGTTGCGGCACATAACGCCACTCACTGCCATCGGATTAAAAGCATTGATTAGTTTCTCCATATACTCTTCATAGTTTCCACTTTCAATCAGAAAATCGAGGAAGCGACTAATAGGAATGTTGGTGATGGTGAACAAACTATTAAACTCAATAGAAAATTGTTCTCTCAATTCTTTTTTAAAATCTCTTTCCAACTGACCTTGATCTCCTGGCAAAAAAGCGCCACTCGGGTTGTACACCAGATCTAAAATTAAACCACTACCTGGTTTGCCGTAGCCAACAGCATTCAGCATTTGTAAAGCCTTAACAGAAGTTTCGAAAACACCCTCTCCTCGCTGACGATTAGTTTTATCTGCGTTATAAAAAGGCAGTGAAGAACAAATACGTACATTATTCTCTTTAAAAAACTCCGGTAGGTCGTGGTACTTAGGGTTCGCCAGAATAATGGTGAGATTAGAACGAACAATGATCTCCTGTACGCCTCTCTTTTTTGCTTCTGTTACAAACCACCTGAAGTCGGGGTTCATTTCAGGTGCACCACCCGTAATATCAAGTGTGTGTATTTTTGTATGCGTCAACACATCCAGACATTGCTGCATGGTTTCGCGTGTCATGATTTCTTTGCGATCCGGGCCAGCATCTACATGGCAGTGTTTACACACCTGATTGCACATGTAGCCAATGTTCATTTGGAAAATTTCAATCTTTGATGGCTTTAAAGGAAAATGGCCAATAGCCTCAATCTTCGATTTAAAAGTTGGTAGTTTTCCTTCCTTAAAAATTCCATTGTTCAAGAACTCAACTTGCTTTTCTTGTTGAGCTAGTTGGTGATGGCGGGCATGCAAGCTTTTAATCATACTTAATAGTTGTTCGTTGATCGTTGTTGGTTGTTCGATGAGGTTTTCGAATAACGAAAAACCAACAACCAGCAACTATTAAAGAATCACATAGATAGCTTCTTGGCTTTGTTCATCATCATTACACCATGAACCAATGAGGCACCTCCACGAATGGCCGCTGCCACATGTACTGCCTCCATCATACCCTTTTCAGTGGCGCCTTTCTCAAGTGCATCTTGTGTATAGGCATCGATGCAATAAGGGCACTGAACTGTATGCGATACTGCTAAAGCGATTAACGATTTTTCGCGGGCGGTTAATTCACCATCTTTAAAAACCTCACCATAATAGTCAAAAAATTTGGCTGCCAATGTTTTGTCCCATTCTGCAATGTTTCCGAATTTTTTTAAATCAGCAGGGTTGTAGTAAGTATTTTCCATAGTAAAATTTAGGTTAAGATAGTGCTTTAACAAAGGGCGAATGATCGCCCTCACGACAAAACAATATACATACGTATAAAGTTGCGACCGCAGATTTAAGCAGGAAGGGCTATTTTATATGATTTTCCCTTCTTTATTATAAGATCTTCATCGCGTAGCCAAGGGTTAAGACGCTTTAAGGTCTTATAATTTGTGCCCTTAGATAATGAGAAATCAACCAGGTTTTTAATGGATTCCTTTACCTCCACATATTGAATTTTCTCTTCGGTATAGAGTTCTTCCTCAGCCAATACGAAACCATACTTCAGCGGGTTTTGCATAATCTCTTTCATAGCAATGAGCCTGAAGATGTAGCGAGATGTTTCATCATTCAGGAAGAGATCGTAATATGAATTAACTTTCTGGTTATCGATTGCCTTTTGCATGCCTGTCATGCCACGGTTGTAGGAGGCAGCCGCAAGCGTCCAGTTACCAAATTTGCGATGCGCATCTTTAAGGTATTTACAGGCAGCATAGGTGGATTTAATCGGGTCATAACGTTCATCAACCTGATTATTGATTTCCAGGCCATAAGCCTTTCCGGCATCTTTCATGATTTGCCAAAATCCAACGGCCTCTCTGGGCGAAACCTGATTGAGCAGGGCGCTTTCAATCAAGGGCAGGTATTTGAAATCGTCCGGAATACCATTTTCCTTCAGGATTTTTTCCATTTGCGGCAACCAACGGTTAGCACGCTTAATGATAAATAAGGTGCTGCTGTGCAGATAACTGTTAATCTGCAACTCTCTGTCTATGCGCTCTCTTACATCGTTGATATGAAGCGGAACTGCCTCTTGTGCAAAATCAAGTTTTTCAGGAATGCGGAAGGGTTTGGCTACAAAACCCGAAGGGATTTCTGTAACCAAACCCGTGGTATTGTCTGACATCGACTCTATAGCTATGGATTGCCCCACACTACTTTCATTATACGTAATGTAACCCAGCAAAATTACCAGCGTGGCAATTGACACATATATAGAAACATCCTTCATCATCACATCCTGAAAAAAATCAGAAGTTGGGCGATAGTAAATACTTGGAATAAAAGTCGTCTATTACCTTTACCGCCTCTTCTGGTGTATCTACAACGCTGAACAGATCAAGATCTTCTACGTTGGCATTCTTTTCTTTTCCAATCAATACTTTGGTAACCCAGTCAACAAAACCCTTCCAATACTCCTTACCTACCAATACAATAGGGAAACGACCGATTTTTTTTGTTTGGATAAGGGTGAGTGCTTCTGTTAATTCATCCAATGTTCCAAATCCACCCGGCATTACTATAAAGCCCTGTGAATACTTCATGAACATTACTTTGCGAACAAAGAAATAGTCGAAGGTAATCAGCTTATCAGGATCAATATAAATATTGCCCTTCTGTTCAAAAGGAAGAAAAATATTAAGACCCACCGATTTACCCTTGGCACGATGCGCGCCACGGTTACCCGCTTCCATAATACCAGGGCCACCCCCGGTAATAACACCATAACCATGCTGTACCAATTGGTACGCAATGTCATCGGCCATTTTATAATAAGGGTTGGTTGGCTTTGTTCTTGCGGAACCAAATATGGTTACGCAGGGGCCTATCTTGGCCAGCTTTTCAAAACCTTCTACAAACTCACTCATGACTTTAAAAATCACCCATGAGTCTGAGCTTTTTATTTCTGCCCAGTCTTTATCAACAAATGCCTTTCTTATTCTGTGTTCTTCTTCAATGGCTTGCTTAAGCAAGTTATCATCTACCTTTTTTGATTTCTTCTTTGCCATAACAATACTAAAATTATAACAAGGTAGTAAAACGGTGAGAATTACAAATTAGTTGTTGGCAGATGTTCAGGGACTTACTTAATCCCATTTATTGGCCCTTTCTTTACCGAAGTGGATACGTGCTGCCTGATTCAAGGCAGCTCTTTTTCAAGGCAGCATAAAACTAAAGAAGCTTACATAAACGACCTTGGATTACTTCTTGCCCAACAAGTTGCTAAGGCTTGCTTCCAGGGTATTAAACTGAAACTGAAAACCAGTGGCTTGTATTTTTTTTGATGAAACATTGCTGCCGAAAATAATCAGGTTAGCCATTTCTCCCAGGATTAACTTCAGCAGAAAGGCAGGAACTTTTGGTAAGAAAATTGGGCGCTTAAGTTGTTTACCAATGGCTTTTGTAAAGTCTTCGTTACTTACGGCATAAGGGCCAGTGCCATTGTAAGCGCCTTGGAGGGATTCATTTTCAACAAGGTGAATAAACATATGGCACAAGTCATCAATGTGTATCCAGCTCAGCATCTGTTTGCCAGAGGCAAGCGGAGAGCCGGCAAATAATTTAACCGGAACAACCATAGGCGCCAATGCTCCACCCTTATCGCTGAGCACAATGCCTATACGCAATTTGGCTACGCGTAAAGGAAGTGCATTCAATTGATCGATGGACTCTTCCCACTGTCGGGTGACTGATGCCAGATAATCAGTACCCGGAGTGCTTTGCTCATCAAATAATTCATCAGTTAAATTAAATCCATAATAACCAATGGCGGAGGCTGAAATAAAATGCTTTACCTGATTGGCATTGTTTTTCAGTGTAGTGCAAAGCAAGGCTGTTGATTGCGTTCGGCTCTCAAGTATTTCCTGCTTACGTTTTTCCGTCCAGCGCTTGTCGGCTATGCCTGCACCTGCTAAATGAATGATGGTATCTATACCTGCAAGGGCATTGGTATCCATTTTCTTTTGCTCCACATACCATACAAAAGATGGAATTGCACCCTTTTTTGCACTTCTGCCCAAATGCGATACGCTATGCCCCTTTTGTAATAAAAGTTCGGTAAGCCTTTTGCCTATAAGTCCGGAGGCACCCGTTATTAAAATGTTTTTTTTAGTCACGGTGCTGATTTTAGTAGTTTTGAATACTATTTAAAGAAACATGAATGCTATGAAAAAGTTTGTTCTAATCCCATTTCTTCTGGCTTACGTATTGTCTTTTGGGCAAACGGTGGTGTTGAAAAAGGAAAAACAGAAAATAAAGAACGACAATATTTACAGCTTTGCCACTACGCTTGATGCAAGTACGAATGATGTGAACAACGCATTATTAAAGTTTTTAAAGGGTTATGGTAAGCCAAAACAGCAGGATGAGGCTATCGTACTGGCCGAGTGCATTGTCAGTGGCCAGGCTTACACCAAAGCCTTGTATGGTGGCACTAAACAAGCAGGCGCTGCTACGCAAGCCTGGATTGGCGTAAACCTTAAAGATTGGGCAGCAGACTCTGCCATGATTGTTAATCGACTTGAGGCCATGGTAAAAGAGTTTGGTGTTAATTTTTACCGCGACAAAATACAAGTACAAATTGATGAAGCGCAGCGGGCTGTTGACATTGTAAGCCGGCAACAACAGCGCACACTCAATGAGCAGCAAAATATTCAGCAGAAAATTGAAAGCAATAAAAAAGAATACCAGCAGCTGTTGAAAGCCATCCAGAAAAATCGTAGCGATTCTGTTGCTTTGGTAGTTCGGCTCGATCAGAACAAAGCAAGCACAGATTCCTTACGTACAGTTTCGGAGAAAGTAAAACAGGCCCTGGTGTTTCAGAAAGAAAGGCAAGGGAGAGTCAACTAAAATCAATTTCTTATACTTTCCTTGACAGTCAATAATTTGGTTATAAGAACCATAAAAGTAAAATCGTTTTCAAAAGAGTTCATGGTAACTATGAACTATTTTGAAAACGATTACCCGTTAATCATCACAATCAACCGAAGCGTATGCTATGGCGCCACCCTGCGGAGTCCATGTCGAATTGGCTGTAGTACTTATATAATCTCCACCACAATCAAAATATGTTGGCCAAACCGAGTTAATGTCCAAAAGTTCAGTATAGTGTGTACCATTAGATCCCCCATAGATAGAAGCTGAAGAGCCAACTTCTTGAGGCATATCAAAATTATCTCCCTTCCAGGCTTGGACTACAAGGGAGCTTGGGCCCTCACTTGTAGTAAAAACCCACTGCTGAGTATTGGAAAAATAGGTGCCTGCTGTACAAAGAATGTATGGCCAAACAGTTTGAGTTCTACCGTTAACACTCTCAGTTACCTCCCTAGAATTTACCCATACCAAAGTAACAATATGATCCATCAACAACTTAGTTTTTTCATCAAAGCTTAAATCAGCATTTCCAGACTTAATGAGAATTAATGAATCTACTTCATCTTTAGAAAAAGTAAAATTTCTAACCTTAACTTCTGTTTGCTGAATCTGATCTTCCTCACTTAAATGCTCACAAGCTGTTAAAATGAAAAGTCCAGAAAGAATTAATACACCGAGTTTTTTCATAACGAGTTTTTTTGTTTGTTTAGTGAAGATATTTGTTATTCGGTCTTTTTTACAGTTAGTATCATTAAGAAATTATTATTAATAAATCGAAGGAAATTTTAGTTGATGGATTTTTAACTCGAGTAAATCGTCAATCAAAAGATCAAAGATGATGTGACAACAACAGCATACACAAAAAGAGCAACAAAGTATGGAACAGAAATTTGAAAGTAATAAGAAGAAATAACGACAACTTTTGAAAACTAACCAGAAAAACCGGAGCGATTCTGTTGCTTTGGCAGTACGACTCGATCAGAACAAAGTCTGCACGGAATCTTTAAGTGTGGTATCAGACAAAGTGAAACAAGCCCTCGTGTTTCAGAAAGAGAGGCAGGGGAAGGTTAATTAGATAAATTTGAGAAAAATAAAGTGAACTATGAAAAGCAATAAGTCTTTAGTAAAACAACTGTTAATTCTATTCATTATTCCTTTTAGCTTTTTTTCATGCAGCCAAAAATCTGATAAGAATTCAAGCCTTATTCTTGACGTAAAAAAAATTGCCGGCAAAACTGCTAATCAGGTAGAACATATCCTCGGTCAACCTGATTCGAGTTATGATTTACAGATAATGGGTAGAAAAATTTATTGTCAGTTTTATAATACCAACAAAATTGAAATACAATACCCCAATACACTGGCGACAGAAATTATTGTATACGAAACGAAGGGACTTGCTTTTAATCAAACTACTTTAAGTCAATTTGGACTTGATTACAAAATTCATCCGAATGAATATTTAAAAGACAGGCTTATTCGATGGAACAATATCGAGCCTTTTTCTTCTATCAGCTTTTATAATGTTGACAAAGACTCCGCAGGAAATATCACGAATTTCAACATCTTCTTTAAGGTGCTAGAAAAGTAACAAAAATAAAGGAGGCTCACTAGAGCCTCCTTTATAAAGTTTTCTTCAACAAAATATACTTTTACTCAATTGTGTAAGAAACACCGAGTGAAAAATTTCTGCCCAATCTGTAAGATGAAAAATTATACTCTTTGCCTTTGAAGGTATGTGTTTGTCTGTACTCAGCATCAAGTAAATTAGTTGCTGCGAACTTCATGCTCCAATTGTTTCCTAAACCCTTCTTTACATTAAAATCTAATGTTGGTCTAGGTTGTTCGAATACATTGGGTATACCACCTGTGCTAACCACTGATAAGCGTTCTCCTTGCACGTTTAGATTGATATTCGCATTAATTGTTTTATCAGGATTATCATAGGACAAAATAGCGTTGACAATATAAGGAGACTGACCAAACATGGCACGCTGGCTGCTAGCGCCCGGGTCATTAGTTCTTATTAGAGCCAGTTCACCCTCAGAAATATCAACCTGAGAATAAATGTAGGCAAGATTTACACCCAGAGAGAATTTTTGCAATGTGGGGGTTATAAAGTCAAGCTTTTTTCTAAATTCTAATTCAACACCTGATAACCATGCTTTTGCAACATTTCTAAATTGGATTTGTGTTGCCAAATCATTAGTATTTGGATCAACAGCACGTTCAATAGGGTTAGTAAAGTCCTTATAGAAAGTGCTTACAGAAATTATCTCACCTGACTTTGGAAACAACTCCCAACGAAGATCAAAATTATTAATAGTTGTGCGCTCTAAAAATGGATTTCCGATTATTTGAAAATCTCCCTGGAATTCAAATGATGCAAAAGTGGCAAGCTCACGGAATGTAGGTCTTGCAAGCGTTTTACCATAGGCTATTCTTAGATTAGAATTATCACTCAATTGTTTAGTGATATTAACGGCTGGTAAAATGTCATTACTTTCAAGTGAGGCAAAGCGTTCTGCAGGTGCAGCATTTATATTGTCTACTTCAATATCTGTTTTTTCGTAGCGTAGACCTGTGCTTACTTTCAACCCTTTAGTAGCCTGCCAATCAATCATACCATAAAAAGCAGGCACCTTTTCAATTCCGTTGTACGATCCTCCACCGGTGGTGTTGTCTTGAATAATTAAGCCGTAGGGTAGCGTATTATTAGCTCCGATCAAACCAAGGTTTGCATCAGAGAAGTAAGCGTCAATATCACCCGTGTAAGGTTGAGCAGATGGTTCCGGCTTGTACTGAATGATCTGTTCACTGAAGTTTCTGTCTTTTGAAACATAGGAAGCCCCGAATTTAAGCTTGGATTCAAGTTGGTTAATTAGTACAGGCACTTCAATGTTGGTTCTCAGATCGAAGTTGGTTTCGGCCATACTTCTGAAATACCTGGATGCTGGTCTTACGTTGTTACTGATTGCATCGTAAGTATATTGCTCTGGATTACTTCCAAAACGAAGGTTTTGAAAGAACTTCAAATCTGGCTCCTCTTGCTCACTAAGCGTATAAGCACCTGACCAGTCAAATTTTATATTTTTTGCGCCAAAAACATGCTCACCTTTTAATTGTGCATTTGAAAGTGCTCTTTCAACATAAATCATTGATCTTCCCTGAAAGAAGAAATTTGGATCATCTCCAGATGCAAATGGGAATAAACCTTCAAAGAAAGAAGCACTTGCATCAGCACCTTGATTTCTCATCAGATTCAAAGCTATTTTATGTCGTGAGCTTAGCTTTATGGTTGTGTTTAGGATACCTCCCAATAAAACAGTTTCAGTGCTTTTATTCTGTGATAAATTGTATAATGTGTCAAGAGCAGCCGCACTAACGTTTCCCGGTAAGAAGAAGCGTCCTACATCACCTGCTGAAAAATATTCATACGTGCGCTGATAGCTTAGTCCCCCAATAAAACCAATTTGCTTTCCAAAAATTTCTTTTTGATTTCCTATTGAAAAAGATAAACTATGATTAGGTGATGGCGTGTATGTTGTGGGCGCCATGCTGCCATTAAATGACTTGCTTTCACGATCCAACTGCTGAGCTTCGGCAAGATTAAAGCTTCTTGGTTGTACTCCATCTGCAACTATTGAAGGCACAAAACGATTTTTATCTGCTCTTCCAAAAACATGCCCTTTCCCCCAATCATCTGTAATTACGTTTTCAGTAAATGTGGCATTAGTGTTATAGCCAATTGATGAAGAGGCTTGAATAGTTAGTTGATCAGGAAATTCTTTAGTGGAAATATTTACATACCCTCCAGTAAAATTGGCAGGAATTTCTGGTGAGAAGGTTTTGTAAATTAAAATGTTGTCGATGAGATTAGATGGAAACAAGTCCATCTGAACTGTATTTCGATTCGGATCAAGACCTGGAATTTCAGCGCTATTCAAAGCTGTTTTAGTATAACGATCTCCAAGTCCTCTAACATAAACATACTTACCACCTTCTACAGATACTCCTGTAACGCGTTTAATGGCTGAGGCTGCATCGTTGTCGCCATTAAGGGAAAATTGTTTAGCTGAAATGCCATCTAAAACTAGACTTGACTTTCGTTGAAGTGTTAAAAGAGCAACTTCGTTATTTTTAATAACCTGAGCTGTAACGACAATTTCATCAAGATTTGTGCTTTCTGTTTTAAGTCTTATGTCCAGTATTGAAACTTCTCCCGCTTTAATCACAACATTTTCTATCTTCTGAGTCTGATAGCCTATGTAAGAGATTTGCAAAACATAGGTGCCCGCAGGAATATTATTAATTGAAAATTTGCCATCGATATCAGTCACCGAACCTAGCGAGGTTCCCACAAACTGTGCTGTTGCACCAATCAGGCTCTCTCCTGTTTCGGTATCAATAATTGAACCTCTTAGTGTCCCGTTTTGAGAAAAGGATAGTGTAAAACTTAATAGCAGAGAGACAAGTGCGAACAAACTTTTTACTATGTTCATGTGCTTTGGTTAAAACTTGCCGCAAAGGTAGACAAGTGCTAACCTATTAATTCTCAAAGCTATTTATCATTGCATTAACCGAATGTTACCATATTGTTAATCAAAGAAAGCGCCACATTTGGCGCTTTCTTTGATTTGAGAAATTCTTTAGTACTAGTTACCCAGGTAACCGTAAGCATCTACTGCTGTCCAGCCTCTTAACCAGTTGTTTGTTCCGAATGCACCGATATGGTTTGCTGCCACATAAGTAAAGGCATTCACTTCTCCAGCTGGTAAAGTTGAACGGCTCTTAGTTAAAGCTAACGATCCGGCAGCAGGCACAAGGCTAAAGTTAGAACTTGTAATGGTAATACCCGGTGTTGCTGAAATTTCGTTGCCGTTAGCAGCATCACTTAAGTAGGTTTCTAAAGCAGCCAGCCCGTTAGAAATGCCCGTTGCTCCCCCAATATTACCATCCGCTACATTAGTCCAAATATTATTTTTGAAGGCAAGGTCTCCTGCGGCAAGCCTGTCACGGCTATTTCCATTGGTTCCTCCAACATCAGTAAGGTTAATACCCTGACCAAAGCCCATGATAATACTATTATGAATTAATCCACCAGAATTCTCAGTGAAGAAGAATGCATTATGATCTGTTGCATTGGCTGTACCTGCAGCGGTAGATCCAATTAAGGTCATGTTGAAAATTTGAGGCTTAGAGAATGTTGCCGCGTTTAAGTTTCCACTGTGTGCACCATCGCTCTCAAATCCACGGTTTGAAGCATCAAAACCTTGCTCCTGAACAGCTAGCCAGAATTGATTTTCAGCTCTCCATCCAAAATCCCAGTCAAAAGCATCATCCTGATTTAAAATTGAAGCCAGATAAGAAGTATTATTCGTACCACCGAACCACTCAAATCCATCATCATCGTTTCCGTAAACTTCAATGTGATGAATCTTTGTACCGGTACCTACACCGCCCATTGTTAAACCGTTTATCTCATTACCAGCACCAATATTAGTACCACCATGACGTATAGAGACATAACTCATTTCGCCAGCATTATGTGCATCGTTTCTAGCCCAAACCTTACCGGTTACGGCCTCTGTTCCAACACCATATTGTGAGCGATATTCAGTTGCGGTAGCAGGTATACCTTCAATAGTAGTCTGACCATTAGCATGGTTAATATATGAGTTACCAAGTATGATCACACCACCCCACAAACCTCTTTGATTCTTCGGAAGATCATCAGTTCTTGTAATGTCATCTGCCAAAGCTGTAAAAATGATAGGGTTAGTTGGTGTACCATTGGCTATGATTTTACCACCACGAGCTACAATCAAAGCACTTGCATTTTCAGCCTGTCCTGTCTGACCTTTAATTACAGTTCCTGCTTCAATTGTCAATGTTTGTCCATCATTAACGAAAATCTTTCCGTTCAGAATGTATGTGTTTCTTGCTAACCATGTAGTAGTACCTACACCATTAGGAGATTCTGTTAATTCGATAATTTGAGCAGGCTCTTCAGCTACCGTTACAACAGTCGGTGAAAGTGATGTCGCTTCTTTACCTTTATTATCAACAACTTTAAAAGATATTTCGAACTCTTCTCCTTCGGCAGCATCTTCAGGAACTGCGAATGCGTAGGTAACTAATGCTGCTTTTTGATTTAGAAATGAACCAGTGATATCGACTCCTGTCCCGCCATCTACAGATACTGTTATTGTTTTGATGCCACCATCAGCAACAACCGATGCAGTTACATCAATGGATTCACCTGCACGTTGCTCAAGAGAGGCGTTCACAACCTGTACTGTTGGCAGATCAAACGTTTCTTCGTCATCGCAAGCCCATGTAAACGCTAGCATGGAGGCGATAGCGATCATTGATAAGAATTTTTTCATGATAAATGTTTTTGGTTTAGAACTTTAATTCTGCGCCAAAGGTGAACATCTAATGTTATCTGAAGCGATCGTGTCCTTTAACAAATTGTTAAAGAGCTGAGGGGATGTGTTACTTGAATATTAAGGCAGGAAGCCAGAAGTTTAGTAATTGCAGGCACAAGGCGTGGCATAATTGAAATACCAGGTGACTTTTTTATTACAATTAAATTGCTGCATCTGCTGTCAAAAAATAACCCGGTCGCTTAACACGACCGGGTCATCAGTAAATAGTTCATTTCAATTATTTCGATATAGGCACTTTATTAAGGATAGCCTTAATAATGTCTGTTGTTTTAACGTTGTCTGCCTCTGCCTCATAATTAAGAATGATGCGGTGGTTCATCACATCCAGGGCCACCTCTTTAATATCTTCCGGCAACACATAATCCCGGCCTTCAAAATAAGCAACAGCTTTAGCGGCAAGGTTCAGATTAATACTGGCTCGAGGCGAGGCACCAAACTGGATATATTGTGCCTGCTCATCTAATTTGTATTCCTTAGGTCTGCGTGTAGCAAAAACCAATTCTATAATATAGCGCTCCAGCGATTCACTGATCTTCACTTTATTGACCTGTTCACGCACTGAAAAAATATCTTCTTTGGTAAGTACAGTGTTTACTGTGAAGTCAAATTTCATATTAGAAATCCTGCGCATCACCTCAAGCTCCTGTTCTTTGGTAGGGTAATCCACCGAAACCTTCATCATAAAACGGTCTACCTGAGCTTCTGGCAAGGAGTAGGTTCCTTCCTGATCAACCGGATTCTGGGTTGCCAATACCAGAAAGGGTTTATCCAGGGTAAAAGTAGTCTCACCAATCGTTACCTGTTTTTCCTGCATGGCTTCCAGCAAAGCGGACTGCACTTTGGCCGGGGAACGGTTGATCTCATCTGCCAGAATAATATTCGCGAAAATCGGGCCTTTCTTCACTTCAAATTTGCCTTCACGCTGATTGTAAATCATAGTACCTACAAGGTCCGCAGGTAGCAGATCAGGGGTAAACTGTATGCGTGAGAAGTCAAGATGAAGTACTTGTGCTAAGGTACTCACAGTAAGCGTTTTTGCCAGTCCTGGCACACCCTCCAAAAGTACGTGTCCGTTGGTAAATAAGCCTACCAATAATCGATTCACCATGTATTCCTGGCCAACTACTACTTTGCCTACCTCGTCTAATACCTGCTTAATTTTAGCCTTATGTTCCTGATGGATCTCTGATGAAGCTGTTAATGACATATAAAAAAGTTTTACAAACCAATTAAACGACAATTTTAACGAATCGGGATCAATTTTTGTGATGAATCATCATCATAGTTCTTTTGAAGGCGTTTAATCTAGGTTAGTCACTTCTTTTTGAACCTTATTCTCGATTATACTTGTTAAAAAACGTTAATTTTTTGATTTTGCACACCCTCAACTCTAATTTTGATTCGATATGAGTAAACAAAGCGGAAACACGCTATTAGCCTTTTTACTGGGAGCAGCTGCCGGTGCAGCCATTGGTATACTCTATGCTCCGGAAAAAGGCTCTGTTACACGCGAAAAACTTTCTTTCAAACTGGACAAGTATCGCAAAATGCTCCAGGATCTGGTGAACGACCTGATTGAAGGCAAAGAAACACCGCTAACAACAGAAGCGAAAAGTCAAGGCCAAAAGGTAGTTGACGAAACTAAAAATAAGGCTGAGCAGTTATTGGATGACGTTGATACTTTACTTGAGCAGTTAAGAAATTCAAAAGGTTAAGATTAAAAAAACAGTTGTTATGAAGTTGATTATGAAAAATGTGGCCCTCGCATTAGTGGCAATTGCCTCCCTGACTTCTTGTGGAGATAAAGATGCTGAAAAGAAGATTGCTGCCCTGGAGGCGCGCTTAAGTGAGTTGGAAGGTAAAAAGTCACCAGCCGCTACCCCGGCAGTACAGGCACAACCTGTAGAAGAAGTTAAACCTGAAGGTCCTGTTGCTGCACTCCAGTTTGAAAAGGTAGAACATGACTTTGGTACCATTACAGAAGGACAAAAAGTTTCTTACACCTATAAATTTAAAAACACGGGCGATGCTCCCCTCATCATTCAAAGTGCCCAGCCCTCTTGTGGCTGTACAGTGCCTGAGTGGTCTAAAGATCCGATTCCAGTAGGTGGAGAAGGCTATGTAAAAGCTGAATTTGACAGCAAGGGTAAGCCGAATGCTCAAAACAAGACGATTACGGTTACTGCTAACACCTACCCTAAGCAAACTACATTGCGCTTTAAGGCAATGGTAATCCCTACGGTTACCGCTCCGGTACAGTAAGCATCGCCTTTAATAATTATAAACAAGAGCCCGCGCTTCTCAAAGCCGGGCTTTTTTGTGTCTTATTTGTAATTTGCCAAATCATACTTAAAATGGTTTTTAAGTATGATTTGCCATTTTACAAGTAATACAATTAACGATATGTTAACAACCAGCTATTAGCTCAAGGCTCGCAGCTAGTAGCCATAAAAAAATTAACCGAACTCATCCAATGTACCACACCCGCCTTGTTGTTATTTGTGAACCTGACTTTGCCGAGATTCTGATGGCCGAAATTGCCGAAACAGGCTTCGATACCTTCATGGAAAACGAAAAAGGCTTTGAGGCATATGTTGAATCTGAAAATTTCGATAAACAAATGCTAGAGGCCATCCGGGAACGTTACAACCAGCAGACCTCCGTTGTATTTTATCAGGATCGTATCCAGAAAAAAAACTGGAATGAAGAATGGGAGAAAAACTACGAGCCCGTAATCGTAGATGATCAGTGCATTATTCGGGCAAATTTCCATCAACCAGGTAAGCAATATCCCTATGATATTGTAATAACACCCAAGATGTCGTTTGGTACCGGCCACCACGCCACTACCTATCTGATGGTAAAAAACCAACTTGACATTGATCATACTAACAAACGCGTAATGGATGCCGGTTGCGGTACTGCCGTGCTGGCCGTAATGGCCATCAAACGAGGTGCTGCTTTTGTGGATGCTTTTGACATTGATGCCTGGAGTATTGAAAACGGAAAGGAAAATACAGAAGTAAATAATTGTCAGAACATCCGGATACGGCAGGGTAAAATCAGTGAGTTAAAATTTGATGAGCCTTTTGATATCATACTGGCCAACATCAATAAAAACATCCTGCTCATGGAAATGCCCTATTATTTTGCTTATCTGAAACCGAATGCTCTACTATTGCTAAGTGGTTTCTACGAACAAGATATCCCAGACCTACTGGCCAGGGCTGAAAAAGAGGGCCTGAGCAAAGTAAAACAAGTGGTTCACGAAACCTGGGCTACGCTTCTGCTGCAGAGAAAATAAGCACTTTAAAACTGCCCATATTGTTTACTGACTCCCCATCGTTATACAAGGGCAAAACCAAAATCTTCATTAACTTGTCTTCATTTTAGTAATACGCGCAAACCTTGAAACGCATACCGGCATTCCTGCTTTTTTTAATGTTGATGTCAACACACCTGTTGGCACAACAGGCTGTGCCGCTTCCTTTCCAAGACAGCGTGCGCAATGTCCTGGTCGCCACCCGAAACCCTGAAGCTGTTACCTTGGGGGACGCTTTCGTTCAGGTCTGGTCTTCCTACGGATTGACAGAGCAAAACAGTATTAAGAAGCAAGTCAATCTTATGCGCAAAAAGGGCTACAAACTACGCCCTCATATTGTGCAGTATGTAGGTGCCTTGGTGCATGCACGGCAAACTGAAAATGCAGACAATCCAATCATCACTTCTTTTTTGAATACGACACAAAAGGTTGTTGAAAATTACAGTGCTGCCCAGTCTCTAAATTTTTTAAATGTCAGCAAAATATTTTTTCAGCATCACGCAATCCACTTTGATAAGGGCTTTCAACTATACAGTTCTAGTGACAAATACTTTTTTGATTTTATAGAGGCACCAAAACCCATTGAAATTATTGAAGAGGAAACAACTGCACAGGACACTATACCAACAGATTGGGGTGATGAAGAAAGTACAGATGATACGCAACAGGATGATTGGACTGAA
Organism: Chryseotalea sp.; assembly: GCF_057350905.1. Classification (NCBI taxonomy): domain Bacteria; kingdom Pseudomonadati; phylum Bacteroidota; class Cytophagia; order Cytophagales; family Chryseotaleaceae; genus Chryseotalea; species Chryseotalea sp. The sequence goes on along the minus strand of NZ_JBMRCF010000008.1, from coordinate 930,967 downwards.
GATGCATATAGTCAGCCGCAAAATAATAACCCAATATGGATGAACATGGTGCAGGCACCAGTGCCGCCTGTTATTGAAGGGCCTGTTTTGGTTTTTGATAAAACGACCTTAAACTTTGTAACTCGGTATGACTCTGTGTTCCTCCAAAACACGAAAGGCTCATATGCTTTCAACCTTGATACCTTCATTGGCGATGGAGGTTCCTTTGATTTTACTGCGGCCCTCTTACCTGCTGATTCTGTTTTTTGTGAACTCCCCAACGGTTATTCATTCAAAACCAATAAGGCAGAGTTTAAATCTGAATACACTAAGCTTACCTATAAAGGAAAGTTAGCAGAACCCATAGCAGGTCGTTTCGAATTTAAATCAGTGGCCCATGCCGATTCCGTGGCCTCTGCCTATCCTCGTTTTAGTTCTTATGAAAACAATATTGTTCATCAGGGTGTCGGCTTAAGTAATACTCGATTTAGCGGAGGCTTTACATTAAATGGCAATAAAATAACTAGCAATTCTGTGTTCAACGGAAACTCCGTTCTTCAAGTCAGCAAAGCGGGCAATCCTCTATGGAAAGCCGTTTCACCAGGTTTTACCATCGGTAAAGAAATCATCACCACCGAAAATAGTCGAATAACAATTTTTCAGGAAAACGATTCCATCACACACCCAATGGTTCGTCTTTCTTATAAATTTCCCAGCGATAGTGCCCAACAGTTATTACTGCTGAGCTCCAAAAGCTATATGCGCTATGCTCCATTTTCATCCTCATTCTTCAATGTGGATTTCATGGTTAACAAATTAGATTGGAAACTCCTGAGCGATAGTTTAGAGCTTTCTATTGATGGCAACCGGAGCACCGTTCCAATGATTGTGGAATCTGTAAATTATTACGACCCTAACGACTACAATGCGCTTCAAAGTGAAGCATTTAATTTTCATCCCTTAGTCGTTGTAGCAAACTACTGTTTAAAAAATAAGGTGCGCGAATTTTATGTTGGCGATTTGGCGTTAGCTACAAAACGTGATGTGCGTGAAATGCAAAACGCCATAGATTTTCTGGCACAAAAAGGAATGGTTGAGTTTTTCCCTCAACAAAATTTTGTGCGGGTGAAGGAAAAAGCTATCCAGGTTTATAAATCACAACAGAAGAAAACGGATTATGATAATCTGAAAATTCACTCCGTAATAGACACTGCCACAAATGCCACTTTAAATTTTGCCAAAAGGCAAATGACCATTCGCGGTGTAGAGAGTTTCAATGTAAGCGACTCACTCAATTGTACAATTTTTCCAGATAGCTCCACCATTGTTCTCTTACAGAATCGCGATCTCAAATTTGACGGACGAATCAGTGCAGGAAATTTTGAAATTACCGGTAAAGAATTTACACTCAAGTACGACAGCTTTTTTATTAACATGAAGCAGATCGACTCCATTGGTTTTTTTGTCACTGAAAAAAACCGACAAGGGCAAACTGTACGCAGACGCATTGATAACTCCATGCAAGGTGCAGACTCAACTCGTGCTGCTACAGCCGGGATAGACCGTGTGCGCAGTTCAGGCGGTACACTATACATCAGTCGTCCCAATAACAAATCAGGAAGATTAAAAACTGCTGATTACCCAAGGCTTGATGCAACCAATGGGGGAGTAATTTATTTTGACAGGAAAGAAATTTTAAATGGCACCTATGATCGCTCGATTTTCTTTATGGTGCCACCATTTAAACTAGACAGTTTGAACGATGCTGATCCGGCCGCCATTAACTTCGAAGGTACATTTGTAAGCAATGGTATGTTCCCCAATTTTAAAGAAAAGCTGCATACCATGCCAGATAAGTCATTGGGGTTTGAGCATACAATCCCTGGCGATGGTTATCAACTTTTCAAAGGAGATGGCAAGATCCACGGCAATATTCATCTTGATAAACGAGGTATTCGCGCCAATGCAAACATCGATTATCTGGCCGCGCACATCCGGTCCGATAATTTTCTATTCTTCCCTGACTCTGTGCTTGGAAAAGGTCAGCGTGCACACATGACTAAGGAACAATTCGGGAATGTTATTTTTCCGCAGGCAACATTCCCTAATTATGAAATGAACTGGAAACCCAGACGCGATGAATTAAAACTAAAAACAACTAATTCTGATTTTCACTTTTATGATTCAACTGCTCAGTTAAGGGGTAGTATTGTTGTCTCTAAAAAAGGTGTAAACGGAGATGGCACTTTAAAAACCAGGGGCACAGAATTGACCTCGAAAGAAATGAGTTTTATTTCAGACCAGTTTACGGCACGACATGCTACTTTTAATGTTTTGTCTGAGGACTCCACAAAACCAGCTCTCGCTGGTAAAGATGTACGCTTACGTTTTAACCTTACAGAAAACGTAGCTGACATCGGCCCCGAAGTGGCAGGGGATGCTGCTATTGAGTTTCCTTTTGCACAGTTTAAAACTTCTATACCGCGAGCCGTGTGGGATTTAAACACGCAAAAAATCACCATGTCAAAAGACAAATCAGTGCCTATTGAGGATTCATATTTCTACACTACTCGAAAAGACCTGGATTCACTGCGGTTCAATGCTGAAAAAGCAGAATACGATATTAAAAAACAAGAGTTAAAAGTAAGTGGTATCCCGTACATCATTGTAGCGGATGCTAAAATTACACCGGATGGTAACGAGGTGTTGATCTTAGAAAACGCACAGATTGGCACATTAAAAAATACTACGATTATTATCGATACGCTGAATGGATACCATCGTTTAACGGAAGGGGTTATTGATATCAAGTCAAGAAATGAGTTTTCAGGATACGCTACTTACCAGTATGTCAACTTTCTTAAAGACACTTTTGAAATTAAGTTAACTGATTTCCACCTTGAAAGTATTGTAAAAACAGATTCACTCAAACGCAGTAATCGCAAACGTGTAGATGCCTCTCAGCAAACCGTGGCCATTGGTTCTGTAGATGAGGCAAAAAAATTAGTGTTAGGCGCTGGTCTGTTTTATAAAGGCGACATGAAAATGTATGCGACACGACCTGCGCTTGAACTAGAAGGTTTTGTTAAACTCGATATCAAAAAGATAAAAAATTATAACACCTGGATTCGTTATAAGCAAAGTGGTGAAGAAACTGAAGTTGCCATTGAGTTCGATAATGCCGTAACAGAAGAAGGCAAAAAGGTAGATGCAGGTTTACATTTTAATGCCACTGACAACAGCCTTTATATTTCTTTTCTTAATGATAAGCTCAATGACGAGGATGAAGATTTTTTTGTGCCTAGCGGATCACTTTTTTACGATAATGAAGCTGCTGAATATAAGATTGAAGATTTAGAAAAAGCGGCAGGCAATAAACTCTCTGGAAAAGTCTTTTCCTACAATGACAACAACCTAAACATACGTTTTGAAGGTCCTGTTAATCTTTTCAGCGGTAACAGTTCTTTCAATATTACATCCACTGTTATCGGTCAGGGTAATCTGGAAACAAATGATATCCGAATGAATTCGATGGTGCTGGTAGATGCTAAAATACCCAGTACAGCATTCGATGCTATGGCACGCGACATACAAACCGTTATTACAAATGAGGGTGCAGGTGAAGGCTTGGGAGATTTAACGGAGTTGCTTTACAAGGTTGCCGACATTGTAGGCGAGCGTGAGGCCAGGGCTTATGAGCAGGCAAGTCAGAAAGCCTATGTTTCTTTAGCTACAATTGCTGCTACCGCTAAGCCCCTGAACTTCGCTAATGTTAATTTTAAATGGTCACAAGGTTTCAAAGCATTCTATAGCGAGGGGAGTTTGGGAATTTCAAACATTGGTCGTAACGATATAAACGGGGCTTTTGAGGGCTTTATGGAGGTTAAGAAAAATGAAGACGGGCTTCCTGTTTTCAATGTATTCATTAAAGCTTCGCCCGAGTCGTGGTATTCATTTAGCTATGAAGACAATCGGTTGCTGGCACATTCTTCTAATCCTGTCTTCAATAGTATTATCTCCAAAAAAAACAATTCAGGAAAAGCAAAAGTAGGTGAACTCATTTTTGTGCCTGGCAGCGATGATGAAACCCTGGCTTTCATCAACCGCTTTAGAAGAGATTATTATGGTATTGAAGTGCCCTACAGTTTAAGTGCAGGTAGCACAGGCGCTAAAAAGAAAGAAGAGGAGAAGAAAGAGGATGATGGGTTTTAGAATTTAGAATTTAGAATTTAGAATTTAGAATTTAGAATTTAGAATTTAGAATTTAGAATTTAGAATTTAGAATTTAGAATTTAGAATTTAGAATTTAGAATTTAGAATTTTTTAATAAAAGCACGGTCAATTTCAAAATTCAATCATGGTAAAAGAATACATCACATCAAATCAGGAGAGATTTTTAAACGAGTTGTTTGATTTACTGCGCATACCTTCAGTAAGTGCCGACAGTAAGCACAAAGATGATGTGCGTACAGCAGCCAACTACGTAAAAGCAAAATTAGAAGAGGCTGGAGCTGATACCGTTCAATTAGTTGAAACCAAAGGTCACCCGATTGTATTTGGTGAAAAAATTGTGAATCCTTCACTGTCAACCGTTTTAGTCTATGGTCACTACGATGTTCAGCCTGCAGATCCCTTAAACCTTTGGCATTCTCCTGCCTTCGAGCCTGTTGTAAAGGATGGAAAAATTTATGCCCGTGGTGCCTGTGATGACAAGGGACAATTCTACATGCACATCAAAGCCTTCGAAATAATGATGAAGCAAAATGCTTTGACCTGCAATGTAAAGTTCATGATTGAGGGTGAAGAAGAAGTAGGCTCAGACAACCTCCCTATTTTCGTAAGAGATTATAAAGACAAGCTTAAGGCAGATATCATTTTAATCTCTGATACTTCTCTTATATCATTAGAGCATCCCTCTATCACGGTTGGCTTGCGTGGGTTAAGTTATATGGAAGTAGAGGTTACAGGTCCTAACCGCGATTTACACTCCGGTGTATATGGTGGTGCTGTTGCTAATCCTATTAATGTGTTAGCCGATATGATTGCTTCCTTGCATGACGATAAAGGTCGTGTAGCTATTCCTGGTTTTTATGATAAAGTAGTGAACCTTACGTCTCAGGAAAGAGAAGCACTTAATAAAGCACCTTTTGTGCTAGAGAACTACAAAAAAGATTTAGACATTGCTGAAACACATGGAGAAGAAGGGTATACAACCATTGAACGCACCGGTATTCGCCCCACGCTCGATGTAAATGGTATTTGGGGTGGTTACACTGGCGAGGGAGCCAAAACTGTATTGCCTTCAAAAGCTTCAGCAAAAATTTCCATGCGCTTAGTCCCGAATCAGGATAGCACTGAAATAACTGAGTTGTTCACTAAACATTTTCAATCCCTTGCACCCAAGTCTGTAAAGGTAAAAGTAACTGCGCACCATGGTGGTCAGCCTGCAGTAACCTCAACCACTTCCAAAGCATACAAATCTGCAGAGAAAGCATTTGAACAAGTATGGGGCAAAACACCCATTCCTACACGCGATGGGGGAAGCATTCCGATTGTATCCTTATTCAAAAAGGAGCTTGGTCTGGAGACTGTGTTAATGGGTTTTGGTTTAGACAGTGATGCCATACATTCACCCAATGAGCACTATGGTATCAAGAATTTTACACTAGGAATTGAAACGATAGTGGCCTTCTACCAGCATTTTGCAAAGTAGAGAACCATTCGAAATCAATTTTGGTTTAAGAAAGATTAGAACTTAGCAGATATGCGTTTCGTAATTTATTTAATTATCCTCCTTGGTTCATTTAATGGATCAGCACAAATTTTACAACCTGCTAAAATTACTGCCGGCACTGCCACTAACCAGGCTAAGGTGGGTGATGTAATCGACCTTGTTTTTAAAGCGCAGATTGATCAAAATTGGTACATCTATTCTTTAGGTTTTGATGAAGATTGCGGCCCTATACCCATATCCATCACGCTCGATAAACATCCCAGCTTTGAGTTGGTAGGTGGTGTTGTCGCTATCAATGATGAAGCCAAACACGATAAAATTTTTGATTGTGATGTGCGTATTTTTAAAGTGAGTGGTGAGTTTCGTCAGAAAATAAAAATACTAAGTAAAGACCTGGTGCTGAAAGGAGTTTATGAAGGGCAGGTGTGCACCGAAACTGATGGCAAATGTGTGTTGTTTGATGGTGATCTGGCTTTTGGAAAAATTGCTATTAGTGGAGAAGATAAAAAGCAAGCAGCTCAAACTTCAAAAGTTGAGGAGAAGAGCACTATAAAAGAAGTGACACCTTCTACTCAACAGACTATTGATACTGTTAAGAGCGAAACAAAAGCTGCAAAAGTTTTTAGCGATAACATAACGGGGCCTATACTGGATGAAAATCTTATTCAGCAAAGTGCACAGCAACAGTCCTTTTGGTTATTCTTCGCTCTCGCTTTTGTCGCAGGTTTGGCTGCCTTACTTACGCCCTGCGTTTTCCCTATGATTCCCATGACAGTGAGCTTCTTTACCGGTCAGGGAAACTCAAAATTTAAAGCATTAATGTATGGCTTTTTTATTATCGCCATTTACACATTGATTGGTGCAGCCTTGGCTCCGCTCATGGGTCCTGAAACAGCCAATCACTTATCAACGGAGTGGATACCTAACTTAATTTTCTTTGCAGTATTTATTGTTTTCGGCTTATCCTTCCTCGGTCTCTTTGAAATCACCTTACCTAGTTCAGTAGTTAATGCCGCTGACAGACAAGCAGACAAGGGAGGTCTCATTGGTATTTTCTTTATGGCCTTTACCATTGTATTGGTGTCATTCTCTTGCACGGGTCCTATTGTGGGCAGTATTTTAGTATCATCTGCCGGTGGAGAGTTTATCAAGCCGATTGTGGGTATGTTTGGTTTCTCATTAGCCTTTGCTATACCCTTTACTTTATTTGCCTTTTTCCCGGGTTGGTTAAGTTCTTTACCAAAGTCCGGAGGGTGGCTCAACAGTGTTAAAGTTGTACTGGGCTTCCTGGAAATTGCGCTTGCCTTTAAGTTCTTAAGCATTGCCGATCAGGCATTTCATTGGGGCATTCTTGACAGAGAAATCAACATCGCTATCTGGATTGTGATTGGTTTACTCATCGGTGCTTACTTAATGAAATGGTTTTTACTACCTGGCGATACCGGAAAAGACGCTGAAGAAAAAAGAATCGGTATTCCACGTTTGTCCATGGCCATGGTCACTTTCATTTTTGTGGTCTATCTAATTCCAGGTATGTGGGGAGCGCCCTTAAAAGCGCTGGCTGGTTATTTACCTCCGCTCTACACACACGATTTTAATTTAATAGCGGCCGCTGCCTCCACTAATGAAACCTGTGATGAACCGCAGTATGCAGATTTTCTGCATCTGCCTCATGGCATCAATGGCTACTTTGATTACAAGCAGGCACTGGCATGTGCGCGTCAGCAAAACAAGCCTTTGTTTATCGATTTCACAGGCCATGGTTGCACCAATTGCAGGGAGATGGAAGCGGTAGTATGGAGCGATCCACAAGTGCTGGACCGCTTACAAAATGATTATGTGGTAGTGGCTCTTTATGTGGATGATAAAACAGAACTACCAGAAAGTGCCTGGTATACGTCCAGCTATGATAACAAGGTTAAGAAAACTATTGGCAAACAGAATGCCGACCTACAAATCACTAACCTTAAAAATAATGCACAACCTTTTTATGTTTTGGTTGGCAATGACGAGAAAGTGTTGGTTGCACCTTACGGCTACGATAAAAGTGTTGAAGGCTTTGTGAAATTTCTGGATGAGGGTAAGGAGAAGTTTAACGCACTTAGTAAATAATAAGCAAATCAGGTATTATCCATTGAAGTGATATAAAAAAACGATTGTTGCCGTAAATGCAGGTTTAGCATTGTCTTTTATTTCAAGTGTTACTTCCATTTCCGTTTTGGCAATACCCCGCAGATTAGTTAAAGCCAATAACTTTACGCGAAGGCGAACTTCACTGTTGACCAATACCGCCTGATTAAATTTGAGTTTTTCTATACCATAGTTTACCAGCATTTTCACATTCTTGATATCGGCTATTTCTTCCCATAAATAAGGAACCAGCGATAAGGTAAGATAGCCATGTGCAATGGTTGACTTGAATTGACTTTGAGCCGCTCGCTCCGGATCAGTATGTATCCATTGGTGGTCCAAGGTTGCATCTGCAAACTTATTGATTTGCTCCTGTGTAATGGTCAGGTAACTGGATACACCCAACTCAAGGCCTATGTGTTTTTCGAACTCAGCTATACTGCCAACAGAAAATTTACTCATGGGATTTACTTATATTAGTAAGGTAGTAAGTTTTTAATTCAGATTAAACTACGCGTTACAATAATCTAATCATCCACAATAACTGGGATGGATATTTTTAGAAATAAAAAAAGCCTTTCTCAAAAATCAGAAAGGCTTTTACTTTTATAAAAACTGAGATTATAAAGTTCTCTTCACTTCTCTCATTTCGTAGCTTTCAATTACATCACCCACAAGTATATCATCGAAGCCATCGATACGAATACCGCAATCAAAGCCTGTGCGAACTTCACTTGCATCATCTTTCATACGCTTCAGTGAGCTTAGCTTACCCGCATAGGTAACTATACCATCACGGATTAGTCTGATCGGGTTACTACGTTTGATAGAGCCGTCTGTAACCATACAACCTGCAATGGTTCCCACTTTAGATATCTTAAATACCTCACGCACTTCTGCATTCCCCACAATCACTTCTTCCTCCTGCGGTGCCAACATACCTTCCATCGCAGCCTTCACTTCATTAATCGCATCGTAGATGATTGAGTACATGCGTATTTCAATCTCTTCATTCTCCGCTAAACGTTTAGCCGAACCAGAAGGACGCACCTGGAAGCCTATGATAATGGCATCAGAAGCCGAGGCTAACAATACATCAGATTCTGAAATCTGACCAACGCCACGGTGAATGATGGCTACTTGAACTTCTGCGGTAGACAGTTTCAATAATGAATCTGACAAGGCTTCTACTGAACCGTCCACGTCACCCTTCACAATCACATTTAATTGCTTGAATGAACCGATAGCCAAGCGTCTGCCAATTTCATCCAGTGTAATATGTTTGCGAGTACGTATGCTTTGCTCGCGCTGTAGCTGCGAACGTTTACCTGCCAATTCACGCGCCTCACGGTCTGTTTCCATGATCTGGAATTTCTCACCCGCTTGTGGTGCGCCATCCAAACCAAGTACAACTACAGGAGTAGAGGGACCTGCTTCTTTTACTTTTTTACCGGTATCGTCAAACATCGCTTTTACACGACCGTAGTTTGCACCAGCAACCATGATATCACCAACCTTTAAAGTACCAGCCTGCACCATGATGGTTGCTACGTAGCCACGACCTTTATCCAATGAAGCTTCAACCACAGAACCAACAGCTGGCTTATCGGGGTTTGCTTTCAGGTTTAATATTTCTGCTTCCAGTAAAACTTTCTCTAAAAGATCTTCAATGCCTTGTCCGCTCTTCGCAGATACTTCCTGACACTGGTATTTACCACCCCACTCTTCCACAAGAATATTATTCTTAGAGAGGGACTCACGAACCTTATCCGGATTTGCCGTGGGCTTATCAATTTTATTAATAGCAATAACAATAGGTACACCGGCAACTTGTGCGTGATTGATTGCCTCTTTAGTTTGTGGCATCACGTCATCATCAGCCGCAACCACAATAATGGCAATGTCCGTAAGTTTAGCACCACGAGCACGCATCGCAGTAAAGGCTTCGTGACCAGGCGTATCCAAGAAGGCAATCTTATTACCTTTCTTCGTTATTACATCATACGCACCAATGTGCTGTGTAATACCACCCGCTTCCGATGCAGTAACTTTTGTTTTACGAATGTAGTCAAGCAATGATGTTTTACCGTGGTCAACGTGACCCATGATGGTTACAATCGGTGCTCTGTCTTGTAAATCTTCCTCCGCATCGTTGGATGTTTCAACCGTTGTTTCATCTTCAGTTGAAATAAACTGAATTTCGTAACCAAACTCATCAGCAATTACGGTAATGGCTTCTGCATCCAGGCGTTGGTTAATAGAAACGAACATACCCAAGCCTAAACAGGTTGAGATAACATCGTTAACAGAAACATCCATCATGGAAGCCAAATCGTTAGCAGAGATAAATTCTGTAACTTTTAAGATTTTGGATTCCTTTTGTTCTTCTATAGCGCGCTGTTCAGCTGCATCTGTAAAGGCCTGACGTTTTTCTTTCCTGTACTTAGCACCTGTCGCTTTTTTTGTACCACCACTAAGTTTTGCAAGGGTAGCCTTAATTTTTTCCTGAATTTCCTGCTCAGTAGGTTCAGCTTTTGGTGTGCGTGGTGCTTGTTGCTGTTGGGGGCGATTATTACCACCACCGCGCTGAAACTGTTGAGGTCTATTACCACCACCTTGTCCTTGCTGATTCGGAGGTGCGTTAGCAATTCTTTTACGCGGACGCTTATGCTTATCATCTCGTACGTCAGATGAAGCAACAGGGTCTTTTTTCTTTTCAGTGGGTAGTTGGATTTTACCCAATACATTCAAGCCTTGCAATTTTTCAGCGGTAGCTTTAATAACCTCCTGCGGTTTTTCTTCTGGTGCTTTTTCAGCAACTACCTCTTTAGGAACTTCCGGTACTTTAACTTCTTTTACTTCTTTTGGTTTTTCAACAACTGGTGGCTCGGGTGTTGGTTCAACTTTAGGCTTAACCTCAGCCACAACGGGTGTTGGCTCTGCCGCCTTCTCCTTCTTAACCGGCTCTTCTTTCTTAGCCTTAGGTTTGGATTCCAGGTCAATTTTATCAACCACCTTCAGCCCTTCTAATTTCGGCTTTTCGGCCTCCACTTTAGTGGTAGTAGGTTGTTGTGGTTTAGGCTCTTCTTTGACCTTAACTTCTTTAGCACCGATATTCTTTATCAGAATACTTTCTTCTTCTTCTGTCTTCTTTTTATGAACTTCTTTCTCAGGCTCGATTACTACATTCTCAATATGCTTAACACCAATTTGCAAATTAGATGCTTCGAGTTTTTCAGTGGCAGACGATGCATACTCTTTTGAAAGCAATGCATATTGCTCAGGAGTAAGTTTAGCGTTGGGGTTGTTTTCAACCACGTGCCCTTTTTTCGCTAAAAACTCTATAATGGTGTGTAATCCCACATTGAGTTTTCGCGCTGCCTGGCTCGCCCTTATCATCTTATCTTCTGCCATACTGTAAGTTTGCTCTTTTTTCGCTTAAAGCGGTTTTGTTTTTGTTAAAAATCGATGGATTATCTGAAAATCTATTCGAATTCTTTCTTCAATACTCCAAGAACCTGTTCAACAGTTTCTTCTTCTAGATCCGTTCTGCGTACCAGCTCTTCTTTAGACAGGGCTAATACACTTTTTGCTGTATCTAATCCAATGCGTTTTAATTCATCGATAATCCAGCTTTCAATTTCATCAGAGAATTCAACAAGATCCACGTCTTCATCTACCACACCCTCTTCAACATCTCTGAATACATCTATCTCATAGCCAACCAAACGGCTAGCCAGTTTAATATTTAAGCCACCCTTACCAATGGCCAACGAAACCTGATCAGGCTTCAGGAATACTGAAATGCGACCATTTTCCTTATCCACCTTTATACTGGTTATTTTTGCAGGGCTTAGCGCTCTTTGCACGTAAAGTTCCAGGTTTTCAGTGTAATTAATAACATCAATGTTTTCGTTCTGCAATTCACGCACAATCGAATGAATTCGTGAACCTTTCATACCCACGCAAGCACCCACCGGATCGATGCGATCATCGTAGGATTCTACCGCAACTTTAGCACGCTCACCAGGCTCACGAACTGCCTTCTTAATAGTGATGAGGCCATCATATACTTCAGGTACCTCTTGTTCAAATAAGCGCTCTATAAAAACAGGTGATGTTCTTGACAAAATGATTTTTGGATTGCCGTTTACCATCTCAACCTTGTGTACAATTGCGCGCACATTTTCACCTTTACGGTAACGGTCTTTGTGAATTTGTTCACTGCGCGGAATGGCAATTTCGTTACCCTCTGCATCAATTAACAAAACCTCGCGACTTAAGACCTGGTATACCTCCCCGGCAATAATTTCACCTACCAGATCTTTATACTTTTGAAATAAGATGTCCTTTTCAAGATCCTTTACCTTTTGAATTAAGGTTTGACGAGCCGTGGTAACAGCTCTTCTTCCAAAATCCTCAATATACATTTGCTCTGACACCTCTTCCCCTACTTCAAAATCAGGCTCAATTTTGCGTGCTTCTGTCAGGCTGATTTTGTCGTGATCCCAAATATCTTCTGAGTTATCGTCAACTATCTCGCGTACACGATAAATTTCCAAGTCGCCTTTATCGGCATTGATAATAATATCGAAGTTGCTATCCTCCACAAATTTCTTGCGAATCATGTTACGGAATACATCTTCCAAAATGCGAATCATCGTAGGTCTATCGATGTTTTTCTGCTTCGCGAATTCTGCAAATGATGAAATTAATTCATGCGCGTCCATTGCTGTTTTTATTTAAAGGAAACTGTCACAAATGCTTTATCTATTGTTTCAAAAGGAATGGTTAAATCCTTCTCTTCTGCCTTTTTGCCTTTACCACTTTTTTGCGAAAGGGTAATAGTGCTGTCTGTTACTGCCGTTAGTGTGCCTTCGGCAGGTTTACTTTCTTCTTTCATCTTAACCTTGAGTACACGGCCAATATTTTTCTTGTATTGTCTGTGTAGCTTCAGTGGTTGATCCAGTCCCGGAGTAGTTACCTCGAGTAAATAGTTTTCATCCACTTCGGGCATCGCATCCAGGCTTTCAGAAAGCTTTCTGCTGAGGTTTGCGCAATCTTCAATTGACACCCCTCCATCACCATCCAGCACAACCAGTATTTTTCCTGGCTTACGCTTCATAACGGCACTAACCTCCACGATAAATAAACTATCGTTGCCTAGTAAGCCTTCCGCAAGTTGTCGTATGTTGTCTGCCTGATCCATAAAAGTTGAAAATCAAAGAGGGGACTTTAGGGTCCCCTCCTGACAATTTCATAGAAAGTGGTGCAAATGTAGCTCTTTTTTTGCTTTTGGCAAAATATTGCTTATTTAAAGTTTAACCTGACTGAGGATTACCGGATGTATTTATCGAAATCCTTGTGCTCTCGTTGGTATAAAACTTCTGTAGGCAATGATTTAAAATATTCGTAGGTAATTTTCAACCCTTCGGCACGCGAAACTTTAGGTGTCCAGCCCAATATACTTTTAGCACGTGTTATGTCTGGTTGGCGCTGTTTCGGGTCATCTTTAGGTAGTTCTTTAAAAATGATTTTCTGATCTGTACCTGTAAGTTTAATGATTTCCTCAGCAAACTGAAGAATGGTAATTTCATCAGGATTACCAATGTTAACTGGCAAATGATAGTCAGACATAAGTAAACGGTAAATGCCTTCTACCTGATCATCTACATAACAGAAAGACCTGGTTTGAGAACCATCGCCAAAAACAGTAAGGTCTTCACCTCTCAATGCTTGCCCTATAAATGCAGGCAATACACGACCATCATTCAGTCGCATACGAGGACCATAGGTGTTAAATATCCTGAGTATGCGTGTGTCAACACTATGATAAGTATGATAAGCCATTGTCATGGCCTCCTGAAAACGCTTGGCTTCATCGTAAACACCACGTGGACCTATAGGGTTTACATTGCCGTAGTATTCTTCAGTCTGCGGATGTACTAAGGGATCACCGTACACCTCTGAGGTTGATGCAATAAGTATCCTGGATTTTTTATCGCGGGCTAGCCCTAACAAGTTGTGTATACCCAGAGAGCCCACCTTCAGTGTTTGAATTGGAATTTTCAGGTAGTCAATCGGGCTTGCCGGTGAAGCAAAATGAAGAATGAAGTCCAGCTTTCCAGGAACATGCACAAAGTTTGAAACATCGTGATGATAGAATTCGAAATCCGGATGCTTAAACAAATGCTCTATGTTTCGCAGGTCGCCCGTGATCAGGTTATCCATAGCAATAACATGCATGCCTTCCTTAATAAATCTTTCGCACAAATGCGATCCCAGAAAACCAGCACCGCCAGTGATGAGTACTCTTTTTTTATTTGCCATTGATTGTTTCTCTTCCTATGCTGTAATATGTATAAGCTAATTCTCGCATTTGTTGTAAGTCGTAAAGATTTCTCCCGTCAAAAATGGCTTTATGTTTAAGTAGCGTTGACAATCTTTCAAAATCTGGCGTTCGGAACTCCGGCCATTCTGTTGCAATAAAGAGTGCATCTGCATCTTTGGTGGCATCATAAGGATTATCGCAGAACTGTATCTTATTGCCAAAAATAGCTTTCACATTCTCCATTGCTTCCGGATCACTTACCTTTACAATAGCACCCTCATTTAAAAGTGCCTCTATGTTCTCCAAAGCAGGAGCCTCCCTTATATCATCTGTATGTGGTTTAAAAGCTAATCCCCACACGGCAATTGTTTTCCCCTTTAAAGAGTTATTGAAATAGTGTTTGATGGCGGCTATCAGTTTAGTTTTTTGTGATGCATTAACACCCATCACAGCATTCAATATTTTAAAATCGTAAGAGGCATCTTTAGACGATTTAGCCAAGGCCTGCACATCTTTTGGAAAGCAGCTTCCGCCATATCCAATTCCTGGAAATAAGAAACGTTTTCCAATTCTGCTATCCGTGCCAATACCCTTTCTTACTGCATCTACATCTGCACCTAACAGTTCACACAGGTTGGCAACTTCATTCATGAAAGTAATTTTTGTTGCCAGGAAGGAGTTCGCTGCATATTTAGTAAGCTCTGCAGAACGTTCATCCATAAATATAATGGGATTGCCTTGCCTTACAAAAGGCGCGTACAACTGCTCCATTACTTTTTTTGCCTTGTCTGAGTTTGTTCCAATAACCACACGGTCTGGCTTCATAAAATCTTCCACAGCCACACCTTCACGCAAAAATTCGGGGTTTGATACCACACTGAACTCAACCTTTGCATTGGCCGCAATACGGTCTCTGACTTTATCAGCTGTGCCTACCGGAACGGTACTCTTATCTACAATTACAGTATAAGATTGTAAAAGAGGCCCTAAATCATCCGCAACTTTCAATATGTACTTTAAATCAGCGGAACCATCTTCACCTGGAGGCGTGGGCAATGCCAAAAAAATTATCTGGGCATCTTTAATACCTTCCTTCAAATCTGTGGTGAAATAAAGCCTTTCCTGCTTAATGTTCCTTTCAAAAAGCTGCTCTAAACCCGGCTCGTAAATCGTGATTTTTCCGGCTTTAAGTTTATCAACTTTAGCCTTGTCTATGTCAACGCAGGTCACTGTATTACCCGTTTCTGCAAAACAGGTGCCTGTAACCAACCCAACATACCCTGTTCCTATTACCGCTATCTTCATTTGATCCAATTTGAGGCGTGAAATTACTCAATAAGACATAGAATTTCCGTGATTTGTATCATTACTAACAACCAAACTAACATTCGTTTGCTAAACAAGACTTTATCCCTACCTTTGGCGTCTATTTTATTAAAGACCATGGAAACACTTGTTGAAAAAGAAAAGACAATAAGCTTTGAAGAGACTGAAAATCAGCGGATGATCGCTCAAATGATTCGTGATTTTGGTGCTAAGGAAATTAGACCAAAGATGATGGAGTGGGACGAGTCACAAGAATTCCCTGTAAAGCTTTTTAATAAGCTCGGAGAACTTGGGCTTATGGGGGTTTTGGTTCCTCAGGAGTATGGCGGATCGGGCTTTGGATATTTAGAGTATGTGACAGCTATTGTAGAGCTTTCTAAAATAGATGGTTCAATAGGATTATCAATGGCTGCACACAATTCATTGTGCACAGGCCATATACTAAGCTTTGGAAATGAGGCTCAAAAGCAACAATATTTACCCAAGTTAGCTTCTGGTGAATGGATTGGCGCCTGGGGTTTAACCGAACCTAACACAGGCTCTGATGCCGGCAACATGAGAACTGTTGCGGTAAAAGACGGTGATCATTACGTGATTAATGGCGCTAAGAATTTTATTACCCATGGTAAGTCTGGGAACGTTGCCGTGGTAATTGTAAGAACCGGCAACGTAGGTGACTCCCACGGCATGACTGCTTTTGTTATTGAAAAGGGTACTCCTGGTTTTACATCTGGTAAAAAGGAAAATAAATTGGGCATGCGCGCTTCTGAAACAGCCGAACTCATTTTTCAGGATTGTCGTATACATAAATCACAAATGCTTGGCAAGGAGGGTGAAGGCTTTATCCAGGCCATGAAAGTACTGGATGGCGGGCGTATTTCAATAGCTTCATTAAGTCTAGGTATTGCCATGGGTGCTTTCGATGCCGCCTTAAAATATTCACAGGAAAGACATCAGTTTAATCAGGCCATCTCTAAATTTCAGGGTATTGCCTTTAAATTGGCCGATATGGCCACCAAAATTGAAGCGGCCAAATTATTAACCTATCGTGCGGCTGATATGAAGAACAAGGGTTTCAATGTGAATAAGGAATCTGCTATGGCAAAGCTTTATGCTTCAGAAATTGCCGTTGAGGTAGCCAATGAAGGCGTGCAGATCTTTGGTGGTTATGGGTATACCAAAGACTTCCCCGCAGAAAAGTATTATCGCGATGCTAAACTCTGCACTATTGGCGAAGGAACCTCAGAAATTCAGAAATTGGTGATTTCCCGAGCTGTTTTGAAATAAATTTGCAGAAGTTATCATAGAAACCCTATATTTGCAGCCCTAATAAAGAATATCATGTTAGTTATCAACATTAAAGAAAACGAGTCAATTGATAAGGCTCTTAAGCGTTTTAAGAAGAAGTTTGAAAAAACTGGCGTTTTGCGTGAATTACGCAGCCGTACAGCTTTCGAAAAGCCATCTGTGCGCAGAAGGACCCAAATTATCAAGGCTGCTTACATTCAGAACTTAAGAAATCAGGAGGCTCAATAAGCTTTCTTTTTTATTAACAATATTTCCACAATCCCTGGAAGGTATTTCCTTTCGGGGGTTTATTTTTTACATTGCTCTGGTAGCAGTTGATCCAGCGCATGATAGATTCCTTCCTTCGTTATCTTGAATTTGAAAAACGCCTCAGCAAGCATACACTGATTGCTTATAAAAGTGATCTGCTGCAATTCAAAGCCTTCCTCCAACAAGCCTATGACACCGAAGATGCTAGCCAGGCCAATTATGGCATGATACGCTCGTGGGTTGCACAATTAGTAGAAGAGAAAAATGAACCCAGGTCAGTAAACCGCAAAATTGCTACATTGAGAGCCTTTTTTAAGTTTTTAATGCGACAAGGCACACTCTCTAAAGATCCGCTGCTTAAAATTAAAGTTCTCAAAACCCAGAAAAGACTCCCTTCTTTTGTACGTGAGGAGGAAATGAATCAATTGCTTGATCAGGTTGTTTTTGAGGATTCTTTTGAAGGGCATAGGGATAAGCTTATCATGGAGCTCTTTAATGGTAGTGGCATGCGTTTGGCAGAGTTGCTCCAGTTGGGCGACAAATCCATCAACTTTAAAAACAGAACCCTGAAAGTTTTAGGTAAGCGAAATAAGGAAAGGGTTATCCCTTTTAGTGAATCTCTCGTTCAAGTAATCAAGCACTATCAGCAAGCACGCGATAAAATGCTGGAGAAATCCGAACATGGATTTTTGTTAGTAACTGATGATGGCAAACCTGCTTACCGCATGATGGTACAACGCATTGTAAAAAAATACCTGAACGCCACGAGCTCAGAGAAAAAAAGTCCCCACGTATTAAGG
Organism: Chryseotalea sp.; assembly: GCF_057350905.1. Lineage (NCBI taxonomy): Bacteria > Pseudomonadati > Bacteroidota > Cytophagia > Cytophagales > Chryseotaleaceae > Chryseotalea > Chryseotalea sp. The sequence continues at coordinate 913,110 of NZ_JBMRCF010000008.1, read as the reverse complement.
CACACCTATGCAACGCACTTGCTTAATAAAGGTGCTGAAATTAATGCTGTAAAGGATTTACTGGGTCATAGCAGCCTGGCTGCAACCCAGGTGTATACTCACAACACCATGGAGAAATTGAAAAAAACTTTTGAACAGGCACATCCGAAAGCCTGATGTATAACTAAAACCAAATGCGTATGTAAAGCTTAACATGATCAACCCAAGCCTATGGGCAAAAGACAAAGGCAAATTATGTTCAACCTTAAAATTTAAGTACTATGAAGTTACAAGTTCATTCAATCCACTTTGATGCAGATAGAAAACTGATTGATTTTATTCAGAAAAAGGTAACAAAGCTGGAAACGTTCTACGATCGGATGGTAGATGGGGAAGTATTTCTTCGATTGAATAATGAAGGTATAGAAAACAAAACGGTTGAAATTAAGCTAAATGTGCCAGGCGATAATCTTTTTGCCATAGAGAAGGCCAAGTCGTTTGAAGCGGCAGCCGATATGGCTACCGAAGCGCTTCGAAATCAGTTGAGAAAATTCAAATCGAAAGTAAAAAATGGAAGAGCTTGATCTCCTCCTTTGTTCTACAATAAAAAGGGCTTCAATTGAAGCCCTTTTTATTTAAGTAGTTTTTCAGACTTAAGCCGTTGCTGACTCCAATTTAGTAGCCGCTTTCAAGTGCACAGTTTTCTTGCCTTTATATCCGCAATAACCACATTGGAAGTGCTTTAAAAGTTCACCTTCCTCAGTTCCTGTAGGTGCTTTGATAATTTCTTCTTTTACCACTTTGAAAGTCTGGTAATTACATTCAGGGCATTGTAATGCATGCAAGTGACCAGAATAGCGCTCGATTTTAATAAAGCCTGTTTCCTCATCCTTCCAAACGTCATAATCTACCGAGAATACATTTTCCTCAGCGATCATACCTTCATCCAGATACGCATCCTCTTCTTCTTCGCTTAGCAGTTTCATAGCCTTGCCAGTTTTAGGAGAAACGCGTGGTTTGTAACGCAAGGCACGTAAACGCTTTTCAATGTAGAAAGGGTAGTAAAATTTAAGCAGGTTTTGGAAAATCAGGGCAACAATAAGACCCATTGAAACAGTTGTGAATACACGAACCACAATCCATAGTGCGTTCAATTCCTCAACATTGGCATTTGCCAGGAAGCAACCTCCTATAACCGCTATAATAACTGCTATCCAAAGTATGCGGATCTCATGACGGTTAATAAAATCGTACTTGTCTTTAGCCTCTCCTACGGCAGCTAATCTTACTAGGTATCCAAGAATAAGCAAAGCAGTAGCTGCCCAAAAAGCGTAAGCAATCTGCATGGCTATCTGGTTCCATTGGTCATAGTGGGCTGAATGATCGTAAAGTGGATCCATATTTAAAGGGTTGGGTGTTTGGGTTTCTTTTTGATAAACAAATATAAAACTTCGATAATTTACTACCTAATGTGGTGGTATTTGCCACAAAACAGAATTCAATTTACTACTGTTTTTTAATATTTGACAACTGAGTTCTTAAAAATGATGCAAGCTTGGCCTGAACTAGTCAATATGCGATAAAAAATCCCTTATAATTTCAATACATACCAATGGGGACTCAACCATACCCATATGCCCAACGCCTGGTAAAACATGCATAGTAGCTCGTGTGCTTAGTTTTGACTGCTCGATTAGGGTATTTATGGGGATTACACTGTCTTTCTCTCCTCCAATAAATAATATAGGTTTTGGGAATTTTTTTATGAGAGAAATTCGTTCGGGCCGGTCGCGCATAGCCCCCAGGTAGTGTATAACCGTTTCTTCTGTAGTGGCAGAAGCCATCTGTTTTACCGCGCTAACAGCCGTATGGTTAGGGTCAGCGAAAAGTGGGGGGACAAAATTACTGGTAAAAGCCAGTGCGCCATTTTTCTTTACAAACTCAATTGTCTTGGATCTTGCTTCTTTTTTCTCAACAGAATCGGCCAGTGCAGTTGAATGAAAGAGGCAAAAGCTAGAAAAAATCTCTGAATGTGCCTCCGCCATAGCGAGACTTACATAGCCGCCCAACGAGTGCCCTATAAGAAAAGCATCTTTCAGGTCTAGTTTAGCCAACACATTGTTTATCTGATCAGCTATATCTTGAAGTGTAAAAGGACTTTTTTCAGGTAAGGTACTTTGTCCAAAACCGGGTAAATCAAATGCCAGTACTCTGTAATTTATTGATAGATTTTCAACAAATTCCTTCCAGATAACATTTGTCTCCAAAAAGCCATGCAAAAGTACTATTGGGCGGCCACTTCCTGAGTCGCTGTAAAACAGCCTGGTCATTTTTATAGCCTAACTTTTGAAGCCGGTTCTAACATCTCAATTACAGCGCGTTCTATGCCCTCCGGATCAAAGCCACATTCTCTGTGCAACTCTAATTGTTCTCCATGCTCAATAACAGCATCGGGTATACCTAACACTTTAACTTCGGCTTTGTAATTATGCGCTGCCATAAATTCTAATATCGCGCTACCAAAACCTCCTTGCACACAACCATCCTCTACTGTTATTACCTTGGTGTACTTACCAAAAATTTCGTGCAGCATGGCTTCATCCAAAGGCTTGACAAAACGCATATCGTAATGCGCAATGTTTATGCCTTGCTTTTCCAGTTTATCACAAACTTCAACACCGTAATTACCAATGTGTCCAATTGTAAGTATTGCCAACTCATCACCATCTCTCAGCTTTCTGCCTTTACCAATTTCTAATTCCTGCATGGGTAAACGCCAGTGAGGCATTACACCCTGACCTCGAGGATAGCGTATACTAAAGGCATTTTCTTTTCTAGGCTTAGCAGCGGTAAACATAAGATTTCGCAACTCCTCCTCATTCATAGGCGAAGCAATAATCATATTTGGAATGCAGCGCATGTAAGCAATGTCGTAAGCACCATGATGTGTGGGTCCATCTGCACCAGCGAAACCCGCTCTGTCGAGACAAAAGTTTACAGGTAAATTCTGAATACAAACATCATGCACTACCTGGTCGAAGGCGCGTTGCATAAATGAGCTGTAGATGTTACAAAAAGGAATAAGACCCTGTGTGGCCAGACCAGCAGAGAAAGTAACCGCATGCTGTTCGGCAATGCCCACATCAAAAGCCCGGTCAGGCATTTCCTTCATCATGATGTTCATGGAAGAACCTGAAGGCATGGCTGGCGTAATGCCCATTATCTTATTGTCAGCTTTAGCCAACTCCACAAGCGTATGTCCGAACACATCCTGGTATTTAGGTGGCTGCGGCTTTTCATAAGTCTTCTTGTGAATCTCGCCTGTTATCTTATCAAAAGTGCCAGGTGCGTGCCAGGTGGTAGCATTACCTTTTTCGGCAGGGCCATAACCTTTGCCCTTTACTGTAACACAATGCAAAAGCTTAGGTCCTTTTATATTTTTTAAGTCATTTAAAACGTGTACCAGATGATCGACATCATGACCATCTACAGGTCCGAAATAGCGTAGATTAAGCGATTCAAAAAGGTTGCTTTGACTTAGTAAGGTTGATTTAATGCCATTTTCTACTTTGCTCACTATCTCCTGCGCGTTTTTGCCCAGGTTTGGAAGCTTGCCAAGCATATTCCATACCTCATCTTTCAGTCTATTGTACACTTTTGAAGTGGTGATATCAGTCAGATAATCCTTTAAAGCACCCACATTGGGGTCGATGGACATGCAATTGTCGTTCAGGATTATCAAAATATTAGAGTCGGATACACCAGCGTGGTTCATGGCTTCGAAGGCCATACCACCAGTCATAGCGCCATCACCAATAATGGCTACGTGCTGCTTATCTTCAATACCCATGTATTTAGAGGCCATTGCCATACCCAGGGCGGCAGAAATTGAAGTAGAAGAATGGCCTACGCCAAAGGTATCGTACTCACTTTCCTTGCGCTTGGGAAAGCCAGAAATACCACCGTAAACGCGGTTGGAATGGAAGTTATCCCTGCGGCCGGTCAGGATTTTATGTCCATAAGCCTGATGACCTACGTCCCAAACCAGTTGGTCGTAGGGTGTTTTAAACACATAATGCAAGGCCACGGTAAGCTCTACTACGCCTAAACTGGCGCCAAAATGGCCGCCATAAACTGATACGTTATCAACAATGAATTGTCGCAACTCTTCGCATAACTGCACAAGTTGCACTTGATCAAGTTTTTTAACGTCATCGGGTGAATTAATACCAGAAAGCAGCGGGCCGGGCGTAATTAACATGTTACCTCTTTTTGTATTTATGTTAAACAGATAATGAAAGTAAGTGTTTTACCCTGAAATTCAATATTTGAGCAACAATCAGGGTACAAAGGTATATAATTCCAGAATCTCTGCCTTCAAAGGGCAAAAGCTGGAAATAGTGCTTAATTTTGCCCTCCCAATTGGCCATTATGACACAGGAAAATTTTGAGATAAAATTGCCACTTTTCGAAGGCCCCTTCGACTTGTTGTTATTCTTTATTGAAAGAGATGAGTTAGACATCAATGATATTCCTATCTCAAAAATCACCAATGATTTCCTGGACTATATACGTCAATTGGAGGTAATGAATATTGAGGTTGCTAGCGAGTTTATTCTGGTAGCAGCCACATTGATGCGCATTAAATCAAAAATGCTGTTGCCACGCCCTCAAATCGATGAGCAGGGTAATGAAATCGATCCACGTGAAGAGTTGGTGCGCCACCTGATGGAGTACAAAAAATATAAATCAGTAATGGAGAATTTCCAAAAGATGGAAGAAACCGAGCTGATGAAAGAAAGACGGGGTAACCTTACTAAAGAATTAAGGGCTTTAGCAGAAAGCACCAACGTTGAGGCAGAGTTGCAAGATGTTGACGTATTTAAGTTGATGAGCGTTTTTGAAAAAGTACTGAAGCGTTTTGATGCAGAAAAAAATAAACCCGTTCACCAGGTGATACAATATCCATACACCATGGACGGGCAAAAAGAATTTATACTTAATGAAGTAAAGGCGCGACAGCGTGTACCTTTTGTTGAACTGATTGAAAAGTATAGTAAGTCGCGCATTGCGCTAATCTTTAACTTCCTCTCTATTCTTGAGATGTTGGCTGCTGGTAAAATAGGTATACAGGTTGGCGAAGGCTTTAATAATTTCTGGGTTACGGATAAGGCTTACGAAGACACCAGCACTGTGTCATAATCTTCCTTATTAAAGAAAAAACCAGCTCAATTACTTCAACAAGGCTCCACTCAACCTTAGCAACTCTGTTTCTGCAACTTTGGCATTGTAACGCGCATTGATTAAACGGTTGTAGGCAGTTTCTAAACTTTGTTGTGCAGTGCGTAATTCAATAAAGGTTGAGATGCCTCTCTTGAAACTTTCAAGCGCTATGCTGACGTTTTCTTTAGCGAGTAGAATATTTTCTTCTTCAATAGCCAAAACGCTAAGTGAGTTTTGATAATTAGTATATGCATTACGTGCTGCCGTATTAACGGTTGTACGTTGTTGATCGTAAACAAGCTTTTGACGATCGTATGCAATTTTAGACTGTTGAACCAATCGCTGTGTATTGAATCCATTTAGAATTGGAATATTTAGCGTTAATCCATAGTTAATACCCTGGAAATCACTTTGCAGTGCAGAGAAGGGATTAATCAATCGAACATTGTCATTATGGGTAATGTTGTATGCGCCAACAAAATTTAAGGTTGGCAAGAGTTCAGCTTTGCGTTCTCGCATAGCCAGTTGGGAGATGAACAAACTCCTTTGTGTTGCCAAAAGGCCATAATTATCTGTGTTAACTTTTCCTAAAACCTCATCACGCTGAAGGGGGGTGTTAATTAAAATTGTATCCGCCACATCATAACTCATGGGCAATTTCATGTCTAACAAGGTGTTAAGGTTCTCCTTTAATTGATTGATCAAGGTCTCTTGCTGTACAACACTGGCTCGTTGCGCATTTAAATCAACACGTGCCTGAAGCAGTTCTGGTTTGGCACCTGTACCTACTTGAAGCTTACGCTCAGCCAATTTTACACGTTCCTCATTTACCGACATTTGTTCTTGTATAGCTCGCAGTTGTTGCTTTTGCCTGATAACATCATAGTAATTAGAAATAATGGCAGCAATGGTATTTACCATCTGTTCCTTTACTTGCAAAGCACCTTGACGCTCCAGTTGCTCAATCCGTTCGCGTGTTGCAAACATGCGTGTACCATCAAAAAGTGTCCATACCAATTGTAAAGAACCTCCGTATGAAATACTTTTAGCATTACCACTCCTGTTGTTGGCTGTATTCTCAAATCTGAATTCCTGATCAGTGTCGTTAACCGTATAATTACCAACTGCATTGAGCTGTGGTAAGAAGGCAGCCAGTGCATAATTATTATCTGTTGCAGCTGCCTTAAGGTTAGTCTGGGCAATACGCACATCGTAATTGTTTTCAAGCGCTAAAGCAATGGCTTGCTCAAGTGTAATTAACTCCTGCGAAAAACCTGAAGTAAAAAAGGATATTAAAACTATTACTATAAGACTACGCTTCATAAACCAATTCTTTTTTTTCGGGCTCAGCTACTAACTTATCAAATTCAACATGCGCGCGTTTACGCGATAAGAAGGTATACATTGCCGGAATAACAAACAGTGTGAGAATAAGTGAAAACAGAATACCGCCCACAATAACAATACCCAGGGGCTGACGGCTCGTAGATGCTGCCCCTAATGATAGGGCCAGTGGTAAAGAACCCAGTGCCATCGCAAGGCTTGTCATTAATATAGGACGCAGACGCATCCGTGAAGCAATTAGCACAGCCTCTAAACTGTTCATGCCTTCTTCACGTTTTTGATTGGCAAATTCCACAATCAAAATACCATTCTTCGTTACTAAGCCGATCAGCATGATCATACCAATCTGCGAGAAGATGTTCAATGTTTGACCGAAAGCATAGAGTGAGATGAGGGCACCACAAATGGCCAGGGGCACTGTAAACATAATGGTAAGCGGATCGACAAAGCTTTCAAACTGTGCCGCCAAAATTAAATAGATGAGTATAAGTGCCAACACAAAGGCAAAGGCTGTATTGCCGGAACTTTCTGCAAAGTCGCGAGAGGTACCGGTTAGGGCTGTCGTAAATGTATCGTCCAATAATTCGGTTTTAATTTCCTCCATCACTTTAATACCATCACCGATGGTTTTACCCGGTGCCAGGCCTGCCGATATGGTTGCCGACTTAAAACGGTTGAAGTGGTAAAGTGTTGGTGGTGTTGTGCTCTCTTCAACTGTAACAAGGTTATCGATTGAAACTAATTGGCCTGAGCGCGTGCGTACGTATAAACTTTTTAAATCAGCAGGATCATCCCGATCAAGACGGCTCACCTGCCCCACTACCTGATATTGTTTACCCTCTCTGGTAAAATAACCAAAACGCAAATTACTGTAGGCCAATTGAAGTGTTTGTGAGATGTCTTGTACACTTACACCCAATTGTGTCGCTTTCAATCTATTGATCTGAACCTTCAACTCTGGTTTATTAAATTTCAAATCAACATCCACAGTTTGTAGTACGGGACTGGCATTGGCTTTCTCTAAAAACTTAGGCAACACTTGTCTTAGTTTTTCAAAATCATTGTTTTGAATAACAAAAGCTACGGGTAAGCCACCACGCCTGTCTACAGAAATGGTTTGCTCTTGTAGGGTAAATGCCCGGCCTTGAGGGTAATTTTTTAAGTTACGATTTACCCTGTCGACTATTTCCTGTTGTGAGTATTCGCGATCTTGTGGGTCAACCAATGTTACACGCACAAAACCTGTATTAACAGAACCTGAGCCTGTAAATCCTGGTGCTGTAACTGAAAGCGCTGTACGGTATTCCGGAACTGAATCCATCACAAAGTCTACCACTTCTTTTACATAGGTATCCATGTAATCATAAGCCGTGCCTTCTGGTGCAGTTAGCGAAACCCTGAATTGGTTTCTGTCTTCCATGGGTGCTAACTCTGATTGAATGTTTGTGCCTATGAGATATGCTGCAACAAAACAGACAACAATAATCAACAATGCCACCCACCTTACTTTCATAAAAGAACTAAGCCAACGACCATAGCCATTTTCCATACCCGCAAAGAAGGGCTCAGTTACATTGTAGAACCAGGAGTGTTTGTGATTTGAACGCGTTAACTTTACACTGAGTACCGGTGTAAGTGTTAAGGACACAAAAGCTGAAACTAAAACCGCTCCTGCTACTACTACACCAAATTCAGTAAAGAGTCTGCCCGTAAAACCTTGCAAGAATAAAATTGGCAAGAACACAACAGCCAGTGTAACAGATGTTGAAATTACTGCAAAGAAAATTTCTTTTGAACCTTCAAGCGCAGCCTGATATTTATTCATGCCTCCTTCAAGTTTCTTGTAGATATTTTCCGTTACCACAATACCATCATCCACTACCAAACCGGTGGCCAGTACTATACCCAGCATAGTAAGTACATTGATGGAGAAGCCGGACAAATACATGATGAAGAAGGTTGTCAGCAAGGATACCGGAATGTCAATGAGTGGACGGAAGGCAATGATGGCATCGCGGAAGAATAAATAAATGATGAGTACCACCAATAAAAATGAGATAATTAAGGTCTCTTCTACTTCGGTAATAGATCGCTTGATAAATACAGTTTGATCAAGGGCGATATTTAAGGAAATATCTTCGGGGACTTCACGCTTAATTTGTTCGAGTCTTTTATAGAACTCATCCGATATTGATACATAATTAGCGCCAGGCAAAGGTACGATTGCCAGACCCACCATAGGTATGTTGCTCTCGCGCAAAATGGATTCTTCGTTTTCCGGACCTAACAAGGCCTGACCCACATCTCTCAATCTTATATCCCCTTCTGGTGCAGAACGAATAACTACATTACTAAAATCTTCTTCTGTATACAAACGACCAAAAGTTCGCACTGTTAATTCTGTTGAGTTACCCGATATTTTACCGGATGGCAATTCAACATTCTCTCTATTCAAGGCTTGCTGTACTTCTAGTGCGGTAAGGTTGTAGGCGCTGAGCTTGGCAGGATCTAGCCAGATACGCATGGCAAAACGCTTCTCTCCCCAGATTTGAATACCACTTACACCTGGTATTGTTTGTAAACGTTCAACCAGTACATTGTTAGCATATTCAGTGAGTTGTAATGGATTGCGTGTGGTACTTTGCACCGTCATGGTAATAATAGGGCCAGAGTTTGCATCAGCTTTTGATACCACAGGCGGGCTTGGTAAATCATCTGGTAATGATCGTGTTGCCTGAGATACCTTGTCACGCACGTCATTGGCGGCTGCTTCTAAATCAACACCTAACTCAAACTCTACGTTGATATTACTTCTCCCTACACTTGAAGATGAGGTAATGTTACGAATACCTGCAATACCGTTAACCGCCTTTTCAAGTGGTTCTGTAATTTGCGATTCAATAATGTCTGCATTGGCCCCCGGATAGGAGGCACTTACACTGATGATTGGCGGGTCAATAGCAGGATAATCGCGAACACCGAGTGAATTAAACCCTATGATCCCAAACAACACCAAGACGATGTTCATGACAAATGCCAGCACCGGTCTTCTCAAACTTAATTCTGAAATATTCATAGTGTATATTTTGAAGCCTTGTGTTACTTACTTCGTGTAAACAGCTAAACAGTAATGCTTGATCTACACCGAAGGTTTTGCACACGCTATTGGTACTTATTCAACTTACCTACTTTCACTTTTGCATTCGGGCGTATGGCCATTAAGCCAGTGGTGATAACAGTATCACCTGCTTTAAGCCCTCGCGTAATTTCTACAAAAGCCGAATCGCGCAAACCGGTTTCAACAATGGTAAACATGGCACTATCGCCTCTCAACAAAATAACTTGTTTGTTTCTGGCTTGGGGAATAACTGCCTGCGATGGAACCAATAGACCCTTAGTTGCACTACCCAGTTGTAATTGTACTTTAGCAAAAATGCCTGGCACCAGCTCAGGATTGTTGCCATTTACCAAAGCTCTTACGCGCAGTGTACGTGTTGCCTGATCAACACCACTTTCTGTTGCCAGCACCACTCCGGTGTGTTCTTCAAGCCCGCCATCTACTTTGAATTTAACCTTATAACCTTTATCAATACTCTTAGCGTATTTCTCAGGCACAGAAAATTCTAATTTTAATTGATTTGTCTGGCGAATGGTAGCGACTACATCGTTTGTAGACAGATAGGCACCAAGACTGACATTACGCAAACCAATCTTACCGCTATACGGAGCTCTTATCTCTGTTTTAGAAATAGCAATTTTTAGTGCTTCAATGTCGGCATTCAGATTATCGACCTGCAAAGCTGTGAGATCATACTCCTGCTGACTGATACCATTGATTGCCAAAAGTTCCTTTTGGCGCTCTTCAGTTTTAATGGCTATCTTCAGTTGAACCTGTAGTTTATTAAGCTGTGCCTGTAAGTCATTGTCAAATTGTTTTACGAGCAAGGCGCCCTGTTGCACATTGGCGCCTTCGTTAATGTTAAGTTGTACAATGCGACCGCTTACTTCACTGCGCAATTGTGTTTCTTCAGCTGGCAACAAAGTGCCTGGCACTTCAATGTTATCAGTCATTATTTCCGCAGAAATCAAAAAACCGTCAACCACCAAGGGTCCTGTTTGTCGGTTATTGGCTGCTGGCCCTTTAGCCTTTTGACCACAGGCTTGTAGAACAAAAATAATTGCAATTAAAAAAAATAGTCTTGAAATGCTCATGCTATAAAAAATAATCAAATGTTGATTTACTGTCTCTGTTTTGGTTTCTGCAAAAATTGCGTGTGCAACTTCAGCACTTGTTCTAGTACCGAATGTTTGCCATCGTTGTTTACTGTGAAATCTGCCAAGGCCAACTTCTTTGTTTCTTCCAGCTGATTTTTTATAATCTCCTTCACCTGCTCTTTGCTTCTGTGTTTATCTCTTGCTAAAACCCTTTCAATTCTTACATCTTCTGGTGCGGTGACCAGCAGCAAGCAATCTAGCGTTTTGTAAGAACCTGATTCAATCAACAGCGCAGCCTCTTTTAACACATAAGGAGCACTGGTTTGTTCCCTAAGCCAATTTTCATAATCGACAGCAACTCTTGGATGAACCAGTGCGTTGAGCTTTTTAAGCTTATGCTCATCATTAAAAACCGCTGCTGCCAGGTACTCCCGGTTAAGTTCACCGTTTGCTTTAAAGGACAATGTTCCGAATTCTTTTTTAATGGCCTCTACCAGTATTCCATCGGTGGTCATTACTGCTTTCGCTCGGCTGTCGGCATCGTATGTTGGTATTCCCAAAACGCTGAATATTTTGCAAACCGTGCTCTTGCCGGCTCCTATGCCACCAGTAATGCCTATCTGAAAAGGTTTAAACATGTTAATGAAAGCGTGGAATGGATGTTCAGAACTTAATACGATACTTCAACGGTATCAACCCTAATAATTTTTGAGAACGGTGGAATACCAGTGATGGTCGGGGCTATCCTTGATTTTCCTGCCTGGGTATGCTTAAAGTCTAGTATAGCTGATATACTTTCTTTGGTATAACTGGTGTGTACACTGCTTTCTGGTAATAACAGTGTAAAGTGTATTTGATTAATGCTGATGGCTGGGCGCACCCTCGCTGGCATATTTATAAATTCTACTTTAGTTGAGTCCTTCAACTCCACCAATTTCTCTACACTAAAGGATACCGCTACCTGTTGCGGCTCACCTGTGATTTGCTTGCGTTTGAATTCAATAAGGGCAATGCCTTCCTGATTCTCGTCAATGTTGTTTCTATCGTAAACAAGTGGATAAGGGTTAGCCAACGCCTGTACCAATTTACGCGGGCCTTGAACAAAAACGCTATCGGGGGTAAGGGTTGCGTTGCTGACTAATCCATAACCCTTTTTAAGATTTTTATCTAAATCCAGTATCGTCAGTGTAAGCCAGCGTCCATCGATGGGTTCAATATCCAGGTGTAAGGTGTCGGTAGCTACAAAATTGATTTGAAGATCGGATAGCTGGGGGGCAAAAACAATTGGGAGTGAGCTGCCTACTAATTTTTTAACATCGGTTGGTCGCTCTAAGGGGAAAAGCAATACAGGCACTTTTACACCGGCACTTCTGCGTAAAAGTGACCAACCCATACCGGTAACATTCATTTTTACTTCGCGAGGCAAGTCCTCTACGGGCATAAAATTTTCCTGATCATATTGAAACTCAATCGGGAATGCAAGTATGGTGGTGTATGTTTTATTGAGGGCATTAAAAAACCAAAAGACTGTTGCTGCCGCAAGGCAAAGCACAACAGCCTTCCAGTTTTTTTTGTTGAATCGTAATACGTTAAATATCGATCCGATTACACTCATTTATTTCTTACCAGAAGCAACTTTGCTGGCTTCCATGTTAATAGCTGTTTTCGAAAACTTAATACGACCACCTTTTTCTACTTCAAGAATAAAAGTATCCTCTTCAATTTCTGCAATGCGGCCGTGCGCACCACCTATGGTTACAACGTAATCACCTTTGGCAATTTCTTCCTGAAATTTCTTAGCGTCTTTTGCTTTTTTCTGTTGAGGACGGATCATGAAAAAGTAGAACACTAAAATAATGGCTCCGAAAAATATGAACTGCATATACGGATTGCCTTGTTGTGCTTGTAATATAATTGCGAACATGTTTGTTAAATTTTATGCGAAGTTAGTCGTTATTCCTTAAAGCGCTTCAGATAATTTGATAATTCATCGAAAGTTGGTCTAAGCCCTCATGGCCTTTATTATATCGGTAAACTCCCTTGATTTCAGAGAAGCTCCACCCACCAAACCGCCATCCACATCGGGGCAGGCGAATAGTTCGCTGGCATTGCCGGCATTTACACTGCCCCCGTATAAAATCGTGATTGATTCGGCCACTGCTTTGCCATACTTACCTGCCAGGTGCTGCCTTATTACGGCATGCATATCCTGTGCCTGTTGTGCCGAGGCTGTCTTTCCTGTACCAATCGCCCAAACCGGTTCGTAAGCAATCACTACTTTTTGTAAGGCCTCCGGTGACAAATGGAACAGACTTTCTTCTACCTGCTTGCGTACGAGCGCTTCATGTTCATTGCGTTCGCGCACCTCTAAGGGTTCGCCACAGCAATAGATGGGTGTTATGTTATTTGCTAAGGCCATATCAACCTTTTTTGCTAATAATGCTCCCCCTTCCGTAAAATATTGTCTGCGCTCGCTATGCCCGATAATTACATATGGTATATTCATTGACTGCAGCATAGGCGCTGCAACCTCCCCTGTATACGCACCTGAAGTATGTTCGCTGCAATTTTGAGCTCCTACTGCAATACGGTTATGCTTGCCCAATATATTTTGTACAGCATCGAGGTAAGGAAAGGGAACACATAATACCACTTTCACATTTCCCCGCACTTCATCATTGATCATTCCAAGCAACTCACTGGTCAGGGCTTTCGCTTCCTGAAAGTTCTTGTTCATTTTCCAGTTCCCGGCTACTATTTTGGCTCTCATTTTATTGTTGTTTGAATAGTTACATTAACGTTTGGTTGCTTTATACTTCGATTCTTTAAAAAGTTTATCTGCATCCTGCATCTTCATTAAATCCTGCAGTGAAACATCGGAGTGACTTTTCATATAACTATTGACGATCTGCCAACCTACCCATTGGGCTATTCTTCCAGGGCACTCGGGCCCTACTTCTACTGTTTTGGGTCTCTCCCCTAAAAATCGTTGCTTCATCATATTGGCAGTTGAGTAAAGTACTTCATCTTCTACCAGCCTGAACCAAATAAGATCTTGATTTTTTCTGGCCCCGGCAATTTCTCCAGCTGAGTAATTCATTAAAATACTATCCGCTTTACAAGGCAACATCTGCTTGGCAAAATAATAGGATTTGCCGTAGGCAATCATATCTGCTAAAACAGTTTTATCACTCATGTTTGTAGCATTGATTTTTGTATCAATGCCATACAAAAGCATAACAGAGGGAACTATGTTTTCAGGTATGTATTGTCTTAAAATATACTCGTACATACGTGGCCTGTACTTGGCACCTGCACCCAAATAATGGTCGACACCAACAATGATGAGTGAGTCGGACAGGTATAAATCGCCATCAAGTCCTGTAATAACAAATTGAATTTTAGGCTGTGGATACTCAGGATAATAGTGATGAAGATTCGTGAAGGCTTGTTCAAACTCTTCCCTTAGCATGCTTAAATCACCAAATACTCTCTGGGTCTCAAAATAAAGGGAGTCAAAATGGGGGTTGGTAAATCGCTGATAAAGTGTATTAATAAAAGTAGAATCATCAGGGTATTCAGCGCGGTGAAGAAACTGATCGCGAAATACTTCATTCTTTCCTAAAAAATCAACGAGCGCCTGCTTGCTTTCAATTGTATGAATTTCTTCCCGTAAGTCTTCAGTTTGCAGTTCTATTTGAACATTTACCTGGGGTGCCTCAACGCATTCCTTGCCCTGGTTAGTGCAGGCAATAACACAAACGCTTAGGAATAAAAATGTAAACAAATGTCGCTTCATAATTCAGGCAACAAAGAAACAAAGAAAATGTGAAATGAAAGGGTATCGATGGTTAGTCGAACAGAAGTTTATCTGTTGGCAGGCTCCGCATGAGTCGCATGCTCTTCGTTTTGTCTTCTTTGGTAACATGTACCAGATTCGACTGATCCTCATACAACTCAGTTATAGTTGTGTGTGTTACTTCTACTTCCTTAATTTTTTTTACCCCCGGTGCATAAGCATAAATAATAACGGCATCCCCCTCAATTTCATGCCCTAAAAAAGTAATTTTTACCAGCTTACCATCCACTTTAATCACTAACCTTTTTGTCAGGTATTCAACCAGCAATTGATCTGTACTTTGCCCTGTACCCGGTTGCGTAATATCTAAAGTAGGCTGTTTGCGTTCCTGTCTGATGGCCTCTTCAAGGTCATCTAAAAAAATGCGTGTGGTTATCTCTAATTCTTTGTCCTTAGCATCGAATTTTATTTCCGTTACGCTGACATGCAGTGGGTGTAGAAAAGCTGAAAATCCAGCAATCAAAAAAGAAAATAGCATGATGTAAAAATCAAGATTTATATTTCAATATTCAAGAATACAGCAAAGCAAAAGCCAATATTTTGAAATTATTAATTTTAGCAGCCAAATGCTTATACTTGCCAGCTTTTAAACCCCAATATGTCCGAGTTTCAACTTTATTTCATGCTTGGCAAGGAACATATCCTTGATTATGCCAATGGTTATGATCATATTTTGTTTGTGCTGGCCTTATGCGCCATGTATTTGATGCGCGATTGGAAAAAAATTCTCATTCTCATCACGGCATTTACGGTAGGGCATTCCATTACCCTGGCTTTGTCGACTTTGGATATTGTTTCTGTTAAGGCTGAGTTGATCGAATTTTTAATTCCACTTACTATCTTTATCACAGCTGTCTCTAATATTTTCAGAAAAGAGGAAAATCAGAGCACACTTTCACTACAACTAAATTATGGTTATGCGCTTTTTTTTGGTCTTATCCATGGCCTGGGCTTTTCAAACTACCTGAAAAGCATTCTGGGAAAAGATGAAAGCATCATAACCCAGCTTTTGGCCTTTAACATTGGTTTAGAGTTCGGTCAAATAATAATCGTAGTAATATTTTTATTTGCTGCGTTAATTATCGTTGATCTGATGGGGAGAAGCCGAAGAGACTGGAAAATCATTTTATCTTCGGCTATTGCGGGCATTGCCCTTGTGCTTATGAAAGACAAAATTTTTTGGTAACCTGTAAACAACGAACATCCACATAACTATGAAAATTAAACTACTATTCTCCCTACTGCTTTTATCGGCAGTTGCCTATGCGCAAAGCCCCGGCTGGCAAGGCAAGTTTGAGCAGCTCGATCAGTTGCTACCAACCCCCAATGAATACAGAAGCGGATCTGGTGCACCAGGGCCACGCTACTGGCAGCAAAGAGCTGATTATGTTATTAATGCTGAGTTGAATGATGTAAACCAAAGTATTACAGGAAGTGAAACAATTACTTATTTTAACAACTCTCCTGATGTATTAAAATACCTATGGTTACAACTCGATCAGAACATTAACGACAAAGAGAGTAACACCTTAAAAACAGCTACTAGCACAGTACGCGATTCTATTGATGCCAAAGCAATCGCCAGCAGTCTTGCGCTACATAATTTTGATGGTGGCTTCAAAATTAAAGCTGTTAAAGATGCAAGCGGTAAAGCTTTGCCTTACACCATTAATGCTACCATGATGCGCATTGATTTGCCACAAGCCCTGGCACCTGGACAAAAGCTTTCTTTCTCCGTTGAATGGTCTTTTAACATTAACGATCGCGTAAAAGGTCTAACACCTAATGATGGCAGAAGTGGCATGGAATATTTTCCTAAAGATGGAAACTATCTCTACATTATCGCCCAATGGTTTCCCCGCATGTGTGTGTATGATGACGTTGTGGGCTGGCAGAATAAACAATTCTTAGGTCAGGGTGAGTTTACACTTACATTCGGTAATTATACTGTAAATCTGACTGTGCCTGCTGATCATATTGTAGCGGCTACCGGTATGGTGCAAAATGTAAAAGAGGTTTTAACACCCGAGCAATATGCACGATTTGAAAAAGCTAAAACATCATTTGACAAACCTGTAATTATTGCCACGCAGCAAGAAGCAGAGCAACGTGAAAAAACAAAATCAACTGCTAAAAAGACATGGAAGTTCTACGCTGAAAATGTGCGCGACTTTGCTTTTGCTACTTCACGCAAATTCATTTGGGATGCACAGGCGGTAAAGATCGGAGATAAAACGCCTTTAGCGATGTCTTACTATCCTAAAGAAGGCAATCCACTTTGGGAGCAAGAGTCTACCAAGGCCGTTAAGTATACGATAGAAACCTATAGCAAATACACCATCGATTACCCTTACCCGCAGGCCACCTCTGTACATGCGGCTTCCCTCGGTATGGAGTATCCTATGATTTGCTTTAACTACGGCCGCCCGCTAGAGGATGGCACCATTCCTGAACGCACTAAGTGGGGAATGATCGGTGTAATCGTTCACGAAGTGGGTCATAACTTCTTCCCTATGATTATTAATAATGATGAACGTCAGTGGACCTGGATGGATGAAGGCTTAAATACTTTTGTGCAATACAGAACACAGGTTGAAAACTATCCTGACATGCCACAACGCAGAGGTCCTGCTTCGACCATCGTGCCTTACATGAAAGGCAATCCGGATTTACAACGACCCCTTATGGTAAATTCTGAATCCGTAGTACGAACTAACTTCGGTAACGAACAATACGCCAAATGCGCCACTGGTTTAAACATGCTTCGCGAAACCATTATGGGGCCTGAGTTATTTGATAAAGCCTTTAAAGAGTACGCGAGTCGTTGGGCTTTCAAGCACCCCAAACCCGCTGATTTATTCCGCACCATGGAAGATGCTTCGGCAGTTGATCTTGACTGGTTCTGGAGAGGATGGTTCTACACAACTGATGTGTGTGACCAATCTATTGAACAAGTAAGGTGGTTAACCGTGCGTACAGAGAATAGTAAAATAGAAAACAAGGGTGTTACTGCGAAACGTGGCGACCTTGCTTCTGGCAGCGGTGCAAATCAGGCAAATGATTTTAGCAACGGCCCTCAGCCACTTACTGTATTACCAACACCTGATAATTTCTATGGTGAATTCAGAAGCCGTATTGATGACAAGGCTGTGTTGGCCAAGTTAGAAAACAAGAATCTTTATGAAGTAACGCTAAGCAACAAGGGTGGGCTTATTATGCCTGTTATCATTGAGTGGACTTATAAGGATGGCAGCAAAGAGCTAGAGCACATTCCGGCAGAAATATGGCGTGTGAATGAGCAGCGTATTACCAAGGTGTTTGTGAAGGAAAAAGAGGTTGCCAAAGTGGTACTTGACCCTAAAATGGAAACTTCTGATATCAGCCTTGAAGACAACGTTTTCCCTAAGGTTCAGAGCCCTTCTAAGATCGATCAATTGAAGAAAAACTAAATCAGGTAGTAAATAACCATTTAAGTGCCGGTTGGGATGTTTATCCTGACCGGCATTTTTGCTTTATTGCATATTCAAATTCCACTTATGAAGAAATTATTAGTAATAGCCTTGTTCGCTTCTTTTGCTGTTCAGGCTCAAAACTGGAAGGGCAAGTTTGAACAACTTGGCCCTAACGAATTACCCACACCCAATGCCTATCGCGCAGGTTCAGGTGCTCCTGGTAATGAATACTGGCAGCAAAGAGCCGATTACGTTATCGATGTAGAGGTTAACGATGAAACGCAAGTGTTAACAGGTAAAGAGACCATTACCTATTCTAACAACTCACCCGAAACCCTTACCTATTTATGGATGCAGCTGGATCAGAATATATTGGCTGATAACAGCATGACATCTCTGACCCAGCGTGGTGCTTTGCGTGATTCCTCAGCTACACGCATCCTTGGTTTTATTGGTGTTAAAACCAGCGATTACAAAGGTGGTTACAATATCACTGCTGTTAAAGACGCTGCCGGCAAGACTTTGCAGTACACCATCAACTATACGATGATGCGCATTGAACTTCCCGTACCCCTTAAAAAGGGTGAGAAATTTGTGTTCTCTGTTGACTGGAATTACAAAGAATATGATCGTATGCAGTTTAATCAACGCGGTGGCTACGAGTTTTTTCCTGAAGATGGCAACTATGTATACACTTTTGCCCAGTGGTTCCCACGCATGTGTGTTTTTGATGATTATGAAGGGTGGCAAAACAAGCAGTTTTTAGGAACTGGCGAGTTTGCACTTGCATTTGGTGATTACAAAGTACGCATTACAGTTCCTTCCGATCACATTGTCGCTTCAACTGGTTGGTTACAAAATCCTAAAGCTGTTTTAACTGCCGAGCAGCAACAACGTTTTGCACTCGCACAAAAAACTTTTGACAAGCCTGTATTTATTGTAACTGAAGAAGAGGCTAAAAAGAAGGAGAAAGATCGCGCTACTAAAAAAAGTACCTGGGAATTCCACGCTGAAAACGTACGCGACTTTGCTTTCGCTCATTCACGTAAATTTATTTGGGACGCCCAGGCCGTTAAGCTTGCTACCAAAACACCTTTAGCACAATCCTTCTATCCTAAAGAAGGCAATCCGCTTTGGGCAAAAGAGTCAACTAAAGCAGTAAAAAATACTTTAGAGGTTTACTCTGCCAGAACTTTCGATTATCCATATCCACATGCTACCTCTGTACATGCTGCAAACCAAGGTATGGAATATCCTATGATCTGTTTCAACTTTGGACGTCCTGCAAAAGATGGCACTTATTCTCAGCGTTTATTGGAAGGTATGATTGGTGTGGTTGTGCATGAAGTAGGTCATAACTTTTTCCCTATGATTGTAAACAGCGATGAGCGTCAGAGCACCTGGATGGATGAAGGCTTGAATACCTTTATGGAAGGTGAGACTATTCGTGATCGCTACCCCGAATTAAATTATACTACAGCCACTCCTAAAAGCATGATTCCTTTTATGAAGGGCGATCGTACACAAATGCGTCCCATTATGGCAACTGCAGATAACCAGGGAGGCAATCATGGTCCTAATGGCTATACCAAGCCTGGTACAGGTTTAACTATATTACGCAACACGGTCATGGGGCCTGAATTATTCGACAAGGCCTTTAAAGAATATGCTACACGTTGGGCTTTCAAACATCCTAAGCCGGCTGATTTCTTCCGCACCATGGAAGATGCTTCAGCCGTTGACCTTGACTGGTTCTGGAGAGGTTGGTTCTTTACTACTGATAACAGCGATATTGAACTTGCAGAAGTAAAATGGATGAAGGTTAAGAGTACCCAGGTTGACCCTGAGAAGAAAACACCTAAAACAAAACAAGGCGATCTGGCATCAGCGAAAAGCAACAACCCAACTGATTTTTCTAATGGCCCCGAAGAGTTTACGCTGGTCAATACACCTGATAATTTCTATGGTGAATTCCGCAGTCGTATTAACGATGGTGATGTCAGAGCAAAATTAGAAGGCAAAAATATTTATCAGGTGAAGCTGAAAAATATCGGTGGCCTAGTGATGCCTGTCATAATCGAATGGACATTTAAAGATGGCAGCAAAGAGATTGACCGTATCCCTGCAGAAATCTGGCGTGTGAATGAAAATGAAATAACCAAGGTTTTTGTAAAGGAGAAAGAAGTAGTTAATGTATTAGTCGATCCTAATTTTGAGATTGCTGATGTAAATGCTACTAACAATAATTTCCCTAAAAAGGAAGAAGCTTCAAAAGTTGATCAGTTGAAAAAGAATTAATCAGCTTTTAGCATAGATTAAGAAAAGCCCGGTAATTCCGGGCTTTTTTTGTGCCTCGTCTTCAAGGGCTTGCTATTATTCCCAAAGACCTCCAACACTTAAGTAAAATTTGAAACCCAGGCGAAGGCATCTTAATTTTTGTTTTTGCATCTTTACTGCATGAAATTATTCTTTCGTGAATATCCATCTGCTAAACCAAATGCACCTGTAATGATTATTATGCATGGCCTTTTTGGCTCATGCGACAATTGGCTTACACAGGCCAAGTTGTTTAATCAGAGCTATCATGTGTATACCATCGATCAAAGAAACCACGGGCTCTCACCACACAGCGATGATTTCGACTATACTTTCATGGTGAAAGATTTAGTTGAATTTATTGACGATCATCAGATACAAAATCCGATTATCATCGGTCATTCCATGGGTGGTAAGACAGCCATGAACTTTGCCATTGCGCACCCCGATAAACTAGCGTGCTTAATTGTGGTGGATATCGCACCCAGGGCTTACAACCTTGAACATTATACTATTGCCGAAGGTTTAAATGCCATTAAAATTGATACGCTCACTTCTCGCAATGAAGCAGATGAACAACTCGCACGTTTTGTACCTGAAGCCGATGTGCGTCAATTCCTGCTTAAAAATTTACAACGTAAAGCTGAGGGCGGTTTCAGTTGGAAGATCAATTTGAAAGTAATCACGGAAAAGTTAGGGAATGTAGGCGTTGATATTCAATACAAGGGGACTTTCAATAAGGCCACATTGTTTATAAAAGGTAATCGTTCCAATTATATTAAAGATTCAGACACTAACCTGATTCTGCAATACTTCCCGTATGCTAAACTAGAAGGAATGGATACAGGGCACTGGGTACAAGCGGAAAAACCACAGGAGTTTGTAACACTAGTTCACAACTACCTTCAATCATTGTAATGGAAAAGGGCAAGTTATACTTAATTCCTGTTGTGATCGCTGAGGCAACCCAAGCCAGCGTTATTCCTGCGCAGGTAAGATCCGTTCTGCCCTCCATTGAATATTTTCTGGCTGAAGAAATCAGAACCGCCCGCAGGTACTTGAGTAGCTTAAAGGTTTATGAATCCATAGAACCACTGCAGTTTCACGTGTTGGATAAAAAAACAAAACCTGCTGCACTCAAAGAATTCTTCAAACCCATTGGAGAGGGCAAAAATATAGGTGTACTTTCTGAATCGGGTTGTCCGGGTGTGGCAGACCCTGGTGCTCTCGCTGTTGCCTATGCGCACAAGCACAACATTACAGTTGTACCATTGGTGGGGCCATCCTCGCTCTTGCTTGCTTTAATGGCCAGCGGGTTAAATGGTCAAAAGTTTGCGTTTCATGGTTATCTGCCCATTGACGCGAAAGATCGGTTACAGGCCATTCGTGAACTAGAAAAAGAATCCAAGCAAAAAAATCAAACACAGCTTTTCATTGAAACACCCTACCGCAACCAAACTGTTTATAATGATCTGGTAAAAGGTTTAAGTAACACAACATTACTAAGTGTTGCCTATGATATTACAGGTGCTGCAGAATTGATTAAAACCAAAGCAGTGGTGGATTGGAAGAAGGAAAAAGTTGTCTTGGACAAGCTACCTTGTGTTTTTCTGCTCTTGGCAGAATAAGAAGTTAGAAGCTAGAAGTTAGAAGTTAGAAGTTAGAATAATCTAATCGGCTACAAAAAAGAATATTTCCACAATTTTCGATTTGTTACGTAGGGAGTTCGAAGCTCGTGGTCGGCCGGATTTAAATCCGGTATTATAACTAGTTCGACATGCGCTGCGCTAACATGTCGAACAGCACAGGTAGTGGCTGGCAGATTAACAAACGCTTCACTACTTACTGATATAAATCATTGAATCCATTACGCTTTACCTGTAGTTTTACTACATGACAGTACAAAGCTTCATATCAACGCTTCCCAAAAAACAAAAAGACATCATGACCATGATGCGTTTGTGGATCTTAGATTTAGGTCCGCATGTTACAGAAGAACTAATTAATAACGTTCCATCTTTTCAACTAAACGGTGCACTTTGTTACATCACTCATGACGAGGACAGTGTAAGCCTTTGTTTCAATCGGGGCTTTGAATTACCGAAAGAATATAATTTTTTGGAAAGCAAAGGTAGGAAGCAAGTAATGTCTGCTACGTTTTATGGAGTAACTGAATTAGATGAGTATGAAAATGAGGTAAAGGAATTATTGAATGAAGCAGCCGCGTTAAATGGCTTTTTATCGAAGAAAAGGAAATGACAAAATAAATTTAGAATTTAGAATTTAGAATTTAGAATTTAGAATTTAGAATTTTTTTTGCAAAAGTTAGGAAAAAAACAATCTCAACTTTGTTTGTTGCTCATATGCAGATGCTATTTTCTGAGGATGCAGACTTGGGGCAGCAAAAAATTATCTCAACTCCTTTAAATCAAGAGAAAGTAATTCCTTCATAAAGTCAGGGAAGGATTGCATCGAATAAATTGCTCTTATTGGTTCATAAATAATCACAACACCTTTGTGTTCATTTCTTCCATAACTAAGTGAGCTTACTATTTTTGAATCTTGCTTAAATAATAAAGTCGAGAATTGAGAAGTGCTGTCTGAGGCATAAATTGTATCAACTTTCAGTAAACTGTTTTTATGAGTGATTCTCTTAGAAAATAAATCTATTAGAGCATCATGTTGATCAGGCTCGGCATAATGCCAGTGAACGAGATACTCCTCACACTGTAAGCTCGATGCTGATCTTGCCTTACAATCCTTTGGAACAAATTTTTTATAACTTAAAAATGTAATTCTCCATCGATGGCTAAGAATTCCCAACACAACAAGCGTAGTGAACGCACCGAGTATAAGAAATGATCTGGGGGTCATCGAATGCTCTTTAATTTTTGGCACAGCCTCTTTACTTTCATCCAGTCTAATCCAATTTATTGCCTAGACCATCAATTCCTTCACCGCCATCCATGCCATTAAACCACTGCTTATTTTCAAAGCATCTTCATCTATATCAAAAGTGGGCGTGTGTACGTAAGAAGTGATGCCTTT
This sequence comes from Chryseotalea sp., assembly GCF_057350905.1. Classification (NCBI taxonomy): domain Bacteria; kingdom Pseudomonadati; phylum Bacteroidota; class Cytophagia; order Cytophagales; family Chryseotaleaceae; genus Chryseotalea; species Chryseotalea sp. The sequence goes on along the minus strand of NZ_JBMRCF010000008.1, from coordinate 889,674 downwards.
GGCTTCATTTCTAGTTCCCAAACGATAAAAAGATGCGGGTATAATCTGTGAGTAGTATGCAAAATCTTCAGCGCCAAGCGTAATGTCAATATCTACTACATTATCCTTACCTACATATTCTGTTGCGGCTGCTTTAATGCGTCTTGTTACTTGCGGATCATTTTGAAGAAAGGGATAGCCACGTGAAATATCTACTTCACATTTACCGCCCATGCCTTCTGCTAAACTCTCTGCCATTTTCTTAATTCTTCTTAAGCCTTCTTCTCTCCACTCTTCATTCATGGCGCGGAAAGTACCCGCAATGTTTACTTCCATGGGAATAACATTGGTTGTAGCACCTCCCTCAATCTTTCCAAATGTTAAAACAGTAGGTTGCTTAGGGCTTGCATTGCGACTGATAATTTGTTGTAATGAAACAATAATGTTACAGGCGATCACAATCGGATCTATGGTAAGTTCCGGAGCGGCACCATGGCCTCCTTTACCAATTACTTTCAAATAGATTTCATCGGCACTCGCCATGTACATACCTTCACGAAAACCAATTTTACCTGCTGGCAATAGCGGAAACACATGCTGCCCGATAATGCTGGCTGGTTGTGGATTTTGTAGCGCCCCATCGCGAATCATGTACGATGCACCTCCTGGATTTTTCTCTTCACCTGGTTGAAAAAGAAATCTGATAGTGCCATCAAATTCATCACGCAGTTGATGAAGGATTTTTACTGTGCCCAACAAAGATGAAGTATGTACATCGTGGCCACAGGCATGCATTACACCTGGATTCTTTGATTTATACGAAACCTCATTGACTTCAACAATCGGTAAAGCATCCATGTCGGCACGAAGTGCAATTGTTTTTGTTGTTGGATTTTTTCCGTGTACCTCTACCAGCAGTCCTGTACCTGCCACTGACTTAGGCACTAAACCGAAAGATCTCAGTTGCGAATCAACATACTTTACCGTTTCAAATTCCTGGTAGGATAGTTCCGGATTTGCATGCAGATGTCGCCTCCAGATAATTACATCTTCCGTATATTGATTTGCAAGTACTTTAATTTTATCTAAAAGATTCATGCTTTCTTACAACTTAAAAATTATCTATCGATTCTTAATACTTTGCATGGCTTTTGCAAAAGCATTTTGAATTTCTTCACTTCTTCTATGTTTATTCTCTTTCACAATCCACTTGCCGTGCATGATTGTTCCCAACACCATGGCACTATCCGTGGCATACACAATACTGGCCATTAGTTTTTCCTTTGAAGTATTGGCCAACAATGGGGCAGCCGCATCATACACTACTGCATGAAAAGCTTCTCCGATTACAAAGGGTGATGTTTCTCCTAAGCCCATGGCCATTCTTCCATTGGTAATTTCTGTCTGCACCATGTAGGCAGCTGCATCACCTTCAAAAGTATTGCGTTGATTTGTAATTAACCTTTGTCGGTAGTCAATCATACGAAATTCTTCCAATGGATTAATGCCGATATGACTGTCTGTACCAATACACCACCTTCCACCTGCCTTTACATAATCTTTCATTCTGAAAATACCATCGCCAAGATTTCCTTCTGTAGAAGGGCACAATACCACATCCGCTTTTGCTTTTGCTAAACCTTTTACTTCATCATCTGATAAATGTGTAGCGTGCACCAAATGGAATCGTTCATCAACAGGAAGATTATTCAACAACCATTCGGCCGGGCGTTGCTTAGTATACGCCAGGCAATCTTCGATTTCTTTTTTCTGCTCTGCTACATGTAAATGAAAAGGAATGTCTTTTGGTCCTTGTTGATATGTAGTTTTAATGTCTTGTAGATCAACAGCTCGCAATGAGTGTACACTAAAGCCAAGTTTTGCATGTGTATGGTGTTTCACTACTGCTGCTGAATCATCGAGCAGATGAAAATAGTCTTCAACAGTTCTGGAAATAAACCTTCTTTGTCTTGCTTGAGGCTCAAGGCCAAACCCACCTTTTTGATAGAAAACAGGAATGAGTGTAATGTTGATACCTGCCGTGGCTGCTGCCACCACCATTCTCTCGCCCATCTCTGCCAAATTGCTATAGGGTCTGCCCTCTTTATCGTGGTGCAGATAATGAAACTCAACTACATGTGTATAGCCATGCCTGACCATCTCAGCATATAACATGGCAGCTATGGCCTCTGCCTCATCAGGATTGACAGCAAGTGCACATTGGTACATGGCTTCGCGCCAGGTCCAAAAATCATCGTTGGTGCCCGGGGCATGCTGTTCAGCTAAACCCGCCATGGCATATTGAAATGCATGCGAGTGTGCATTTTGGAATCCAGGCAATGCGATCCCGCTTACATACTCGATAGCCGCTGCCTGTGTTGGTGCTTCAGAGGAAATTGATAGAATACAACCACGCTCATCCAGCGAAACAAAGGCTGGCGCGAGCCAGGCCTGGTTATGCCAAAGTTGATTAAATCGAAGTATCTTATGTAGTCTAGCTTGCATTGTCATTATTTCAAAGTAAAAATCAATTGGGTCAACACCGTTTTTAACAGGTTTCTCATTTTTGCTGCTCTTTCTTCATTATAGTTTTTTTCCTGCTCATCCATATACATTGTTTTACTCATTTCCAATTGCAGGGCATGTACCTGGTTGGCAGGCTTTCCAAAATGTCTGGTAATATAACCACCTTTAAATGGATGATTGTGTGAAACCGAGTAATCACTTTTCGACAAAGCACCCAGTGCTGTATCAATAATTTCCCCTGATGCAGAAGCACCATCCGCATTACCCAAAATTAAATCTGGAAATTTATCTTTATAAATGGTTGGCACTTGCTGACGGATGGAGTGGCAATCCCATAACAAAACTTTACCAAATTTTTGTTTTTTTGCATCAATCAGTTCAGTAAGCTTATCATGATAAGGCTTGTAGTATTGTTGCACGCGCCTATGCACTTCCTGTTGGTCAACTTCTTTTCTCTCATCGTTATAAACAGGGTCGCCAAAAAAAGTTGTGGTTGGACAGAGTGCTGTTATAATTCTTCCGTCAGTATAAAGAGGTTTACTTTCAGGATCACGGTTTAAGTCAATCACCCAACGACTATAATTTGCGTGAATCATAGTAATGCCTAAGGACGGTGCAAAGTCATATAACTTATGCACAAACCAATCAGTGTCGTCTGGCGCCTCGCTTAGCTCTTTTTTAAATTCGCTCTTTAATTCGTCAGGAAAAGCTGTACCACAATGTGGCACACTAAGTATAATAGGGACTTCAGGGGCAGCTGCTTGTTTTATAAAATAGGTCTCACTCATTTAAGTCTTTGTTCACATTCAATCAATTTTATTTGGCAAACTTGCTCTGCACGAAAAGCATGTTCTGCATTTATTGCAGCCAGTCTCTGTGCCTCCTCAGCATTTTCCTTCAGCTTTTCGCTTAACGCTTTCTGAAGTTGCACTTCACCCCTTTGAACATAGGCAAAAACACTCGAACAAATTAACAATGCAAACAGCGCTAATAGTATTATCTTATTTCTGCTGGCTGATTTTTTCAGTTGCTGGATTTCAGCATTCAATGCTTGTATGTCTTCCATAAAACCTATTTAGTGTTTGCTCTGCATTGATCCAAGGCCTTCAGTGCTTCTCCCAGTCTTATGTTCGCCTCTGCCGCTGCTTGCTCTGCTTCCAATCTGTACTTCTCTGCCAATACTTTTACCTGCTCCGCTTCTTTTGCAATTCTCTCAACTTCCTCGCTACGGGTAAACGCATAGACCATTGAAAGCAAGGCAACCACTAATGAGGTCGCCAAGACAATTGCTGTTATTCTGGCTCTTCTTACTTGTTGTTTATCTAAAGACTTTTCCATTACTCTTTCTTCTTTACGCGCTTTTTCTTAGTGCTTTTATCTTGCTCCGCTTCAGGTATCTCTTTTCTATTAAAATTATCTGACTTCTGCTGAGCTTGTTTTAATTGCTCTTGCGCCATTTTCATTGCCATTATTGCCTGCTGCTTTTGCTGTAAAGCTTCACGCTGAAAGTATGCCTTGTCAAAAGCAAATGCTTTTTTTAAGTATATGATGCGTTGATACGATTCGTTAATGCGTTTTTCACTGATGGTACCATTCTGCACAAGCTTTTTGATAATGCCATGTACTTTATCAACGGTACGCTCTTCACTACCTGATATGTTATTAGAGAATGTCATCACATCAACACCAGCCAGAATAGCCAGCTTAATAGCTTCTTCCAATCCATAATGTTTAGTAATCGCATGCATCTGCATATCGTCAGAAAAGACAACACCTGTATAGCCAATATCTTTTCTCAATAACTTACCAAGAATACTGTCTGATAAAGTTCCGGGTAAGCCTCGGGCATCCAGTTTTTTGTTCACGATGTGTGCACTCATTACACCATCTACACAGCCCTCCTGCAACAACTTCTTATAGGGCATTAATTCACTTTCGTTCCACGTATTGGTTACATCTGCTATACCTAAATGGGTATCGTCTTTAGAGCTACCATGTCCTGGAAAATGTTTTAATACGGTTAAAACACCTAGTTTACGATGAGCTTCAATAAATACTTTTGCCATCATGCTTACGGTATCAGCATTCGCTGAATAGGAGCGTTCTACTTTTGCAATAATTGGATTGTTAGGATTGCTGGCAAGGTCTACCGTTGGGGCAAAATTTACATTGATGCCCAATCCAGCCAGAGTTGCAGCCGTAGCTTCTGCATAGAAACGTACTGTGTCCATTGATTTACTCTTGCCAGCATAGGCAGCAGAGACCGACCGTGGGAATCCATACTTTTCTTTTAAGCGATTAACGCGACCACCCTCCTGATCAATAGCAATAAAAAGCGGTATCTCAGCCGCCTGTTGATAGGACCAGATTATTTTCTTTAAGGCCACATAAGAATTCGACTTTGGTATATTCTTTTCGAAAATGATAATAGAACCTACTTTCCCATCTTTAATCTCCTTAAGTACTTTTTCATCAACTTTTGTATCAGCGAAACCAATCAATAGCATTTGCCCAATCTTTATAGAGAGGCTGTCAGTTTGGGAGAATGATGTACTGATGACACCAATGCTTAAGAGGCATGTAAAAATCAATTTCATGTGTTATTTTTTATTAGGGCTACACGGAATACCAAGCTATTATCCTCTTTGGAGTCGCATACCGTGTGTGCATATTTCATTACTTATAGTTATCTCTGATGTACTCCAATATGTTTTGCATATTTCTCCGGATATCGGAAGTGGATGCAAGATAGTGACTGTTCATAAAAGAAAAGATCAGGGTTTTACCAGAACGGGTAATTAAATATCCACTTAAGCTGTGATTATTCGCCAGGGTGCCGGTCTTGCCGAAAATATAGGGCTCCTCTGCCTTGTACCAGTTGGCAACAGTGCCGTTTACTCCACCCGTAGCCAATAAGGGGAGCAATCTTTCTCGAGGTACTTTCTGATAAATCTTTTTCCAAACTGCAACGATACTCCTGGGGGTAAATAAATTATAGCGGGAAAGTCCAGAGCCATCAACCCAGCGCATCTTATCTGGCAAATCACTCAGGTAACTTTGTTGCATCATGCGCATTGCTGGAAGTATACTTAATGAATCGCTCAGCGTGGCGGAGCAGGCTAACAAAAGCTGTTCTGCCAAAAAATTATCGCTATCCTGCATCATTACTTTGTAGATGCTGTCAACAGGCGTATTAAAAAATAAGTTGGCATCTCTGCGTACAGGTTTAGTGATGTAGTCAACCTGTCTGCGAAGTGTGTCTTGCAGAAGTTGGCGTGTGAGGGAGTCGCTTGTGCGAAAAGGTGTTTCAATTATTTTAGTTCGAATGCGGGTAGAGGGATAAAAGGTGAAAAGATTTTGATCTTTTTCACGCAGCAATTCGGGGCTTTTCTTCTCTTCAGCAACCTTGATGCTGTTTGCAAAGAAGGGCGGTTCAATAAACAGGGTGGCTGAGTCGAAGGTAGCTTTTACTAAATTACTGTATATTGGAAAGGGAGATTTTTCAGGTTGGTAAGAACCATTGTAGTCATCCCAGGCCCAGCCGCTACCGAAAGCTTCTTCATAAAAATGATTTGTCGACAGGTAAATCTTACTTCCTGCATTCTTCAAAAAATTAAATGCAGCAGGATTATGATAAACCTTAGCATTTAAGAAACTAGGATCACCCATCGCCCAAACAATTAATGAATCATTGGATTGCTTGTATTTGAATGCCGGAAGGGAATCGCCCAACATTGTAAGGCAGGTGTAAAAAGTCAGGATTTTAGTATTCGAAGCAGGTGTAAAGTAACGGTCTGCATTATATTCAAATACAGTTTTGCTGCTTTCAAGATCATACAATGAAAACCCTGTGTGATCCTGAAATTTTATTTCACTGTCATTAAAATTCCTCTCCAGTGATTTTTGAAAACGCGGGGTGCAGGCGTATGAGAAAATTAAAGCTAAAAGAAAAGCTGCGTATCTCATTTGACAAATGCTGGTAGGTATCGCTCCTGTAAAACAGTCCTGTGGTGCGTTTCATGGCCAGCAACAACATAGCCCAAGGCTAATACTGATATTTCAGTATTATTTGCCTTGCCTTTTCTGTCAAGCATTTCAGGGTTTAGGTTTCTGAACAAATCCAGTGTACTAATTCTCAGGTTATGCATTTCTCTCGCAAGTTGTGCAATACTTCTGCCGTGTGCATTTGCTTCTGGAGCATAGGCGTTTTCATCAAAGCCATGCAGTTCCGTTCTATCATTTCTTGAAAAACGTAAGGCCCGGTAGCAAAAAATTCTTTCTGCGTCCATCATGTGGCAGAGCAATTCCTTAATGCTCCATTTACCTGTATCGTAACGAAAGTCTCCCTTCGTTTCGGGAATTGTGGTTAAAATCTCTTGTAATTTTTGCTGACTGCTTTGTAAGGCTTCCATAAGCGGAACCTCATAAACATGTTTCACATAGGTTTGATAGTATGACGGAACAGAATCAAAGTTAATGTATTGCATAATCGCTGCTTAAAGATTGGGAATTACTAATTTTATCGTTGTGCCTTTACCATATTCACTTATAATATTGATGTTGCCGTTCAGCTTATCCACAGCCTGTTTCACAATATACATACCCAGCCCGGATCCTTCTGACTTTTCTGTTGCCCGGAAAAACATATCAAAAATCTTATCGAGGTATTCTTTCTGAATGCCAATACCATTGTCTTCAAATGTAATAGAGGCTCTCATTGTATTTACATCAATCGTTACTTTTAAATAGCTTTTTACATTACTATTATAATATTTAAATGCGTTTGAAATTATATTGCCAAATATGAGTTTTAATGTCATCTCATCTGATCTAAACTTTGTTTTATTTTTACATTTAAGATTGATGTTCAGTTTTTTAAAGTTTTCCAGGTACTCTAATTCTTTTATACTGGCGGTAATCAGTTCATCCAGTACCACCTCGCTGGTTATAATCTCTGCCCGGCTTACTTTAGCATAACTGAGCATTGACCGGACAAACTCATCTAGTTTTCTTACACGTCCTTCAATCTTATCAAGATACTCATTCACTCTTTCCTTCTCGCTGTCGAATTTGGCCAGGTTAATAAGTCCTAGCACTGAACTTAGTGGAGATCGCAAATCGTGTGACGTTTTATACATAAACTGATCCAATTCAAAATTGCGTTCTGACAATTCCTCCATGGTCATTTTTAAATCCTGTTCACGTGCCTCGAGCTTCCAATTCTGGTTTATTAACTCTTCATTTAGTGCCCTGATTTTTTGTTCGTTTTGCTTACGCATGGTGATGTCGCGAACGAAAGCTGCCGCTCCGCTTATTCTGCCATCGATATCTTTAACTGGGCTGTATGACACCTCCACAACATTTTTTGATGGCAATGTCATTTCGATGTTAAAATACTCACCCCTCAGGGAGCGTTTAAGATTTTCTTCCAGGTTTGGATAATCTGATTTTGGAAAGACCTTGAGCACGCTATCGCCCACCTTAATTTTCTTGCCAGATGATTTGAAGGCTCGCTCTTCATGCGATCGGTTGAATATCAGGTATCTAAGATTCTGATCAACAGCAAAAATTCTGTCCTTTGTGCTTTCCAAGACTGCTGTAAGATTAGAAAGAAGTTGCTTTGCCTTCTCCTCGGTTTGCTTTTGATCTGTTATGTCCACTACAAACATAGCCGCCCCCTGCAATTCGTTCTTTTTCCCTTTAATCGGATTAAAAGTAATGCGTACAGTCCTGTTAGGATAGTTTTCGTAATGGACTTTATATTCCTTTATAAAGCGCTCACCGTCTATGGCACGCTTGATCTCATCAGGATACCATGATTCGTCAACAGATCCTTTTAAATAATTTCTTAGGTCTCCTCCAATCGCTATTTCCTGATTGTAGAGGAGCTTCATTATCTTCTTATGATTCTCATTAAAGGCAAGATATCGAAATTTTTTATCAAGCGCGTAGATGGATTCCTGCGTGCTCTCCATAATTGCGCGGAGATTTGAGTGCAGTTGAAGAAACTCATCTTCCTTGCTCTTGATTTCTGTAATGTCGCGAACAACACCATCCATAATATAGGTGCCGTCTTCAGCCTTAAACATGGTACTGTTAAGAGATCCCCAAAAAGTACTGCCATCCTTTCTGCGATAGAGCACTTCAGCATTACTTACCTTCGTAGTTTTCTTCTGGTCGTTAATGAGTCGCTTGCGATCCAGTGGGTTGGCATAGAATTTTACTGGCGAGACCTTCAATACTTCTTCCAGATTTTTGTAGCCAAACATTTTTACGTACGATTCATTTACATAAATCAAACCTTTGCTTGGTGAGCTTCTGAAAAAACCTTCCTGTACGTTATTACTGATGGAGGAAAGGAGTTGTTGACTTGCCTGGAATTTCAGTTCGGATTTTTTTTGCTCGGTAATGTCCTGTACTGTTCCAATATACTGGGTTCTGCGATCGGGAGACGACAATAAGCTTATCGTCATTTTTACCCATATTTTCTTTTTATTTTTTTTATAAAACTGCAGCTCTTGATTTCGAACAACCTTTTCCTGCGCCATCAGACTCAGGATATACAGGCGCTGGGCATCATCTACATAAAAATCACGTGGTCTTGTCTTCGCTAATTCTTCAAAAGATTTATATCCCGACATTCTCAGAAATGCCTGATTGGCATATAAAAACTTCTCGCCAAACTCTCCTAAAAAGATTCCTTCCTCTAAATTTTCATTAATCGTTTCTAGCAGTTCCTGAAACTGCGCTGATTTTTCTTCGGCCTCTTTACGCTCACTAATATTTCTAAAGTTGGAGACTATGCCCTGCACTTCAGGCAGGTGCAGTTGATTTGTGAGTGTAGTCTCTCCCCAGCGGAAATAGCCCTTTTTGTGCAGCAACCTTTGCTGAAAGGTTACGCTCTCGCCTGGTTTTAAATTGTAAAAGATTTTACGGATTTTATCTGCTTCATCCGGATGTACAAAGTCCGATCCCTTTCTGCCTAATAAATCTTTCTCTGTATATCCACCAAAACGTTGTAAGAAAGGACTTGCATAACGAATGACACCCTTTGCGTCATACAAAACTATGCCATCGTGGGCATGCTCTATAAGCGCCTTAAAGCGTGTCTCCTCTAAAACACCAAATGTAGTGTTCTTCTTTTTAGCCATGCATTAGAATTCTGTGAACAATGCATCTGGCAAGTCATCATTTACACTTACTTCTTTAGGTCCTTTGCCATCTGATCGCTCTGCCGAAAGCATTATTTTCCCGTATTGCTTATAGTTATCAAAGGGCCATATTGCTGAGGCCGTATCTTGTGTTGCTTTCTCAAAGTATGCCCATTGTTTTACGAGATTATCTTTGCGATCTACGTAAACATGATATTTATTTTCTGGTGTTGAGCCCACATTTTCGAAGGTAAGTTGCAGTACGTTACAGAAGCCGCCTGTTTGGAGTGTATCTTCTCCTAAATACTTTAAGGTAACGCCTGAATCCTTCAGTTTAAAAGGCATTACCAGCCAGTATGAATCGTTAATCCAGATTCTCTCAGCTCGTTTCAACATGGCATTCAGTGTGTCTGGTTCTGTCAGTTCAGTGTTTTTAACACGCACCCTTCCTTTACCTGTTTTCATATCTAACAAGTATATGGTGCTGTCGGACAAGGATTCTATTCTTACTCTTGCCTCTTGTTTATCCCACACCAGTTTTCTGCGTCCGAAAAAATTCCAGCTGATAAAGCGTGTCTGATCCCAGGCTGCTCTACCACCTTGAGCGCGCATAACGCTATCGGCCAGTTCTATCGCGGCAGGGTCAGAAAAATCTATGTTAAAACCTGCTGCCGGAGGGTTCTGATAACCCGATGCATTATTACTGTTTTGCTGCGGCTGACAAGCCATGGTTAATAATGCCAGTACAAGGGGGACGGAGAGTCGTTTCATGTGTTTATCATTTTATATAAAGGTCTCTGACCTTATGCCTTAAGTGCTTGTTGCCACCAGGATGGAATACCTCAATTAACCCAGCAAGTTAATGCTAAACGTTAGGGGCATTTCATGGGTGATTTTTAACCTAAGATACTATTTATCCCCGGTAGTAGGCTTTCTTAATGTAGGATTTATAATCTGATAAAGCTTGTTCTTTTCATTGGTTGAAAACATCACCTTTCGCAGGAACATTTCCACCGGAAGCACTAAAAAAGCAATGCCTACCTGCAATCCGAAATCCATGACGGGGCTTGTTGTGACGAAATAGGTACCCACAGCTGCCTGAATCAATGTGATCAATAATACAATGGTAAGCATGGATAACATTTGTGCAATTAATCTATACCGGTTGTTTAAAGCCTGAAGACGCATTGACAGTACAACTAATACACTGAAAACAGCAAACTCCATGGCATAGAACCAGGGAGTTTTCCAAAATGGCGGGTTAATGCGAACTCTAATACTTTCTAACTCACTGATTCTACCCAAGGCATCTCTGGTTTGAAACTTAAGTGTATAGTTGCCAAGTGCCAGGTAAGGGAAATTAAAAACATTATTGCTTGTCCAATCCGACCAGCCACCATCTGATTCTGAGCCCTCTAGTGAATAGCGATACTGGGCTCCCAGTTGAGAACCAAATGTTGCTTGCACAATTTCAACATTGAGCTGGCCTCCATCCTGTTCTAACTTGTAGAAAGGAAGATTAACAGGAAAATATGATTGCTGGTTGCGAATAGAGCGGATCATGAAAGGGTAGGTATTAGCCTGTTGTAATGATTTATTAGAATAGAAGCGAAACAATTCATTGTCTTTAGTGACTACCCATAAGGCATCATCATTCCCTTCTTCGGCATCAATATACCGCAGCTCGGCAAATACATTAAGGTACTCCAGGTTCTGATGGTTTTCAAAAGAGCCAAGACATCTCCACATTTCTTTATAGCGGTACCATAGGTTGTCGTCAGTTGCAAAAAATTGTGATGGCTTACCCAGTGAATCAATTACACGAACAGCCCCTCCGTTTACAGTATAAAAACCATTTGTGTTAACCAACAACATGGCATCCCCATATTTAATGGATTCACTATGATCCAATGCCGGATTAGTAAAGGCGTATGGCTTCAAGGTTTTGTCATTGGCAAATCCGTAAAGTGTTTTAGATCCTGTTATCCAAAGTGTACCCTTTGCATCTTCTACAAAAGAGCTGATATCGTCATGTATATCTTCTATTAAAGTAGTTTCGCCTTTTTCAGTCCACGAAAAAACCCTGCCTCTGTAAGTTTCACCAACGATACCGTATTTGCTGCTAGATGCAATTACTTCTACAGGCTCCTGTACAAGTGGTTTTGCTTTAACGTCTTCAATTTTAAACAGCCCGGAAAGGCCAGATGCATAGAGTGAACCATTATGATCTACCAGTTTTTCAATTTTAGTCTGAATGCCCTCTACTTTTTTGAAAGAGTAAGTGCTTCCCATCAGTACTTTACGAACCTGTCTTATCTTGGTTATAACGGTTTCTGTCCTCTCTTCTGTGGCTGGCTTAACTTCTGTTTCTTCTTTCTTCTTTTTGGATCGGAACAAGCCTCTGCGTTTTGTGGTCTGCTCCGCAACTTCTTCTTGCGGAACAACCGCTACTTGTTTTGTTATAGTACCCTTCTTTTCAACAAAATAAATTTCATCCATGTACTGGTCCTCTTTGGTCAATGTAAATAGACCCACAGAAGTACCCACAAACACGCGACCTTTAAAGGTTTTGGCACAGAGTATATTTCCGCTTAAACCCGTGTAGTGATTAAAAGAACGAAAAGGCAATTCAGGCGCTATGCAACTAAAACCATACTCGTGACCCACCCAGACATTCCCTTCTGAATCGCGCCTCATACAATACACTTCATTGTCAGGCAGGCCTGAGTAATAATTTATTATCTCCTCTGTTTTTCCTGTTTGTGGATCAATAAAAACCACACCACCATTCAGGGTTCCCAAAGCAATCAGTTTATCATTAACCCATGCGCCACTGACTACTACACCAGACTGCAGGTATTTTGCATCATTCAGTACAATCTCTTTCAAAGAAGTTGTACCCTTGGCCAGATAATATTTTTGATCTTCGGTAACAACAAAATAGTTTTCGTTAAAGGAAAGCACCAGGTCAACACCTTGTAAGGATCCTAAATCAGCATTTACCAGATTAGCGCCTTCAACTTTATAATTTTTGCCGCTAAATGTAGCTGCATACACATTACCTGATAATTCAAATAGATTAGAGAAGCCCTCCTCTCCTGCAGGCAATTTTATTCTACCAATTTTTTTGTCACTTACCTGATAGGTAATCAGCTCATTTTCTGTAATAAAAAAGAGGATCCCTTTATTGCTTACACTCTCGAAATAATCGCTGCCCGGGGTGGAAACAATGGGCTTAAGTTGCAAACTATAGTCGGAGGCAGTAATGACCTGGCCAATCACACCTTCTCCACTTGCAAATACTTGCTGTCCATCTGTGCTCAGTGAATATATAATTGAGGGGGTTGCAATGGTTCGCCAGTTATGACCATCAAATTGTGTCAGCCCTTTGCGACTGGCAAAGTACATTAGGCCGTTAGCATCCTGAGTCATGTCAAAACTAAGTGCGCCTGCTTGCCTGTCTTGTGAGTAATGCGAAATATAATAATGACCAGGTTGGGCCACTGCAGGCAAACCCATAATTAAAAGAAGAAGTGATTGCAATAAGGTTCTCATGACTGGGGAATGAAAAAGCCAAAGTTAAGCTTTAAAATAAAAAAGGTGGACATAAATGTCCACCTCTATAGTAATGGTGCGGTATACTATTTGGCTACAAACACAAAATCGCTGCCCGGAGCATTGTCTCCAAACTCGCCAAATCTTGGCTGAATCTTCAATTTCTCAACGTAAGAGTAGATTTCAGGCAAGGTTAAAATCCCATCTCTACCTCCTCTGGCCCGCAATGCCTCAATCAGGTTTTTTGCAAAGGGTGAGTGCTTGCCGGGGATACCGTCAGAAACATACGTTTTACCCCCTGAGGTTAAAAACCTTCTTGTTTTGTAGGTAAGCTTGCGGGCAATAAATTCTGCTGTGTTTTGCTCTTTGTAAACCTCATCATCTATACCCCTGGATGAGGCCAAGGCCGCATCAAAGGTACCGCCAAAGCAAACATCCATGGCCAGAAAAATATGTTCGCAGGGTATGTTATTGATGATCGAGCGAAGACGGTTGTGTGAGAGGTAGGTTGTTTTTGCCTCATCATTAATCAAAGACTCGCGTGTTACCACAAAACCCTCTCCAAAAGTTTGGTCATAGTTACCATGTCCGGCAAAGAAGATGAGCAGTTGATCCAAAGGCTTGTACTTCTTCTCGGCATATTCACGAATCTTCTTAAGCACTTCCGCTTGAGTACCGTTTTCAACAATATCCACTTTAAAACCATAAGTGTTTTTCAATTCGTTGGCAATGGTGCGCGAGTCGAATACAGGGTTAACCAAATCGCCCCAGTGGTCATATTCATCGGTGGCAAAAATCAAGGCATAGTCAGTGCGGTCCAGCTTTGTTGCGTCTGCAAGTGCTGCCGAGCCTACGGTTACTTTTCTATAGCTTACCGTTTTTTGTCCGTCTACATTCTCTGCAATAATTTCAAGCAGGTTATCACCTTCCATCAGTGTAATGTTCCGTTCTACCACAGTGTGCAATTTTTCAGCATCTGTCGGTTGAATGGAAGAACTGCCACGGGAAGCCGACTGCTCACTCTCTTTCACATTAATGATAATACTCTTGATGGGTTTGTCTGAATCTATTTCTACCCTGATCTTAAACTTGTTCTCTTGTGCATAATTAGTTTCCTGCACAGGCGTAATCCAGTTGATTACCGGAATAGTGGTGTAGGCGAGTTTTTTAGGATCGCTGAAATCCACCTCAAAATCATTTGTACGCGTACTCACGTTTTGAGCCATGGCAACCACCACGCTCAGAATCGTTAACGCTAATGAGAAGAGTCCTTTTTTCATATATTATTTGTTTACCATCACTTTTATTTGTTTCGAGCTTCTGCCTGTTTTATTAACAACATTTACTGATATTAATAATAAGCCTTCGCGATTACTTAATGAGGAGGCATCAAATGAAAGCTCATGATATCCGCCATTAAATACACCATGTGCCACTGTACCAAGACTTCTGCCCATGGCATCACTTATTTCTAAAGAAACTTGTTGCTGTTCTCCTCCATTTTCAGGTAATGAGAATCTAACAGTGGTTTCTTTATTTGTTGGATTAGGATACGCACTACCAACAGCAAAATTCTCTGCACCAATTTTTTCCATCAGGTTTACTCCAAAGTAAACCTTGAATGTTGAAGATTGTTTCGGATCAAAAGTATACTCGCTTGACTCTCTCAAATTGATTAACTGCATGTTGCGGACATCAAAGAGCATTATTTCTTTATTGTTGTTGCCAAAATCAGTGTTATTCCATCGTATGGTTGCCAATCCTGCAAGGTTTGAATTAACAGAGAACTCCCATTCTTGATAAGCTGCTGTCGGCACTATATCGCGCGTAAAACGTTTAAAGATATGTTCCGGATGTTCAAAGTTTATTTCAGCGTAATCAAAGAATCTTGGTGGGTTAACATCATCAAACTCATCGTAGCTTACAGAAGCTGATGGGTTCATACCTACGGCCGCGAAAATATTAGTAATATGATTATGTTCTAGTGTAAATGGAAGATGCCAGCTTTCATCATCAAGGTTAGATGTGAAGACAGGCTGATTGGTGCGTGTACCAGATGTCTGACCAGGGAAAGGTATCTGTATCGTTACGGCCGTAGTTACATTTACAAAACCACCATCTCCTGGCTGTAAAATATTTCCATTACCATAGCTGCCACTCGCAAATATTTTCAGTGCACCTACATTAGCCGTTGCATTGTTAAAATTCCTTACCTCTTCCCAATTAATGGCTACGGTATATGGGTTACCAATCTGATTCCAGCCCTGCACAAGATTAAGACTAAATAGATTTTCCCTATCATAATCAGGGGAGGTGGCATTGGCAAAAGAAATTTGTTTGCTATCACCTTTATAGTTAATAAAGTAGCCCTTCCCTCTTTCTGTAGTGGAGAAGGTTGGATATTCTTCCCAAGCATCCTTATTGTTTACCTTATTATAGCGGAGCATGCGCCATGTAGCACCACCCTCCTGCTCACCCAGAGTTGAAAATATAGTTGATATGTTAAAGTTACCCCCTTGAAGTTGGTAGGGTATTGAAATGATTTTCCAGCTACCCACATTTCCAGCACCGGTGAGTGTAATACTAGGGGCATTCGCTGCATTAAAACGTATTGAGGTTTTATGATATGTATCTAATTCTAGTGGGCTTCTTTTTGTATTCCCAGCTAAATCAGTAGCTACAAAATAATATTCAATACCCATATCGTCCGCCATGGTACTGGTAAGTTGAGTTGTCCAGTTGTTTCCATTGCTATTGGTTGCAGCCACCTGGCTAAAGGTGTTATCAGAAACTTTTTTATGGAAAAATGTAAGTCCCGTTACGGCTTTATTATCTGTTGCAACTATACTTAATGTTTGAGGAGAAAATCCCTTGTCAAGCGTATTCGCTGATGAAGGATCGTACACTATATCAGGTGCCGTTACATCAGGTGCCTCACTAGTTGTAAATGCCCAGGTTCCAGTTGCAATACCAGCATATTCATTACCTACATTATCTGTAAATGCCCCGGCATCAAGAGTTACATTGAGCAATTTCTCAAAGGGCCACCCAGCTATGGGCGCATTAAATGTAATAGCATTACCGGCCATTGCACCCGTGGTTACATCGGCATCAAGCAAGGTTGTTGTTCCATCTAACACTTTGATATTTTTCCCAGCAACGGCTACAACTGCGCCACTGAAGGTGATGACAAGCCCTTGACTAACGCTAATATTAGACGAAGCATTGGTTGGAGAAAGACTAGCCAATTGAGGTCCGTTACCCACTGTGAATGTCCAAGTGCTACCACTAATAACACTGGATAAGTTTGCATAAATATCTCTAAACGCCCCAGCCTCAATACTCACCTGATAGGTAACACCTAACTCTAACCTATTAGGCAGTGTAAATTCGTATTTATTGCCTGTTTTAACTGCTGTAGTAACATCAATTGAAAAAATTTGAGTAGCAGGATCGCTGCTCTTAACCACAATCAATCTTTTAGCTGCAATAGGTGTTGAAGCTTCGTTGAGTGTAATTTCAAGTTTCGTGGAGGCAGCCACGTTTGTAGCACCACTAGCTGGCAGTAAGGTAAGCGCTTGTGGTCCTATACCATCTTCCACCACCAGTAATGTTTGGTTGGCTGCTACATTGGTAATCGTTTGCTGTAATCCTGACGGCCAGAACACCCGGACTGTGGCACTGCTTTGATTTGCCAAACCAAAGTGAGCAGTTAAGCTGCTTGTACTGCCATACCCTGATAGTGCTTCAATAGCACGCATTTGGGTTTTAGCATTGGGTGTTGTTATCTCTATTCTTGCACCAATCCCTGACCTATTCGAGTTTACACCCTGTAGTTTTACTTTAAGCCATCGTGTACTTGTGCCTGTAACTAAAGAATTTTTTAACACAATGGTTGGAAAGTTTGCAACGTTTTTTCCTGTTGCTATATCAAGTGTTCCATTATTATCATAATCAGAAAAAGCAAAGGCTATATTGGTTCTGGTAGCATCTGAAGCTACTAAGTATTCTTGGGCGGTATACTTGCTGAAGTTACCAACGCCATCATTAATATATAATACTGCCTGTAGACTGTTGGCCACAACCATATCCAAATCTCCATCATTATCGATATCGCCCCAGGCACTTCCAAAAGATTGAACACTTTTAGCTTCAGACAACAAGTTACCAGTCATCTTTGTAAATGTTCCGTCTCCATTATTACGGTATAACATACTTGATGTTGCTGCACCATTCTCAACAATGTAAACATCTAAATCAAGATCATTATCGTAATCACCCCAAGACAAGGATCGTGAACCCATAGCGTAGTCTTGCTCAAAGACGGTTCCTGTTACTGGTGTAAATGTTCCGTCTCCATTGTTTCTGTAGAGTTGGTCATAATCTGTAACTGTTGTTCCGAACCTGCTTCTTATGAAATCCTGATCACCGTCTTTATCATAATCTGCCCAACTTCCGCCTCTGGACACTGTAGCTTCAGCTGCTATTTCGCCTAGTTCAAAGGCTTCAAACTCGCCACTGCTATTCTGTGTAAAAAATCTAAAAAATGTAGATGTCGTAGAAACGTCATCAGAGAATACTACATCAAGTCTGCCGTCATTATTAAAGTCTGCCATTGAAGCAAACCAGTTTAAACCAAAATTATTTGGCAATATCAGGTTGGTACGAGTAAAGGATTTATTTCTATTGTTGATAAAAACATCTCCTCCTGAAGTAGAACCATTAACAATAATGTCACTATATCCATCATTATTAATGTCTCCTACAGAAATGACACGCAGTGTTGCCGATGCAAAATCAGATAAACCCGGCACTATTGTTTTAGTAAGATTTCCGAGACCATCATTTTCAAAAACTGTAATACCTGTTGCACCTGCAGCTGCATTAAACGGTGTAACTAATAGGTCATCATCGTTATCATTGTCAATGTCTATCCATGCAATTCCTTGGGTAGGAAAATCGTAACCAGTTAAACTAATAGCACTGAATTTTGGTATCTGATAAGCAACTGATACTTCAGCAGAGTTGGTGCTTGCACCACCAAAACTTGTTGCTACTACTCTATAATAATAAGTAGTTCCTGCTGTTAATGTGGTGTTATCAAGGTAAAGAAAAGGGCCTGTAGTAAGTGGCGAACCTATATTTACAAATCCTGCCCCAGCAGTAGTTGATCTTTGCACTTGATATTGCTGGGCATACAATGATGAGCCCCAGTTTACAACGATTTCATTAGTGTTTTTAATATAGGCGCCAACATTAGGAGGAGCCACTGGTGCTGGATCTACTGCATTAAGCGTGTAAACAGTTGTTTCTTCTCTGTAGGGAGTGTAATGCGGCCTTGTTTTCCAATGTATCGTTAGGGTATTTGTGTTCGCATCCCAGGTTCCGTTTCCATCGCCATACACGGCAGTACCGGGCGCTAGATAAACAGTTCCGCAGACCTCTCTGATCTGAAACTGTGGTGTTGTTTGAATCACGGGGCTTATGCCACTTACAGCAGTCGGGTTGAGAAGGCCAGTAATTACGTAGGTACCTGAGCCTCCAGTAATGCTCACAGGATTATTACTTCCTGCTAAAGTCTGAGTGGCGGCTGTCCAACTGCGATTTAAAGGAATGGTATAGGTTTGGCAATTAGGCAAGGTGGTAACGGATGTTTCATTTGTGTATGAAGAATTACCTGCTGCACCAACTGCTCTTACCCTGAAGAAGTATAAAGTATTATCAAGGGGTACATTAGTATTTGTAATTACAGTGCTGAAAGAATTAGGATTAGCAAAACCGACACTATCGAAAGCTGTGTTATTGCCTTGGGAGCGTTCAATAACAAAGTAAGATTCATTGTTAGAGTTGTCGTTCCATTTTAGTGTAAGAGAAAAAGCTGAGTAACTCTCAACAGTTAAGCTCGTTGGGGCAGCTGGAGGAATAACCTGAGCAATACTTTTATATATAGGATTAGAAGGGAAGGATACATATGAAAAATTGGTGTTTGAAATTTCCACATCAGTTGCATATTGACCTTGCGTTAATGCCGTAAAGTTTTCTGTGTTGGTCCAGCTTGTACCACCATCATTACTGATGTAAACATTATTGGCCAAAATATATAGTGTGTTATCAGTTAATGCCTTAATTCTACCATTCCCGAAAGGCGTTGTTTTGGTAGTCCAGGTCTGGCCTCCATCACTGGAGATTAATAATTGATTGTTGCCTGAAAGTACATACAGTTTGCCATTGTTAAAGTGAATATCTCTGATCAGGTTATTGGCAATTGGGAGTGTGGTTATTTCAGTAGCTACACC
The DNA here is from genome assembly GCF_057350905.1 of Chryseotalea sp. Classification (NCBI taxonomy): domain Bacteria; kingdom Pseudomonadati; phylum Bacteroidota; class Cytophagia; order Cytophagales; family Chryseotaleaceae; genus Chryseotalea; species Chryseotalea sp. Next base: position 870,167 of record NZ_JBMRCF010000008.1, on the reverse strand, counting down.
TGTAGAACTATTGATTTTAAAGATCTTTTCAGTATTTGAACTGTAATCATAGATCATAAGATAAACATTGTTCGAAACATCAGCGAAAAAGTTGCCTATTTCGATATAACTATTGTTCGGGTTAGGTAAGCCTGTCGTGTTTACCGTACTAACCGTTACACCTAAATCGGATGAAGAAGTTACCGCATATACATAATTAGGGTCCTGAAATACACTGTTGATAGAAAACACGTTCGAACCAGTGCCTACGGCAAAATTATAGCAGTTGTTTGTATTAAGTAATGTCCAGGTAGATCCATTATCTGTTGATCGAATTAAACCATTACCATAACCAAGAATTGAAGTTCCTGCTTTTGTAAGACCAACAATCTGTCTGCCAGTCTCCCCACTTGTTAGTGGATCCCAGCTTACACCATCATCTGTCGAAATATTAATTCCGTAAGGATAGCCGTAAGCTTGCAAGATTCTACCGTTATCTGTAAGCAGAATATCTATTTCATAGCTAGTGAAAATGCCTGAATTGCTGCTAAACCAATTTGCACCACCGTCAACCGTTTTATAAAGGGCTATCTGTTGTATACCATAAAAAAATTCTGTTGAGGAAAGAAAAAAGGGTTTGGTAATTTGCCCATATAATCCAACAGGCATAGGGGATTTTATACTGGTCCAACTTGCACCAGCATTTGAACTTTTCCACAAGTATTGTTCATTGAACACATAAATATTTCCTGCTGGATCTTTCTCAACACTTGCAGAATAACTGAAACAACAATCTGTAATACCTGATGGTGCTACACCCTTTGTACTTGCCCAATTAGCTCCATTGTTTGTTGATTTAAATATATCGGTATACGTTAAGAGGTAAAAATTGGCACCGTCTATTAAAAGAGAATAGGCGTTTAAATTTGTGAGACCTGTGTTTTGCACTGCAAAGGATAAACCGCTATCGGTCGATCGATACAATCCAACACCATCAAGCAACACAAACAAATGGCCAGAACCATTTATCTCAAAATCAGTAACACTATTCTGCGGTAGACTGCTGTACCTGGTTGACCAGGTGGATCCTCCATTGGTTGATCTATAAACAACCCCATTGTATCCTACGATGTAAAAATGCCCATTGGGCGCCTTCTGAATAAAGCGGCTGTTAACAAATCCTGAGTTTGCCGCCAAAATCCAGTTCTGACCATTATCCGTAGATGTATAGAGTTGAGAACTTGATAGTGCAAATAATTTATTGGCTGACTCATCCAAGATAATGTCATTAAAATAGAAGTTGGAAATACCTGTGTTAGATCTTACCCAGGTAGCACCATTATCGGTACTTCTTATTATTCCTCCTGACCCTTCCGATATACCTACCAGCACACCACTACTACTCACTATTTTTTTGGGTGATCCTGTATTTGGTCCGTTTAAAGATGCATAGTTGGTTTGTGCAAAACCACTTAACGAAAATGCTGTCAATAAAATGAGTAAATATCCTTTCATACACTTATGCTAACTCGATGTAAAAATTAATTACTAGGGAAAGGAGGGTTTGGAATTGTATCTCCTCCCGTATCAGAACCACCACCACTGGCTAGTACCGCTGCTACTCCGATTATTGCCACTACAGGTATTGCTTTCAGCAACAATGGAATAGTAGGTGTTACCATAAAGGGTTTTGATACGGCCACATCTTGTGTGTTGCGGGTATCTGTAATCCTGATGATGTAATCTTTACCCTTACCCTGTTTCTTCGGAATATAGAGCGTGTAGGCTCCATTGTTAGGCTGATTTAGTGCAGCAACAATTTGCTGTCCGCCATTCAGAAATTCGATATTGATTGGATTACTATTACCGGGCTTCCAGTTAATAATGTGATTTTTGCCACGCTTCATTTTAGTGGCTGTTGTTATGTTGGTAAACTTCGCTACCGACACAAACTGCTTGCCTCTTACTTCTAATGAAAGTCTGCCCTTGTATGGCCCAAGTTCCTCACGAACGTTCCATTCAATCTTGCGGTCTGTACCGGGTTTCACTTCATTACCTACATCACCAACAACTTTTGTTAGGGCTGTATTAAAATTGCTTTGTGAGCTGTACAGGGCAATTTGATACTCGTTATTAGGATTGCTGTCTTCTAAATCGTAGTGTACGATTATCTTTTCACCAGCCAACTCCACACGTTTGATTGTTACCTTTTGGGCAAAAATTGGGGTAGCGGCCAGCAGCAGTAAAGCGATTGCTGTTACTTTCATAAGGGGGCATTGGTTTTAAGTAATAATAAAGATACTAAAATCACCCATAATACCTTATAAAAGGTACATGTAACTCCCGCGAAATAAAATTCTGTTTAACTGTGCTGCCCTCTTGTGTATAGGCCGTAATCAAGGAAGTAGCGTGAATAAATGGGATAACGCCTCATTTGAATCAATTTTGGCACTTTACCCTCTTCCTGTTTAATCTCATAGAAATACTCAAAACCCTTGGAAATTTTAATGGTTTGAACAATTTCTTGTCGTTGACGGGTATGAATATTAAGTATTTTCACCCTTAAGTGAAAAGTGCCCTGCGTGCTCTTAATGCGGATGAAGTTTGAAGGCGTTTTATTATACAGTCTGCCATTTACAAAAACCTGCACAACCTCCGATTTTCTTACAGTGCTAATAGCAATACCAGATGTATAGGCCTGAACTTTGGTGAATATCAAAAGAGCCAAAAGAATTATTACCACCCTCCTTTTCATACCTGTCTGTTTATTCTTTAACAGCAAGGCCTATGCCAGAGCTTACCGAACATTAAGCTCCTCACGCAGATTCGATAAAATATTTTGAAGTGCTTCCTGCCAGGTGGGAGCGGCATCCCATTCCTTACCTACATATACATTGTTGAACTCGAGCTTCTTAAAATAGAATTTGTAAACACTGGTGAGGCCAGCACTATTATTTAATCCTTTAGTTGCCGGATAACCCAATAATTCCCTGGCTTGTTTTTCCGGAAGGTGAATTGATTGCATCACATACCAGAATCCCTTTAACCTTAGTTCAGCATCAGTGATGCTGTCACCAACAAACTCCACTTTAAATGGATAGGTGCTCATAATCCCTTTTAACGTTTCATTATCTTCTATGCGATCAGAAAGTCTTACTGCTAGTCTGTCAACCCGTAAATCACTGCTGAGGGATTCTATTCTGCTGCCTTGTATAATATTCAGCCTTACTTCTGTTTCCGGCTGATCGTTTATCAGATAATTTTGCCGTGTAAAGGTATTCTGCACGTCCCTATTCATTTGTAATAGTAATTCGCCCAGGGCTGTTTTGTCAAGCTGCCAGGCTGCTTGTTTTGCATTGATAAAGGTAAACTTCTGGTTAAACTTTGTCATGGTACAACGATACCCTTGTTGGCTTTTCTGAATAAAAACAAGGTTGCTTATCTCGCGCTTTTGTATGGCCTCGAAAAGACTTCTTCTTACATCATGCCCTGAGAGTAGCTTCTCAATTTCTATGGCCAGCACAGCATCTATACCTACACCGGCAAATGATTCCTGTATACGCGTTAATTCTTTCTGACTCAAACTGCTGTTATAGAATAACAAGCTACGGCCGCTAAGAATGCGCTCAGGCATTTGGTTAACAATCGTGAACCGTTGAAAAAAAACTTCTTCAGTATCGGGTACACATTGTGCTTGCAGGGCGTAGTCTGGCAAGTAGCAAAAACTCAGTAGTAAAATGTAGATCAGTCTCATGGATTGCACGGACAAAGAACGAAAAAATGTTGTTTAGATTGCAAGGCTTGTTGTGGTAATTTAGTTTTAATGAGTTTTATCAAATTTTACTGCAATTGGCATTAAGCAAAATGTGTTTACTGAGTATACGTTAAACTTTTCGTCAACTGTCAATTGTGATATGCTAATCCGGCAACTGGATAAACAAACCCTCTTCATTAAGTTTTACTGCAAAGGTGGACAGATCGGCAGACCGTTGCTGGCTTTCTCTACCCGTGCGCAAATCGAAGCAGTAGTTATGCCAGGGGCAAATAATTTCATTTCGGAAATTTACATGACCTTTACTCAGTGATTCTTTATTGTGTGTGCAAAAATCATCAACCGCAAAAAACTGCTCTCCTCTGCGCACCAGTGTAATTCGATACGGGTCTACCTTTAGCAATTTTGGCTTTCCATCAGGTAATTGCGCAAAAGCCTGCTCCTTTTGTGTAAAGATTTTTACCCACATAACGATTTGCCTTTGCTTAGCCTGCCTAATTTTCTACCTTCGGATTTAGTCATAACCTAAACGTATGAAAAATTTATTAATGAGTGCAGTGCTTTCTCTGCTAACACTTTCTGTTACTGCACAGGTAAGCCCTAAACTGCAAACTAAAGTGATGCAGCAGGCTGCTGCCATAGAGCAACGCATGATTGAATGGAGACGCAACATCCATCAGTACCCTGAGCTATCTAACCGGGAAGTTAAAACTGCTGAGAAAATAGCTGCTCACCTTAAAGCATTGGGTATTGAAGTGCAGACGGGCGTTGCGCATACAGGGGTTGTTGGGATACTGAGGGGTGGTAAGCCTGGGCCGGTGATTGCTTTGCGTGCAGATATGGACGCTTTGCCTGTAACTGAACGCAACAGCCTTGCTTTTGCTTCAAAGGAACGCACCACTTTTAATGGACAAGAAACTGGTGTAATGCATGCCTGTGGGCATGATACCCACGTGGCTATGCTGATGGCCACTGCGGAAATACTTGCCCAGAACAAAGCTGAATTAAAGGGCACTGTAAAATTTATTTTTCAACCCGCAGAAGAAGGTGCTCCGGCTGGTGAAGAAGGGGGTGCCAATTTAATGGTAAAGCAAGGAGTGCTTGAAAATCCCAAAGTAGATGTAATCTTTGGTGCACACATTCAGTCCATTGCTCCGCTGGGGCGTATTACTTATAAGCCTGCCGGTTTAATGGCAGCTTCCGATTGGTTTAAAATTAAAGTGTATGGTAAGCAGGCACATGGTTCAGCTCCCTGGGGAGGTATAGATCCTATTGTTGTGTCTGCTCAAATCATTAACAGTCTGCAAACCATTGTAAGCCGATCGGTTAATCTTACACAAGAGCCTGCAGTAGTTACGGTGGGTCGTATCAATGCTGGTATTCGCGAAAATATTATTCCTGAATATGCCGAGATGGCCGGAACCATCAGAACATTGGATACAAAAATGCAAGACGAAATTCATGAGAAGATGAGGGTAATGGTGACTAAGGTTGCCGAAAGTATGGGCGCCAGAGCCGAAATTGAAATTCAAAAGATGACGCCTGTCACGTATAACGATCCGGCACTTACTGAAAAAGTTGTGGCTAGCTTACAAAAAGCAGCTGGTGAAAATAATGTGGTGAGAATTCCTTCAGTAACTGGTGCTGAAGATTTTGCCTTCTACCAGCAAAAGGTGCCGGGCTTCTTTTTCTTTGTAGGTGCTTGCCCACCAGATAAAGATCCTTTAAAAGATGCTATCGGTCATCATACACCTGATTTTATGATTGATGAACGTGGCATGTTAGTTGGTCTTAAAGCCATGTTAAATCTTACCCTTGATTATATGTACGCCAAATAATCAAGTGCTGAACTTTATTCAAGTACTTCTGTTATTACTTTAAAATTAAACTAACCAACATGTCAAAAATTACCTTGGGCGGAAAGCCCACCAATACCAATGGAGAATTGCCTGCTGTAGGCAATACCGCACCTGATTTCATTCTTACCAATGCAGCTGATATGAGCGAAGTATCCTTGAAGAACTACGCAGGCAAAAATGTAGTTATGAATATCTTCCCCAGTGTTGATACTGGTGTATGTGCAGCATCGGTTCGTAAATTTAATGCAGAAGCCAGCAAACTTAATAACACGGTGGTATTATGCATCTCTAAAGATCTGCCCTTTGCGATGAAGCGTTTCTGTGGTGCAGAAGGGTTAAACAACGTAGTAACGCTAAGTGATTACCGCAATAAAGGTTTCTCAAAAAACTATGGTATAGAAATTACTGATGGCGCTTTTGAAGCATTGGATGCACGTGCTGTCGTAGTTGTAGGTGCTGATGGTAAAATAAAACATACCGAGTTAGTTCCTGAAATTGGTCAGGAACCTAATTACGAGGCAGCTATTAAAGCGCTCTAAATCATTCGACTTTATTCTAAAAAACTCCTTGAACACAAGTGTTCAAGGAGTTTTTTTATGCCCAAGGAAAAATTAACCATTTGTTAACATCTCCGACCTAACGGGGTAATGGCAAAAGAGAATTTTTACATGAATTCTGACTGTGCCTACACCAACACAAGATATTGCGCAATTTCAATCGATGAAACAAGGTAATCGTCTTGCTTTCAACTCACTTTTTATAACTTATTACAAAAGCCTTTGCCAGTTCGCCTACCAATACACCAGAAATAAAGAAGAAACAGAAGAGATCGTCAGTGATGTTTTCTTTTCGCTTTGGCAAAACAAAGACCGGATAAACATTGAGCAGAGCGTAAAGGCTTACCTATACACATGCGTAAAACATGCTTCTATTGCCTTGGTGAGAAAAAGACAGCCACTCTTCAACGATCTGGAGGATGTGCTCAATAGTTATGCTGAGCGGCATCATGAGCCTGATAGCCTTCATGAATATATTGAGCTTAAAGAGTATTTCAATCGTGTGGTAGAGGGTTTACCAATCCGTTGTCGTCAAATTTTTATTCTCAACAGGTTTGATAATTTGAAGTATAAGGAAATAGGAACACTCTTAAATATTTCAGAAAAAACAGTCGAGAATCAAATCGTGAAGGCCCTTGTTGTGCTCAGAGGTGCCCTCAGCAGGTATACAACCAAACATTATTAAGCCCTTCTTTACTCCGCTTTTAAAAAATTATCGGGTCCTTTCTCAAATCACGCCTCCCTTAACAAACACATAACACATACTTAATACCGAAGCATAGTGGTGCCAGGCTGCTATTTCACTCTACGCAGTAGTAACAAATGCTATGGAGGAAAATATTCCAATAAACCTTATTGTTCGATATTTATCGAATGAGGCCAGTTCAGATGAACAAATTCAACTCTTTGACTGGATTTCACTTAATGCAGAGAATCAAAAAAGATTCAATGAATTTTGTGAAGTCTGGAATAAAACCTACACTCACCATGAAGATTTTAACGAGCAGCAAGCACTTCATTCACTAAATACCAGAATTGATAAACTTGCACCTTCAACAGAGAAAAAAATAAACTGGCTGAAGGTGGCTGCCATTGTTAGTGTATTCGCCATGGTAACTGCAACGCTTTTTATTTACACAATAAAATCTGTTGCTCCTGAGGTAGCCTACGTTATCAAAACTAATCCTCCCGGCCAAAAATCGCACTTTCAATTAAGTGATGGCACAGTGGTGTATTTAAATGCAGGTAGCAGTATTCATTTGCCTGAACAATTCAATGACCACATGCGTGAAGTACACCTGCTGAAAGGAGAGGCTTTTTTTGAGGTTCATAAAGATTCGCTTCGTCCATTCATTATTCACACGGGTGATGTGCAAACCAAAGTGCTGGGTACCTCTTTCAATATAAAGTTTGATGAGACAACAACCGAAGTGGCTGTGAGAACTGGGCTCGTAAGTGTAGGCAATGGTCAGTACACTGAGTTGCTCAAAGTTAATGAGAAGCTTACACTGAAAGGCAACAACATCATTCGTGAACAAGCAGACCTGGAATCTATTCTCGCATGGAGAAACAACACCTTGATTCTTAATAACCTGAGCCTTGCTGATGCCGCTACAAAAATTGAAATGTGGTACGGGGTTGAGATATCCTTTGCTAACACTGCCATACAAGAATGCAAAATAGCGGGTAAGTATAAAAATCAAACACTTGAAAACGTACTAAAAGCCATTGCTTATGCTGCCGAAATTGAATTTGAAATTAAAAATAAGGAGGTGAAAATATCTGGAAAAGGATGCCAATAAAAGAGCCGGAGCCATAGTGGCCCCGGCAGAAATTGAATGACACTGTCCGCTTCTTGCAGGAAATAGAGCAGTGAATTCAACAGCTAAGTCAATCTGTAATCAACTTAAACTATTTCAAAAATATGCAAAAAAGATTACCCACACTTATCCGGGTACTACACATGACAACTAAATATGCCCTGACAATACTGCTTGTGCAATGCCTGACCTTGAATTTGCTTTTTGCAAACAATGGAAACGCACAAAATTTATATGCAGTACCTATTTCGATCACTGCTCATGACAAAAGTATCAGTGATATATTCTCACTTATAGAAAAAGATACAGAATTTACTTTCACCTACAATCCTAAAAAAGTTGATCTGAGCAAGCGAATTACTTTGACTGCTACTGATAATTCTTTAGGTAAAGTGCTGGATAAAATATCAAAAGCCAATCAAATAAGTTTCCATCAGATCAATACCATTATTGTGGTAAATGCTGCTTCTGCTAAAGCATCAACTGCTTTGGGAAGTGTGAGTGGTAGAATAGTTGATGCACAACTCAATGAATCTTTACCTGGTGCGAGTATTCGAATACTAGATAGCAATATCGGCACAGTTACAGACCTCAACGGAGAGTTTACTTTGCGTGTACCTGAAGGTGAGATAATACTGGAGTTTACTTATATCGGATTTAAGAAAGAGGTTCAACAAGTAAATGTGGTGGGCAATGCTAATCTCTTTGTTGAGGTAAAAATGAGCAACGATATCCAGGAATTAGAAAATATTGTTGTTACAGGTACTTTACAAGGTCAACAACGTGCTTTAAATCAGCAAAAGTCTTCGGATAATATTAAGAACATTGTAAGTGCAGATCAGATAGGGCGTTTCCCTGATGTAAACGTGGCTGAAGCTTTACAACGTGTACCTGCAGTAAACATTGAACGCGATCAGGGTGAAGGCCGCTATGTTTTAGTGCGAGGTCTTGCTCCACAGTTTACCAACATCAGTATCAATGGAGAACAAGTGCCCTCTCCTGAAGCAGGTGTGCGCTATGTTGCTTTAGATGCAGTGCCGGCAGATCAATTAGCTTCCATTGAAGTTTCCAAAGCCATTACCCCCGACATGGATGGCGATGCGATTGGTGGTAGTGTTAATTTAATTACACGAACAGCACAAAGTGAAGAAACATCCGTGAGGGCATCTGCACTGATGGGTTATAATGATATTGTAGGAAGAGCCAATCTACAAGGATCACTCGAAGTGAGTAAACGCTTCTTAAACAATAAACTTGGTGTAATGCTCAACTCCAGCTATTATGAAACAGACAGAGGCTCTGACAACTGGGAGCGCGATGGTGATGAAATGGAAATTCGTGATTATGAATTGGTAAGAACGAGGCTTGGTCTTAGTAGCACCGTTGATTACAAGTTTAATAATCAGAACGAGTTTTATTTCCGTACGCTTTATAACAAATTTACCGATCGTGAGCAACGCAGAACTTACTTGTTAGTACCCAATGTGGATAATTCACCTTTTGAAAGCATTGAAATAGAGCGTGCAACCAAAGACAGGTTAGAAAAACAAATTGTAAGCAGCTTTAACCTGGGTGGTAAACATACCTTCGCAAAATTTAATCTCGATTATGAAGTCGCGTACGCTGAAGCCATACAAGACACACCCTTCGATATTGAAGTAAACACTGTAGGCGAGTTCGATGACATTCAAATCGACTTCGCTACCAATCCTGAGTATCCCACATTTACGGTAAATGGTTTAGGCAATCTTAATCCTAACAACGATTACCTTAACAATGCTAATTACGAGTTTGATGAATTTGTAAGTGGTCGTACCTATGCATTGGATGTAAACAAAACGGCTAAGTTTAATATTGGCATTCCTTACCAGTTAGGTACAGGTGATGGTCTTTTCAAATTCGGTGGTAAAGCACGCTTGAAGGAAAAAAGTTTTGATATCACCGAAAACGTTTTTGGCTGGGCCGGTGGTGATGTTGTTTTCGGTGATTTAGAAGGCGACTACACATTAGAGAAATTTCAAGGTGGCCCTGCGGGCGAATTTCTTAACGGCAAATACCTGATCAGACCAAACATTGATGTTAGCCGTGTAATGGATCACTTCAATAATAATCGCAACGGTTATGAGTTGGATGTAGAGGGCAAGCTGGCAACAGAAGCAGTAGAATCATACAGGGCTACTGAAGATGTGTACGCGGCTTATGCCATGACAAAAATTCAGTTGAAGAAAATAATGGTTTTAGCCGGTCTGCGTTTTGAAAGCACCAAAGTTGGCTATCAATCAGAGGAAGTATACTACGATTTTGAAGGTGACTTAGATGAGATTGTACCAGTCTCCGGCACCACAGATTATGCATTTTTACTTCCTCAAGTTCATGCACGGTATCGCATCAATGAAAGCACTAACATCCGCTTTGCCGCCACACGCAGTTACTCCCGCCCTAACTTTGAGAGCATCGTTCCTGCGCAGGAGATTGATTTAAATGCACGCGAAGGCAATGTTGGTAATCCATTGTTAAAACCTGTATCAGCAACCAATTTTGATCTTTTAGGAGAAAAGTATTTCGGTACTGTTGGTATTCTTTCTGGGGGCGTATTCTATAAACGTTTAAGCGATTTCATTTTTAATAAACGTTTTGAAGTAAGCTCTTACAATGGTCGCAACTTTGGTACTGATATTCAACTTACACAAGCTCAAAATGGTGAAGTCGCTAACCTCCTTGGATTTGAGTTGGCCTACCAGCAAAATCTGCTTTTCCTTCCTGGTAAACTAAGTGGGTTAAGTGTTTATGCAAACTATACCTTTACAAGGTCAGCTGCTGATATTCAATCACGCGAAAATATCAATGAAACTGAGGAAGTTCGTCTGCCCGGTCAGGCTAAGCATGTTGGAAACTTTTCATTGGGTTATGACTTGGGGCGCTTCAACATTCGTTTGTCAAGCAACTTTAATGGCGAGTACATTACAGAGCTTGGTGATGATGCCAGTGAAGATCTTTTTGTAAAAGACCGCATGCAAGTAGACGCAACGGCCACCTTCACTATTAATCCAAAATTCCGTGTATTCACTGAGTTTCTCAATATCACTAACCAACCTTTTGAAGTATACCAAGGCAGGGAGACCAGATACGTGCAACGTGAATTCTATTCGTGGTGGACACGCATTGGTGTAAAGTTTGATTTTTAATACAACAAGATATGAGTAAGAAAATTTATAATATATTAACGCTCGTCAGTTTGCTTACACTGGCAAGCTGTGCGGATAATGAGTTAGACGTAACACCCAACGACAGCAATTTTCCTTTTCAACTTATTGTTGATACAGACGAGGGGGGTGACTTGGCCGATGCCGAAGACTATGGACTTGAAATAAAATTTGCAGATTATCTAGGCGAATTGCCTTCTGAAACCATCACATTGTACTATGCGATTGAAGGTGAAGACAGCTTTGAGGATGTTGTAACAATCGACAAAGTGATTTATGAAGTAGAAATTGATGATTGTGTGTATGAACGTGAATTAGATTTCGATCCAATTGCTAAAACCATTACCCTGGTTAGCGATGAAGATCTTGGTTCTGTACCCGAAGCCTTTGAAGTGGTTTTTCTTTTGCCCGGCACTGATGACACTGAGGGCGCTTTCGAGTTTACAATAACCGATCTGCAATCAACTATTAAAAATGTTATAGTTGGTGAACCTTCTGCCTTCGAATATGAAGTACTGGATAATGAGGTGGCTGGTGAATGGGTATGGGAACTCGCCTCTGAAGATGATTTTGAATCGTTCAAGGAAGTTTTTGGTGTAATCTCTCCTGACCTTGCTGATCTGGCTTTCGAAGATATCCTTGAAGACGATGGCGTTAGAATTATTCGTCTACAGTTTGAATACGGTGAAATGAAGTTTGAAATAGAGCTGGCCGAAGAAGAGACTGTCTGTGAAGATGGAGAATCTGACACAGAGTACAAGCAATTGGAGATTGAGGCTGAGTATGAAGCAGAAGATGGAGAACTCTTGTTAGAAGGCAGCCATCTCATCCTCAGCGAAGATGATGGTGAAGTAGAGGACGAATTAGATTTCAAAGTTATTGCTGTCTACAGTATTAATGAAGTAGATGAAAGCATTAGTATTACTTTCCAAAAGATTATCGATGAGGATAACTATGAGGAGGGTGAGGAGCTTTTTGCTGCATCCCGCGTTTTTACCTTTACAAAGGACTAATAAAGTGAAGAAAAGAGCTTTCTGAAATCAAAAGGAAGTTCTTTCTTTGCAAAATTTTATTCCATGCGCCATAACGTCTTATCATTTTGTACAGTGCTTATTCTTTTTTCTGCTTGTGCTAAAAAACAGGGAGAAATTTCAGGTCTATTTACATTAGCAAGTAGCGCTTCCAAGCTTGACTATAAGAAAATTGATGAGGCCTCTGGCCTGGACGCAGGCATTGTGAACAAGGGTAAATTCTGGACACACAATGATAGCGCGGGTGATCCTGAGGTTTACCTGATCGATAGCCTGGGTAAACATATCGGAACCGTGGTGTTGGAAGGACTTATTAACAGAGACTGGGAAGACATTACCGTTGGCACTGGTCCTGAAAAAGGTAAGAGTTATGTTTATGTAGCCGAGATTGGTGACAACAATGCTGTACACGATATTAAATATATTTACCGTTTTGAAGAACCTCTGTTACAGCAAGACCAAGTATTAACAATCACGGCTATTGATACCATTGCCTTTCAGTTCGATGATGGCAAGCGTGACTCAGAAGCTTTAATGATAGATGATGCGACAAGCGATTTGTACATTTTCAGTAAGCGTGAAAAACAAATCAGTTTGTATACCCTTCCATTTCCCCAACGCACCGATACATTTTTAATAGCCAATAAACAGCTAACCCTACCACTTACTCAAGTTGTAGGGGCTGACTTTAATGTGTTGACAGGAGAAGTGCTTTTAAAAAATTACGACTCGGTGTATTACTGGAAAAGAAAAGAAGCGGAAAGTATTGTAGAACTTCTTCGCAACAAAGCACAAACTTTACCCTACGAACCCGAGCCACAAGGCGAATCCATTTGTTTCGATTCGTATGGCCAAGGCTATTATACTGTTAGCGAAGCAGCCAAAGGCATAAAACCTGCCTTACTCTTTTATAAAAGAAACTTAATTAATGAAAACCTTCAATAGCATTCTCACAATCAGTGTACTAAGTTTTTTACTCATCCATTGCTCCTCCAAGACAGAAAATAATGCTCTTGCACAAAGTGATAGCACTGCTTTAAGGCCGGTAGTGGTCTCACAAAAAGTAAAGCATGACAGCGATGATCCTGCCATCTGGATTAATCCGCAAGACTCAACAGAAGTACTTATTATTGGTACTGATAAAGGGGGCGATACAGGAGATGGGGGCTTATTTGCTTTCAATCTCTCTGGTAACATCGTTGATAGTGTTCGTCCTCTTAAAAGACCTAACAATGTTGACATTGCTTATGGTTTAATCCTGAATGGAAAGCGTGTTGACATAGCCGTTTGTACTGAGCGAAATGCCAAAAGCATTCGTGTTTTTAGTCTACCTGACTTAGAAGCACTGGACAAGGGAGGTATACCGGTTTTTGAGGGTGAAGCAGACTCCTTACGCGATCCGATGGGCGTAGCCTTATACACCAATCCGGTTGATCAAAAAATATATGCCATTGTTGGAAGAAAAACCGGACCCCAAGACGGCAACTATCTCTGGCAATATTTATTGGAGGACGATGGAAGTGGTGCTGTCAAAGCCAGCGTAAAACGAAAATTCGGTTTCTATAGCGGTAAAAAAGAAATCGAATCGATAGCTGTAGACAATGAGCTTGGCTTTGTCTATCATTCAGATGAGCAGCATGGCATCCACAAATCATATGCACATCCTGATAGCAGTAGTGTGGAACTTACCCTTTTCGGAACATCAGGTTTCACCGAAGACATCGAAGGAATTTCCATTTATAAAACTGACGATAGCACCGGTTATATCCTTGTATCCGATCAGCAGGCCAATATGTTTCGCATATTCCCCCGCGAAGGAAGTCCGGATAAACCACATGAGCATCCAGAGATATCTTTCTTTTTTGCTTCAACATCAGAAAGTGATGGAAGTGATGTGATCAATGCTGTACTGCCAGGATTTCCAAAAGGTGTATTTATAGCCATGAGTGACGATGCCACCTTTCAATTTTATGATTGGCGTGAGATCAGCAGAAAAATAGTTCGATAACATTACCGGGCAGGTCTTTGATCTGCCCGGTTCATTTAACGCTTGCCTTCTCTCCGGCAGCGGTCACTACAGTACTTTATCTCTTCCCAGTTCTTCTCCCATTTCTTACGCCATGTAAAGGGCTTTTGGCAAACCACGCATACTTTCTGGGGTAAATAGGATTTATTCCCTTTGCTCATGCTTTTTAAACAAGTTTTTATACCAAGGGTTAATACCTTCTGCAAAAAATAAAATTCCTGTATCTTCGTTCAATGTTCATGCGCACAATACTGCTTGGTTTCTTTTTATTTCTTTCTTTTTCACTGCTGGCGCAGGAGGAAACAGGTGATGCTGAAGACAAACCCTTTACCATTGATGGTGCCTATCAGTTAGACCTGAGTCAAAAAGACGATTCTATTGCCAGTCCTAAAAAGAAGAAAGTAAAGAAGAAGGTCTTTTATGGTATCAAGACTAAAAAAGCCTTTACCCGCAAAGGCATGGGTGAGCGCATTGTTTTTGAGAAATTCTTTATTCTTAAAACGCCAGAAAACCCCCAGACTTTTGTCAGGGATGTCTATTGGTTTGACTATAAACGCACAGAAGTTCGCAAAACTGCACCTTCAAAGTTTGATCCCAAAAGCGGCATACTATTACACGGTCCCTATGAAAAGTTTATGCTGGGTGGTGTAACACTGGAGAAAGGCATCTTCTACAAAGGCACTAAGCATGGCCGCTGGATGCGTTACAATCGCGACAGTGTGCTACTCGATAAAGAAAAATATTTCAAAGGGTGGCCTAAAGAATCACAACTGACTTACTATGATCCGTTTGAAAGAAAAAAATTAAAAGAAATTATCCCTATCGAATATGGTGAAAGAGAGGGTTACTATTACCTCTTTCACGAAAATGGAAAACCTGCAGTTGTAGGCGAATATAAGTTCGGCAAAAAAATAAACGACTGGATTGAATATTATCCTGATGGCAGGCGCAAGAAAATAATTTCATTCCCCAAAGAACCCTTTGATCCTGAAACAAAAGCTTTTGTCCGGGTAGAGTGGAACGAGAAGGGAAGGGAAATTTACAGAAAAGTGAGATAGGTTAAAATTTGATTGATCAGTCATTACGCTGCTCCCCGAAATTGTAATTCTGCTCTTCCGAATTTGTAATTCTGAAGCTCTACCCTTAGGTCTGCAACCTTAACTTTAGTAGGTTGCTTCTCTTCCAATAAGTTAGAAGGGAGAATTAAAAATTCTTTGATACGGCTTCCGGATTGTAAATCCGGAAGAGCTATGATCTAAAAATTAAATATAAATTCTTAATAGTATAAGCCATAAGCTTTAACACCCTTCTTGTTAAACTCAATTGCAGGAAAGGGTATCTTTAAAATGTTCAAACTACCCAACACACGTTTTAAAAAAATACTTCGGGTTGGTATCTTACTCAAATCAACATCCAAACTTAGTAGCACTTGTCTGTAACGATCATAATTCGGAGCTGGTTGACCATTAATAAAATCAGGATTTTCAAATTCCCCCAGCATACCATTGGCGCTATAACCAAGGGCTACATTTAACCAGGCAGGTAGGTTGGAATTTTTGGCAAACGATTTTAGATTAACTGAAAGCCAATACGTATGTGAGTTGTAGTCCAGAAAAAGTTGTTCAAAAGCATTTTCTCCGAGTACGCGCGGCCTTACTTTGGCATAGGGTGAAGGTGAAAAAGAATATTTCATTTTTATACGTTGTTCATCCCATCGCCACTCCTGCAAAGTAAATAGTAAACTCCCCGAAGTATTAGCCACCACATCACCCATAGAAAAACCATAACCTTCATAAATACCATCAAATATTTCTACCGGCAGTTGCAGTATAAAACCAAGTGAACCTCCCCAAAGCAAGGCTTTGCTTTTTGGAACACCCGCCCATCGCAAAGCGTAGTAGCCAGCGCGACTCTCTTGATACGCAATAAAACTGTGCGCAAGCTTATCCATCTGTAGATAACCTGAATTATCGTTGTACCAATGAAAGGGTACACGCTCATAATCTCTGTACCAGATTTCACTTAAATAGAGCATGCCTCCTGCGTAAAAGCTTGCCTCTGTTCCGGCAACCAGCCATAGTCTTTTTTTATTAACCGTACTTACCGAGTCAGTAAGTGTTGCTCCGTACACATTTGCTGCAATCAACAATGGTATAGAAAATAAAATATTTCTCATTTAGTTAACCATCAAAACGCTATTCACTATACTCACCCTAAGTGGGTTATTTTTAATTTATATCACACCAATTTATATCTTCACACTCAATCCTCAAGTAAGTCTGAGACTATATCAATAAAATAAATACAGGCCATTGCTTACAACCTTTTCGCTATTGTCAGTGTCACTATATAACATCACCAACCACTTAGAGAAAATGGATCGGTACCTGCTCACCTTATTTGCTGTTGTTTTTATGACTTTTTCAGGTTGTCAGCCTGAATTGTCGCATGAAACTTTATGTGTTGCAAGATTAAAGGGGCGTATTGTCAGTGATAGCCCGGCTTGTGCGGGCGTAGCTATTCAAATTCTTTCTGGCTCTTTTCAGCCAGCGCATGTGGATGCAAGCTGGCAAAATGCTTTTCAGCCTAATGCAACCGTCTATCAGAATGTTTTTAAAACTTATCCCTACTGTACCTCAAATGAGGAACAACTAAAAAGATTTGAGGATATACTCGAAGCAGGCGGTGAGTTTTACTTTGTTTTCACGAACAGGGAAGATAATGATTGTGCTATTTGCAAACCGCTCGTATCGCTTCCTGAAAAAGTTAATGAAATTGAAATTGTTGATTTGGCGTGTGAAGACGTCATTATTTTTGAATGAACATTTTCAAAAAGCATTTAGCTGCGATTGCAAAGTCGCAGGCAGTGTCAGGTAAGGAGCTTACAATTTCCCTCTCAAAAACTCTGCTGTAAAACCCTTGCCTTTCTTCGCCATCTCTTCCGGTGTTCCTTCAAATACCAACTGACCTCCTCTTTTCTCTCCCCCTTCTGGCCCTAAGTCAATAATCCAATCGGCACATTTAATGATTTCCAGGTTGTGTTCAATCACGATTACACTATGCCCTTCATCCACCAGGGCATTGATGGCTTTTAATAATTTACTAATGTCGTGAAAATGTAAGCCGGTAGTCGGTTCATCAAAAATGAAAAGAATATTACCATCCGGTGAGTTTTTACCTAAGAAAGAGGCAAGCTTTACGCGCTGCGCTTCACCACCGCTTAATGAATTAGACGACTGACCTAGTTTTACATAACCCAATCCCACCTCATACATAGGCAAAACCCGGTCGTAAATGGCCTTGCGCTCTTTAAAGAAATCCAACGATGCCTCTACTGTCATGTCTAGTACATCGGCTATATTTTTTCCGTTTACTTCTACCTCCAGCACTTCCTGCTTAAATCTTTTGCCATGGCAGCTCTCGCATTTCAAAAAGATATCGGCCATGAACTGCATCTCAACTTTAATCTCTCCTTCGCCCTGGCAGGTCTCGCAGCGTCCACCCTCTACGTTAAATGAAAAATGAGATGGTTTATAGCCACGCTGTTGTGATAAAGGTTGATCGGCATATAAATTTCTTACGGCATCATAGGCTTTCACATAACTAACCGGATTAGAGCGTGAAGATTTGCCAATTGGATTCTGGTCCACAAATTCAACTTGGGTAATCCTGCTAAAATCGCCTTCAAGCTTATCATACTTGCCCGGAGTTTCTGCTACGTTGCCAGTTAACCTGCCCATAGCAGGATATAAAATTTTGGTTACTAGTGTTGATTTACCTGAACCGCTTACTCCGGTAACCACTGTAAGTGTATTGAGCGGAAACTTAACTTTCAGATTCTTCAAATTGTTTTCGCGTGCACCCACTACGGTAATGGAGTCTTTCCACTTTCTGCGTGCCTTGGGTATTTCAATCTTATCTACACCAATTAAAAAGTTAATGGTATGTGATGCGATGCGCTTGTTTACATCGCTAATCGATCCTTGAAACACCAATTCACCGCCATGCGACCCGGCATCTGGACCAATATCAATAATCTGATCCGCAGCCCGCATGATTTCTTCTTCGTGCTCCACAATAATTACTGTATTACCTAAGTCGCGTAACGATTGTAGTACTTCTACCATCCTGGCTGTGTCTTTCGGATGAAGGCCAATGCTCGGTTCATCTAATACATACATAGATCCAACCAAAGCACTGCCCAATGAGGTGGCCAGCTTTATTCGTTGGTATTCTCCCCCAGACAAGGTAGAGGTAACGCGATTGAGTGTCAGATAGCCCAGCCCCACCTTCTCCATGTACTCCAGGCGCGATCGTATTTCTGTGAGTATGCGATCTGATATTTTCTGTTCGTAAACAGGTAGCTTTAGCTTCTGAAACCAAGTCAACGCCTCCTCTATTGGCATCAGCACAATGTCGGTAATGGAAGTATCTGCAATTTTTACATACTGTGCATCTTTGCGCAAACGTGTACCCCTGCAATCAGGGCAGGTAGTTCTTCCCCGATAGCGCGACAGCATAACACGGTACTGAATTTTATGTGTTTTGGATTCGAGGTATTTGAAAAATCCATTGATCCCATCAAAGTACTCGTTACCCGTCCAGAGCAATTCGCGCTGCTTTTGATTGAGTTCGTTATATGGTCTGTGTATCGGAAAATCGAATTTGATACCATTTTTCAACAAGGGTTTTTGCCATTCACTCATCGCTTCGCTTCTCCAGGGTGCAATGGCCCCTTCGTACACCGACATGGATTTATCCGGAATAACCAGGTCTTCGTCTATCCCCAACACCTTGCCAAAACCTTCGCAGGTCTGGCAGGCTCCATAAGGATTATTAAAACTGAAAAAGTTGACTGATGGCTCAGTAAAAGTCATGCCATCTAACTCAAAACGGTCTGAGAATTTTAAGACAGCCCCCCCTTCTACATACACATGGCAATCGCCCTCTCCTTCAAAAAAGGCTGTTTGTACAGAATCTGATATTCTAAAAACGGTGTCCTCATCTTCTGCATTGACGGAGGCACGATCGATCAGAATTTCAAAAACACCGGTGGGTTCACTCACCTTTTTTACTGCGGTTTTCTTTTTTGTCTTAGGCCCCTCCTCAACAGGCACTACGGGGTTTAGCATTTCCTCTATAAACTTCACCTCCCCGTTCATCAGTATGCGTGCGAAGCCCTTGCTTAATAAAAGGTTCAGCTCTTCACTGAGTTTACGCCCCTTCTTAATATGCAGGGGGCAAGCCACCATGATGCGGGTGCCTTGCTTTAACTTATTTATCTGATTAATTACTTCTGTAACGGTATCGCGCTTTACCTCCTTGCCACTAATGGGTGAGTAAGTAGTGCCTACGCGGGCAAAAAGTAATTTCAGATAATCATAAATCTCAGTAGTGGTGCCTACAGTAGACCGTGGGTTGCGTGTATTAACCTTCTGCTCAATGGCTATGGCGGGTGAAACGCCCTTTATATAATCCACATCAGGCTTTTCCATACGCCCCAAAAACTGTCGGGCATACGAGCTTAAGCTTTCTACATACATACGCTGACCTTCCGCAAAAAGGGTATCGAAGGCCAAAGAGGATTTGCCTGAACCTGACAGACCGGTAATCACCACCATCTTATTTCTGGGAATGGCTACACTCAGGTTTTTAAGGTTATTAACCCGTGCCCTTTTAATGATGATAAACTGCTTGGGATCGAGTTGGTCGATGTCCTGTTCGATAGTTATACTGTCTTTTTTCATTGAGTTTTTGCAGGCCTTTCCCCGATTCAATCGAATTGGGTGTTATCTGAGTAGCGAAGATGGTTTAAACACAAACACCATCCTTTCAGATGGTGTTCAATTTATAGCAAACTTTTAAGGAATTTAGCAAAGTGGCAATATTAACAAGCCTGAAGTTGCTTTAAGGTAATCTAGTCAAAGTCAGGATCGTAGCTGGCTTCTTTACCACCACGTTTTCCTCCTTCATAATCATCATCATCACCGCCACCACCGGCTCCATAACTATCGTCAGTATCGTTGCCATAGTCGTCATCGCTATCGCCTCCTCCTGGTGCATTATCCCCAAATTCATCCTCCTCCTTCTTCTCAACATCATACTCACCATCGCTGTTTTTAACAGCAGGAACCTTAATCAGGTAGGTGGCATCTTCTGTTTCCAGCGGGAAAACAAAAATCGGTTCTTTTTTAGCATTGGTAATACGGGTAATACTTCCCTCGTATCCTGCAGGGTACTGATCCTTCAATAATTCCTTTAGATCGTCCGTTAGGTTATCTAAACTCTTAATAACGCGCTTCTTACTCGTGGCCATAATTGGTTAAAACTGCAAATCGGGTTCAAATAGGGCGATAAAAATCATTGTAGGCAAGATTTTTCAAAAAATTTTTTGCGCAATTTCAGAAAGTTTATACCTTTTCACTCTAATCACTCACTAAAACCCCATACTATCGAGCTACATTTCTACGTTACCTAAAAGCAAAGCAGATGATTAATAAAGGATGTAGTGACAGTGAATTAGTGTCACTTTATCAAAACGGTAACGATGGGGCTTTTGAAATTCTCCTACACCGACACAAGTCGCGCCTGTATACGGCCATTTATTTAATAGTAAAAGACCGCTATAAGGCTGAAGACCTTTTGCAGGAAACCTTTATCAAAGCGGTAAAC
Organism: Chryseotalea sp.; assembly: GCF_057350905.1. Lineage (NCBI taxonomy): Bacteria > Pseudomonadati > Bacteroidota > Cytophagia > Cytophagales > Chryseotaleaceae > Chryseotalea > Chryseotalea sp. Next base: position 849,248 of record NZ_JBMRCF010000008.1, on the reverse strand, counting down.
ACTATAAAAGGTGGCCGCTATAACGATGAAGGTAAATTTTCTGCCTGGATTGGCAGAATAGCTCATAACCTGGCAATTGACAGCTTCCGTAAGCAAAAGCGCTATCCGGAAATTGTGTTGGAAGATGGTAGCAAGGTTTTTAACTCAATGGAATTTGCAGAAGCATCCATGGAGGACAAACAGGTGCTACAGGAATCTAAGGCAAAACTTCGTATGCTGATTAAAGATTTACCTGTCGAGCAAAAGCAAGTATTGATTATGCGCCATTACCTAAACATGAGTTTCCAGGAAATTGCAGAACGCACAGACGTGAGCATAAATACGGCCTTGGGACGCATGCGTTACGCGCTTATCAACTTGCGCAAGAAGATGATTAATAACAGAGCCTATGATAAAAACTTTTACCCAGAACGACCTGATCCGGTTTTTGTACCAAGAGACTACGGAGAAGGAGACGGAGGAAATTAAGCATGCATTACTTTCCGATCCGGAATTGAATGAGCAATTCAATCAATTATGTTCACTTACCAAAGAGTTAGACGGAGGTTTATTAAAGCCTTCTTCCACTACGGTACTGAATATATTGAGTCATGTAAGAAGTGTTTCTTCGGTGAAACGCTAGATACAAGCAAGCTCAATCTCCTTACAGGCAAGGCAACCCTCGCTACTGAGACATTCAGTAACGAAGGATTTAATTGCCTCAGGTAAATTTTAATTCGTGTAGAGAAGCTCCCAGTGAATCAGTTCACTGTCACGAGCTACTTCCTTAAATCCATTTTTCTCCAAAACCCGGTGTGAGCCCCAGTGTTCCAACGGTGTGTCTGCTGTAATTGCATCCAGATCTGGATTTTTGAATGCCCATTCTACCATGGCCTCAAGCGCTTCGGTAGCATAATTCTTCCCGAAATACTGACTATTCAATCCATAACCAACCATTGCCTTACCTTCTTTTGGCAAGCCTGAAAAGCCGATACCTCCTATCGCTACTGATTCCTGTTTAAGAATGATGAGCCAATTGGTATACCAGGCAAAATGCTGAGGGTGCTTCAGCGTACTCTCAATCCAGAATTCTATGGCCTCCTCCAAATGAGGTAGTGTTTCCGGATCATCATGGGGTTCAATGCTGTTAATACCCAGATTCGTTGCTAAAGCTTGTCGTTGATGCTTATAGAGATGTAGTTGCTCGTGCGACAAAGGCACAAGTACTAGTCGTGTTGTTTCTAACATGGTAAAATTTAGTTAATGAAGAATAAAAGAACAGTGCGCTTAGATGAAAGCGCAATAAACGTCTGCTTGATGTGACGTTTAAGCTGGAACAATTCCAGGCTCGATCGGATGTATTTTATTCTTTTTCAGAGGCGTTTGCTCACAGCAAAGGTAAACAAAAAATGAGTGGGAGCCGGTATGGTGAACTTTCAAAAGTTCGCTGCTATTTTGCACTGTGAAAATTCTCCTTGTCCACCAGCACTTTAATACTCCTGAAAAGGGTGGAGCCTTACGCTCCTATTTCCTGGCTTCGGCCCTGGTGGAACATGGCCATGAGGTTATAGTCATTACTGGTCACAATCAAAGCACATCACTACATGAAACTCATAAAGGTATCTCTATTCACTATTTACCTGTGCCATATGATAATGCCTTTGGCTTTTATAAAAGGATCCGCTCTTTCCTAACATTTATATTTTTAGCATGCAAGACTGCAGTTGCGCAACAACAGTTGGAACGATGTTATGTAATGTCTACACCCCTAACTGTTGGCTTAGTGGGTATTTGGCTAAAGTGGAGAAGAAAGGTGCCTTTCATTTTTGAAGTAGGTGATTTGTGGCCGGAGGCGCCAATACAACTTGGCTTTATCAAAAATTCAATGCTTAAATTTTTATTAAGAAGACTGGAGCATTTTATCTACAGGCAGAGCCATGCTGTGGTGGCCTTGTCTGTACCCATGAAAAAAATTATTGAGCAACAAGTGCCCGGTAAAACAGTGCACTTATTGCCCAATATGGCAGATCTCGATTTTTTCAGACCGGAGCTTAAAAAGGAAGTACTTGAGCAAAAGTTTGGCGTGCAGAATCGTTTTGTTATATCATACATTGGTTCGATTGGTTTTGCCAATGGACTTGAGTTCATGCTCGATTGCGCCAGAATTACTGAGCAGGCAAACTTACCTGTCGCATTTTTGTTTTGTGGAGAGGGGGCTGTGTTGGAATCACTCAAATCCACCACAAAAAAATTAGCGATTAATAATGTGGTTTTTGTGCCCTTCTCCAATCGTGAAGGTGTAAGGGAAGTGATGAACGTTAGCGATGCTGTTTTCATTTCCTATCGTAATAAACCGGTTTTAGAAACTGGCTCGCCTAATAAATATTTTGATGGTCTGGCAGCGGGAAAATTAGTTATTACCAACTTCAATGGTTGGATTAGAGAAGACATTGAAGTACATGATTGCGGTTTTGTAATTGATTATCACAAGCCTGAAAATTTGGCAAAGCAATTACAGCTCTATCTCGAGGACAAAAATATGTTGCGCAGGGCACAGGAAAATGCACATGAACTGTCCAAGAAATACAGCAGGAAAAAACTGGGAGAGGAGTATGTTGAGCTGATGACTCAGTAAATTGAGTATGCTTATTTAATTAATACTTCTTAAATATTCATTAAGCTTTTCCGTATCTGAAAACTGCACCACTTCAAATCCTTCTGCCACCTGACTTGATCTCCCCTTAATATTATTACCTGATACTTTTGACAGGATTTCTGATGGATCGACTACTTGTGCGTGGTAAAGCATTTTACCATTCAGGTGTTTTACCATGCCGGGAAGCAAGTTGGCAACCACCCAATTCTGGGAGGCCACACTGATGATGCCCATCTTGCGGATATCTGCTACAAATTTTTGCGTATTTAGTTTTGTAAAGGCCGCCAGCACAGCAGTGTTGATAGTAATAAAATGCTGGTCGTTTTGAACCTTGCCCGTGTAAACTAAAAAGAGTGTGTCTAACACTGCATCGTAATACACTTGAGCACTCTTGTCTTTAAAAAATTCCTGCATACTTAAACTTGTCTGTCAATCAGGTCTTCGGCAAAAGTGCGCAGTGCTGCTTTAGCTTTTACATTACCTTTTACAGCATCCAGACTCTTAAAGCCTTTGTTAAAGTAGCTATTAATTTTTTTATTTGCCAGCGCAGGAATGCTTAATTCATCATAGACCTTCTTAACAGCTTCAACTTTTTCATTTTTATTAAATTTTGTCAGCGATAACCAATGTGTTAATGTTTGTTTCTGCTGGTCACTTGCCTTTTCAAAAGCCTTGATCAATAAATACGTTTTTTTATTTGCAATAATGTCTCCCCCCACCTGTTTACCAAATTTTTCCGGATCTGCGTAAGCATCCAATAAATCATCTTTCAACTGAAAGCCTATCCCGATGTTCACACCGAAATCGCGCAAAGCTTTTTGTTGTTTTTCATTGGCATTCGCTAAAATAGCCCCCAACTCTAAAGCAAAGCCTAAAAGTACAGCCGTCTTCAGTTTTATCATGTTGATGTATTCTGCTTCAGTTACACCGTCTCGCTTTTCGAAGTCCATGTCGAGTTGCTGACCTTCGCATACCTCTGCTGCACACTTATTAAAAGCCTTTAACACCTTCTTCAGCTTAGCATCCGGCAAGGTCATGAACATGTCATATACTTTTACAAGCATTACATCGCCTGAAAGAATGGCTGTGTTAATATCCCATTTTTTATGCACCGTAGCCTTACCCCTTCGTAGGGGCGCCTGATCCATAATATCATCATGCATGAGGGTGAAATTATGGAAGGCCTCTACTGCCAATGCATAGGTTGTGATGGACTTCACATCCTTTTTGTACAGTGAATAGGCCAATAAGGTGAGTAAAGGACGCATGCGTTTGCCTCCAATGCTCATGATGTAGCGAATGGGTTCGTAAAGTGAATCCGGATTTTTGCCAAACTTCTGCTTAGCTGCTTCTTTTTCAATAAGTTCAAAAAAATTCACAAGTCGTATTTAAGGAATATTATTAACAAGCGCTTTTAAAAAATGTTTAAATGAGTATCTGTGCCTTGTTTGCCACAGATCACACAAATTTTCACCAATAAAAGTACAGCTTCTGTTTAAAATCTACAGCTATCAAAGCTTAAAACAGCTTTGAGGGAATTTTACCTTTTCTTCTTTCTGTTGGCCAAGGAGTCCGGAAAATCAAGATCGTCTACATCTTCTGTGTACTTTTTTGGTGCTGGTGCCTTGTTAGAAAAAAGTTGGGTCTCTGCAAAAACAAGGTCGATCAGTCGCTTATCAATGTCAGTCTTTTTTACGCGCACCATTAATTTATCGCCCAGTGTAAAGCGTTTATGGTTTCTGCGGCCTACAATACAATAATTTCTTTCATCAAACTCATAGTAGTCATCATCCATATCTGACATGCGGATCATGCCCTCGCATTTTGTCTCGATGATTTCTATGTACAAGCCCCACTCTGTTACACCTGAGATAATACCTTCGTAGTCGCGCTTCTCAGCAGATGCCATAAACTCAACCTGCTTGTATTTAATTGAAGCACGTTCAGCGTCAGCAGCCCGCTTCTCTCTTTCAGATGCATGCAAGCATTTTTTCTCAAACTCTGTCTGATCAACAGAAGCCTTGCCATCCAGATAATGCTGCAACAAACGATGCACCATCATGTCGGGATACCTGCGTATAGGTGAGGTAAAGTGCGAATAGTGCTCGAAAGCCAAACCGAAGTGCCCTTTAGCGGCTGTGGTGTACTTAGCCTTGGCCATAGCACGTACGGCCAAACTTTGCAAAACATTTTGTTCTGGCTTGCCTTCAATTTCATCCATTAAACTATTCAAGGATTTAGAAATTGATCTTTCTTCAACTTCCATCGCATGACCAAATTGTTTGGCGAAGGTGGCGAAGGTTTGAATTTTTTCAGGATCGGGATAGTCGTGTGTGCGGTAAACAAAGGTATTCTTTTGCTCCCCCTTTTTCATTTCGTACACAAAAGTGGCCACACGCTTATTGGCCAGCAGCATAAACTCTTCAATCAGCTTATGAGCATCCTTTCTAATTTTAGGAATAACGGCCAGTGGCTTACCTTTTTCATCCAGCTTAAATTTTACTTCAGTGGTTTCAAAATTTACCGCTCCTTTTTTGAAGCGCTCTTTTCTTAGTTTATGAGCATAATCGTTGAGTAGCGTTAACTCTTCAGCAAAATCGCCTTGCTTCGTCTCTAGTACAGTTTGGGCTTCTTCATATGTAAAGCGTCTGTCGGAGTGAATGATGGTTCTTCCAAACCATTCTTTAATTATTTGTGCTTGCGAACTCATTTCAAACACTGCTGCAAAAGTGAGTTTGTCTTCGTTCGGCCTTAGCGAACAAAGTTCATTGCTCAGTCTCTCCGGCAACATCGGAATCGTTCTGTCGACCAGGTAAACAGAAGTTGCTCTTTCGAAAGCTTCCTCCTCCAGAAGACTTTTTTCTTCAACGTAATGTGTTACATCGGCTATGTGTACGCCTATTTCGTAATTGCCATTTTCGAGTTTGCGGATGGAGAGTGCATCATCAAAATCCTTGGCATCTTCCGGGTCGATGGTAAAGGTTGTTATGTTCCTGAAGTCTTTTCGCTTCTTGATTTCCTCCTGTGTAATGCCTTCATCAATCTTTTTAGCTTCTTTAATCAGTTGTGGTTGAAACTCAAAGGGCAAACCAAACTCTGCCATGATGGAGTGTATCTCCGCTTCGTTTTCACCTGCCTTGCCAAGAATATCCGTTACTTTAGCTTCCGGACTTTTATCCGGAGAACCCCAGGCTACAATTTCTACGACTACCTTATCATTTGTTTTGGCACCGTTGAGGTGATCCGGATAAACAAAAAAGTCCTGGTGCATCTTGCGATAATCAGGTACTACAAAGGCATAGTTTTTAGAAACTTCAATACGTCCCACATAACGTGTTCTGCCTCTTTTAATTATTTCTACCACCTTTCCCTCCGGATGCTCACCATGTCTTGTTTTAAAAACACTGACGGCTACTGTATCGCTGTCAAGTGCTGAACCAAGGTCTTTAGACTTGACATAAATATCGGGTTGATCTTCACCTATACGGATATACGCAAAACGAGAGCTGACGTGGTCAACAATACCGGTAATGGCATTTAAGCTTGCTACCGCTGCATAGTTTCCATCGCTGATTTCTTTTATCTGACCCTGTAATTCAAGTTCATAAATGAAGTTGGCTACAAGCTTTAACTCATCTTTCTTCTTTATTTGCGCCTTACGGGCAATTTGTTTGATACTATAACCCTTACCTGGATTTTCTGAAAAAACAGAAAGGATGATTGATTTAATACGTGAAAAGGAATCCTTTCCTTTTGTAGTTTTTGTTTTTTTATTTTTTGACATTCTTAAGTCGTAATAACATTTTCGCCTTTCAATGTTGGAAGGCTTTTCATTTTTAAAAATAGCTGTGTTAACACCAAAACATCAGCTGTACAATAATTTTTTATCTTCTCCAGATCGCCCTGCTGGTAGTAGACACTATTCACCTTACTTCCGTCAATATCACTTTTACTCGAAGCAATATTAAAGATGGAGGCGAGCAGATCCAAAGAAGTGTAGTGTTTATAGTCACCGAATTTCCACATCTCCATCGTGTCCATGTGTTCTACCTGCCATGATTTTTTACCCGACAGATTTAATGCTGGTGGTAAAGCGATGTTATTCACCAGCATTCTACGGCACATATAGGGAAAGTCGAACTCTTTACCGTTGTGTGCACAAAGCTTTACACCATCACCAAGTTTCATGAGCATCTCCCTAAACTCCTGCAGTAAGATGGTTTCATCATGTCCATAGAAGGCCTTTGTCTTTAAACCTAAGTCCCCACTTTCATGGTCGAAAAGCTTACCAACAGAAATACATATGATTTTACCAAACTCCGCATAAATACCGGCACGTTCATGAAAAAGGTCTTCATCACTTTGCTCGTCACCACGCTTAAGGAAGGAAGCTTTTCTCGACCACTGAACTTTTAAACGTTCATCAAGGGATTGAAAGTTGTTGGTAATGGCAACTGTTTCAATATCCAGAAATAGTATGTCGCGTAATTCAGGAATCATGTTTCTCTACAATTCTCCTTCAAAATACGCAAAATCCTGTTGTTAATGACAATCTCATTTCAGGAGTGTAATACAGCCTCCATGCCAAGCTCTTTTACAAAAGTCAGATTATCCTCGCTGATGCTTTCCGGAACGAAGACAAAACGTTTATCGTAAATTTTGCTGCCAATATAATAGCTCACCCAGTATTTATTGTTCAGGTGAAAAACGCCTTTATCAATTGGTTCAATCAAGGCCGTGCCTTTTGCTGGTACTGTTTGTAAGTAATGACGTAAAATAGAGGTCTTTTGTTGTTCTCCATCCTTCTCTCCATATCCATTACTGGCCACCAATGTATTCTCTATTGGGAAATCATTATTATTCAATAAATATACCAACCACTCATCGCTTTCGCCTATCGCTTTCTTGCAGGCTACAGCAATGGTAACATTAACCACGGTAGGTATTTCTAAGTCTTTCTTCATCTTATTGTTGACTAAACCATTCTTTCATTATTGTTTCTGCAGGCTTGCCCTGTGGTGTAAAATCAATAGCCGCATTCCTTCTGGCACCCTGGGGATACCACTTCCAAAAATATACTCCTGCTATCCAGCTTTTTCCCCAACATTGTTGGAAAAAAGCTTCATAAGCGTTGGCTTGTGTTACATCTGAAATCTTTTCGTGATGTTCGTTACCAGGCCAAGTCCAGGGCTCTATCGTTGCATCGTGAGTGCTTTTGTATCCTAGCTCTGTAAAAATAACAGGCTTTTTAATTTTTTTATGCAAGGTTTCTATTTGCTTTAAGGGCTGCTCCCATCCTGCGGCAATTTCTGCTACGGTGGGATGTGATTTCTTTGTTAAGGGAAAGTAAGCTTGCACACCGATATAGTCAAGCGCTGGCCAAAAAGGCACACGTTCAAATTCGTTAAAGTTTGCAGCATAGGTAAGTTTACCTTTATAGACCTCTTTTACATTTTTAATTATCTCCAACCATTCTGGTCGATGAATCGTTTTTTGCAATTCTGTTCCAATACAAAGTATTTCAATCTGTTCTTGTTCTGCCAGTATAGCATAACTCATAATAAAATCGTTGTACTGCCTAAACCATTTTTTCCATGCTTCTTCACTTGTCATCTCAATTTCACCTGGCCACGATTGTCTTAACCAAATGTGTGGCTTTAGTATTGTTTTAATATTAGCAGCTTTTGCAAAACGACTTGTTGTCGCGATGCCCTCATACGATTCTCCCCACCAGGGTTTACGCTGCGTATTCTTTTCAAACAATAAACTTGTATCTCCAGGTTGTTGTTGCCAACCAAACGGTGTTTGTGAAATCCATGTGACACCAAGCGATCTAAGTTTATCTAAATCTTTTTGTACTACAGGCTGTGGTGTGCCCACCCAACAAACGCCTTTCTGTCTTTCGCGTTTGCTGACAGTCGCATCTTTATTGACCAGGAATAAAGACAGCAGTAGTATAGGAAGCGCTATGAGTGTAAACAGTTTCATGTGCTAATATTCATTTTTTATTCGCATGCATGCAGGATTATAATGTCTACACTAATTGCATACTAAATAAAGATGTCAGGTGTTTTTTCATATGCTGCTTTACTTCTTCCATGTCTATGGGCCTGCCAAGTTCTTGTTGCAATGAGGTCACTGCTTTATCATCTATGCCGCAGGGCACAATATGATTGAAATAATTTAAATCAGTATTTACATTGAAAGCCAAACCGTGCATGGTAACCCAACGACTTGTCTTGACACCAAGTGCACAGATTTTTCTTTCGTTCTGATGTTGGGCATCTCCTAACCACACACCGGTGAGGCCTGCAATTCTTGTCCCTTCAACACCATAGGATTTGCAAGTAAGAATTACAGCTTCTTCAAGCAAGCGCATGTATTTATGTATGTCAGTAAAAAAATTCTCCATGTCAATTACCGGATAAACCACCAATTGCCCCGGGCCATGGTAGGTAATATCTCCTCCACGATTAATGTGGTAGTAGCTGGCATTTATTTCTTTCAATGCTGCCTCATCCAACAACAAGTTTTTTGCGTCACCACTTTTACCTAAGGTGTACACATGAGGATGCTCACAGAAGAGCAGAAAGTTTTTTGTTGTGGCTTGTTCTTCCTCGGGTAGATTTCTGTTGCTGCTCTTAATTGCTAAAATATCGTTGAACAAAGAAGCCTGGTAATCCCAGGCCTCTTTGTAATCAATTAATCCAAGATCAGTAAATGTGGTGGCGCTATTTGGTTTTACGTTCACTTGATTTTTTCCAGTTCTGACTTCAAATAAACAATTGGCTCAATCGTATCCGGATCCACTCCGTTTTCTTTGGCCAGGTAAAACGAAATCCAGTCGGTAAGATGGATGAGGTAGTAATATTGCTCCAGTAAAGATGCACCCTCTCCAATGATATCAATTATCGGATTTGACTTTTTCTCCAGTAAATCACGGCAAATTTCCATACGCTTCTCCACTCTTTCATGGTCATGATCTGAATACATGTAGATGGGTTGGAACATAGGTATCAGTGGCTCCGGAAATTTCCAGCCCACTAATTCATTATGATTCATCTCCGGAAAGGTATTAACGTGCGCGAACTGTTTTGAGTTCTCGTTAATCTGCTGTTGAAAACGCAGCGCCATGGCATGTAAACGCTGATCGCAATAGATAATTGGCATTCTTCCTTTTAATTTTTTAGCAATCAGTTCTGCCTCTGACTGGATTCCCTTTTCCCCACGATTTAAAAACTCAATCGCATTCTCCGTTTCTTTAATAAAAGCAGAGCCAATCAGGTTCGTGTGGTACAATAATGACAGCAGTGCAATCATATTATAACCCAACATGGCCCTTGGGCTATCCGAACCGGCTGGAAGTTGAATGTAAAAGAGATTATACTCACGGGCGATATCCAGAATTTTTCCTCCCGAAGCAATTACAATGCAATGCGCTCGCTTTAACAAAGCCTTGTTGAGGGCTGCAATGGTCTCTTCCGTATTTCCACTGTACGAACTGGCCACAAAAAGTGTGTGCGGACTGACAAACTGGGGAATGTTATAGCTTTTTACCACTGTCATTGGAATGGGTATACGACCAAAGGTAAGCGACTCCACCAGGTTGGCACCAATACCTGAACCACCCATACCCGCTATGACAATATTACGTATATCACTCCCAGGTCTCACTAAATCAAGCCCCTCTCCTATCTTCAAAGCATCGGCTAGCTGGCGGGTAAATCCTTCAATGTATTTTTTTGTTGTTGACACAGTCGTAAATTTTGGCTTCAAAGGTAGAACATTTGTATGAGCGATAAAATTAAAACGGGTAACAAAGGTGAAGAACTGGCTGCTAATTTTCTGGTGGCCAAGGGTTATACCATAGTGGCCAAAAACTATCGCTACAAGCATGCAGAAATTGACCTGATCGCCCAAAGGGATAAGTGGCTGATCTTTGTTGAAGTGAAAACCCGTCACTCTGTAGCCTTTGGCGAACCCGAAAGTTTTGTAAGCAATAAAAAAGCTGCCAAAGTAATTGAAGGAGCCGAGCAGTTTGTGTTTGAGCAGCAATGGGATGGGCCTATTCGTTTTGATATTGTTAGTGTTAAAATGGGTATGGAGGTTATCATTGAACATTTTGAAGACGCCTTCTATTGAGATTGGGGCGGTTTTCATAAATTAAATTGTTTTTTAACAAGTTGCTGTCTTGTCTTTATTCCTTGCAGCGCAATGAAGTGGTGTATGATGATCTGCTCACTCGCGGGACTCTCATTGATTAAAATTTATATGAAAGTATTTGATTTAGAACAAGCCACGCTGGATGCGAGTGATTTGCAAAGACTTAAGCTGCAAATGATCAAACTGGTAATACTACTTTCCATTTTTTTAGCCATTCCAATCAGCATCTATTTTATTAGTCCTGAGGCGCTGGCTTTCTCAGTACTTGCTGGCATGATGGCCCTTGGGCTCACAACTTATTTCTTAATGCGTGCCTCCGGTGAATGGAGTCGGATTAAAAGTGAAAACAAAAAAATAATTTTGACTGGTACTCTTACAGAAAAATCTATTCGCGCTAAAAAGTTTGGGCGTACTGAAAAGGGTTTGCCCGACACGCTCGATCACTACTATTTTTATTTTGGCGATCACGAGCAGGAAGTATTGCGTACAATTTTTAACCGATATGAAATTGGGCAAAAGATAGAGTTACAATTTGTTCTTTTAAAACATGGCCATATCAAGTTTGAATACTTGCGACATCGCTTGATTGGCTAGTGTAGTCATAAATCAATTCTCAAAAAAGTTGTTGATACACAGTCGGCAACTGTGATACAGCAGGACAAAATTATCATAAATCTACTCGCGTAAACAGTAAATTCATTTCTTGATAATTCTATAACCTTAGGATAACTGCAGTACAGATTTACCAGGCTAACTTGTTTTCATAACCTAACCCCCCAAACTATGAAAAACATAAGCAAATTACTGCTCGCCTTTGTGCTGCTCTTCGCAGTCATTTCCTGTTCCGATGATGAATCAATTAAACCCAATAGTCCAAGAGCCGATGACGTTTACGTGCCACAAGAAGATGTTACCAATGGAAGAAGCTCTGGAGAAAATTTAACTATGGGTAATCCGAGTGGTGCTGTTGCCAGTAGCTCCAACTATTGGAATTATCTAATTACAAAATATCAATTTGCTATGTCTTATCACCGCGACAGAGGCACACCCAATTGGGTAAGCTGGCATTTAGACAATACCTGGTTGGGTAGCGCAGCCCGCCAGGACGATTTTCGTGCTGACACTTCCCTGCCCAGTGGCTGGTATCGGGTAAGCAATACCGATTATTCAGGAAGCGGATTTGACAGAGGGCATAATTGTCCTTCGGCTGATCGCACTTATTCAGTAAGTGATAACTCTGCCACCTTTTTTATGACTAACATGATTCCACAGGCGCCCACCAATAACCAACAGACCTGGGCGAGGTTAGAAAGTTATTGCCGAACTTTAGTGAATCAGGGAAATGAGTTGTACGTAATCATGGGAAGCTATGGAACAGGAGGAACAGGAAGCAACGGGTATAAAACAACCATAGCGAATGGTAAAGTTACTGTTCCAAACAGGGTGTGGAAGGTAATTCTTGTTTTACCAAAGGGCACAAATGATATCAGTCGCGTTACTTCTTCAACGCGGGTGATTGCTGTTGACATGCCTAATTCCAACAGCATCAGTACCACATGGGCAACTTACCGGACTACCACTGATGCCATCGAATCACAAATGGGTTATAACTTATTTTCTGCGCTTCCATCGGGTATTCAAACAGCTATTGAATCGCGAGTGGACAATGGGCCAACACAATAAGCACTAAAAAATCCCTGAGCATTAAGGTTCAGGGATTTTTTATTTTAAACATGGGTAAATGCTAATTACTTAAAGAATGCTTAAATTGTTTCATGAAGATTCTTTTACCTACGTTGATCATCGTATGCTCCTGCCTCACCTCTTTTGCTCAAACCGGTTCTGAGATTTATATCCTGGATCTTAAAGAGAAAAAAGGTAAAATCACCTTATCCAATCCACGAAACATTACCAATCGTATCGGTTACGACAACCAGCCATCTTTCCATAAAACCGATAAAGTGCTCTACTTTTCATCTTTTGATGAAAATGGCCGCGCTGATCTTAAAAGCTATCATCTAAAAACAAAAGAGACTAAAAATATTACTAAAACGCAGGAGCGGGAATACTCACCTACCTTGACACCTGATGAGAACTATTTGTCCTGTATTATTCAGCGCGATAATGGTGCGCAAGATTTAGGAAAATATCCTGTAGAAGGTGGAGAAGTCACTGTAATTATTGATGACCTCATTGTTGGTTATCATGTGTGGGCTGATAACAGTCACCTGGCGCTTTTTGTCTTGGGCAAAGATGGCGCACCTAACACCCTTCACTACCTGCAACTACCCACCAGAGAAGATACAGTATTAGCTGAAAACATTGGTCGTTCTTTGCATCGCATTCCCTCAGCTGAAGCAATCAGCTATGTTGCCAAACTCAGTGCTGACAACTGGGAGATCCGAAAATTAAATTTAGATAAACTCAACAGCGAAAAAATTACGAATACTTTGCCGGGCAAAGAGGATATCTGCTGGACGGCAGAAGGCACCTTGCTTTCCAGTGATGGCGAAAAGGTTTATATGTTACAAAATGGTAAATGGATTCCGTTACCCATTAATGGATTAAAACTTCCATTGAAAGGTATTACCAGAATGGCAGTGAATGCGCAGAATAATACGCTGGCTATTGTTGTTAGTGAATAGGATTAGGATTTATCTTTTTCACCTAATAAATGCGCCTTTGCTTTTTGTAACTCCTCCTTCTGTTTTTCGCTAACGGTTGGATAACTCAATTCCAGTTTTTCAAACTGGCGGTGAATGATGGCTGCTATGCTTAAACGAGCAAACCATTTATCATCGGCAGGAATGACAAACCAGGGAGCATATTCGGTGGATGTTGCACTCAGCGCATCTTCGTATGCCTTTTGATAATCATCCCAGAAACCTCTTTCTTTTAAATCACTCAATGAAAATTTCCAATTCTTGGTCGTATCATCTATGCGTTCGAGGAAGCGCTTCTTTTGTTCTTTTTTAGAAACATTCAAAAAGAACTTAAGAATGATCATCCCATTATCCGTGAGATTTTTTTCGAAACGCCTGATCTGCTTATACCGTTGCTCCCAAAACTTTTTATCAATGTCTTCAACAGAATCAATACCTGGAATATTTTCAGCCAGCACATACTCAGGGTGTACCTTGGTCACCAATACGTTTTCGTAATGCGATCTATTGTGTATGGCAATCTCTCCCCGTGCGGGTAAAGCCAATTGATGTCGCCAGAAATAATCATGATCCAGTTCATGCGAATTAGGGGCTTTAAAACTATGAACCTTAACCCCCAGCGGATTAAAACCAGACATGATATGTTTCACTGCACCATCTTTTCCGGCTGCATCCATCGCCTGAAAAATAATTAAAATGCTGAATCGATTATGGGCATAAAGCTTATCCTGTGTTACAGCTAATTGCCTTCGCCCTTGTTCTAATAGTGCCTCTGCATCTTTTTTGTTTAGCTCTTCACCTTTATACTTAGTACTGAAATCTTTGAGTTTGATTTTCGTTTCAGGTTTTACCAACAAGTCTTTCACCCGAATTAATTTTTCATCGCTTAGCATAGCTTTGGTTTTTATAGATATGAATTTTGTAGATCATAAAACTGCTTCGGCCACAGATTAAACAAATTTGCACAAATGACTCACGCTAGTACTGTATAAATCTCTATTCTCTGTTGTGAGAATGATTTAAGGTTGACAGAAAGTTGAATGAAACTAGTAAAGTACTGCTGAGCCCGAAATGATTTAAATCAGTTGACAAAACTTTAAGAAGGTGTGCCATCGCGTAAGGCTCTTCTTAAAATTTTACCGACATTACTCTTCGGCAATTCCGTTCTGAATTCAATGTACTTAGGTCGTTTATAGTTAACCATCTGTTCTTTGCAGAAAGCCTTCAGTTCATCTTCTGTAAGTGATTCATCCTTTTTAATCACAAAAAGTTTTACAGCTTCCGTAGAATGTTCGTCCGGCACACCAATGGCTGCTGCTTCCAACACTTTAGGATGTGTGGCAACAATTGCCTCTATCTCATTGGGGTAGACATTAAAGCCAGAAACCAGAATCATATCTTTTTTACGGTCAACTATTTTAAAGAAACCATCAGGTTCCATAATGGCTACATCACCTGTTTTAAACCATTCTCCCTTATAAAATACCTCACTGTTATCTTTTTGCCAATAACCTTTAAATACTTGCGGCCCTTTGGCACACAATTCACCTGGTTCACCAGCAGGGAGTGGATTGCCATTGTCATCAGCTATCATAATATCGGTGCTCGGAAATGGAACACCAATACAACTGGGTCTTTCACTTCCCAATAGATTAATAGAAAGAAGTGGAGAAGTCTCACTCAACCCATAGCCCTGCGTTATAAACTGTCCTGTTAGTTGTTTCCAGCGCTCACTTACTACATCCTGAATAGCCATGCCTCCACCAATAGTTGCTTTTAGCGGAGTAAAATCTACTTCTTTAATTTTAGGGTGATTGAGCAGTGCATTGAAAAGTGTATTAACACCAATCATAATATTAAAGGGCTGCTTTTTTAGTTCTTTAATAAATCCCGGAATATCCTTAGGATTTGTAATCAGCACAGATTTAAAACCAAACTTCATGAATATGAGCGCACCATATAGGGCTGTAATATGATATAAGGGCAGGGGAACAAGTGTAGTAGCATTCTTAGGAAAATACACCTTCAAAAAAGCTTCACCTTGCATCAGGTTAGCTACCAGATTTTTATGTGATAATTCAGCACCCTTAGACAAACCTGTTGTTCCGCCTGTATACTGAAGTAAGATGGTGTCCTCAGGTTTACCTTTAATTTCTTTGTAAGAAAGAGCACTACCTTCCGCCAGTATATTATTGAATGATAATGCGCCTGGTAAGGAATAAGGTGGAACCATTTTTTTAATGCGCTTCACTACAAAATTAACCAGATGCTTTTTGATCCCACCCAGCATATCACCCAGCTCTGTAATAATCACCGTTTTGATTTGTGTCTTTGCAAAAATCTTCTCCAGATTATGTGCAAAGTTTGCGGCTATTACAATTGCTTTCGCTCCGCTATCGCGAAACTGATGTTCCATTTCCCGTGGCGTATACAGCGGGTTAGTATTCACCACAATTAAACCCGCCCGCAAGGCACCCATAAAAACAACTGGGTATTGCAAACAGTTGGGCATTTGCACAGCAATTCTATCTCCTGGTTTTAGGTCTGTTTTATATTGAAAGTAGGCCGCAATAGCTTTTGACTGGCTGTCAAGTTCATCAAAGGTCATAATCTTTCCCATGTTTTCGAAAAGTGGTCTTCCTTTGTACTTCTCAAAAGACTCATCAAACATGTCTAATAAAGTAGGGTAATCAGCAGGATTGATTTCAGCAAGCATCCCCTCGGGATAACTTGAAAGCCAAGGACGGTTATTCATAGTCTCAAATTAATTAAAATAGCGCAACAACAACCGTTTGCAATGCTAATTCTTATAGTATATTGTCTTAAAAATAGAACCTCATGGCAACAAACGACCTATTAAATTTTGTTAAACAGCGCAATGCACACGAACCTGAATTTTTACAAGCCGTTGAAGAAGTGGCTCTTTCAGTTTTACCTGCGCTTGAAAAACATCCCGACCTCAGAAAACTTAAAATCATTGAACGCATAACCGAACCCGAAAGGCTTATCTCTTTTCGCGTTACCTGGCTGGATGATCAGGGCGAAACACAATTAAACCGTGGGTATCGTGTGCAAATGAATAGTGCGATAGGACCATACAAGGGCGGACTTCGTTTTCACCCATCGGTTAATCAGAGCGTACTCAAATTTTTAGCCTTCGAGCAGATTTTTAAAAATGCACTTACCGGTGTGCCTATGGGTGGTGGTAAGGGTGGCAGTGATTTCGATCCGAAAGGAAAAAGTGAAAATGAAATCATGAAATTCTGCCAGGCTTTTATGGGCGAACTGGCACGCCATATTGGGCATCGTTTAGATGTACCTGCCGGTGATATTGGTGTGGGGGGAAGAGAAATTGGTTATTTATTTGGCGCCTATAAAAAAATAAGAAATGAATTCACAGGTGTATTAACTGGTAAAGGAATTGGGTGGGGCGGTAGTTTGGTAAGGCCTGAGGCTACTGGCTATGGACTTGTCTATTTTGCAGAAAACATGTTGCAAACGAAAAAAGATTCACTCAAAAATAAAGTTTGTCTTGTTTCCGGCTCTGGTAATGTGGCACAATATGCTATTGAAAAACTGATTCAACTCGGTGCAAAAGCAGTTACCGCCTCCGACTCGAATGGTTACATCTATGATGAGGCGGGCTTTACTACAGAGAAGCTTGAGTTCCTGATGGATTTAAAAAACAACAGACGTGGACGCATTAAAGAATATGCTGAAAAATTTAGGGGCGTTGTTTACAAAGACATTGATGAGAAGGCTGATCACAATCCACTCTGGAATATAAAAGCTGATTGTGCTTTCCCTTGCGCTACGCAAAATGAAGTCAATGAAAAGGATGCTAACAACCTTGTTAAAAACGGTGTGAAGTTATTAGGGGAGGGCTCTAATATGCCGACTACACCCGAAGGTATTAATGTTTTAATTGATAATGGCATTATGTACGCTCCAGGCAAGGCCAGCAATGCAGGTGGAGTTGCTACTTCAGGCTTGGAGATGACACAAAACTTTATGGGCACCAATTGGACACGTCAGGAAGTGGACGCAAAACTGGTAGACATTATGAAAAATATTCATGAAACCTGTTTGTCTGCTGCAGCGGCTTATGGCAAGCCGGGCAACTACATGCATGGTGCTAATATTGCCGGCTTCCTGAAAGTTGCTCGTGCGATGCAGGCGCAGGGTGTAATATAATTTTGGAATTGGAAAATTTCAGGTTCAACATTCAGAGATGCTTTTGAGCATTTCTGAATGTTGAATTGTAGTATGTCCATTAATTTAAAATCCATGCGTTGTATCCTCATCGCTATTTTATTGTTTCCACTTTTGGGATTTACTCAATCCGATCCCTTTAGCAATAAGATTCTCACACCTCATGACATGCAGGAAGATTTCTCCTACCTGAGAAAAGTCTTTGAAGAAACACATCCCGGACTCTATCGCTATACTTCAAAAAGTGTAATGCAGGCGAAACTTGATAGCTTGGAAAAATTACTTGAGACTGAACGAAGTTTCTATGACTTTTACCGCATTGTTTCCCGATTGATCAGCGACATACGTTGTGCTCATACCCATCTAGTCCCCACAAAAAATTTCAATACTTTCTTCAACGATCAAATAAAAACCTTTCCGCTCATGCTTTTCTTCACTGAAGGTTCTTATTACGTAACAGTTAATGGTACCGCAGATACTTCAATAAAGCCTGGGTTTGAGTTACTCAGTATCAATGGAAAACCCATCCATTCAATTCGTGCTGAAATGCAGCGAGGTCTATGGTCTGATGGTTACAACCAAACGGGTAAAAATAAGGTCTTAAATGAAGGATTCTTTCCCTTCTTTTATTACCTGCTTATTGAGCAAAGTGAAAGCTTTGTTCTCAAAATGAAAGATTTAGATAATACCGAAATAGATAGGACCGTTCCTGCTCAGTATCTGGATGAAACACAGCGTTTCTTTAAGTCAAATCCGGTGAACAAAGAAATTTTGAGTATCTATCAACCAAAGAATAAACTGGAGAATAAAAAGGGCTGGCGATTAGCAATTACTGAGAAAGAGAATATTGGCATTATCAGGATTAATGCTTTTGGTGGTGGTAGAAGTGAGGAAGAGGCAAGGCAAAAAATGAAAACCTTCATGGATGGTTGTATAAAAAAGCTGCAGAAGCAAAAAGTAGAGGAGGTAATCCTCGATCTGCGAAACAACGGAGGTGGTTGGGATATTCAGGGCGTTGAGCTTTTCACTTACTTTATGGATAAGCCAACCCGTTGCTACAAACGACTTCATTGCCTGACGGATTCCACAGAATTTTTTTCTCTTTCCGACTTATCTGCAGAGGATCTCAGCAATGTTAAAAAGGAACTTCGCAAGGAAGCGGATGGTACTTTTTCTGTAAAGGAGGAGTTCAGTGAACAGTTACAAATTCAGCAGCCAAAAAAGAATCGTTTCACAGGTAAAGTATATGTTTTAGCAAATGGTGGAAGTGCCTCTGCTTGCGCAGAATTTATTGCTTATGCCAAAAGTAACAAGGCCATCACACTTATTGGTGAAGAAACCGGAGGTGTGTACGAAGGCGGCAATGGTGGGAGCTTTTTAAACTTTGAGCTCCCCAACTCAAAAATAAAAATCGGCTCTCCTCTTCTGTACTACGATAACGATGTTACAACGCGCACGCTAGTGGGAAGAGGCACTATTCCTGATTATCCCGTAGATCAAAAAATGAGTGATCTTTTAAAGGGAATTGATACGCAATTTAATTATGCCATTGAATTGGTTAGGAAAATGCGAGAGTGACACAGATCAACAGTAAAATATTACTCAATCACATTCTCAACCTCATCCAACTTCTTCGTTGAAAACTTTCCTGAAGTGGCATATACAATTTTACCTTCAGCATCTAACACAAAAAAGTAGGGCGTATCCTTCTTTTCGAAATCAAGCGCCTCTTTGTATTGCTTTAACTCGCCCTTATAAAACAGAATATTAGGCAATACTTGTGGGTCAACGTTTTTTAGCGCCTTCTTTTTGGCAGTGCCTGTTGCCGCTGCATTAACACCTGTAAACATGGGAATAAA
Source organism: Chryseotalea sp. (assembly GCF_057350905.1). Lineage (NCBI taxonomy): Bacteria > Pseudomonadati > Bacteroidota > Cytophagia > Cytophagales > Chryseotaleaceae > Chryseotalea > Chryseotalea sp. The sequence goes on along the minus strand of NZ_JBMRCF010000008.1, from coordinate 829,716 downwards.
GTAAACGTTTACATCGTAACCCATGCCATCAAATAATGAACCCGTATTTTTTCTTACGAATTTTTCAAACACAGGAGAAAACCAGGAATTCAATTCATCCTCTGCTTTTTTAGAGTAAGCAAGGCCCAAAAGCGTATATTTCCCTTTTACATCACCAGGCAACTTCACTTTTTTATCTTCAACAGTCTCTGCCTCCATGGCTGGAAAAGGTTTTCCTACCACCTGGGCCATCGAAAAGCCCGATAAAAGCAACAAAAAACAGGATACTAACGTTTTTTTCATAATGGGGGGATTTATCGGTAAAACTGCATGAATGTTTGCGTCTTTTCAAACCTTCTCCGTCTATTAAACGGATAGATTCGACCAATCGTATATGAATAGCCTGCACCACGACCTTTATCAAAAAATTAAACGCTACGTGCTCAACCATGTGCGTGACAAACAAGATGCGGAAGATATTGTGCAGGACATTTTCATAAAAATCCAATTGCAACAACATCAGGTTCGCAATCCTGAAAAATTAATTGGCTGGATGTACCGCATTGCAAAAAATGCCATCATTGATCATTTCAGGCTAAAGAAAAAAGAGCAAAGTGGCATGCTGGTGGAAATTGAAGATGACAGACAAATATTTAATGAATGCGTTGAACAATGTCTGACAGTATTGGCAGGCACCTTACCCGCTCCTTATCAGGAAGCACTCGAATTATCTGAAAAGCAAAATATTTCTCAAACTGAACTAGCCAGGCGGTGGAATATTTCTTACTCAGGTGCCAAATCGAGAGTACAGCGCGCGCGTCAGCTGTTAAAAGAAAAATTGCAAACACTTTACCGTATTGAAACCGATGCCTACGGCAACATACTTGTTTGCGAAAATCGTGAACTTTGTAATTGCAACACTCCGCAAACTTTACAGGAGGAATTAAATCGCATTGTTTAGAAATTGTCAGGACATCCGTGATGCCCTGACAATTCGGTTTAGCAGCAGCCTCCGCCACCACAACCACCACCATCAATTGCGTGTGTCATGTTTGTAAAATTTAATGTGAAACATCCTTTATAGCAATTCCTTATTGCCTGTAGTAATGACGTGTGCCTTACCAAAAGACGCAGCTTGGAACAATTTTAATTTCTTGCGTCTTTTTCAGCTTTATCCGTCAACAGGATAAAAAGAAAATGAAAAAATTACTACTCATGACTTTGCTTGTTGGTGTATTGCCCACCATCGTTGTTGCACAATCCCTTCTAAATAATGATGTAGCGAGGGGGCATTATAAGCAACTCAACAATTATTCGGGGCAGGCAGATGGAAAGCAGACTATCGATACACTACTTTTTGTTTATGATGCAGTTCTTGCTGAAAAAAGACTAAGCCTGAAACCTCATTACCTAACAACCACCACTGAAAAAGATTTTGTGTTGCCTGAGGTGCCTGCCAACAGCGCTGCAAAAACACGCGCAGAACTCAATTACTTACTGACCTTACAACAACAACGCACAGAACTCGATGTGAGCACGAGTTTGTTTATGGCAAAGGTTTATTATAATCCACGAGTAAAGCCAGAAGACGCCAACTATAAAACCTATCGTGATAATTTGTTTTTTATTGGTCGTTCCGTGGGCACATGGTTTAACGCACAAAATCTGCCGCAAACTGCCAACTTAATGGCAGCAGTGTGGCAAGATGCCAGCTACTTCATCTGGTTGTTCAAATATAAATACGCGCGCGTGCGTCCTTACATTTTAGAACCAGCACTTAATAACTTAGAAGAGACCAACTGGCCAGCATATCCAAGTGGTCATGCGGCAAACTCATATATCAATGCTTATATCTTCAGTGCTTTGGCGCCAGATTTCAGCGATGTGTTTTTAAAAGACGCATATGATATGGCGCATTCGCGTGAAATACTGGGTGTGCATTATCCGAGTGACTCAGAATGTTCACGTTTGCTGGCGCAGCAATTTGTTAGCATGCTGTTTAAGAATAAAGAATTCCGACAGGATTTTGAAAAGGTTAAAGAAGAATGGGTCAAGGAAGCTAAGGAAGATTTTACAAGGCCCGCCTCTATAAAAAAGTAGTACGCCAATCAGAAGCTTGCAGTAAAATGTGTGATGTGTAAAATAAAACAGGGGCTTATCGAAAATAAGCCCCTGCTATTTTATTGTAATCTGTTTGTATCTTTTACTATTTCCAATCTCTTCCCAAGTTGCTCATCCGCATCAGGTGTACGCAGTGTACTTACATACCACCACTCAGCCTTTGCCCTTTCTGCATTGGTGCGCAGTAGTAAATAACCATGATCGCGAGCGTTACCATATTTCAGATGAGGATTAGCCTTCAATAAAGTTTGCTCACCCATTTTTACAGTGTCATCGCTGCTGTATTCATTCCAATTGGATGAAGAAACACTGGGTGTGCCCAGTTCAATCGCGTAGGCTCCAGCACTCGTTTTTGGATTATACTTTTTAAGATCAGCTACTTCAAAAGCCCAGGAGGCATGCGTGTCTCCTGTAATAAAAATAACGTTCTTCAATGCCTGCTCCTGTAAATACGTGGCAATATGTTTCTGTTCGTATGGGTAACCATCCCAACTGTCGAGGTTGCGCGGTGCCGATGGGAATGGACCTGATTGATCTACTTCAGAAAATATTACCTGATTGCCTATAATTTTCCAAATTGCTTTGGACTGTGCCAGTGTGGTTTTAAACCAATCCAATTGCGCTGCACCCAGCATACTTTGTGCTTCGCTTTCATAATTAGGATCACTTAAACTGTCAACAGGTTTGGTTCTTCCTTCCAGTCTTTCATCCAACATAATCAGGTCAGCCATATTCCCAAATGAGAATGAGCGGTAATGACTTTTACCTTCTCTGATGGGCAACCACTCATAATACGCTTGAGTAGCTGCTGCTTTTCGCACAGCAAACGCACCTTCCTCGTCCTGATGATTTTGTGCACCTTCTTTAAAAACATTGTTTGCTACTTCATGATCGTCCCAAATAGTAATGAAGGGATGTTGTTGTCTTGCTTTTTGCAATCCTTTATCTAGGTGATACTGCGAGTAGCGTGTACGGTAATCCTGTAGTGTTACTATTTCATGCACAGGTAAATGTTTACGACCTATCGTTGTATCGCCATAACCGCCCACAGCATATTCATAAATGTAGTCTCCTAAATGCACGACAGCATCCAGTTCACGTTCAGCAATTTTTTGGTAGGCATTAAAATAACCAAACTCCCAGTTGCTGCAGCTTACAATAGCAAAGGATGCACTGTCCGTTTGCACTGCAGCCGTTTTTGTGCGCCCAGTCATAGAAGTATATCCCAGTGCTTTAAAACGATAGTAATAAAACCTACCGGGCTTAAGTCCATCAACATCTGCTTTAACAGTATAATCAAGGGCTGGTGTTGTTGTAATTGAATCTGATTTATACACGGAAACAAAAGCCGGATCTTCTGCCACTTCCCACGATACAAGGATACTGCTGAGCGAATCTTCAGGTGTAACTCTTGTCCAGATGATAACACGATCATGCAATGGATCACCAGAAGCTACACCATGATAAAAGGGTTTTTGGGCAGCCTCCACCAATGGCGTGACAGTTTCAATTAATTTTTTACTCTTTTCAGTCTCGCTGCATCCGGTAAGTACCAGCATAAGCACGAGTATGGCGTAAATGTTTTTCATGGTTTTAAATGATCAGATTATGGTTACGAATCTAGGTTTTTCCTGCTTCGAAATTCTATTACAAATCGGCCGGCACTGTTATAAAATTGTTGTCATTTTATTGATTTCACAGTATAAAAGTTTGGCTGAAGGGCTTAATCGAAGCACAGTAGGTTAAACACCACATTTTCAGTATCTTGCGCCACTTTTGCACCAAATGCAGGGTAAATGTGTTCTAACATTGCATAAAAACAACAAGAATCATGGGAAGACCCCCTATTTTACCAAAGAAGAAAAAAGACGGTTTTTATATAGAAATTCGCAATAAAGGCGCTAAAACAGGCACAATCATCATCCGCGACACTGAAGAGGCCATGATGCAAGCCGTTCGCCAATACCAGGCTACCAAAGACATTATCATTATGGGCGAGCACCGCAATGGTAAGAAAGTTGAAGGCGCTGCCAAGAAAGGTCGCGCTAAATCAGCCGAATAATTCATTGAAAATCGGTGTTGCTGGCAGCACCGCTTCTTTCCTTAATACTCCGCCAAAACTTCTTCAATAGTTTTGCCTGAGCCTACGCACTCAAGCAAACGTAGCATTACTCTGTCCACTAAGGTATCCGGACAAGAGGCACCACTGGTCAATACAATTTTAAGTGGGCGGTTTACTGGCAGAAAGTCGTGTGTTACTTCTTTCTTTTTTTGCGGATAGTTATAATGGTGTATTGCTGTAGCAGACTGAATTTCCTTTTCTGAATTAATGAAATAGGTTGGAAATTTTCGTTCGCATAATTCTACAATATGCGAAGTGTTAGAGCTGTTGTAACCCCCCACCACAACAGCTAAGTCTGCATTCGTTTCTAATAGTTGATACGTTGAATCCTGATTGTCGTTGGTAGCATAACATAAGGTGTCGCGTGTATCAGCAAAGTGTTGTCTGACATCTGCCTCTCCATACTTCTCAATCATCACCTTTCTAAAATAGTCGGCTATGGCTTGCGTTTCTGTGGCGAGCATGGTGGTTTGATTTACTACACCAACGCGTTCCAAATCTTTGGTTACATCAAATCCCTCAGAAAAACGACCCGCGAATTCTTCAGTAAACTGTGCTGCATTTTTCTTTCCTGATAGATAAGCTGCTAACTGTATGGCCTCCTCCATGTCGCGCACCACTACTGATTTTGCATTGGCGGCTGAGTGAGAAAATGTTGCTCTGGTCTCTTCGTGTTTAGGTTTTCCGTGTATAATGACTGTATAGTTTTCCTTGCCTAACTTCTCTGCTCTGTTCCACACCTTTTCTACGAAGGGACAAGTGGTATTATATTTTTGTACTTCAACACCTTTATCCAATAAGAAATTTTCAATTTCAATGGTGGTGCCAAAGGCAGGAATAATCACCACATCATTCGCTTTAATATTTTCCCAGGGAATAAACTGCGAACCGTCCGTATCCATGATAAAAGATATACCACGGCTCTGCAAGTCATTATTCACTTCCTGATTGTGGATCATCTGACTTAAGAGATAAACTTTTTTGTCAGGATTTTCTTCGATGGCACGGTATGATATCTCAATAGCGTTTTCTACGCCATAGCAAAAACCAAAGTGGCGGGCCAGAATAAATTGTACAGTACCAAAATCAAGTATGGTGGGCGTAAAGTCTTGCTTACGCAAATCTTTTACACGTCTTGCTTCTTTTACCTTGCCGGTAATGGACGATCGGTAATAGGCGGGTATGTCGAACTTTTTGATAGCTGTAAAATTTTATCTGCAAGTTAAACACAAATGAGGGCTTGTGGTTCAGTAAAAAAATAAAAAGGCAACACTCCTGAGTAAATCAGGAACACTGCCTTTCCATCTTAAAAGAAAACCGGCTTATGCAGCCTTAGATAACTTATCTTCTTTTACAGTATTGGTTCTTACCTCTTTCGATTCGAGATCAAACCACTTTACTTCTACGATGTTGTTCTTAATATACCTTAACACTTCCATCACTTTGCCGTCTACCTTGTTGCGAACACGTTCGCCCTTCTTGAACAATTTCCTCATATAGTACGATAACGAGTTGTTAATTTTAAACCAAAATACGAATCAAAACTTAAAAGTCAAGTGTTTGACTGGAATGCTTTTAATGACACCAATCGCTTACATCCTGAAAGCGTAGTTAAATTCTCTGGGGAAGTCATCATAAGTCCCACTTAAAATAACCAGATCGCCTGACTTTTTGTTTTTTAATTCCTCGTTAAATTCTTTAACGGATTTTATTGCTGTATCGTTCACCTTAGTAATAATAAAACCCTCTCTGATTTCTGTATAACGCGCCAGCTTGCCATTTCCCAAGGTCTTTATCCGCACTCCATTATTTAAATCAAGTTGCTTCAACACCTTAGCATCTATCTCCTCTAGTTCAACTCCTAAAGCTGCAAGCCCATCTCGCTCCTCAGGCTTTATAATGTCAGTTTTACCATCACGGCTTTTTAAAGTGACAGTGTACTTCAACTCCTTGCCACCTCTGTTCACTACAACCTCCACCTTATCTCCAGGGCGTTTTCTGCTGATATACTCCGTTAGAGCGGTACTTGTTTTAATCGCTGTGTTATCCAATTTAACGACAACATCACCTTCTTTAAGACCTGCATCTTTAGCAGCACTCTTTTCAGCAAAACCAGATACATAGGCTCCTTCTATAACATCGAGATCATATTGCTTTGCCAGCTCGCTGTTTACACTCGTGATCGACACCCCAAGCCAGGCGCGCTGTACAATACCGAACTTAATAATATCTTCTACTATTTTGCTCACAATATCTGACGGCACTGCAAAACCATAACCTGAATAAGCACCTGTAGGGCTTGCAATAGCAGTATTGATACCCAGCAAGCCTCCATTTAAATCTACTAAGGCTCCACCACTGTTACCCGGATTGATAGCAGCATCTGTTTGTATAAACGATTCAATGGCTGTGTTGCCTTGCTCTGTTATGCCCTCACGATTTACAATACCAATGTTTCTTCCTTTAGCACTGATAATTCCTGCTGTTACAGTTGAGTTCAAGTTGAAAGGATTGCCTACGGCCAACACCCATTGCCCAACCTTGGCCTGGTCTGAATCTACAAAGGCCAGAAAGGGCAGATTTGGTTCTTTCACTTTTAAAACGGCTAGGTCTGTATCGGGATCTGTACCGATCACTTCTGCTTTAAATGATCTATTATCATTCATCGTTACCTCAACAATGTCAGCATCTTTTACAACGTGATTGTTGGTTACTATATAACCATCAGCATTGATAATTACACCCGAACCTGTTGACTGACTTGGCTGACTTCCACGGCCTTGTGGATATGGTGTTCCAAAAAACTCACGAAATGGATCAAAATATTGCTGGCTTTCTCCAGCAACTTTTTTCTGTGTTGAACGAATGTGCACCACCGCTTTCGTTACCCTCTCAGCTGTAGTGGTAAAATCCAACGGAACTGCATCTCCCTTTTCATTAACTGAGTAAGCTACCCGTGTAATGGGTGTACCATTTACATATTGTGTTGTACCTACCTTATCTTCACCTAACCAACGGTAAGCTGCAATGGTACAAACGCTGCCCAGCACAGCGGCTAAAAAAATAGATGTAAATTGTTTCATGTGTTTATCATTTTTGTTTAACATCACATGCAATGGCCACATATCATGCTTGCTTCACAAGCATTAGTTAAATGACCATTTCATAGTCCTATCTGCTTTTTTATTGTTCTTTCATCCTCAAAAATCAGGCAAGTCATAAAAAAATGAAATTTTGTCAGTTTTAAAGAGTCAAAAATTCCTTCCAACGCCTGCCTGCCTTCTGGCTTTTACTAAAACGATAATTAATCAAATGGGTTTTCATATACCTAATGTGTGCCATTAGTATGCGTAATTTGCGGGATGATCGTAAGTGGTACAATAGTTTTAAAAAAGGGTAAAGAAATCTCGTTACAGCGTTTCCATCCCTGGCTCTTTTCGGGGGCCATTCAAAAAATGGAAGGCCTTGTTAATGATGGTGTTTGGGTAGAAGTTAAAGATCATAACAACAAGACCCTTGGCTTTGGTCACTATCAAAATGGCAGCATTGCGGTACGTATGCTCACCTTCGACTCCGTGGTGCCGGATAAATCATTTTATGCTAAAAAACTGGCACATGCTTTAGCGCTGAGAGAAGCTGCCTGTCTGCCTTCTATGCACACCAATTGCTTCCGCCTAGTGCATGGCGAGGGCGATGGATTAACCGGACTTGTTATTGATTATTATGATGGTGTTGCTATTGTACAGGCGCACTCTACCGGAATGCATGCTGATCGGGAGGAGATTGCAACAGCCCTGCAAACAGTACTCAAAGACAAACTAAAAGCCGTTTACTATAAAAGTCAGGGCACCCTTCCAGGAAAAATGCGTGATGAAAAAAGTGATGGCTATCTCTATGGCATGACCAGCGTGCCCCATGTGGTGAAGGAACACGATCAAAAATTTTTAATCGATTGGGAAAGTGGACAAAAGACAGGTTTCTTTTTAGATCAACGTGAAAACAGAAAGCTGTTGGGCGATTTCTCCAGAAATAAAAAAGTGCTGAATACTTTTTGCTACACAGGAGGGTTTTCTGTTTATGCTTTGCATGCAGGTGCTGCCTTGGTGCATTCTGTAGATGCTTCTGAAAAGGCTGTTGAGTTAACCCGAAAAAATATTGAGCTCAATGGCTTCGATGCAGAACAACATGGATGCTTTGCCATGGACACTTTTGATTTTTTAAAAGATAAGAAAGATCAATACGATGTAATCATTCTTGACCCGCCTGCTTTTGCCAAACACCGCGATGCCAAACATCAGGCAATGAAAGGTTATCAACGATTGAATGCAGAAGCAATGAAAATGATAAAGTCTGGCGGTATTCTCTTTACCTTCTCTTGCTCACAGGTTATCGATCGCAAACTTTTTTATGATACGGTTACTTCTGCAGCGATACAAGCAGGCCGGGATATAAAAGTGTTAAGTCATCTGTGTCAACCAGCAGATCATCCTGTTTCCATTTTCCATCCTGAAGGTGAGTACCTAAAGGGCTTAGTGTTGGGTATTGTCTAAAGCTCATTTCTTATTGAATTGGTGCCAAAACACTTAAGATTCCAACCTCAAAGGCTTTACGTGTGTCTAATCAAAAAAAATTCAGCACATGAAAGCCATTATATTTCTATTCGCTATTAACCTTTTTTTAATTGGTTGCTCCGAAGAAGGTGAAAGTATTCCAAGCTGCTCTACACCAGCAACCGTGCGCGACCTAAGTGGTTTAGATGGATGCGGGTGGGTTTTTGAATTGAATGATGGAACAAGGCTTATCCCTCAAATGCTGATGTTTTGTGGCACACCACCCCTACCAAAAGAAGTGACTGAGGACCCTCTGTACCAGTTTGAATATGTAGACGGAAAGCAGGTGCTCATCAGTTTTGTAATTATGGCTGATGTAGCAACAGGCTGTATGGGTGGTGAAGTCGCCAAAATTACCTGCATCAGTGAGCGAACTCTGCATGGTAATGAATAAATACCACGACTTAAGTGAGCCGGGATCTTGAGCTAAGTGATTATTTTTAAACATGATCTCTACCTACCTCCGCAACACTTCTTTTGTTAAAGCAATGCTGTTTTCAGGTTTGTGCATTGGCATAGCCGATGGTATTGCTGCTGCTCTTTCTAATTTTTTAATGAAGGGTGTCAGCCCGGATCGGGTATTCAAATTTGTAGCCAGTGGTGTATTTGGTATGAAGGCTTTTGCGGGGAGTACTGAAATGGTTGTCGCTGGCTTATGCTTTCATTTTCTGATCGCCATGGGCTTCACTGCTTTTTTCTTCATTGTCGCTTCTTCCTTAAAAAATTTACTCAATAATGTTATTTTAACCGGCATTGGTTACGGCTGTGGCGTTTGGCTTGTCATGAATTTTATATTAATTCCTCTCTCCAACACACCTCCAATCTCATTTCAAAGCGATAGCGTTATTGTGGGAATTCTTGTGCACATGTTTATCATCGGCATTCCTATTGTATGGCTAGCGAAGCAACACATGGGCTCGACAAACTTATCTGCATAAGCCTTTTTTTACCAGGAGGTACTCGTCCCACATCTCCCTTACGATTTCTGCAGCAGGCTGAATTTTGGTAATGCTTGCGGCTACCTGCCCTATTTCCAGTTCCCCCTCCTCCATATCCCCTTCAAACATACCCTTCTTAGCTCTGCGCTTACCCAACAAAGTCTCCATCTCCTGATTGGTTCCTCCTCTTTTCTCAAGTTCAATTACTTCCTGAAAGAATTTATTTCTTAATAAACGAACCGGGGTTAACTGTTTCATGGTAAGCAATGTCTCGCCCTCCCCGGCCGCAACAATTTTATTTTTGAAGTTTTCATGGGCTGACGATTCTGCCGATGCAGCAAATCTGCTGCCCACCTGTACGCCATCGGCACCCAGGGCCTCTGCGGCCAACATACTTCTGCCATTGGCTATGCCCCCCGCTGCAATCAATGGTATGGATATGGCCGCCCGTACCATTGGGATTAGAACTAAGGTTGTTGTTTCCTCCCTTCCATTGTGGCCACCCGCCTCAAAGCCTTCGGCAACCACGGCATCAACACCTGCCTGTTCTGCTTTTTTGGCAAACTTTACGCTGCTTACTACATGAACTACCGTAATCCCATGGGCTTTTAAGTGGCTTGTCCAGGTGGCGGGATTACCTGCCGAGGTAAATACAATTTTCACATTTTCCTGAATGATGAGGTCTATGATTTCCTTCATTTCCGGATAAAGCATGGGTACGTTTACCCCAAAAGGTTTTGAGGTGGCAACCTTACATTTCTGCAAGTGTTCCTTTAGGGTCTCTGGGTGCATTGAGCCCGCCCCGATAATACCCAAACCACCCGCATTACTCACGGCTGCGGCCAGGCGCCAGCCACTACACCAGATCATGCCCGCCTGAATGATAGGAAACTGGATGTTGAAAAGTTGTTGAATGCGCTGGTTCATGATTAAAATGGGCTTGTATTGCGTTGAAAATCTGAAATTTAACTCAGGAGCTCCGGAAGGCCAAAAAATAGTACTTTAGAGTTGTCCACAAACTCAAGATTTAATTTTAGGCACTTAACTTACTGTTTTTCAGTATGTTAAACATTATCAAAAGGGGCGTGTGGATAACTCCAAAAAATTGTGGAAAAGTATTTCGCCTCTTTTTTGGATCATTTTTCCGTTAATCGTATACAATTAACGCTCCATCACTAAAAGCAGCTCATTGGCATAATGATTGCCACTTTGATAAACTTACAAACCGTATTTTCGTTTTTGATTTCTATGATGCGCATTCTCCCTTTCATCCTCTTCCTTTCTCTATTTGTCAACATGGTGGTTGCACAAACCAAGGTGGTTAAGTTTAATGAGGTGGAAACTATGCTGAAGTTAAAGGAAGGCCCTATTCAGGTAATTAATTTTTGGGCCACCTGGTGTGGTCCCTGTGTTAAAGAATTACCCATGTTCGAGCAGGTCAACTCGAACAATTCAAAGGTAAAAGTTACCCTGATTAGTCTGGATTTTGCCGATAAACTCGACAAGGTTGATGCCTTTATTGCGCGTAAAAATATGAAGAGTGCAGTGTTGCTGCTTGATGATATTGATTACAACAGCTGGATTGATAAGGTTGAAAAAAGCTGGGAAGGTGCTATTCCGGCAACACTTATCTATAATCCGACCAACGGCAAGCGTGTATTTACCCAACACGAACTGAAAGAAGGTGAACTCGAGAAACTAATTGAATCCGTACAATAAACTAAATAAATAAAACCATGAAGTACTTCAAATCACTTATTGCTGTGGCTTTTGTTGCCGTTATTTTTGTTGCCGCTAAGCCGGCAGGCTATGGTGTTGGCGATGCTGTTGCCGACTTTAAACTTAAAAATGTTGATGGCAAAATGGTGTCGTTAGCAGATTTCAAAAGTGCTAAAGGTGTTATTGTAATTTTTGATTGCAACACTTGCCCTTACTCACAAAAATACAATGACAGAATTATTGCACTTGCTAAAAAGTATTCAAGCACTTTCCCAGTTGTAGCCATCAACTCCAACTCTCCCGAAGTATCCCCTGGCGATTCTTTTGAAGAAATGGTAAAGTATGCAAAAACGAAAGGCTATACTTTCCCTTATTTGTTTGATGAAACTCAGGAGGTGGCCCGCAATTATGGCGCTACCAATACTCCGCATGTATACGTTTTGAAAAAAGACGGTGCCGCTTTCAAGGTGGCCTACATTGGTGCTATTGATAACAATACAAAAGATGCCGCTGCTGCTGATAAGAAATATGTTGAAGAAGCTGTTGATGCCCTGATTGCAGGAAAAGCAGTGCCTGCCGACAAAACAAAGGCCATCGGTTGTACAATTAAGTGGAAACCTGCTTAATTATTTAACAACTCTTCATCAAAGAGGTTGTAAAAAATCTCGGCAACTCCAACAGGTTCCGGTTTTTCTACAGCCTCTTATCTTCTATCACCTGGCCGTCTTTTTTTGATCTGTTAAGCCATTTTTAACGTGACAAGGTTCTTTTAGCCATTCGCTGGCATTTGCCTAATAGAATTCTGCCATTATTCTTTAAATCGAGATTAATTCTTCACAATTATACTTTTGTAAAAGGATATTTGGGATTGTGGGATATTTTTTAAGTTATTTTTTGTTTTGTGGTGCCTGCGCGTAATTTTGCGCAACTTTTTACCAAACACTCGGAACTATATGGCGAAGTCAACAAAAAAGGCGAGCCCTAAAAAAGCAGCTAAAAAACCCACTACTAAGCCTGGCGCAAAGAAGCCTGTAAAGGCAGCCAAAAAAGCTGCACCTAAAAAGGCAGCCAAACCTGTAGCGAAAACGGCTAAACCCGCAAAAAAAGTTGCGGCTAAAAAAGCGGTTGAACCTAAAAAAGTGACAAAGCCAGCACCCAAAGCTGCAGCAAAGCCGGCAAAAGCGCCCGCTCAGCCAGTAAAGGTGGCTCCGGTTAATCCAGCCCCAACACCTAAACCATCCATTGCACATACCGTTTTCCCTAACGTGACACAGCAAAGACCCGTAGCACATCGTCCTGCCAACGCACCAGGCTCCTCTACATCAGACAACAGAACACGCTATTCTGACGAAGAATTGAAGGAGTTTGAAGTCCTTATCAACGCAAAACTTGATAAGGCCCGCAGTGAGTACAAAATTTTGAAGGACACCCTTAACAGAAACAATGATGAGGGTACAGATGCAACCTCGGGGGGTAATACCAAAGTTTTGGAAGACGGTGCTGAAACCGCTGAAAAAGAGAACATGAGCCAATTGGCTGCTCGTCAGCAGAAATACATTACTAACCTTGAAAATGCCTTGGTACGCATTAAAAACGGCACCTACGGTATTTGCTCTGTTACAGGCAAGCTTATTTCAAAAGAACGTTTAATGGCTGTTCCGCATACTACTCAGTCTATCGAGGCTAAAATGCAGCAACAGGACTAATTGTATTTTCTAAACCTATCCCTTAAAGACCCCGTTTACGGGGTTTTTTCTTTTATACGAGACTCAATAAAAACGTACCTTTGTGCAAAACAGCAATACCGTGGATTTCTTACAAAACCATATTGAGGCACTTATCTTCTGTGCCCCTTCTCCAGTAAAAGTAACTGATATACACGCCTGCCTTTCAGAGATGTTTGGCGCAGATGTACCCGAGGATGATATCAAGGGAGCCATTGATCGTATTGAGCAAAAGTTTTCAGCGGAAGAATCTTCGTTCCAGCTTAATAAAGCTGCTGGTGGCTACCAGTTTTTAACCAAGCCAGCTTACCAGGCCAGCATTGGCATTCTCTTAAAACAGCAATCTAAAAAGCGCCTCTCAACGGCAGCTATGGAAACATTATCCATTATTGCTTACAAACAGCCCATTTCTAAAACGGAAGTAGAAAATATTCGCGGGGTAAACTGCGACTATGCCGTGCAGAAATTGATGGATAAAGGACTGATTGAAATTAAAGGTAAAAGTGAAAGTGTAGGCCGCCCGATGCTTTATGGTACAACCATAAAGTTTATGGAATATTTCGGCATTAACGATTTAACTGAAATGCCTGTTCCTAAGGACTTCTCACAAGAAGTAATCAGTACCATAGGCGAAAGCATAGATTCAAAAGAAACAGCAATAAACAACAATACAGAAACAGATGGCCAAGCGTAAATTATCGCGTACTGATCCGCGCACAAGCGGAGGCGATGCAGGCCGCAGATCTTCTAAAAGCTCAAGTAAAAAAAGCGCTTCGAGAAGTTCTTCCAACTCACGGAGTGAAAGAACATCTGCCCCGCGCAAATTTTCAGATAAACCTTTCGACAAAAAGCGCTCCACCCGTTCCGGAGATGAAAGTCGCGAAGAAAGACCCAGAAGAAGTTCATCTACCAGAAGTGCACCCCGTGCCGAAGGAAGAAGTGAAAGACCTTTTGATAAAAGAAAAACAGGTGGAAGAACCGAACGTGGGGGCAGCAGGCCTTTTAATGCTGATGCCAAACCACGAAGAGGTTTCCCGGAAGGCTTTAAGCGTGAAGATGATGAAAGACCGAGACGTACTTCCAGACCTGATGGTGAACGTCCCTCTTTCCGTCAACGCAACGATGCCCCAGAGAAACCATTCAGAGGCAAATCAGATAATCCCTTTGCACGCAAACGCGACTTCGATAAAGACGAAAAATCCGAAAGAAGAAACAGTGATACCAGAGGGAGACGAGATGATGGTGACAGGTCTGAACGCAGAAGTTTTTCTAAAGACGAATCTACAGGCAGATCCGATAATCCTTTTACCCGTAGACGTAATGCCGAAAGTGATGAACGCCCCGTAAGAAGGGATGAGGACGCCAAAGGCAGAGGAGCTGAGGATGAAAGACCTGCCCGCAGAAATTTTTCAAGAGAACAATCTTCCGGAAGATCCGATAATCCCTTTACACGCAAGCGCAACACAGAAGATGATGAGAGGCCGGTAAGAAGAGATGATGACACAAGAGGCAGTGATGACGATGAAAGAAAGCCTTTTGGTAGAAGAAAGTCTTACGACAATCGCGAAGTAAAAGATAGCCGTGGTGAAAGAAGACCACGTAAATCATTTACCGAAGGAAAAACTATTTCATCTAAAGGCTATAAAGACAGAGGAGATGCTGTAGAGGAAAAACCTGAAAAAATGCGTCTGAATCGTTACATCGCCAACAGTGGTGTAAGTTCACGCAGAGAGGCTGATGAGATTATTAAAATGGGTTTAGTAACCGTTAACGGTAAAACCATAACCGAAATGGGTTATCAGGTTCAACCGGGCGATGTTGTTAAGCATGAAGGTAAAATGCTCCGTGCCGAAAAGCATGTATATGTTTTAATGAACAAACCTAAAGGATACTTAACCACTACCCGCGATCCTGAAGACCGCATGACAGTATTGGAGTTAGTCGGATCTCACATCAAGGAAAGAATTTATCCGGTAGGACGACTAGATAGAAACACAACAGGTTTGCTTTTGCTAACCAATGATGGTGCATTAGCCGAACAACTTTCACATCCTTCATATAATGTAAAGAAGATTTACAAAGTTGAACTTGACAGACCTTTGGCAAGACAGGATTTTGAAAAAATCGGACAAGGTGTACAGCTTGAAGAAGGCCGTGCCATGGTGGATGACATTGCCATTGTATCAGAGGATGCTAAAACTGTTGGTCTTGAAATTCATATCGGTTGGAACAGAGTCGTGCGTAGAATTTTCGAATCACTTGAGTATCAGGTGGTGAAACTTGACAGAACGATTTATGCAGGTCTGGATAAAAAAGATTTACCAAGAGGTAAATGGAGACATTTACGCGAAGAAGAAGTTATCCGACTTAAGCACCTGAAAAAAGGTACCTGAGTTGAGGTATAAAGGTTAAACAAAAAGATGATGCTTAAGTGTATCATCTTTTTTTGTTTATAGGCTATTCTTAAAATACCAAAGTCTAGGTATTGCGCAACGTAATGCCTACTGGATACCTTGCTGAAAATAGTTGGTATGAAATATTTAGCAAAATTTCCAAGATTTATTTCAGTCTTTATTCTTCTGTTATCGCTAACAGCAAGTACTTGCGAACCTGATATTCCTGAACCGCCTGTCACTGATGGAAACAGTGGTGGTGGCAGCGGAAATGCTGTTTGCTCAGGAAGCTACAGAAGCCCGGTCAATGATACTCAGCTTGATTCATTTTGTGCAGCTGCATATGCCTATCGTTGCCTTGATGGTTTAGCCTTAAGTTCTCAACAGGTGCAGAGTGTGTGTTCGATTTACAACAGCATTCGCGAACCGGGTACACCAGATTGCCCTTACTGTAAATAGTCTCTTACTTTAATCAATATTACTATGAATCATTTAACAAGGTCATATCTTGTTTTACTACTATTGCTGATATCCACTGCAGTACTTGCACAGGATGTAATCATTAAAAAAGATGGTACAGAAATCAGTGCCAAAGTTGTTGAAGTTGAAGATTTGAAAGTCAGGTATAGACGATTCGATCAGGGTACCACCGGACCGATTTACTCGATTGCAAAAGCTGAGATTTTTATGATCCGCTATGAAGACGGGACAAAAGATGTTTTTGGTGCAACGCAAGCGGCCACAACAACGCCTGCACAAACACAGACTCCTGTCAGCACTGTAGAAAAACCTGTACAAGTTGCGCCTGCACAAACCAATACTACAACCGTATTAAGTGCTTCACCACAAAGCACCTACACACCTTCCACGAACAGCGCTACCACCTCACGTTTTTTTATCAGTTATGCCCCCGGTACTTATGCTGGTCTAGGTGTAAGCATGGGTGGATTAAAGGACAAAGGAGGGCTCTATTTTACCGGACGTTTCTCGGGCAATTCTTTTGGTGAAGTTTCCATTTATGAAATGAGTGATGCTGATGGCATAGATGACGACTTTTGGAATTGGCAGTATACAGGCAATTACCAATACAGACGTGGTTCATTTTTATTAGGCTACATGGCTAACATGGGTGGTGATCTGGATGGCACAAGCATTCATGGATATTTTGGTATCGGCTACGGTTATGCCAATTATATGTATGAATACGAGCAAGTAGGCGACTCTGGCACTTCTTATGGCTACGAGTGGATTAAATACACGGATGTAAGTAAGTCATCCGTTGAAGCAGAGTTTGGTATGCTGGTCGATTTAAATGGCTTTAACTTAAGTATAGGTTATTCTACGCTCGCCTTTTCCGAAGGCATGTTAACCTTTGGTGTTGGTTTATCTTTTAAGCGATAATTTACCTAAGCCTCCTCGCATAAGCCCTGGCCTTGCGTTCATAGAACCTTGCCAGGGTTTCTTTTTTACCAACTTCTCTTTATTGGTTTATGTACAGCGAGGAACTGCGTTTTAAGAAATCAGTTGGTAATGAGGTAAAACAAAAAAAGGTGTCTTTTCAGACACCTTTTTTTGTGGTGATGGAGGGAATTGAACCCCCGACACAAGGATTTTCAGTCCTTTGCTCTACCAACTGAGCTACATCACCTTAAAACTGACCAAATAAAGGGCAGCGGGGCACAAAAGTAGATAAATTTACTTTCCGAGCAAAAATGCCATCAGAAATATTATGCTTTTGTCATTCTCAGGCCCATCTTTTCAAAACTCATTCTAAATTGTTTACAAAATTGGATTTATAACGATTGAAGCTTAACCTCGTGGTATGATTCAGCAAATTGCATTTGTTATTACACTCGGCATTGCCGCCTACTTCATCCGAAAGCGTGCTTTACGCATTCGCGATAACATTAAGCTTGGAAAAGCGAACAGCATAAAGGATCGGCCCGCTGAGCGCCTCCAGAATATGTTGCTTGTGGCTTTTGGCCAAAAGAAAATGTTTAAAAAGATAATACCCGCCATACTCCACTTCTTTATCTATGTGGGTTTTCTGGTGATCAACCTAGAGGTACTCGAGTTTGTGGTGGACGGTGTATTGGGTACTCATCGTGTCTTTGCTCCTTTTCTGGGGTCCTTCTACGGTGTACTCATGAACATTTTCGAATTTTTGGCAGTGGCTGTCTTACTAGCCTGCGTGTTTTTCCTGATCCGAAGAAATGTAATGGACATTCCCCGGTTTCAGTCTGCTGAATTAAGCAAGTGGCCAAGGCTGGATGCTAACCTGATTCTGATTACAGAAATTGTTTTAATGACGGCCATCCTCAGTATGAATGCTGCGGATCAACTCTTACAGGGTCGCGATGAACACTATGTCGCTACTGGTAATTTATTCTTCAGCTCTTTTTTTATTCCCCTGTTTGAAAACCTGAGTACGGGTACGCTGATTTTTATTGAGCGCTTTGCCTGGTGGTTTCACATAATTGGTATTCTTGGCTTTGCTGTTTACGTTACCTACTCCAAGCACCTGCATATTTTTCTTGCCTTCCCTAATACATACTATGGCAAGCTTGAGGCAAAGGGTCATATTAACAACATGCCCGTAGTTACCAATGAGGTAAAATCAATGCTAGGTTTAACTACGGAAGCCCCGGTTGCTCCTGCCGAGCCAGGTCGTTTTGGCGCAAAGGATATTAATGATTTAAGCTGGAATAATTTAATGGCTGCCTATTCATGTACAGAATGTGGCCGTTGCACAGCAGAATGCCCCGCGAATCTTACTGGCAAAAAATTATCACCGCGTAAAATTATGATGGATACACGCGACCGCATGGAAGATGTTGGTAAGAGCATAGAAGAGGGTGGCCCTGGTTTAAATGATGGTAAAACATTGCTTGGCGATTATATCACAAAAGAAGAAATCAATGCATGTACCAGTTGCAATGCCTGCGTTGAAGCTTGTCCAGTGCTTATCAATCCTTTAGAAATTATCGTAGAGTTGAGACGTTATGTTTCCATGGAAGAATCGGGCGCTCCTGCTTCCTGGAACAGCATGTATCAAAACATTGAAACCAATTTTGCTCCCTGGAAATTCTCTCCCAGCGACCGATTCAACTGGTCGAAGAGTGAGTAGTGTTTAAAAGAATTATTAATGTTAACAATATCCAATGGGTATAAACATGAGCGATATATTTCAGGGTTGTAAAGGCTTATTGTTGATTAATTTGGGATGTAGTATAGCTGAATTTTCATAACAACGGATCACGAGGCTATTTGAGATGGGTTATTTTGAGATCAAAAAAAGTAAGGATGGACAAATACTGCTTAACTTAAAAGCAAACAACGGTATCACAATTTTAACCAGTACGGGTTTTAATGATGAAGAGCGGTGCAGGGAGAATGTTGAAGCGGTGAAAAAAAATGCAGTAAAAAATGAGCGGTATGAAATTAAAGAAACTGCTGATAAGAAGTTTTATTTTGACCTTAAAGCGGACAACGATGTTGTTGTCGGCAAAAGTGAAATTTATGTAACCAAGGCTGCTGCCGGACGAGGCGTTGACGCAGTAAAGCGAAACGCGCCAGATGCGCACTTGAAAGAATGAGCTTGATTATAAATTATATTTTCTAAAACTATGAACATACCTGTTGTTGCCGATTTAGCCGCCAAAGGAGAAAGTCCGGAAGTATTGTTTTGGGTTGGTTGTGCCGGATCGTATGACGATCGCTACAAACGTGTAACCAAAGCATTTGTAAAAATTATGAATGCGGTGGGTACAAAATTTGCAGTGCTTGGAACAGAAGAAAGTTGCACAGGTGACCCCGCACGAAGAGCCGGAAACGAATTTCTTTTTCAGATGCAGGCCATGTCCAACATACAAGTGTTGAATGGTTACGGCATTAAAAAAATTGTAACCGCTTGCCCCCATTGTTTTAATACTATCAAAAACGAATATCCCGAGCTTGGAGGAAATTACGAAGTCATTCACCACTCCACTTTTTTACAACAACTGATCAACGAGGGGAAAATTAAACTTGAGGGTGGTGGTTCATTTAAAGGCAAAAAAATTACTTATCACGACTCCTGCTATTTGGGCCGTGCAAACAACATTTATGAGGCTCCCCGCCAAGTACTTGAGGCGCTTGATGCCGATTTAATTGAAATGAAACGCTGTCGCACTACCGGTTTGTGCTGTGGTGCTGGTGGCGCCCAAATGTTTAAAGATGCCGAAAAAGGCAAAAAAGAAATAAATGTCGAGCGTGCTGAAGAAGCTTTGTCCACCGGTGCTAAAACCATAGCGGTAGCTTGCCCCTTCTGCATGACCATGATGACAGATGGTGTTAAAAACAAGGAGAAAGAAGCTGAGGTTGCCGTAAAAGATTTGGCGGAACTGATTGTAGAAGCAAAGGGTTTATAGTCTGTACGTTGTTAGCCAACACACAGCCAATTTTATGATTGTACCTTTTAACAATTTACCTGCCACAGCCAGGGTCTGGATATATCAAAGTGACCGCCACCTTACGCCTGGCGAGATGGATATTATTAAGCATCGCGTTTCTTCCTTTCTTGAAAAATGGACTGCTCATGGCAATACTTTACATGCCGGGGTAGATATCTTGTACAGTCATTTTATCATTATCGGTCTGGATGAATCCTTATCGGGAGCCAGCGGCTGTTCTATCGATAGCTTGTTCCGTGATCTGAGTGCTTTGGGTAAGGAGCTTAATGTTGATTTTTTCAATCGTGAAAACATTGCCTTTTTTATTAATAATGAAGTACGTCTGATACCAAGACAGGGGCTTAAAACGTTCTTTCTTGAGGTGGGAAGCAGTGTAACGACCTTTAATAATCTTGTTACTACCAAAGGATCCTTACAAAGTGAGTGGCTGCTGACTGCCGGCAACAGTTGGCTAAAACGATATATGCCTACTTTTTCGGTATAAAACACTGCCTGCTTTTTTGTAGTTTTCGGAATTAGTTTGAAAAATATGCGTTATCTATCCTTCATTCTTGTATTGCTATTGGCTGTATCATGCAGTGTAGAGAAAAAAGCGTTGAAGGCTTTTAATCGCGGTGAGTACCAAAATGCTATTGGACTTTATCAAAAGACTCTCTCCCGTAACCCGGGTAAAGCAAATTACTTTATTGCCGAAAGCTACAGACTTTCCAATCGCATAAAAGAGGCAGAACCCTTTTACGCTAATGCAAAAGGCCTCGGAATTGACAAGGATACCGTTCAGTTTTATTATGCACAATCATTAAAAGCCAATGGGAAATACAATGAAGCCCTGGCGCAATTAAATAGCCTGGCTGAAAATGCCAGCAGTGATAAACTTAAAAGATTGGCAAATGCACAGGTAAGTGGACTTCAGGGGCTGGAAACCCTGAAGCAAAACAAAAGCTACTACCGTGTAAGAAACCTGGAAGCACTCAACACAGCTTGGGCAGAGTACTCGCCTGTGTTCCTGAACAATGAATTATACTTTACCTCCAATCGTGGCTCAGGTAAAATTTACGAAGCAGAAGGCAAGCCCTTTTCAAATATTTACAAGGTTGCCTCTCGGGGTGCTAATGTGGACTTAAATACACTGGCTCCACTACCCTCCTCTATCAATTCAGAAGGCATTAATGATGGCTGCGTTACCTTTTCGCCTGATGGTAAAATCATGGTGTTTGCAAAGGGAAATACCGGTAAGAAAAAAGGTGCAGAAGATGTTGATCTCTACATTGCCCGTTTCAGAAATGGGGAGTGGACTGCTGCACAGCCCATCACTGGTAGTGTGAACACACCTGGTCATTGGGAATCCACGCCTTCTTTTAGTTCTGATGGTCGTACCCTCTACTTTTCTTCATCACGTCCGGGTGGACAAGGTGGCTTAGATATTTATTCCGCCCGCATGGATTCGCGTGGTCGATTTTCTCAGGTAAAAAATCTTGGTTCTGAAATTAATACCCCAGGCGATGAATATTTCCCACACATGGCAGAAGATGGCAAGCTCTACTTTGCTTCTGATGGACATGCCGGCTTTGGTATGCTCGATATTTTTGTGGTGAACCGTGCCAATGGTCGAAACGTAATCCAAAACCTGGGTGAACCTGTCAATTCAAATGCTGATGATTTCGGTATGTTTCTTTTTAAGCCTGACCGTGGATTCTTCACTTCCAACAGAGCAGACGGAAAAGGAGACGATGATGTCTTCACTTTTGTAAATGAAGATCCTAATCTTAAAATCATCAACTACTACTTAGAAGGCATTGTGTACACACCAGATAAAGAGGGGAAACTTCAAATACTGCCTAACACAAAAGTCAGCTTACTTGATAACAAAAGAGAAAGCATGACTGATTATGTAACAGGCAATGATGGTAAATTTTTATTCCGTGTTTACGGGGATGAAGATTACGAACTGTTTGGAGAACTGGACGGTTACTTAACCAAACGTCAACCTTACACTACCAAGGGCAAATCTGTTGATCCCGCCACCTTAAAAGAGTTGGTTACCAACATTACACTCGACACCATTCTTGTGATGGATCGTATTGAGATCAATAAAATTTTTGTGCTGGATAACATTTACTTCGATTTTGCCAAAGCTGATATTACACCTGCAGCTGCCACTGAGTTAAACAAACTCGTTGAGATACTTAAAGATAATCCTGAGATCAAAATTGAAATGGGCTCACACACCGATAGTGTGGATACTTATGAATATAACCTGCTACTTTCTCAGCGCAGGGCAGAATCTACTGTGCGCTATTTAGTAAACAATGGGATCTCTCAGCAAAGACTAACAGCAAAAGGTTATGGTGAAACAAAACCTGTTGCCCGCAATACCAATCCAGATGGCAGCGATAATCCAGTGGGGCGTGCACGCAACCGTAGAACTGAGTTCAAGATTGTTGAAATTGGAGAAGTGGTGAGGCCTGTAAGTGAAGAGGCTGAATTTGATGAGGACAAATATTTTAAGGGTGACGGGAATTAGCAACAAAGCGCCTTTCAAAAAAATAATCTGTTAATTTTCTCTCAAATATTTACCTTCATCGCTTAATCTTTAGCGATGAGAGCCGATAGAACCATTCAGCAGTTTCTGTTTTGTTTAACTTTTTTTCTGGCTTCTGCCTTTAATGCAGGTGCTCAACAAAAGATTAATTTTGATAACGATTGGCGTTTTCATTTCGGTCATGCCAACGATCCTGCAAAAGATTTTAACTATAGTTTATTCACCATTTTTTCAAAATCAGGAAGTGCCGTTGGCACAGCTATCGATCCAAAATTCAACGATAGTCTTTGGCGCAAACTAAATGCTCCACACGATTGGGCTGTGGAACTTCCCTTTGTAAATAAAGACAACTTTGATGTTCAGTCACACGGTTATAAACCTGTTGGTGGCTTCTTCCCTGAAACCAGCATAGGTTGGTACCGCAAACATTTTAATATCAACAAGGCAGACTCAGGAAATCGCTTTCAACTACAGTTTGATGGCATCTTCCGCAATGCCTCAGTATGGGTAAATGGTTTCTACCTGGGCACAAATGAGAGTGGTTATGTTGGCATCACTTATGACATCACCGATTATATCAACTACAAAAATGAGAATGTTGTAGTTGTGCGCGTTGATGCCACCCAATACGAAGGATGGTTTTACGAAGGTGCAGGCATCTATCGCCATGTTTGGTTGAATAAGATCAACAACCTGCATTTTGCAACGGGAGGCGTATTTGCCCACACTAATGTTCAAGAGAAGAGCGCTATCATCACCATTGAAGCCACTGTCGAAAATCAAAATCTATTTCCTGCCAATTGTACTGTATTCTCTTATCTGACGGATCGCCATGGTAAAAAAATTGGCGAGACAAAAGAGCAAGCCCTCAGTCTTGGTGTAAATGCACAGGGTAAGGTCATCCAAAAAGTTTCAGTGAGCAACCCAAGGCTTTGGTCTTTGGAAGATCCTTATCTCTATAAATTAATTTCGGTTATTAAAAGCAATGGCCGCATTGTACACACACATAAAGAAAGAATCGGTCTACGAACAATAAAAATTGATGCCAAGGAGGGCTTTTTTCTTAATGGAAAGCATGTCAAATTATTAGGCACTAATAATCACCAGGATCATGCCGGACTGGGCAGTGCCCTTCCGGATTATTTACAACACTACCGTATTCGTCTCTTAAAAAATATGGGCTCGAATGCATATCGTGCCAGTCACCATGCACCTACTATGGAGTTGCTAAATGCCTGCGACAGTTTAGGTATGCTTGTGATGAACGAGCAGCGCTTATTGAACAGCAGCCCGGAGTATTTGGATCAGTTTACCAGGTTAATCCTGCGAGACAGAAATCATCCTTCAATATTCATGTGGTCCATTGGTAATGAAGAAGGCTGGATACAAACAACTTCTGTTGGTAAACGCATAGCCCAAACCTTGCTCGCGAAACAAAAAGAACTTGACCCTACGCGAACCAGTATTTATGCAGCTGATCTTGCTAATGTATTCAATGGTGTTAATGAAGTCAGTCCTGTTAGAGGATTCAATTATCGTCAGTTTGCAGTAGCCGATTACCACCGCGATCATCCATCACAACCAATTATCGGCACAGAGATGGGCAGCACTGTAACTACACGTGGCATCTATGAAAAAGACAGCATTCGTGCCTATGTGCCAGACCAGGATATAACTGCACCCTGGTGGGCCAGTAAAGCGGAAGATTGGTGGACACTTGCCGCTGATTCCAAATTTTGGTTAGGTGGTTTTATCTGGACAGGACTGGATTATCGCGGTGAACCAACGCCTTACAAGTGGCCAAATATCAATTCGCATTTTGGTATCATGGATGTATGCGGATTCCCTAAGAATATTTATTACTACTACCAAAGTTGGTGGACCAACCATGACATTCTTCACATTTCACCCCATTGGAATTGGCCGGATAAAAGAGGTGAGACCATCGATGTTTGGATTAATTCAAATGCCGATGAAGTAGAGCTTTTCCTGAATGGAAAAACGTTAGGTAAAAAAATAATGCCACGTAACAGTCACCTCAAATGGCCAGTTACTTATGAACCCGGCAAGCTTGAGGCGGTCGGTTATAAAAAAGGAAAAGTTTTTAAAACAAAAGTTGAAACAACCTGGCAACCTTTTGAAGTTGTATTAACACCCTATAAAACTACGATGCTGGCCGATGGAAAAGACGCTACCGTTATAAACATTTCTGTCATCGACAATCAGGGGCGTGAAGTGCCTACTGCGGATAACATGGTTCGCTTTGAAATAAGTGGTGATGCAAAAATTATTGGTGTTGGTAATGGAGATCCCAGCAGCCATGAGCCAGATAAATGTGAAGATGGTCGCTGGCAACGCAGCGCTTTTAATGGAAAATGTCAGGTAATCATTCAGGCAGGTACAAAGCCGGGCATTATTAAGTTTGAAGCAAAAGCGGCAGGGCTTTGGTCTGGTTCAACTGACATCATCACCGTGTCACCAGGAAGCGTTGCTACCATAACACGAGATAAAACCTACGACCTGAGTAGTGAGGCGGCCAAGAGTCGCGAGGTAACACAAATGATGGGAGCCGATATTTCCTTCTTACCTGAGTTGGAGGCACGCGGTCTCAAATTTTCAGATAAAGGAGTTGAGAAGGATGCCATACAGATTCTAAAAGATCATGGGTTTAATTATGTACGGCTGCGCATCTTTAATAATCCTGCGCATGAAAAAGGTTATTCGCCTGATAAGGGCTTCTGCGATTTACAACACACAAAAGAAATGGCTAAGCGCGTAAAGGCAGCCGGCATGAAGTTGTTATTGGATTTTCACTACAGCGATTATTGGGCTGATCCTGGTAAACAATACAAGCCAGAAGCCTGGAAAGATTTAGGTTTTACTGAGTTGAAAAAATCAGTTTATGATTTTACAAAAACGGTAATGACTGAGCTAAAGGCACAAGGAACAACACCCGACATGGTGCAGGTGGGTAATGAAATCAACCATGGCATTATCTGGCCCGAAGGAAGTGTAAGTCATCTGGACAGTTTAGCACAACTTATTCGTGCGGGCACAGCAGCTGTAAAAGCGGTAGACCCCACTGTTGTCATGATGCTACACGTTGCACTGGGAGGTCAGCATGATGAGTCTGCGTTTTTTATTGACAACATGCTTGCCCGTGGTGTGCAGTTTGATGTAATTGGTGAATCATACTATCCTAAATGGCATGGTACTTTAGACGACTTGCGCGATAACTTAAACGACTTAGTGAAGCGGTATAATAAAAATGTAATTGTCGTTGAGTATTCTCATCGCAAAGAAGAAGTAAACAAAATTGCTTTTGAAGTAGTCGGTGGAAAAGGAAAGGGTACATGCATCTGGGAGCCACTGAATACCTGGGAATCTATCTTTGATAAGGATGGAAAATCCAATGAACTGATTGAGCTGTATGATGTGATGAGCAAAACTTATTTAAAAAAATAGTAATACGTATCCTCAAGTTCCTATAATTACCTTATACCCATATCCATGAATCACCTTTTACAAACCAGCGATTACATTGTATTCCTCATCTATTTCGTACTTGTTGCCTCTTACGGTTGGTGGGTTTACAGCAGAAAAAAGTCGAGTGAATCTTCCACAAAAGATTACTTTCTGGCTGAGGGTTCTTTAACCTGGTGGGCTATAGGGGCTTCTTTAATTGCCTCTAATATTTCTGCAGAGCAGTTCATTGGCATGAGTGGTGAAGGTTTCTTTGCGGGTGTAGCTGTGGCGGCTTACGAATGGATAGCAGCCATCGCACTCATCATTATCGCTGTGTGGTTCATTCCTGTTTATCTCAAAAACAAGATTTACACCATGCCTCAGTTTTTGAAACAGCGTTATAACGAAACAGTGGCCATTGTGATGGCTGTGTTTTGGTTATTCTTGTATGTTTTTGTAAATCTTACCTCCATACTTTATTTAGGTGCTATGGCCATAAGCGGCCTGGCAGGTACCGAATATTTTTATGCAATTGTGTTGGGGCTTGCTGCCTTTGCATTTGTCATCACCATTGGTGGTATGAAAGTGATCGGTTATACCGATGTGATTCAGGTGGCTGTACTTATTCTGGGTGGTTTTGTTGCTGTTTATCTTGCTTTATACACAGTTGATGAAGCACTCAATCAGGGTAGCTCTGCTTTTAACGGCTTTTTAACATTAATGAAAAAAGCACCAGATCATTTCCAGATGATTTTTGATAAACCAACTGCCAGCAGCAGTAGCGACTACGTGAGTAAATACATCGCGCTTCCGGGTATCACCATGTATTTTGCCGGGCAGTGGATTGCTAATCTAAATTATTGGGGCTGCAATCAATACATCACACAACGCGCACTTGGCGCAGATTTAAAAACAGCGCGCAACGGTATTCTATTCGCAGGCTTTCTAAAATTATTTATGCCTGTCATTGTTATGCTGCCTGGTATTGCCGCTTATGTTTTATACCAGCATGGTTATTTTGATGCAGCTGTTTTTGATGGCAAAAAGGATGGTGCCTATTCTGCCATTTTAAGTTTGCTACCGGCTGGCATGAAAGGTTTGTCTGCTGCTGCTTTAACAGCTGCCATTGTAGCGTCTTTAGCCGGCAAGGCCAATAGCATCTCCACCATTTTCACACTGGACATTTATCACAATTACTTCAATAAAACGGCCAGTGAAAAGCAATTAGTCTGGGTTGGTCGTGTCACCGTTTTAGTTGCCATGCTCATTGCTATTTTCTGCACCTGGGATGATTTGCTCGGTATTGGTGGTGAAGGTGGATTCACCTTTATCCAGAAGTATACAGGCTTTATCAGCCCCGGAGTTTTTGCCATGTTTATACTGGGTATGTTCTGGAAAAGAACCACAGGCACCGCTGCCATTGCAGGCGTCTTGTCTGGGTTTCTGTTATCGCTGTTTTTCAACAACTATGCTCCGGCCATTTTAGGTAACGAAACATGGCTATATACAGCCTACCTTAACAACAAAGGGGAATATGAGATACCCTTCTTAATCAACATGGGCTGGTCATTTTTCTTCACCATGCTGCTCATGGTACTTATCAGTTTGGCCGGTCCAAAAGTTAATCCAAAAGCTTTTGCACTCGATAAAGCCATGTTTAAGATAAGCCCGTCCAATACCGTTTGGATTACGGTAATTTTAATGGTTGTTATTGCCCTTTATGCCAAGTTTTGGTAGTTCATTTAACACCTAAGTATTAACCAAATTCTATACTTTTGCCATCATATAAAATTTAAGACACTATGAGTTTCCGCATTGAGAAAGATACCATGGGCGAAGTACAAGTACCTTCCGATAAATATTGGGGTGCGCAAACTGAACGCTCTCGCAATAATTTTAAAATTGGCCCCGAGGCCAGCATGCCTAAGGAAATTATTTATGCTTTTGCTTACCTGAAAAAGGCTGCCGCGCAGGCAAACCATGAGCTTGGTGTTTTGGCTGCTGATAAAAAGGATCTGATCGCTAAGGTTTGTGATGAGATTTTAACAGGTAAACATGATGGCGAATTCCCTTTGGTTATCTGGCAAACGGGGTCTGGTACACAAAGCAACATGAATGTGAACGAGGTTATTGCCTATCGTGCACATGTATTAAGTGGTGGTAAACTGACTGATGATAAAAAAGTACTGCATCCCAATGATGATGTAAACAAATCACAATCATCCAACGACACCTTTCCAACAGCCATGCACATTGCCGCTTACAAGCAGGTGATGGAAATTACCCTGCCGGGTATGGAGAAACTTCGCGATACTTTAGCAAAGAAAGCAGCCGAATACAACAACATCGTAAAGACAGGTCGTACCCACTTCATGGATGCCACACCGCTAACTTTGGGTCAGGAATTTTCTGGTTATGTACAGCAGATCACAAACAGTATTCGCACCATTAAAAATGCATTGGAAATTGTGCGTGAACTTGCGCTTGGTGGCACAGCTGTAGGTACCGGTTTAAATACACCTAAGGGTTACGATGTATTGGTAGCGAAAAAGATTGCTGACCTTACCGGCTATCCCTTTATTACAGCGCCTAATAAATTTGAAGCCCTTGCCGCACATGATGGCATGGTGGAACTATCGGGTGCATTAAAGCGCGCGGCTGTTGCTTTAATGAAGGTGGCTAATGACATACGTATGTTAAGTTCTGGTCCTCGCAGTGGTATCGGTGAAATTATTATTCCTGATAATGAGCCCGGCTCATCCATTATGCCAGGCAAAGTAAATCCTACTCAGCCAGAAGCACTTACCATGGTTTGTGCGCAAGTAATGGGTAACGATGTGGCTGTTTCTATAGGCGGATCAATGGGACATTTTGAACTCAATGTATTTAAACCTGTCATTGCTGCCAATGTATTACAATCTGCACGCTTGTTGGGTGATGCCTGCATTTCTTTTAATGATAAGTGCGCAATAGGCATTGAGCCTAACCTTGCTATTATTAAGCAGCACATGGAAAACTCCCTCATGCTGGTGACGGCCCTGAATACACACATCGGTTATGAGAACGCTGCGAAAATTGCCAAGACAGCTCACAAAGAAAATAAGACCTTGCGCCAGGCTGCGCTTGACCTGGGTCTTGTAACAAATGAACAATTTGACCAATGGGTAAGGCCAGAAAAAATGGTGGGTAGCCTGTAAAAGTCGTCCAGGGTAAGGTTCTATAAGCTTCCTACCCTGGACTGCTGAATATATTTCAAAATATTTTGTACTTTTATTACTGATTAAACCAAACGCACAATGAAAAACAGACTAGTATTATTTTTTTGTCTGGCGTTAATGGCGGCCTCCACAGCCAGCTTCGCGCAACTATCCAAGAAGGAAAAGAAGGAGTGGAAAAAGAAAGCCAAAGAATACGCTAAGAATCCCGAGGTTCTTAAAACCCTTACTGAAGACAAGCAGGTTGCTGACAATTCGGTAGGTGATTTAACTAACCAGGTAAAAGCTCTTCAGGGTCAGTTGGCTCCGAAAGATGCCAGAATAACAGAATTGGAAGATGAGCTATCACGCGCAAACAGCCAGCTTTCTGCAACACGTGCAGAATTGGCTCAAATGAAATCTTCTCCGGCCGCTCCAGCACCTATGGACTTCTCTAAAGGAGTTGTGTTCAAGGTTCAGATCGGGGCTTTCAAAAACAAAGATTTATCAAAATACTTTGAGAACAATCCGAATTTTGGTGGTGAAGCCGCTAAAGGTGAGGCAGATCCTCAGAAATTAACCATTGGTGTTTTCCGCGATTATTGGGAAGCTGATACTTTTAAGAAATACATGCGCGAAATGGGTGTGAAAGATGCCTGGATCGTTCCTTACAGAGACGGTCAGCGTGTTGAAATTAAAGATGTACTTGAAGGCGTGACAGTAGATAAGCCTGCCGAAACCACTAATTAACAAGCTACTTAACAAAAGAAATGGCGGTGTCACAAAATGACACCGCTATTTTTTTATACTTGCAGCTACATTGCTTGTTCTGCACCTAAATACCTGTCATGCAAAAACGCTGGATTAAAAAAGCTACACCTTCTGAAGATCAGGTAAAAGCCTTAAGCCAGACGCTTAACATCAATCCGCTTTTAGCAAGTATTCTTATCCAAAGAGGCGTTGATACATTTGAGAAGGCCAAAGCATTTTTCAGACCGACACTAGACGACCTTCATCATCCATTCCTTATGCAGGACATGGATAAAGCTGTTGAGCGTTTGCATAAAGCCATCAGAGCGAACGAAAAAATTCTAATCTATGGTGACTATGATGTTGATGGCACCACTGCTGTTGCTTTGGTTTTTAGTTATCTCTTTAGCTTTTATAAACATTGCGAATATTATGTGCCTGATCGCTACAGTGAAGGCTATGGTGTTTCACAGGCTGGTGTTGAATACGCTGCCGCCAATGGCATTACACTTATCATCACCCTCGATTGTGGTATTAAAGCCTCTGATAAAGTAACATTGGCCGACTCTCATGGTATCGATTTTATTATCTGCGATCACCACTTGCCTGATGCTAATATTCCTAATGCGGTTGCTGTATTAGATCCTAAACGCGAAGATTGTACTTACCCTTACACAGAGCTAAGCGGTTGTGGTCTTGGTTTTAAGTTTATACAAGCCTACGCACAAAAGCACAGAGATGAAGAAGAGGTCTTTCAATACCTCGACATGGTTGCTGTAAGTATTGCTTCAGATATTGTACCAATTACCGGAGAGAATCGTGTACTTACTGTTTTTGGCTTAAAGAAACTGAACGAAAACCCTTCTCCAGGATTAAAAGCTTTAAAAGAAATTGCAGCCATTCGTAATGATCTTGATGTTTCAGGCATTGTGTTCACCATTGGGCCTCGCATCAATGCTGCAGGCCGTATTGCACATGCCAACGGTGCTGTTAAACTACTCATTGCTTCCACAGAACAAGAAGCGCTTGATCTCGCCTTTGCAATCAATGAAAAAAATGATCAGCGCAGGGTTG
This sequence comes from Chryseotalea sp., assembly GCF_057350905.1. Classification (NCBI taxonomy): domain Bacteria; kingdom Pseudomonadati; phylum Bacteroidota; class Cytophagia; order Cytophagales; family Chryseotaleaceae; genus Chryseotalea; species Chryseotalea sp. The sequence goes on along the minus strand of NZ_JBMRCF010000008.1, from coordinate 798,634 downwards.
TAGACCTTGATATCACTGGCGAGGCATTAGCCATGATTGAAGCGGATGAAAAAATCAAAAATGCAAACTCAACTGTTTTATATAAAAGCACGTGGAGCAAAGGTGTCATAGGTATTGTGGCTTCGCGTTGTATTGAGAAATATTACAGACCCACCATTATTCTTACAGAATCGAATGATAAAATAACCGGCTCCGCCAGAAGTGTACATGGTTTTGATTTATATGAAGCCATAGAGGCCTGCAGTGATTTGCTGGATAAGTTTGGAGGGCACCGTCATGCGGCAGGATTGACGTTAGATCATCAAAATTTAGATGCTTTTATTGATCGTTTCGAAGAAGTGGTTACTGCGCGAATGACGGACGAAATGAAAAGCCCGGTGATTGATATTGATGCCGAGATTCAGCTCGATACCATCACACCCAAATTTTTAAACATCTTGAAACAAATGGCTCCCTTCGGACCCGAGAATCTGAATCCGGTTTTTGCAGCGCATGATTTACAGATCGCACATTCGCTTTCTGCTTTTAAGGATCGGCATATTCGTTTTTTTGTAAAACAGGAGCATGCCAATAATGCACTGGCTGTTGTTGGTTTTGATATGATTAAACATTACGAGAGTCTTGTCAGTGGTAAACCCTTTAGCATGGCTTTTACCATTGAAGAGAATGTCTTCAATGGTAACACCAGTATTCAATTAAAAATTAAAGATGTGCTACTGAACGATTAGTGCTACTCCTGCCTTAGTGAACTTACAGGATTGGCAATGGCAGCGCGAATTGTTTGTGTACTCACAATGACTAAGGTTAACAAGAGTGCAGTGGCTGATGTGTAGATAAACACAAGTGGACTCAACTCCATTCTATAAGCAAAACCTTGTAACCATCCTTGCGCAAGGTACCATACGATAGGGGCAGCTAAAACATTAGCAAGTAACACCAGTATTAAAAACTCCTTCGAAAGCATATTCGCAATGTTGATCACATCGGCACCCAACACCTTCCTGATGCCTATTTCTTTGGTACGTGTTACTACCATAAACGAAACAAGTCCTAACAGACCAATAGTAGCGATAATGAGTGTAATCGTTGAAAACATACCCAGGACTTTAGCCAGACGCTGCTCAGCCTGATACTGCTTCTCAAAGCTTTCATCCAAAAAGAAGTAGTTAAAATCGTAGCCATCAAATTTGGTCTTCCACAGATTTGCAGTGGCTTCAATTACCTGTTGTGTTTCGTTGGTCTGATAACGCACTGCAAAAAGATAGCTGTATTCCGGTGCATAGTCCATGGTGACTGGTCTAACTTTATATTGAAGGCCAGATTGATGATAATCTTTTACCACGCCAATTACTTCTCCTTCGGGAGTGCCTGAAGGTGATGTTATTTTTTTGCCGATGGCTTGCTCAGGTGTTTCCCAGCCAAATTGTTTTACAGCTGTCTCATTCAGTATTAGACCATTTGCCAACTCCTGGGTGCGACTCTTATCGAAGTTTCGTCCTGAAATTAATTCAAGACCAAGCGCGCTGATGTATTTCTCATCAATGGCCATGTACTCGACACTTACAGTTTCATCGCCATCCTTTCCTTCGGGGTAAGCAATTTGCCCAACCCAGCCTGGGGTGCCCGGTAATGCATTGGTGTAGCTGACTGCGCTGACAAAGGCCAATTTTTCTAATTCGGTTTTAAGTGCTTCAAAAGCATTGGGTTCGCTTGCATTAACTCTTGCACTGTTAATCACCAGCACCTGATCTTTCGAAAAGCCGAGTGATTGCGCTTGCATAAAATTAAGTTGCTTAATTACTACAAAAGTACCTGTTAATAGTGCCACCGAAATCACAAATTGAAATACAACTAAACTTCTTCTCAGTTGCGCGCCCTGCTTGTTGTTCTGTAGTTTGCCTTTAAGAATAGTCGCAGGTTTCATACCCGACATAACAATGGCCGGGTAATAACCTGCCAACACAGTAATCAGTAATAAAAGGAGTGCTATACCTGAGGCAATATCTATGTTTAACAACGAGTTAAGACTATACGATTTGGCCAGTAGTGAATTAAACAAAGGCATAAATATGCCCAGCAAACCAAGCGCAATAAATAAGGCAAGAGCAGTCAGCACAAAAGATTCGCTTAAAAACTGGGCGATAAGACCACCCCGTGTAGACCCAACTACTTTTCTCAAACCAACTTCTTTTGCACGGTACACAGAACGTGCCGTAGCCAGATTAACAAAATTGATACATGCCAATAGCATAACAAAAGCAGCAATGCCCATCAGCATGTACACTCTTTTGATGCTTCCTAAGGTACCCATACCATTACCCGCTTCACTTCTAAGATAGATGTCCTGCATGGGTTCAAATTCTACATACGCTGTTGTGCCCCAGCTCTTCATCATATCACCCACACGGTCCATGTAAATATTTTTAGCCTTTGCAAAAAAGGCTTGTTCATCAACACCATCTTTTAACAATACATAGTTTCTCATGTTGATGTTACCCCAGCCCTCATCAAAAGAAAATGATTCCAGTTTTTGATAGGTCGCAAATGAAATGAGCATGTCAGCCTTAATATGTGAGTTGCCTGGAATATTCTCCATAACACCTGTTACCACAAATTGCAGGGTATCCGCCATCATCAGGGTCTTATTCAAGGCTTGTCCATCAGGAAAATATTTCTCCTGCATAGCCCTTGAAATAACAACGCTGTACGGATCAGCCAGTGCAGATTCGCTATTGCCTGCTATCAGCGGAAAAGAAAAAAGTTGAAAGAACTCTGGCGTAGCATAATGGAGTGACTGGCGAATACGCTTGTCGTTAAAATTAATGGTTAAGTAAGAAGCACTTCTTGTATACAGTACAGCTTCCACTTCAGGGAATTCCTTTTCTAAAATTTTACCCACCGGCCATCCGTTGGTTTCATTGGCTGAACCCTCGGTAGCTCCCGGATCATAAAAGCTTGTGTTAACGCGATAGATTCTATCTCCCTTTACATGAAAATTGTCGTACGAAAGTTCGTCCACGACAAAAAGCATGATGAAAATACCTGCCATTAAACCAAGCGATAAGCCAACAAGGTTTATGGTGGCATAGGCTTTGTGCTTAAATAAATTACGAAGGGCGATTTTAAAATAGTTGCTAAGCATTGGAGGTGTTTTGCTAATACTATTGAAAAATTATGCCAATCAAAAATCAGTGATTTTGAGACTCTGGTGCCATTTTTATCAATGCATACTGGCTGATTATGAACAAGATTGTTCGTGAGCGGACACCCAACTTACTGCTTTTGTTTTAAGTTTGAAATCTGCTCAGGCAAGGGTACAAACTCTGTTTCACCGGGTACAGGCACAAAGCGTTGATTAAGCCAGCGCTCCTTTGCTTCTTCAATTTTCTCTTTGCTGGTGGCTACGAAGTTCCAATAGATAAAACGTTCCTCCGGAAAAGCTTCACCTCCAAAAATATACAGCGTAGTATTAGCACTGATGTCAAACTCACAAAGTGTACTGTCTTTACTCACCAAAATATGTTTGGGCTCGTAGACATGTCCTTCGCTTTCTATACTGCCCTCTAAAATGTAAAGGGCTGATTCCCCATACAATTGTTTACCAATAGAGATACGTTGCGCTGTGGTGCTTTTTATTTCAATAAAATAGAGCGGACTATAAACTGGCACGGGTGATTTTCTGCCAAAGGCTTCACCTGCAATCAGCTTATAGGCTACACCTTGCTCCTGCCAGGAAGGAATGTCTTGTTCGTCTACATGATGGAACGCAGGATGCATATTCTCTAAATGGTTCGGAAGTGCTACCCAAATTTGCAAGCCATGAACCTTCTTCTCTTTTCCACGCAAATGCTGGGGTGTTCTTTCAGAATGCACAATACCATTCCCCGCTGTCATCCAGTTTACCTGACCCGGATTTATTTCTACTTCTGTACCCAAACTGTCTTTGTGCATGATGCTGCCCTCAAATAAAAAGGTTAGTGTAGATAAGCCTATGTGTGGATGTGGGGGTACATCCATGTTTTCATCTACGCTTAAGGTTGCCGGTCCCATGTGATCGATAAAGGCGAAAGGTCCTACCATTCTTTTCTCACGAAAGGGCAGCAGCCTACCCACCATAAAGTTGCCAATGTTACGGGGGCGTTCCTCAATAATTAAACTGATGTTCGACATACATTTTCTTTTACGAATACAATATCGTTTTGTTAAGCTTCCATATTCATCCTCTCCTTTGGAGAGGACTGGAGGTGAGGCCAATAAAAAAGGCTTAACTAAATGACATTGTTTTACGAATGTACAAAACGCCTGGCTTATTATTGACCTACAATTGTTCTGAAGGTGAGGTTAATACGCGGACGCTTTACTTTGGTAGTAGGTGGCAGACGATGTAACCAGTAGTCCTGCGTTGTGCCTTTCATAATCAGTAAACTGCCATGCTCTAATATGAGTGAAACTGTTTGCGCAGTTTCTTTGTGTTTAAAGGCAAATTTTCGTTCTGCTCCAAAACTAAAGGAGGCGATGGCGCCATGTTTTTTTAAAGTTTTCTCGCCATCACTATGCCAGGCCATACCCTCCTCACCGGTATGATAAAGATTAAGTAAACAGGAGTTATACGTTTCTCCCGAAAGCTTTTCTGCTAATGTCTTTAATGTTTGTAGTTCGGCTGTCCAGGGTAAGGCTTCTTTTGTTGTATTAGAGTAAGAATAGGAAAAGGGTTTGTCACCATACCAGGCTACCTTTCTTTTAGTAATATAGTGTTTGCCGTAGATAACAGCTTCGTCATTTCGCCATTCGATGTTGTTGAGTAGACTATTAAAAAAAACCAGTGCTTCTGCCTCACTCATGATTTTTCCATAATAGTTTACCTCACCATCTTGTGGAAGCAAATTGATAGTTGTATCTGAACTGAAGAGATTCATTTATATTTTAATGCAACAACAAACTTTTTTATTTTTGTTTACTCTCTTCTTATAGCCTCCACCGGATCGAGTCGTGAAGCACGGATAGCCGGGTACGTGCCAAAGATAATACCTACCAACAAGGCTATTACACCAATAACCACCATTGTATTAAGTGTATAGGCTGCCTGAAAAGGCATTTCGGTAATTGCTCTCACTATTGGAACAAAAGCCATCGTACCCAATACGCCTAAGGTCAGGCCAATTAAACTACCAAAAGCAGAAACCGTAACTGACTCTGACAAAAACTGCAACATGATGTCAGTACGGTTAGCACCTACTGCTTTTCTTATACCAATTTCTACTGTTCTTTCTGTCACAGAAATCAACAATACATTCATCACACCGATACCACCCACCAGCACGGAGATACCGACAATCATACCCATGATAATTCTGAATAGTAAAAAGCCCTGAGCAGCCTGTTTTACACGCATTTCGTTTGTAAAAATTGAGAAGTCCTCTTGGTAAGAAGGATATTTACTCTTGAGAAAGAGTACAATCTCATCTTTAAGTTCAGGAACATTCTCAACACTTTCGGCTTCAATGATCAGCTCTGGTGTAATGCTTCGCAGCTCTTCCTGCGTAAGCAACGTAATAGGTATAATAATGTAAGGAGTATCTGCTTTGTCATTGGCTAATATGCCCTGAATAATAAATGTTCTATCTCCTATGATAATGGCTTGTCCTATGAGTGTTTGTGTATCCTTTGTTGGCCAGGCTTGCTTGGCAAATATTTCGTTGATCAAAACTACGTTTCTTTTGTTTTCCAAGTCTTCTGGTGCAAACAAAGTTCCCGCTACAGTTTTGGCATTGGGAGCAACATTAACACCAGTGGCCAAAATGTTGGTTCCAATAGTGCTGTCTCCAATAACAATTTCGTCAACAGAAGATCGTCTCAAATATAAATTGGCAGGATGGCTTAATTGCAGCTTGAATATATCTGTTGGCTGCAGCGTGGCAAAGCTGTCTTTTCTTATGCGTATACCATTAACTCGTTTATGCGCGTCACTGCGAACTATAATTGCTTTTAAGGAGGTGGTTTGTGTAATTTCTTTATTGGCGTAATCTTCCATACCATCAATAAGTGAAAGAATTGCTACCAGGGAAGCTACACCAATAACAATACCCAACACAGATAGCAGTGTATGGAAAAAGTGCGAACGAATGTTTTGAATAGCGAGTAAGAAAGAGCTGCTAACCTTTTTAAGCATAGGTTTTTTTTTAACGAAAGACTATTGTGCTAATGTTTTGTTACAGTCAAGCCCTAAAATAAGCAATACCTATTCCGCCTTATGAATCCATTACTAATCCGATTGCTTGTGCTGCAACAAAATCAATTGACCCAGGTGATAGCTCTGATGATTAGTACGGTTAATCAATACATTCAATTTATTACGATGAGGTTCTTTAGCAAAAACATCTTCACTTACTGATGTGTGTTTCAGAAACCATGCGTCTGGTTCCATCTTACTAAAATGTAAGGCAAGTGTTTCATTCACCTGTCTCCAATATTTTTTCAGCGTATCTAAGGATGGAAAGTCATGACCAGATTTATCAGGTGTTCGGATAAACATAGGTTCCCATTCAGGATGTAGGCGATCACTGAATTCAAATAGGGATAGCATGTAATCATTGACTGCTGCCAGATGACCTAAAATATAGATACCGCGGTTTTTACCCGGTGCTATTTCGTTCATCCATTGCTCATCCGTAAGGCTATCTACCAATTTATCCATTTGTTTCACCTGAGCATCCCAGGCGCTGATGGCCATTTTTACAAAAAGTGCAGGGCTTACATGTGCTGTTGTCATTATGCTGTTTTTTAGTTCTATCTACAAAGGATTTTAGTTAGCTAATGGTTCCCGTTGTCAAAATTAAAATCAATGTGCGCTTATAATCATCTCTGCTGCTTTCTCGGCAATCATGATTACAGGTGCGTTTGTATTACCACTGCTGATGATTGGCATGACTGAGGCATCGACCACCCGCAAATTTTCCATACCAATTACTTTAAGTTGAGGGTCGACTACGGCTAATTCGTCAACACCCATTTTGCATGTGCCTACCGGATGGTACACACATTCAGCACTGCGTTGTATGTGTTCTAATAATTCATCATCCGAATTACCCTTTGCTGGAACGTGGTTACGAATTCTGTAGGTATCAAAAGCACTTTGCTCCAAGGTTTCAAGCGCATGTCTTGCGGCCTTCACCATAATCTCCCTGTCTTTTTCACTGCTTAAGTATTTTGGATCAATAAGCGGTGCAGCATGAGGATCCGCAGAAGCGAGTGACACCTGTCCACGGCTTTCTGGTCTTACCTGCGTGGGTAAAATTGTATAGCCATTCTCATGTGGAAATGTATCGAGATTAAAAATATCGTAATTATAATTATCTCCAGGTTGTGTTGGAGTAAACTGAAACTGAATATCAGGTCTTGTTTGTGCTGCATCTGATTTCAGAAAAGCTACAGCCTCCAAGGGGCCTATAGACAAAGGACCGCTTCCGGAAATAAAGTATTTACCCAAGGCTACAGCCCGCATGTGTAAGGGTACATAATGATTATTGGTTTTAACATTACTCAAACTACTGATGGCATAGAATAAATGGTCATGCAAATTTTTACCAACACCTTCCAATTCATATTGCAACGCTATTCCATGCTTTTGTAATTCATCTTTAGCACCTATGCCTGACAGCATTAATATCTTGGGCGACTCAAAAGCACCCGCTGTTACAATTACTTCATGCTTTGCTCGGGCTGTTAGTGTACTGCTACTCTTCGTCATGAAATCAACACCAATAACACGCTTGTGCTGCAATACCAGTTTTTTACAGACAGCCCCTGTTACAATTGTAAGGTTGCTGCGTTTCATTACCGGGTGCAGGAAAGCCTTCGCTGTGCTTTGTCGCTTCGATTGCTTCATCGTGTACTGTAACCATCCTGCGCCTTCTTGTGTGCCACCGTTAATATCCTGATTAAGTGATAATCCTTTCTCAACGCAGGCTTGTATAAAAGCCTCTCCCACTTTTGTATGGTACCAGGTGGCTTGTGTTACATTCAGTAAGCCGCCTTTATTATGATATTCGTTTTCGTATTGTTCATTATGCTCTGATTTTTTAAAGTATGGTAACACCTCCTGATAAGACCAACCCTCGCAACCTAGTGCGGCCCAAGTATCGTAATCTTCGCGTTGCCCTCTTACATAAGCCATGGCATTGGTTGAACTTGATCCACCCAATACCTTACCACGCGGATGATAAATTTTTCTGTTTTGTAAAAAGGGTTGTGGTGTGGTGTAGTAGCAATTCCAATCTACCTTACTGTGATGCAACATGGAGTAACCTCCCGGAATATGAATAAAAGGATGGGAATCCTTTCCCCCTGCTTCCAACAGCAAAACACTTGTATTCGGATTTTCCGAAAGACGGTTTGCCAGCACGCATCCGGCAGAACCCGCCCCAATAATAATGTAATCGTAGATCATAAAAGAATGTATGACCTAAGGTAGAAGTTTTACTAATAAAAAGGGAGCCGAAGCTCCCTTTAGATAATTAGTTTTTTCATTGCACCATCTTCGCAATTTTATCTACCGGAATGGTGTTCGCCCACTTTAAAATTTCAGTCTCGTTGCTCTTATCTGCATACAAAGTCAGCAGTGTAGAATTCATCGGAATTTGTAAGGTGTAGTTTTCTCGATTCGTTTCGCTGTCCACATTCTTCTGCAGTATGCTTTTGTAGCCTCCTATCTTCACTACTTTTTGTGTGCCATCCCCTGAATTACCCATAAAAGGAATAGCCAGAATTGCATTTAATGAAGCAACTAATGGAGAGTTACTCATAATTTCGATTCTCGCCTCTTTTTCCTGTGTACCATAATCGCGGTGGATTAAACAACCCGCTAGACCTGTATTGGCTGTTACATTATCATTCTTAGTGTTCGCATTCAGCGCATCCATTTTAGTCGGCAATATGGTCAGTACTTCTTTGCCAATTTGTATGTCAAGTTCCGTCATCAATTGTTGCATGGCAAAGCGTGAGGCTTCCAGGTTACCTTTAGCATATTCTGCTTTTGCTGTAGCCAGGTGTGTATCAAATTGTGCAAATGCAGTAGTAGCACTCACTAAAAATATAAGGGTGAATAATTTTTTCATGATTGTCTCTTTCAGCTGTGTTTATTTCTATACGCTTATTGTTCGCCAAGTTTATTTTTAATGGCATCAATATCAAAGGCCTCAGCTGCCTTCGTTATTTCTTGTTCGTTGGCAAAGTTTACCCCTTCCCAAACAATGATGGAGGACTGGCCAATACCAACACTTATTTTATAGCCACTTGACTCGCTGTATTCAATTACGCCTCTGTAACCCTTTACTTTAATTTGCTTGAATTGTTGTTCACCACCTGTTGTCTGACCATAACCGGCATTCGACATATACATATTGTAGGAGGCCATCCAGGCTGAATTATTAGCCACGGTTACCGTAAGTTGTTTATCATCCTTTAAATATTCTCTGTGTATCGTCAGACCCACCCAACCATATCCAGTGCTGGTCACCTGATCTGCACTTTCTTCTTTGGGCAAATTCGCAACTGACTCTGGAAAGGATTTTAAGATATCGTTACCAATTTCCATTTCCACACCCAGCATGGCCTGCTGCACTGCGTAGCGTGCCTCTCCATAGCTTTTGGTTTTATAGGCTGATTCTGCATCGCTTAAGTTCTGGTTAACATCAGGGGGTGTACTGGTGAGTCCGCCACCACCTTTATTGCTTGGGTTATTACCGGTATTTGTAGGACTAGTGCTTCCATTATTCCCCGTTCCACCGGTATTGTTGGAGCCTTGCTTTCCACTTAGTTTCTTATCTATGGCCCTGTCGGCTGCCTGTTCTGCTTTTTGTTTAAGCTTGTTGAGCACCGCCTGACCGTTCGATTGGAAGGCAAACACGCTCACAAAAATAATAATAATGAGGGGCTGTTTCATTTTATTGGATTTGGATTGTTATTTGAGTTCGAATTTACTAATTCCCATTAAAATAGAGAGACATGATTCATGTTGAAGATATTGTTCAGGCGCACTTGCGCATAAAACCATTTATCCATCGTACGCCAATTCTCACGTCAGAACGCATTAACCAGCAAACGGGTTGCCAGCTTTTTTTTAAATGCGAGAATTTTCAAAAAGTGGGAGCTTTTAAGGCGAGAGGTGCGATGAATGCAGCCCTGCAGGTGCCTCCTAATTTGCTGGGCAACGGTCTGGCTACCCACTCCTCTGGCAATCATGCTGCTGCTTTGGCGCGTGCAGCCTCTATTGTTGGCACGGAAGCCTTTATTGTAATGCCTAAAACAGCACCTGTCATCAAGAAAAAAGCTGTACTTGGTTATGGCGGAAAAATTTTTGAGTGTGAACCCACTTTAGCTGCACGCGAAGAAACATTGCGTGAAGTTGTGTTGAAAACAAAAGCAACAGAGATTCATCCCTTCAACAATGAGCATGTGATAACCGGTCAGGCGACAGTGGCCAAAGAATTATTAGAGGATATTCCTAAGCTGGATGCGCTGATTGCACCTGTTGGCGGTGGTGGATTACTTAGCGGCACTTTATTGGCAACTCACTATCTTTCACCCACTACCTTTGTTTATGCGGGTGAACCCGAGGGTGCTGATGATACTTTTCGCTCACTCAAATCAGGAAAAATAGAGAGCTCTCAGGCCAATACGATTGCTGATGGTTTATTGACCTCGTTGGGCGATAAGACTTTCCCCATTATTAAGCAACACATAAAAGAAGTGCTGGTCGTAAACGATACAGAAATTATCGAGGCCATGCGTATGATTTGGGAAACCATGAAAATTATTATAGAACCCTCTTGCGCTGTACCTTTTGCGGCACTCATAAAAAATAAAGATAAGTTTGCAGGAAAACGGGTGGGTATCATCTTGTCTGGAGGAAATGTAGATTTGGAAAAAGTTTTAAAATTATTTGCTGCTTAAGTCATGTTAATAGAAAACGGTAGTTATACCATTCAGGGTATTTCAGTAGAAGAGATTGCTAAACAATTTGGCACACCATTGTATGTGTATGATGCCTCCACCATTGTTAAACAAATTAAAACATTACGGTCAGCCTTCTCTGGTGCTGACCTGCGCATTAAATATGCAGCCAAGGCCCTTACCAATGTTAATATTTTGCGGGTAATGAAACAGCAAGGCATTGGGGTTGATGTTGTTTCTGTAAATGAAGCCCGGCTTGCCATGCACGCTGGCTTTACACCTGCTGAAATTATGTTCACTCCAAGTGGTGTTGACTTTGAGGAAATAAAGGAGGCCGTTGAGCTTGGTTTTTCTATTAACCTGGACAGCCTGCCAGCATTAAAAAAATTCGGCCAAACCTATGGAAATTCGAAGGCATGTGCCATTCGGATTAATCCTGGTGTAATGGCAGGAGGAAATTATAAAATTTCAACGGGTCACATTCATTCAAAATTTGGTATTTCGATTCAGCAGTTGCCACAAATTCTTGCGCTTGTTAAGGAATATAATATTCACATCAACGGATTGCATGTACATACAGGTAGCGAAGTAGTTGATGTTGATGTGTTCTTAAAAGTAGCCGATATTCTTTTCAATACGGCCATGCATTTTAAAGCCCTCGACTTTATTGATTTCGGTGGTGGTTTTAAGGTGGCTTATAAAGAAGGCGATAAAATCACAGACATTGCTGCTTTAGGCAAAGCCATTACAGAGGCGCTTAACAATTTTTCCAAAACATATGGAAAGCCTTTACAAGCCTGGATAGAACCAGGAAAGTTTTTGGTTAGTGAGGCAGGTGTACTCTTGGTGAAAAGTACTGTGGTGAAAGAAACACCTAATCTTACTTTTGTTGGTGTAAACAGTGGCTTGAATCACCTGATCCGACCCATGATGTATGATGCCTACCATCATGTCAGCAATGTTTCCAATCCACAAGCTGTTACTAAACAATACAACGTGGTAGGCTACATCTGTGAGACGGATACGCTGGCCGCTGAACGCATGTTGAACGAAGTTCGTGAAGATGATATTCTGGCAATACACAATGCGGGCGCCTATGGCTACTCCATGGCTTCTAACTACAATGCTCGATTCAAACCGGCAGAGGTGTTGGTTGAAGATGGAAAAGCCAGGTTGATTCGTAAACAGGAAAGCCTTGAGGATTTATTGAGAGGCCAGGTTCTCTAATCTATTTCTACAACTTTATACAAACGGTCTTTTCCTATTCAGGATAAAGACTGACTTTTATTATTCCGATAATGGCACGTTCTGTTTTGGTGAAAAAAGATGACGTGTTACATTCATTTGATTCTTTTAAGTAAAAACTATCATTACATGAAAAAAATCATTCCCCTTGTACTCCTGCTTACATTTACGGCAAGCTTCAGCTTCGCGCAAAAAAAGAACAGCTCTCCTCTTGTTAAAAAACCATTAACACCTGATGTTTATGATGGTTGGAAAGATATCAATTACAGAGGACTAAGCCCCGATGGAAATTACGCAGCACTCTTAATTAATCCTCAGGATGGGGATGGTCGAGCTGTTTTCTATAACCTTAATAATTTCAAAGAAGATTCTGTACAACGTGCGGCTGATTTAACGCTTACTTTCGATAGTAAGCAGGCTGTTTTCAAAATCAAGCCCCAGAAAGAAAAGGTGAAAGAATTACGCAGACAAAAAAAGAAGAAGGATGATCTTCCTAAAGACTCACTGGGCATTTTTACTTTCAGCAACAGATCAGTTGAAAAAATAGCAGATGTAAAATCTTTTAAAGTGCCTGAGAAGGCCGGCAACTGGCTTGCCTATATGCTGGAAGCTAAGAAAGAGGAAAAGAAAGCTGCCGATAAAACTGATACCACCAAGAAGAAGGAAAGCGTAAAGCCAGTTAAAAAAGCTAAAAAAAATAGCGATGATAATGGCTACACCCTGGTGCTTAGGAAGTTGAGCGACAAACAAGAGGTGACATTTTCTTATGTGAAGGATTATGCCTTTGCCAAGTTTGGTCAGGGAATAATGTTTACAACAACAGGTAATGACAGCACACAAAAACCAGGTGTGTATTGGTACGATTTACAGAAATCGTCATTACAGCAAATTCATGAAGGCCATAAGAAATTTAAATACAAAGGCCTCAGTATTAGTGAAGATGGAAATCAGTTAGCTTTTTTACTTGATAGCGACACCACTAAGGCCTTATTGCGTCAATTCACCTTATACCATTGGCAAACTACACAAGACAAGGCACAAGCACTGCTAAGCTCCCAAACGCCCGGTGTTCCTGCTGACTGGTTGTTGAGTGAGCATTACACGCCACTGTTTTCACAAAACAGCAAGACACTTTTTGTTGGTCTTGCACCTAAACCTCTATTGCCCGACACAACCAGATTAGACGAAGAAATTATAAAAGTAGATGTTTGGAATTGGCGCGACAGTGTTTTACAAACACAACAGGCCAGGCAATTAGAAAATGACAAGAAACGCAGCTACCTCGCTGCCTATGATTTGCAAAGCAAGTTACTAAAGCCTTTAAGTAACGAGCGAATTTCCAATATTACATTAACTGATGAGGGTAACGCTAAGTATGCTTTAGCCGTTAGTGACAAGCCCTATCGCTGGAGTAACTTTTATGACATCAACACGCAACAAGATGCCTATGTTGTAAATGTTCAATCCGGAGAAAAGAAACTGATAAGCAAAGCTTTGAAAGGAGATACTTTCATTTCTCCAAAGGGAAATTATATCTACTGGTACAGCCAAACTGATACAGCCTGGTTCTCTTATGCCATCAACAATTCCCAAATCCACAGCCTTACAAAATCACTGCCTGTAGACTTTGCTGATGAGGAAGATGATCATCCGGATTATCCTTCTGCGTATGGAAGGCTCGGTTGGACAGAACAAGACCAGCAATTATTAGTTTACGATCGTTACGACATCTGGTCACTTGATCCTGAAAACAAACGTGCTGCCATAAATCTTACCAAGGTAGGTCGCAACCAAAAAATTGTGTTTAGGTACATCCGATTAGACCCCGAGGAAAAGTTTATTAAAGCGGATGCGCTAATCCTGCTCTCTGCTTTTAATGAGGTGACAAAAGCTACAGCCTTTTATAGTTTAAATCTGAAGACAAACGAACTCAAAAAATTATTATCCGGTGATTATCGGTATGCTGGTGCCGTTAAGGCGCTGCAAAGCGATAGGATTTTATTTACACGCGAATCGTTTACTGAGTTTCCTGATGTTTGGGTAAGCAATCTTTCTTTTCAATCTCCAAAGAAATTAACTAATGCTAATCCACAGATGAAAAATTATAAGTGGGGAAGCGTTGACTTGGTGAAGTTTACTTCATTGGATAATATTCCGCTGGAAGGCTTGCTTTACAAACCTGAAAATTTTGATCCTAGCAAGAAGTATCCGATGCTGGTGTATTTCTATGAAAAGAGTAGTGAACAATTGTACAGTCATTTCAAGCCACAACCTGCCTGGTCCATCATACAACGCACCATGTGTGTAAGTAACGATTACCTGGTGTTTATTCCGGATATTGTTTACAAAATCGGTTTGCCTGGCGAGAGTGCCTACAACAGCATTATGCCTGGTGTTACCAGCATGATTGCAAAAGGTTTTGTCGATGAAAAAAACATTGGCATACAAGGTCAAAGCTGGGGTGGTTACCAAACTGCGTATTTAATTACACGCACAAATTTATTTAAAGCAGCCGGAGCAGGTGCGGCTGTAGTTAACATGACAAGTGCTTATGGAGGTATTCGCTGGGGCAGTGGGTTAAGTCGCATGTTTCAATATGAACAATCACAAAGTCGTATAGGTGGTACTCTGTGGGAAAAGCCTCTTTATTACCTCGAGAATTCACCATTGTTTACTGCTGATAAAATTCAGACACCTGTGTTGATTATGCAAAACGATAAGGATGACGCAGTGCCCTGGTACCAAGGGATAGAGTTTTACATGGCCCTGCGCAGGTTACAAAAGCCTGTTTGGATGCTGGTGTACAATGACGAACTGCACAACCTTCAACAAAGACAAAACAGAAAAGACTACGACATTCGCTTGATGCAATTCTTCGATTACTATTTAAAAGGGGCTCCAGAACCCATTTGGATGAAGGAAGGAATTAAGGCTACTGAAAAAGGTATTACCACAGGCTTTTGATTTCGTTTAAACAGATAAAAGAAACCTGTATTTATACACAGGATTTAGAGGCGGCCAGGCTTTTTTATTGTGAAAAGCTTGGCTTGCCTCTGATTAGTTATTTACCTGACAAACATTTGTTTTTAAGAGTAGGTAATTCAGTCTTACTTTGTTTCAATCCGCAGGACTCGCAGTTAAAAAAATCTCCCCCCGGTCATTATGCGCAAGGCAAAATTCATTTTGCATTTGAAGTCGATCCGGTGGATTACGAACAAACAAAACTGGAAATAATTAAAAAGGGAATATCCATTACTGATGAAGTAACATGGAAGAATGGTCAGCAATCTTTCTATTTTGAAGATCCGGCAGGAAATGTGCTCGAAGTTGTGCCTGTAGGCATTTGGGATTAGCCTAAAACTTATTCACCAGTAATTGTTCAATGGGCTGGCTTTGTGACCTGACTTCTTCGTTTATTTTAGGCATCCTCAAAGAGGTGTACCATTTTTCGTAATGGCTATACTGCAAACAAGGACCAACTATTTTGTCATCAATAAGTATTTTGATGTAATCTGCTTCTTTATAATGAGATAACAGTTGTTGTTGCTCTTGTGGCAAGTCCTTTACCTCTACGTACTCTATTTCTCTAAAATATTTTGCTTTAACCATCATACTTCACTTGCCCTCCTTTATTACAAATCCTTTACCTAAGTAACCCACAATTCTGGTTTAAAACCCCGAACAATGTTAATTTTCCAGGCAAATTACAATTAACATACGCAGCGTGGGGCTATGGCGGATTTTTTTAGCACTTCAATTGAATATTTAAAGGGCGTGGGGCCGCAGCGCGCTGCATTACTCAACAAAGAATTAAGTGTTTTTACTTATGCCGACCTTTTACAGCACTATCCATTTCGCTACGAAGATCGCACCAAATTTTATAAGATCAACGAAATAGTTGATGAAATGCCCTATGTACAGCTCAGGGGCATTGTAAAGAGTAAAGAACTTGTTGGCAATGGCTTTAAAAAACGACTCTCGGCTCATTTTGAGGATGACAGCGGTAGCCTTGAATTAGTCTGGTTTCAAGGTATCAACTGGGCCATGGAGAGGTTAAAAATCAATACCGAATACATTGTCTTTGGCAAGCCTGCCCGTTTTGGCAGCAAATTCTCTATTGCACATCCTGAGTTCGATATTTTTACAGAAACAACTACCCGCACACAAACCTTACGGCCCGTTTACCCGCTAACAGAAAAACTTAAAAGTAAACATCTCGACAATAAGGTAATCTCAAGATTACAACAGGAAATATTGACCGGTGGAAAAGATCACATTCGTGAAACCCTTCCTGTTGATTTACTACAGAAACATGCACTTGTTGGAAAACGAGAGGCACTCATTAATATCCATTTTCCCAAAAATCATGAAAGCTTAAGCAAAGCGCAACAGCGCATCAAGTTTGAAGAGCTTTTTTATGTACAACTTAAGCTGCTACGTCTAAAACATGTCAGAAAGGTTTCGTACAAAGGCCAGGTGTTTAGCGACTCTTCTTTATTGACTGAGTTTTACAAAAATCATTTGCCTTTTGATTTAACCGATGCGCAAAAGCGAGTGATTAAGGAAATTTATGCCGACATGAAAACTGGCAGACAGATGAATCGCCTGTTACAGGGAGACGTAGGCAGCGGCAAAACCATCGTAGGATTCATTTGCATGTTATTGGCCATTGGTTCAGATGCGCAGTGTGCTTTAATGGCTCCAACAGAAATTTTAGCACAACAACATTTTACCGGACTGCAGCGCTATGCCGTTAAAATGAATCTGAGTATTGAAATACTTACCGGATCAACAAAAAAATCCGACAGAAAAGTAATTCATGAGAAGTTGCTTTCGGGTGAGTTAAAAATTTTAGTAGGAACGCATGCTTTGCTGGAAGATGTGGTGCAGTTCAAAAATTTGGGTTTGGCTGTTATTGATGAACAACATCGTTTTGGTGTGGCACAACGCTCAAAACTTTGGAAAAAAAATGAGGCGGTAATGCCACACGTACTGGTGATGACTGCTACGCCCATTCCCCGCACGCTGGCCATGACGCTATATGGCGACCTTGATATTTCGGTTATTGATCAATTGCCAGCAGGGCGTAAACCGATTAAAACTGTTCATCGTTTTGACTCACATCGTTTACAGGTAAATCAGTTTCTACGAGACCAGATCGCTTTAGGAAGACAGGTGTATGTAGTTTACCCGCTTATTGAAGAGTCGGAAAAACTAGATCTCAAACATGTAATGGATGGCTATGAAAGTATGGCACGCGCTTTTCCTGATGTGGCCCTGAGCATTGTACACGGACAAATGAAGGCAGCCGATAAGGAATACGAGATGCAACGCTTTAAAAAAGGTGAAACTAAAATTATGGTGGCCACTACTGTAATAGAAGTTGGCGTTGATGTTCCTAATGCCTCGGTAATGGTTATAGAAAATGCCGAACGCTTTGGCCTGTCACAGCTTCATCAGTTAAGAGGACGTGTGGGGCGCGGAGCCGAACAATCGTTTTGTATTTTAATGAGCAATTATAAACTAAGCCAGGATTCAAAAGTGCGCATCAATACCATGGTACAAACCAACAATGGCTTCGAAATTGCAGAGACCGATTTGAAACTTCGGGGTCCCGGTGATCTTACTGGCACTCAGCAGAGTGGTGTACTTGATCTTTTATTGGCAGATTTATCTAAAGACCAAATACTATTGCAGCAAGCGAGAGAATCGGCCATTAGTATTCTGGAAAGTGATCCAAACCTGGAAAAAATGGAAAACGCCTGCATAAAAAACCAGGTTGTTTCAGCTAAAAAGTCTGGTTTAAGCTGGAGCAAGATCAGCTAAGACTTTAACATTTATTAACCTGATTAACTACCAGTTGTCCTGCTTTTTCACCCCGCATGGATTTGCCTCAACTATCTAAAACCCAAACACTTATTTCGCGGTTCAATATGCAGAAACCTACTTACATGAAAACGCTTTTAACTCTTACACTTGCTGTGCTCTCATTTTTTAGCATGGCTCAAACTCCCCAAAGTCCTGGTGGCGGCTCAAGAAATTCCGCAGCGATCGCCATGGAGGGCAATGGAAAAATCTCAGGCACTGTATTAGATGCCGATAGCAATGCTCCTGTGGAGTTTGCAACAATTGCCCTGCACGATGCGACCACGAATAAGGTGGTTAACGGTACCGTTGCCGATGCTAAAGGGAAGTTTACCATTACTAAAGTGGAAGATGGCACCTATAATGTTGTAATCTCTTTTATTGGTTACGAAACACAAACCATTAATGATTTAAAGGTTGCTGGTAAAGACAACGACCTCAATGTGGGCATTATTAAACTAGGTACCGGCTCGAAGGTGCTCAATGAAGTGGTGGTTGAAGGTAAGAAAGACCTTATAGAGGAACGCGTTGACAGAACCATTTACAATGCTGAAAATGATGCTACCACTAAAGGAGGAGATGCTACAGATGTTTTAAAGCGCGTGCCTATGTTATCCGTTGATTTAGATGGCAATGTTAGCTTACGTGGAAGCAGCAACATTATGGTGCTGATTAACAATAAACCATCAACGATTATGGCCAGCTCTATTGCTGATGCCTTAAAGCAAATTCCGGCAGACCAGATTAAAACAGTTGAAGTGATTACATCTCCCTCTGCCAAGTATGATGCAGAGGGTTCTGGTGGTATAATCAACATCGTTACTAAAAAGAACACATTGGAAGGGCTAACGCTGAATGTTGATGCTGGTGTGGGTTATAGAGGATCTAACCTGGGCCTTAATGGAAATTACCGTAAAAAGAATATGGGTTTTTCTCTAGGTGGTTGGGGTCGTGCCAATTATAACGTTAATGGTAACTTTGAAAACACTCAACTTATATCTGGTACAGAGGAAAGACAAACTATTCAACGGGGTGACAATAAAAGCGATGGAATTTTCGGAAACTACTCACTGGGTTGGGATTATGACATCAACAAACAGAATACCTTAGCTGCTTCTGTACGATATGGTATTCGTAATAACAATAGTTATCAGGATAACCTTGAGCGAATCACCACCATTGATGGTGTAGCACAGCCCTTAAGTTTAAGTAACAATAAAACATTAGGCGGATCTGGTACAGTAGATGCTAATCTTACCTACACACATTATTTCGAAAAACCGCAGCAAGAGCTTAGCTTCTTAACTTCCTATAGTCGCAACGATAGAAACAATGATTTCTTCACAACTAACTTCGACAATGCTAACACCCTCCTCAATCAATTGAAAAATGAAAACGATGGTGTGAACGAAGAGTTTACTATCCAGGCTGATTTTCAAACACCCATTGGTACAACGCAGATTTTTGAAACTGGTATCAAGCAAATCAAAAGAACTGTTACTAGTAATTTCATCACCTCCTCAGATTTAAATGCGGATGGTGTGTATGAATCTGTTTCTTCAAACTCTAATCAGCTCAATTACAATCAAGATGTGAGCTCTGCTTATGCATCTTATACATATGCTGCAAAAAACGGATATAGCCTTAAAGGAGGTGTGCGTTACGAATACACTACTATCAATGCTTTCACAAGAACTGAAAGCAATATTGATATTCCGGAATACAGTGTTGTTGTTCCCAGTATTAACGCATCCAAAAAGTTAAAAAATGGCAATACCGTAAAACTCTCTTATAACAGAAGGATACAACGGCCATCAATTCAGTTTTTAAATCCAAACAAACAACAAAATAACAACTCACTCAACCAAACTATTGGTAACCCGGTCCTTGACCCGGAGTTTACAGATAACTATGAGGTAGGCTATACTACACAATTAAAAGGCGTTTCTCTAAACTTCACAGGTTTTTACAGGAACTCTAATAATTCAATTCAAAGTCTAAGAACATTTTCTGGAGATACCATTATTACCCGCTATGCCAATATCGGTAAAGAAGAGGCGTATGGATCAAGTCTTTTTGCCAATGTCACCGTAGGTAAGTTAACCCTTAGTGGCGGTGGTGATGTGTACTATGCTGTACTAGACAATAATGTGCCTAATCCTGACGACAGGGCTAGCAATGAAGGTTGGGTTTATAGCGGCCGTGTCTTTGGCGGTTATTCTTTTGAAAAAGGCTGGGGCTTACAATTCTTTGGTTTTTACAGAGGGAAGCGTGTTCAATTGCAAGGTGAACAAGGCGGTTTTGGTTTCTATAGTCTGGCTGTTCGCAAAGACTTTAAAAACAAAAAAGGAAGCTTTGGTTTTGGTTTAGAAAATTTCCTGGCTGAGTCCATTACTATTCGTAATGAAACAGTGACGAATACAATTCGTCAAAGTGGTTTTACCACACAAAACAATCTTGGTTTCAGATTTAACATCAGTTACCGAATCGGTAAAATGGGCTTCGATAACCAGCCTCGCAGAAGACGCTCAATCAATAATGACGACATGAAAGATGGTGGTGATGGCGGTGGTGATATGGGCAATATGGGTGGAGGACAACAAGGAGGTAACACCGGTGGAGCACAACGTGGTGGCGGTATGCCAGCAGGTGCCAGACCAGCGGCTGCTACGCCAAGTGCCACAACACCAGCGGCTGATCCAACTGCTGTTGTAAAAGCTGATGGCAAATGGACTTACACACTAGAAACACCACAAGGTGCCAGCAATGGAACATTAACCATTGTTAAAGATGGTGAGACCTACAAAGGAACGATTGTAAGTACACGCAATCCTAAAGAAACTGCACTTACATCTGTAGTTGTAAAAGGCAATGAGTTAACAGTTACTTATGATGTTTCCTTCGGAGGCAATACGGCTAACATTCAGATGAAAGGAATTATCACTGGTGATGAAATGGCTGGTAACATTGTTATGGGTCAGTTTGGCTCTTTCCCAATGAAAGCGAAAAGAGGCGAGTAATTTCAGTAATCACCTCTCAATAAAAAACCCTGGTGAAATTCTCACCAGGGTTTTTTTATGGATATCAAATGCTCAAACTTCTAGCTAAAATTAATGTTGTCTGCTTAGGGTAAGAGGTTGTTTTATTTTTTTGCCGGTTGTTGCTTACTTCTGAAAATCATAACAATAGCAACAATAAAAAGCAGCAGTAAAAATGGGCTCACCACAAAATTGAAAGGGTGCATATCCCAATCGAAAAGGCCATCAAATATCCAACCAACAAAACCAAAGACGCCACCAATGAGACCGGCAAATAAACCAAAGACGCCAGCAATAAGGGCTATAACTAAACCGAAAGCACCTGCTACCAAGCCAATAAGCCCCCCTGCTATTCCTATCCACAGTGGAAAGGTTAATAATAACACAATTAAGAGCAAAACGGAGTTATTAGAGGAGCGCGCCATAGGGAGTATTTTTTCGATGGGGATCAAAAAAGAGGCCAGTTCAATAAACAGCTTATAAAAAGCAAAAAGGGAGTTTATTGTAAACTCCCTTCAAAATATTGTTCATTCATGAACACCGCTCTTGTACGCTTTTAATACAATTTCAGCAACTGTGTTGTTTTGTTTCTTGTTTCATCAATAGCACTCTCCTGCTTTGAAAGATCAAGTCCAAACGATGGTGCCATCTCTTTTAACTTGCTTTGCCATGCTGCTGATTTACTTTCTTTTGGAAAGCACCTGGGCAAAATGCCAAACATAATGGCAGCAGCAGTAGAGGCACCTGGTGATGCGCCAAGCAATGCGGCTACACTTCCATCTGCAGATACAATCGCCTCTGTACCAAACTCCAGTTTACCTTTTAAACCTTCTTCTTTTTTAATAACCTGTACTCTTTGTCCTGCACGCTTCAGCTCCCAATCTTTAAGTTCTGCCACCGGCACATATTCTTGCAATGTTTTCACACGGTCCTCATGCGAAAGTCGTACTTGTTTGATGAGGTATTTCGTTAGCGGCACATTACTCAATCCTGCGGAAATCATAGGAGCAAGATTATCGATACGAAGTGACTTGGCAAGATCTGTATGCGATCCGCTTTTTAAAAAGCGCATGGAAAATCCTGCAAACGGACCAAAGAGCAATTCCTTTTTTCCGTCAATCACACGTGTGTCTACATGCGGTACAGACATGGGGGGAGAACCAACGGCCGCCTTGCCGTATACCTTGGCATTGTGCATTTGTATTAACTCTTCATTATTACATTTTAACCACAAACCACTTACAGGAAAGCCGCCATAGCCTTTACGCTCTTTTATCTCAGCATCCTTTAACAAATGAAGCGTTGCACCTCCTGCGCCAATAAATACAAATTGCGTCCGGCAATCTTCCTTTTTCTTAGCAAGCATGTGCTTGGTTTCTACCAACCAACCGCCTTTTTTATGCGGATCAATATCTAAGACCTCAACGTTGTAATGGACTGTTACTCCGGGCATGCTTTCCAGTTTTTTTATCATTTGCCGGGTAAGTTCTCCAAAGTTTACATCAGTACCTGCTGCCATGTTCGTAGCTGCCAGTGCTTGTTTCTGATTTCTTCCTTTCATAATCAAAGGTGCCCACTCTTTAATCAAGTCAGCATCTTCTGTATACTGCATACCATTAAATAGTGGGTTAGTATGCATCGCTTCATATCGTTTCTTCAGGAAAGAAACATTATCATTTCCCCACACAAAACTCATGTGTGCAACCTGCTTAATAAAGGTTGATGGATCATTTACATATTTCTTTTGAACAAGGTATGACCAGAATTCTTTAGAGACTTCAAAGTCCTGACAGATTTTTGCGGCCTTGCCCGTATCAATAGAACCATTCGGTTTTACCGGTGTGTAATTCAGTTCGCAAAATGCAGCGTGACCTGTGCCTGCATTATTCCAGGCATCAGAGCTTTCAGTACCCGCCTGATCCAGTTGTTCAAAAATCTGGATGGTGAGATCTGGGTTAAGTTCTTTAAGAATAATACCAAGTGTGGCACTCATGATACCAGCACCAATAAGGGTAACATCGGTTTCTTGAACGAGGGGCTTTGTGATGTGAGGCATGCTTTTTTGGAAAAGCAACTAAGTTATGCTAAGTACTCACACGGCACAAGTGCTGGCCCCGTCCTTTAAAAAATATAGATCGTTGGGTGAAATCTCTCTTCGTTTTCGTGTAAATCTAAGTTTTTTCTATTTGTTCTGAAAAACAGAAACAAATAAGGAGGCTTTACGTATCAGGAGTTAAACTGTTCTACATGAAAACGTATTTAGGTGAATTGGAGGAATTGGTGCTTCTCACCATAACTGCCCTGAACGACAACGCATATGGAGTGTCTATTCAGCAGGAGCTTGAGTCTCGGTGCGACAGGAGCATTAGTATTGGTGCCTTGCACTCAACCATTACCCGTTTAGAAGAAAAGGGCTTCCTCAAATCATGGGTTGGTGGTGCTACTGCCGAACGTGGCGGACGCAGCAAGCGCTATTACGACATTACACAAGCAGGTAAAAAAGCACTAACCGAAACTAAAAGTCTGCGCGACCAATTGTGGGATCTCTCTAAAATAAAACTTGCCTCCCGATGAAAGCTCACCCACCCAAACTTGCGCAAAAGCTTTTTGACTGGTATTGTGGTTTTGCCAAAGTAGACGATTTGCGTGGCGATCTTGACGAGTGGTTTTATCATCATGTTAAAACCAAATCAATTGCTATGGCCAAACGCACCTATTGGAAACAGGTGCTTTCCCTTATGTTTTCTTATGCCCTTCGTAAAAGAAAAAGAAATGCTCAATCAGGTATTTATTCATCCAACACTATCTCTTTATCTATGATCAGAAACTTTCTAAAGGTTGCTTTACGCAACTTGTATCAGTATCGGTACTTTACGTTATTAAATGCTTTTGGCTTGGCCATCGGTATGTCTATAAGCCTGTTGCTTATTTCTATGTATGGTTATATCAGTACCAGCGATAACTTTCATGCTAATGGCGATAACATTTATACGGTTATCAGTAAAAGAACGGAGGGCTTTGAAGAAAGAAATTTTGCCTCCTCACCTATTGCACTGGCTGATAAGCTAAAAGAAGAATTTATTGGAGCTAAAGAAGTTGTGCGTATCAATTCTTCCTTTGAGGGTGACGTTGTTCAGGAAAAAGAAAACATTCGCATACAAGGTTATTTTGCCGATCAAAGTTTTCTTCGTGTGTTTACTTTTACCATGCTCAGCGGCAATACACAAAGTGCTTTGAGTAAACCGAATACGCTTGTGCTTACTGAAAGTGCTGCCTTAAAATTCTTTGGATCTGTTGATGTTGTTGGCAAGTTCATAGAATTAAAAGAGCAGGGCAGCTATGAAATAACCGGTGTACTAAAAGACTATCCGAAAAATACCCATTTTAAATTTGAGGCCCTGGCATCGTTTGCCTCACTTCCTCCCAATGAAGGTTTGAATACAGAACAATGGACCGAATACCATGATCAGTTTATTTATGTACTGTTGAAAGAAGGAACAAAGACTAAAGATTTGCAAGCATACCTGACACAAGTAGAAAAAAGTACGTATGCGAATACTTCGGTTAAGGTAAACTTTGGTTTGCTTGGTTTGGAAGAAATCATTACAAGCGATCTTTCTAATGCGATTGGTCCTAAGTGGGAAACTTCGGGCTTTATTGTTTTCGGTGCTATTGCCCTACTCATTCTTTTGCCGGCCTGTTTCAATTACACAAATATTTCAATAGCCCGTGCACTTAAGCGTTCCAAGGAAATTGGTTTGCGCAAAACTATGGGGGGTGTTAAGAGTCAGATATTCTTTCAATTTATTACAGAAACAGTAGTGATCTGTTTAATCTCTCTAATGGGTGCATGTGGAATTTTTCTTTTATTGAGAGACGAATTCAAAAGTATATTGGTAGAGGCTTCGGTGCTTGACCTAAGCATTACATTGAAAATAGCAACTTTGTTCATTGCTTTTGCCCTTGTAACCGGACTAATGGCGGGTTTGTTTCCGGCCTTGTATTTTGCAGGACTAAACCCCATTGAGGCACTTAAAAGTAAAGTTTCTACCCGTGCCTTTAGTGGCATGCGTATTCGCAAGGGCCTGACAATTTTTCAATTCGCACTTTCCTTTTGTTTTATTTTATCTCTTATCGTTTTTGGCAGGCAGTATCATACTTTATTAAATTTTGATTTCGGTTTTCAAAAAGAAAATATTGTTAACGTAAACCTGCAGGAGGTTAAGCCGGAAATACTGAAGACTGAATTTGAAAAATTATCTGTTGTTCAATCTGTGTCACTCTCATCAGGTTCTCCAGGACTTTCTAATTCAACCACCTGGGTAAATACTGCAGATCGTGATTCTGTCAAAGTTTCTCAACTCTTTATCGACAGTGATTTTCTTGAAAGCCTTAAACTTAAATTAATACTTGGCAAAAACTTTCCTGAGGCTGTCTCTACTGAAGAGCGCTACTGTCTTGTTAACGAACAGTTTCTAATTAACAATAAAATTGCATTAGAAGATGGTCTTGGTAAGACTCTTTTTATAGACAGCATGGAACTACAAATTATTGGTGTAGTCAAAAATTTCCACTATGCTCCTCCACAAATACCCATCGGTAATTTTATTTTTAGAAATAATGTGTCACAGTTTTCTCAAGCCAATGTGCTTGTGGATGTTTCTGATGTGTTCGGAACATTTACCGCCATGGAGAACAGTTGGGAAAAATTAAGTGAAAACACCAAACTGGAGGCCGCCTTCTTTAAAGATGAGTTGAATGATTCATATCAGGTTTACGGTTTGTTATTAAAAATGGCAGGCTTTCTTGGTCTGTTGGCCATTAGTATCTCTATCCTTGGTTTGTTAGGCATGGTTGTTTACACAGCGGAAAACAGGGTTAAAGAAGTGAGTATTAGAAAAGTGCTTGGCGCCAGTGCTTTTGGTATCACGATGTTATTGTCGCGGGACTATTTAAAACTTATTATCTGGTCTATTGCCATCGGCATTCCCTTGGCCATTGGTATTTATGAAACCGTGTTTACCCGAATACCTGATTACCATACCAACTTAACTGTGCTTGATATTGTATTGGGTGCTTTCGGATTAATTAGTCTTGGTTTATTTACCATCGCATCACAGACTTATAAAACAGCCTTGTCTAATCCTGCTGATACATTGAAGACGGAGTAATCAAATTCATTATATCACGGAATAGGTTTTCCATTCGGTGATATAATGAATGAACTTTAAGCCTTACAACTAAGCATGTTAATGATGAGGTTTGCTTCGTTTATTCTGGTCATACCATATTTAACTAATCTACGTCATTAACCTGCGACCAGTATTTTAAAGCCATAGGCAACGATTGCTTGGCGTTTGTTTCATGCGCTGCGTCTTTGGTTACTTCCCATTTCCAATTGCGGTTTGCAGAATCGCTTTTTTCGATTTGCCATTTTAGTTTTTCAAAGCCTTGTCTCATTCTGTCAGTCTCTTGCTCCCCCACACTTATAAAGACTAATCCCTTCGGTGAACCATTTTTTTTAATATAGCTTACTGTTTTCTCAATCAATATACTGTCTTGTCGCCAAACAGGCGCGCTAAAAATTAATCTTGCTTGAAATACTGTTGGATTATTGATAATTGAATAAAGTGTAAGTAGCCCTCCACGCGAGTTACCTACCAGTGTGTTATGCCCACTACAACTATACTTGTTTTCAATAGTTGGCTTAACTTCTTTTTCAATAAAAGTTAAGAAGTTGTTACCGCTACCAAACTGACTCGAGGCATCCTCTGTATCCGTTTTCATAAACGGAGGTATAAGATTCTTTGATCGGTTTTCTGCGGACATGTTCGGAATACCGACCACTATACCCTCGCGCGCGCAATGTGCCTTCGCTAAAACATCAAGTGTTTGATCAAGGTTCCGATCAAGGGAGCCGCCATCTAAAACATAAAAGACAGGGTACTTTTTTGTAGGGTCGTAATCAACGGGAAGGTGTATCAGCAAATCTCTTTCTTCCTGTAATACCTTGGAATATAGTTTTACTTTAATTTCCTCCGCGTACGCTTCTTCCTCTGATAGAGAGGCTGTGATCAATAGTGTAAGAATAGCGCCTGTAGCTACCAGCGCTAAATAAAAGATTATTTTCTTCATAGACTTTTTGGCAAAGGTGCTTTGCAAAGCCCAATGCATATGCCGCTTTTAGTGCGACATTTCTACGACATTCGATGAATTAATTAAAATAACACCGGAATTGTTCTATAAACACGGTTAAGGTCGCCAGATTTTATCTGTATGCTGGTGCGAATAGTCAAAATAAAATTAGGCAGTGTACACACAAGATAAGCAGGTATCAGAATTGAGAAACGACCGATCATGACAGATCCAGTAATACTTATTTGAAGGGTTTGTATTAAAACAAGTAATAGAATCGTGCTTATTGTCCACAAAATTTGAAAGCTAAGCATGCGCTGCGCATGTTTCTTTACATCCGCTGCTTTTATCTTTTTATAGTAAAGCAATGGTAGAAAAATATTTAAGGTTGGTATAAGTAAAAACAGTGCTGATGTATTCATCTTTATCAGCCATTTTATTTCATCATTTGAATTTTCTTCCTGAAGTTGTTCAAAGGGAACGTCTAATACTTGTGCTAATCTTTTTAAGGTATCTGCCCTCGGGGCTACATGCTCCTTTTCCAATCGTTGTATGGTGCGGAGCGATACTCCGGCATGTTCAGCAAGCAATTCTTGTGAAAATCCTTTTTTCTTTCTTAGCAAAACCAGTCTTTCTCCAAATTTCATAGATTGTTCGAAGTAAGGGAAAAAATCCTTTCGACAACAAGCCTATCTGGTGTTTATCCCCTAACTTAAATAAAAAACCCCGTCATTGCTGACAGGGTTTTATTGTCTTGTTTCTTACTACTTATGTCTGAAGTCTAAAAAGCATATTCGCCTTTCTCAATAGCATAGTTAGCCACCTTCCGTCTTGCTTCTTTCAAGTTGTAGCTTTCCACTTTTGTGAATCGTTTTAAACCCATCAACATCAGGCGTTGTTCGTCACCCTCAGCAAATGAAGTGATAGCACTTTTACCTGCTGATGCTGCTCTTTCAATAGCTGTATGCAAATAGATTAGCGCCATTTCCTTTTGTATTTCACAGGCTTTTTCTCCACGCAGTCCTATTAGTTTTTCTACACGTAGTAAAGTTGACTCCGCTACATAACCTTCAATAAGCATGTCAGCTAAGTTCATGAGTATCTCCTGCTCATCGCTCAGCTTCATCATAAATTTCTGAATGGCTGCTCCTGCTACCATTAGACCTGCCTTCTTTAAATTGGCCAGGGCTTTCTTCTCTTTTACAAACAGCCCTTCTTCTTCAGTCGCACCAAAATCAGGGATTGACATCAGTTCTTTCTGCACAGCCATAGCCGGATTCATTAAATCAAGCGAACCTTTCATCGCACGTTTTAACAACATGTCTATTGTAAGCAGGCGGTTGATTTCATTTGTTCCCTCAAATATTCTATTGATACGTGCATCGCGGTAAGCGCGATCCATCGGTCCTTCAGCCGAGAAACCCATACCACCATAAATCTGAACACCTTCGTCTACTGTAAAGTCAAGCACTTCAGAGCCATGTACTTTTAGAATTGCACATTCTATCGCAAATTCTTCCAGAGCTTTTAAACGAGCCTTTGCAGAATCCATACCTCCCGCAACAAATGCATTATAAGCATCATCAATGTTTTGTGACGCGCGGTAGTGTGCAGATTCAGACGCAAAAATTCTTGTTGCTGCTTCTGCGATTTTATGTTTGATGGCGCCAAAAGAGGAGATGGAGACACCAAACTGTTTGCGTTCGTTGGAATACTTGATCGCTTTTGATAGGGCCATCTTGCTTCCACCAACAGCCGCAACACCCAACTTAATCCTGCCGATGTTAAGGATGTTTACTGCTATTTTAAAGCCGTTCTCACGTTCGCTTAACATGTTTTCAACGGGCACCTTGCAATCGTTAAAGAAAATCTGACGGGTAGAAGATCCTTTGATACCCATCTTCTTTTCTTCCTCGTTCATGGTTACCCCACCGAAAGATTTCTCAACAATAAAAGCGCTCAGGTTTTTATCATTGTCAATTTTAGCAAACACCACAAAGATATCAGCAAAACCACCGTTGGTAATCCACATCTTTTGTCCGTTGATGACATAATGTTTACCGTCAGCTGATAACACTGCCTTTGTTTTGCCTGAGTTGGCATCTGAGCCTGAATCTGGTTCGGTTAAACAGTAGGCTGCCTTCCACTCGCCCGTAGCTAGCTTAGGAATGTATTTTTTCTTTTGTTCTTCGTTCCCGTAGTATAAAATCGGCAGTGTACCAATACCTGTGTGAGCTGATAAGGCAACAGCAAAAGAATGGCCACCGCCAATTACTTCAGCTACCAGCATAGAGGTGTTGAAATCCATCCCAAAACCACCTAGTTCTTGTGGAACTGATGTGCCTAATAAACCCAACTCACCTGCTTTATCCATCAAAGATGGCATCAGCTTAGGATCTTTCATCGAATCGATATCATCCAGACGTGGGTAAATTTCTTTCACCAAAAAATCCTTGCATTGCTGCATGATCATTTTTTGTTCTTCATTAAATTCTTCCGGAATGAAGACCTCGTGTGCTAATGTTTCGCGAATCAGGAATTCCCCTCCTTTGATTGCTGATGTTGTTTGTGTTGCTGTTGACATAATTTTTAGACTTTAGATATTAGACAATAGACGTTAGACCTTGTCGCTCGCCACTATACTTTAATTGTTTTTATTAATCCGTAAATCATCTTTTGTAGCTCCTCAAGCGAGGTGTTTAACTCATTGGTTCTTTCTTGATTTAATAATTCAATATCTTGAGACAAAATGAGAAGTGTTTGCAATTCATAGGCTGAACCCAAAGCCACATTCAAGAAATATTAAAAATCTTTGTCTGTGTTTCGCCCACTTCCTTCTGCAATATTTGAAGGAATTGATACAGCACTTCTTCTCATTTGTGAAATCAATCCATATTTTTCATCTGCTGGAAAATTCTTTGTATCGAGATAAATCTCTTTAACAATCTTTCTTGCGTTTTGCCAGACTTTCAACTCTTTGAAATTATGCATCGTATGCTTCTAACGTCTTACTACTTACGTCTAACGTCTCTTCTATTACAGCATCTCATAAATCCCTGCCACACCTTGTCCTCCTCCTACACAAGCCGTTACCATACCGTATTTTTTATTTTGTCTGCGCAGTTCATTAAAGAGTTGTACTGACAAACGCGCACCTGAGGATCCTAAGGGATGTCCTACGGCAATGGCACCACCATTCACATTTAATTTGCTGCGATCAATGCCAAGTTCTTTTACCACAGCCAATGACTGTGCTGCAAATGCCTCGTTCAATTCAAACAAATCGATGTCTTGTAGTTTTAATCCGGCAATTTTTAATGCTTTTGGGATAGCCGCTACCGGTCCTATACCCATAATGCGTGGATCAACACCTGCTGTAGCATAGCTCACCATTCTCGCTATTGGTTTTAGATTCAGCTGCTTCACCATGCGCTCGCTCATTACGGCAACAAAGGCTGCTCCGTCTGAAGTTTGTGAAGAGTTACCTGCTGTTACTGTTCCGCCTGCCGCGAACACTGGTTTTAGTTTTGAAAGGCCTTCAAGCGTTGTGTCAGCACGAATACCTTCGTCTTGCTTTACTATAAACTCTCTTGTCTTCTTCTTCATGTTTTCATCCACGTATACTTCTTTCACGGTGATGGGAACAACTTCATCTGTAAACTTACCTGCCTTCCACGCAGCTGCAGCCTTTTGGTGCGACTCCACCGAAAACTGATCTTGCTCTTCGCGGGAAACACCATATTGCTTCGATACTTCTTCAGCCGTTAAACCCATGCTTGTATAGTAAGTCGGGTTCTTGGTAGCGATCTCGTAGTTCAATACGGTTTTAATTCCCATTACCGGTACTAATGACATTGACTCTGTACCTCCGGCAATAATCACATCGGCCTGACCAGCTTGTATACGCTGACTCGCTATCGCGATGGTTTCCACACCTGATCCGCAGTAGCGATTTACAATCATACCCGGTGTGTCTATGCCTAAAGACAGCAGGGAGATAATTCTCCCCATCTGCATGCCCTGTTCTGCTTCCGGTACAGCATTACCTACAATTAAATCATCTACCATCTTGGGTTCAAGACCGGGGATTGACTTTACTAAATGCTTGATTACATCTGCCGCCAAATCATCGGGGCGAACGAAACGAAAGCCTCCTTTTTTTGCTTTGCCTACGGCTGTTCTATATCCTGCAACAATGTATGCGTCCATATTTTCTTTGTTTAGTAGTAAGTAGTAAGACGTTAGTAGCAAGATAACAACCGAGTTGTCTTATGTCTTACTACTAAAGTCTTACGTCTATTTTAGTTTCTTAGTGGTTTCCCTCCTGTTAAAATGCTTTGAATTCTTTCCAGTGTTTTCTTTTCACCGCAAAGCGATACAAAGGCTTCGCGTTCTAAGTCTAGCAAGTATTGTTCGCTTACTTCTTGCGGAGAAGTTAAATCACCACCACACATCACGTTTGCAATCTTCATAGCAATTTTCATGTCGTGGTCAGAAATGTAGCGACCCATTTTCATACCGTTAACACCGGCAGCAAATAGGCCAAGGCCTGCTCTGCCTTGTACTTTAATATTGTTGGCTTGCACCGGCATAGTATAGCCAGCATCTGCCAATTCTATTACAGCTGCTTTCGCGTCCAGAATTTGTCTGTCTTTGTTAATGGTTATTCTGTCTTGTGGACGAAGGATACCCATATCTCTCGCATCTTCTGCTGACAAAGCCACTTTTGCAGTAGCAATGTTCATGAAAGCATTCTGCAAAGCATTTAATTCAGCATCGCCTTCTTGCATGCGATCACTTACACGCTTGGTAAATTCTTTTGTTCCACCTCCACCTGGGATCAGACCAACACCTACTTCAACTAAACCAATATAGGTTTCTGCTGCTGCCAATGCCACGTCTGCATGCATAGTCATTTCGCAACCTCCACCTAGGGTGCGGCCTTGTGGTGCTACTACGACAGGCACTGATGAATAACGCAGGCGCATCACAGAATTCTGGAAGGCACGCACCATGAAATCAATCTCATCATAATCCTGATCGATGGCATACATAAAGACCAGACCCAGGTTAGCACCCAAAGAGAAGTCTGGACCTTGATGACCCACCACTAAACCCCTGGCTTGTTTCTCTGCTAGTTCAATGGCTTTGTTCATGCCTTCAATCACGGAGCTGCCAAGCGTATAGCTCTTACTGCTCCATGAGAAGTTGTACACGCCATCACCAATGTCAGTCACTTTTGATTCTGCATTTTTCCAAACCGTTTTATCACTTAAGTTTTCTAATATGATAAAGCCTTCGCGACCAGGAATTGATTTGTATGATTTAGTCGGGATGTCATAATATTTACGCTGACCTCCTTCTACTTTATAGAATGTTTTGTTGCCCCCAGCCAGCATATCGTAAACCCATTGATTAGGTTTTACACCGGCTGCTTCCATGGCTTGTACTGTTTTCTCAACACCTACAGCATCCCAAGTTTCGAAAGGCCCAAGTTCCCAACCAAAACCTGCACATACTGCATCATCAATTCTGAAAAGTTCATCACTTATTTCTGGAATGCGATTAGAAGAGTATTGGAATAAACCGAAGAAAGAGTCGCGGTAGAAATCACCAGCCTTATCTTTTCCAGCCATTAATACTTTAAAACGATCCTTTAAATTATCAATCGTTTTAGTGGTTTCGAGTGTGGCAAATTTCGCTTTTGCTTTGGTCTTGTATTCGAGCGTGTTCAGATCAAGCGTAAGAATTTCAGTTTTACCTGAAGCATCTTTGCTCTTCTTATAAAAACCTTGTCCTGTTTTATCACCTAACCAATTGTTCTTTTCCAGTTTAGCAACAGCTTCCGGGAGTTTAAACATTTCGCGGCCTTCATCATTGGGTAAGCCTGCGTATAAATTGTTAGCTACTTTTACTAAGGTATCCAAACCCACAAGATCAGATGTTCTGAAGGTTGCTGATTTAGGACGGCCGATTACAGGGCCTGTCAGTTTATCAATTTCATCAACATTCAGTTCATACTTGCGCATGGAGTCAATTACTTTTAGTAAGCTCCACACACCAACCCGGTTACCAATAAAAGCCGGAGTGTCTTTACACAACACTGAGGTCTTTCCTAAATACAGATCACCATAATGCAGTAAGAATTTCGTGATCTCCGGATCAGTGTGTGGTGTAGGGATTACCTCAAATAATTTTAAGTAACGGGGCGGGTTAAAAAAGTGTGTGCCTGCAAAATGTTTTTTGAAGTCATCACTTCTGCCTTCTGCCATTAAATGGATAGGAATACCCGAAGTGTTTGATGTTACCAGTGTTCCTGGTGTTCTGTGTTTTTCAACCTGTTCGTATACTTTCTTTTTAATGTCCAGATTTTCAACTACTACTTCAATAATCCAGTCGTAGTTTTTAATCTTGGCTAAATCATCATCGAAATTCCCGAGTGAAACACGAGAAATAAAACGCTTAGAATAAATAGGTCCCGGGCTTGATTTAATACTGCGATCGAAAGAACTGGCTACAATACGGTTCTTCACCAATTTATTGTCCAAGGTAAGTCCTTTGGCTTTTTCTTCTTCTGTCAATTCTTTTGGCGCTATGTCCATAAGTAACACCTGGCAACCAATGTTGGCAAAGTGGCAGGCAATGGCTGAACCCATCACACCGGAACCGAGTACAGCTACTTTTTTTATTGATCTATTCATAGTTCGTTGTTGGTTGTTCGTTACTCGTTGGTCGTTGTTGGTTTGCCAATCCATGAGAATCGAACAACCAACAACGATCAACGAATAACCAATTTAAGTATATGCTTTTACGTTAATGTTATCCTTTTCTACTACTTGTTGTATGCTTTGAATTACTTCAAAAAACACATTGAGTTTTTCCTCAGAAATCTCTTTGCGTACCGCATTATTAAAATTCAATACTGTCTCTTTTGCTTTATCGCGCTTTTGTCTGCCTTCTTCCGTAAGGTAAACGCGCACAGAACGTTTGTCGATGGCATCTGTTTTTCTAACAATTACGCCTCTTTCTTCCATCGTGTTCAACAAACGGGTGAGACTTCTTGCTTCCAAACCCATTAAAGGTGCTATCTTAGTTGCTGGCGTTCCCTCCTCTGCATTGATGGTGAGGAGTACAAAACCCATGGCCATGGTTGCATCATAAGCAGCTGCCTGCTGGTTATACATGCGGGCTATGGCATGCCAGGCTGCTTTAATGTGGTGGTCAACAGTTTCTTCTCTCCGCATACGATTTCGCTAAGCGAATTCGAAGGTATAAAATTTTTATTATGCATGCAGAGCAAATTGATTTTTTTTGGTTTTGTTAAGCCAAATCTTACTTTTTCTTGGTTTTTAAAGGGTTTTTCCCATTAAAATTTTGTGTGCCTTAGGGTCTAGGACTGATTAAAATTGCGAAATGCACTGCTTTTCATCAGTCGCTTTATGTGTGTTAATCGCTTGTTTAGTATCCAAAACCAGTAACCATATGAACTTGCTTGTGCCTACCGATTTTTCTCCGTGTGCCGATCACGCCATCAACTTTGCTGCATTATTGGGGCGAAGAACAGGCCACGACTTACGTCTGATCCATGTTTATGCGCCAGTTGATTTGGCCAACACTGCCATGATCACTTTTGTAGAACGTGAAACGGAGGAGGCACAGAAAGAAATTAAAGACAAACTCCATCGTACTTGCATGACCACGGCTGAAAAAAATAATATCGGTTGCAGTCATGTGCTGCGTGTAGGTGCACTTACTGAAAATATTTTAGCTGAGGCCGAAGAAACCGATTGTAAAATTATTATAATGGGTACTGAGGGTGCTCGTGGTTTAACTAAACTGTTGTTCGGTAGCAGAACAAGCAGTGTTATTGAAAATTCAGATTTCCCCGTGCTGGCAGTTCCTCCACAAGCATCATTAAACCTGCCGAAGAAAATTGTTTTCGCCACAAACTTTTTTGATAGCGATCTGGATACCTTAAAACAATTGCTTGAATTGGTAAAGGGATGGAAACCAGAAGTTTATTTACTACACGTTTCTCATGACAACCTACGGTCGGAGCGCGACTACATTGAAAATTTTTCGAAAGCTGTTTTGAAGGAAACGGATTACAAACACCTCTACTATTACGTACTCCCTCATGAGAATAACGAAAGGGGGATAGAGTTATTTATCAAATCTGTGGGTGGCGAAATGTTGGTGTTATCCACACGCAAAAGATCTTTTCTCGAAAAGGTTTTTAATGCCAGCCTCACCAAGCAAATTGCTTATCACTTAACAGTACCGCTACTTGCATATCATACGCAGCTTGTTGATAAATAAAAACTAAAAACCCAGGTTATGAAACTGCTCGTACCCACCGATTTTTCTAAGCCCTCTAAAACAGCACTGCTCTATGCAGCACATATGGCTAAAAAATTACAAGGAGAAATTATTGTCTTGTGGTTTAACAGTATACAATCAAGTAAAAAAACATTGAGCAAATGGAAAAAACTTGAGGCTGACATGATCGCCATTGCACAGGAAGATGCCAAGCACCTGGTAGAAGCTGTGCGCTCGTCTGTAAAAGGCAGCATCTCATTCACCTATCATTTCACGTCAGGATCATCTTTTGCTGAAAGTGTAGATGACTTTGCTGTAAAGAATGATGTGGACATGATCATCATGGGTACTAAAGGTGCGTCTGGTGTAAAGAAGTTAATCATGGGTAGTCATGCCGCTTCCATGATTGACCATAGCCGTGTACCTGTTTTAGTAATTCCTGAAAAGGCCAGCTTCCGTCCTTTAAAAAAGATTGTGTATGCTTCTACGCTTTATGAATGGGAGTTGGAGATCAGAACCATAGCCACTCTTGCTGCTATTTACAATGCCGTTGTGCATGTTTTACACATAAGTCCTCTTTCATCTAAAGCTAAAACCGATAAAAAACTTTTACCTGAAATGATTAAAACTGCAGGGTATCAAAAAATTATTTATCAGGATGTTAAGGATGACAATATAAGTCAGGCTATTGATGATTACATTCTTGCGACCAATGCTGATATGCTGGCTATGTTCACCCATAAACTTGATACCTACGAAAAACTATTTGGGAGGAGTGTAACGCGTCAACTCGCTTTTCATGCCCATGTGCCCTTACTTACCTTTAACAAGACTTTGTTAATCTGACCTCGGAGGCCTCGGAATTTTTTCAGCAATTAATTCGTTAATTTTACTTACCCTAAACAAACTAAATATGGTAAAGAAAATATTGATTGGTGTTCTTGTGGTCGTAGCCATTCTGGGTGCTGCCTTTGCATACATGATGAGTCGTAATCGTACAGTGAGTCCCGCAGGTGAGGCTTCTTTAACCAACGGTGATTTAACTGTATCGGTAAAGTATAGCCGTCCTTCGGTTCGTGGACGTTTGATTTTTGGAACAAAGGAACAAGGTGCCTTACAACCCTATGGTGTTTATTGGAGGTTGGGGGCTAATGAACCCACTGTAATAACTTTTAACAAACAGATTAACTTCAATGGTCAGCCGGTTGATGCTGGTACATACACTATGTATGCCGTTCCTGAAGAAGGTGGTTTTGAAATTATCCTTAATCCGGAAATTGAACCCTGGGGTATTTTTGAACCTGATCACAGCAAAGATGTTCTCAAAACCAAGGTTCAATCTCAGGCTGGAGCCAGCACTATTGAACAATTTACAATTAGCACTTTGCCAATGGAACAAGGTGTTAATGTTTTATTTGAATGGTCTGATATCCGCTGGAGCATTCCTGTTACTAATCAATAATTATTTTCTGCTGATGGGGTCGTGCTTTTTCCGCGGCCCCTTTTTTAATCCCTGACTATGCGTCTTTACCTTACACTTCTTATTGCTTGCTTATGCTCTTTGGCCTATGGTCAAACAAACCATCAATTGGATATAAAAAAATTTCATGACGAGCTGAATGCGGAATACAAAGATCCTAAGAAGTCACCGCTGGATGCTAAAAGCAGAAAGAAATTTAAGCGGCACGATTTCTTCCCTGTCGATTCTGCTTATCGTGTAACAGCCACTCTTCATATTACTGAGAATACGCCTTTCTTTAAAATGCCAACAACGGGTGATCGTTTGCCCCAATACAGAAAGTATGGAGATCTTGTTTTTACATTAAAGGGAAACAACTATACATTGCCTGTCTATCAATCGTATGATTTAATGCGTTTGCCTGCCTATAAAGATTATCTCTTTCTACCCTTCACCGATTTAACCAATGGTACCAGTTCTTATGAAGCCGGTCGTTACATTGAGTTACGTTTACCAAAAGCGGGGAATAGTATTATCGTAGATTTTAACAAAGCCTATAACCCCTACTGTGCTTATAACCTCACTTATGCTTGCCCCATTGTGCCTGCAGAAAATCATCTTGATTTACCGATTGAAGCTGGCGTGCGTTATCTTAAAAAGAAAAAGTAAGCATTTACTATTCGCTCTCAAGCTCCTCCGATGCAAGCTTTTGCACAGCAATCAGATCGTTTTGTTTCTTTTTATAAATGCTGTCACCTATGGCTTGTAGAATAAATATCAAAATAAAGGCATAGCGACTGGTAAAGGGTGCAAACATAGCTAAGACAATGGCCAATATAAAAACAGCCGGTACAATAAGTGCCCTGCGTTTGCTCCATTTAACAACAGCCTCGCCCAGCGCATTTTTAAGGTCTTCTGTTTTAACAACGTGTGCCATTAACAAATAATTAAAAACACCAATCACAGCAATGTTTAAACAGTATAGGCTAAAGGCGATATTATCCATAAAGCCATAGTTAGCATAGAGTGCCGTTGTAAATGGCATTACCACCACGAAGAATAGCAACCAGATATTAATCCATATAAACCGATTACTCACTGTTTTAACATAGGTACAGGTTACCATGTGTGCTTTCCAAAATAAAGCCGTTACAATAAAACTGATGGCAAAGCATATAAAGTTTGGAATCCGGTTAAGTAATATATCGTCAATGCCGAGGCTTTGTGCTTCGGCCATCGAGGGCAGTTTTATTTCCAAAACCAACAATGTCATGGCGATAGCAAATACTGCGTCACTAAAGAAAACTGTTCTTTCGGGGGGAAATTTATTGATAAGCATCTGTCCTTAACTATTACTTCACGTCAATTTATGCAAGTAGTGGATAAGTCTCAACCTCGGGGCTCAATTATTCTCTTTCGTTCAACTATATTAGTAAATCATTACTATGCTTCATGCCTGTAATCATATTATCCTGCTGTTTTGTTCGGTGCTGATCTTTGCCGGAGTAAATGCTCAGTCGCAGGTGTTAAATCAAAAAGAAGACGCAGCTGTGAGTTTTGCTGCTGGGGAGCGTTTCATGGATAATAATGAATGGGAAGCTGCCCTCGCATCCTTAAACACTTGTCTGCAGATTGACCCGGCTTTTGCTGATGCTTATTATGCACGTGGACTTGTAAGGGAGCACTTTGAATTATGGGCAGAGGCACTTACTGATTTTTCTATTCACTTAACTTTAAAACCAGACCATGGTGAAGCGCTTTTTAAAAGAGCACAGCTGCACTATCAGCTTAAGCATTATAGCCTGGCCAAAGAAGATTTTCTGAAACTTTTGAAGCTTCCCGCTGGAGAAACTTCAACCATTTTTTTCGAGCGGAATAACTTTAAGGGTGGTGTTAATCAGATTTTTACTGCACAGGGCAGTGGTAAAAAACGTATTTACAACTGGCTTGGGTTAACAGAGACTGCACTTCACGAATATTCTCAGGCATTAATACACTTCGATTCTGCCCTTCGCCTATCGCCCCGCGATCCGGATCTTTATGTTAATAAGGGTATAGTTTTCGAAAAAGGTGGTGAAGTCACAAAGGCTAAAACGGCTTATGCTAAGGCACTGGAAATAGACCCTAACCACGCCCTGGCCTACTTTAATTTGCAGGCGCTTAGCCCTGGACTTAATCAAACAAAATCAACCCTGCTACTCGACTCTGCCATTGCAAATAATACAACGCTACCCTATGCGTATGCGGAGCGTGGTTATATACACCTGAACAATGGAAAATATCTTGAAGCCTTAACAGACTACAACAATGCTATTAAGATCAACCCAAAAGAAGCAGACTATTTTTTAAACCGAGGTGTTATTCATGAAAAGCTGAAACGGCCTGAACAAGCTTATGCTGACTATTCAATGGCGCTTCAGTTAGATGAAAGTTTGGTTTCGGCCTGGTTAAACCGAGGCAATGTCTTACTTAAGTTAAAAAAAGAAAAACTAGCTGTTGAAGATTACAGTGCTGCCATTGCCTTTGAGCCCGATTATGCTGCTGCTTATTATAACAGAGGCATTGCCTATTATCAGTTAAAACAGCTGACAGAAGCGTGTCGTGATCTACGCACAGCAAAGCGCTTAGGGCTGGCCTTGTCTTCTTCTCTTGAAAGTACCGTTTGTGGTAATTAAGCCTTGTTGTTTGCCCACTATTAGAATAATAATCCGGGCATAGCATTTTCATCTGCATTTGTAAACAGACCCTTCACGCACTTGAATCGGTGCTTTTCTTATTTTGATTTGACTTGGTCAGTTTTTTTCATGACAAAGATCATATACTATCCTAAGTAGCATCAATCTCTGCTACTTCTTGCTGCCGTAATCTTGTCATGCAATTACACACAAACACACGCAACATGAGAACACAAGTTAATTTTTTAGCAAAAGCACGCACGACTGCGACTTTCGCTTTGCTGCTCTCCCTGGTCGTTTCCGGATTCGCGCAAGATGTTTACAAAACACAGAAAGCAAGTCTCGTTATTAAGGGCACCTCTACTATGCACGATTGGGAAATGAAGAGCGAAGCATTCAGCTGTCAATCATCTTTTACTCTCGATAACAATAAAGTAAGTGGTGTTAAGTCTTTATCACTTACAATTCCTGTGCAAACTTTAAAAAGTGGTAAAGGTGCCATGGATAAAAATGCATACTCCGCCCTAAAAGCAGATACACACAAACAAATATCTTATACCATCAATTCTACAAAACTGGTTGGTGATAAATTGATTTGTACTGGCAACCTTACTATAGCAGGTGTAACCAAAGCTATGGAGGTAGAGAGCATCTGCGCTGTAAACGCTGACAATACAATAGTTTGCAAAACCATAAAGAGTTTTAAAATGAGTGAGTTCAAAGTTGAGCCACCATCTTTTATGTTCGGCTCCGTTACAACGGGTGACGACATTACACTAGAGTTCAATCTTACCTTCAAAAAAAGCTAATCTTCAATTAAACTTTAACCTTAATTATTTATGAAAACGATGATTTCCCGACTAAGCTCAATCATGATGATGGGCTTACTTTTTCTGGCGGGTACTGCCTTTGCGCAACAATCTGCCATACAATACTGGCGCCCATACGACCAACGCGGTGTCAATATGTTCGAAACTTCAAAAAATGATACTGTCGTTTTTGAAGGCTTAAAAGTTCGCTTTGGTGCCGGCTTTACACAAGGTTATCAGAGTATGAAACACAGCAACAGTGCACGTGCCATCTTAAGTGCTACGGGTGCTCCTACGTATACTGAAACAGCACCCGGTTCTGGTGTGTTCAACAATCCTGCAAACATTACGATCGCAAAAAATCCTAATGTCTCTGGTGGATACACAGCAACGAATACAGTGACCAATGCAACTACAGCGTATATCAACGCTAACCAATTGTATGCTATGGCTGGTGGCTTTCCGTTGGCACAAGCCAACCTGAACATCGATGTGCAGTTAGCTGATGGTATTAGTTTGAATTTGGTTTCCTACATGTCATCTCACCACC
The DNA here is from genome assembly GCF_057350905.1 of Chryseotalea sp. Classification (NCBI taxonomy): domain Bacteria; kingdom Pseudomonadati; phylum Bacteroidota; class Cytophagia; order Cytophagales; family Chryseotaleaceae; genus Chryseotalea; species Chryseotalea sp. The sequence continues at coordinate 757,589 of NZ_JBMRCF010000008.1, read as the reverse complement.
ACAATGAATTCTGGGTTAAGGGTGGCTACTTGAAAATTGATAAAGTAAGTTTCCTAAACAGTGCATTTTTCGATAACATGTGGAAAAACCTTACTTTAAAAGTTGGTCACATGGAAGTAAACTATGGTGATGCTCACTTCCGCAGAAGCGATGGTGGTCATACGCTACAAAACGCTTTCATCGAAAACAACATTATGGATGAGTTCACCACAGAAATTGGTGCCGAGCTTTACTGGCAAAAAAATGGTATACTATTAATGGCCGCCTTTACCGATGGTGAAATACAAGGTAACATTGCTGATCCTCCAATGCCTGGCGCTAAACGCAAACCATCACTTTACGGAAAAGTTGGTTATGATAAACAAGTGAATGACGATCTCCGCGTACGCTTAACAGGTTCTTTGTACACTACGAAATCTTCTGCAAGCAACACCATCTTTGGTGGTGACCGCACAGGTTCTAACTACTTGTTTGTAACAGACAACACTGCTGCTACCATTACAACTGCGTATACATCTGGTCGCTTTAACCCTGGCTACCGCGATAATGTTACAGCTTACATGATCAACCCCTTTGTAAAATTTGGTGGTCTTGAGTTCTTCGGTACTTATGAGTACGCTTTCGGTAAGAATGCACTTGAGAACGGTGAGGGTTCTGCATGGGGATCTGAAGACTATGATAACCGCCAGACCCACCAGGCTGCCGGTGAATTACTCTACCGCTTTGGAAAAAATGAAAACCTCTACATTGGTGGTCGTTATATCAAAGTAAGTTCTGTGATTCCTTTCGGACAGTCTGCTGCTAATGCAGGAACACGTACGCCCATCACCATCGATCGTACCTCTATCGGTGCCGGTTGGTTCATTACGCGCAATGTGTTGTTGAAAGGTGAGTATGTAAATCAAAACTATGATGGTTACCCTAACACTGATAGATTGTCTGGTGCAAACTTCAAAGGTGTTGTAGTACAGGGTGCTATCTCCTTCTAAGTGTAAATACCAGATTCTCTTTAAAGTTCCGGTTGATGTTATCAACCGGAACTTTTCATTTTTAAGAAGATGTTCTACCTTAGTGATTATGCAGCGCCTCATCTTCATTGCTTCTCTTCTTTTGTTTGCTTCCTTTCGCAATGATGAGTCTCCCTATTTAATTCATAGGCTTATCGTTCAGCCCAGCAGCACACTTACTATTGATGGCAAGACGAATGTGAACTCCTTTCGCTGCGGGATAACACAATACACCGGACATGATACCCTGGTCATCCACGAAGGAAGTCCTTTGCGTAAACCTCTTTTCATAAAGGGAAAAGTTTCTTTACAGGCTTCTCGTTTCGATTGTGGCATGCAAATGATGACGCACGATTTCAACACAACACTTAAATCAAAACAATATCCTTATATCGTCATTGACTTCAAATCATTTGAGCGTCTGCCTGACTATAGCAAAGCGGAAGATAAATTCAATGGCACCATGACCATCTCTTTAGGTGGCGTTACAAAAGTAGTTGATGTTGTTTGTTTCATTAAAACCAAACCAAGTGGGCAGATTCATTTAAGTGGTGGGCGACCTTTTTTGTTTTCGGATTTTAATCTGGAACCCCCTGATAAGATGATGGGCCTTATTAAAATCCAGCAAGAGTTAATGGTGCAGTTTAACCTGATATTATTACTGGATAACAACGGCTAGCTGAAAACATCAAAAGCAAAACGCACAATGGTGGCGCAAATAATAAACAGGAAAAAGATTCTTATGAACTGATTTCCTTTTAGTAGCGCGAAGCGTGTACCTGTAAATCCGCCCATCATATTGCAAGCAGCCATAGGAATGGCCAGTTCAATTATAAAATGTCCGGAAAGTGTAAAGTATAAAATAGAGGCTGCGTTGGTAGCCAGGTTAACTGATTTGGCGTGTGCACTGGCATGCATAAAATCAAAACCCAGCACACTAATAAACATCAACACTAAAAAACTTCCAGTGCCCGGGCCTATAAAGCCGTCATAAAAACCAATGACCAAGCCAGCTGTGATACCCCGCAAAAGTGCATTGGTAAATGAAAGATCTTTTGCCTCGTGCTGACCGAAATTCTTTTTTGTGTAGGTGTAAAATGCGACACCGATAAGGGCAACCAGAATAATGGGTTTAAAAACCTCATTACTTATTTCGGTTACAAGCATGGATCCAAGCATGGCTGCGCAAAAAGCTGACAGGGCAATCCATACCAGCAGGCGCCACTTAATATCAACATGCTTTGCATATTGATACAGAGAAACTGCAGTACCTGAAAAGGAGGGTAGCTTAGTGGTGCCCAACAGAGTAGCTACTGGATAATTGGGGAACACCATGAACAACACTGGCGTCTGTACTAATCCTCCTCCCCCAACGATAGCATCAATAAAACCAGCGGCAAAAGCGGCTACGCAGACAACTAAAACACCCGCGAGATTACTACTGAGCAAATCCATATACTATATCAACGATGTTTTACAAGCTACTTACGCAGCAAAAAGCCTTCTAAACTATTCAGTCTTCTTTGTGTAGAATCTCTTTCATAATTCATCGAACGAATGATAAGGAGTGCATTCCCACGCTCAAAATAAGCTGGAACTGTCAGCACTGTCTGCGCTAGTTTATTTGGGTTCCCTTCGCCCACCACAAATTGATTATCTTCTACTTTCCTATAAAGCTCTTGCAGGTTTGCGTTGTATTGCTGCGCTCCTGTTTTGACAAGAATTGTATCGCCTTGTTGTTCAATCAATAATTTATCGTAATTGTCATACCAGTTAATGGCAATCATGGTGGAGTAGCCTGCAATTGCAAAAGTGTCTGTGGCAGCCTGCACGCTGTAATAGTAGTACCTTTTTGTTTTGCTGGTTGTGTAGTATGATTTTAAGCCTAATTCCTTTCTTAATAATTCGGTACCTGCATATCGTTTTGTGTATTTGTTTTTAATAGTGTCTCTCTTTGCAATGGAGTCGTTCAATGCTGATGGTAATATAGTTCGCAAGGAAGCGGCTCCATAGCGCTCCGTCATAAAACGTAACTGCGTAATTGTTTCATTCCCTATGCTATCTGGAATATTGCCTGGCATGGGTTGAAGTTTATCGTCTTTCCAGCTTCCCTGGCTTTTAAAAAGACCGATTAATCTGTTGCGTTGTGAGTTTTCAGAAATAGCAGGGGCGCTTTGTGGTCCCCAGGCACTTAACAGGGCCAATAAAGCCAATGAAAAGGGAATGACTTTTATGTTTTGTTGTTTTGAGAACAAGAAGTAAAGTGTAATACCCGTTAACCAGGCTGCCAGCACAAGTACCACATAGCGAAGTTCTGTTATGCCATAACTCTGAATACGTACTACAATAGCCAAACATAATAATGGCAAGAGGGGCACCATCAAAATGTAAAACAAACGACTGTAGTTCTTGATCCAGTTGTTACCTTCATTGTGCCTTACCGGGTGAACCAGGAGAATGGATAGTATTCCATATACAGCATAACCCAATATTAACCAGGAGATAATGCCTTTTGGTAACGACCATTCGAGTATTACTTTTCCCTCATACAATAAAATAATGCTGAGATAAATAGTGGCTAGTGGTATTAAAACATATTGTGTAAAAATTTTTAATCCTTTCGGGTAATCCTGTTGCAGGTTTTCAAAGTGGTTAGGAACACCCGCCAGAAAGAATATAGTGTTGAAGAGTCCGGCAATAACGACAAATAAGCGCAGGTAGATTTTTGAATCGAGGTCTAAATCAAAAAGGAAATCGGTACTGCCTATGGCTATGCATAAACCAATGTATAATACGCCCGAATACAGACCAGCTGTGAGTATTCGTAAGAATAATTGCTTATTGTATTCCCAAAAAGATTCAATTGTTGTTTTGGGTGCAAACGATACGAGCAAGTGAAAAGCTACAATCAAAAAACTATAACGTATGATGCTGGTTTCAGCTTCTATAGGCGATAGTATAAACCAGCATAGTACCAGCAATATTGCACCGAGGGTTTGCGTAAGAGCCCGCTTCGTTTTGCTCAAGGAATAACTCTCTGACATTACGGATATCGATAGAAAAAGAGCCAGCCCCAATACAGCACATAAAATGAGGCGAATCACCTCATCATTGGCATTGTCTTGCTCAATCTGCCAAAGCATAAGACTTGTTCCACTTAATGCACAAAAAAATTCTAATGGGAAACGAAATATTGTTTGAGTGGTTGCTTCTTTAATCCGGGTTAATGATGGCCATTTCATTGTCAATCTATTTTAGATAAAATCTAAGCCAGTTTAGCTCAGATTCATTTTAAAGGTATGCTTTTACTGTCTCTGTTAGAAATACTTTTTATCTTTCAAGACTAATCGATAAACCTATGCGTAAATTTTTTCCTTTATTGCTCCTGTGCCTTGGCCTGATTTCTACATTAGAAGCGCAGCGCAACAAAAATGTGGCAGATCCTAAAGCAGCCGTTGTTAGTAATACAACAAGCATTAATGACTATTTAAAACCTGTTAAGTGGAGAAATATTGGTCCCTTCAGGGGTGGACGATCCGTTGCAGCAACAGGAGTTGTGGGTGATATCAACACTTACTACATGGGCACAACCGGAGGTGGCTTGTGGAAAACGGAAGATATGGGTGTGCAGTGGAAAAATATTTCTGATGGTTTTTTTAAAACAGGCTCTGTGGGTGCTGTTGCTGTTGCCGAAAGTGATGCGAACGTGGTCTACGTAGGTATGGGTGAACATGCAGTGCGCGGGGTTATGACACATCATGGTGATGGTGTTTATAAATCTACCGATGCCGGCAAAACCTGGAGAAAAATGGGGCTCGATTTAACGCAACACATTGCCCGTATCGTTATTGATCCTAAAAACCCAAACATCGTTTTGGTTGCTGCGCAAGGTCCTCTCTATGGTTATTCGTCAGACAGAGGGGTTTACAAATCCATTGATGGTGGTGAGACCTGGAAGAAAGTTTTATATGTAGATGATAAAAGTGGCTGTGTAGAACTCTCCATGGATGCCAACAACGCTCGCATTTTATATGCTGCCATGAATGAATATGGTCGTTTACCTTGGAAGGTAATCAGCGGTGGCAAAGGAAGTGGTTTGTACAAATCAACTGATGGTGGTGAAACATGGAATAAAATTCAAAAAGGATTACCCGAAGAGTTAGGTAAAATGGCCGTAGCCGTTTCTCCCTCTAATTCAGAATTGGTTTATGTATTGGTGGAGAGTAATACAGAAAAGCGTTCCGGTGGGCTTTTTGTTTCTCGAAACGGAGGTGAAAACTGGAGCCGTGTTTCTTCAGATGCCCGGTTAACACAGCGTGCCTGGTACTACATCGAATTATTTGTAGACCCCAATGATGAAAATATGCTGTATGTGATGAGCGCTCCCGCTTTGCGTTCTATTGATGGCGGTAAAACTTGGGAAGATATTTCTAACACCCATGGTGACTATCACAACCTGTGGATCAATCCGAAAAATTCAAAGAATATGATTGTGGCGGATGACGGTGGTGCTGCCATTACTTTTAACCGCGGACAGACCTGGTCGTCACAAAATATTTTTCCTACCGCTCAGTTTTATCGCATTAATGTAGACAATCTGTTCCCTTATAATATTTATGCCGGCCAGCAGGACAACTCCAGTGTACGCATTGCCAGTCGCGAGTTGGGTAGTGGTGGTATTACTACAGCAAGCTGGACATATTCAGCTGGTGGTGAGAGTGCCTTTCTTGCCTTCGACCCAAATGATCCGCGCTATGTACTCGGTGGCAGTTATCAAGGCACGATAGAAGTGCTGGACACCAAAGCCAGTGCAGCCACTAACATCATGGCCGCTCCGCATCAATACCTGGGCATGGATGCCAAAGACATTAAATATCGTTTCAATTGGAATGCGCCTATTATCTGGTCAAAGCACGAAGCGAATACTTATTATCACGGTGCTCAGTATTTGTTAAAAACCAGCGACATGGGTTTAACCTGGAAAGAAGTTTCACCAGACTTAACAAGAAATGAAAAAGCCAAGCAAGGAAAAGGCGGTGGCCCGTATACCAATGAGGCGGTGGGTGCAGAAAACTACGGAACCCTGAGTTACGTAATGGAATCTCCACTTGAAAAAGGTGTGATCTGGACAGGCAGTGACGATGGTTACGTACATATAACACGCGATGGTGGTGCCAGCTGGCAAAATGTAACACCTGTTGGTTTGCAGGAATGCTTAATTAACGCGATAGAAGTTTCTCCGCACAATGCGGCCACAGCATACATTGCTACCACCCGTTATAAATTTAATGATCACACACCTGCTTTGTATAAAACTACAGACTATGGAAAAACGTGGACAAAGATTTCGTCAGGTATTCCGGCCAATGCTTTTACGCGTGTGGTGCGTGAAGACGATGTGCGTAAAGATCTTCTCTTTGCAGGTACAGAACTGGGTGTGTTCATTTCTTACAATGGGGGTACCAACTGGTCTCCTTTCCAATTGAATTTACCTATTACACCGATTACGGATTTGCGCGTTCATCAAAATGATTTGATAGCCGCTACTTCAGGTCGCTCATTCTGGATTTTGGATGACCTCAGTCTGGTGCGTCAGTACAATGCGAATAGTTCAGGTTTAATTGTTTACAAACCTGAGTCTGCTGTATTGGCCAATGGAAGCAGTGAGTTAGATAAAAGTAATCCTGATTTCAAAGGCATGCATCCTTATCGGGGCGTAAATCCTGCTAATGGAATTGTTGTATACTATCAATTGCCTGAGCTTAATGAGAAAGCTTCTGTAAGCATGGAGATAAAAGATGCTAACGGCAATCTGGTGCGCAGCTTTACTTCAGTACCTGATTCAACATATCAGGAATACGACAGTGCACCCCCGGCTGATCCTGTGCTTCCAAAAAATAAAGGATTAAATCGTTTTGTGTGGAACATGCGCTATCCAACAATGGTAGGTGTTCCTAATGTTTACATAGAAAGCAGTTTCAGGGGACACAAAGCTGCACCAGGAAAATACACAATAACGGTGAAGGCTGGTGATCAAAGTGCTGCCGCTGAATTCGAAGTGCTGCCTAATCCATTGTATAATCTTGATACGAAAACGTATCAGCAATACCATACCGTAATGAGTGAGATGGAAAGTGAGTTAAATAAAATGCATAAGATGATTAACACGCTTTTCAATAAAAAAACTCAAATCAATCAGTTATTGGCTTCGGCTAACCTGAGTGCTGAGCTTAAAAAAGAAGGCTTGGCTTTAGTGGAAAAAATAAAAGCCTGGGATGAAGAAATGATTCAACGCAAGTCGCTTGCTTACGATGATGTGGAAAACTTCCCGAATAAATTCACTGCCAATTATCTGTTCATGATCAACCTGACCGAAAGTGATCTGCCGCGAGTTAATCAACCTTCACTTGACAGACAAAAAGAATTGAATGCACAGTGGAAAGTTCTTCAAAGCACTGGTACCGATTTGTTAGAAAAAGAAATTCCTGCTTTCAATGAAAAGCTTTGGAAAGCAGGTATAGGTAGTATCTGGGAGAAGTAGACTTCCTTAATTTTTTAAGAAAGGCCTTTGCAGCATGAGATTTATGCTGCAAAGGCCTTCATTATAAATTCAGGAACAGGTAAATGCAGTAAGCCATCAAATAAGCTTGCACGATACTATTTCTTCATTTAAGACATTTGTTTCAAAACCCGAATGAATACCATTTCCATGTGTCTAGCGGCTCGCAGCTGGTAGCTCTTAACTAACCAACTTATTCAGTAGCACTATTTAATCTCCGTCTTACTGGCATTCGTCTCGCGTATCAGCTTCACGGACATAAAGCCAAGCAGCGCCACTACTAAAATAATGGCCACCCAGATAATCATGCGGTTGGTAAAAATTGTTGTGCTGGTCTCAGGTCCTTGCTTACCATAAACCATGAAACCGCCCAAGTTTACCTGATCAAGTTGCTGCGGAATACTTTCCTGAAAATTAGCGAGGTCATAACTTGGTGATGCCATACTGGCTGCTCCTGTTTTTAAAACATATTCCTCTCCTTTTTTTAACCACGCCACTAAATAACGGCTACGTTGTAAAAGCTGTGCAGATTCCAGTTCTAAAGGCGGATTGTCTTCGTTATCTATAACCACCACCAATTCTTTTGAGCGTAATGCGTTTATATTGAGTATAGTCTTTTGTTTAGAACTTAACTCCAGGTCGTATTCCCACTGCAAAATACTTTCTTGTTCACCCTTCCTGTTGGTGTTGTATTGCAGACTGTATAGCGATGCTCTTCTCAAAAAGTAGGGTTGTCCGGTCATTGCTATTTTAATCCGGTCAATTGTTCTGATGGTATCAAGACTGATTCTTATAAATGTTTGCTTGCGCTGAACAGAGTCAGTCGCTTTAATGTTCAGATCATCTATTGGCATATATTTGCCTTCTTCTGACTGTTGTTCGTAATAACCGGCACTCAAAATATTGAGGGGTGCACTGCTGGAGTCATCTATTTCAAGTTTATAAAAAGTGTAATTACTCAACGGGAAGTCAACTATTTTAACTACAGTAGTATTATCCGGATTGTTGATGGTTTGCAGTAGAAATTGCTGTTTCAACGCAAACCAGTTCTCCTGATCATCACTGCCCAATAAGGTAGCCTGTTTGCTTACTTCTGCATTTTTAATGGAGAGACTGATGTTGTTAAAGGGAAGGCTGTCCGGATTTTTTAAAATGAGTTGCGTACAGCATTTTTTTATTTGTTTTTTAGATATGATCTCATAAGGCTTAAACTGCGTTGAATAGTATTGAAGTGCCTCCTCCTTAAACAAATAGGGTACTTCAGTCTTCTGCTGATTGTATATCCTGATGTTTGAGAAGGCTGCATTGGTGTAAGCACTTAAGGCAGGATTAATATCAATTTTGTAAAAACCATCTGTTTCAACAGCCTTTAATTTTGCTTCGCCACTAAACGCCTGACCATAAATTGTACCTATGGTAGTTAGCACTAACATTACTAATATTTTCAACTTCATACTTGGGGCTCGTTTTCGGTTTGTTCTTTGGCGGGCTCATCGGCCATTAAAATTTTCTTTAAGCGCTGGTACATAAAGGAAACTGTCAGCAGTAAAACACCCAATGAAATAAAGGCTGCGATTTTTCCACCTTCTGATATACCCTGGATATCCAAAGTAAATAGTTTAATGATGGTGATCAGAAATAAGGTCAGGGAGATTATCCTTAAATGTCTCTTCTTTCGCTTCAATCCAAAGGCTATCAGTATAAATGAACTGAGTCCCCAAAGAATAGGATAACCAATTTTATGATTCTGTGTCAATACATGGTCAAGGTTATAGAAGTCTGTTCCCGATAGCAATACCACAAGGTGGTCTAATTCTGCACTGGCCAGGAAAATAAAAAAGAAAACGTAAAACCAGGCATATGCATCTTTAGTCGTATGGTTAAAGGCAATCAGTTTCCTCATTTTCTTCAATGTTATCGCTGCTATACCAATTAAAAGGGCAATCAATACATAATGGAAAAAGAAACCTGTGCCAGACATTGCCGCAAACAAATAATCATAGCGCGCTGCCAGTATTGAATCATGGTAATAGAACAGGTAAGCCAGCATGGCAAATATACCCCAGAATGAAAATGCTTCTTTTACTCTTTCGTTATCTATCCATTTTCTATCGTAAAGCAACAGACATAAAATAAAGAACATGTTATATGTGCCTATCATCACATTTTGCGCTGCATAAGCCACCTCGTAATAATAGAATTGGTAGCGCATTTCCAGCAGTTGTGATACATAGACAACTATACATAAGAGTATTTGCAATATCGATCTGTATGCGCCTACATTGGTTTGATTCTCTTCCTTCTCAAGTCGCAATAAAAAAAGCGTTGCTATTACAGAGCCAATCGAAAATAAACCCGTCACATACCCCTTATTTAAAATAATCGGTAATGCTTCTTCTCCATAGTCATTATAAATCAGGTCCCAATCCATCACTAAGCTGATCAGCATAAGTGCCATCAAAATAACAGAACCCAGTTTCATTAAACGAATACCCGATTTTTGTGATAACCAAAGCAAGAGCACAGCTTCTGCAGCCCAGAAAAGTGTAATATAATTTCCTTCCAACTGTACCGGTGCCGCTAAACTGATAAAGGTGAGTACAAGTGCAATCAGCAGGTAAACAAGGTTCTTGTCAGCCTTAATTTTTTTGTACAGGGTATAGGCAAATACAAAATTGAATAGACCCAGTAATACTGTAAACAGGCCTCTGTAATCTGTGCCTGTTTTATTGTCTAACAATGCCATGCCTGCGGCATAATATAAAAAGGTATTACTTAGCAGTATTGTTATTTCAATTCCCTTAAATGGTAAACGCTCCTTAAGGTTATTGATAATGTTCATTGCGAAGAATACCAGATAAAACGCAGTTGCAAATAATAATGCGCCAACAATCATCGAACTCTGTTCACTATCAAACCTGGTGCTAAGCCAGGAACCGTAGAGCAAAACAGTAAGTGCATAGCAAATAATATTTACCAGTTTCCATTTCTTAAAATATGCCAGCACCAACATACCTAGATCCAAAATCAGGATGTAAGTAAAGAGTACTACATAATTTCCTTCACCTGTGCTGACCATAAAAGGAGAAGAGAAGCCACCAAGTATGGCAAGCACAGCCAACTCAATGCGGTTATAACCCAAAGAAAGCGCCACAGCAAAACCCGTTATGCCGACCATGAGAACAAAGGCCGTGCTTTGATCAAAAATATTATACTCATGAAAAGCAATAGCGATTGTCAGATAAAGCACAGCAATACCACCGCCCACTAAAACAGAACTAAAGGCAACAAAAGTCTGGCGGAGTCGGTGTGCAACACCTATCAATGCACCTCCGCAGAGGATGCCTATAAATACACGACCAATTTCATTGATCCAGTCCTGATCGATGGCATACTTGACAAAGAAACCTATACCCAACACCAGAATCGCAATACCAATTTTATTGGCCAGGTTCTCACCAATGAATTTCTCTAGATCAGGATTCCGCTCAAAGAAGTTAGGCTTCGGTGTTTTGGTTGCTTGCACTACACTTTCTTCAACTAACTCTTCATCCTCTGCTTCAAATACAGGCGCTAATTTTGGAAAAGCTTCATGTACTTCGTCCTCGTTGTAATCTTTCTGAAATATTTCTTCCTTAGGCTTAGGTTCAGGAATAACGATTGGCGGCACACTGTGTTCTTCTGTCTTCTTCTCTACGACAACCTTCTTTTCTAGTGTGGTCTCTTTGTTAGAGGTCAGCGTTTCTATTTCAGTTTTCAGCCCGTCAATCTTATAATGGAGTGACCTCATTTCTGACGAAAACTTACCATTTATCTTGATAACGATAATCAGAATGATAATCAGGGAAATGACAATCAGGAATTCCATGGGTTAAGGGGTATTATTTATTAATAACCGGTATAGCTCACAATATACAGCAGAAATGGCTTTGGTCAAGATTTTCAGCTTCCTGTGCAACCTTTTGGACTTTTAGGGCGTCTAATGCATAAGACTATTATGTATCAGGCTTCTATGCATTCACCAGAATTATTAAAAGGCACGCTCCAGACTATTGTATTAAAGGTACTCAAAGATCATGGCCGTATGTACGGTTATGAGATAACGCAGCGGGTAAAAGAATTATCGGAAGAAAGAATTCTGTTAACTGAAGGTGCGCTTTATCCTGCCCTTCATAAACTGGAAGCCGAAGGTATTCTAAAAACAGAAACAGAAAACATTGGAAAGCGAATACGCAAGTATTACAGTCTTACACCTCAAGGAAAAAGTCTGGTGAAAGAACGCGTAGCCGAACTCACTGATTTTATCAAAACGATGTCTAACGTTTTACAAGTCAAACTAGCTTAATGCAGCTGACCAATGACCATATTGATTACATTATAAAGGACCTGAATTATCGAGGCATCGTACACGATGATTTACAACAAGAGTTTGTAGATCATATCTGCTCTTCGGTAGAAGAAAAAATGCAAGGAAATATTCGCTTCCTCGATGCCTATCATGCAGTGCTCCAACAATTCGGTCATACCACAGGCCTGCGCAAAACCCAACTTCAAACCATTCGCCAACAAAACACACAGGTAAAAATTATGCTACGTAACTACTTCACCATTGCCTTGCGCAATTTGCGCAAGCACAGTTTCTATTCATTTATTAATGTGGCTGGATTGTCGGTCGGTATTAGTATCTGTCTCGTTATTTTACTTTTCGTCCTCAACGAATTGCAATATGACCAACATCATGAAAAGGTTGATAGAATTTACAGAATTCATGCACTAATTGATTTTGCTGGAAATCATTATGACATGACTTTTGCGCCAGCTCCCATGGCCGCAACCTTGACAAGTGAATACCCGGAAGTAGAAGCAGCTGTTCGTTTTCGTGAGCGAGGTTCATATCTGATTAAACGCGAAGCAGACAACATAAAAGAAAATAAAGTCATTTGGACTGATAAGGACTTCTTTAAAATATTCACCGTGCCACTTCTTGCCGGTAATGCCGAAACTGCCTTGGCCGAACCCAATTCGATTGCCATCAGCAAAGAGATTGCCGATAAGTTTTTTCCAAATGAAGAGGCCATTGGACAAACACTTATTCTTGATGATGACATGAATATGAAAATTACGGCTGTATATGAAAACATGCCCGAGACAAGTCATTTTCATTTTAATGTCCTTATTGCCATGGCTGGTCTGGAAGAGGCCAAAAATCCTGTCTGGTTCAGCAATAATTTCCAAACCTATTTTTTACTTCGAGAAGGAGCAAGCATTAAAAATCTGGAAAGCAAATTTCCAGATTTGATCACCAAGCACGTAATGCCCCAAATGAAAGAAGTATTGGGTGCTGATTTTACAACAGAAAAATTTGCCGAGGCCGGAAACAAACTAATCTACACAACACAAGCATTGTCTGATATTCATTTGTACAGTTCATTGATGGGCGAGTTCGAACCCAATTTTGATATTACTTACGTTTACCTCTTTGTTGCCATTGCACTGTTTATCTTAATTATTGCCAGCATTAATTTCATGAACTTATCAACAGCCCGCTCTGCCAATCGTGCAAAAGAAGTTGGTGTACGAAAAGTAATGGGCTCACTTCGTTCTCATTTAATGAGACAGTTTTTAATGGAGTCACTATTACTCAGTCTCTTCTCCTTTGTACTGGCTATTGGTCTTGCCTATTTCCTGCTTCCAATATTTAACAATCTTGCTGCACGTCAATTAAGTTTGCCTCTTACTCAGCCAGTATTTTATTTATTTATACTTAGCGGTGCCCTTGTTGTTGGATTACTGGCCGGCATCTACCCTTCATTCTTTCTGTCCGCGTTTAAACCTGTTAATGTTTTAAAGGGAAATGTTGCGCTTGGGATGAAAAGCGGTTTCATTCGTAGTTCGTTAGTTGTGTTCCAATTTATGATTTCTATTGTCCTGGTCATTGCCACCGCGGTGGTTTATATGCAGCTGGACTACATCCAAAACAAAAAACTGGGTTTTAATAAGGACCAGGTAATTATGGTCGATGATATTTATGCTTTGGGAGATCAGTGTCTAACCTACAAGGAAGAAATCATGCACCATAGTTTTATAGAGAACGCTTCTATTACTGGCTATTTACCTGTGGCCGAAAGCTGGCGAAGTGATACCCCTTGGTGGATGGAGGGCAAAGAGGCCAGTCAGGAAAATATGGTAAGCCTGCAGAACTGGCGGGTCGATCATGACTACATAAAAACATTTGGTATGAGCATTAGTGAAGGGCGCGATTTCTCGCGCGATTTTCCCTCCGATTCCTCAGCCGTTATACTAAATCAGTCTGCCGCTAAAGCGCTTTCATTAAATGAAAACATTATAGGAAAACGTATCAACACTTTTGGTGGTGATGACAATGGTGGGTTGGACAAAACTAATTTACGTGTCCTTACTGTTATTGGTGTTGTTGAAGATTTTCATTTTGAGTCATTAAAAAAGAACGTAACACCTCTTATCCTTTTTTTATCTAAAAAACCCAGCGGGTACTTATCTGTGCGTTTTCAATCTGCGAATACTGATGATGTAATTGCTATGCTTCAAAATAAATGGAAAGAAATGGCGCCTGGTCAACCCTTTACTTATCAGTTTCTGGATGACAGCTTCGGTAAAATGTATGCTGCTGAAACCAGGCTCGGCTCCATTTTTGGAATATTCTCCAGTGTTGCCATTATCATCGCTTGTTTGGGATTATTCGCTCTCACTGCTTTTACAGCTGAGCAACGCACTAAAGAAATTGGCATTAGAAAAGTGTTAGGTGCCAGTGTTGGTAGTATTGTTGTTATGCTTTCCAAAGATTTTGGTAAACTGGTTCTGATTGCTTTTGTATTGGCTACACCTTTTGCCTGGTGGGGCGTTAACGAATGGTTGCAGTCGTATGAGTATAAGGTAAATGTTGCGTGGTGGGTATATGTACTGGCCGGTGTAGTTGCTTTTGGTGTTGCCTGGATAACCATGAGTTATCAGTCAATCAGGGCTGCTTTATCTAATCCGGTTAAATCACTCAGAAGTGAGTAGTTAATTAAGCGAAATTTCATGCAGCGACAATTTAGACTTGAGCATTCTGATCTCACGTTCAAGTTCTCTTCTTTGTCGCTGCATTTCTTCTTGCGTGGCCAATAGTTCTTCTGCATTTTGCTTTAATTCTTCTTCGCGTTGTACCAATTCATCCTCGCGCTGTCTTGCCTCCTCTAACAGGCGAGCGGTGCGGTCAGCTATTTGTCTGCTGAGCAATATGCTGGCTATGCTTTCCGACATTTTTTCAACAAAGTCTAATTCGTGTTTTTCCAAAATGTTAAAAGATGCAAGCTCAATCAAGCCAACTACTTTCTCTCGCGTCTTAAGGGGTGTAATTAAAATATTAGTTGGTGTGGCTTCTCCCAATCCTGAGGTAATTTTAATGTAGTCTGCTGGTATTTCTTTCAGGTAAATGCTTTCCTTTTGCAGATAGCACTGACCTAGCAAACCATTATCAATGGTCAGTTTTTCGTTGATAAACTTTTTCTTATTGTAGGCATAGGTGGCAATGCGCTCCAGGCTTTTGTCTTCGTCATCAACTAAGTACATGGCGCCCTGGTTTGCTTTTAAATAGTTTATAAGTTGTTTCAAAATAACATCGCCTAACATAGTCACTTCAACATTTTCATTTTTGATAATTTCATTAAACTGGGCCGCACCTTCATTCGTCCAATTTATCTTTGCTTGCATTTTTTCCGACTCACTTATTTTCTGCTGCATCGCAATAATTGATTTTGCCAACACATCGTTTTTGTAAGCCTCATTATATTGCTGATGAATCTGGCCGTTTCCTAAATTCTCTGCAAATGTGCTGGCCGTTTTTATTCGATCTAACATTTGATTAAAAGCGCTTTTCGTTTCGCCTATTTCTTCTTTTGTTCTGACAACTAATGGCTCAGGAAAACTGCCCTCTGCCAGGCGAGCCATAGCAGACCTTAGCTCTTTGATAACTGAAGTTATCACATTCGAATAACTGACAGAAAGAACGGAAGCCACCAGCAGTTGGATTACGAAAATAATAACCAGCAGCATCCTTGACCACGCAATTTGATCGGCTGCCTTTGCCGCTACCATTTCTTGAATTTGTGATACTTCCTGTTTTACCTTTTCAAGTTCGATAAAATAATTACCCTTCTTTCCCTCCTTTGCTGTCAGACCAATTTGTTTTTCAATTTCCACCAGTTGGTTAAATCTGTTTTTATAATTGCGCAGCAGGCCGGCCAAAACAGTATCGTTTTGATGCAGTAATGTTTTCTCAAACGTTTCTGTTGTGGCATTAAAATCTATTTGGTATTTAAGTTCCTTCCTTAAAAAGAAATCCTTCTCATGCCTGCGCAAGGTCAGCATCAAGGCTTTGTCAAAATCGTGGTCGGATTTTTCTACGCTGTGTATGGATTCTCGTAATTGGCCTTCCAGTCCGAAATCCTTAAAGCCACGGATTTTTAGAAGTCCGATTATCTCACGAAAGCCTTCGGTAAGTTGTCTGGAGTTTGCAATTTTCTCAATTTTACTCTTTAAGAAAGAATCATCCAGTAATTTACTCGTAGATAAAACTCGCAGGTTTTCGTTCGCTTCTACTATCGATTTATTAAAGGCTTCAATCTGATCGCTTCTTCCAAATTCCTGAAACTGTTTTTCTTTATAACCCTCAGCTATAAATTCTTTCGAGGCGAGTTCAATACGTATAAGGTTTGTTGAAAGAATCTCTGCTTCACTTGCCAGAGATTTTACATTGAGAATATTATTGATCGATAGGATTGCATATACGGTGAGCAGAACGGATAATAAAATTATTGATCCGAAAGCAGCAAGAAGCTTTGCTCTGATTTTAAGTCTTTTGAAAAACGTTAACATCCTGGGCTATGAGAGCTCAAATGTAATAGCCAGCTTAAAGCAGCTGGTTAAGGTAAGGTTAAGTTTGTGTAGTCAATAAAACTTAGAAATGACTAGCGTGCAGTTTAAAATTCGTTGCAGACAGAATTACAGTTTGGGTTCCTCCTGTTTAAAGTCACCCCGTAGCTCTCTGAATCTTTTTCTGGCCTCGGCTACGTATACACTGCCCGGATATTGTGCCAGCATTTTTTGGTATTGATCCATGGCTTTGTCTTTATCATTTAAATAGCGTTCATAGATTTCTGCTATTGTAAAAAAGGCATCGTCTGCCAGAATATCCTCTGGGTATTCTTCTAAAAGTTTTTGCAAAAGTTTTTGCGCCTCCTCAGGTTTATTTTGTCGAAGTTTAATTTGTGCCTCCAGCCAATAACAATCGTCTTTAATGGCGTAATTATTAAAAGTAATGGCGGTATCACTTTTATCCAGGAAGAGTGCGTTTTTTTCCTCCCCAGTAAGATCAACGGCATAACCTTGCTGAATATTTTTGAGCTTCACAAAGGCCTCATCTATTCGATTTTGTTTCAACAATAATTCAACTTTTGCAAATTCACGCAAAGCAAGCCCAGCCGAATCAATGGCTATGTTTTCTTTAATACGCATGCTCAGATCCAAGGCATCGTTGGCAATTTCTCGCGTTGTTGCTTCTTTTAAAATATCCAGGTGTTCTTGGGCCAACATAAAATCGCCCCGGTAGTAGGATAGTTTTGCATTTTTGAGTTTGGCCTCAAAGGCAAGCGTTGTTTCCTTATGTGTTTTTTCAACCTGGGCATAAAGTAAAGCTGCTTCCCATGGCTCTTCTTTAAAAATGAAAATGTCAGCCAGATCTAATTTCGCTTTTGATTTTAATTGAAGCGGTGCGTAGGGATCTGCAATTAACGTACTGAGTATTGAGATGGCCGTATCTGTTTGCTGTAAATATTCAGCTTTCATCACTCCGATATTTCGCAAGGCCTCCAGTGCTACCGGTTGCTTTGGATTTTGTTTTATAAAATCACGATAGGCTAGTATTAATGTTTCAACAGAATCTTTTTGGATTGGATAGCTGTCGCGCAACCTGGCTTCTCTTGATCGTATGTAGCCGAGCTGTGCTTCTTGTCCATTTTCATTATTCCTAAAAGCATCTTTTACGAAACGATAAATTCTGGTGGCATTTTCGTAATCTTTATTGTTGAGCGCAACTTCAGCAATTTCAAGACTTCTCGTTCCACCTGTTTTGTAACGTCTATCGTAGGCCCTTGCCTGTACAAAAGCGCCATAGAAATTTTTTTGTTGTAGCATTACCCAAATCAGCAAATCTGTGTAGACCTGTTGCTCTGGATCTTCCTGTACTTTTTTGTACAAGAGTGCTTCCAATACTTCAAGTTCTTCAGGCTTGGTTAATAATACTTGTAATACATTTTTTATGTACTGACTATTGCCCACATTTTGCGTGGCGTAGTTTAAGTACTCCTCGGTCATTTTTTCTTTTTCGCCTTTTATGCGATAGAGGGTTGCCAACTCCAGGCAATACATGGCTGGATTTCCCAATTCATCCCTGCTTTCCAAAAGTGCAATGATGGCATAGTCAAATAGTGAACGTGCCATAAAATAGTCGTTCATTATTTTTATTCTACCCAAACTTTGTTTGCTCTCTTGTATCAAATCTTTAAAATATTTATCTGCCTTTTGTACTTCGCCTGATCGCATCATTACGCGACCCACATCCAGTTTAAATAATAATTGTTCAGGTTCCCTTTTTAATAATTTTTTAAGATAGTCCTGCGCCTCGTTGTATTCTGCAAGGTCTATCAGCGTATTGATAAAGTTATTGTGAATAAGTGCAGTGTTTGCGGAATTTTTTGCCAGCTCTCTGTACAGTTCGGCTGCCTTTTGTTTTTCGCCTTTGAGTAAATATTCATTAGCAAGTTGTACATCTTTTTGTTCTTGTCCTAAAACAAAAAATGGGAGAGATACGAGAACACACAATGTGTATTTCCTTATTAATCTTATTATATATATATATATGTAATTATAATAGGTCATGTGTTTTTGTGGATAGAATATCGTTTCTCTGATCTTGTATGTTTTGTTTTTAGTATGTGGATTACAAACTTCTAATTTTGAATAAGTTAAGTGTTTTATCAACAAAATGTTTTTCTGTGTAATAGATTATAGTTGATAGGTAGATACGTATGATATGTGGAAGAAAGCTGAGCTATCAACATAGAAACGTGATTTATTGAGCTTATGTTTGGTTAATTGGTTTTACTCTCTTTTTTACCCAAGTTATTCACACTTTTATCGGTATTTATCAACAGCGGTCCGTACTCCCAATTTGCTTTTATACTGAATTTAGGAATGCCTTTGTCGTCATAATAATAGAATATGGGCTCTGGTTCCTCGCTTTTAAAGTAATTTCCTGCATCCCATTTTCCGTTGTTATTAACATCCTCGATCAGGCGAACACTATATTCACCTGGTTCAATGTTAGAGAAGCTGACTTTTGCCACATTGAAAACGGTTTGAACAACCTGTCCCTTAGCGTCAATCAGTTCGATAAAAAAGTTCACAGCCTTTGAGTTGCTTTCTACATTGGTTATGGCTAAGTCTTCTTCTTTAAATATTTTGGGTTTAACATTTAATCTTGCTGATGAATCCTGGTCAATAGTGATCAATGCCGATTTGCCTACAATCAGTTCGTTTACTTGTGAAGATCTTCCTGGCTTAGGCGAAGTAGACTTTGATTTAATATCAGATGCTTCTCTTTCTGGTGTAGCTGTATTTTGAACAATGGGTAGCGTTTTCAATATGCGAATGACCTGCTTTTGTGTATCGAGTTTTATATCGGCTGGGGTAATTGTATACTTTGTTAGCGAATCTACACTGAAGTAAATACTGTCAAGATGAAGTTGTTTGATGGGTTTATTGAATCTGATTAAACCAGACAACTGATTACTTTTCTCAAGAATAGTTACTTGTTCTAAAGTGCTCGTGAATTTATCGAGTCGCAGGTCTGGATTGGGAGGGTTAAACTTTACATACAAAGTTGTGTCTACCTGGTTACTCAAACTGTCTTGTATAATAAATCTGGCTTGGAGACTATCTAAATCAGAAAAGTTTTGATAAACCTTGATAGAAGCTTTATCTTCTCCGATCTGACTTACACTCGGCAATGAACCAGGAAATTGAATTTTGTAATTGGCTATAGCTTTGTTGGTTTTTACATAATAGTAATTCTGAAAGGGTTTGCCGCTTATTAACTTTATGGTGCGTGAGTCAAGCGATACCACGGGTACGTCTGCATTTTCCTCATTTTTAATTAATGAGAACTTTCTTGTCAGAAAACCATATTTTTCAGTGCGTCCATCAACAATCAGGTTTTTGTTTTTATCCATGAAGGCGTAGAGGTAATAATCTGTAGACTTCAGATTTTCAATGACAAACTCCCCGTTTTCATTGGCTTTGGTAACAATCTCGGCACGATGTTTAAATATATTGAAAGTGTCATTCTGATAGTGAAGTGCAACCGTAACATCTTTTATGGGTTTGCCAGATGGAAGTTCATATACCTTGCCTGATACTGTTAACGAGTCGAGGTACGAGCCAGTACTGATGGCAAGCTTAACATCCTTGGCAATATTTTTTTCTGTTAGGTCCTGAACAGCTTCTCTGAAATTGATAGTATACGTTGTGCTATCCCTTAGAGGTGATTTAAGTTTAAGCACTACTTTATTTCTGATAAAGCTGGTTTCTGTTTCTTTAATATTTGGAGAAATAATCAGCTGTTCTTTCACACTGATTAGCTGTATAGGTTCTGAGAAAGTTAATTCTATTTGGTTTCCTTTAAAGCTTACACTTCCATTCTTGGGGTTTGATTCTATCAGCACAGGTGCTTCCTCATCTTTAGGCCCACCCGTTGGATTGGTTTGCTGAGCACATGATATTAAAAGAAGAACATAAAAAATGGCTAAGACTCTTTTCATTTTTTGAAGATGTAGATTAAGCTGGAATATTGCTTGTTGTTTTTTGCAGATAAGTTGGAGACAAATCCATTAATAAAGGCTTTGATATAACGCAAAATGCCGGTGCCTTTATATGCCTCGCTGAGGAGACTCACATAATAGGCATCTAATTTCATTGGCAGTATATGCTGTAGTTTGAAATCATTGTTTTGCAAAATTCGCTCCATACTTTGCTGATTAAAATGCCAGAGATGTCTGGGTACATCATAACCCGCCCAATGCGCTTTGTATGTTGTGGCATCGTAACTCAGGTGATTAGGTACTGCAATGAGTAATACACCTTTTTCGTCAAGTAAGTTATAAAGAGTGCTGAGTGTCTGGTTTAGGTCAGGCACATGTTCCAGCACATGCCACAGGGTAATCAGTTGATATTTTTCTTTTACCTGACTAAGTTCTTCGAAAGTCTTAATGCCTTTGGAGGCTGCAATTTCTCTTGGTTGCTTACCGGGTTCTACGCCTGTACAATTCCAGTTATCCTGAAGACAGCTTTGTAGAAAGTCACCAGTCCCACAACCGACATCCAATAACTTACCCTTTTGCGGAACAAGTCGCTGGGCCAGTTTTCTTTTTTGCCTTAGGGTAAAGGATCGTGCTATCAGGTATAATGTGTTAACTAAATTATTGGCTTTAGCCGTATGAGAAATGTACTCAGTACTTTCATAATACCGGCCAAGGTCTTCGTCTTTAGGTCGTGGGCTGGTGGCCAACATCGTACACGTGGAACATTGTACCAACGTGAAATCATTGTGAGAAACAGTATAGTCCTTACAGGTCAAATAGTTTTTGAAAGCAGATTGACCACAAGCAGGACAAGAAGTAAGCGTTATCATTTGCCCATGTAAACGGTTAGTACAGAAATATCAGCTGGCGATACTCCACTGATGCGGGAAGCTTGTCCGATGGTTTCGGGTCTCACTTTCTTCAATTTTTCTTTTGCCTCAGAGGAAAGGGCTTTCACCCGATCATAATCAAAGTCATCTTTAATCTTGTAGTTTTCCAGACCTCCGATTTTGTCGGCTAGCTTTTGTTCCCGGTCCACATAGCTTTCGTACTTAAGGTTGATTTCTACCTGTTCAAGAATTTCTTCATCAAACTTATTAAAGGTGTTGGCTAGGTCAGCATTCAGTGATTTAATTTCATTAAATCCGATGTGAGGTCTTCTCAATAAATTAGAAAGTAAAGTGCGCTCTTTTATTGCGGTGTTTCCGACTCTTTCCAAACCCTCATTTACCTCTTCAGGATTAACCTTAATAGCGTTTAGTTCCTGAGTCAGTTTTTGTACAGTTTCTTTCTTTTCAAGAAACTGCTGGTAACGCCCTTCTTTAGCCAGTCCGAGGGCACGCCCTTTTTCTGTCAAGCGCATGTCGGCATTATCCTGTCTTAATAAGATTCGGTACTCTGCTCTGGAAGTAAACATGCGGTAAGGTTCCTGCGTGCCTTTGTTAACCAGGTCATCGATAAGCACACCGATGTAAGCTTCTGACCTTTGTAGTACAAGGGGCTCTTGCTCTTTAATTTTAAGATGTGCGTTTATACCAGCCATAAGGCCCTGACAGGCGGCTTCTTCATAGCCTGTGGTTCCATTGATTTGACCCGCAAAGTACAGATTATCAATGAGTTGAGTCTCTAAACTCATCTTTAATTGAGTTGGTGGAAACCAGTCATACTCTATGGCATAACCAGGCCTGAACATACGGGCATTTTCAAAGCCTGGAATCTTAGTAAGCGCTTCGTATTGCACATTTTCTGGTAACGAGGTAGAGAAACCGTTGACATAGATCTCTACAGTATTCCAGCCTTCAGGCTCTACAAATATTTGGTGCCTTTCCCTTTCGGCAAAGCGATTAATCTTGTCTTCAATTGAAGGGCAATATCGCGGGCCTAAGCCTTGAATCCTTCCCTGAAACATCGGGCTTTTGTCAAAGCCTTCTTTTAGTTTGTCGTGGACACTTTCATTAGTATAAGTGATCCAACAGCTCATCTGTTTTGCAGGAGCTTTGCTTTCTTTTAGATAAGAGAACTTTCCAGGGATATCATCACCAGGCTGTTCTTCCATTTTGGAATAATCCAGGCTTCGACCATCTACACGGGGAGGGGTGCCTGTTTTCATTCTGCCAGATTCAAACCCCAGGGTTCTTAATTGTTCGGTGATACCAGTAGAGGCTTTTTCCGCACTTCTTCCTCCACCGAAGTTCTTCTCGCCTATATGGATTAATCCATTCAAGAAAGTTCCATTGGTGAGCACAACCGCTTTGCATGGTATTTCGATACCAAGGGCTGTTCTTACCCCTACCACCCTTTTATCCTTTACTACAATGCCGCTTACCATTTCTTGCCAGAAATCAATATTAGGAATGGCTTCCAGTGCTAAACGCCATTCTTCCGCAAAGCGCATTCTGTCATTTTGAGTTCTGGGGCTCCACATGGCTGGTCCTTTAGAGCGATTCAGCATTCGGAACTGAATCATGGACTTATCACTTACAATACCAGATAAGCCACCCAGGGCATCAATTTCCCTTACTATTTGTCCTTTGGCTACACCGCCCATGGCCGGGTTGCACGACATCTGGCCAATGGTGTTCATGTTCATGGTGACTAACATTACTTTAGACCCCATGTTGGCTGCTGCCGCTGCAGCCTCACATCCGGCATGGCCGGCACCTACTACTATTACATCGTATTCTTTAAACATGTCTTTGCATATGTTTCACGTGGAACTAAGCCGAATTGGTCTTTATTCCTCACTCCTTCATTTCTCTATTACTAATTAGCATGCAAAGATACCTAAGTATCGATTGTATGTGCTCCTACCGTTTTGATGCATTCTTACTTTACTTAAGGATGATACAGTAAGCCAGTACTCTCTGAGTTCTCAATTCATACATCAGGCCCTGTCTTTATGGTGTAATGCCCAGATCATGTTGATTTATCGTTGTAATGATTTGTGTTAAGGATAAGTTTCAGAGTAATCCACAAATCCACAAGTTTATCCACATTGTGTTTAGTTCCACGTGGAACGGTCATATGCTTATATAAAAAGGGGCAGGAACAGGGTTTGATTAGATTTCTGGCTTTTGACAGGATAGAATAGGGCAGCGTCAATGATTAAAGTCTTGAGAATTCATTTGAATAGCCTTGATTAATATAAACCTGCCTTAATAGAGATTAAACAGGATATTCTCACAAAGACAAGCATTTGAAGGCTTTTTGGTGTTGTGTGGTGGGTGGTACCTTTTCAGGACTAGGGTTTAGGCTAAAAGGACTTTAAGGCTAGGCTGAATCAACCAGGATCAAATGATTGATAAGAAAGGTATTGGCTTTTAGATCCGTAAACAGATGGACCCTACCTTATAAGCACCCTTCATAATCGGTACTTGAAAAGATACATTTATCAATTTGCCGGGTATTTTCTACCTCCTGGTTTAGACTAAATGAAGAACTGTATGGAAAGAAATCCTTCCTTGAGGAATTATAGGGTAAAGTCTGTATTTCACTGCCTAATGCCTGAAATAAATAATTTAATACTTTAACGATTCCACCTTTCTATAAATAGCGCCAAGTATAATATCAAGCTGACCTTGACTCACATTTACTGGAGGTAACACATTTCTTTATTTGGAGGTTGGTATGAAGGAGTCTCCCAAGTACCGAGTGTGATGTTAAGACTTAGAAATGAGTGATTAAGAGAGCCTACGCTTCTTCAGGTAGTAATCCTCTTTCTCCCGCATTATGGCCTTTAGCCTGGGTTTTTTGTCGCCATAACCCACCAGGTGAAGTACACCATGAATAATTACGCGGTGAAGTTCATCTTCAAAGCTTTTAGAGAATTTACCAGCATTGTCTTTTACCCGGTCTACACTGATGTAGATTTCACCTTCGATAAGCCCCTCCTCTTCTGAGAGATCAAAGGTGATAATGTCGGTAAGGGTCTTATGCTTTAGAAATTGGATGTTGCGTTCCAGTAGCGCCTCATCTGAGCAGAATATGTAATTAAGCTGACCTAGCTCAAAACCTTCTTTCTGTACTGTAGCTTTAATCCAAGCTTTAAGTTTTAAAGCTTGCTTTAGCTTAAAGGGAATGTTTTCGTAGAAAAAGTGAATAGCGCCCATCAGGCATTCATATAAAAGCTGAGCTCAACTTCCCTGCCCTTATCTCTAAAGGCCACTTCGTCAGAAAGGTGTTTCATTAAAAATATGCCTCTTCCTCCTGGCTTCTCCAGGTTTTCGGGTGATGTAGGGTCGGGCAGACTATGGAAATCGAAACCACGCCCCTCATCTTTAATAATGAATTTTAAAAGATTATCATCGAGGGTCAGGCTCAGCAATACGTTTTTAGATGAATCGCTCATGTTGCCATGCTTAATAGCATTGTTAACAGCCTCTGTAACGGCAATCATAATGTTGCCATAAATGTCATCATCTAAATGAAAGCGCTCTTTGGCATTATCGATGAAGCTTTCGATCATTCGAATGTTCTCAGTAATGGAAGGGATTTGAACACTAATGCTATTCATACTTATTGGTCGCGCAGTCGTTTAAAATACTCATTCACCTCCTGCTTATAATATGGGTAAAGCTTAGGGGGCACGGTTTTCAGCAATTCTACTTCTTTTTCCTTGAGTCGCAAATATTCCTCATAAGCCTTCGGCATTTCTTTGTTGTAGTCCTTGGCTGTCTCTCCTTTTCGCTCCTCATCCTCCTCCTGCTCACGCATAGATTGTTCAGCTTCCAGTAAACGACTCTCAATTTCTTTCTGTCTTCTGATCAATTGCTCCGTAAGCTGTTTATTAACCAGATCCATTTCACTTTGTTCCATTTTGTTTAGCAGATCGCCACCTGGCATCTCTTTGCCTTGTTGTTTCATTTTTTCCTGAAACTCCTGCAGGGCTCTACGAATGCGCTCCTGCTCTGCTGCTGTTTTGGCCAGCTCTTCAGATAATTCTTTGCCTGACTTACCACCATTCTTCATTTCCTGAATGCGCTGGTTAAGCTGTTGCTGCATTTGCGATAAGCTTTGCGGCTTACCTTTTTTCTTACTCTTACCCGCTCCCGGTTTGGCGTTGGCCATCATCTGCATCATCATATCGAAATGATCGTCAAGCATTAAAGCCAGGTTATTAATAGAGGTCATGGCGAATTGCATTTCACTTTGTGCCGGTCCTCTTCTTCTTTCTTTGTTGGCCTCAATTGTTTTATCCAGGTGATCGTTAAGTTCTGTTACTTCCTTAGTAACAAAGGATCCCATCATGGCATCACGCTTCCCAAGAGCTAACAAGCTGTCTGCCAATATCTTAGCATCATCTTTGATCTTTATTTGCTGCTGCGCCAGTGGATTGAAACGAGGATCGCTCTGGTTCAACTCCCGGAAATTGTTAATAAGATTTTCCTGATCGAAGGAGAGCTTTATTAAACCATGAATAATCTGACGGAGGCTTTCGAGGTTGGCCATGTCCATCTCCATGCTCATGGCATTTTGCATGCTCTCCATTTTCTCCTTCATTTGTTGCATTTGTTGAACAGCCTTTTGTTGTGCCTCCTTTGATTTACCAGGCTTGCCTTGTTCGAGCGACTCCTTGCTTTGCTGTTGTTGTTGTTCCACGTTTTCCTGTTGCTCCTGGCTGGGCAGATCCAGGTCGGTTCCGGAAACCTCTTTATCTAACTCTTTAATTTCTTCTAACTGCTCCCCTAACTGTTTGGACTCTTCTGCAAGTTTTTCCTGCTCTTGTGCCAGCGCCTCGTTGCTTTTGCTCTCCGCTTCTTTACCCTTGTTGCTCTTTTCACTTTGTTCCGTTTTCTCAAGCAGTTGCTTTTGCGCTTCAATATTTTTACTGAGTTGCTCTGTAGCCTGCTCAATTTTACTGTCTAATTGAAGCTGTTTAAAGAGTTCAAGTGTGCGTTCTAATTCTTTCTCAAGGTTACCAGAATTCTTCTGCATTTTATCCAGCAGCTTTTCCATCTGCTTAGGGTCAGCATTTTCCTTCATCAACTTCTCCAGCTCTTCAAATAATTTCTTGGTTTCGTCATCGAGCAATTCTTCCATCAATTTTTGAATCTGCTCAGCTTTCTCTTTAATTCTTTCACTTTCTTCTGTGAAGGCATCCTTCTTGTCGAGTAAATCTTTGTTCTCTTGCTTGAGTTCGTCCAGTAATTTTTCAAGTTCCTTTTTCTGTTGCAGGATATCTTCAAGTTTCTTTTTGTCTTGCCAGTTCATGCTCTGGGTTGACTTTAACTGCTTGCTGGCCTCCTCAAGCTTTTTCTGCAACTCTGCAGCGCGTGCCTGACTTTGCGAGATCTTTTGTTGGGTAGCTTTTTCTGACTGGCGAATATTTTCACTGAGTGCTTCTTTAGTAGGTAGGGCAAAAGTGTAGGTGGCCGATCGGGTAGACTTGCTTCCATTTACACCGTCATTATCCCAAACCTCTACATAATAATTTATACGATCGCCCGCCTCCAGCTTAAGGGTATCGAGCTGCCATAAAAAGAAAAAGTTTTGTTGAGAAAGATTGTTAACAATGGGAATAGCTATTTCACGTGAAGCTTTTTTGGCATTCTCATCCAGAACCACAAGGTTCAATCGTTTTATTCCGTAGTCGTCACTCAGAGCACCGCTTAAACTGATGTATTGGTAGAGGACAGAATCCTTTGAAGCAAGTACTGATAGTTCGGGGTGTTTGTCTTTTATAACATCTAATTGGTAGCGGATTAAATCTTTGTTTGATCCATTCTCGTTTTTGAGGTTCAGTTCATAGGTGGTGCTGTTGCGAAAGTTCTTACTGAAAACAAAAAGGTTTTCTTCGGGCTTGGTTAAGGGGTATGGCGAGTTTGGATCATTCGCAAAACTTAGAGAAACAGCTTGGCTATTGTTGGTACCGATGCGCCAGGTAATGCGTGTGCCTTCCGGTATTTCAAGGTTGCCGGCATTTTTAATTTCTTCTGGCTTGCGTTGTATATAATTCGGGTATTCAATCAACAAATTATAATCACGCAGCTCGGGTCTGCTTACTACACTTATCGTGTAGGCATCGGAGTAAAAGCCAGCTGCTTCTAATTGAAAGGTAAGATCTTCCTGTAGTCTGTCGAACTGGTACGTGAAACTATTATCTTTCTCGTTCACCAGCTTCATTCGCTGATCGCCCCTTACCAGGTACACATCTTCCGGAATAGCGCTTCCTTCTAAATTTACCTTGAGCTGAAAATCTTCATTGGCAAAAGCCTGGGTGTTGTTGTTGATAATAAATTTAAAAGGTGCCTCGGGTGAAAACTTTTGATTGAAGTGAAGGATGCGGGCAGAACTCTTAGTCAGAACACTGCTGTTAAACAACAAAATGATAAGCACCGCTCCCAACGGAATAGACAAATACCTGAAGTAACGTAAGCTGTCTTTTAGGTTAACTACATTCTCAAACGAAAAGGGTTCAAACTCAATTGCTTTTTGACGAACACTGGCCGCACCCAAAGCTGAGTGCTGCGCCTGTGCAGAAAGCTGGAAGAAGTTGATCAGCCTGTCTTTTACGCTTGGGATTTGCTCACCAATAAGCCGGGCACTCTGTTCGTCATTCAAACCTTTGTTGGCTACCCAAAAACGGAGTGGATCTTTTAAGAAGCGATAAAGACAAAAACCAATCAGTCCAAGAAACAGACCAAACAAGATTAAGCGAATAGATGAGTCGAGCCACAAGGCGTGCTCCAGTAAAGCAGCCAGTACAAAATAAGCCAGTACAATGGCTGCACTTAACAATGAGCCTTTCAGAAAAATACTGAGATAATATTTTCTTCTAAAGGCAGATACCTTCTCCTGTACTCGCTTTATTTCATCCCCCATTTTGCGTGTCCTTCAATAGATAAACGAAAAACTACTTGCTCAAGTTTACGACTACTAAAAATAGGGACTAATTCTGCGAAGTCAAGCTTTTTATGCGGAAGGGTACAATCGCGCTTTTATCAGCGTAATTCCAGAAGTACCGGGCAGTGATCAGAGTGTTTTGCCTCAGGTAAATGTACACAGCGTTTTAGCCTGGTGGCCATTTCTTCGCTCACAAGCTGATAATCGATTCGCCAGCCAAGATTTTTCTTGCGCGCCCCCGCCCTGTAAGACCACCAGGAATAATGGTGCGGATCTTTGGTGAAATGACGGAAGGTATCGATGTACCCCAGGTTTAAAAAAGATGTGAACCAGGCACGCTCTTCAGGAGTAAAACCCGGAGTGTTTTTGTTTGCAATGGGGTTGTGAATATCAATGGCCTGATGGCACACATTAAAATCCCCATTGATAACCAAGTTGCTAAAATCTTTTTGCAGTTTTTCTGCATAGTCAGAAAAGAATTCTAACCAACCCAGTTTAAAAAATTGTCTTTCTTCACTGCTCGACCCGGAAGGCATATAGGTTGTGAGCACAGAATAGTCAGGAAAATCAATGCGTAATACACGCCCCTCCTCATCGTATTTATTTTCGCCACAGCCATGTTCCACGTGTACAGGTTTATGCTTGGTAAGAATGGCCACACCACTATAACCTTTTCTTTGTGCGGCATGCCAGTAAATATGGTAGCCCAAATCTTCCAGGGCACTTAGGTCTACCTGATCGGTGGTGGCCTTTACCTCCTGAAGACAGAGTATATCGGCTTTTGTCGATTTAACCCAACCCAAAAAATCTTTCTGAAGGACTGAGCGAATGCCGTTGATATTGTAAGTGATGATCTTCACAAGGCAGCTTATGATTCCGGAGATTCTTCTTTGGGTTTAAGGGAGTCGGGTAATTCGTATACCCAACCATACTCTTTCTCGAAGAATTCAACTATGTGCATTTTCAACAATGTTTCCTGCGACAGCAAGTCTACGTGCGGTAATTTTTTTACCAGTTTCCAGTGAGGCCAGCCTTGCTCATCTTGCCCCTCCAGTTCATAGTAGCCAGACAAACTCAGCACCTTACAAATGGCAATGTGCAGCAGATCCTGCTTCTCCTCTTTGGAAAAATATTGAGCACCTCTGCCCAGTTCTTGAATGCCGATAAGGAAGAGCACACTATTCAAATCCTTCGGTCTTTTGCCAACCGTTTGTTGCAGGTGTTTCATTAAGCCTGCCCACTTTCTGTCAAAATCAAGGTCGCGCTTAAACATTTTTGCTCAGCTCATCCCAATACTCAAAAGCCCTGCGGAGGTGCGGCACTACTATGGTTCCGCCAATTAAGGTAGATATACCCATCGCCTCTTGTACCTCATCAGTAGTAAGCCCCACTTCTTTGCATTTACCCAGGTGGTAACGAACACAATCATCGCAACGCAAAACCAAAGAACAAGTCAGTCCAATTAACTCCTTCGACTTTACGTCCAGTGCTCCGGGCGCGTAGGCGTTGGTATCCAGGTTAAAAATGCGCTTAATAATCAGGCTGTCAGAAGCCATGATGCGCTCATTCATTTTGCTGCGGTAGCTATTAAAATCTTCAACTAATCCCATTTTATTGTAACTTAATTTCAGCAAATATATCGTTTCGTTGTGAAGTTAGCTGTGCAAGATATTTTTCTAGATTTTCTCACGCTCTTTTACCCACGTTATTGTCTGGCGTGTTCGGGTTCTTTATTGAAGGGTGAGGATATTATTTGTACCCAATGCCTGCTGGAAATGCCTAGGACCAATTTTCACAAACAGGCATTTAATCCATTACATGAGCGACTCTCTTTACGCATGCCGCTAACCCATGCCTTTGCCTATTTTCATTTTAAAAAGGGAAGTCGTGTGCAACAATTGTTGCATCAGTTGAAATATAAAAATCATCCGGAGATTGGCGTAAAACTGGGAAGAGTGCTGGCACAGGAATTATTGGTTTCGGGCTATGATCAAACCTACCATTTGGTTGTACCGGTGCCCTTGCACCCCAGCCGTAAGCGCAGCCGTGGTTATAACCAGAGTGAAGAATTTGCTAAGGGAGTATCAGAAGGTTTGCATATTCCTTACACCGACAGCTTTGTAAAACGGACCGTGCAGACGCAGACACAAACTAGAAAATCTAAACTGAATCGCTGGAGAAATGTGAGCGAAGTATTTGAAATGAAAGATGCCGAAGCAGTAAAAGGCAAACACATTTTACTGGTCGATGATGTGGTTACAACAGGCGCCACACTAGAGGCTTGCGCCAATGCGCTATTGCAATCGGGCTGCTCGCAAGTATCGATAGCCTGCATCGCAGTGGCATAAAACAAAAAACCCGGGACAAGCCCGGGTTTTTTTAATGTCAAATTTCTTTGCTTAATAGTTAGAACCAGCGCGGATCATGGCGCAACGGAAGCCTACTGTAGCAGTAGCAGAATCCTGATCTAAATACCTGCGTGTACCTGGAGACATCCAATAAGCGACATCTTTCCATGAACCACCTTTATAGACACGAGCCTTGTCGGTAACTAAAGAGAAGAAAGACTCTGGGTTTTTCTCAATGTTGTTATAACCGTTGTCAGCAGTATTACCACTGGCATTATCTAAGAAACCATCTCTGCGGATCGGGTTAAGATCATCAAAGTCCTGGTAAGACATAGGACGATACACATCCTGTACCCACTCACTTACGTTACCGGCCATGTTGTATAAACCGTAATCGTTAGGTGGGAATTCATAAATGTAAGAGGTGATAAGTGCACCGTCATTTAAGCGACCAGCTATACCGGCATAGTCACCACGACCACGTTTAAAGTTAGCCAGCATGAAACCCATTTGTGCACCGTAAGGATTACGAACAGCGTGACCATCCCAAGGATAGATCTTCTGGTGGGTTTGCATTTCTTCTACCCACTGTGTTCCGATTTGTGCCATGGCAGCATATTCCCACTCAGCTTCTGTAGGAAGACGGTAAGCAGGGATAACAATACCAGACTCCAAAGGAATACGACCATCTGTTTCAGCATATTCTTCGCCCGCATTAGCAGCTAAAGCCTTATTTACAGCCAATGTTCTCCAGGTGGCGTAAGCACTGGCTTGCGACCAGCTAACACCCACAACAGGGAAGTAGCGGAAACCAGGGTAACGAAGGTAATGATCTACGTATGGATCGTTAAAGGCAAGACGGCTTTTCCAAACGAGCGTATCAGGCAAGGCGCGCTGATAAGCCTCTTGTGTAGAGTCTTTACCAAGTACGTGTAAATATTCAAGCCAGTGAATGTTGGCAATTTCTGTCTCATCCATGTAGAAGGATGCCACAGAAACAGTTCTTTCAATGTTATCACGAGACGACATCACATCTTCTTCGAAAGAGCCCATAACTGCGCGGCCACCCTCAATGAAAACCATGTTGGGTGCATCCGGCTGACCTTCAAAAGGACTAACCATGAAGCCACCTTCGTCTTCGTTATTGTAAGCAAGGCCTGTAGCCGTGCTCAATTGTCCGGGGTTCTGCGCAGTAGGCTTGCCGCCACCTCCGCCAAAAAGTGAACACCCTGTAAGTGCTGCTGAAGCACCTACTGTAGCAAAAAGGACTCTGAAAGAGTATTTCATTTGAGTTTTATTTTAAAAAGAAATGCTAATATAAAGATATATGCAAAAGTTTTCCAAACCTGTTGCGCCTTAATTAAAACTTCATCTACCACATGTGAAACGGCCTAAGGCTCAGTCTATTGTTTTGAGAATGTTCTTTCTCTTTTTGGGAAGGAAAGCCGCTCGACAAACGGTATAAATAGCCGATAATCAGTATAAAGGGCTTTTTTCAATGTTGGCATACAATTGCATAGGTATTGGGTTGTAAAACACTGTTATGCACACAATAACCGACTTTCGCCTGATGCCCTTCCACAAAAAGTGCGATGTAATTACCTTCAATGGTACCTACATTCTACAACGCACCCTGGCAGACTGTAAAGTTTTTCTGTACGATACAGGTTTATTTTTCGCTGAAGTATTTTACTCACCAAAATACCAGCGCGTATTGATGATCAATGCTTTTGATAAGGTCGTGGGTCTTGATCCTTATTTGGATGAAATCTCTTTGGAGGACTTGAATTCAAAAACGTGCATGTGATTAAGTAGCTCAATTGCCTGATCAACATGCTTGATATGCTCAATAACCATCATGGCTTTTCCGGCCTGGTCCTTAATCTTGCATTGGCGCGGGTGCTGCTGAATGTAAGCCAGTATTTTTCCAAAGACTTCTGATTTGAAGTAAGCGTCATTGTTGCTGGTGAAGTAAGCCCTTAGTCTTTCATTTTTCAACGATAACTTTTCAAAGCCCAGTTTTTCTCCCAACCACCTTAACCGGACTGTATTAATCAATTCTTCAACGGGTGTGGGCAAGGGCCCGAATCGGTCTTTCAATTCGTGTCCGATTTTTTCCAATTGTTCCTCGTCCTTAATGCTATCCAGCCTCGAATACAAACCAAGACGCTCGCTGATGTTGGCAACATAGCTATCAGGAATAAGTATTTCAAGATCGGTTTCAATAATACAATCCTGAACAATCAATTTGGCTTTTTCGGCAAGTTCAGAAGCAAAGAGGTCTTTAAATTCTGTTTCTTTTAATTCCTGAACTGCATCATCCAGAATTTTGTGATAGGTTTCATAACCAAGGTCGTTAATGAAACCACTTTGCTCTGCACCCAATAAGTTTCCGGCTCCGCGAATATCCAAATCGCGCATGGCTACTTTAAAACCATCACCTAATTCGGTAAACTCTTCTAGCGCAGCCAAGCGCTTACGCGAATCGGCTGTTAAAACAGAAGTTGGTTGCGTAAGTAAATAGCAATAAGCTTTTTTGTTGGATCGCCCTACACGGCCACGCATCTGATGTAAATCTGACAAACCAAACATGTGTGCCTGGTTGATGATGATGGTGTTGGCATTCGGAATGTCAAGACCAGATTCAATAATGTTGGTGGAAACCAATACATCATACTCACCTTCAACAAATTTAAGCATGGCTTTTTCCAGCTGATGACCTTCCATCTGCCCGTGGGCAATAGTAATACGACAGTCGGGCACAAGCTTGTAAATAATATTGGCGATAGACTCAATATCACTCACCCTGTTGTGTACAAAGAAAACCTGACCACCACGTTTCAATTCATAACTCACGGCATCACGAATAATGGTTTCATTAAAAGTATGCAACTCAGTGGTTACGGGCTGACGGTTCGGTGGAGGTGTGGCAATAATGCTTAGGTCGCGTGCACCCATTAAAGAGAAATGAAGTGTTCTTGGTATGGGTGTGGCAGAAAGGGTAAGTACATCCACATTCACCTTCATTTCCTTCAACTTGTCCTTGGTCTTAACACCAAATTTCTGCTCTTCATCAATAATAAGCAGACCTAGATTTTTAAATTGAATGTCCTTGCTGACAACCCTGTGCGTACCAATCAAAATATCAACTTGACCTTCTTTTACACGCTTAAGTGTTTCCTTGATTTCTTTCTCACTTCTGAAACGCGATATGTATTCAACGCGGGCCGGCAAATTTGAAAGGCGTTCGCTGAAAGTTCTGTAGTGTTGAAAAGCCAAGATCGTAGTGGGCACCAGTACTGCTACTTGTTTGCTATCGGTAACCGCTTTGAAAGCCGCACGAATAGCCACCTCTGTTTTTCCAAAACCAACATCGCCACATACCAACCTGTCCATCGGGTGGGCTTCTTGCATGTCGCGCTTTACATCCTCTGTTGCTTTAGCCTGATCGGGTGTGTCTTCGTAAATAAAAGATGATTCAAGCTCGGCCTGTAAATAACTATCAGGAGAAAAAGGAAAACCAGGAGCGCCTTTGCGTTTTGCATATAAGGCGATAAGCTCTTTGGCAATGTCTTTAACCTGTTTCTTAACTTTTGCCTTTTTGTTTTCCCACTCCTGCGAACCGAGTTTGTTCATGACTGGTGGCGTACCTTCCTTACCTGTATACTTGGAAATTTTGTGCAAGGCGTGAATGCTCAGGTAAAGCAAATCATCATCGCGATAAATAAGACGAATGGCTTCCTGTTCGTGACCATTCACCTCCTTCTTTTCGAGGCCGGCAAATTTTGCAATGCCATAATCGATATGTGTAACAAAATCTCCCGGCTGCAGCGTATATAACTCACGAAGCGTAAGGGCTTTTGACTTGGAGTATTTCTCTCTTGCCCTGTAGCGATGAAAGCGTTCGAAAATCTGATGATCTGTATAACATACCACTTTAAGACTTTGGTCGACAAAACCTGCACGTAACGAGAATTCCAGTGGTTGAAATTTTACCTGTTGGTTTATTTCAGAAAAAATACCTGCTAGTCTTTCCAGCTGTTTAGGTGTGTCGGATGCTATAAAGTTGCCATAACCCTTGTCTTGCTCCTCAACAAGGTTGGTGGCGAGTAGTTCAAAATTTTTATTAAAGGAAGGCTGGCCTGCGGCCGCATAATCAAAATTCTTAACCTCGTTTAGATAAGAGCGACTGCCAAATTCTATACGCGTAAAGCCTTGTGATTTTGAAAGGAAATGTTGGGCGGTGTCAAAAATTTCTTCTGGAGACAATACTAAAGTGGTCTTTCCCCCCTTTGTTGTATGATCATAAGCTTGCACAGCTTTATCAAACGTTTTTTCAATCACGTCTAAAACGAGCTGCACATCTTTAAACCAAAGCTTTGTTGAGGGCGCAATAAAATCGAAGATGGATTGACGCTCCTCTTTTACCAATGCACTTTGTAAATTGGGTACCAGGTTTACAATGTCAACGGTTTCAACGGATAGTTGCGATCCTGGTTCAAAAGAACGGATGCTGTCCACTTCATCACCAAACAATTCTACGCGATAAGGAAGCTCGTGTGAAAAGGAGTATACATCTACAATGCCACCACGCACCGCAAACTGTCCGGCCTCATACACAAAATCAGTTTTTTCGAAATCGGCATCGTGAAGAAACTCTTCCAGAAATGCGACATCTAATCTTTCACCCTTTTTTATTGTAAAAGTTTTAGCGGTAAGTGAGCGTCTTGTAATCACTTTTTCACCCAAAGCTTCCGGGTAAGTAACCACAATCTCAGGCTTGGTTTTATTGGCGAGCTTGTTCAGCGTCTCGGTGCGCTGCAGGATGTTGGCATTCTCTACCTCATCATATTCATACGGCCGCCTGTACGAAAGCGGAAAGAAAAGTACCTCACGACCTAAAAGGTTTTGCAAGTCATTTTGAAAATAAAAGGCCTCATCGCGATCCTGTAGCACCACCCAGTAATCCTGAGGATGCAGTTTGAATGAGGCAGCCAATAGAATGGCATCCAGACTACCTTGTAAACCTTTTATTTTAATATTGGCTGGATCGGGCGCTTTGATTCCTGCGGCTACGGTCTTGATAAAACCATCCGCGGTATATATGCTTAAAAAATCATTCGCCTTCACTTATAAATCAACAAGGGGCACAAAGATAGAAGGCTGGAGCTAAAGCCCTGCAAAAGCTTTCTTAATTTTCTGTTACTTTACACCTGTGGACTTCCTTAAGTTATTAATCCGTTTTACCGCCTATACTGCCTGCATCTTATTATTAATAGGACTGTACAAGCCATGGATAGTGCTTTGGTGGGAACACAGACAGAACAGGAAAAAGGTAATATTGTTATACGGCCTGGTGGCCATCGCATTATACCTATTGCAGCTTTTGCTTTAGTTTACTGAATCCTGCTACAAAGGGTAATATATTTTTGTTTACTCGAAGCGAATGCAAGAATGTAGTAATCTCCTCCATCCATGAGTTTCAATTTCTTCTTTAATGCTTCTGCACTTAGGGGATAGTTGCGGGTAATTACGTTAGCCTTCTTATCCGGAAGTAAATGATGAATTAGTTTAGGGTCAGCTTTAGTGAAATGATCTATTGTAAAAATTCGGCCAGGAAAATCAGTTAATAACTCATAACCCGTATACAAATGTGTACTGGCTGCCAGTTTAGCTATAGCAAAGCGTTGTGCAACAGATTTAAAAGCACCGGATTTTAGAATGGAAGCATTCGGTTCATACAAATAAGTGGCTGGTTCGCTATAATCAAGCGTGGTGTTATGCTCTTGTGACTGTGTAAATGAGAATGTGGAGATCAATCCTCCTTTCGTCTGCATGTTTACTGCACTAACAAGAGTTTCGCCCGAAAAACCATGCTCACAGATAAAAAGTAATTCTTTGCATTCATTATCAACGGAAAGCACAATTACTCTTTTTACAAAACGTAAACTTTTTATGCCAGCACTTATATCCAACAACGGTGCGGCCTTTATTATAAGCACTTTGGTGTGTTCAAAGATTTTATGCTGAAGTTCAGGTATATTTGGCTCACAATCAGTCAGGGCCAATACTTTGCGGTTCTCTATTCTTCTCGAAGGATCTACATAGGCAACATCAAAACTTTCTTCAGACAAAAACAAGAACGCCTCAGCTGGTTTATTAACATATAAAATGTTATCCGCACCCAGCGACAGATGGTTGTGCTGTGCAATTTCCTGCAAAGCACTATTGGGCTCTACATGAATAACTTTTTTTAATGCACGACTGAAGAAAAAGGTATCTATTCCAAAGCCACCACTCAAGTCTGCCAGCACCTTGTCTTTTGCTATACCCAGCTCTTCGAGTAGGGCTGCTTTAAATTTTGCAGTTGCCTCGGAAGAGCTTTGCTCCAGGTTCAGAGAAGGCGGATAAATAATGGCATCTTTCTCGTAATAAGTTTGAATTTTGCTTTTAGCTTTTTGCCGTCCTGCTATCTGCGAAGCTAATTCAGATGCGTGAACACCTGCTATCTTATTCGAGAGCAGGGCAATATTTCGCGGATCATCCTGTTCGTGCTCCCGAATGAATGAGCGTACTTCTTCTTTGAGCAAATCAGGATTAACCATTGGACAAAAATAAGGCTCAACATCACTGCTGAGCCTTATTTTGATGAAAATACTTGGAAGTCTAGCTATTCAATAGCAGAACAATCACAACAATAAAATTGCCAATCATTAAGAAAACACGTTTGGCCATTTTTATACCATCTTTTACATGTTTAAAGTAAGCCCTGAAGGCAAGTCCTTGAACAAACAAACAGAGTGATAAACAACCAGCGGTGATGAGTGTACTGGGAAGCGAGAGCAAAGCCAAAATAACAGAAACAGCGCAAAGAATATCCAATGCTGTTATCCGTCTTTGAATGGACAGAGAAATTGCGGGACTCATAGTGTTAAAAATTGAGAGGTTTTGGTCTTGAATGCCAAAATTAGACCAAAGTAACCCAGCAAAGGTTGGAATGGATTGCTAATATTTACTAATAATCTGATAAACAAGCAATTATGAAAGTTCTATTGAGTAGAAACACCTAATCATTTTGAGGTTTAGCAGTAGGCTCTTTTAAACCAAGTATGCAATTTCGAACATATACAACTAGTCCCAGGCCCTGCGATACGATCAATACAGGGTCACTTTTCTGGTATCCATAGAGAACAACGATTAGAGAGGCCACCGCACTGATCACCCAAAAACCAAAAGGTAAAACAGATTCTTTTTCTTGTTCAGACCAGTACCATTGATACAGGTATCTTAAGTTCAACATTAGCATACCAGTTGTGCCGAGCAAGGACCAAAATGATAAAAGAGAAGCACCATTAAAAAGTTGTCGAAATCCATCAGGTTCTTTGGCAATCCACAACCATGCACCGATGGGCAAAGCAAAAATGATTAGTCTAACGAGCAAACGCAGGTTTTTCCACGCTCCCTTTAACTGCAGATTTCTTATGTAAATAAGGTATGAAAGACTTTGACCGATAATGATAACGGCATCTTCGCGTATAATACCGTATGTCAAAAATAGAAATGAAGCGAGCAAACTGATTTGCCAGAATATGGTTGGAGAAACAGATTTACCAGCCTTCTCCGATAAGTAAAGCTGTATTAATAAGCGTACACCAAACAAGCCCTGAGCGAAAAAACCCAAACCAAACAACCAATATTTGCCGATAAACTCCATAAAGTTTGCAAAGCAACAAAATAGATTTCTTATTCTGCTCTTTTTAGTTTTAGCTTTCTGCCATGTTTGACCTGGTTATTATAGGAGGAGGAGCTGCCGGTTTTTACGGAGCCATTCAGGCTGCGGAAAAAAACAAAAAACTGAATATAGCCATTCTTGAAAAAACGAATAAGCTATTGTCAAAAGTCAGGGTATCGGGTGGTGGACGTTGCAATGTTACACACCATTGCTTCGAAGCAAAAAAACTTTCAAAGCACTACCCCAGAGGAGAAAAAGCATTGAAAGAATTATTTAAAAGTTATCAGGCTCAGGATGTTGTGGCGTGGTTTGAAAGTAAGGGTGTAAAACTGAAGGCTGAAGATGATGGCCGCATGTTCCCTATTACAGACGATTCGCAGACAATCATAAACCTGTTCCTTAAAGAAAGCGATCGGCATAACATAACAATCCATACAAGTACGGCCGTAAAAAGCTTAAATAAGATAAAGGATCATTTTACTATCGAAACAGAAAATAACCAGTCATTTACAGCGAAAAAAATCCTGATCGCCATTGGCGGACATCCCAATGAACAAGCCTATAACTGGATAAAAAATTTAGATCATAGTATCACTAAACCGATTCCCTCCCTTTTTACATTCAACGCAGCAGATAAACGCTTTGTTGAATTAATGGGCGTAGCTGTAAAAAAAGCATATGTGAAAATTGAAGGGACAAAGCTTTCTCAAGAGGGGCCATTGCTGATAACACACTGGGGCTTAAGCGGACCAGCTGTTATCAAGCTATCTGCCTGGGCGGCAGAATATTTGCATGCTGAGCAATATAAGTTTAATGTTTTAGTGAGCTGGGTTGGAGAAAAAAAAGAGGATGATTTGCGATCAGAACTAATGGCCTATAAAAGCAAATATCCAAAACAACGGGTGGCTGGAAATACACTATTTGAGTTACCACAACGTTTATGGATAAAGCTTTGTCAGTTAGCCGAAATAGAAGAGACTAAAATATGGAGTGAGCTGCCACTTAAAGCGCTAAACAAACTATTAGAAAACATTCTTCGCTGCCGGTTTGAAATTAGAGGTAAGACAACTTTTAAGGAAGAGTTTGTTACCTGTGGTGGCATACCGCTTGAAGAAATAGACATCACCACCATGCAGAGTAAAAAAGTACCTAACCTCTTTTTTGCGGGAGAAGTATTGAACATTGATGGCGAGACAGGGGGATTTAACTTTCAGGCGGCCTGGACAACAGCCTTTATAGCCGCACAAGCAATTGCCCAAAAATAAAATAAGGCTTTGATGTGAAAGTAAGCCTTCTATCTTCGCATTGACTAATAACCCCAAGTAGTATGAGAATAATGTTTGTTTTTCTGAGCCTGTTACTCGCCACCTCAGGCGTTGCACAAAAATATAAAGGCGATTCATGGGCTAAGGTGAAGGCTAGTGGAGGTACACTAACCGTTATTTATTATGAACAACCCGGCCTTATTTATAAGGATGCTGCAACGGGTAAAATGAAAGGCGTTTGTGCAGACATCTTGGATGACTTTACCAAGTTTGTGCAGGAAAAATATGGGAAGAAGCTAACCATTAATTATGCCGGACAGGAACAAATATTCCCAGACTTTTTATCGATCACACAAAACACAGCCAATGTTTTGGGTGTAACGAACGTAACCATAACAGACGAGCGCAAAAAAATTCTAAAGTTTACTCCGTCTTTTATGTCTAATCCTGTTGTAATGCTTTCGCATAAAGATGCACCGAGTATTACAAGCGTAACGGAAATAGGCACAACACTGAAAGATTACAGCGCAAAAGTGATTACCGGAAGCACACATGTTAAGGTCATAGAAAAGATTAAGAAAGAAAATGCACCTTCATTAAAAGTAAGTTATGCTAACTCTGGTGGCGATATTTTGAAAGAACTTTCAGGTGGGCCAAAATTTTTTACCATTCTCGACTTTACTGAATACATTGATGCCACCCGCAGACAATTGCCCGTAAAAAGACAGAGCATAAACTTTGGTGCAGCTGAAGAGCTTGCTTTTATTATGGCAAAGCAGACCGATTGGGATCAACCCTGGAACGAATTTTTAACGCCTGATTATAAAAAGGGAGTACGCTACAGAAAGATTATTGTAGATAACCTGGGTGCAAACTTTTTGGGTATTCTTAAATAGACCAAAAAATCACGAGCATAAAAAAAGGAAGTCGAACGACTTCCTTTTTATTTTATCATGATTACGAATTATGCATTAACCAAACGCTGCTCAAGAATATACTCAGCAATTTGTACAGCATTAGTAGCAGCACCTTTGCGCAAGTTGTCAGCCACCACCCACATGTTTAACGTGTTTGGCTGAGACTCATCTCTGCGCAAGCGACCAACAAATACCTCATCTTTACCTTTGCTATATAATGGCATTGGGTAGACATTGTTTTTCGGATCATCTTGTACAATAACACCAGCAGTTTTGCTCAGGATGTTTTTTACTTCAGCTAAATCGAAATCGGCATAAAACTCTGCATTCACTGCTTCACTGTGGCCGCCTATGGTTGGCACGCGCACTGTAGTTGAAGTAACACCAATATTTTCATCTCCCAGAATTTTTCTGGTTTCATTCACCATCTTCATTTCCTCCTTCGTGTAACCATTGTCCTGAAAAACATCGATGTGAGGAAGTGCATTCATATCGATAGGATGCGGATACACTTTTGTGCCATTAATACCCGCACGCTCATCCATCATTTGCTGAACGGCATCTTTACCTGTACCGGTTACAGATTGATAAGTAGAAACCACCACACGCTTCAATTTATATTTAGCATGTAAAGGAGCCAGCGCCAACACCATTTGAATGGTTGAACAGTTCGGATTGGCGATAATCTTATCTTCTTCTTTTATTTCTTTGCCATTGATTTCTGGTACAACCAACTTTTTGGTTGGGTCCATGCGCCAGGCAGAAGAGTTATCAATTACGATAGTTCCTTTCTCAGCAAATTTGGGTGCCCAGTCTAAAGAGGTACCACCACCAGCAGAAAAAATAGCCACGTCAGGAGCAAGGTTACAAACCTCTTCCATACTCTTTATGGTATACTCCTTACCCTTATAAGATATTTTTTGACCCACTGACTTAGGGGAAGCAACTAAATAAAGATCTGTGAAAGGGAAATTCCTTTCCTCTAACACTTTCAACACCTCTTGACCAACAAGGCCGGTGGCACCTACAACTGCGAGTTTCATATTGTTTTGTAAAATTGAGTTGCAAAATTATTAGATTTGATCAAGACACCCGTTGTGTATGAAGAAAATCTTTTGGCTTATTGTAGCAATTATCCCCCGGCTGGGGATAGCACAAACCACAGACACATTTACTGATGGAGACTTTTCTGCTAATCCTGCCTGGCAAGGAACCGTCAGTAAATTCATCATTAATGGCACCGGCCAATTACAATTGAATGATAATGTGGCCTCCACCGCTTATTTGTCTACATTATTTACAGCGGCAAGTATGCCTAACTATGAATGGAGGTTTTATATTAAAATGACCTTTGCTCCCTCTGCAAGTAACTTCGGTCGCGTTTACCTGAGTAGTGATAATGCTGATTTAACAGGGCCACTTAACGGGTACTTTATTCAACTAGGCGAGAAAGATTCTGATGATGCGGTAGAATTGTTTAGGCAAAGCGGTTTCGTAAACACCTCGGTTTGCCGAGGACCAAACAAACAAATTGCCAATTCATTTGAACTATGGATAAAAGTAGTAAGAGATCCGCAAGGGACCTGGCAAATTCACACTGCGAATAGTGATGCTGGAAATTTTGCACTTGCCGCCTCAGGAGTTGACGCTACGTACAACAATTCCTTATTCATGGGTGTAAGGTGCACATACACACCAAGCAATAGCACTAAGTTTTTCTTTGACGATTTCTTTGCGGGAGACCCGCTCCAAGACAATACACCGCCCGAATGGTTACAGGTAGAGGCAACAGCACAAAACACCCTGGCAGTAAGCTTCTCGGAAAAGGTAACAGCATTGAGCGCAAGCAACAAGATGAACTATGTATTGAATAGTTTACAGCAACCAACTACAGCAAACTTGCTGGCGGATGAACAAACGGTGGAATTGACTTTTGCAGAATATCTTGGCAATGCCAGCACAAATGTATTGGCAGTACAAGGCATTGTTGATTTGGCAGGTAATGAAATGAGTGCTGATGAAAAAAGTTTTTTCTTTTTTGAACAAGAGGCTTTAGAAAATAAAGACATAATCTTCTCTGAAATAATGGCTGATCCCAGCCCCCCGCAATCCTTACCAGAAGCAGAGTTTATCGAAATCTTTAACCGTAGCAATAAGGTCATTAACCTTAACAACGTAAAATTAATAGATGCCAGTGCCGAGATAACCCTGCCTGAATATTTTCTTTTCCCCGATGCCTATGTTTTATTAACAAGTAACGCATCAGCACCATTGTTTAACAATATTGAGAATGTGATTGGTGTGAGTAGTTTCCCGACCTTGACTAACGCAGGCGAGCTACTTTTATTAAAAGACATAAACAACCAAACCATAGACTCCTTACACTATGATGATGATTGGTATAAAGACGATGATAAAAGAAGTGGAGGTTTTTCATTAGAACGGATTAATCAGCATAACTTTTGTATTGATGATGCGGAGAACTGGCAGGCAACACTTGCTGAGACCGGAGGAAGCCCGGGCGCACAAAATACTGTTTTAAGTAA
Organism: Chryseotalea sp.; assembly: GCF_057350905.1. Classification (NCBI taxonomy): domain Bacteria; kingdom Pseudomonadati; phylum Bacteroidota; class Cytophagia; order Cytophagales; family Chryseotaleaceae; genus Chryseotalea; species Chryseotalea sp. The sequence continues at coordinate 714,438 of NZ_JBMRCF010000008.1, read as the reverse complement.
TGCGATGGATACAGAACCACCAGTGTTAACTTCTATTGTTGTTGAATCAGGCAATAGAATAGGTGTGCATTTTTCTGAGAAGCTTCATGAACAACTTCCCAATACATTACAGTTTCTAACTGAGCCCGCCCTTATCATTGAAAGTCTACATTTTTCAGACGATAGGAGAAGAAGTATTGAAATCTATTTTCACACACAGTTGCAACCGAGCATAGTTTATATTCTAAAGACGAGCGGAATAAAAGACTGCACTGGCAATGCAAGCGCATCATTGTTTGATGCAGGTTCATTCGTTTGGGCAGAGCAAGCTTCTTTTCAGGACATCATTATTACAGAGATTTTACCGGACCCCAGTCCAGTAGTCGGCTTACCAGAAATTGAATTTGTTGAGCTGTACAACAGAAGCAACAAAACAATTAACCTGAAGAATTTTAAGATAACAGATGGCAGTTCACCAGGAGTAATACCAGAATATACACTGGCCCCCAACCAATATGTATTATTGCTACCAGCAGCATCACTCAATCAATACAATACGAGTGTGCTGAATAAAATTGGTGTTAGTAATTTTCCAACACTAAATAATGCAGGCGAGACCATTTCATTACTGGATTCGGTTGGCCAAAAAATAGATTCGATAAAGTATAATCTGGATTGGTACCATGATGAAGACAAACAATCCGGTGGCTGGAGTCTGGAAAGATCAGATATAAACAATTTTTGCTTCGAGCAAGAGAATTGGAGGGCTTCTAGTGCTGTCCTGGGCGGAACACCAGGGTTTCAAAATTCTGTTTACACAACGATTTTAGATAATACCGTACCAATACTATTAGCTGTTTTTGCAGAAGACGACAACGTATTGTTACTTTCCTTTAATGAAAAACTAGACGAGAACAGTATATCTCAACTTGTGCTTACGATTGAACCAGGTCGGCAAATACAAACTGTAACTTTTAGCTCAAGCCACTATAATGAAATCAGAATAGTATTAGCTCAACCCCTACTAGCTGGGGAAGTTTACAAACTGCGCTTAAGCGGAGCACGCGATTGTAGCGGAAATGTGATGATATCTGAAACTATTTCACAGCCGTTTGGTATTTCATCTCAAGCAAGCTGGAAAGACATTATCATTAATGAAGTAATGGCAGATCCCTCTCCTGCACGCACATTACCCGAGGCGGAGTATATTGAAATATTGAACAGAAGTAATAAACTAATAAATCTCCATAACTGGACACTCAAAGACAACGGCTCCACGATTAGCCTACCAGTAAAAACTATTTTACCTGATAGTTTTTTGATACTATGCTCAACACAACATAGACAATTCTTCAGTCAGTATGGTGAGACACTAGGATTGAACAATTTTCCCTCATTAGCCAATGGTGGAGAATTTATCTGTCTCAAAAATGTAGAGGGTATCTTAGTAGATTCGATTAATTATAAAGACACCTGGTATCTGGATGTTGACAAGAAAGATGGAGGCTGGTCGCTAGAGTTGATTGATGAACAAAATATTTGTAGTGAAGAAACAAACTGGGCTGCCAGTGAAAGCGAGGCTGGGGGCACGCCCGGACGAGAGAACTCAATTGCAGGATCAAATCCGGATTTAATGGGGCCGATATTGGTTGATGCGACTTTAATAGATCCAGAAACCTTGCAACTACAATTTAATGAAAAGCTTGACAAGACATTGCCATCCCTAAACTCCTTTGTCGTTAATCCTATGTTGGACATGGCAACAATTCAGTTCACAGATAATTCTCTTCAATCTTTAATTTTAAACTTTTCAACCTTAGCCGCGGAGAATACTTTATACGATCTCAGTATTACACAACTTTTTGATTGTGCAGGTAATGCCATACAGAACGAGCATAACCAGGCATCATTTGTGTTACCGCAAGAAGCTGATGCAGGCGATGTAATCATCAATGAAATATTATTTAATCCTTTATCGGAAGGTGTAGATTTTGTGGAGGTATTCAATATTTCGAATAAGTACATCAATTTGAAAAACTGGAAGCTGGCCAATATTGAGAATGATGAAATAGTTAATCAACGAAATATCACATCTGCGAACACGATACTTCACCCGCACAGTTACCGAGTGTTTACTTCAAATAGAGAACAACTACTTAATCACTACCCACAAGGTAAAGCTTCTGCCTTTTTCGAAACAAGTTTACCAGGCCTTCCTGATGATGAGGGAAGTATTGCCATTGCAGATTCTTCATATAATATTTTAGATAATTTTTTCTATTCAGAGAATATGCATAACAAACTGTTGAAAAACATCGAGGGTGTAGCGCTTGAAAGAATTTCACCAACAGGAAATACCAATGATCCAGCTATGTGGAAATCGGGTGTAATGAGCACAGGATTTGCAAGTCCGGGTTATGACAACGCCAACCTAAGAGAGAATTTTGCTGCTGCCGATGAAATAAAGGTTGACCCGGAAATTTTTGAGCCAATTTATGGGCAGCCCAATTATACAAGCATAATTTATAAATTCAGTCAGGGTGGGTATGCAGCCAATGCGAAAATTTATGATGCCCAGGGTCGACTGGTAAAAAACCTGGTCAATAATCAGGTTTTGGCTAGCGAAGGTTTCATGACCTGGGATGGAGAGCAGGATGACGGAACCAAAGCAAACATTGGTTACTATACTCTTTGGCTTGAGGTGTTTGATAACACAGGATTTGTTAAGACCTTTAGAAAACGAGTGGTAGTTGCCGCTCGTTTCTAAACCGGTTTTATGGTTCGAGACATTTTCAAAAAAAACATAGGCATGAATACAGAGTTCCGCTATAGAGGAGCAGAACCAGGCCGTTTGGAAAACTTTAGTGACGCAGTGTTTGCGCTGGCAATTACCCTGCTGCTGATATCCACCTCACCACCCAGCACATTCGAGCAAATTATAAAATTTACGTTTGATTTGCTTCCGTTCATGATGTGTATCACCCTGATTATACTGATATGGCATGGGCATTTTGTTTTCTATTATCGATATGGTTTACGCGACAATAAGGTGATCGTATTAAATACCCTCTTTTTAATCATCATGCTATTTTATGTTTACCCACTCAAGTTTTTGACCAAACTCTCGTTGTTTGCAATAGCACTCCCCTTTAAAATAGAATGGTTAAAAAATGATTTAAGGGCAATGCTGCAAGGCGGGCAGATGGGCGATCTGATGATTATATATGGAGTCGGTGCTGCGAGTGTCTTTTTTGTGCTAATGCTGCTTTACAGATACGCACTCAGTAAATCAGAAGCTTTGGAATTAAATGAAATTGAAATCTTTGACACCAAGGTTAGCATGCGAACAAATTTTTTGTTGGGCATTATCCCACTGATTTCAGTGGTTATCGCTTTAGTATTTTACGGAGCAAAATATGTAGGAGCATACTCCGGTTACGCTTACTTTTTCTATGGACCTGTTATGGCCTGGCATGGTCATCGTGTAGAAAAACAGCGAAAGGTGATCTTATTGAAAACGCAAGAAGCAGAAAACGATATATTAGAAGAAAATAATAGCAACCAAAAGAATGAAAACTAACATCGCTGAAAAATTTGAAAAGATAGCTGAACATTGGCACCCTTACATTATTGGAGAGCTTAATGACAACTACGTTAAGCTGGCTAAACTAAAAGGTGACTTTGTATGGCACAACCATCAGGATGAAGACGAACTTTTTGTGGTTGTTAAAGGAACATTATTTATGGAATACAGAGATGGACGAATTCTTCAGACAAAACCTGGGGAGATTTTAATTGTGCCTAAAGGAGTAGACCATAAGCCTTATACAAATGGAGAAGAGGTTCATGTCATGTTGATAGAGCCGAAAGCCACTAAACACACGGGTGATGTGAAAGTTGAGCAAACGGTTGAAAATCTTGAGTGGATATAAGTTAGTTGAGATTTAAGATGCAAACCACTTAGGTGTGTTGCATCTTAATCCATTGTAATGAAAAACCTATCTCGCTAAAACAGGTATACTCGAAGCCAGTACGACCAACTCATTGTCGCCCACCTGTTTTTTCTCATCAGCAAGAATCAGGAAGTTTTCGTAGACGTTGTTTAACTCTTCACCCTCAATTTTAAAACCTAATATTTCCAACCTGTGTTTAAGCGCGGCTCTACCGCTGCGTGCTGTGAGTAGAATAGAAGAACAACCCACACCTACATCTGCAGGATTGATGATCTCGTAATTTTCGGCATGTTTTAAAAAACCATCCTGGTGAATACCGGACGAATGAGAAAAAGCATTTTTACCAACGATGGCTTTATTGGGTTGTACGGGCATGCGCATCATTTTGCTTACAAGTTGACTGATGCCGTAAATGCGTTCGGTTTTAATGTTGGTATATAAGCCTAAATCCTGATGGGTTTTAATCGTCATGACTACTTCTTCTAAAGAAGTATTCCCGGCCCGCTCACCTATACCATTGATAGTAACCTCTGCTTGTCGCGCTCCATGTATAATCCCCTCTATGGTATTGGCGGTGGCCATGCCTAAATCATTATGACAGTGAACAGAGATTCTTGCTTTGTCGATATTGCTTACATGATCGTATAAGTATTGAATACGTTTTCCGTATAGATGCGGCAGACAATAACCAGTCGTATCCGGAATATTGACTACATCTGCACCCGCACTGATTACGGCTTGGGTCATCTGCACAAGAAAATCAAGATCGGCCCTGCCGGCATCTTCTGCATAAAACTCTACTTCGAAACCTTTGGCCTTGGCATACTTAACCGCTGCCACGCCTTGCTCTAGTACCTGTTCGCGGGTACTGCGAAACTTATGTTTGATATGAACATCTGAAGAACCGATGCCAGTGTGTATACGACCACGCTTTGCATAACGCAACGCTTCCGCAGCAACATCTATATCTTCTTCTTTGGCACGTGTTAATCCGCAAACAATTACATCACGAACGGCACGTGAAATACCAATTACAGAAAGAAAATCTCCAGGACTTGAAATAGGGAAGCCGGCTTCAATGACATCCACACCCAGGAGTTCCAGCTCGCGGGCAATGGTAATTTTTTCTTCTGTTGATAATTGACAGCCTGGTACTTGTTCTCCATCACGAAGTGTAGTATCGAATATTTCTACTTTATTGTTCATAGTCATTTCTTATTAAGCAACAGAAACATGAATGGCTGAGAGTTCTTTTACAATCAAATCACCCATCATCTGGGTATTCAATATTTTATCTTTGGATGTAGAGGCATCTGCAATGTCTACTGTTCTGAACCCTGCTTTCAACACACCTTCAACAGCCTGTATAATGGCATCAGACTCTTCTTTTAAACCGAAGGAGATATCCAATAAAAGTGAAGCAGAAAGAATAGAGGCCAACGGGTTGGCAATTCCTTTTCCGGTAATGTCATGGGCACTGCCGTGAATGGGTTCGTAAAGACCAACCGTGTCTCCAATGGAAGCGGATGCCAGCATGCCCATTGAACCAGCTATCTGAGAAGCTTCGTCAGTAAGAATATCGCCAAATAAATTTCCGGTAAGCACTACATCAAAGCTTCGTGGATTTTGAATCAGCTTCATGGCAGCACTATCTATAAACTGATGTTCTACCGTTACATCAGGATACTCCTTTGCCACTTGCTGCACAACCTCACGCCATAAGCGTGAACTTTCTAATACATTTGCTTTATCAACAGAGGTAACTTTTTTCTTTCGGTTTTGCGCAGCTTTAAAAGCTTTGTGTGCAATACGTTCGATCTCATAACGCTGGTAGATCATTAGATCATAAGCAGTATTGTCATTGTCTTTTCTACCCTTTTCTCCAAAGTACACATCGCCAGTAAGTTCCCGGAAGAACAATATATCTGCACCCTTTAATATTTCCGGTTTGATGCTTGATGCGTGTAACAATTCATCGAATAGTTTGATGGGACGGAGGTTGGCGTAAAGACCCAACTCTTTCCTCATCTTTAACAAGCCCTGTTCTGGTCTTACTTTTAGCGTTGGATCGTTGTCGTATTTTGGATGACCTACTGCACCAAATAAAATAGCATCCGTGTTTTTTAGTTTACTTAGCGTCTCATCAGGAAGTGGATTATTCGTTGCTTCAATAGCATCGTGCCCAATGGAGGCATAATCAAAAGTAAACTCATGACCGAACAACTCGGCAATTTTTTGTAATACACGTTTACCCTCGGTGGTTACTTCTTTACCGATGCCGTCACCGGGGAGAATGGTTATTTTTCTTTTCATATTTTTAGAAGCTACGAGCTGCTAGCCTTGAGCTACGAGCCATTAGTCGAATAGTTTTAATGTGCTAAATCAAACTTTTTTATTTCTGTTCTTAAGTCCAACAAGTAATCAATGTCATCATACCCGTTAATCAGACAGGTTTTTTTATATGCATTTATATCAAAGTGTTCTGATGAATTACCGATGTTTACTTTTTGATTTTCTAAATCAATCGTAACACTGGTGTTTGGATCACTTTCAATTTTATTGAAGATTTCAAGTAAAAAGGCTTCGCTCACCTGAACAGGAAGCAAAGCATTATTCAAGGCATTATTTTTAAAAATGTCAGCAAAGAAACTGGAGATGATTACACGAAAACCATAATCGTATAAAGCCCAGGCGGCATGTTCGCGACTGCTACCACAGCCAAAATTTTTTCCGGCCACTAAAATTTTACCAGAATAGCGATTGTCATTTAAAACAAAACCGGCTTTAGGATTTTCAGCAGCATCGTAGCGCCAGTCACGAAAGAGGTTGTTACCAAAGCCCTCGCGTGTTGTTGCTTTCAAAAAGCGCGCAGGTATAATCTGATCTGTATCGATGTTCTCAATAGAAAGCGGAACAGCTGTAGATATAAGTGTTGTGAATTTTTCTTTCATGCCTCGCCCTAACCCTCTCCAAAGGAGAGGGAGTTAATTTGATTAGTTAAAATTTGCTTCTGCTCAATTATCAACTGTGTATTGTTAAGTGTCCATTAGGTCGCGCACATCGGTAACTTTTCCTGTAATGGCAGCAGCAGCAGCACTCAACGGACTAGCCAGAAATGTTCTTGACTTAGGTCCTTGTCTGCCTTCAAAATTTCGGTTAGATGTACTGATGCAGTATTTTCCTGCAGGTACTTTATCCTCATTCATGCCTAGGCAGGCAGAGCAACCAGGACTTCTCAATTCAAACCCAGCGGCTTCAAAAATTTTATCAAGCCCTTCTTTTCTTGCCTGCTCCTCTACCTGTTTGGATCCGGGAACAATCCACACCTCCACATGCTCGGCTTTCTTCTTACCCTTTACCATATTGGCCACCAGGCGTAAATCTTCCATGCGTGCATTGGTACAACTGCCAATAAAAACGTAGTCGATAGCTTTGCCCAAAATGGAAGAGCCTCCTTCCAGACCCATGTATTCCAGTGATTTATTGAAGGATGCGTGCTCACTGATTTCTTTTAACTCGCGTGTGTTAGGTATGCGATCTGTAATTTTTATACCCATGCCCGGGTTTGTTCCGTAGGTAATCATGGGAGCAATGTCAGCGGCATCAAATTTTACCACCAGATCGTAAGCAGCACCATCATCAGTTTTTAGTTTTCGCCAGTCTTCAACTTTTCTTTCAAAGTCTTCACCCTGAGGCGCAAACTTTCTTCCACTCATGTAGCTGAAAGTAGTTTCATCCGGAGCAATCAAACCACCGCGTGCGCCCATCTCAATACTCATATTGCAAATGGTCATGCGGGCTTCCATCGAAAGACTTTCGATAGTACTACCTGCGTACTCAACAAAATAACCTGTTGCACCGCTGGCCGAAAGTTTTGCTATTATGTAGAGTATGATGTCTTTTGCTAACACGCCTTTACCAAGCGAACCATTTATTTCAATTTTCATGGTTTTGGGTTTGTATTGCAAAACACATTGTGTTGCCAACACTTGCTCAACTTCACTCGTACCAATACCAAAAGCAATATTACCGAAGGCTCCATGTGTGGAGGTGTGACTATCACCACAAACGATAGTCATGCCTGGTTGAGTAAGGCCTAACTCCGGACCAATAATGTGCACGATACCCTGAAAAGGATGGCCGAGATCATACAGCTCTATGCCAAAAGCCTCACAGTTTTTTCTAAGTGTTTCTACCTGATGGCGTGACAGTGCTTCTTTAATAGGCAGGTGTTGATCCTTAGTGGGTACGTTATGATCTGCAGTGGCCGAAGTTCGCGCTGTGTTAAACACACCGATACCTCGCTTACGCAAGCCATCAAAAGCCTGAGGGCTGGTTACTTCGTGTATGAAATGACGATCGATAAATAGTGCATCAGGATGACCTTCTTGTCTTTTTACAACGTGAGCATCCCAGATTTTTTCAAAAAGTGTTTTTGCTTTGGTCATGAACAACTGTTAGTTCGTCTGCCCCCTTTATAAAACAACACCGCCCCGGTGCGCTTAGCATCGGGGCGGATTGTTCTTTCAGAGAATTTTACTTCGCTAATATGGCGTAACATTTTAGTAACATCAACAAAAATCATTTAAAATTTTAGCTGACGAGTGTTTGGTAGTTTTTGTGCATGATGATTTACTTGAGCGTTTTAAATAAATTTTAAACCTTCTGATACTATAGCTTTCCTAAAAATTTTGAATTTTAAAAACTAACATCTTTCATCAAGCACTCAATTTTTTCACAATCGATAGCTACAGACATTTCTGTCGATTGATAGTTAACAATTAGCAGTTGACTAAGTGAACTAAACACTGTCAACTGCCTATTGCCTACTGTTAACTGATTAATTAATCATACTTGCTTCTACCTGTTGTTTTTCCGGACGCAGCGCACGCACGGCAGCACCTGCTTGCCACAACTCACTTTCGCGAAGTTCCTTTAATTCTTCTGCCAGTTTTTCACGATAGTCTGGTTTACTACAGGTTTCAATGGTGCGCTGTGCTTCTTTGCCTGAAGCAACACTTTCATAAAGTTCCTGAAACACTGGAAGTGTAGCTGCTTTAAACTTTCGCTTCCAATCAAGCGCACCGCGCTGTGCTGTTGTTGAGCAGTTGGCGTACATCCAGTCCATACCATTTTCTGCCACCAATGGCATCAGACTTTGTGTTAGTTCTTCAACTGTTTCATTGAAGGCCTCTGAAGGCGAGTGACCTTTAGATCGCAACACCTCGTATTGTGCTTCAAAGATACCAGCAATGGCACCCATCAATGTTCCACGCTCTCCCGATAAATCGGAGTACACTTCTTTTTTGAAATCCGTCTCAAACAAATAACCAGAGCCTACACCGATACCAAGCGCAATTGCTTTTTCGCGTGCCTGACCACTTGCGTTTTGAAATACAGCAAAGCTCGTATTAATACCCTTGCCTTGAAGAAATAATCGCCTAACTGATGTACCGGAACCTTTTGGTGCAGCAAGCACAACGTCTACATCGGCAGGAGGTACAATACCGGTTTGCTCTTTAAACGTTATACCAAAGCCATGTGAAAAGTAAAGTGTTTTGCCCTTAGTTAATAAAGGTTTTATACCAGGCCATGCGGCAATTTGTCCGGCATCAGAAAGCAAAAATTGAATAATGGTTCCACGCTTGGCTGCTTCTTCAATATCGAATAAGGTTTCACCCGGAATCCAGCCATGCTCAACAGCTTTATTATAGGTCTTACCCTTCCGTTGGCCAATGATAACATTGAATCCATTATCGCGAAGATTAAGCGCTTGTGCCGGACCTTGCACACCATAACCAATAATAGCGATAGTTTCGTTTTGTAAAAAGGAGAGGGCCTTTTCCATTGGAAACTCTTCGCGTGTTACTACTTCTTCTATTGTTCCGCCAAAATTAATTTGTGCCATTATTTAAAATTTTAAGTTAGGTGCTACTATTTATTAATATGATTTGCTAATACCCTGATGGATATAACTGTTAGAATTAAAAAGAGACTCAGGTTGAAGTGCATCCGCCTCATAGTAAATGGCGCTTTCCACCTCGATTAATTTCTCTAGCTGCTGCTTTACTTTTTCAATCATTTCAGGTGTTGTGTGTAAAAGCATCGTAGCGCCACCTTTCCTGAAATTTTCTTCGTGCTCATGAGCAATCAGCTTTTTAATGCGCACACGTCTGCGGTTCAATACATTGATCATGCGGTTAAGCACTGAAAAATTATTATCAGCCAATACTTCTATGATAAAATCGTTACGCATGGTCATTTCTTGGATTGTTCTAATATAATTTCGGCTACTCCGGCACCCGTGGGCACCATAGGAAAAACATTTTCTTCTTTTTCAACCACTACTTCTAAAAAATATGCATTGGGGGAGTCAAGCATCTCCCTCACAGCTTGACGCAGCTCCTTTCTTTCAGTAATTTTTTTTGCTTCTATGTTATACGCCTCCGAGAGCGCAATAAAATTGGGGTTCTTCATTTCTGTAAATGAATAGCGCTTATCAAAAAACAGTTGCTGCCACTGACGCACCATGCCCAGAAAACTATTGTTGAGCACAACAATTTTTACTGGCACGTGATACTGCATGATAGTGCCCAACTCTTGCAGAGTCATTTGAAAACCACCATCACCAATAACCGCTACCACTTGTTTATCGGGTTGGCCAAGTTTTGCACCAATGGCGGCTGGTAAAGCAAAGCCCATGGTGCCCGCGCCACCCGATGTGATGTTGGTACGTGGTTTTTTAAATTGAAAATAGCGTGCTGCCACCATTTGATGCTGCCCAACATCGGTTACCAGAATGGCTTCGCCTTTTGTCTGATCCGTTATCTCTTTAACCACTTCAGCCATGTGCAATGATTTACTAAGTGGATGAAAGGCGAACTGGATTACTTTTTCATGCTCCAGACGATTTGCTTCGTGAAAACACTTCAACCAATCAACATGTGTGTTTTTATTAACGAGTGTAAGTAATGTGTTAAGTGCCGGCTTTACATCTGAATGCACTGCCACATCTGCTTTTATAATTTTATTAAGTTCTGCCTGGTCTACATCAATGTGTATAACCTTTGCTTGTTTAGCATACTTACTCACATTACCAGTTACACGGTCGTCAAAGCGCATACCTAAGGCAATTAGCAAATCACATTCATTGGTTAATATGTTAGCGCCATAATTGCCATGCATACCCAGATAGCCGACATATAAAGGGTGTGAGGTTGAGATACAAGACTGCCCGAGTAACGTAGTAGCTACCGGAATACCTGTTTTCTCCACAAAGGCACGTAGCTCTTCCGTTGCTTCACCTAACAGAATGCCTTGCCCAGCTAAAATGTAAGGTCGTTGGGCCTGATTAATCAATAAAGCGGCCTGTTCTAATTTGTTTTGATCGGGTTCAGGTTTTGGATTATAGGTGCGAACCTTTGTACAGGCTTTGTATTCAAAGGCATTGATCATTTCGAATTGTGCGTTCTTGGTAATGTCAATCAGAACAGGTCCCGGACGACCACTTCGTGCAATGAAAAATGCTTTCGCTACTTGCTCAGCTATTGTGGAGGCCTCTGTAATTTGAACATTCCATTTCGTAACCGGTAGTGTGGTGTTGATCACATCCATTTCCTGGAAAGCATCTGTACCCAGTAAATGCGCTGCCACCTGCCCTGTGATGCAAACGAGTGGTGTTGAGTCGATAGCAGCATCACCTAAACCAGCAACCAGGTTGGCAGCACCCGGTCCCGATGTGGCAATAACAACACCAACTTTGCCGGTAGCCCTTGCAAAACCTTGTGCTGCATGAATGGCGCCTTGCTCATGACGAACTAAAATATGATTGAGTCTATCACTGAATGAATACAAAGCATCATATACAGGCATGATGGCTCCACCAGGATAACCGAAAAGAACATTCACACCTTCCGCAACCAGACATTGTAACAAAGCTTCCGATCCGGAAATTTGTTTTGCCGGATTAGCTACATTCAGTGGGTCTTCAATCTTCGTCAGTAACGCATCCATCAGCAGCGGTTTTTACTTGTTGAGCATATTTTTTTAAAATCCCTTTTGTAGCACGAGATGTTGGTTGCTTCCATGCCTTTCTTCTTTCCGCAATAACAGATGCATCAACCAGCAAATTGATTTCGTGTTTTTGCACATCAATCTCAATCATGTCTTCATCTTCAACCAATGCGATCAGACCCCCATCGAAGGCCTCTGGTGTAATGTGACCAATTACGAATCCATGAGAACCACCAGAGAATCTTCCATCAGTAATCAAGGCAACAGATTTTCCAAGACCTGAGCCCATGATTAAGCTTGTAGGCTTGAGCATTTCGGGCATGCCGGGTGCACCACGAGGGCCTACATAACGGATGACGACAACATCACCAGCTTTAATTTTACCAGAACGGATACCATCTGTTAATTCAAATTCACCATTAAACACGCGCGCAATTCCTTTAAAGCGCTCACCTTCTTTGCCTGTTATTTTTGCCACTGAACCTTTCTCGGCCAGGTTGCCGTAGAGTATCTGTAAGTGGCCTGTTGTTTTGATTGGTTTTTCGATTGGATGAATAATGTCTTGCTTTTCAAAATCAAGTGCAGCAACATTGTTGAGATTCTCTGCAATTGTTTTTCCTGTCACTGTGAGGCAATCAGCATGTAGAAAACCTTTATCTAACAGGTATTTCATTACTAAAGGCGTTCCACCAATCTTGTGCAGATCGCCCATGAGATATTTTCCACTTGGTTTTAAATCACCAAGCAAGGGGGTCTTATCAGAAATGCGTTGAAAATCTTCTTGTGTAATTTCAACCCCCACGGTTTTAGCCATGGCAATCAGGTGTAGTACTGCATTGGTAGAACCACCCAACACCATAACCAGCGTAATGGCATTTTCAAAAGCCTTAAAAGTCATGATATCCGATGGCTTAATATCATGTTCAAGCAAGTGGAGTATGTATTTACCGGCTGCTGCACACTCGGCAGATTTTTCTTTGCTTAATGCCGGATTGGATGATGAATATGGCAAGGCCATCCCGAGTGCTTCAATAGCAGAAGCCATCGTGTTGGCAGTATACATACCACCGCAGGCTCCAGCACCCGGGCAAGAGTTTTGAATTATGCCTTTGAAATCTTCATCAGAAAGTTTGTTGGCAATTTTTTCTCCCAGCGCTTCGAAGGATGATACGATGTTCAGTTCTTTTCCCTTCCAATGACCACCGGCAATAGTGCCTCCGTATACCATAATGGCAGGACGATTTAAACGACCCATGGCCATAATGGAGCCGGGCATATTCTTATCACAACCCACAACAGCAATGAGTGCATCATAATATTGCGCACCACACACAGTTTCTATTGAGTCGGCAATAACTTCCCGGCTAACCAATGAATAACGCATGCCTTCTGTACCGTTGGCAATGCCATCGCTTACACCAATTGTATGAAAAATCAGTCCAACTAAATCATTATCCCAAACCGCTGTTTTTACTTCTTGTGCAAGCGCATTTAAATGCATGTTGCAGGTGTTACCATCAAAGCCAGTGCTTACAATACCAACCTGCGCTTTTGTTAAATCATTTTCAGTAAGGCCTATACCATACAGCATGGCTTGCGAAGCAGGTAAGGAGGGATCTTGAGTGATGGTACGACTGTATTTATTCATAAACTTCACGCCCCAAGCAGTACGCCCCAAGCCCGAAGCTTGTAGCGCGTGTCTTGAAGCCTTTTATACGATTATATATGATGAATAACTTTTCTCTAACACCAGACTTTTATAAGCCTCCTGAATAATTGCACCGAGTGTATTTTTCCAGGGCTTGTTAAACGTATGGCCTTCGATTGATTCTATTCCGGCAACTTCTGCTGCTGTGCCACAGTAAAAAGCACCATCTGCTTCGAACAATTCTTCTGGGTGTATCTTTTTTTCCATTACTGGAATATCCAGCTCTTTACAGATTTGCAATACGGTGTGTCGGGTTATCCCCGGAAGTATGTGTCCTAATGAGGGCGTAAATAGCATACCATCCTTTTCGTAAAAGAAATTAGCACCTGGTCCTTCGGCAACATTTCCCTCCATGTCCAGCATTAAGGCTTCATCAAAACCACGTTGCTTGGCTTCTGAAGTAGCCAGAATAGAGTTTACATAATGCCCGGACACTTTAGCCTCAATGCGAATTGATTTTGGATTAGGACGCTGATAAGAAGAAATACTTAAGCGCAATAGCTGATCACCTAAATATTTGCCCCACTCCCAGGCACAAATCATTAAGTATACTTCTTTGGGTGATGTGAGCGACATATTGGGGCCGCAGTATACAAGCGGGCGTATGTAAGCATCAGCAAAGTTATTTCTTCGTAATACCTGATAGGTAATTTGTTCTAACTCCTCGACAGTATAACTGAAAGGAATGTTAACCAATTCGCAACTCTTTTTTAATCGTTTGTAGTGTTCTTCCGATTTAAAAATCTTTACACCATTAACCGTTTGGTAAGCGCGTATGCCTTCGAAAACACCGTAACCATAGTGTAGTGTCTGTGAATATAAATCGGTTGATGCTTCACTGGCCTTTACATATTTGCCATTAAGAAAGAGAATGGTTTCGCTATTGTAATACATAAAATTGAACAATCGTTAGTTTGTATAGATCCATATAAAATGAAACCGTCCCGCTTGTGGCGGGACGGCTTCAATATAATTTAGTTTATAGAGTCGCTTTACCCGCCTGATGGTTGGAGAATAATAATGACCAACACAATCACAAGACGCGTAACAAACGTTAGGTTGCTTGTTTGCATAAGTTTTGTAATTGTTAAAAATGTGTTCATACTATTTTGTCTGCTTCACAATTGTGATCATTTAATTTTTAAAATTCAAGCTATAGCAAAATTATTTTCTGTTAAATCTCTTTAACAAGCGTTAGTTAATTGATTAAAAACCGGCCTCAGCAAGCACTTGATTGCATAGTTTAAATGAGTTTGCTAAGTGAGTTTGATCGAAGAATGGAAAAAGTAAAAAAGCGTTAGCAATAGGGATCTTCATTTTATAAAACGATGATGTAAATAAAGTTTAGTGGACTTGTAACTGAGCAGGCAGGGTAAATTTTTTAATGAGTTCGTTACATACAACATGAAAGTTCTTTTGGCCTACTGAAATTCATGGTTGATTGATCAAGGTTTTATTTCCGTCAGATAAATCAAAAGCTGAGTTATTAAAACAATGGTTCAGTAAGAATATTTACTTCCTCCTTGACTAATGAGATGATGAAGATCACGAAGAAATTATGGCACAATATTAGTTATTGATAATTTATTAAGCACGGACTCTCGGCAATTCGAAGCACCTGCACTAGTTGTTATGGCAATATGGAAAAACAATAGATTAGATTTATCTTCATAACTAAAACACAACCATATGAGAATTTTTAATGCCCTGATCTTCATTGTACTCTTAGCAGCTTGTTCTAACGATGATGCACAGACAACTGCACAGGTAAATGCAGCTAAAGTTTCGCAACAGCTATCCTTGTACAAGGTTGACAGGGTAGTGGTTTATGAAAAGCATAATACTTCATATGCCTTGCAATACAATGGCAATGAATTTAAGGTAGATGGACAGTTTTTTGTAACAGAAAAATTTAAATACTGGAACTTTGAGAACCTTGTGTCCTTCGAGTCGGGGTCAAGAACTATGGTGCTTTATTTCAGATAAATGAAATGGCATAAAAAAAACCCTGACGAGCAGGGTTTTTTTATGATTTATTAATGTGCTTATGCAGTTAATTGAATTTCTTCTCCCTCTTTATTCAGGAATTTAAACTCAGTCATACCCATAGACGAATCTTTTTCTAGCCTTACCCAGCTCTTATACTTAAAGAACCATTTCACGCGCTGTGAAAAGATACCTTTAGTAAAATAAGCATGTAAATAAGGATGAAGTGCTAACACCAGATTTTTTTCATTCTGTTTGCTAAGCAAATCTTCTAGCGTTTTTTCGATAAGATCAGAAACTAAAATAGAAGCAGTAATTTTACCAGTACCGTTACAAGTAGGACAAACCTCTTTAGTAACAATGTTCATCTGCGGTCTTACACGCTCGCGTGTAATCTGCATAATGCCGAATTTAGATAAAGGCAACACTGTGTGTTTGGCTTTATCATCTTTCATGGCATCTTTCATGGCCTGATAGATCATACGCTTATGCTCAGGGTTGCGCATATCGATAAAGTCGATTACGATAATACCACCCATATCACGCAAACGAAGCTGACGTGCAATTTCTTTGGCTGCCTCTACATTTACAGAGATCGCAGTATTTTCCTGGCTCTCCTCGCGATTGCTTTTGTTACCGCTGTTAACGTCAATAACGTGCAAAGCTTCGGTATGCTCTACAATTAAGTAGCCACCACCTTTTAGGCTTACAGTTGTGCCAAAAGCAGATTTGATTTGCTTTTCAATACCATAATGCTCAAATATTTTTGCACGACCGGTATAGAGTTTTACAATGTTTTCAAGATCTGGAGAAATGTTGCGCACATAGGCGCGGATTTCGTCATAGAGCTTCTTATCGTCAACATGAATATTGTCGAAAGACTCGTTTAACAGGTCGCGAAGTATTGAGGAGGTTTTGTTGAGTTCGCCAATAAGCTTGTCGGCAGTTTGTGCTTCGGCTAGTTTGGCAATACCGTCTTCCCAGGTTTTAACCAGGTTGCGTAGGTCTTTATCTAATTCTGCAACTTCCACACCTTCAGCAACGGTACGAATAATAACACCGAAGTTGGCAGGTTTAATAGACGTGATAAGGCGCTGAAGGCGTTTACGCTCTTCGCTGCTGGTAATTTTTTTAGATACACTTACCGAATTACTAAACGGTACCATTACCAGGTATCGCCCGGCAAGGGATAACTCGCACGAAAGACGTGGCCCTTTTGTTGAGATGGGTTCTTTTACAATTTGAACTGGAATGACCTGGCCTTTGGTGAGTTGCGTAGCAATTTTACCATGCTTATCAATGTCCTGTTCAAGTGTGAATTTCTCCAACTTACCAAAAATCTTTTTGGTGCGCACAAGCTTCGTAAACTTAGTTAACGAACCAAACTGTGGCCCCAGATCGAGGTAATGAAGGAAGGCATCTTTATCATAACCAAGCTCAATGAAGGCTGCATTTAAACCCTGCACCACTTTTTTTACGGTGCCCAGGTAAATATCGCCCACAACAAACTTGCTACCCTCTTCTTCGTTGTGAAATTCTACAAGAGTTTTGTCTCTTAGAAGGGCTATACGACTTCCGTCCTGAGTCGCGCTGATGATTAGCTCGTTGCTCAAAACAATGAAGTTTAAATGTTAAAAAATAAGTTGTATAGCAGTAAATGACAGATATTTCCGGCTTTATGCCAACCTCAGGTATAACCGCGGAAGGTGAGCCAGTATCCCCTAAACTAATAAGGGGTACCGGAGCGAGTCCGGTACTACCTTCAAATTACTTCTTCTTATGACGGTTCTTTCTCAAACGCTTCTTGCGCTTGTGAGTAGCCATCTTATGCTTTTTTCTTTTCTTTCCGCTTGGCATAGAAATGATTTGGTTTTGGGTAGTCCTTTGCGAAGGGGGCAATCCGGATTTTAGATTACTTCATTACGCTTTCGCGTTACTCGCCAAGGCTTTCCCTGTTAAACAATTATTTTAAATCCTTCAGGTAAGAATCTACTGTGGCCTGCACAGCCGGATCCTTATCCATATCTTTTACTTTTTCAAACTGGCTCTTCGCTTTCGCGTTGTTACCAATTTGCATGTAAGCCACTCCTAATAGTAACTGCGCCTGAATATGCTGTGGGTTTATGGCCACCAGCGTATTGAGCCTCTCAATCGCATTTTCATATTGGCCGGATTGTACCGACAACATGCCCAGATTGAAGAGTGCAGTTTCATTTTTTGCATCAACTGTCAGCACCTCGCGTAACATTAAAATACCCTGCATAGGGTTGTTAGACGAGAGATAAGTCATGGCCAGGTTATTTTTTACCTCAAGGTCATTAGCTTTTATACTTAAAACCTTATTGTAAAACTCCTGGGCTTTAGAGGCCAATGCCTGTTGCTTGTTAGCATCCAGGGCAAAAGTGTAAGCCTGGTAATAGTTATCACCAGCTTTCCTCCAACTTTCCACATTGTTAAAGAACGAAGCCGCATCTTCGAAAAACCAGGCAGAACTGTCAAAAATGCCAGCATTTGCGTACCAGGTTCCCAAAGAGTCGGCAAAGATAGCCTTTTTTTCTTTTTCAGCAGTTTCCTGCCATAAAGAGCGGAATTGACCAATTTTACCCTTTATCTCAGCCGGAGCCTCCATGTGGGGTTGATTTCCCTTCTCAGTCTGGGCAGAACCTTCTCCATTTTGATTCAGCTCGTTTTCATTACTTACAACCGACTTTGGCAGCTGAAATAAGAGCAATACCAAAAGGGCGCAAACCGCCACGAGTATGATTCTGGTCTTTAGCATTTAGCAGAGAGTAAGAAAAATGATTGGTAAGATCAGTGGCTTGATTAAGATTCGGCTTTTTCGGCCATCAGTTTAACCTTTTCGCTGTTTTTAATTTTGTTAACGAAAATTTTGGCTGGCTTAAAGGCAGGAATGTAGTGCTCGTCAATAACAATTGCAGTGTTGCGGGAGATGTTACGGGCAATCTTCTTCTTTCTTTTCTTATTAATAAAGCTTCCAAAGCCTCTTATATAAATGTTTTGACCGGATGCCATGTTGTTTTTCACAACACTTAAAAAGGCTTCCACTGTAGCATTTACATCGGCCTTATCTACGCCTGTTTTTTCTGCAATTTCGTTGATGATATCTGCTTTTGTCACGACTGTAATGGTTTAATACTCAGGAACAAGGGTTCAAAGTTAAGCGAGCGAACTATAATCGCAAACTCTGATTAGCTGATTATCAATTTTTTATGATAAAGCTTGCACGTTTGGAGTTTTAAAGCATATTGGCGCGATGAGCAAAACCCTACCCAAAAACTTTGCGACCGAGCTCATAAGCTGGTATAATGAATATAAAAGAGAGCTTCCCTGGCGAAGAAATCCGAAACCATACAACGTTTGGCTATCTGAAATCATCCTGCAACAAACCCGGGTAAATCAGGGTTTGCCCTATTATCATCGTTTTATAGAGCGCTACCCCACGGTAAAAGATTTAGCGATGGCTTCCGAACAGGAAGTATTGCGTCTCTGGCAGGGCCTCGGTTATTATAGCCGCGCCCGAAATCTGCATAAATGTGCAAAACAGGTTTGCGAAAACCATGACGGTATTTTTCCCAGGAATTTTGAAGCACTTAAAAAATTACCAGGCATTGGCGACTATACAGCGGCAGCCATTGCCTCTATTTGTTATAAAGAGCCGGTGGCCGTTGTCGATGGGAATGTATACAGGGTAATGGCGCGTGTATTTGGAATTGATACAGCAATTAATAGTGCAAAAGCAAAACCGGAATTTTTTGAATTGGGTAATAAATTAATTGACCAACAACGTCCGGATGAATATAACCAGGCTATAATGGAATTCGGGGCCTTGCATTGCACACCGCAAAACCCCAGGTGCGATGTTTGTCCTTTAAGTAAAGTGTGTGTGGCAAAACAAAAAGGCCTGCAGCGTGAACTTCCGGTGAAGGATAAAAAACTAAAGGTCCGTAAGCGATACTTTTATTATGTGGTAAAAAGAAATGCCCAATCGCTCGCCATGAAAAAACGCGAAGGCAAAGATATCTGGCAAGGACTTTATGATTTTGATTTGGTGGAAAGCGCTGAACCAATGGAGGAGACCGCGCTGGCAAAGCAGCTAGGTATAAAAAAAATACAATGGTCGGAAGAGTATAAGCATGTACTAACCCATCAGATAATTTTTGCACGTTTTGCAGTGCTGGAGTCCAAGACCAGAAATCAGGATTATTTCTCGCTCAAGAAAATTGCTGCTTTACCGAAACCGGTTTTAATAAGCAAATTTCTTCAGGACAAAGGATTTTTGAAATAAAAGCTGAACAAGATACGACATAGATTGTCGTTAAGAACAACGATATTTGTATAAGTAATTGATCGTGTAATTTAAAACAGTACATATATGGCAGGCGTAAACAAAGTAATTCTGATTGGTCGTTTAGGAAAAGACCCAGAAATAAGAAACTTCGACAATGGTGGCATGATTGCGAATTTTACCATGGCAACATCTGAAGTGTACAAGGATAAAACAACGGGCGAGAAAAAAGAGATAACCGATTGGCACAATGTAGTAGCACGCATACCCCAACAGGCTGATGTAATTCAAAAGTATGTGAAGAAGGGTGACATGCTATATGTAGAAGGAAAACTGCGTACCCGCTCCTGGGAAAAAGAGGGCCAAACCCGCTACACAACAGAAGTGATTGTTGATAATTTTACCATGCTTACTCCAAAAGGCAATAGCACAGGTGGAAATAGCGGTGCTTATGGATCGGCCCCTGCATCGCAAGCAGCACCAATTAATATGGATGCAAGCAGCGATGATCTTCCATTCTAAATAAAATAACTTGAAGCATAATGCTATAAGAATTAAGAAAGTTCTGATGCTAATCACATGCATCGGCCTTTTTTTGTGTTCATGCGAACGCGATTACCTGCCAAAATCACTTGGATACAATAGAATTGCCTTGCCTGCACAGGAGTATATTCCTTTGCCGGACTCCCTGCCCTATTTTTTCGAATACTCCAAGCATGCAACATTATTGAAAGATACTTCGTGGATAAGCGAGCGCTTTTGGGTTGAAATTTACTATCCAACATTAAAAGCCAATATTCATGTTACCTATAAAGAAATTAATAATAACGAAAAGCTTTTGCGTGAGTTTCTAAACGATGCCTACACACTTACGGCCAAGCATCAGTTAAAGGCAAATGCGATTGATGAGGTAATTATTAAAACACCCAATGGCTATACTGCCGTAATAGCAGAGCTGCAGGGAGAGGTGCCCAGTCAGTTTCAGTTTACAATAACTGACTCAACTGATAATTTTATGAGAGGAGCTCTTTATTTTAATACTCAAATAAATAATGATTCCTTGCAACCCTCCATTGAATTTATGAAAAAGGAGATGATGCACCTTATCAATACTGTTCATTGGAAAAAAAGTAGCTATGCTAAATAACGAGGAGCAACTTATTGAAAAATTCTATACTGCTTTCGCCAAAAAAGATGCCGCTGCAATGACGGCCTGTTATGCCGATAATGTTGAATTTGAAGATCCGGCCTTCGGCAAATTGAAAGGTCGAGAAGCGGTGGCGATGTGGACTATGCTCTTGTCAAGAAGCAAGGATTTACAAGTTACTTTTTCTGATATCAACGCAAGCTCAGGCAAGGGTAAGGCTAAATGGGTTGCTACCTATACATTCACCAGAACAGGAAGAAAGGTTGTTAATAATATTACGGCATCGTTTGAGTTTGCCAATGGTAAAATAAGCAGGCATATAGATTTTTTCGACCTGAGCGCCTGGATGAAAATGGCTTTTGGATGGAAAGGACTTCTGTTTGCCTACATTCCCTTTTTTAAAAACAAATTCAAGCAGACCGCGAAAAAAACACTCAATGATTATTTAGCGAAACATCCCTAATTGTATTATAAACTTTTGTGGTTGATAATGCGCATAGTAAACCTTGTGCCTTGACCAAAAGTAGACTCCATCTCTATCGTCCCCCCCAGTTTGTCAATAGCCTCCTTAACAATATATAGACCCAGACCAGCTCCTTCACTTTTTTCCGTAGCCCTGAAAAACATGTTGAAGACTTTGTCTTTCAGTTCAGCACTAATACCAATACCGTTATCTTCAAAAACAATTGTTGCATGCGTAATGACAACGCTGATTTTTACACGTAAAAAGCATTCTTTATTTTCATCTCTGTATTTGATGGTATTTGAAATAAGATTGTTGATAATAATGGCTAAGCGACCAGCATCGCTCACCAGATCACAATCGCTTTCTACATGAACTTCTTTTTTTAATTGGTCGGAACCCTCCAGGTATTTAAGTCTTTCGAAACCATCTTCAATCAGTGCATTTAAATCAACCACACCCAATTGTAATTCATTTCGTGCATTACGCGAGTAGTCTAAAATTTCTTTTAATGTTTCATCCAGCTTCATAATGCTTTGTCTCATCATGTCAAAATAGCGAACATACTGGTTGTTATTCTGCTCGTCCTCTTTTTTAACAATATTAAGCAAGCCTAACACAGACATAAGTGGTGCCCGTAAATTGTGAGATACGCTATATACGAAACTGTCCAGTTCGCGATTAATCTTCACCAGCTCTTCATTTTGTGTGCGCAAGGCAGCATCTGCCTTCATTCTTTGCGACCTTAACTCGCGTTGCACCAATGCATTTTCAATGGCGGAGGGCAGTCTGGTAAGATTGGACTTAAGTACATAATCATCAGCCCCCTGCTTTAAACAGGATACAGCAAACTCTTCAGATACTGTGCCGGTAACCAGAATGAACGGGGCTGGCAGATTAACCCGCCTGCAAATTTTTAAGGCCTCAATTGAATTAAATTGAGGGAGTGAATGATCTGATAAGATCACATCAGGATGAAAATTTCTGATGGCATCAATAAATTCATCACGTGTGTCTACACGCTTCATTTCAAAATTGATACCACCCTTTTTTATAGAGCGAACAATGAGCCCGGCATCATCTTCTACATCCTCCAACATTAAAATTTTCATGTGCTTTTCCATTGTGATTGATATTATTATTTAGGTGGTTGATTGAGCAACAACCAAAAAAGACCCACTTGAGAAACCGCTTCTGCAAACTTGTCAAAATCAACAGGCTTGACGATGTAAGCATTAACGCCAAGCTTATACGATTCAACAATGTCTCTTTCCTCTTTGGAGGAGGTGAGCACAACTATTGGAATTACCTTGCGCTCTGTGTCTGACTTCAGTTTACGCAGCACCTCTATGCCATCAACCTTTGGCATTTTTAAATCAAGCAAAATGAGTCTTGGCATTTTTGTGAGTGTAGGTGAAAAGAGAAAATTAATGGCCTCTTCGCCATCCTCCAGGTGCAATAAATTGTTAGCCAGGTTATGTTTTTTAAGCGCCCGAATTGCCAAACCGGCATCCTCAGCGCTATCTTCAATTAAGAGTATTTCAACTATTTTATCGTTAACCATAATTTTTTATTTATGCTGGCAGTGAAAAGTAAAATGTTGCGCCCTTGTCTACAGCGGCTTCAGCCCAAACGCGACCACCATGTTTTTGTATGATGCGTTGAACAAGTGCTAATCCTACACCGGTTCCTTCAAAATCCTTACTCTTGTGCAGGCGCTGAAAAACACCGAACAACTTATGTACATACTGCATGTCAAAGCCCACACCATTATCGCTGACCTGGTAGATAATACGATGACCTTCCTTTATAGACTTAATCTCAATTACAGGGACCTGCTTTTTTGAAGAGTACTTGATGGCATTATTAATCAAGTTAATCCAGACCTGTTGTATTAGATTATAGTCCCCCTTTACTGCATGCAGTTCGCCTATTTTAATTGTGTTTTGAATATTGGCTGGAAATTCCAGAACAAGATTCTGCACAAGACTTTTCATATCGACACCTCCTTTACTGATTTCTTTGCGACCAATGCGCGAAAATTCGAGTAAGTCATCAATGAGCCGGCCCATTTTTTTGGCATTGTTCATGATAACAGATAGAACCTGATGGCCGTCCCCATCTAGCCGGTTTCCATAATCTTCAAGTAATACTTTAGCATAGCCATCTATCGAACGAAGTGGTGCTCTTAGATCGTGAGAAACAGAGTAGGTGAAAGCCTCCAATTCTTTATTAACCTGTTGTGTGCGTGTCTCTGCTAACGTACGAGCATATAGATTTTGGTTAAGCGTAAACACAACCATACACAAGAGTAGCATTACAAAAATAAGCAGCACACTAAGGGTAGCATTAAATCTTTGCTGACTTTTCTCAGCCAATTCAATCCTTGAATTTATCATGTCGCTTTCAATTTTTTTCATGCGTTCAAGGGTGACAATGATGGCGTTCTGAATCCGTGCATTTTTTGGAGAGGGGATCATTTTTTGCGCAGCCTCAGCAGAAATCTTTCTTTGCTGGATTA
The DNA here is from genome assembly GCF_057350905.1 of Chryseotalea sp. Lineage (NCBI taxonomy): Bacteria > Pseudomonadati > Bacteroidota > Cytophagia > Cytophagales > Chryseotaleaceae > Chryseotalea > Chryseotalea sp. The sequence goes on along the minus strand of NZ_JBMRCF010000008.1, from coordinate 690,362 downwards.
CCAGTTTATTGTAATTCACCTTTCTTCTTCCCAAGGCTCGAAGAGTATCTAGATTGACTTGCTGTTCTTGGTTATCTGATGTAAGAGTGTCTATCTTTTTAATGTGATTACTTCCTTCCATTGCTTGTTTTACATAGAGTCTTACAAAGCTCGTATCACCCGAAATAATATATTTTAGAATAAGCATTTCCATCTCAAAGGCAACCGATTGTGACTGTTCGAGGTGAAATAAAACTTCATTTGTATGCGAGACCAGGGCACTTGTTTCAGCAAAATCTTTACTGTTGACAAATGAAAAATAGCCCAAGCCTGTCAAAATGAGCATGACAATAACAAAGGCAATCAATATTCTTTTTTCTATGTAGAATTTCATTCTATAGAGTGTAAGCACAACGAGAAACAGAGATTTTTCATACGTATTAGCCCATAGGGCTGACGTTAGAAAAATTATAAAATTTAAGATAGTAAATAGTTACTTGAAAAGCACTAGAAAGTAGGATGGTTGTAATATTATTTTTGAAAACCAACCCAAATAATTTTGTTTAACTTTATTAACCAAGAAAGCTTAACCCAAATTAACGGTATGCGGATAATACAAGCGATATTCATCATAGTAGTGACGTACACAAACATCTTTGCGCAAGAAGGAACAGATTTGATTTTTGTATTTTTGAATAAGCGCACTGATTTACCCGAAATGCCAAAACCGCAACTCGATAAAATTATGGAGGGGCACATGGCTAATATTACAGCGATGGCAAAAGACGGACGGTTGCTGGCAGCAGGCCCCTTTGAAGGCGGTGGAGGAATATTTATTCTGAAGACTAAATCAATTGATGAAGCCAAACAGTGGCTGGCAGACGATCCAGGGGTAAAAGCGGAGCGCTGGCATCTGGAATATTTTCCGGTAGTTTTCAGAACAGGAACAACCTGCGCTGCCAAAGAGCCTTACGAAATGGTTAGTTATCATTTTATTCGCTACGGACTAACACTGGCTAAACATAATGTACAACAGGCTCCCGCAACATTGCGTAATCATGCGCAGTACATGAAAGATCTGAATAAAACAGGTAACGTGATAGCTGAGGCTAGTTTTGGAGATGGAGAAGGAAGTATGTTGATAATGCGAGGAGATCTTGATAAAAGTGTTGTAGAATCCAGTCCGGCCGTAAAAGAATTGCTTTTTGAAGTAGACGTAAAAAAATTGTGGATTGCAAAGGGCTCTTTCTGTGAATGAATAAACCTTTATACAAAATAAGATAATTGAAACAAGCCCTTTTCAATGACTTGTTTCATTTTATCTAATCTATGCTTCCTGTTTTAATTGCCCTTTCAGACGTTTATTTTCTTCAAGTAATTCTCGCTGCGTTTTCTCTGCTTCTTTAAGCTGTCGCTCCATTTGTTCTTGAACAGCACTTAACTCCTCCATATTTTGACGCATTTCCTCCTCTTGCGTGCGCAACTCTTCACTGCGTTGTTGAGAATCTTCCAATAAAAGTTTTACCCGCTCAGTTGTTTTTGCATTTATAATTGCAGAAGCCACGGCCTCACTCGCCTTCTTTAGAAACTCAAGGTGACCATTGTTATACTTCTCAAAAGCAGCCAGCTCAAGAACACCTGTTACCTGTTCATTAGAAATGAGCGGAACGAGGATAATACAGGCAGGATTTGCCTGGCCTAAGCCTGAAGTAATCTGAACATAATTTTGTGGAACGTTGGTCATCATGATTACATCCTTCTCAACAAAACATTGTCCCACCAGCGACTCACCAATTTCAATACGTTTGTCAATGTATTTTTTTCTATCGTAGGCATAGCAGGCGGTAAGTTTTAAATACTCCTCACCACTTTGATCTTTCTCTAATAAAAACAAACTACCCTGATTTGATTCAGTGTATTTTACCACCTCGCGAATTAATTCATTAGAAAGCTGCTCAGTATTGTCTGCATACTTGCGAAGAATATCACCTACTGTGGCAGACCCCTGTGTTATGTATTTTTCTTGCTGTTCACGGTCGGTGGAGATCAAGAGGTTTTCGCGCATCTTTAAAAGAGCCTTACCCAATTCATCATTATTGTTATTCAATGAGTAATCAATTTTTAAATTACCCTTGCTGATTTCTTCTGCAAAAGCAATATTGTTAGTCACATTCGTAAGCTGACCTTGTAATGCTGCTTTTGTAACGGCCTCATCTTTGGTTTTCTTCTCCAGGCTGTAAGCCCACATGCCATTGATAAACATAATAGTAGTAACAACAGTGGCATGGATAAGAAATGTTTGAAGGTCCATGTACTCCAATTGCGTAAAGTAGATTTCCTTCATGCCAGTATATTGCAGGTAGGCAAAGGATCCGTGATGCACCACAATATAAACGAGCAGGGGTAGCTGTAACTTCCAGTTCTGGTAAGTAATTAAAAGGGCAGAACCAACCAGAAACATAAAGTGCATCTCAAACATACCATGCATCTGATAAATGTACTGCGCTGAGAATATGCCAAAAACTACTGAAAGCACATATTGGTACAATTTACTTTTTGGTAAAAGTATTTTAGTAGTGTAATAAGCGACCAGGCACAGCCCACCAATACCGAGGGCGATTAGTTGTGTGTCATAAAAAAAAGACCAGAGGAATCCAACAGCGAAGTAGATCCAGATCGCGATGTTCATGATCCGATCCGATCGTTTTGTAATCTCCTCGAATATGAGTAGTTGATCTGATTTGATTGAGTTTTGAGCGGGCGTCATTGTAAAAAATTAGAGGTTAAAGGTCATTAGGCAATTCACAACCGTATGATTGTGTTGCAAACACATTGAAAACAGGCGGTGCATCTCCTTTTATGAGTGCGGTCAGCGCTATCTCAGCGTAGTTACTTTCTTTTAGTGTGCAATATCTGGTGCGGTTATAATTACCCCGATAGAATAGTTTTCCTTGATTATCGATAACAACTGCTTGAGGTGTAGCATATACACCACAGGCGCTGGCAAGCAGATCATCTTTGTCTTGAATGATGGTGATGCCCTCATCATCCATCATCTCTTTGGCGTATTCAAAATCTGCGTAAGCCGGTATTACGGCATAAATTTTTACATGACTTTCAAACTGCTTTTTCAATGATTGGAAGTGCTTTAGGTTAAAGCGTGAACAAGGACAATCCGGATTGAAAAAATGGAAATATAGCGCTTGATGAGCTGGGAATTTGTGTGTTGGGGGTAATGAAATAGCTTCAGCAGGCAATCGAACAGCATAACCCTCGGGCACAGGTGTAGGCAGCACAAACTTCATTTCCTGATGCCAAAAAAGGAAACCCATGCAGCTAAAACAAACTAATAAAACCCCAATGACAAAAACCTGCCTCATAGACACTCCTTTAGAGAGCTTTTATATACGATCCAACCGGGGTCGTTGGATTTAAAACATTGAACTTAATAAATAGTTTTTTTAAGCGCAACCTCCTTATACCTCTCCCAGATACTTCCGTTGTGTTTTAACAGATAAATAGAGTCAACCAGCCAATCGGCTTTGTAATCCCTATTTCTGAACTCACTCCAAGACAAATCGAATGCGTCTTTTTTCAGGTCGCGAAATGCCAAAGTAAGGTGTGGATGAAAGGGTTGATCGAGGCGGTTTGCATTAAAAAGCTGAAAACTTCTTTTACAGAATCGTTCCAGCTCCTTTTGAAGGCTAACGAGGTGGCTATTGGCTTCAACATCCAGGTAAACAACCCTTGGAGGAAAGGCATTGAAACCATGAAGTGTAAGTTGAAAAGCGGGCTGCTGGCTACCGAATTCTTTTAATTTTTCAATGAGAATTGACTCCTTTTTTTCTTTCCAACGAAAGGGCATGTGCAGTGTAATATGCGGTGGAGAATTGAGAGAAGCCTTGCTGTCGAAATTATTTTTGAAATATTCTTTAAATCCCTGCGCCTCGCTATAAACAGGTTCTGGTGGAATAATGGCTAGAAAATAACGTTGATAGTCAGGGCTGCTTTGCATGGTAAAACTGTCGGAATTTTCATCTTGTTGGCAGCTATACCAACAAGATGAAATCCAGCAGTAAATTTATGTTAGAGATTTTCCAGAACGTAGTTTAACATTTGAGTATACAAATGGTGGCGGGTTTTGCCGCCCTGGATACCATGGTGTTTATCTACATAATAAAATGAATCAAATTGAATACCAGCATTAACCAAAGCCTCTTGTAACACAACTGAATTCTGAAAATGTACATTATCGTCACCCGTTCCATGAATCAACAAAAAGTTGCCCTTTAGCTTGGCGGCATGGGTAGAAGGTGAATTGTCATCATAACCGCTTGCATTCTCCTGAGGCGTTTGTAAGTAACGTTCAGTATACACAGTATCATAATAGCGCCAGTTGGTAACGGGTGCAACGGCTATACCCATTTTAAATACACCCCCACCGTTTGTCATGGCCAGAGATGACATATAACCGCCATAGCTCCAGCCCCAAATACCAATACGACCTCCATCAACATAATTAAGCGTTGATAGATATTTGGCTGCAGCCACATGATCTTCCAATTCATATTTACCCAGTTGTTTGTAGGTCATTTTTTTGAAAACTTCACCCCTGAAGCCTGTGCCGCGTGTATCCACAATGGCAACAATGTATCCCTTCTGCACCAACATCTGATGGAAATAGAAATGACCTCCCCCCCACGAGTTGCTTACGTTTTGGGAACCCGGACCGCTGTACTGATAAATAAGCACAGGATATTTTTTACTCGCATCAAAATCTTTAGGCTTCATGAAAAGGCCATTTAAGGCCTGACCATCTACTGTATTAAAAGTGAAAAACTCTTTTGCTACAATGCCATATTCTGCCACTGTCTTTTGCAGGTTTTCATTTTTCTCTAAAACCTTGATTTGCTTATTACCCTTGGTAGCAAAAAGGCTTACGGTATTGGGTTGAGCAGCGCTGTTGAAATATTTAATGTAAAACTGAAAATCGTTACTCATGTTGGCCGTATGCATACCAGCCTCCGTGCTTAATTTAGCTTTCTTTTTACCATCCAGTGAAATTGAATAAAGATGTCTTTCAAGCGGTGATACCTCGGTTGATTGATAGTAGACAGTTTTTGTTTTTTCATCCAGACCAATAAAAGAAGTTACCTCCCAATTGCCACTGGTAATCTGGCGAATTAATTTGCCCTCTGTTGTGTAGAGGTAAATATGATTGTATCCACTCATTTCACTTACATGGATAAAATGTTTTTTGTCGTCCAGGTAAGTCAAGTCATCATTAATATCTACATAAGCTGTATTCTTCTCTGTTAACACTATTGAAGTAGCGCCAGAAAGTGTATTGAGGTGCAAAATTTCTAATTGATTTTGCAAACGGTTCATTCTCCGAATGGATAGTGTATTGGCATCCTGTGTCCATTTAACACGCGGGATGTAGATGTCAGTATTACTACCAAGGTCTGCTTTCATCTTTTGCTGAGTGGCAAGATCATGAACATATACTTCTATAACAGCGTTGGCCTCTCCTGCTTTGGGATATTTAAATTTATAATCTTGAGGATAGGTAGCACCCTGATTCCACTTTTGCATATTGTACTCCTTCACTTTAGACTCATCAAAGCGGTAGTAGGCAAGTTTGTTGTTATCTGGTGACCAAAAGAAAGCGGTTGTAAAGCCAAATTCTTCTTCATATACCCAATCCGTACTTCCATTTATAATCTCGTTGAACTTTCCATCAGTTGTAACCTGTGTCTCTTTCATGTCGCTAAGGGAAACATAGAACAGGTTATTGGCGCGTACAAAAGCAACCTTGGTTCCGTCTGGTGAAAAAGTGGCATAAGATTGTTTGCCCTTTTCTGAGAGTTTCTTTACAGTTTTAGTACCAATATCATAAATGAAATATTCTGCTCTGAAAGACCAGCGGTAAATTTGCTCAAACCCAGTGCTGATTAATAGTTGCTTTTCATCGGCACTGAAGGTGTAATCATCAATGTTAATTGTTGGCGACAGCGTACTGCCGTCTACTAAAGTCTCCACAGCTTCGCCAGTGGTTACATTAAATTTAACCACTTTATTGTTTTGCAGGGATGAATAGAATTTCCCATCCTTCATCCAATTGATACCACCAACACTGCGGGCACCAAAGGTAGGGCGGGTAGTAAAATCGTCAATTGTAATTGATTTTTGTGCGAGTGAGGCTGTTGCAATAAACAGCATCAGTAATAGTAAAGGCTTCTTCATGCATGTAGATTTGAATCGCCTAAACTACTAAGCTATTTCATTAGAAAAAAGGCTTTTATGCTATAAGTAGAGGAGGTGATCGGAGTAATTTTTTCGATAGAAAAGACTTAGAAAAATAAGGGCAGGGTGACTTTTATCTGATACGTTGCTTTGTTTAAAAAACTGATCGATATCTTCAAAGCCACTGATTTCTTTTGCAGTTGCAATATCCAGGGATTTAAAGCCCATGGACCAGTTCTTAAAATTTCGCACTGCGATTGTACCCTCTAGCAACACACTTAAATCCTTGTGGCGAGTGTCCCGGTTAATTTTATAGAAGAGCTTGTGGACATCTTCTTTTTTGCCCTCCAGCACCTGCAGAAACTTGCCATTACAATACAAGAGCATGCCGGTAAGGTCAAGATCAACATTTTGCAAATGACTCGTCTGAAGGATATCGCGTAAATCTTCTTCAGATAAACCACTTGTAGCAACACTACTGTATACCAGGTAGTACATTGCTCAACTTACTAAAAAGCCAGACCATTATCAAACAGACTCATCTATTTTGTCCTGATTGAATGGAGAAATGTGTTGATGAAGTCGAATTGCTTTTTTAGAAAGAATAACGCCAACAACCAATGAAACGATTGCGCCAATCCAAACACCAGGCACGTAATTGATAAACCAGAAGTAATCATAGGCCCCATGAAAAAGCGTTGCCACTAACAGCGCAACAGTGGCATAATATAATTCACGTCTGTGTGTAAACTTGGCAATGCCTAAGAAATAACCCATTAATACGCCAAAAGTAGCGTGTGCTGGCACTGCAGTAAACATGCGCAATACTCCGGTTGTGAAACCATATTGAAGCGTATAAAGAACATTTTCCAAGGTGGCAAATCCTAGACTTACCATCAGGGCGTAGACGATCCCATCAAAAGGTTCGTTAAAATTTTTGTTATTATAAAGGATAAAACGAACAAACAGAAACTTGCTGAATTCTTCCACCAAAGCCACCAGGAAAAAAGCGTTGAGAAACTGATCAGCGATACTGTTCTCATTGATACTTACACTAGCGGTAAGTGGCCAACTGATTAGTAAAGTAATTACGGTGCTAAGTGCACCATAAAAGAAGCTCATCAATAACAGACCAATCGGTTCGCGTTCGTGATGATCCTTAAGGTAAATGTAAATACCTATGGCAATGCCTGGAGCCAGGGCTAAAGAGAGCAGGGCTAAAAAGTTCATTGTGAAATTTACGAATTTACCTTCATGATTTACGAATAAGGAATCGCAAAATCACAAATCGTACATTGTAAATCGTACCTTGCAGCATGATTGATGAAGAAATACAAGACGAGTCTGATGATATACTTTTTGAGCACGAGCGCTTTGTGGTTGACCCTGGACAAAGCCTTTTGCGGATAGATAAATTTTTGCATGGTAAAATGCAGGGTGTAACGCGTTCTAAAATTCAAACCGGGATTGAGGCAGGGTTTGTAAAAGTGAACGACTTGCCTATAAAATCCAACTATAAAGTTCACCCATCAGATGTTATTACCATCAGCTTACCCAAGCCCCCCCGTGATACGGATGTAAAGCCTGAGAATATTGCATTAAATATTGTTTTTGAAGACGAATATTTGCTGGTAATTAATAAGCCCGCAGGTATGGTTGTGCATCCTGCCTATCAGAACTGGTCCGGCACGCTGGTCAACGCATTAACCTATCATTTTCAACAATTACCAACAATGCCCGGTAATGATGGCAGACCAGGTTTGGTGCACCGAATTGATAAGGATACCTCAGGTCTTCTGGTAATTGCAAAGGATGAGCACACCCTTGCACACCTGGCCAGACAGTTTTACGACCACAGCATTGAGCGTAAGTATTGGGCTTTGGTATGGGGAGAACCCACACCCGCAGAAGGCACCATCAATGTAAATGTGGGCAGAAGCCTTAAGGACAGACGAGTAACAGCGGCATTTCCAGATGGAGATTTTGGCAGAACAGCCATCACACATTATAAAACCCTGCAGACCCTCCGGTATGTAACACTTATAGAATGCCAACTTGAAACGGGCAGAACTCACCAGATCAGGGCGCACATGAAACATGTAGGGCACCCTCTTTTTAATGATGCCACCTACGGTGGTGATCAGGTGATGAAAGGGACAGTTTTTACCAAGTACAAGCAGTTTGTAGATAACTGCTTTGAGATTATGCCGCGACAAGCCTTACATGCTAAAACATTGGGCTTTATACATCCGCACAGTAATAAATTTGTTAAATTCGAAAGTGAGCTTCCAGAAGATTTTAAAAACCTTCTTGCCAAGTGGGAGCATTATGTGAAGTACACCTAAACAGTACACAGGTTAATTATGGTTCAGGTAAGCAGATACAAGTAAACAAGTATATGCTTACTTTGTATTATGAAAAAAGCCCTGTCTATTATAGTGCTGCTATGCAGTGCGGTGTTTGCCTATGCTCAGGAGGAGCAAGTCAAGCAAGAAGATTACTACGAATTATCATTGGAGGATTTGATGAACATACCCATCAATTCCGCATCTAAAAAAGATGAAACCCTGTTTGATGCCCCCTTATCGAGCTATACTATTACAAAATCAGATATCGAAAAATCGGGAGCAACTTCTATCATGGAAGCTTTGCGTTTGGCACCCGGTGTTATAGTGCGTGAGCAGACCAACGGAAATTATGACATCCATATAAGAGGTTTCGATAATCTGCTTGGCTACAGTTCGCAATATTCTAAATCAAACCTTACAACTTTAGTAATGATCAACGATCGTCCTGTATTTAATAACAACCTGGGTGGCACTTTCTGGGAGGCACTTTCAATTGATGTGAACGATGTTGAGAGAATTGAAATCGTTCGTGGTCCCTCAGCACCGCTATTCGGTCCTAATGCAGTAACGGGGGTTATAAATATTATCACAAAAAAATTTACTGAAAAAACAATGGCCAATGCCAGTGTACAGTACGGTAGCCCAAATTCTCTACTGGCAAATGCTTCTGTTGGTACACAAGTGAATGAGAAATTTCAAATAGGTGCTTCAGCAAATTATCAGAAGAGAGAAAGATTTGATGACCTTTATTACAGCCAGTCAGCAGGTCTGTATGCTCCGACCACGGCACTTGCGCAATATCCAAATCAGGATATTGCCATGGATAAGTATGGTGTAAACACCTTTATTTCATATCAAGCCTCTGAAAAACTATCATTTGATTTGACACTTGGTGCACAGGAGTCGCAAGTACAGAAAGCATTTATAGGCACAACAAGCGGATCACCACTAACAACAAGTATCACAAGATCACAAAGCGCTAACCTTCAAGCCCGAATTTATGGATTAAATATTAGAACATCTTATCTAAATGGCACAGATGATCTAAACTTTAGCTCAGCGCCAAATAAGTACGACCAACAAGTTGTTGATTTTACAGCCGAATACGAAGTAAAACTTAGCGACAAGATAAGCGTGGTTCCGGGTATCAGTTATCAATATGTAAATTTTGGAGATAAGGATTACGTAGCAAATGGAGCCGCTTTTTTATCAGGCAATGATGTTAACATTAAAACCTCAAGTGCGTTCATCAGAACCGATATTAAGGCCACTGAAAAATGGAGAATAATCGCTGCCGGAAGAGCCGATAAATTCTCTTCCCCAGACGATGTCTATTTTGCATACGAATTTGCATCAACGTATAAGATCAATTCCAAAAACCTGATCAGAGCAGCCGTCACACAATCAAACAGTGGTTCATTTATTGGTAATAACTTTTTAGATCTGAATATTTTGGTGCCGAATGGAGCAGGACCAGGCATCACCATAAATTATATGCGTCAGGGCAATACTGATATGAAGCTTTTTACAGTGAATATGGCAGAGCTGGGTTACAGAAGCCAGCTATCAAAAAGTGTTCAACTGGACCTCGATATTTTTTTACAACAAGCAAAGAATATGAATGCTTTGATCTTCAGGGGTCCTGACGGAACTTTTACCGGGACGTATCCAAACGTTATCGAACGCTTTGAAGATATTGATACAAAAGCCACGCAAACAGGAGCAACACTATCTCTAAATTTGGTGCCTAGTGAGAAAATTCAGTTTAAGCCATTTTTAACTGCACAAAAAACAACATTGGATAAAGCTTATACAGCATTTAATCTTTCGGCCAGCATTGAGGACCGCGATCATAAAAATACACCATCAATTTATGGAGGCTACTACTTTAACTTGAAGGCAAGTGATAAACTGAATATTAACTCATCAGCGTATTTCTTAGGCTCACAACGTCAGTATGATGTAACAGATCCCAATAATGACAGTGAGGCTGGCAACATTAAGGGTAAATTTTTAATGAACCTTAAAGTAAGTTATGCACTAACACCTGAGTTTTCTGTTTTTCTTAACGCAAGAAACCTGCTGAATGCAGACGCTTACGAATTCTACGGAGCAGATAAAACAGGCGGATTGTACCTGGCAGGTCTATCCTTTAGTTTAAACTAAGAGAACTAATACTCTATATAAAAGGCAATCCCAAAATTTGGGATTGCCTTTTTGCTGTCAGATAATCAGAACAAACTTAAGTTTCCACCTCTTCTAAAAGCTGTAAGATTATAAGCAGGCATAGATCGCTCTGCAAAATATTTTCGCTTCGAATTTCTAAAAAGCTGATGAATCATATCAGCATACACACCCTCTCCACCCATCCGTCTGCCAAATTGTGAATCATTTACCTGGCCACCATGCATATCGCATATTTGATTCCAGACTTTATCGAACCGATCTGGAAAGTTCTTGCGCAACCAATCTTCGAAAATTTTTCCAATGGAACCATTCAGCCGCACTACGGTCATGCCTGCTGCCATGGCACCATGATCTGCCGCTGCTTTTAAGATCGTAGGGATCTCATCCTGATTGAGTCCAGGTATGATGGGAGCGTTCATAATGCCAACAGGGACATTGACTTTTGCCAGTTGCTCGATCACTTGTAATCGCTTTTTACCACTAACCGTGCGTGGCTCCATGAGTCTTCTTAAATCCTCATTAAGTGTTGTAACAGAAATGTAGATGTGTACGAGATTATCCTTGGCTAAATCTTGCAACAAATCTATATCGCGTAGCACCAATGCATTCTTTGTAATCATACCTACCGGATGTCGGTATTGTGCAAATATTGTTAAGAGCCTGCGTGTTATTTCTAACCTGCGCTCTATGGGTTGATAACAATCTGTATTGCCTGAAAGACTAATGGGTGTGGCTTGCCAATCGGGGTGTAATAAAAACTTCTCCAATAGCGAAGGTGCATTTTTCTTAACAATGATTTTGCTTTCAAAATCCAGACCGGCACTAAAGCCCCAATACTCATGACTGTTTCTGGCGTAACAGTATATGCAACCATGTTCGCAACCCTGATAAGGATTGAGTGAGTACATCAGACTTAGGTCCGGGCTGTTAATTTTATTTACAATTTTTTTAGACTGCTCATAAAAAATTTGCGTGCGCTGACTCAACTCCATTGCTTCGTCAATGCCTTCTATATGCTCGGCTACATATTGTTGTTTCAAAAATCTGTTACCCGTTTTTATTTGCGCGCCACGTCCTTTAATGTAATCGTCATCTTTCAAAACCTCTTCCATGCCACTAAAGTAGGCCGTAGTGTAACCGAATAATAGTCGAATTTTTGTTCGGGACACAAGCTGTCAGATTATTTGATTCCCTTTGGTTGAAGAATGATTTGAGCCATGCCGCATTCACCTACACAATCCCCTCTTTCACCTACTTTCTTCCAGTGTGTACCTATTCGTGATCGCCTTTTAAGGCATTTTGGCGTTGATTTGAATATAAATTCAACAATTATGGAAACATATGACAAGGGCGTTAAGCCAGCACCAGGTACCCCGACAGAAAATAACAATGGCCGTATTTGGGGAGGCTTAATCGTAGTAGTTATTGGTGTAGTACTCTTGGCCAGAGAAATGAATTTGGATGTGCCGCATTGGCTGTTCACCTGGAAGATGCTACTGATCGGTATAGGTTTATACGTTGGCGCAAAACACTCCTTTAAACCGGGAGGCTGGATGATTGCCGTATTAATTGGTATTGTTTTTATAGTAGATGATTACGTTCATGAAATTTATTTGAAGCCCTACTTAATACCAATAATAGTTATAGGTGTAGGTCTCTACCTGATTTTTAAACCGAAGAGTCGTGCAGGACAATTTTGGAAAGAGAACACACAAACACATACTGGCACGGATAGTAGTTGGGAGTCTGTTTCAATCTTTGGCGGGAATAAAAATATTATTTCTAAAGATTTCAAAGGCGGAGAGATGGTGACCATTTTTGGAGGCAGTGAACTGAATATGAGTCAGGCAGATATAAATGGTGTGGTAACATTAGAAGTAGTTCAGATATTCGGAGGCACGAAATTAATCGTGCCCGCAAACTGGAAAGTACAAACGTCTGAATTGGTTTCTATACTTGGAGGAATTGACGATAAAAGACCGGCACCCATCAATGTGGATGATACAAAAGTGTTAAACATAAGGGGCACTTCAGTTTTCGGAGGAATTGATATACGCAGCTATTAAGAATAACAAACATGAATTGGTACATCGCAAAAATAGTTTTCAGAATTGATACAGAAGCGAAAACAAGCAAAGACCAATTTGATGAGCACCTGCGCCTGATTGCAGCCGATACCCACGAGGAGGCTGTACTCAAGGCACGGGTGCTTGGCCTTAGAGAAGAGGATTATTTTTTAAACAAGAGCGATCAGCTTGTTAAATGGGAGTTTGTAAACGTACTGGACGTTCAATTGATTGAAGCCCTGAATGATGGCATAGAACTTTACTCTAAGATTTTCGAGAAGGAAAAGGGGGATGATTATATTCGCTATGTACATTTACGAGCGGCTTCTCTTCAAACAACCTGAATGCAATGAGTTTTACCGGCAAAGCAAAAATTTTTATCCTTTACCTTGGCTGGTGGTTGCTGTGGATACTTGTACAAGCCATTGTGATTGTTCAAGCAGGATTTACCTGGGAGACGGCCATTAAAGACGCCCTTGTTACACAGCTTGTAATTGCCATTGCAGGTTATGCCATCAACACCTCCATGCACTCCTATCAGCCAAGTGCCCGGAATTCAATTTATGTTTTGATATGGAGTCTGGCACTTACTTTTTTGAGTTTGGCATTTCAACGCTGGCTTATTATACAACTATTAGGAAATGATGCACCATACGTGAGCTTTCTGGAAATGAGTCTGACTGTAAGAGGCGGCTTTACATTGCTCATGATTATGCTGGTGGCCGTGTTAACCTGGTTTTGGGTTTATTTTACCGACAAACAGGAAAGTGAAAAAAGAAAGCAGGATAGCGAAAGATTAGCACGAGAAGCAGAGCTCTCCAGCCTAAGGCTGCAACTACAACCACATTTTTTATTTAACAGCCTCAACTCCATTAATGCACTGGTCATAGTTGAACCAGAGCGTGCACGCACCATGATCCACCAACTCTCCGATTTTTTAAGAGGAACTATACGAAAAGAAACTAAACTGATAAAACTTGAGGAGGAGCTGGACCACCTTCAACTGTATCTGGAAATTGAGAAAGTTCGCTTTGGTCATCGGCTGCAGACCAACATTAAAAAGAGTGAAGAAAGTCTTGCTGCAGAAATTCCGGCTTTGTTATTGCAACCCGTAGTTGAGAATGCTATTAAATTTGGATTGTATGATACCGTTGGCGAAACAATAATTTCTATTGAGGCAAGTGTACTTGGAAAAGACCTGCTTATTGAAGTAAAAAATCCATACGACCCCGAAACAACGCAAGTGAAAAAGGGAACAGGCTTTGGATTAACAGCAGTACAACGTAGACTCTATTTGCTGTATGCACAAAATAATTTAGTATTAACAAAACAGGAAGCTGGCATTTTTACCACAACCCTTCGAATACCACAAATATGATTAAAGTTTTAATTATAGATGATGAACCACTGGCCAGAAGCCTGGTTAAAGAATATCTCAAGGCTTTTCAGGATATTGAAATACTGCAGGAATGTAATGATGGTTTTGAGGGCGTAAAGGCAATTGCTGAGCATCAACCCGATTTGATTTTTCTGGATATACAAATGCCTAAAATTAACGGATTTGAAATGCTGGAATTAATTGAAACTCCGCCAGCCGTAATCTTCACAACAGCTTTTGATGAGTATGCTATGAAGGCTTTTGAAACCCATGCTGTTGATTATCTCCTTAAGCCTTTTAGTAAAGACAGATTTGAGAAGTCCTTGCAGAAATGGTTAAATCAAAGAAATGCAAAACCCCTACAGTCGACCCAGGATTTTATTGAGAAAAGAAACCCGCAACCCGAAGAGCATAATCGGGTGGTTGTGAAAAAGGGAAGTAACATCATTATCATACCGGTTAACCATATCCATTACTTTGAAGCGTATGATGATTATGTAAAAATACATACCAAAGATGGTATGCATTTGAAGAAGAAAACAATGACTTACTTTGAGGGTATGTTGGATACCTCACAGTTTGTGCGTGTGCACCGTTCTTACATGATTAACCTTCAGGAACTCACACGCATTGAGCCTCTGGAAAAAGATAATCATATAGCCTTATTGAAGAATGGGATGCAGATTCCATTAAGTCAAACAGGTTATGCTAAACTTAAGGTTGTGCTCGGTATTTGAAAGAATTTATGTTAAGAAGAATAATTTCTGAGACCTTCGCAGGTCGCGCATTATCTGTGATATTTTCACTGACTATACTTTTTCATCTTGCAGCAATCGTTGGTTTTGTCCCGATTGATATGATTTGGGGTGGCCGCCTCAAAACACAAGAGGATCTTAATGTTTTTGAATTGATTTCAATTGTGCTCAATGCACTTATGCTTTGTATAGTAACAATTAGAATGGGTTATGTTAAAGCATTAATTAACTTGAAAATTATTAGAGTACTACTTTGGCTAATGGTGATGCTTTTTTCATTGAACACAATTGGCAATTTGATGGCCTTCAATAATCTGGAGACTTACATTTTTACCCCGCTCACTTTTTTATTGACTGTCCTTACGGTGCGCTTAGCTGTTAAGCCCTAGCATATTCACTTGTTTTATTAGTGCCCTAGCAAGAAATTTTCCCAACACGCTTTTCATGCCGGCCACCTTCAAAAGCGGTCGCTAAAAAAGTCTGGGTAATTTTTTTTGCCATTTCTTCCGAAACAAATCGTGCCGGTATACAAACAATGTTGGCATTGTTGTGCTGTCTTGCCAACGAGGCAATTTCATCCGTCCAGCATAATGCAGCCCTTATACCCTGGTGCTTGTTGGCTGTAATGGCCACACCATTGGCACTTCCACAAAGCAGAATACCAAGATCAAACTCCTGTTTTTCAACAGCACCCGCTACCGGATGTGCAAAGTCAGGGTAATCGACAGAATCAATACTATGCGTACCAAAGTCTTTTACTGTGTAGCCATTGCTGCTCAGCCACTTTTTTAAAATTTCTTTGAATTCGTAACCTGCATGGTCGCTGCCGATGGCTAAAGTGGGCTTCATATGCGTGATGATTTAAGTTCTTCTTCTTGCTCTTCGCGGAGTTTGCGTTTATACACACGTTCTGAAATGAAAATACTGATTTCAAAAAGCAGGTATAAAGGAATGGCAATGATCGTTTGGCTAAAAGGATCGGGAGGGGTCACCACAGCAGCAATAATGAGAATGATAACGATAGAGTGCTTACGGTACTTGCGCAAAAAGTGTGGCGTAACTAAACCAACTTTTGTGAGAAAGTAAATGATGACAGGCAATTGAAAGAGTGCCCCGCTTCCAAAGACCAGAGAAACTACGGTTGACACGTAAGAGGTGATGTCAAATTCGTTTACAACAATATCGCTGATGGAATATGTGCTGAGGAAGTACACCGTCATTGGCGTAACGATAAAGTACCCAAAGGCAATACCCAATAAAAAGAGAAGAGAAACAATCGTAACAACCCCTGTAGATTTTTTTTGTTCTTTACTGTGCAACCCTGGTCTGATAAATTTCCAAAGTTCCCAGCATAGGTAAGGAAAACCAAAAATGAGACCTATTACAAAAGAGGCGGTAAGCTGCATCATGAATTGTCCAGTCATTAAGCGGCTTTGTACTTTAAAGGGAATGTCTACCACACAAAGTTTATCCCCCAGCCCAACCCAGGTACTGAAATCACATAGATAGCGAAAGGTGATGAAGTCCGCTTTTGCCGGAGCAAAGACCACATTTGAGAAAATCCATTCAGCCCCGGCAAAGGCCGCGATCATAAAAACAAAAATCACTGCAAAAGAACGCATCAAATGCCAGCGCAACTCTTCCAGGTGATCTAAAAACGTCATTTCTTTCTCCTCGCTCATATTACTAAAACAAGATGCCCCTGTTACGGGGCATCCCCTTATGTTTAAAACAATTTCTTACGCCTGCAGATCTCCTTAGTATAAAGGAAACTTATCCATTAAACGATTTACTTTTTTCTTCACAGCTTTCAGGTGTTTTTCATCTGCCGGTTTCTGTAGTGCTTCGTCAATCAGTTCAACAACCTTCACCACATCTTTTTCCATCAGGCCTCGCGTTGTAATGGCTGGTGTGCCAATACGCATACCAGAAGTTACCATGGGCGATTGGGTATCAAACGGCACCATGTTTTTATTGATGGTGATATCGGCTTTAATGAGCGACTCCTCAGCAATTTTTCCGGTAAGATTTTTAGAACGAAGGTCAATCAACATTAAGTGATTGTCTGTACCACCTGAAATAATCTTATAACCGTGCTCAACAAAAGCATTGGCCATGGCTGCAGCATTTTTCTTTACCTGCATGATGTACTCAAAATACGCATCAGACAAAGCTTCCTGGAAAGCAATGGCCTTACCAGCAATAACATGTTCTAATGGGCCACCCTGCGTGCCTGGAAAAACGCCAGAGTCAAGCACAGAGCCTAACTTTCTGATTTCACCCTTAGGTGTTTTTAAACCAAAGGGGTTGTCAATATTTTTGCCCACCATAATCAGGCCGCCACGTGGACCACGCAGGGTTTTATGCGTAGTAGTTGTTACAATATGGCAATGCTCCATTGGGTCGTTTAATAAGCCACGGGCAATTAAACCGGCAGGGTGCGAAATATCCGCCAGCAGCACCGCCCCTACGGCATCAGCAGCTTCCCGAAGTTTTTTATAATCCCAATCGCGGCTGTAGGCTGAAGCACCGCAGATAATCATCTTGGGTTTTTCGCGCTTGGCAATTTCAATTACTTTATCAAAATTAATGAGACCCGTTTCTTGCTCTACTCCATAAAAGCTGGGTTGGTATAATTTACCAGAGAAGTTTACAGGAGAACCATGCGTAAGGTGACCACCATGTGAAAGGTCAAAGCCCAGTATTTTATCACCAGGTTTCAAACAAGCCAACATAACAGCCGCGTTTGCCTGTGCGCCTGAATGAGGCTGCACATTAGCCCATTCAGCGCCAAAAAGTTCCTTAGCACGGTCAATGGCTAGTTGCTCAATTTCGTCAACTACTTCGCAACCGCCATAATAACGCTTACCGGGAAGGCCTTCAGCATATTTATTAGTAAGTACGGAGCCTTGTGCCTTCATTACCTGCTGAGAGGTAAAGTTTTCGGAGGCAATAAGTTCGATGCCGTGTTGTTGGCGATCCTGCTCTTTTTGGATAAGGTCGAAGATAATTTTGTCGCGTTTCATGTGTTTATCAGGCTGTGTAGGTGCGCCCAAAAATACAGCAGAACGGGGAGATGGCATAATTTAGCTACATGCTTTTAACCATGAGCCGCGAGTTTTCATCAATATCAACGCTTAGCTCATGGTGCATAACAGCTAATTATCTTCCTCGGTTTTCGCGAGCTCTTCGTCAATAATCTTTTCAATCACCGCTCTTTGCCTTTCATCAATTTTTTGATCGGTTTTGGCCTGCTTTTTCATGAAGCGAAGCATGGCATTTTTCTTGATTTCGTAGGCTATAAAAACAGTGTATTCATTCTTTTTGGCATCAAAATATTTCTTCTCGCCTATCTTACGCAGGTCGGCCATGTCGGTGTTCATTACCTGTCTTACCAGGCTTTGAAATTTGTCGGCAACATCAGCGGCTTCGGCATTTTCGGTTTGCCCTAAATACTGGTCGGCCACCTGCTTCATGGTGGTATTCACTTGTCCGGCAAGTATGGCTTTAGCATCAATATCCGCTTTACCACGAGCAATATTGTCTTGCGAACTCTGGCCTTTTCCGGAAGCACGCCAGAAACGATTGTTGGATTCGTATGTAGCACCGGTAAAAGGTTCTTTTACTTTTTTACCAAAAGAAGATGCACAGCCAATGGCTACAAATGCACCGAACAGGATGATGATGGTTGCTTTCATATAAGAAATTTAGGGAATACTCTGTAAAAACTATGCCAAAGATGGTTGTTAGTTGTGAGTGATTCGTTGTTCGACATAACAAAAATGAGGTTAAAGGTTTAAGCTTAACCAAATGATTACAGATAGATACTAAGAACCACTAACCCTCAACCAATAATAACCTGCCAGCGAAAAGCCCACATCCATCGCATTTTGTAATCCTGAATACCGGCCTTTTCCAAAATGGTAATCCAGTCTTTTTTGCGGAACGATCGTGCCACTGATAAAGAAGCATCGTGTTTTACCATGGGCGACTTTGAAAACAAAGCAGTCAGCCATTTGATGGAATAATAAGCAAACCAATGTCTGTGTAAATCATTAATAACGATACCTATATTGGTTTGGCTGCGTAGCTGGCGTAAAAAGTCAACCAGTTGCTCGGATGTAAAATGATGGAAGAATAGTGTGCTAACGACAATGTCGAATCTTTGGGTTTTAAAATCTTCAGAGAAGATGTTAACCGACTGATAGCTGATGTTTTTCTGATGGGTATGCTTGCGTGCAAAATCTACGATGTTTGGATTGGCATCAAAACCAATAAGTTCTGCATTGATTTCTTTCTTTTCAAGCCAGTTACTGATAAGCCTGAGTATATCACCTCCGCCACAACCTAAATCGGCAATGCGCAAATTCCCAGTAAGTGTTTTTCCGTTAATTAATCGATCTAAACCATTAAGCGTAACATAGTTGCCGCCTAACAAGGTATTGATGGTCTCTAACTCTATTAATGTTTGGTCAATTACAGGACCTGATGACGCGAGGTCATCCATTATTTCTTCCTCTGAAGATCGCTTTGATAAATCAACCATGATGGTATTGGAATAACATACTCTCTAACGTAAGTCCAGGACCAAAGGCGAAGCTGATCAGGTTTTCTTTGTCATTTTTCAGGCCCAATCGATCAAAAATTTCTTTCAACACAAATAAAACGGTGGGGCTGGACATATTGCCATAGTTTTTAAGCACATGATAGGCCCATTTATTTTGTTCTTTTGAAAGTCCGAGCTCCTGTTCGATGGTTTCTAATATTTTCTTCCCACCAGGATGAATCGCATAATGACGGATATCATCCTGCGAAAGATTAAGTGATTTGATCAACTTATGGGTAAGTGCCTTAATACCATTTCGGATAACGTCAGGCACATAGCTCGACAGCTTCATTTCGAAACCCCAGTCACCCACTGACCATGCCATTTCCTTAATCCCCTGAGGCGCTAACTCACTGTACATACCCATAAGCATGAGCGATTTTTTTGATGTACTTGCCTCCACAATGATTGCTGCAGAGCCATCGGCAAACAGCGCATTGGCCAGTAAATTATCTTCTGAGTTTTGTTTTTGAAAATGAAGGGTACAAAGCTCTGTGCAAACCACCAGAACCTTTACAGCTTCATTTGTCCGGCAAAAAGCGTCAGCCACTTTTAATGCATTAAAGGCCGCATAGCAACCCATAAAGTGAATGTTAGTACGCTGAACCGATAAGGGTAACTGAAGCGCCTCAACCAAATCAATGTCAAGACCAGGTGCATAAGATCCGGTGCAGGAAACGGTAATCAAATGAGTGATTTGTTTTGCATCTACTTCACTTTGCTGTAAGGCCTTTTTTGCTGCAACGGTGCTTAAGAGTGGCGCATATTGTTGGTAGGCTTCATTTCGCTTCTTTGTGGTTGGAAAGGGTTCGAATGACTCATGGTTACTAAAGAAGGTATAATCTTCCTTTTTCCCATAATCCTCCAGCATACTGTAACGTGTTTCAATGCCGCTGGCTTTGAATAAAACGTTAAGCTTGCGTGTATCCTGATCATTTAATTGCATTGCACGATGCATAAAGCCGGCAATGTCCTGCTGTTTGAACAAATGTGCGGGGTTGGCTGTTGCGATGGCGGTTATATAGCTCATGTATGTACTTATCAACTGAAAAAAACCTAATTTAGATCATTATGTTTTCAAAATCTTCGTGGCTGCATTTGCGTATACCCTTTTCATACTTTCTGCTGCCTATATTTTTATTTTCACTCAGTGTTTCGCCAAACATCAGCGAACAACCTTTATTGTGGACATTCCTGATTATTCACTTCTTTCTATATCCTGCCAGTAACGGCTTTAACAGTTACTTTGATAAAGATGAGAAAAGCATCGGGGGTTTAAAGAACCCACCCCCCGTTAATAAAGGTTTATATTTTCTGGCGCTGGCCTTTGATGTAGCCGCTATTGTTTTGGCAATTTGGAAAGTATCTATGGGCTTTGCATATATGCTTTTTATATATAGTGCAGTTTCGCGCGCATACAGTCATCCATGGATTCGCCTAAAGAAATATGCTATTACGAGCTGGTTTATTGCAGGTTTATTTCAGGGTGCCTTTACTTTTATTATGTGTTATATGGGGGTAAACAAGTACGAATTCATGCAAACCATGAAGCCCACCATTCTTATCCCTGCCTTTTTAAGCAGCGCTTTGTTATGGGGCAGCTACCCGATGACGCAGGTTTATCAACACGAAGAGGATGCCAAACGAGGAGACCAGACGCTTAGCCTTCGTCTGGGTATTAAAGGAACCTTTTGGTTTGTGTTGTTTATGTTCAGCCTATCAACGCTTGGTTATGTGTTGTACTTTAAACAATATTTCTCCTGGCATTATAGTCTTACCTTTTTAATTGCACTGAGTCCGGTCATATTCTTTTTTCTATTTTGGTTTTATCAGGTCAGCAAAGACGAGCGCAAGGCGGACTTTACACGAACCATGTGGCTTAATTTTATTTCAGCAACATGCCTGAATGCATTTTTCGTTTATCTATTTCTCAGTTCATCGCACATTCTGGATGCGCTGTAAACAAAGAAGAATAACGCTAAAAGACTTTGCCATGGGTGCCTCTTACAATTTGTTTGGCAATTGGCTTTGAGTATAGCAATAAGTTAATTGTTAAGTTAGAGGCAAGCGTACTACCAAAAAGTTGTTGCACCTGCCTGCCAAACCAAAGCCTGTTAGCAAAGGTGTTTTTCCATTGTTTGGCATAATCAACTTCAAGCTGCGCGCGAGAATAATGCACGTTTTTAATAAACCGTTCGGCCAACTCGCTTGCTATTTTAGAAGCGTGAATAGCAATAGCCATTCCGTTGCCACAAAGTGGTGTAATCATTCCGGCAGCATCGCCCACCATGAGTACGTGATTTAAAACAGGCTCTTTGGTTTCAAAAGAGATTTCATTTATGGTTTCTGGTTTATCGAATAGAAATTCACTGTTGCAAAATATTTCTTTTAAGTGCGGATTTTGATAAAGCACATTTTTTTCCAGTGCCTGAATGCTACCATACTTTTTTAGTATGCTTCTGTTAACTAGATAACATACGTTGGTCTTGGTATCTTCAATTTTATTAATGCCACAATAACCACCTTCAAAATTGTGAAGGGCTACTAAATTATCAGGAAACGCTGTGCGCACATGATATTTAACACCGACATAAGGAGAGCGCTTATTAATAAAACTTCTTTTTAATGAAACATCTAGTTTGGAACGCTTACCAAAACTTCCGATTACCAGACGCGCCTTTAAGCTTGTAGAGGCGAAGAATACTTCAAACAAATCATCTTTGAAAACAACATCATTTACTTCAGTATCCAGGATAACGTTCGCCCCGGCATTTAAGGCCTTTTCATATAAAAAGTTATCAAACACATAGCGACTGATACCAAAACCACCCAAGTCAAGCGGTAAAAATGAACTTTTACCATTAATAGCCGAGAGCTGGAAGCGATTGATTGACGAAGGTGAGAAATGCGCAGGATAAGCACCCATAGATTTTAAATAAGGGACTACTTCATTGGAGATATATTCTCCACAAACCCGATGAAAGGGGTAGGTCTTTTTTTCAATAAGGCATACCGAAATTCCGGTACCCACCAGTTTTATTGCAGAAAGTAAGCCAGCTAAACCTCCGCCTATTATAACAACATCTACTGTTTTAGCGTTATTTCCCATTGTGGACAAGTTGTGCAAAGATTACGATAAATAAAGAACCAATTTTGACATCCAAGAGGGTTCTATTATTCGTAAAATAGATAAGCTTTAATAATTAACATTTTTATGAGGATGCGTGCAGAAACGGAACAGGATGTAAAACAACTAAACCTTCTTGTTGTTGGGAATAATCCGCTGGAATTGAGTTCGATGCTGGAAAAAATAAAGCGGTTACCAGGTAGTGTCATTAACATGGAAACGGCTTTTGATGCGAAAAGCATTTTGAACCGTCTGATAAAATTCAGGCCTAACTTTATTTTGATTGATGATAATATCGGAGCAGCTGAACTTAATGTTACCGTACAGACACTGGCGCATAACCGCAAAACCAAAAATGTGCCTATAACTGTGCTTAAAAACTCCAACTACCATGAGTCGAACAGCTCTCAAAGTATTCTGGACTATATTTTAAAAACCACGCTAACGGCAGAGGGGCTTTATGCCAGCATCAGAAATAGTATTAAGGTAAGAAGAACACAACTCTATTTGCATAAGGCCTACAATAAACGTAAGCGCATGCTGCTTTCTTTTGTAAAGGGAGACTAACAATCAGAAGTTATTTTCCAGAACCATTTTTGTAGAGAACAATTCGTTGTTACGCTTTACAGAAACTAGTACTTTTTTACCTGGCTTTAAATTCAGGTAACCGTTTAACTGATTAAGATCAAGATCCTTCACGTTTAAACCGTTCACTGTTAAAATCTGATCACCAATTTTTAAACCGGCCTTATCTGATGAGGAGAATTTTCTGATATCGGTTATCTCAAAAGTATTAAGTCTGTTTCCTTTTGCACGCACGGTAAGTCCACTTAGGTTGTAATAGAATCCTTTTTTAAAATCTGCGTTCTTTTTCAAATAAATTGTCTCTTTTGAAAAATCGTAAATCACTGTAAAGCGACTCAGTATCTCACCTCCGAGGGTACCATTTCTAAAGGTGTTACCTAACTTGAGAGTATCCATATAACTATTAGGATCAGGGAAATTGGCAATTACATTATTCATTTTATAGTGACCAATCTCCAGCTCACTTACCCTTCCTGTTTTACCTCTAATGGCTCCGCCCAATCCTCTACCGACCACGCAGCTCACTGAATTAACCGGAACATCAAGTGTAGAGTCAGACTTAGGCTCAATCAGTAAACTGTGACTAGCGCCAGAATCTACCAGAAATTTCATGTTCTTTTTTTCACCATTACTCTGGGTGATTGCAACATTGATATAGGGCTTTGTATCTTCAATGGAGATAGGAATACTTTCATACTTTCTGCCAGGTCTTAACTTTTCAGGCACCATGAGTGTCAGTATTTTTTGACGGTAATCGACTTTCACTACAAAACGACTGAATAATTCATAACCTAATACACCGTGTACATCCGTACCCAGGTTGTTACGAAGCTCAAGGTAATCTTCCTGTAAGACCAACAAGGCGTGACCACGTCCATTTACACCAGGTAGTTGCAACTCAACACCATTGGTCACATAAGCTTCAATAATATTTTCTCCACCGGGACCAGCTATCGTATACTTTCTTGAATAGGAGAGGTTAAGAATATCCGTATAAGTTTTCTCTGTAAGGATAGCAGTTCGAACACCTGTATCTACAATGAATTTGAGTGGTAACATGCCATTTAAAAGTACAGGCACCACCACCAGGTTATTGTGAATTTCAATAGGGATTTCTACACGCCTACGACCCTCGGCTAATGTAAAACCAAGTGTCTGCGTGTTGCCACTTATGTGACAAAATAAAAACAGCGATATAAGTAATAAGCGCGCGAGCATGTTCACAATACGTTATGTAAGATACGTGAAAAAGCACGTTATGGTGCGTCACCCGCCTTACGGTATCATTGAAAATAATTGCTTCGGGCTATCAACCATGGTGACTAAATCGAGGTTTTCTTGTTTCAAGAAGCCCTCATTAGCCATAAAACGCATTTGGCTGATTAAAGAGTCAAAAAAATTATTAGAATTTAAGATGAATAAATCTTGATTGATCAGACCCAGCTGCTTCCAGGTGAGAATTTCAGCCATTTCATCAAGCGTACCCCAGCCTCCGGGTAATACCACAAAAGCATTGGCCAGGTCGGCCATACGCATTTTTCTTTCATGCATGGTACCCACAATTTCAAGCTGGGTAAGGCCTTGGTGGGCAACTTCCCGCTCTGCTAAGAACGAGGGAATTACGCCAATTACTTTGCCATGATTTTCTAATACACTATCAGCAATGATGCCCATAAGGCCAATATTACCCCCTCCATAGACGAGGGAATGCCCCTTTTCAGCCAAAAGCTTACCAAACTCTGCAGCTAAGCTTGCGTATAGGGGATTATTACCTGCGGCAGATCCACAGAAAACGCAAATGTTCATGTACCAGACAAAAAATAAGTTGCTTAGAACTTATTATCGTGCTTGTTATCACTAACACCTTTGTTTGGGAAAACCCATGGCGATACGATTGCCAAAACAAAAAGTGCGATTACCACGTAGAAAGGTGCCCAAGATGCGTCCATGTTTTTACCGTTTAATGTGTAAAAATAGTAGCATTGCCAGAATAATTTGGAATAACCAATTAAAAAATATTTAATGCATGGGGCTTTGCCAAGTATTAGCTTGCCGAAGTCCAGTATTTGTTGAACAATAGCTGTTATGAGAAGATTCTTGGTTTTTGTCGGTATCGGTGTAGTTGTAATTATCCTGCTTTTTGTGGGGATAGATACGATGAACACACGCTATCAAAAATCCTTTAGCCCTGAAGAAGCGGTAAATTTTGAACAGGGCAAACTGGAAATAGAAGTGCGATACAACAGACCCTACAAAAAAGGGAGGGATATTTTTGGCGGACTCGTACCTTTTGGGAAAGTATGGCGGACAGGCGCCAATGAGGCCACAACCTTTTCTACTAATAGGGATATAGTTATTGAAGGCAAGGAGCTAAAGGCAGGCACTTACTCGCTCTGGACCGTACCCGATCAGGAAATGTGGACCGTTATTTTTAATCGCGAACATGGGCAATGGGGTGTTAATGCTGAGGGTGAGCCAAATCGAGATTTGAAAAAAGATGTTTTAACGGTTCAGGTTCATGCTGTGCAACAGCAAACAGAGTTTGAACAATTCACCATAGAGTTTTCCAAGATGAAGGAAGAAGCCGAGATGGTTTTACTTTGGGATAAAACACTTGTGGCCATCCCTTTTCAACAAAAGCAATAATATGAAGCGTGTATTTTCAGCAGACGCACCTAAAGCGATAGGCCCCTATGCCCACGCTATTCAAAGTGGTAACCTTGTTTTTTGCTCCGGCCAAACTCCATTGAATCCGGATACGATGTTAATTGAGGGTTCAAATGCAGGAGAACAAACACTACGTGTCTTAAGCAACTTAGAAACTGTATTGAAGGATGCCGGCTGTGATAGAAGTCATGTGTTGAAAACAACAGTGTTTCTTAAAAACTTTGCAGATTTTGAATTGATGAATAAAAATTACGAAGCATTTTTTGGTTCACATAAACCTGCACGCACCACGGTGGAGGTAAGCCGTTTACCCAAAGAGGCATTAGTGGAGATAGAATGTATTGCAGAAATAGTGAAGAGCTGATTTAACATCTTCCCTTGCAAAGGCTTGTGCGAACGTGCACAGTTAAATTTCTTCACATTTAGCAGAAAGATATAGCCGGATGCTCAAACGGGGAAAATTTATTTTTCATTTCGGTACACAACACCATCTTTCATTACAAACTTTACTTTTCGCAAAGCTTTAATGTCATTTGATGGATCCCCCTCCACAATTAATAAGTCTGCTTTTAGTCCGACCTTCAAAAAGCCAAGTAAATCATCCAGCTGAAAAGCTTTTGCATTAACACTGGTGGCTGCCTGTAAAACCTGAATTGGCTTCATACCATATTCTACCATTAATTCCATTTCCAGTGCATTATCACCATGGGCAAATACACCTACATCACCACCCATACCAATACGTACTCCGACTTGTAAAGCATCGGCAAAACTTTTCTTTTTGTTGATAACACTTTTGGGTTCAGGGCTAATACCTTTTTGCCAGCCTCTGTATTGTGAGATCATGTCTACCGCTGCCAGCGTAGGATAGTATACCACATCGTTTTCTTTCATCAGCTTGGCAATTTCCAAATCAAGAAAATCGCCATGTTCAATGGTTGCAGCACCCGCCAACACAGCCCGCCTGATGGCTTCTTTTGATTTAGCGTGACAAACCATAACACGACCACTGCTGTGCGTTACTTCATGAATAGTTTTTAATTCATCTAGCGTGAATGATGGCTGATCGTCACCGCGTAAACCCCAACGGTAATCAGCATAAATTTTTATGAAATCTGCCCCCTTGCCAATCTGATCGCGCACAACACGAATTAGCTCATTTCCATCTGCTGGTTCTGCGCCCAGCATAATTTCCTGATCATGATCGTAGCCTTTTGGTCCGTACGATCCTGTCGCAACGATAGCCCTACCGGCAACAAGCAAGCGAGGGCCAGGAATGATACCTTCATCAATGGCGCGCTTTAGTGCTACATCGGCATAGCCTGCTCCCTCAGTGCCCAGATCGCGTGCAGTTGTAAAGCCAGCCATTAAGGTTTGCCTGGCATGAACGGTGGCACGCGCAGTTCTATACGCATCAGTTTCTTTTAATACCTGTGTATCCCAATCGGTGATGTTGTAAGGATATAAAAATAAATGTGAGTGCCCTTCAATAAGGCCTGGCATTAAAGTGCTATTGGGAAAGCTGATAACGGTAGCACCTTTCGGTACACTGATGTCTGACTGGGCACCCACCGCAATGATTTTATCATCTTTTATCACTACAGCCCACGCACTTTGAATCTTCTCACCATCAAACACACGATCAGCTTTTATATAATACGATTGTGCGAAGGCCGGAAGGGCAAATACAATGAGTGTTATTTGAAATATTGTTTTCATGTTGACATTATTCATTGATAATTAGTATTCCCACTTCACTTTTGACTCGATGGGATTTCGTTTACTTTTTTGATCGAAGTGCTTAGGCATACCAACATGCATAAAGCCTAACAACTTATCCTCATCCCCTAAACCAAAGAATGATTTTGCCTCAGGATAAAAAGTAATACCACCTGTGCTTAAATAACACCCTACTTTATAAGCGTTGGCCGTCAGATACATGTTTTGCACCGCCATATAAACTGCTCCTACCTCTTCAATTTCGGGCACTGATTTTTTTTCATCACGTTTCATACCCACTGCAATGATGTGAGAAGATTGCAGAGGCTTGCTTCTTAATCCATCATACTTTTCAGGATCGAAGGTGCCCTTGGTTCCACTTACTTTTTTGTAAAGCTCACTTTGAAAATCTGCGAGGCGTTGAATGCCTGTTCCTGTGTACACCACAAAACGCCAGGGTTCTGTTAGTTTATGCGTGGGTGCCCAATTGGCATTGTCCAGCATCTGCTTAATGATGGCGTCATCAACTCTTTCCCCTGTATATTCTTTAGGAAAAACAGAGCGCCTGTTGCTGAGGAGATTATTGATAAGATCTTGCATATATTATTTAGATAAGAGAACAAAATATTATATTTAATAATGATGTTGTTTAGTTAAGCCTTTTCTCGGGCCCTGCCTTTGCCGTAACGGCTATGTGCAGGCAGGCTCACCTATAATCCTCTCCAAAGGAGAGGATAAATATGGAAGCTTAACTAAACAACATTTATGTTTTATTAAGTAATCTCGACTAAATAATTGATTATGAAAAATCTTACGCTATTCTTTTTACTGGTGACCTTTAACGCTCAGGCACAGATCATGACACCCGAGCAATTGGCAGAACATCAGCTTCAGGGTTACAACGAAAGAAATGTGGCGAAATTTTTGGAGGCATACAGCGACTCTGTTAAAGTATATATGTTTCCTGACAAACTGATGTATAAAGGTAAAGATAAAATGAAGAGCGGCTATGAAGGTATGTTCTCTTCTACGCCTGATTTACATTGTACATTAAAGAGCAGAATGGTCTTAGGAAACACCGTTATAGATGAAGAGCGTGTAGTATTCAATAAAAGTAAACCTGTTGTGGAGGCCATTGCTATTTACAAAGTAGCCGCGGGGAAAATCCAGGAGGTATACTTTATTACCAAGGACCAATAATCCTCTGATCATCTTTAGTGCCCGCACAAACGATTAGTTTTGCTTCTGTGCAGGCTTTGTTGCTGCTTCCATTGAAATAGAATAGGTTTTAGCTTTTATTCAAACAATTTATGATGAAAAATATTTTAATTGTACTGATCATGAGTATCGGTGCTACGTGCCTTTTGGCACAGGAACGATTGCTGCCAGCGGAGTCTGCTGTTGTTTCTACCGGGCAGGTTACCATTAAAGGGAAGCCTGTTCCTTACAAAGTTACCGCAGGCACGCAACCTGTTTGGGATAAAGACGGTAAAGTGATAGCCTCACTCTTCTATACCTACTATGAACGCACAGATGCAACAGACAAAGGCAAACGACCGTTAATCATGTCGTTTAATGGAGGACCCGGTTCTGCTTCTGTTTGGATGCATGTAGCGTATACAGGGCCAAAAATGTTAAACATCGATGATGAAGGTTATCCTGTTCAGCCTTACGGTGTGCGCGACAATCCACACTCTGTTTTAGATGTTGCGGACATTGTTTTTATAGACCCTGTGAATACGGGTTTCTCCCGAATACTAGACCCAAAAGCCGAACGCTCAACTTTCTTTGGCGTGAATGCAGATATTAAATACCTGGCGGAGTGGTTAAATACTTTTGTGTCGCGCAACAGTCGTTGGACCTCACCAAAATATTTAATTGGTGAAAGCTATGGTACTACGCGTGTGGCTGGTCTCGCCCTTGAATTGCAAAATTCTCATTGGATGTATTTGAATGGCGTTATTCTGGTATCGCCAACAGAGATTGGCATTAAACGCGAAGGTCCTGTGAGTGATGCCTTGTCCTTACCTTATTTCACCGCAGCGGCCTGGTATCAAAAAGCCTTGCCTGCAGATTTACAACAAAAAGATTTAGATGCTGTGCTTCCGGAAGCAGAGGCATTTACAATCAATGAATTGATACCAGCTTTAAGTAAAGGTGGTTTTATCGATGAAGCAGAAAAGAAAAAAATTGCGGCTAAAATGGGGCGTTATTCAGGCCTTTCAGAAAAAGTGTTGCTGCAAAGTAATCTGGTGGTGTCTCCTCAATATTTCTGGAAAGAGCTTTTGCGTGAGAAAGGATTGACCATCGGTCGCTTAGACTCTCGTTATCTGGGTATAGACCGCATGGAGGCTGGTGATGCGCCAGATTACAACGCTGAGTTAACATCATGGCTGCATTCTTTTACACCAGCCATCAACTATTATCTGCGCGATGTATTGAAATATAAAACTGATATTAAATATAATATGTTTGGCGATGTGCGTCCCTGGGATAACAGCAATGACAGAACTGGTGAAAACTTAAGATTGGCCATGGCCGAGAATCCATATTTGCATGTAATGTTTCAATCGGGCTACTACGATGGTGCCACGACTTACTTCGATGCCAAGTATTCCATGTGGCAACTCGACCCTAGCGGTAAAATGAAAAACCGATTGTCGTTTAAAGGCTATCGGAGCGGGCACATGATGTACTTGCGTGCAGAAGACTTGGCCAGCTCTAACGAACACATTCGTGAGTTTATATTGAAATCTACACCAGCTAAAGGAATGCCAGCTAAATATTAACAACTAACCGCATAGACCGCAGAGGTTCGCAAAGAAAAGAGCTGTGCCAACTCCGCGAACCTTAGCGCCCTTTGCGGTTAAAATAATTAAACGCAGAGGTTCACAAAGAAAAGAGCTGTGCCAACTCCGTGAATCTTAACGCCCTTTGTGGTTAAAATAATAAACCGCAGAGACCGCAGAGGTTCGCAAAGAAAAGAGCTGTACCAACTCCGTGAATCTTTACGCCCTTTGCGGTTAAAATAGTTAAGCAAAGGAATCGCAGAGGTCCGCAAACAAAAGGGCAGTACCAACTCTTCGAATCTTAGAGTCCTTTGTGGTTAAAATAATAAACCGCAGAGACCGCAGAGGTTCGCAAAGAAAAGAGCAGTACCACCTCCGCGAACCTTTGCGCCCTTTGCGGTCAAAAATTTTATCCTCGTCTGGCAATGGGTGCACTTAAACACACCTCTGGAATTTTAAAGGCATCTGTTAAAGGCACAGCATCCTGCCTCACTTCCCAACACAGTTGATTGAGCTGTTTACGGATGGCTTTTGTTTTCACACCTTCCATATAACCGTTTTCTAAATACCATCCTTTGTGCTTATCAAATTGAGAGAGGGCAAACAAGGCACATAATTTTGACAAAACTTTTTTACAGCCTTCATCTTTGGTTTGTTCAACAGCCAATTGAAATTGCTCAAGAATAATTCGCTCCACATAAGCAAAACCAACCTCCACCAAGTGATGCTGACAAACATTAAAGGCATCAAAAGAATCCATCCCACTGTCGAGGTGGCGCTTTAAACGTTTGGCAGCTGAAGTGAGAATATCACGTTCGCGAAAACGAAAGGCGCTGATATGAAACTCCGGATCCAGCAAGTGCTCATCATCAGTATTGCGAATAACAAAAGGATTCATTTCAGATAAGGATGTTTTCGCCTGATCAGCTACATAATTTAGTATTCTGAAAACATTCATATTGCTGAACTCTTGTTTGAACTCCGTCAGGCGACTTTTGGCCACCAATTGCATCAGCACGGTATTGTCACCTTCAAAAGTGGTGTAGATATCAGAGTCGTTTTTCAGCGCATCAATTCTGTTTTCAGATAAATAACCTTTTCCGCCACAACACTCCCTGCATTCCTGTAAAGTTTGTGTGTTTGTCCAGGTTGCAAATGCTTTTAATCCGGCAGCCAATGCCTCAATCTCTTGCATCTCCTCTTCAGTTCGTTTAATAAAACGATCTGTCAGGTATTGTAAAGAGAAATGCATGGCATAGGCATTCGCCAGCAATGGCATTAAACGTCTCTGGTGTGTTCGGTAATTTAAAACAGGTACTTCTTCTGCACCTTCAGGGCCGAATTGCCTGCGTTGATCGCCATACCGTATGGCAATGGTAAGCCCGGATTTAGTAGCTGCCAGGGCAGAACGTGGAATACCAATGCGTCCGCCCACCAGTGTACCCAACATGGTAAAAAACCTGCGGTTATCACTGTTAATAGGACTGGTGAAATGGCCTTCGTCATTTACCGAAGCAAAACGATCCAGCATATTCTCTTTAGGAATTATCACCTTGTTGAAAGAAATTTTTCCATTATCAACGCCATTCAACCCCATCTTTCTGCCGCAATCCTCAATGGTAATACCCGGCAGTATGTTGCCCTGTTTATCACGCAAAGCAACGACAAAGGCACTCACACCATAATCCTTTCCATCAATGATAAGTTTGGCAAAGACCGTTGCCATTTCTCCATGAAGGGCTGCATTGCCAATGTATTCTTTTTGCGCATTTACATTTGGTGTATGAATGGTAAATGTTTTTTGCTGATGATTGTAAGTCGCTGTGGTTTCAATGCCACGTACATTAGAGCCATGGTTAGTTTCTGTCATGGCAAAACAACCAGGTAGTGCCAGTGTACCAATGTCTTTTAAATATTTTTGATGGTGCTTTTCTGTTCCCAGAAAATAAACACTCATGCCCCATAAGCCAAATTGTACACCAAACTTCACTACCAAACTTAAATCATGGTAGCTTAATGTTTCCATAATGGTAAAGTAGGCGGCCATGTCATCAGCGCCACCATATATTTTTGGATAAGCAATTGAGCCGAAACCCTGCTTAGCCAAATGTTTTGCCCACAATAAAACTTTTTCGCGTTGTTCAGTTAAGTTATCTGTATCTAGGTAGGCAAACTCGGGATCAGAAAGTATTTTTTTTACTTTGGCAATTAAGGGAGCATGCACTCCATCTAATTGTTTTGCCAGTATTTCAACATCAAAAGTATGTTGTGTAACCTGACCTTGTGTAAGACTTTTTCGGCTTTCAGGATAGAAGGTATACACAACTTCTTGCGGGATAAGACCCAACATCTCTTCCACACCATTCAACGCTTTGCTTACTTCAGGCTTTACGTTTTGTCCATTCAGTGAAGCCAACGCAGTGCCTACCGAAGCGAGATTTACCGCAAGCGAAGCATCTACCTTTCGGATTTCAACCAACCAACTTTTTAAAGTCTCTGCGGAAGGCGGATTAGAGGGATTGAATTGTTCAATTAAAAACTTGCGTTCTTCTTCGCTAAGCCATTGCTGTTTATTGATTAAAGTATGCAGCGCATTGATTTCAGTAGGTGTCAGCACAGCATCAGACCATACGGTATACAAAAGCGGTACAAAGACGATAAGGTTATTGTTGTTTTGAAGCGGATGACTGTGTATCATAAAAAAGGTGTTAGCGTCTTATAAAAATAGGAAATGTGCCTGAGACTTTTGCCAAGCCAGTAGAATACACTACTTTCTATCCCGTTTCAGGTATCTGATATCCCGATTGGGCAATTAAACAGCTGGTATGAAAATACTTCATAGTATTTTTGAATGGCAATTGCGTATTAAAGTGAAAAGGAAAGGAAGCATGAACTCTAAGAAAGTACTGATTATATTGTTGGGGATACTAATTGCCCTGGCGGCTATTGCCGTTGAAGTCAAGGCGCAGTCGCACGAGGGCTTTATTTACGGGAAAGTATATACCGACCGCACCACTTACATCGGGCCACTTCGCTGGGGCAACGAAGAGGTTTTTTGGAGCGATTTGTTTAACGCAGCCAAAAGCAATAATGATTACGTAAAGTTGATACCCAAAGAGGATAGTGACTCAGAGTGGTGGTCTAACTATAACTGGAGTTTTAGCAGCATTTGGGAGGACAAAGAAACAGCTCATCAGTTCTCTTGCCAGTTTGGAAATCTGAAAGAGATTATACCATTAAACAAGGGCAAAATAAAAGTAAAACTAAAGAACGGTGGAGAATTGCAGCTAAATGGTGAGGGCTATAATGATGTTGAGGCGAATGTTCAACTACTGGATGAAGAGTTGGGATCAGTAAGTATTAATTGGGATAGGGTAAAAAAAATAGAATTTCTGCCAACACCGGCCAAACTTAATCAGACTTTTGGCACACCACTCTATGGAACCGTTGAAGGCCTGCGTAGGGAAAGATACACTGGTTTTATTATTTGGGATAATGATGAACGCCTGGGAAATGATAAGCTTGATGGTGATACAAATGATGGAGATGTAGCAGTTAAGTTTTCAGACATCACAACGATTGCGAAAAGCGGTAATGGTTGCGATGTGCGATTGAAATCAGGCAGAGAACTCTATCTAACCGGATCGAACGATGTGAACAGCGGCAACAGAGGTGTAATCGTAGTAACACCTGATATGGGCGTTATAAAATTTTCATGGAAGGCATTTAAACAGGTAACATTTTCACAGGCACCTCATACTGGTCAATCTTACACTGCCTTTACGAGCCCTAAGCCACTGGTGGGTAAGGTGGCTTTATTAGAAGGAGCTGATGTATCGGGAAGAATTATTTATGATATTGATGAAGTGTTAGATTTTGAACTATTGGAGGGTAAAGAAAATGATATTGAGTACTCCATCCCTCTTAAGAATATAAGAAAGATTACTCCAAAAAACTCTGACTATTCACAGCTTGAGCTTACCTCAGGGCAGACACTTTTTTTAGGCAATATGCGCGATGTTTCCGAGGACAATAGCGGGTTATTGGTTTTCGAAAAAGGTAAAAAAGATCCCGTGTATATAGCCTGGAGAAAAATCAATGAGATTATCTTTCAATAGTACAGCCTGAGCTTTGAAAAAGGTATATAAAATTCTTCTTTGGACAATTGCCATCCTACTCATAAGTGCAGGTTACTGGTACTTATTTCAACCGGATATCATTCTGGTTTTCTCGGCTGTTTGGATTATAATTATCGCCTTACTGCTTTGGTTCGGTAATCGACAGCTTACTATACGACTCGATCGCCTTATGCCCTGGAGCAGGTATGGCAACTGGCGTTTCTTTATACAATTGGCGTTGGGTATCGCTTACTTGCTATTCCTGATCAATCTGATCTATTACATCATTAAAACCTCGCTTACCTCAACACCACCAGTATGGGAACAAATGATTGTGGTGAATTTTTGGGGAGCCGTTATTTTTATTCCTGTTTTCTCCTTGTATTTCAGTCTGCACTTCTTAAAGCATTGGCGTACGTCTGAACTTGAAGTAGAAAAAAATCAAAAGGAACGCATGCGATCGCAGTTAGATTCGCTAAAGAACCACCTCGATCCGCATTTTCTTTTTAATAACTTGAATATTTTGGCCTCTTTAATTGAAAAAGACAAAACGGCTTCAAGAAATTTTATTCAAAAATTTGCGGAAGTGTACCGATCATTATTGAGAACAAAATCTGACGATTTGATACTGCTTTCTGAAGAGCTGGATTTTGTTGATGCCTATATGTATTTGATTCGTGTGCGTTTTGAAGATCATATTCAGATTACAATTACGCTGCAAAATAATACTAAGAGCAAAATGCTACCCCCGCTAACTTTGCAAATGCTGTTGGAGAATGTAATAAAACATAACTTGATAAGTGAAACGCAGCCACTGGAAATCGAAATATTGGAAAGAGCTGGAAATTATCTGGTAGTACGCAATACACTTCTTACAAAGGCTGAACCAGCCAGCGCAGGAGAAGGCAGCGGCCTGGAAAATATTAGAAAGCGCTATGCTCATTTTACCGAACAAGCAGTGACTGTTGTGAAAACAGAAACACATTTTGAAGTGAGCATACCTTTACTGGAAATAGAAAACGCATGTCAATACTCCTCATCGAAGACGAAACCCTGGCAGCGGATCGGCTGAAAAACATGCTATTGGAAATTGATGCTGATATAGAACTTCTTGCGCATTTAAAATCGGTGGAGGCTTCTGTTCAATGGTTGCAGGATAATTCTCATCCGGATCTTATACTGTCGGATATTCGCTTATTAGACGGCTTGTGTTTTGAGATTTTTGAAAGCGTAAAAGTTGATGTACCTGTAATCTTCACTACGGCCTATGATCAATATGCCATGAAGGCTTTTGAGGTAAACAGCATTGATTACTTATTAAAACCCGTTGAGCTCGAAAAACTGAGAATTGCTTTAGAAAAGGCAAGCAAACGCATTGTTAAAAAGGATTCGCAACCAGCTGTAAACTATACGGAACTATTAAAGCTACTTCAAAACCAGCAACAGCAATATAAATCCAGGTTTATGGTCAGGCTTGGTCAAAAGATTGTGGCGATTCCTGTTGAAAAGATTGCATACTTCTTTAGTGAAAGTAAACTGACTTACGTGGTAACAAACGATCAAAAAAAATATCCCCTTGACCAGACCTTAGATGAGCTTACCACCGTACTTGATCCACGTATATTTTTCCGGATCAACCGTCAATTCATCATTACCTTTCCATCGATCGCAGAGATTCATCCTTACTTCAAGGGAAGAATGAAATTGAACCTGACTCCTGCTGCTGCCGAAGAGGTAATCATCAGCTCTGAGCGCACACCTGAGTTTAAAAAGTGGATTGATCAGTAAAAAGCTGAGTAGTATTTTATCCCGATTCATCCCCTACATGTTCCGTTTTGTCCCTACTCTATTCTAAAGGGCACAACTTCCAGCGAGTTTAGCAGTATAATCAGCAACCATAAAAGATTATTATGAAAATAACTGCTTGCATACTCGGCATAACCATGTTATGCACCTCGCTCACCACATCTGCACAAGATGAGGGATTTATCTACGGTAAAGTTTATATGCACGATGATCGTGTGTACGAAGGCCCGATTCGTTGGGGTAAGGAAGAAGTTTACTGGATTGATATTTTTAATGCCGGTAAAGAAAAGAATCCAAACCTTAAATTTCTTTCTTCACGCGAGCGTGAAGAACTGGAAAGAAGACAAAACGACTGGGGTTACTGGAGTGGTAGCTTCTGGACAAAATGGATTGGTTCCGATTGGGACAATACCAATGGTGAATTCACACACCAGTTCTCTTGTCAGTTTGGAGAATTAAAAAATATTGAGCCAGATGGCAGAAAATATGTGAATGTGGAACTGCAGAATGGAGCAAAGTTTAGCTTACTGGGTGAAGGATACAATGATGTAGGACTGGAGATTCGGATTATGGATGCTGAGATGGGCCAGGTGGAGATAGAGTGGAATCGTATACGCAAAGTGGAGTTTATGAAAACACCGAAGCGGATTGAGAATAAATTTGGCAACCCCCTATATGGAACAGTGGAAGCTTACGGCAAAAAATTTACAGGGTATATTCAGTGGGATCACGATGAAAGACTCTCTACCGATCGCCTGGATGGAGATGCTGAAGATGGAGATTTATCGATAGAGATGGGTAAAATTAAATCCATTGAAAGAGTTGGTAATCGTAGCCAGGTGGTGTTAAAATCAGGCCGAGAATTGCGCATGGATGGCAGCAACGATGTGAGCAACGGGCATAGAGGTGTGATCGTAATGAGTAAAGATTCCCCCACCATTGATATACCATGGAGTGAATTCGATAAAGTAACGTTTAATGAATTCATTGGCTCGCCTGATTTAACATATTCTGATTTCACTAAGCAAAAGGCACTGACAGGAACTGTTACAACACAAGAGGGTAAGACCCTTAGCGGAAAAATTGTGTACGACCTGGATGAAGAGTTTGAGTTTGAATTATTGCAAGGTAAAAGCAATGACTTTGAATACATCATTCCTTTTCATCAGGTGAAAAGAGTTGAAGTGACAAGTGCTAATCGTTGTTTGGTAGAATTAAAAACCGGAGAGAAAATATCGCTGGAAGAAGCACAGGATGTCAATGAAAAAAATCAGGGACTGCTGGTATTTTCAGATGCGAAATCAGATCCGAAGTATATTCGATGGGAAGAGGTAAAATCAATTGACTTTAAGTAGCACGATTTCTAATAGGTTTAGGTTTCTGTTACTTGATCCTGCCTCGCAAGAGGCAGGATTTTTTTGTTCGGCTGGTTTTGTGTTATTGAGACTCTGCTGACAAAGTAAAAAACGAGGATTCAAAAAGTAAACACCTTATAATTTCTACTCATAAGAAGTCTACTTCGAGAACACTAATAAATACAGTTTCCCCACATATCTAGCGGCCAGCAGCGTGTAGCCAGCAACCAGAACAGCTTAATCAGCATATCTTATTTAGGGAAAACACTTTTATCGATGCCTGGTAAAATACGAAGTGCATTTTTATAATATATTTTCTTTAGCACATCGTCTGGCAGATCCAATCCGTACATGCGCCAGAAAGCATGGTAGCGCTTGTGATAAGGAAAATATTCATCAGCAGTTTCTAGTACCCTGAAATACGTTTCATATTCAGCAGGTACCCAGCTGTCTTTCCCAAACAATACGCGATCCTGATATTTAATCATAAACTCACGTGCTGCCCGTGGTTGGCGGCCTAACTCTGCAATCACAGCACCAATCTCTACAACCACGTTGGGCATTTCATCCAGCAATGAACCTAGTTTCTTTAAATCATTTGGAAACCAGGCCATGTGCGCTGCAATGAAGGTAGTCTTCTTATGTTTTTTAAAAATATTATGTTGCTCAGCAATAATGGTTTCCCAAGGTGCAGGATCATTATCTCCACGCTGGCGACCTTCATGTGTTTTCAACTCAAGCCAGCGTTCGTTATTGGCGTCCATCGGCTGCCAGAATTGTTTAGGGTCGGCAGAGTGAATTAAAACCGGTATGCCTAACTCACCGCACTTAGCCCAGATCGGATCAATGCGTGGGTCATCAATGCGAATGCGATTTCCTTTACTGTCCTTAGCCGTCATCCCAAGGTTTTTATAAATCTTCAAACCTTGTGCACCCTTTTTTACATCTTCTTCAAGTTGTTTTAACATGCGCGACTGCCACTCAGCATCATCAATAGCGCTGAAATCCATGTTAGTGAATACAACAAACCGCTTAGGAAAATTTTCTTTTACGTTTTTGAGAGAACCCTCTAAATGTTCTGTACTTCCACGACCTCTTCCGCTTAGATTCACCATTACCGCCATATTCAGTTTGTCCATTTCGGCAGTAAGGTTAGCCAGGTTTTGCGTAGGCATGTTGAATTGATGATTGTGGATATCAATAAAAGGGTAACGTGCTTTTGTAAGCCTTGTTTCCTTCACGACCAGTGTTGAAGGTGGATCGTAGGCTTCGAAATCCATTTGTTGGCTCTTTGCTAAAAATGGTATAAGTAACAGACCGAATGTTAGAAATTTCATAAAAAATATTTTCTTCAATAACGCGAAAATCAGGCTAGAGGTATTACTTTTTTTATAAACGGATGCTTTTAGAGAAGAACTTACTCAAAGGGGTAAGAATCATACTTTTCGAGTATTGTCTTAATGGTTTCCCAAACCTCAGCATCAGAGCCGTCTAGTTTTCGTCTTAACCAAAAACCGATGGCAACCTCTTCTGTAAAATAGAAGTATTCATTGTCGGTAGGAGGAAATTGATTATACATTTTTGAAAAGATTGGCTCCTGATCGGCACCCTCTAAATATGTTTTATATAGATAACTAGGGCCATAAAAACCTGCCTCGCGACTGGCGTCCAGATACGCAGTAGCATGCTCGTCATACTTCTTTTCACTATCGAAGTACTCACGAGCTGTTGCCAGCTGCCATATCGCTCTTCTGAACATGCCATTATAGATTGCTTGTGCGGATTGTCCCATATACGCATCGCCTGGCTGGGGTAACAAGTATTCTTTAAACCAAATAACAGCAGCAGGATTTAAACCATAAAAAGGAAGCTCCTGATCTTCCAGGTTCAGGTACAAACCTTTACCGCTGATTCTCCAAACCAAATCATTGAGCGAGTAATCGTTTTCATCTTCAGGATATGAACGCCTCACCTGATTATATAAAAGCTTTTCTGTTTTATACCTGAAAATATGTTGGTGTGTGTTATAAAAGCCAAAAGATTTTGTTTTTAGAATAACCCGGGGCACATCTGTATTAAAGTAATAGCGACTATCATCATAGGTGTCGATCAATTCCTGAAAAAAATCAGTAATCATAGAATTACGATCTCTGACCGAAAGCGGTATAGCGTCTGGTAAATCTTTGTTTTCAATCACTTCTTGCGCAGCAGCTTCACTTTCATAATAAGCAGCGTCTCCATCATCATAATCTTCCTGATAGTGCTCCTCTACAGCCTCATCTTGCACAAAAGCATATCTGTCTTTGTATTCATCAAAAAACTTTTTGCTGTGTAAAGCAGTAAACACAAAAGATTTGTCAGCAGGCAAAGCTTCACCTTCTGGCATAAATATAATTCGCTTGGCTTTTACAGATGGGAAGGTGCAGCCGAAAAATAATGTAAGTTCACCATCTCCATTATAGAAGACTTCACCATTGCTTAGCATTTCATGGTTAACAGATTTGAAGCGGACATTTTCGATTCTGAAAAAATCCTTTTCTTCCTTTGCTTCATAATTATCAGCAAAATAAAGACGTCCACTTAACTCAGGCACATCATGGTTAGTAGATATGACAAGTCCATCAGTTTCGGTAGTGCCGTTCAAGTTGAATACCAGGCCTGCGTTTCGGTATGGATCAGCATTGTGGTACACATCTAATACCAGGTATTTGGTTAGTTTATTATTTAACACGATAGTGCCACCAAAGGCAACACCCACAAGTACACCAAAAAGAACAAAGGGTAGTACTACCCCCTTACCCTCACTTTTCTGCCATTCTTTAATAGGTTTGTAAAAGCAAGACACCAAAAGGAAGACACAGTAGATAAGAATTACGGCACCATAAAAAACGTTGAAGAAAACCGTAGTGTTTTGATATTGAAGACCTGCCATGATTACCGCAGCGGCCATTACCGCTAATATTAAAGCGGTGAGATAGAGAAATGGGTAAGAATAGCGAGAGCCAAAGAACCAAACAAAAGAAGTGACCAATACCCAAGTGGTTGCAATGATGCTTAACGCTACAGCGGGTAATCCGATGCCTGCGGTAGAAAAGAATAAGGCGGTTTGGACGAGCAGGGCAAGAAAGCCAAGGATATTCAGCGCTGCAAAAACTCTAAAAAGGACAGGGAATTTCATAAGTTTTAAATTATAAATTGAAGTAACGAAAAATCCAAGTAATTTTCGAAACCAATTCAGTCAATATATTCAGATAGCGTATAATTCTCACAGTTAATAATCGATCCATGAAAAAAACACTTTTCTGCCTTTTGCTTTTTATCTGTTGGAACCTCCAGGCGCAAGATGCTGAGTCAATGAAAAAGAAACTTGCAGCGGGCGACTACAATGCTGTGAAAGCAGAAGCCTCCAAGCTGGTTGAAGCCAATCCTAAAAACAAAATGGC
The DNA here is from genome assembly GCF_057350905.1 of Chryseotalea sp. NCBI lineage: Bacteria > Pseudomonadati > Bacteroidota > Cytophagia > Cytophagales > Chryseotaleaceae > Chryseotalea > Chryseotalea sp. The sequence continues at coordinate 649,188 of NZ_JBMRCF010000008.1, read as the reverse complement.
GCTAAGCTTACGCGCTCAGGCACGTATGGGGCTTCAAGATTTTTACGGAGCTATCGGTGATCTGACCTTTGCAATAGAGCTGGATTCTACATTTGCAGAAGCTTATAACTTTAGAGGCGAGGCCAAGATGCTGCTGGGTGATGATGACGGGGCGATTAATGATTTAGATAAAGCGATCAGGTTTAACGCAAAGATGGCCGATGCCTATACAAACCGTGGTTTAGCCAAATACAACATAGAAGATTTACAAGGTGCTTACTTTGATTTTTCTAAAGCACTTGAAATTGGCCCAACAGATGCTGATAAATATTTTAACAGGGGTGTTGTAAAAGCGGAGTTAGGTGAATTTATCAGCGCCATTGATGACTATAACAAAGCCATTGAATTGGATAAAACTGATCCGAACTTACTAAACTACCGTGGTGTTGCTTATTACAACATTGGTGAATTTGATAAGGCAATAGTTGACTACGATGCCGCCATTAAATTGGATGCTAAAGATGCATTGAAATATGAAAACCGCGCACTGTCTAAGAGTGCTAAAGAAGATTATAAGGGAGCATTAGAGGATTATAATAAAGCAATTGAATTATTTAACGAAGATCCTGAAACGTTTAATTTGAGGGGTGTGATTAAGTATACCCTTGAAGATAACGATGGAGCTATTGCTGATTACAATCAGGCTATTACCCTGGATCCACTCAACCCTATGTATTACGATAACCGCGCACTTAGCAAAACAGAGAAGGAAGATTATACAGGTGCTATTGAAGATTACTCAATCTCCATTGATTTGTACCCATCAGATCCGGAGACCTATTATCAGCGCGCGTTAGTAAAAATATTGGCCGGTAATAAGTACGATGCATGTCTTGATTTAAAAAAGGCAGAAGAGTTGGGCTCACCAGAAGCGAAGGCTGAGATAAAGAAGAATTGTAAGTAAGGGAATTCTTACTAAAATTACTGAATGCTTAGCTATACATGCACGCCTGTTCAACCATTGAATCATTCTCTTTTCGATGAACAAAATCTGCAGGTATTTATCAAACGCGAGGACTTGAATCATCCATTTGTCAGCGGAAATAAATGGTGGAAGCTGAAGTATAACCTGGAGGAAGCAAAAAGACTTGGTTACAATACACTACTCACATTTGGTGGAGCACATTCCAATCACATATATGCTACAGCAGCAGCTGCCAAAGAAAGTGGATTCAAAGCCCTGGGAATAATTCGGGGTGAAGAGTTGTCTGTGCATGACAATGCAACATTGCGGTTTGCACATGAGCAAGGCATGGACTTGCATTTTGTTTCCAGAGAGGTGTACCGTAAAAAGAGTGATGCGAATTTTCTAGAGAGCCTGCCAAATGAGTTTCGTGAAGCTTACATCATTCCTGAAGGAGGCACAAATGATTTGGCAGTTCGTGGAGTGGCAGAGTTTGGCTTACAACTTAGAAAAGAAGTTGATTTTGATTATGTGTCTTGTGCAGCAGGTACCGGTGGAACATTGGCCGGCTTAATCAAGGCGCTGCCTGATAAAAAACTACTTGGCTTTTCTTCTTTAAAAGGGGGCTTTATGGAAGCTGAAGTAAAAAAATTAGTAAAAACGGAGGCAACTAACTGGTCGATAAATAACGACTACCATTTTGGAGGTTATGGTAAATACAATCAGTCATTGCTGGATTTTATTGTCAAGGCTGAGAAAGATTTTAGTATTTCGCTTGAACAAGTATATACCGGAAAGATGGTTTTCGGAACCCTGGATTTAGTTACCAAGCAATATTTTTCAAGAGGAAGCAAAGTTTTGCTTTTACATACCGGAGGGTTGCAGGGTAAAATCTAATGCTATGAAATCATGTTTGATTCAGATGTATTCTTTACTTCATCCGTCTTACCCAACAACCAATGCCTTGTATATTCCCCTTTCGGATCATATTTTCTTACCTGACTTTCAGTATTAAAATAACGATCTTCACGTGGATCATTACCAACACCGGCAATATAGGCCCAGTTAAGCCAATTGCTGGAGACATCATAATCAATTAGCTGACTTTCGAACCAGGCAGCCCCCCAGGTCCAGTTTACCTTATAATCTTTAGCGAGGAAGCTGGCAACATTTTGTCTTCCGCGATTACTCATATAACCCGTGTACAAGAGTTCCTTCATGTTCGCGTCAATGAAATCTACACCTGTTTCACCAAGACGCCACTTTTCAAATAACTCAAAACTATTCTCAGTAAGCATTGCTTTATTTCTTATACCCTTACGTTGAAAAATTTTATTTCCATATTTCTTTGCAACAAAGCGGAAGTAATCACGCCACATCAATTCGAAAATGAGCCAGTAGGTTGAGTCATTTTTAATCCGCTCCATTTCATAGCGCTTCACCTCTTCATAAATGGTACGTGGTGAAATACAGCCCAATGAAAGCCAGGCTGAAAATTTAGAGGAGTAATCGGCACCCAACAATTCATTTCTGGTTTCTTTATAGGTGCGCAGCAAATCTTTTTCCCATAGATACGCGTGTAAACGCGCCAGTGCATTTTGTTCACCACCTTTAAATTGAAAGGCACTTCTAGAATCTGCGGGTTGTGAGTGAAGGCCTAAATCTTGAATAGTTGGAATACTCAGTGATGCTATCTCTTGTTGATAAGGGATCTCAGGCGTTGGGAAAGAGTTGCGAACCTTTGATTCTTGTTCAATCTCTTTTCTGAAATTAGTAAACGTGTCTGGTAATCGTTGTATGGGCCAGGGAATATCATCTGCATGATATAAAGTGTTTTGCCAGTATGTTTCTAAAGATACCCCAAACTTTTTTAACTGTACTTCAAGAACTTGTTGTGTTGCTAACTCCTCACTCCCCACTTCTTGTGAAGCATAAACAACCGTAAGCTTCAGTTCCTGAACAAGCTGCGGAATTATATTTTCAGGCCTGCCAACAAAAACGTGCAGGTCTGCATTTATTTTTTGTAAGGAAATTTTAAGTACAATCAGACTTTCAATCAGAAACTGTGTTCTAAAAGCTCCGGTTTTTGGAAAACCCAATTTGCCAATTTGAAACTGAGCAGGATCAATAATATAGATTGGTAAAACAAAAGAGGCTTTGGCTGCGGCCCGAAACAAAATTTCATTGTCGAGCAAACGCAATTCGTTTTTAAACCAAAGCAGACTTCTCTTCTCCTTCATTGCCTAAATAACCATGAAGAAGAAAAGAAGTTTTATAAAAATGACTTTTTATAATCAGCAGAAATTAATTGCTACCCTCCGCCATTTTCTCAGCACTATCGGCAATGCGCAGTTGCTCAATAAAATCATCGATGTCGCCATTCATTACAGCAGGTAGGTTATGCGTTGTAAATCCAATGCGATGGTCAGTAACCCTGCTCTGTGGATAATTGTAGGTTCTTATCTTTTCGGAACGGTCACCACTCCGTACTAAAGATCTTCGTGCCGCACCAATTTCACTGTGTTGTTTCTCAACCTCCATTTCATAGAGTTTGGTTTTCAACATTTGCATAGCCCTTTCACGGTTACCATGTTGTGAGCGCTCCACCTGACAAGTAATAACGATCCCTGTAGGCTTGTGTGTCATCTGCACTTTGGTTTCCACCTTGTTAACGTTCTGTCCACCGGCTCCACCTGAACGGGAAGTCTGAACCTCAATATCAGCAGGATTAATTTCTACTGCGCCTACTTCGTCTACTTCCGGTAGAGCAACCACTGAAGCTGCCGATGTGTGCACACGCCCTTGCGTTTCTGTAGCAGGTACACGTTGCACACGATGTACCCCGGATTCGAACTTGAGTAAGCCGTAAGCACCCTCTCCGCTTACACTGCAAATAATTTCTTTATAACCTCCGGCAGTACCATCAGTAAAGTCAAGGGCGGTCATTTTTAAACCACGTCTATCACAGAAGCGTTGATACATGCGCCACAAGTCTCCTGCAAAAATGGAAGCCTCATCGCCCCCAGTTCCGGCACGGATCTCCAGCAACACATTTTTGTCGTCATTTGGATCTTTGGGGATTAACATGTCGCGCAACTCAAGGTCGAGTGCCTCAATTTTTGGCTCCAGTTCGTCTATCTCCATCTTGGCCATCTCACGCAGCTCCTGATCCTTCTCCTTTTCCAGCACCTCTTTAGCCTGTTTTAAATGGGCCAGTGTTTTGGAATACTCATTATATTTCACCACAATTTTTCCCAAATCACGGTATTCCTTGCCTAGCTGAGAGGACTTTTTTGGGTTGTTTATAATATCTGGTTGAACCATTAATTGACCAACCTCCTCAAAACGCAGCTTTATTTCTTCTAATTTCTCGATCATAGTCTAAAACAGGCGCAAAAATAATGAAAAAGTAGCCAGTCAGCAGTATAGAGTAGGCAGGCGTTTGCCTTGTTTGTATTTTGCGGGCAAAAGCTGAGAATTATGAAAAAATTTAAGTTTGGCTATTTGGTTGTGCTAAGTGTTGTTATGATTTCTTGCGGAGGCGGATTAACAGATGAACAGCGCAGGAAAATTAAAGAAGAGATGGAAACCAGCCAGATCAAGAAAATCACCGAAGCTGAAATTACGGAGGCCACCATGACCCATGGACGGAGGCTATCTGATCTATTAAAGAGGGTAAATAATGCCGACTCATTGAGCAAAGCAGAGAATGTAAAAATAAAATGGTTGCAAGCAGGCCAGGCGGACGTTACAGAAATGGAACGACAATTAATTGAGGCCTATCTGACACAGCTTAGCGGAGGAAGTATGGATAATGTTCAAAAAATAGGAACAGATTCACTCCTCTACACTGTTCCTGTTATTGTAAAAAGAGACGATGGCGTTGATGAAGTAAAAGGAATTTGGAGCATTTACTTCACGCGCAAGCAGATTGTGCTGGGGCTTTAAATAACTCTCTTAGATACACCAAGTCCTAAAATGACAGGTTTAATTGAAAGAGACAATCCGTCTGACTGCTGCTTACTTCAGCATTCAACGGTCTGACGGATTCCAGGCAAAAACATGGCTTAGCGATTTATTTAACTACTTGGAATTAGCGTATCCGCTATCGGCTAAAAACTTTTTAAAATCATGGATGGTGAGTATATCAGTTATTGCTTTGCGCTTATCGGCTGCTTTATCATAATATGCTTTAGTGATTTTATAACCCATCCAATAACCTAAGTCCTTAGGTCGGGATTTGTCAGGTTTATAGTAGAGCCAACCACTCCAGACGTTGCTGTCCATGCTTACTTTAAATTCATTCCACAATTCAGCCTCACGCGCATCACCATATTCAAAGATTTGTTTATTTGAATGTGTGCCTGTTACCAATTCGCAGAGAAAATCTGCAGCGCCTTCTTTTATACTTTGTGCCAGTAGAGAGTTATCGGAGGTATAGTCTTGCTGAAAGTGCATTAACTCGTGAACGACTACATCATCTAACAAATCAATATCCAGACGAGGTGCTATTTTGTTGTTTGGATTTCCAAACATTTCTGCACCAATAATAAGACCGCCTTTAAAAGCAGTACCACCAGAATTTTTAGCACCGATAACAAAATAAACATCAGGGAACACCGCAGCAGGATAGAGTTGCTGAAACTTCTTGAAATGGGCAGACATCAATTCCTTTTTAGTGTCAATAGATAAAGAGCTTTTGCGAATGGATTCATAATACTCCCGGTTTTGTTTAACAACCTTACTTAGATTTTTACCACTTTCAATACGATTGGGAATAAAAGCCTTTAACCCCTTGCTTCCTTTTTGAAGGTACTCCGTTTCAAGTACGGATGCTTTTATGTTTGGATAGGTTTGATCGAATACCTTCCAAAATAAATTAATGTCTTCCGTATGAATTTTTGCGCTTAAAGAATCGGCCAGTGCGGTGTTATGAGCGATCGTGTCTGATACCATGGCCAGCTTGGTAAGTATTTTGTTAACCGTCCCATCATAGCTTTCATTCTTATTCTCACCATAACTGGTAAGCTCCGCTAAAACCTGGTTGATGTATTTATAATTCTTTTTGAGTTTATAATTATCATAAAGCTTTTCTGCCTGTTCTTTCAGTCCGAGCTTGCGTAGAATAATAATTTCACCTGCCCTTACCAGGTGCTCATCAAAAGTGGCATACCAGGTAGTATAGCCCTGGTCTTCCATAGCCAAACGAATGGGATCAAATAACTTCTCGGTTTTTTTAATGAGCTCATGTGGCACTTGTTTAAGACTATAATGAACGAAGGAATGACCAAATTCATGAATCGTTAATTCGAATATACGGGTGCAATCTTCAAAACCCATTTGCAGGGCGTCAGTGTCAGTAATTTTTTGCAAAGAGGTGCACCCGAAGGCGCTGAAAATGGCGGTATTATTTTTTTCGCTCATGCTGGTTGCAAAGCCCATACCGCAAGGAATAGTAAGACTTGGGATGAGTTGGTATTGCTGAAAAGTGGTTCGATAGAAAATCTCCATCTCATTAATAAAATGAGGATGAGGCAGACATTGTGTTATTTCTTTCAAAGCCTGATCATAATGCCCTTGGTAACGGGAAAAATACTGGTCAAAACTGGTTGTTTCATAAAAGTCATTCAGTGCTTTCAAAAATGTTTCTGCTTTTGTTTTAGCGGCATCAGCATTATTACGATCGAAAAAACGATACAAATCCGGATTTAAAGTTGGCTCTAGTTTGGCATTCGGAAAATCGTTCAATGACAAAACTAGTTTAAGTAAATTACTCCCGTGGTACTGCCCCAACGCAGAAGCAATGGTTTGGAGGGATGCCTCATCTTTAAAACTTGAATAAGCTTTATAAATGGCGAGGTTGTGCGCGTGCCAGTCTTGTTTTGGAATACCGTTATCATAACGATCGGCACTGTTGGCATACTCCTCACCTAAAAGTCCCATAAAAAAGGTAAAGCCCAGAAACTCAACATTTTTGTTAAAGCTTACCTGTAGATTGCTTTTTCCCTGGGCATAAAGTTTAACTGAACTAAGGATAATGAGAAAAATAAGTAACTGTTTCATATATTTTTTCTGCAAAGAAATCCTTGATAACAGCGCAAGTCGACCAATAAATTGAATCGGGAAGTCCAGAAACATGAATCTGGACGATTTATTTTTTTAAGTAACTCGATGGCGTCTTCCCTGTGTGCTCTTTAAAAATCTGATTAAAAGAAGACTTGGAGCTAAAGCCACATTCGAGGGCTATGGCAAGCAGTGTTTTATTTTTTTCAGCGGGCTCATTAATTTTCCGTAGCACCTCTTTTACTCGATAGGAATTCATGAGCTGGGTAAAACTCTGTTTATAATGATGCTGGATAACGGCTGAAGCATGCCTTGGTTGAAGTTTCAGGTCGTAACTGAGTTGCTCCAGCGTTAATTTTGGTTGCAAAAAGATCTTATCCTCCGTCAGCTTTTTAGTAAGGCGATTTATAATGTCCTGGAGTTGTTCTTCTGTGAGTGTTGCCAATAAGTTTTTTGAAACGTTATCCTTTGACCGTTCAAACAAGTCTGGTTTGAAATAGCCCAGGTAGGCGACCAAAAATATACTGGCGATAAGGAATGATTCAATATAACTATAGAGATCTATCTGGATTGCAATTTGTAAAAACCAGAGAACTGTTAAAGCGGAGATAATAGACAGCTGAACGATTAACTTAACCGGATACTTATTTTGATGCTTATGCGCGATCGCCAGATACAGGCTTCTGCCAAATAGAAGCAAACTAATAATCATCCACAGAATGGGAATAAGTTCTGTAAAAATAAACCAGGCGGTAAACTGTTGCAGCCCAAAAGACTTGCCACTTAGCCTATAAGTAATATTAGATGCCGCCTCTACTATAATTTCAATGATGCCTGGTAAGTAAAGTATAAGCACTAATTTTTTTGAAGGTAATGAAGAAGAATAAGTCTGTTGTATTAACCAGACAGATGCAGGAAGCAACAAGTAAGAACCAAGTATCCAAAACGGGATTGGGTTAGCGGAGCTGTGATAGCTGATGTCTACTGCCCAGGCATTAAGCATTTCAATCGATATCACAAAAAGAATAACACCCAGGTATGGATTAGATCGGTCGCGTTTTGAAGAGAAGAATAAGGAAAAACTTAAGAGAAAACCCTGGCAGGAGGCTATTAATAAAAGAACATGCTTAAGATTTTCCATTTTTAATATTAACCATTTTATATCGCCAGCAATCTACCAGATGATCGTTTACCAAACCACAGGCCTGCATGTGGGCGTAAATAACTGTGCTGCCTACAAATTTAAAACCACGTTTGATTAAATCTTTACTAAGTGCATCAGATTCTGTAGTTGTGGCAGGTACTTCGGAAAGGGATTTCCATTTATTAATAATCGGTTTGTGATTCACAAAACCCCAGATGTAGTTATCGAATGTTCCAAACTCTTTCTGTACTTCTAAAAAGCGTTTGGCATTATTGGCGGCTGCAAATACTTTTAATCGGTTACGAATAATGGCAGGATTTAATAAGATTTTTTCCAACCGGACTTCTGTAAAGCGTGCAACTTTTTGTGGATCAAAATTGGCAAAAGCCTCGCGGTAGCCTTCACGTTTTTTAAGAATGGTGCTCCAGCTTAAACCAGCTTGTGCCCCCTCCAGTATCAGAAATTCGAAATGTGTTTGATCGTCATGCACCGGCACACCCCATTCTTCATCATGGTATTGTATGTATTGATCAAATTTTAAGCACCAGGCACAACGCACTTGTTCTTTTTTAGTCATAAGTTTTCCTAACTTGTATCAAGGTAAAAAAACGAACAGTTCAATACAAATAATCATGCTTACCGATAAGTGGACAGAACAAATTGAAAAAACAACACAATTGTTTATAGATACGTTTGGAACACTTTCAAAAGAATCACTTAATTATAAACCATCACCACAGGTTTGGAGTGTTGCGCAGAACGTGCATCACCTGATCGTAATTAACGAAACCTATTTCCCGGTGTTAGATAGCCTGAAAAGAAATGACTACAAGGTGCCATGGATTGGCAAAGTCAATTTTATGGTGAACTTTTTTGGTAAAGCAATTTTGAGATCAGTAAATCCAGACAGAAGAAAGAAAATGAAAACTTTCGCTATCTGGGAGCCTTCAAGCAGTGACTTTGATGAAACAATCCTGAAGGATTTTGCGATTCATCAGCATAAACTTAAAGAATACATTATTGCCTCCAACGATTTGATTAATAAGGATGTTGTCATCTCTTCTCCAGCGAACAAAAACATCGTGTATAAACTTGACAAAGCTTTTGATATTATTGCAACACACGAACTAAGACATTTTGAACAAGCCAAAGAACTACTTCCACTACTTATATAAACGAACTATGAAGAAACTCATTCTACTGCCTCTCCTCTTTTTTGTACTTACCTGTACAGGACAAGCTGTTGATGCTGAAAAGAAGTTGAAAGAACTGGGTATTGAATTAATCACGCCCACGAAACCCATGGCTAATTACGTAAAGGCTGTGCGTACAGGCAATCTCATTTTTTTGGCAGGCCATGGACCCACCAAAGCTGACGGTACTTTAATAACAGGTAAAGTCGGTAAAGAACTCAGTACAGAACAAGGCGCAGAGGCTGCACGACAAACAGCTATTTCGCTACTGTCAACATTAAAGGCAGAAATTGGAGATTTGAATAAGGTAAAACGTATTGTTAAGGTGTTGGGCATGGTAAACTGTACTGAGAACTTTACCGATCAACCTAAAGTTATCAACGGTTTTAGTGATTTAATGGTGCAGGTATTTGGCGAGAAGGGTAAACACGCCCGATCAGCCGTAGGTATGTACGCCTTACCCTCTAATATGGCTGTAGAGATTGAAATGATTGTGGAGGTTGAGAATTGATTAGTTGATGATTGATTCGTTGATGTACTAATGGGATGTGGAGTAGTTAACAAACCATATTCTTACTTGATAAATATGGAATGCGTCCAGATAGTGTTCTTTTCAACACTACTAGGTAAATCATCACATCAACGAATCAATTATTAGCACATCGTCTCATCAACCCAGCGCTTGTTTAATATCGTGTATTAAATCTTCAGCTTCTTCTATTCCTACCGAGAAACGCAGCAAATTATCCGACACGCCAATGGCAGCACGTTCAGCCGCTGTCATTTTTGAGTGTGAAGTTTTTAATGGAGAACAAATAGTAGACTCTACGCCCCCTAAACTCAAGGCACGTTTAATCAGTTTTAGTTTGTTTGTAAAACCCAGCGCATCATTTTTTACTTCAAAGCTTAACATGCCACCAAAGCCACCGGGCATCTGAGTCTTCGCTATTGCGTAATTCGGATGATCTTCCAGTCCCGGATAAAAAACATGGCCAATCCTTGAATCTGTCTTTAGAAATTTAGCGATGGCTAAGGCATTTTCATTTTGTTGACGAACACGCAGTACTATCGTTTTTAAGCTACGCTCTACCAACCAGGCCGTGTTAGCATCGGGTGAACCACCCCAGTTGATTGCTTTACTATGTATTTTTTCCATCAGGGACTGCGTTGTAACCAGAAAGCCACAGCAAAGGTCGCTATGCCCGCCAATGTACTTGGTGCCACTGTGCGCTACAATATCTATACCCAGGTTAATCGGATTTTGGTTTACCGGTGAAGCAAAAGTGTTATCAATCATGGTAAGGATGCCTTTTGCTTTCGCAATATCGGCTACAGCCTGAACATCAGTGATTTTCAAAGTGGGATTAGAGGGAGTCTCTATATAGATGACTTTGGTCTCTGCTTTTATCGCTTTCGAAAAATTTTGTGGATCACTGGCATCCACCATGCTGTAGCTGATGCCCAACCTTGGTAACTCCGTAATTACTGAGTAGTAAGTGCCACCATATAAATCGTTTTGAAAAATAACATGATCCCCTGCTTTGAGAAAAGTAATCAATCCGGTAAGAATAGCAGACATTCCCGAACTGAACATGAGTCCTGCCTCGCCATGTTCCAAGGCTGCTACTTTATGCGCTGCAGCTTTTAAGTTAGGGGTATTGTAATATCGGGGGTACAGTATGGCCTGTCCCTCATAATCATAAGCCGAAGATGGATAAAGAGGAGTGACGGCTCCCTTAAATTGGGGGTCACCATGCGATCCGGCATGGACGCTGAGGGTAAGCTTTGAGTCTTTCATAGATTGTGTAACAAATATAGTGTCCACCTGATCTGATAAAAATCCCGTTCAAAAAAATCCACTATTTTAGGGCATATTATATAACCCCTATAGTTATGGCAAAAGGAGAAAAAATTAGTAAGTCAAAGGCCCGCAAGTGGATAAACAACTACAAGAACAAGCACAGTAAAGACAAGAACTACCTTTCTTCTATGCTCTTTGATAAGAAAATTGTCATGAGCATGCTAAATGAAGATAGGTGTGAAGGTTTGCGTGTGTACAATGCACTAGATGATGAAGGGAAGATTCATTTCGTGTTGGTTGGGACAGATTCAAAAGGCAATAATATTCTGCCTGCTGGTGATGAGTACGCAACACGCACTGCTGAACAAAGTGCTGATGGAGACCCGATCTTGATCAATGATGGAGTTCCTTGTCCGCCTGACTGCCCTGATGACAATCTATGACAGCATCAGAATTTCTTTACCTGTCGAACTACTTTCAGTGGTTCGGCAGTTTTTTGATTATACTATTTACTGTTAAGCACTACAAAGACAAACAAGTGGCGCTAGCAATCATCGGGATATATGGTTTAGTAAGTTTTCTTTTTCAACTTTTTCAGGAACTAAACAGACATAAATACATACACCTCCCTAATGGGTCTGTTAGTAATCTGTATGTATTATTTGAGGCAGGTATCCTTCTTTTTTTATACTATAAATCCATCTCATATTCCGCAATTAAAAAGATAATAGTAATAATATCTTTATCTTTTTTTGTCTACTATCAATTAATAATTATTGATGAATTTAATGAAATGTCTTCTCTAATAAGAGCTGGAAGGGATGTCGTTTTAATACTATGTTCACTTATCTATTTCTTTTATCTTTTGAGGGAGTTACCAAGTAAAAATCTTATTAATGATCTAATGTTTTGGATTAATTCAGCCGTTTTGTTTTTTTTCTCATGCACATTTATGCTGTCGCTGAGTGCGAGCTATATACTGGAGGCACTGAGTGATGATTGGCATTGGTATTGGTCCTTTCGAAACTTTCTGAGGGTACTATTTTGCATCATTATCTGCCTAGGTATTTGGCAAGCACGTAAAAGCCGTAAGATCATTGAGTCTTGAGATGTTACCAGATATATACTTTTTATGAACAGGTTTCTGTCTACTCATTTTTCTTTGGCATCTGTCTGGACAGTTAGGCCCTATTCACATACGCCAAAAATTACTATCTCCCGAATTTTATAATTTTAAGTCATGGAGCCCGCCAACATAGATTTTATCATCATGTTTTCAATCGCAACGGCTGTCATGCTTTTACTGGCATTCAGCATTATCTTTTTTGTGGTTTTTTATCAAAAAAGAATACTATCTGAACAGTTAAAGCTTAAATTGTTAGAGGCTGAATATCAGCAAAAAATGTTACAAGCTGCACTTGAATCGCAAGAGAAAGAACGCAGCAGGTTGGCCAGCGATCTGCATGACAGTGTTGGAGCAATGTTGTCAACCATACGTTTATCTCTTCATCCAGTAGTAAAAGCAGGTAATGGTCAACCCTTAGATCAGACTAAGCAATTATTGGATGAAACTATAGAAACAGTTCGAAGAATTAGTCGCGATTTGTTGCCAACAGGTTTAGAAAAATTTGGGTTAACACATGCCGTTCGCGAAATGTGCGAACGCATAAGCTCATCAGGTATCATTGAAGTGCTGGTAACCGAATCGGGTGATAGAATTGAAATGGATAAAAAGCGAGAGGTGCTTGTCTACAGAATTGTACAGGAGATCGTGAACAATGCGATACGCCACTCAAAGGCATCCTTACTAAAAGTTACGTTGGTCTGGGGACAAACATTAGATTTAGTTATACAAGACAACGGAGAAGGCTTCGATTATGAAGGATTTAAAAACCATCAGGGCAAGTCTGGTCTTGGTTTGTACAATATAGAAACAAGGGCTTCTCTCTTGGGCGCCAAGCTAAATTTTGACACTGTATTTCCTAAAGGAAGCCAGTTTACACTTAAGATACCAACTGCTGCATAAGATATGAAACCAGATTTAAAAGTATACATCGCTGACGACCATACCATCTTCAGAAAAGCCATGGTTAGTCTGTTGCAGTCTTTCGAGCGCGTTGCCAGCGTTAAAGATGCTGAGAATGGAAAAGAATTGTTGGCGCTGGTAAAAGAAAGTCAGCCGGATATAGTATTGCTTGATTTGCAAATGCCTGTTATGGATGGATCCGAAACTTGCGAGCAACTCTATAACAAGTATCCGGATGTTAGAGTAATCGTGTTGTCGATGCACGACAGTGAACGTTATATATTACACATGATGGATTTGGGGGCACGTGCGTTTTTATTCAAGAACGTAGAACCAGATGAATTGGAAGCGGCTATTTATTCTGTGGCCGATAAAGATTTTTATCACAACGAATTTATTGCATCCATACTTAGAAAGAGCCTACGTGAAAAACATAATTTAAAACGACCAGACTTTAATCCAGGTTTAAGTGAGCGCGAACTGGAAGTGCTTCGTCTTATTTGTGAAGAGTATTCAACAAAAGAGATCAGCAGCAGATTGTCACTGAGTGACCGCACTGTAGAGAATCACCGCGCCAGAATTATGGAAAAGATTGGCGTTAAAAACATAGTAGGTGTGGTGCGCTATGCCTACGAAAGCGGTTTACTCACATAAAATACAACCTTAACCGCTTAGGTATTTATACCTAATTTGCCTGAGTTCATATACCTATTATCAGTGAGTATTTTGAAAACAAATGAAAAGTCATAAATCATAATTATCTGTACTTCAATAAGTTATAAATAAACTAAACTCCCGACCTTCCGCCAATTAACCCCTGCCGTTCAGGCATCAAAAACACCAAGTATTGAATCACCATCTTTCGAAAAAACAACGGTTTAGTTCGTTTAGATGCTTATGAAAATTCTGGTGATCAACAGGCAGAAAGAGGTTATTGGTCAAATCGCAGCAGTACTTGCATCGGTAGAACCAGTCATACGATATTATGATTCCGGTCTGGATGGGCTCCTGGCCGCACGAATCGAATCTTTTGACCTTATTGTTTGCAGTACTGATCTGCCTGTGATCACCGGTTTTGAACTTGTCCGTTCGCTGAGAAACTCGTCCATTAATAAAAGCACTCCGGTGATTTTTTTGGCGGATGAACTTAATCACAAGACAACCTACTTAAGTCATATTTTAGGAGCAGCAGCAACCGTAAAGCTGAATGACGAACAACTTGAGGGTGCACTGCAAAAACAGAAAGTATATTTTGAATCCAAAGGACCCTCTCAATTTCAAGATATTTTCCCCGGCTATAGCCTAAACTGAAATCTCGTTGACGGTTGGCTATAGTCAAAATAGCTGTGAACCCTACCTGCTGCCGATTGGGCCGGTGCAGTAGGGAACAGCAAATAATATTCTCTTAATAATTATCCCCTCCTTGTTAATGCAACATTAGCTAAATGTGCGTTTTCTGTTAAGAATGGCACTTTAGGAACATTTGTAGCGGTATTTCGTTTAACTTAATGTCAACCACTACAATTATGACAAACACAAATCAACGAAACCAGATTTTGGAGACGCTTGAGGAGTTGGATCAGCAGCAGACTGAAAAAGTACTCGCATTTATGCAGAGCTTCCTTCGTCAAGATCCTCACAAAATTCAGTACAAGCGATTCAAAAGAGAGGCCATGCGCGAAATCCGTCAGGCACTAACGCAAGACAGGATTATGAATAGCAGAGGCTAGCTTTTGGTTGCAGGGCGTTATAAGTATTTCGCCTGGCTTACAAATTCAATATTCAAACGAGCCGAATTCGCTCGTTAAGGTTACTTTACTCTTTTCTGCAGCTTCAACGCTGCCAATTATTTGGGCCTGTACTCCAAAACCGTTTGAAATATCAATTACTTGCTGAGCATATTTCTCTGGCAGATACATCTCCAGGCGATGTCCCATGTTAAATACCTTGTACATCTCTTTCCAATCAGTTTTGCTCTGTGATTGAATCATTTTAAAAAGTGGAGGCACAGGTAATAAGTTGTTCTTGATTATGTGAAGCTTATCTACGAAGTGTAAGACTTTGGTTTGTGCCCCGCCACTGCAGTGAACCATACCATGAATTACACCTCTTAACTCTTGCAAAGCCTTAACAACAATGGGTGCATAAGTGCGCGTTGGCGCCAGCACAAGCTTACCCGCATTTGCAGGTACACCCTCTACTTTATCGGTAAGTTGGTATTGACCTGCATACACTAAGTCGCTGGGCACAGCACTGTCATATGACTCAGGGTATTGCTGTGCATACTTTTTGTTGAACACATCATGTCGTGCAGAGGTTAAGCCATTGCTACCCATGCCACCGTTGTACTCGCTTTCATAAGTTGCCTGTCCGTAGGATGCGAACCCCACAATTACATCGCCAGGTTGAATATTGGCATTGTCAATTACATCGCTTCGCTTCATGCGCGCAATTACTGTACTATCAACAATAATGGTTCGCACCAAATCTCCCAGGTCAGCAGTCTCACCACCTGTACTCACAATGTTTAGTCCGTATGAACGTAGCATTTCTAGAACTTCCTCGGTACCATTTATGATGGCTGCGATTACTTCACCCGGGATCAGGTTTTTATTTCTGCCGATGGTGGAGGATAGAAGCATATTACCTGTGGCTCCCACGCACAGGAGGTCATCAATATTCATGACGATAGCATCTTGCGCTATGCCTTTCCAAACAGACAAATCTCCGGTTTCTTTCCAATATAAATAAGCCAGTGAAGATTTAGTACCGGCACCATCCGCATGCATAATTGAGCAATAAGCAGGATCACCAGTTAAATGATCTTCTGTGATTTTGCAAAAAGCCTTTGGGAACAAACCTTTATCCAGTTTGCTTATGGCTTTGTGCACATCTTCTTTGCTGGCGGAAACACCGCGTTGGTTGTAACGATCGGAAGTCACTTTCTTATATTTGAACTACAAAGTTGATTATTTTTTTTACAATGCCAGCTGTCTGTAAAAATGCCATAAAATGATACCTGCACAAACAGACACATTAAGTGAATGCTTCGAGCCGCTTTGTGGAATCTCCAATGCAATACTTGCTATTTTCAGCACTTCATCACTCACTCCTTCAACCTCATTTCCAAAAATTAAGCAGTACTTTTTTTTGGTATCGGGCATGAACTTTTCTAATGATTGACTCCCTGTAGTTTGCTCTACGACCACAGTTTCGTACCCGTCTTCTTTTAATTGTGCGATAAGCTGACTAACGCTTTCATGATACGACCAGGGCACAGATTCTGTGGCGCCCAAGGCAGATTTGTGAATTTCACGGTGAGGCGGAGTACCTGTTATACCGGTTAAATAAAGATGAGCAACAGCAAAAGCATCTGAAGTACGAAAGAGCGAACCAACATTGTGCAGACTGCGAACATTGTCCAGCACAACAACCAGACCAGGCTGTGTAAACGTTTTATATTCCAGTGCAGATACACGGCCGAGCTCTTCCATGCTCAACTTTCTAATCGGCTCCATTTATTTTTTTAATATAATAAACACTTCCTTTTTTTTCATACTGTTTTTCCAATTCAGGTAATTGACTGAAAAAAGCTGACAGCATATTACTCGGATCGATAATCACTTCGGGGCTTTCCAATGCAAACTGTTTTTTTACAGTAAGAATATTCTCATAGTAGTCGGGCTCCTCAAATACTTTTTTATAAAGAGCCCACTCGCTAAAACCAGTAGCCAGATGGTTTTTTGCATAAGGGGTATAATCCGGACCAATAATTAAAACGCGTTTGTCTTTTACAGAAAGCGTACTATCCTGTACGATCAGCGCTGAGTAACTGACACCGGCAAAAAAATTATTGCGAACAAAATATGAACACAGTAGTATACCTATTGTAAAAATCCATAAGTGAATTTCAGCAAAACGTTTGCGATGAATTGACAATAAAAAATGCGTGAGCAAGAAACTTAATGGAGGAAACAAGGGCAGTAAACTCTGCGGACGCAAAGATCTGGTAAAAAATAAATGCACAACACCTGCAATGAGCCAAAGAAACATGGCTTGCAATAATTGTGACTGATAATTGGTAAGCCTGCTTGCTCTGTTTAAGGTAAAAAATGAAATAACAAAATAGGCCAGTGGAACACTACTTAAGATTAACAATGCTTTAGTAGTTAGAAAAGTACGCTCATCGGCAATTAAATTTGCTTTGTAAAAATAGGTGAGCAAAAAATCATGCTGATTTACCAGATAATAATAGCTAAGCAATAGGGCATGTGGCAGTAGGAAACCGAGGAGAAATAAAAATTGTCTTCGAAGCGAAGAACGTGTGAAAAACGCAAGAATAAGGATGGCAGCAAAAAAGAAAATGACATAAGAAAAAACAGACAAGGATGCCAGGCTTAAGTAAACACCTGACTTTACAAGAGAGCTGTCGTTTGGTTCACGAAATTCAATTTCCCTGAAAATACTATTGATAGCAAGCAGTAAAAAACCTGAAGCCAGCAGTGTTCCTGTAATGGAAATAACATCAAAGGATATGCAGCACAAAAGGCAGAACAACACGGATGGAATATAGGTTGTTTCAGTGTAGGCTTTACGGTTTATAAACACCAGACCAATGTAAGCAGCCTGGAAGAAAAGAATCAAAAAAGCCAGACTGTGTCGCAAGGTAATATGCTGGCCGCTGATCCAGTTGAAAACCCCATAAAGCCATTGTGTTAAGAGTGGCGTAGAATCGATCAGTGCGGAGTAGGGCCTGAAACCCTGATTAATTTTCTCGCCAACAATGAAACTATTAAGTTCCTGCCAGGTAAGGCCGGGACTATACAGAAATACAGGCAAAGAAATAATAAAGAATAAGATGAGTAAGCCCAGAAGCCTGTAAGGATCATTTATGCGAAAGAAGCTAAGCAAGTCGTTAAATTTTGCTCGAAAATACTCAAATGTTATCAGCGTTGGAGGTGTAAATACAAAAAACCATCGCTTATTAATCGAATAACCTGTGCATTGCTGTAACTTGCAGCCTTATGACGGGGAGTACCAGACAACAGAAAGTAGCCAAACTCATTCAAAAGGAAATGAGTGATATTTTTCAGCGCGATCGGAGAGGTCTTTTGGATAATGCTTTTTTGAGTATTGCGGAGGTCAGGGTAAGCCCCGATCTGAGTGTGGCCAAACTTTATATCAGTATGATGCTTGTAAAAGACAAGCAGGCCTTGTTAGCTAAAATTAACGATCATAAAAAGGAGTTTCGGGGCTTGCTGGGTAATAAGGTGGGCAAGCAACTGCGTATTGTGCCTGAGATTGTTTTTTATTTAGATGAAGTGGAGGAAAATGCACAAAGGCTGGATGATATCATCAATAACCTTAACATTCCACCAACAGAGTAAAAAGAATCTCAAATCATATTCCACCCATCGCCTAATTAGATTTTGAATCTCCCCTTTTTCATAGCAAAGCGATACCTCTTCTCTAAAAGAAAGAAGAACTTTATTAATATTATTTCGTGGTTGTCGGTAGTTGTAGTGGCTTTCATTACGGCAGCATTGGTTATCGTTCTGTCTGTTTTTAATGGGCTAGGCGATTTACTACGAACGCTCAATAATTCTTTCGATCCACAAATAAAAATTGAAGCTGTTGAGGGTAAAACCTTTGTTATGACTGACAGCCTCATGCAAAAAATCAAGCGTGTGGCAGGTGTGGAAATAGTAACAGAGGTGATGGAGGATTATGCATACCTGCGTTACAGAGATGCTAACCAAATTGTGACGCTCAAGGGCGTGAGTGAAAATTTTATTGATCAAAAGCGTATCAATAATTCTATTGTAGCAGGTAAACTGGCACTTATTGAGAACAACGTAGACTATGCACTTATTGGAAGAGGTGTTGAGTACAATCTTTCTATTGTTGTGAATGACCCTTTATTCCCTTTGCAATTGTACTATATTAAAAATGCAAAACTGACAGGACTCGATCCATCGAAGCTTTACAACAAACGCAATATAATACCGGGCGCTGTTTTTTCTATTGTTCAGAATTTTGATGACAACTACGTTATTGTTCCCCTTCGTTTTGCTCAGGATCTGATGGACAGTGGTAATAAACGCACTTCTTTGGAGATAAAAACAAAAACTGAAGCCAGCCAACAGCAGGTTCAGGAGGCATTGAAACAAATTTTGGGTCAACGTTTTTCAGTGCTTAATCACGAAGAGCAACACCAGGATCTGTACAGGCTTCTTAACATGGAAAAGTTGTTCACTTTTCTTGCCTTCACGCTGCTGCTAGGAATTGGTGCTATTAATATTTTCTTTAGTCTTATGATGTTGGCACTCGACAAGAAAAAAGATATTTCTGTTTTGATGGCCATGGGTGCAGATGGCAATCTGATTAGAAAGATATTTGTGAGCGAGGGCGTTTTCATTGCCGCGCTGGGCACCTCATTTGGTCTTTTATTAGGCGCAATATTAATATGGGCACAAATGCATTTTGGCTTTGTCTCCATGGGTATGGAAAGCGCCATCACTGAGGGCTATCCGATTAAACCTGTATTATCCGACTTTTTACTAACCCTGGGGGTTGTGGCCATCATCACTATTTTGATTTCACTCCGACCCGCGCACCTTGCTGCACGTGCCGCTGCCATTGAACACCTGTAAGTTTGATGTACCTTCCCGCGCGAAATTTTACAAATTGACTTAAATACTTTTAGTATCTTTCAGGTTCCCGTAGCTATGGAAAGCTCTTTTTCGGGCGTTTTTAATACTTTTTTGAATGTTCTGGGTTTTAAGAGCGAACGCAACAATCGCTCATGCCTCGACAGATTTTAGACTATTATGAAAGTTTCTGCTGCACAGCCTTTCCAAATTGTGTACTCGGTTTTTCAGCACGAGTATCTTGGCTATGTGTTTGAGTCATATATTGTTCACCTGGATGAGCGTGGAAAACTAACCTACCAGCATCAAAATATCTCGCACAAAAATGCCCGTGAGTTTACCAAAGGGCTTGATGACCGCGATTTCAAATTGATTGAGCTCATGGATGCCATGCAGCAGGATGTTATCGTAAAAAAGTACTCTGCCAAGCAAATGAAGCCTGAAGAGTTTTTTGCTAAAACTTTTGATAAAGTGAAAGGCAACGAACTCATTCAGGAGCAGATTGAGGACTACATGGAGAAAAGGCGAGCACAGGTGCTCGAGCTGCTGAAGGGGAAAATGGTTTTTGAAATGGGTAACGATGGTGAACCCACCTGGCGTAAACTTGAAGTGCTGGAAAAGCGTGCAAATGTTCAGTTTCATTTCATGCGCACCCCGGAGAACACTCAGTATTTTCCTACCATTTCTTATGAAGGCAAAAAAGTGGATCTTCCAAATGCCACGGCCTTCTTGGTATGCAAACATCCGGCATGGCTGGTATTAAATGGCAAACTGTATGGTTTTGAAAAAGGAGTAGATGGAAAAAAACTGATTCCTTTTTTAACAAAGAAATCAGTGACCATTCCAAAAAATCTTGAAGAAACCTATTACAACCGTTTTGTTGCGCCACTTATTGCATCATTTGATGAAATTGAAGCACAGGGTTTTGATATACAAAAGCATGATCATGACCCACATCCGGTACTGACGCTTTCTGAACTACATACCGCTCAATCAACACAGGCCGCCACACTTTTTGATTCGAATCCTGCCACCCAAGAGGACAGGACAGATGAAAGTGGTAAACTTGTATTTGACCTTTCCTTCAAATATGGAAAGTATCGTTTCCGTGGTGATGCCAGTGGCTCTGTCAATGTTACCGTAGAGAAACAAGAGGAACAATATATTTTTCATAGGGTAACACGCAAGCCCGATCTAGAAAAGAAATTCTTACAGACGCTGCAAAAACTCGGACTTCCCTTTAAAGATTTCAGAGTAGCTGTACCAAAAGCAGAAGCATTTTCATGGTTAAACGAAAACAGAGTTAATCTTTTAAACCTGGGGTTCGAGGTTAGCCAGCCAGAAAGTCGTGACAAAAAATATTTTGTAGGCAAAGCGCTTATTGAGGTAGAGGTTAAAGAGAATATCGACTGGTTTGATATTCACGCAAAAATTCGTTTCGGTGATTTTGATATCCCTTTCAAGGAATTGAGAAAGCTGATCATGCGAAAAAAGGTTGAGTTCAAATTACCCAATGGTGAAATCGCCATCATACCTGAGGCCTGGTTGACAAAGTACTCTGATCTTTTCGCACTTAGTGAAACAGAAGGCAAAAATGAAAAACCTGTTTTGCGTAAACATCACCTGGCACTGGTAAAGGAACTTGAAGAAGGCAACCTGGCTAAAGTGCACATCAGTGAACGCCTGCGTAGCCTAAGCTCATTTACAGGTATTAAGAATTATGATTTGCCTAAAGGCTTTGGTGGTGAATTAAGACCGTATCAGAAGGCAGGCTATAACTGGCTTAGATTTTTAAATGAATATCGGCTGGGCGGTGTGTTAGCCGATGACATGGGTCTCGGTAAAACAGTACAAACCCTCACTTTGCTTCAATCCGAAAAAGAAGCAAATCATGGTACATCTTTGTTGGTTATGCCCACCTCGTTGGTCTACAACTGGGAGATGGAGGCGAAGAAGTTTACCCCTGAGCTACGAATTTTAACCTACACTGGTACACAACGCAATAAAGATGTTAAGCGATTTGATCAATATGATCTAATACTTACCTCATATGGTATTACGCGCCTGGATGTGGAGTTGTTTAAAAATTTCTATTTCAACTACATCATCCTTGACGAATCGCAGGTAATTAAAAACCCGACTTCAAATATTGCACAAGCCGTACGAGAATTAAAATCACGACAAAAGCTTGCCTTAACAGGTACACCACTGGAAAATACAACCCTGGATTTGTGGTCGCAAATGACTTTTATCAATCCGGGTTTGCTTGGGCCACAAACCTATTTTAAGAATGAGTTTTTAAATCCTATTGAAAAGAAAGGTGATGAAGTTCGATCCAAACGATTACACACCATTATTAAGCCATTCATGCTGCGCAGACATAAATCGCAGGTAGCCACAGAACTTCCTGAAAAAGTTGAAAATGTGCAGTATGTGGAGATGAGTGCGGCTCAGCAAGAAAAGTATGAGGAGGCAAAAGCATTTTACAGAAGCAAGATTCTTGATCAGATTGATAAAGAAGGTATAGGCAGTAGTAGGTTTATGATTTTAGAAGGTCTGACTAAACTTCGTCAGTTGGCCAATCACCCTAAAATGATAGACCCTAATTACACAGGTGATTCAGGGAAATTTGAAGACATCATGCATATGCTGGCCAATGCATTGGCTGAAGATCATAAAGTGCTTGTGTTTAGTCAATATGTTAAACACCTTGAGTTAGTCAGACAGTATCTGAAAGAGCAGAAAATTGATTTCGCCTATTTAGATGGTAGCAGTAGTGATCGTAAAGAACAGGTTGAACGTTTCAATAAAGATCCGAAACTAAAGCTGTTTTTGATTTCGATAAAGGCAGGTGGTCTTGGTCTCAATTTAACAGAAGCTGACTATGTATTTATACTTGACCCATGGTGGAACCCGGCAGTAGAAGCGCAAGCAGTAGACAGAGCACATAGAATTGGTCAAAAGAAAAAAGTGTTTACCTATAAGTTTATTACACGTGATACGGTAGAAGAAAAAATATTACAACTTCAGCAGCGTAAATTAAAACTCACCACCGATCTGATTACAACGGAAGAAAGTATTATGAAGCAACTCACCCGCGAGGACATTGCTCAAATGCTGACCTAATTTTATTTTATGCCGAGCATTGGGGTATTTACCCTACATTACTTTTAGCGATCTTTCCTAAAATCCTTATTTATGAAAGCCCTGCTGAGCCCTGCTAATTCCCTATTAGTTTTGCGCATGATGATCTCCATATGCATGTTGGCACATGGTACACAACGTCTGTATTTTAATACGGTGAATGGTTTTGGTGATTTCCTGAATGCAAAAGGATTTCTGATAGGCGTACCCATAGCCTGGGGCATCACATTATTTGAGTTAATTGCAGGCCTGGCCCTTCTGTTAAACTATTTTACAAAATGGATTTCGCTTGTATGGGCAATACAATTGCTGATGGGCATAATACTGGTGCATGCCCAAAACGGTTGGTTTGTAGTAGGGCCGTCAACTGGTGGTGTAGAATATAGTTTACTGCTGATTGTATCTCTGCTTGTGTTGCATGCCCATGCAAACAAGAATATATAGTAAAATTTTATTCACTGGCTTGAGGGGCCTCATCCAGATGCCTTTTCTTCCAACGGTTATGCGACCAAAGCCAACCCTCTGGCTGCTGGTAAATAGATTGTTCTACCGCTTTTGAGTAATTATCAATTACAAACGTATCCATTTTAGTGTATGGCGGTTCACCCACTAAGGCTAGTCGGCACGTATAAAAACCTCTTTTAACCTTTTCGACAATGGCGTACAAAACAGGGGCTTGCATTAAGGTGGCCATTTGCTGACTGCCATAAAAAAAAACAGTATCCTGTCCTAAAAAAGTAGTTTGATGACGTTTATCATTTCCGTGGCCAGGATATTGATCTGCAACCACAGCGATGCCTCTTACAATTGACTTACGCTTAATTAACTCACGGGCGAGTTCATTTCTTTTAACCGCATAAGCACCAAATCGTGAGCGTGCCTTTAAAATAAAAGAATCAAAAAAGGAATTTTTAACAGGCTGATAGACAAAATCCACGGGTGCTGGTAATGAAATGCTGCCGGCCACCAGCAGCCACTCCCAATTAAAGGTGTGCGATGATAACAACACAACGGACTGACCATTGGAAGTATATTTTTCCATTAATTCCGGATTAATATACCTGATACGCTTTTGGAGCTCTTCTTTTGTAATGCCTATTAATTTGATGGTTTCTACAGCATAATCGCACAGGTTTTTATAAAACTTCCTTTCAACATTCAGAAGTTCTTGCTCACTTAGCTGTGGAAGCGATTTTCTGATATTTTGCCTGACCAGCTTCTTTCGGTAACCCACAATCCTATAACTTACGAAGAATAGGAAGTCGGAAAACAGGTACAGCACTGAAAAAGGTAAACGAGAAAGTAATTTCAACAGCCACATGGCAACAAATCTTTACGAAGCAAGTTAAGCAAGTATTAGTATTTTTGGGTAAACTCAGAACAGACGTCAAAAGGATTACCCGGATTTAGCGTATGAAAAATAAGGTTGTAATTATAACTGGTGCCACTTCCGGAATAGGAAAAGCCCTTGCTTTTGAGTTTGGTAAAAAAGGATCATTGTTGGCGATAACCGGCCGTAGAGGGGAAGAGTTACAAGCGATAGCTGACGAATTAATAAAAAATGGGGTTGAAGTACTGCCCCTTCAAGGCGATGTAAGCCAGGAGGCAGAAGCTAAGCGGATAGCAGATGAAACCATCAAGCGTTTTGGTAAAATTGATGTGCTCGTTAACAATGCCGGAATTTCGATGCGAGCTCTGTTTGAAAATGTACAACTCGATGTATTTAAAAAGGTAATAGACATTAATTTTTTTGGCACGGTCTATTGTACCAAATACGCATTACCCCATATCCTGCAATCAAAGGGGTCTATTGTGGGAATATCTTCGATAAACGGTAAAAGAGCGACACCTGCACGTACAGCTTATTCAGCCTCCAAGTATGCAATGGAGGGCTTCCTGGAAGCGCTTCGCATGGAGGTAATGAAAAGGGGTGTTCATGTGTTATCGGTATGCCCGGGCTTTACCACATCAAATATTCGCAATGTTGCACTAACAGCCGATGGTCACCCACAAGGCGAATCGCCAAGGGACGAAAGTAAAATGATGTCAGCTGAAGAAACAGCCGAGCATATTTATTATGCTATCCTTAAACGCAAGCGCGATTTAGTTTTGACTACACAAGGGAAACTGGCTGTCTGGTTGACAAAACTTTTTCCTTCACTAATGGATAAAATCACCTATTACTTTATGGCCCGGGAGGACGACTCCCCATTTAAATAGTGTATTGCTCATGTCTTACTGAGCAATACAATTTTAATATTATCGGCTTTGTTAAGATTCTTGTAAAAATCAGTGAGCTCCTGATAGGCAGAGGCCGGGTATTCACCTTCTCTCATTTTAAGCTTTCGGATATAAAGCAAGCCATCTTTATCCATCTGAAAGCTCGACTCATATTCACCAAAGCGAGACTGATGTTTCTGACCTTCAGGTAAGAATTCAGGATATACATTGTCTGGAAGTTTATACCTGACAGTATCTATGTCGATAAACCCTGTAGATAAAACGATAATGGTTTTCCTTTCTTTTAGTTTTTCAGGAATGTAGGTAGACCGATTCATTAAGTTAGGGTTAAAAAATAAACGCTTCCCAGACACAGACGCAAATCGATTCAGGTTAAGATTTAATGAAACGCCAATTTCAGGCTTTTCTTCGTTAATCATACTTAGCTTAAAATTCAATATATCAAATGCGGGTATTGATGTATTATTTTGTATCCATTTCTTTTGATCATCTGCTGATTTGTTTACAAAATTATCAAGTCCGTCATTTTCAATCTGAAGGCCTGTATAACTAGTTTGAACTTTCGCCTGCGCATTACCATTAGCATCAAGCGTTACCTCTGCAGATCTTATTTGCTGATTAACATTCCCTGTATAGGTAGGAGTTTTAATAAGGATGGTGCCATTTTCAGTCACCATCATGGCAGTACGATTGCCTGTAAAATTGCCTAAATAACCAAAGGGGTTTTGTTGATTAGTACATTCAAGCCAGACTGTATCTTTTGCCAGCGGCACCGTTACAATCACATGATTGAAATAGCTTTTAGGGAAATCTTCCAGCACCGTAGGTGGATTTAATCCTCCATAAATTACTGTATAGTAACCTTTAATATCAACAGCTTTTAATAAAGAGATCATGTAGTTCGACAATGCTTTACAGTCCCCATAACTTAACTTATCTACCGTAATAGCCTCAAAGGGTTGCCAACCACCAATACCCAACTGGATACTGACATACCTGGTTTTGTTTTGAAGATACTTGTAAAGAATTTTTACTTTTTCTCTGTCATCTTTTGCATCCTTTGTCAGCTGCTTAACTTTTTCAATGGTTTCAGGCAGAATAGCATCTCTTCCTTTGTTAAGAGCAAGTTGCCACTTACCAAAATTATTCCAACTATCCATTGTACCTGCATAGCCATCGTATTCAAAAGCTACGGGGGCAACAAGTATTCTTGGAATATATTTCTCAACGTTTGGTGACATTGCCTCAAATTTTTGAGGAATTAAATTTTCAAAAGTCCATAGCAATGATTCATTACCATTTACGATCCGTTTGGTAGGGTCACCCACAAGAGTGCCTTTATACCTTGGCTTAAGGGAAGTAGGGTAAATTAATTGATATGATTTTTTCTGAATGCTCACTTCATCGTCATCAAACAAATAGAAAGATGGAATGAAAAGTAAATAACTAAGATCAAGCTCATACTCAAACTCAACTGTATAAGGATAACTCGCCTGACGCAAGTCAATATACTTTTCACGATTGTCTTCGTACAAGCTAAAACCTGAAATCGAACTTTGGTCGATAAAATCAGAGGCCTTCACTTTTTTGATTATGTTGCCGTTAGCATCGTAAACATTTGCTCTAATAGATTTTATTTTAGTAAGCTTATCATATTCAACAGATAACAGAGCGTTTGATCTGCCTGTACTTTTTAAAATAGTAACAACAGAACGGTACAATATATTAGAGTGTGACTTGTCTACAATGGTAAAGACATTACTCTCTTCACGAACCACAGCATACATACCATTTTTTAAACTGTCGGGTATATCGCTGACAGGAAATTTATTTTCAGCAGCTAACAGACTAACCGATAATGAAAGAATACAAATTGTTAATGAAAATTTCATTTGTTATTTCTTTTTTAATACTACCTGTTCAGCCTGTTTGGCAACAAGCTGATTATAAAACTCTCTCAACGAGGCGTATTCTTCCTGATTGAATACACTTTTATTAATTTGAAGATTATTTATGAGGTTAATCGTATTCCCCATCTGACTAAAACTGTAGGTAAATCGTCCTGCTCCACCAGGTAAAGCCATAGCTTTTGGCTGAGGAGCTTCATCCACCACATAACCCTCAGGAATGGTTAATTTTAGTACAAACATTTGATCAAACGATAAACCAAAGTCTACCGGATATTTGCGATCTTCAGCCTTAAAAGGATTTTCCTTAATCTTATTAAAGAAGACAGGATTAAAGTAAATGGTGTTAGGGGCAACATTACCTCTGTCTGTTGCAACAAAATCATGTATTTCTTTAAATGAATTACTCAGATCTTTTGCATTATTAAACTCACTTTTAGTCACCTCTAATTGATGATTATCTGAAAGATCTTTTATGTACACAGTTTCATCTTTAGCCAGGTATTGTTTTCTGTCGCGTGCTGCAAAATAACCTGTTCTTTCAAGGCTTAACTTTCCTTCGAGCACAGCCTCTTCCGTTAGCTTACCCTCAACGTTATAAATCAGCCTTGAGCGAACAGGCGCTGATAATGCCACCCAACTATGGCCAGCCTTGGCAACAACAAAGCCTTTCCCATTCAAACAACGCTCAGGCAACATCCCAAAGGGGAGTAATTTCTCGGTAGCATCAAGCAAATATTGTTTGTCGCCTATCTTTGCAAGAATAATAGAGTAATTGAATTGCGAAGACACGGGAGTCATCTCACGAATGAATCCATTATTTCTTGTGCTGATCAGGACAGGATAAACCTCTACACCAATTTTTTCCAGCATAGAGCCCATCAACAAATTTAGTTCAGCAGAGCTACCCTTTTTTTCATCAAAAATTTTTCGAAGAGGGGTTTCAGTAAATTTTCGGGAGGAACCATCCCAAATAAAATTATTACGAACAAAAGCGTGTATGGCAGAAGCCTTCTCCTCAGGGCTGCTAAAACCTGTTATTATTTCTTCTGCTGGTTTCTTTAAAAAACCATTGCCTTTAATTTCTCCACCAAAATCAGAACTCTCTACATAACTATTGTTAATATCTGTCCAGTTTCCCATGATTTGATTAATAGGTCTGTCGGGAAATTTTGTATAGGATAGCTCAAAATTAATTTTTGAAATATAGTCTTTATATGAAGTAATATAAGCCTCCTCTTTAAAAGCAGGGGCATTTTCAATGACCCATCGATGTGTATTCAGCGTATAGTCTATTTTATCAGTGCTAAAACTACTTTGTGTCTGTCTTACACCCATACCTCCATCACTACGATTATTTGTGGTAATAATAATACTTTGCGTGGAGGAGGATTGCTCATTTATTTTAACTGGTAAATATCCCTGTATATACTTTTCGTAATAATAATACTCAGGAATGTTAGCCCGGTATTCGCTAAACATTACAGGAATTGTTGATTGAAATTCCCAATCTTGAAAATTAAAGAGAAAGTCAGACACTACGCGATAACTAATTTCGATAACCGAACCCTCTTTTACATTGGGCATCGTAAACTTTACAAGGTTAAGATTGACAGATTGCTTTTCTTTAAACTGAGCATCATTTTTTAACTTAGATTCGACCACTTTTCCACCCTCAAGGTTGTATGTTACACCCTTAAGACTAGTTAGTTTTTCATCATTATCACCACTGCGATACAGGGGAATTGAGAAATCTCCCTGATCCAGACCATCTTTAGTAAAGATCTTCACTCGTTTTATCCTTTCAAAAATCAGTTGAAAGCCCTCCTCTTTATTGTACTCAATGGTTGATGTGCCAAAATCCGTCAAGACCACCGCAGCCGCTGAGGAGTCTTTATCATAGACTTTCAATTGAATTTGATCCATGGGTACATCACCAAATTTGATTGGGGCTTTTTGAGCGTAAGCAATGCCTTCTGCAATAATGGAAATTGCTACAACGAGAATTAAACGCATAGGTAAAATTAAATTTATTGGGTTTAGATTTGTCAAATATAGTATTATCAAGTAACATCTTATCAGAACACTGATGGCAAAAGTCAAAACCCTTTTTTTCTGTCAAAATTGTGGTCATGAATCACCCAAATGGTTGGGTAAGTGCCCTGCATGCAATCAGTGGAATACTTTTGTTGAGGAGGTTGTTAAGAAAGAAGAAAGTAAAAATGAGTGGCGACAGGAAGGAGGCCGCGAGCGCATTGCAAAGCCAAAGACTTTACATGAAATAACCTCAGCCAGCGAGGTTCGTATCATCAGTCCAGATGCTGAGTTGAACCGTGTTTTAGGGGGAGGCATTGTTCCCGGCTCGCTCATGCTTATCGGTGGCGAACCAGGTATTGGCAAATCAACTTTAATGCTTCAGGTAGCGCTTTCATTAAAAAAGATAAAGGTTTTGTATGTAACAGGCGAGGAGAGCGATCAGCAGGTTAAAATGAGGGCAGAACGAATTCTGCCTAAAGAAAAAGTCAGTGATAACTTTTACATTCTTACCGAAACCAACACAAAAAATATTTTCCTGGCCATTGAGCAGGTAGAGCCTCAGTTGGTTATCGTAGACTCTATCCAAACACTCCACTCAACCATGCTTGATTCAGCCGCGGGCAGTATTGCTCAGGTAAGGCAATGCGCTGGAGAGTTGATGAAATTTGCCAAAGAAACAAACACCCCTGTTTTTTTAGTAGGGCACATTACCAAAGATGGTATGTTGGCGGGGCCCAAGGTGCTTGAACATATGGTGGATACAGTGCTGCAATTTGAAGGCGATAGACATTTGGCTTATAGGATTCTACGCACCACTAAAAATCGCTTTGGTTCAACCTCAGAGATAGGTATTTATGAAATGTTAGGCTCCGGTTTGCGCGAAGTAAGTAATCCATCGGAAATACTGATCTCACAAAAAGATGGTCAGCATACGGGGGCCACGATAGGCGCTACCATTGAGGGCAACAGACCACTGCTTATAGAGATACAATCACTTGTAAGTCCGGCCTCTTACGGCACGCCACAACGTACGCCTAATGGTTTTGATCATAAGCGTTTAAACATGTTGCTGGCAGTACTTGAGAAAAGATGTGGCTTCAGGGTAGGAACACAGGATGTGTTTGTGAATATGGCCGGGGGTATTACTGTTGAAGACCCAGCAATCGATTTGGCTTTATGTGTTTCTTTAATTTCCTCTATGGAAGAGATATCCGTTTCGGATAAAGTATGCTTTGCCGCAGAAATTGGCTTAGGGGGTGAGTTGCGCGCTGTCAATAGAGTTGATCAACGCATCTCAGAGGCAGAAAAACTGGGCTTTGAAGAAATTTATATCTCCAAGTATAGTAAGAAGTCACTTGATCTGAGCAAAACAAAAATTGTCGTTAAATCTTTTGGTAAACTAACAGAGGTGTTTCAGGAATTGTTTGGATAATCAAAAAAGTTGAAAACTATGGTTGAATCACTGGGTATCTCCGAAGAAATTTTTGCTTACGTTATACTGCCACTATTGATTTTTCTGGCACGTATCATAGATGTATCCATTAACACGATCCGTATCATATATGTGCTAGGTGGAAGAAGAATGATCGCAACCTTGTTAGGTTTTGTAGAATCTTTTGTATGGCTGATGGCCATTCGCCAGATATTTCAGCATCTGGATAACTGGGCCTCGTACATAGCTTATCCGGCAGGTTTTGCCATGGGTATTTTTGTAGGGATGATGATCGAAGAAAGAATTGCTTATGGTAAAGTAATCATCAGGATAATAACCAGAAAAGAAATAGACCAACTAAAAGAATACCTGACAAAACAAAATCACCGCTTCACAATACTAAAAGCACTCGGCCCTGATGGAGATGAAAGTGTAATATTTACTGTATTAGAAAGAGAACGCCTGGAGGAGCTTACATCCAAATTAAAGGAAATTCTTCCCACAGCTTTCTACACTGTTGAAAAAGTTAACAGGGCATCAGAGAGCGGAGCTGTTGTGCAGGAGACTACTCGTTGGAGTATCGCCAGTTGGTTAAAGGGTGTCAGGCGAGAATGATTTAAACCTCTTCTAATAAAGTTCTAAAGGCTACTTGTTTTCCCTCAAAACGCTTACTCACCTCTTCTCTCAAAGCGGGCGCAAATTTCTCCAGGTATTGCTCCACATGGCCAATAGTCTCAGCAAAATACTGAATAGAGTAAGAAACAGTATCTTCTTCACTTTGATGCAGTATTTTATAAATTTTGGCTTGTATAAACATACCGGTATTCAGTACATCTAATATATGTTCTGTCTTCATCCAATGCAGCCATTCCTGTGCTACACTTTTATCTACACCAACTGTTACATTATATAAAAACATTTCTACGCTGTTTTTTAGTTATACCATTTTAATCTTTTTCAACGCGCAAGATTCTTCGGGTTTCGATCAAGCCTGCTGAGTCATAATTTATCTGTTTAATAATAATGGGCAATTCAGGACTTATGTAAACATCACTCACTTTTCTTAGTGCATTATCATAATAAGTACGCCTGAAATGATACAGTTGAGAAAGAGATAAATCTGATGTTAAGTTATAATTTGTGAGTATGCTGTCTACACACACTTTGTACTTACCTGTTTGATCTTCGCCATCCCAGCAGAAACCTTGTTTACTAAACATATACACTTGGTCGTTTACAAAAAACACATTATCACGATAGTAGATATGCTGAATTTTATTGGACGCATTTAGGCTTGAATCGCTATTATCAGCAAATTCAATCCATTGACCATTACGTGTATTACTGTTAACGCGTGATACTAGTTTGTAAGTAGTCTTCCCTCCATTCTTTTCATTCAGCACTTCATAAGTTACAGTAGTATTTTCAATGCTGTTTTTGTTTAGGTAAATCAAAGAGAAAGGAATAAAGAAGAAGGCAGAAAGTAGATAAACAAAACCAACCAGCCTGTATTTGAGGGTAAGCTTTCCAAGGAAGGAGGCTAAATTGAGAGGTATTTTACGAAGTATTGGGATTGGAAAAAAAATAAGCACACCCAAAAAATTGAATAAAAAATGAGCTATTGCTATTGTTATTGCACTTGAGTTATTAGCGTAAAGTATGGCAGCAATAAATGCCGTGATGGTAGTTCCGATGTTGGCACCGAGAATGAATGGTGCTGCGGCCTTTAATTTAATCACTTGTTTGGCCACTAATGGCACAACCAATGAAGTAGTAATGGTA
Source organism: Chryseotalea sp. (assembly GCF_057350905.1). NCBI lineage: Bacteria > Pseudomonadati > Bacteroidota > Cytophagia > Cytophagales > Chryseotaleaceae > Chryseotalea > Chryseotalea sp. The sequence goes on along the minus strand of NZ_JBMRCF010000008.1, from coordinate 616,825 downwards.
CTTGATCGAATTGCTGCCGTGGTAACAAGTCCCCAAGCAAAGGACTTCACCGGTTTTTCAAAAAAGAAGGTGCCCAGCTTTTCAGGTGATTGAACCAATAAAAGATTGGATATCAATTTTCTAAAAAGCAAGATTGAGCCAAAGAGCAAAACAAAGGCAATAATGACAAGGATAACACCGCTGGGGATAACATTGACTAACCAGTTTACAGAATCACCAAAACCCCAACCGAAATGGTGATCATTTGTTGTTGTTACATCTGCAGCTGGTGTGAATAGCGCAGCGCTTATTCTGGTTGATAAAGACGATAAAAAACCATAGTAATACTCTAGAGGGAATAGGATAATAACTGTTAGAATATTAAAAAAATCATGGTACGTACCAGCAGCCACAGCACGTTTAAATTCTTTCTTCTTATTGATAAAGCCAAGTGAAATAATGGTGCTGGTAATTGTGGTTCCAATGTTTGCACCCATAATAAGTGGAACGGCACTTTCCAGGGTTATGGAGCCAGAGGCAACAAAAGCCACCACCAAGGATGTAGTGGTAGAGCTACTCTGAATCATAGCGGTAATCAGCAGACCAATAAACAAGCCTGTAAACGGATTAGCGGTGGCAAGCAAAATGGTTTCAGCAACCCCTCCTCCAAGCTCCTGCAAGGAAGTCACCATCAGATCTATAGCAAAAAAGAAAAGCAAGAGGGCGCCAATGATAGAAATTGCGGTTTTAATGGTTAACCACACGTGTTTTTGAGCACCCTTTGTTGAAACCTCCGTCAATGGCAGTATAATTAAGTAGTCAAGTAACTAAGGTATGCCTGATTATAAAAGGGAAAGGAAAAAGAAATTATTGTTAACAGGATACCCGTATCAGGTGGCGGATAAAAACAAAACCCTACATCTTTAATAGGAATTATTATCTTTGCCCGCTGAAATTAACATAATAATAACTATGCCATACCTCTTCACCTCCGAATCGGTTTCTGAAGGTCACCCTGATAAAGTGGCTGATCAAATTTCCGATGCACTTATTGACTCATTTCTTGCTTATGATCCTAACTCTAAAGTGGCCTGCGAAACACTGGTAACCACCGGTCAGGTTGTTTTAGCGGGGGAGGTCAAATCACAAGCTTATTTAGATGTGCAGGACATTGCACGTGACGTAATCAAGAAAATCGGGTACACCAAAAGCGAATACATGTTTGAGGCAAATTCATGTGGTGTTTTTTCAGCTATCCACGAGCAATCTCCCGACATTAATCAGGGTGTAGAGCGCAAAAAGAAAGAAGATCAGGGGGCTGGTGACCAAGGTATGATGTTTGGTTATGCTACTACTGAGACTGATAACTTTATGCCACTTCCTTTAGAGTTGGCTCATTTGTTATTACGCGAATTAGCAGCCATTCGTAAAGAGGGCAAGACAATGACTTATTTACGTCCGGATGCAAAGTCGCAAGTAACTATCGAGTACAGCGATGATAACAAACCTCAGCGTATTGATACAATTGTTATTTCTACACAGCACGATGATTTTGCAAAAGACAATATAATGTTGGCTAAGATCAAGGATGATGTAATCAACATTCTTGTGCCTCGCATTATGAAGAAATTGCCTAAGCGTATTCAAAAGCTATTCGCAGGCGATATAACCTATCACGTTAACCCTACTGGTAAATTCGTGATTGGTGGTCCTCATGGTGATACTGGCTTAACTGGCCGTAAAATTATCGTAGATACATATGGTGGAAAAGGAGCACACGGTGGAGGTGCATTCTCAGGAAAAGACCCTTCAAAAGTGGACCGTTCAGCTGCTTATGCCACACGCCATATTGCTAAAAACCTGGTAGCTGCCGGTGTAGCGGAAGAAGTATTGGTGCAGGTTGCTTATGCCATTGGTGTAGCTAAACCTGTAGGCCTTTACGTAAATACCTATGGTACAGCCAAGGTTAAAATGACCGATGGGGAGATTGCCAAGAAAGTAGAAAAGCTATTTGACATGCGTCCATATTTCATTGAAGACCGTTTCAAGCTGCGTACACCCATCTATTCTGAAACTGCAGCATATGGCCACATGGGTCGCGAGCACAAAGTGGTAGAAAAGATTTTTAATAAGGGTAAACAGAACGAGAAAAAGATAAAAGTTGAGTTATTCCCTTGGGAAAAGCTCGATTACGTAGATGCTGTTAAAAAGGCGTTTAAAATATAAAAGCAAAAAGGGGCGAAAGCCCCTTTTTTGTGCTTATATAAAAAAGTTAATGCATGCATAGGGGTATTTCTATTTTGGCCTGTCATAGTGCCAAAAGCAAGAAATGAAAAAACACATTACAACATTAGTGGCGGTAGCCATTTTACTGGGCACGAGCTATAGCGCGTATGCTCAATCTGAATCCCCCAACGAAGTCAGAACCATCTTTAAAAACACCAAAGGCTCAGGTGGCTATGTTGCTTTAAGCAACAAGTTAACCAGCATACACGGTAGCTTTGCTAACATGCCTGAGATTTATGGAGGCTGGTTTATCGGTAAAAAGTTTTTAGTGGGTGTCGGTGGAGGATCCACAACCAATTACATACCGGTAGATATTAATGAAAGCGCAAACCCGAGTCAGCGAATGAGTTATTTGTATAGCCAGTTTGGTATGGTAAACGAATTGGTAATCGCTTCAAACAGTCCGATTCACCCTGTACTTCACGTGTTTAATGGTGCAGGCTTCACCTTGCAATACCACAGGCCGCGTTGGGAAGATCTTGACAACTCACAGTATCGTGAAGACATAGAAGATATAAGGTGGTATTACATCTGCGAACCTGCCATACAAGTTGAATTAAATCTATTGAAATGGTTACGCATTTCGCCAGGCATTTCATACCGTTTTGCCTTCGATAATGAAAAGCGTTCATTAGATGATCAGGTGAGCGGACCTAGCGTAAGCCTAGGTATGAAGTTTGGAAAGTTTTGAATTTACCCTAACAGTTCTAAGGGAAGTTTAATCTGATCAGAATAAAATGCCAGACGAGTAGAATCTTTATCGAGTAAAGCAATTTTAGCAATGGTGGAGTCTTTGTGTTCAACAAAGACTTCCACATAAAAATTACCCATCAGGTAAAGATTTACTTTGTATTGATAATAACGAATAGCCATGACAAAGCTTCCATCCTCATACAGGAGTCTTACCTTATCATTAAAGGTGAGTTTTTTGTATTCAGGCCATGTAATCATGCCTTAAACGTGGCTTAAAATACAGAAACAATCAAGCTTGATTTTAGATTATATTTTCACTAATCACACAGCTGCCCCAGCCAATAACTATGGATTAATTTTTGCTATTCTACCGATTCAATACCTTTGTTATAACTGATTTGATTTTATGGTGTTAAGGGCAGAAAACCTGGTAAAAAAATATAAGAAGCGCACAGTGGTGAATAATGTGTCTGTGCACGTTCAACAAGGCGAAATAGTTGGTTTACTAGGTCCTAACGGGGCAGGTAAAACTACTACCTTCTATATGACAGTCGGCTTGATTAAACCCAACGAAGGTCAGATCTTTTTGGACACAGAAGATATTACGGCCTTGCCCATGTATCAGCGTGCCAAGTTGGGCATTGGCTACTTGGCGCAAGAAGCCTCTGTATTTAGAAAACTTACGGTGGAGGAAAACATCATGGCCGTGCTTGAAATGCGTGATTTCACCAAACAGCAACGTAAAGATCGCGTAGAGGAAATGCTGGAGGAATTTAGTCTTACCCGCGTTCGCAAGAATATGGGTATGTCGCTTTCAGGTGGAGAGAGGCGCAGAACCGAGATAGCCCGAGCCTTGGCCGTAGACCCTAAGTTTGTATTGCTCGATGAACCTTTTGCAGGGGTTGATCCGATAGCCGTAGAGGAAATTCAGGGTATTGTGTCCAAACTAAAAACAAAAAATATAGGCATTCTTATTACCGACCATAACGTAGACGAAACCCTATCCATCACCGACCGCGCCTATTTGATGGTAGATGGTAAACTTTTCAAATCTGGGACAGCCGAAGAACTGGCAAGCGACCCCCAAGTGCGTAAAGTTTATCTTGGACAAAACTTTGAATTGCGCAGGGCCAGGGTTACGCTACCCCCAGATGCCTGGAAAGAAGAGTCTGGCCCCATTTTATAAGCTTTACCCAAGTTTTGCACTTCTCAGGATTAGCTTATTTTTGAGGTTTCCTAAATCTTAATCATGGGTCTGTTTAATACGATTGTAACCTGGGCTATGAAGCACCGCTTTAGTCAAATTGAGCGGTTCATGAATAACCCCCATGAGGTGCAATCAGAGTTATTGCAAAATTTGTTGCTTTCAGCAAGGCATACGGAATTTGGCCAACGTTACGATTTCAGATCAATAACAAATTACGATCAATTTAAAAGCCGAATTCCTGTTCATTCTTACGAACAATTCTATCCTTACATAGAACGCTTAATGCGTGGTGAACAAAATATATTATGGCCAAGTGAAATCAGGTGGTTCTCAAAATCATCGGGCACTACGAACGCACGAAGTAAGTTTATTCCTGTATCACCCGAAGCGCTGGATAATTGCCATTTCAAAGGAGGCAAAGACTTATTGTCCATTTACATCAATAACTATCCTGACACAAAAATTTTTGATGGTAAGGGTTTAGGTGTTGGGGGTAGTCATCAGGTAAACGAACTTGACCCGACAGCCGCTTCATTTTATGGTGATGTATCTGCAGTAATTATGCAAAACTTACCAGTTTGGGCAGAGTTTATTCGTACACCCAGTCTGCAAACAGCCCTGATGAATAGCTGGGAAGAGAAAATTGAGCGAATGGCGCAAGAAGTTTCTCAAGTGAATGTTACCCAAATAGCCGGAGTACCTACGTGGACTATCCTATTGATTCAACGCATAGTTGAACTGCAAGGCAAGAAAAATATTTTAGAAGTCTGGCCTTCATTAGAAGTGTTTTTTCATGGAGCTGTTGCCTTTGGCCCTTACCGTGCATTGTTTAAATCGTTAATACCTTCCGATAGTATGAACTATTGGGAGACCTACAATGCCAGCGAAGGATTTTTTGGTATACAGGATCAAAAAAATTCAGAAGAGCTTTTACTAATGCTGGATTATGGAATTTACTATGAATTTATTCCTGTTGAAGAACTCGACAAAGAGAATCCTTCAGCCCTTTCGTTAGAACAAGTGCAGCTGGGTAAAAATTATGCGATGGTCATAAGCACTAACTCAGGGCTATGGCGCTACAACATTGGCGATACGATAAAATTCACTTCTAAAAATCCATATCGTATTAAAATTTCAGGGCGTACCAAACATTTTATCAATGCTTTTGGTGAAGAATTGATTGTAGAAAATGCTGAGCAGGCAATTGCCAAAGCCTGCGAATCTACGGGTGCTGTGATTGATAACTTTACTGCAGCGCCTGTTTATTTGCAAGAAGGCAAAAAGGGTGGACATGAGTGGATCATTGAGTTTAGGAAAAAACCAGATGACCTGAATCAGTTCACAAAAATGCTGGACGATACATTGCGCACCATTAACTCTGACTATGATGCCAAACGCGCAAAAGATCTTGCGCTGGTTGCTCCTATTGTGCACAGTGCAGCGGAAGGCACCTTTTATAACTGGATGAAGAAGCGGGGAAAGCTGGGCGGTCAAAATAAAGTCCCGCGTTTATCTAACACACGGGAATATGTTGATGATTTGCTGCTGCTGATGCAGTAAGCCTTACTTTAATTTTTTAAGAAAATCTTCGGCAACTGCTAAATGTGCCTCTAACTTACTTTTTTCCATTTTATTAACGAGATTAACCATCATACTCATGCGTTGATTGTTTTTAAAAATATCCTGATGCTTAAAAAGGAATCGCCAGTAAAGTGCATCCCAAACAGCGCACCAATCTCCCTTTTTGTAATCACTCATTTTTAAAACATAATTTGATCCTGAAACATAGGGCTTGGTGGTAATGAATCCACCATCAGCATATTGACTCATGCCATATACATTAGGCACCATTACCCAGTCGTACGCATCAATAAATAATTCCATAAACCAACGGTAGACCTCATCTGGATCAAATTCGCACAGCAGCATAAAATTACCGAGTAACATCAGCCTTTCAATATGGTGACAGTATGCATTGGCTAAAACTTTTTTAATGGTGGCGTCAATGGGTTCAATGCCCGTTTCACCTCGCCAAAAACTTTCCGGAATTTTTTTGTCGAAATTAAAAAAGTTGGTTGTTCTTTCGCGTACTCCTTCAAACTGATAAACGCCACGCATAAACTCGCGCCAACCTATAATTTGTCTTAAAAATCCCTCAAGACTATTTATCGGAAAATTCTTTTTAGTGTGCACACGTAAGGTTTCATCTATAATTTGTTGTGGAGTGAGTAAGCCAATATTTAGTGCTGGTGTAAGTGCTGAGTGAAACAGGATCGACTCTTTTTTTGCAATGGCATCTTCGTATTCTCCGAAGTGCTCCATCCTGTTTTCCAGAAAATCATTTAATGCCCTTTTTGCCTCTTCATGTGTAGTAGGGTAATTAAAACCATCATCGACACCGTATGTATGAGTAAACTTTTCGCCAACATACTCCCTGGCCTCCTTTACAAATTGATTTTCAGTAAAATATTTATATATAGGTGATTGAAAATTTTTGGGCAACTTCTTTCGATTATCCTCATCGAAGGACCAACGCCCACCCAAAGGTTCTCCATTATCCTGCAGCAACAGGTTAAACTTTTTTCGCTGCTGCACATAGAATGGTGCCATAAAGTATTTTTTACCTTTCCCCAATTGCCGTTGAAAGTCATCAGGTGCTAGTAAAAAATTTTCGTTTTTGTATTTTTGTAAATCAAGCTTATACTTTTTAGCATAACGCAGTATTCTTCTTTCCAACAAATAATCAGTTGTATCTGTATAGTGAAGTGTTTCTATTTTGTTTTTTTGTAAGTTTATGAAGGCGCTTTCCAGACTTAGCTTTGGATTAAAATCGAGGTAGTGTACATCATAACCTTTATTCTCAAGCCATGATTGATAGTATTTCATTGAAGCCCTGTGCAATACAAGCTTCTGTTTGTGAAACTTATATTGAGAAAAATATAACGAATCCTCTATCAAATAGATAAGAGTACTTTTGTCGAACGAGATGGATTGATAAAGTTGGTGTGGAAAAACAAAGGCTGCGTGCATATTGCTCAAACAGCCTTTGTTTGTATTTGTTTAAAAAGGTCTAGCCAAATAGACTATTGATCTCTAAATCAATTTTATTAACAATAAAGGAGAAGTCTTCAGTATTATCCAGAAAATTCATATTGTTAACATCCACGATCAACAACTTACCAGCCGAGTAGGAATTGATCCATTCTTCGTAATGCTCATTGAGTGTTTTTAAATAGTCAAGACGAATGGCATACTCATAATCGCGTCCTCTTTTTTGAATTTGCTCCACCAGCTTGGGAATATCAGCTCTTAGATAAATAAGTAGGTCTGGGGGTTCTACAAATTTCACCATCGAATGAAAGATGTCCAGGTAACTTTTATAGTCGCGTTCATTAATGTGACCGCTTTTATGGAGGTTAGCTGCAAAGATGTAAGCATCTTCATAAATCGTTCTGTCCTGTACGGTTACATTACCTGTACTTCTGATTTCATTGATTTGCTTAAAGCGGCTGTTTAAAAAGTAGATCTGTAAATGAAAGGCCCAGCGCTTCATGTCCTCATAAAAATCACGTAAGTATGGATTGTCCTCAACAGATTCGTATAAAATCTGCCAGCCGTAATGCTTACCTAGTTTTCCGGCCAATGTGGTTTTACCACAACCAATATTACCCGCAATTGCAATGTGTTTCAGCATAGACGCGCGAAGGTAAAAGGCATAGCGCTGTGCGCAAAGCAGAAGTATCAATTATTATAAAAAAGTCCTGCCAACACTTCTCTGGCAGGACTTTTTTAACTTTTTAATCAGAATTTGAAACTATTTGGCAATAAGTTTTACGCTGGCATCATCTGCGCTCACTTTTACCCTGGCTGTACCTTTACCCAACGCCAGCTTTTTATAATTCTCATTATCCTCTAAAACTCTGAAATCGCCATCTGCTCTTATACTACTGTCGTCATGCCGGATGCTAAATTCACCCCCACCACTTAAAATATCAAAAAACACCATGCCATCTTCAGTGTCTATACTGTATACACCACCATTTTCGAGTGAAGTATGCACGATAAAATCTCCATCATCAAGCCGGGCATTGATTTCGCTGAAAGCAGCTTCTAAAATCTCCACATCTGCATCGTCTGCCACTACCTCTAATGAGCCCTTGCCTTTATCCATGGTTATATCTCCATCATCAAGCCTGAAGCTAAAGCGATCGCCAAGACAGTTGGTTAATTGAGCATTGCCGTCATCAAAATTCATGGATATAGCACCATTAATATTTTTTATCACATAGTCACCATCATCTCCACGTATAGTCAGACTTATGCCTTCGGGAGCTTCAATTAAAATTTTATAATCTTCATTGTAGTAGCCAATAATACCAATGTTAACATTCGACTGTTGTTCGCGGATAGTGAGATTACCATTTTCTGCATTAACACTTACATTAAAAGAGCCTTCACTTTTGTACCAGCCTTTTACAGTTACTACTCTATCGATCTTAACACGCGCGGTCGCACCCCGAGTAGTGCCTGTTATCCGAACATCAGCATCAGAAGAATTCAGATCAATAGTGCCATTGCTTGCCATGGCATATTCTTTATCAAGATGAAAATCGTCTTGTTGCGCAAAAGCAAAACTTGCCAGAAAGACAAGACTAAGGGTTAATGTGGTTTTCATGGGATGTTGGTTTATCCCTAAGACGCAGTTTTTAAATGAAGGGTTGCATCACCAGGAGCCGCTGCTTCCACCACCTCCAAAACTGCCACCTCCACCAGAGAAGCCGCCTCCGCCAGACCATCCACCACCGCTTCCGCCACCTACAAACCAACCGCCACCACCAGACCATCCTCCGCCTTTGCCGCGATTATTATTTTTCATTTTTTCGGCCATTGACTTACCCCACGCAGTTTTGGGTAAAATCATTTTTAAAATGGGCAGGCCAAGCGCATATGTGGCTAAGGTGGCAAGCCCCCCATTGGTACCTAGTACAAAAAGTGGAAAGGTTCCGTAAAAGGGAATAAGAAAAGCATAAAGTCCCCATCCGGCACAACCGGGTGTAAATAATGCGAAGAAGGTAAAGACTGCCAGTATGCCAAAAACAAACAAGCCCACAATTACTTTGTCTTTTGCAGACATACTGTTACCTGAACTATTGGGTGTATTCTCCGCATTGTATTCGCCTTTTATAGCCAGCATAATACTGTTGACACCTGCAGTGATTCCGGCATCATAATCTTGCCTGCGAAAGGCAGGCGCAATTTCATTGCGTATAATCCTGCTACAAAGGGCATCAGGAAGAGGTCCTTCCAAGCCCTCGCCTACCTCAATTCGCATTTTGCGATCATTAATAGAGATGAGTAAAAGCACGCCATTATCATTTTTAGCAGAACCTAACTTCCAGGCTTCCGCTACCCTAAGTGCATAATCTTCAACAGATTCACCTTCTAAAGAAGAAATAATTAAAACGGCAATCTGGTTAGTAGTTGAATCTTCAAAAACTTTAAGCGAATTTTCTAATTGCTGCGCAGTTTGTGCAGACAATACTTTGGCATCATCGTGCACACGCATGCCCCAAAGTTCGGGCACAGTTAATTGAGCTATAGAAGAAGAAAAAGAAAGTAAAATCAGTGTGAATAAGAGTATTGATTTTTTCATGAGTGTGAAGAGTCGGAGAACACGTAAAAAATTAACCAATGCGTAAGTCGTCATTCAATTCGTTTACATCATCATCAGCGATGGCAAAATTGTTTTGAAGTAAAATCTGACCACATTGTTTTATACAATGCTCAAGGCCGCCAATGGTATCGCCATTTTTTATTTTTTCAATGAGCTGTCTTACCATCTGGTCCCACTCACGCTGATCTACAACCTTGCTTATACCCTTATCGGCCATTACAATTACTTCGTGTTCGAAGAAGGAGATAAAAATCATGATGCCTGTGCGTTGCCTTGTATTAAAAACCTCTTGTTCCAAAAAAGCAGATTCAGCTTTTAGCTTGGTTGCTTTATCCATGTGGAGCTGTGTAAGCATAAGGCGTTTGACAGGATCCCAAAAATGAGCCAACAATCCACCAACAAATCCAAATGTAAGTACGGTAATGAAAATGATGAGTGGATCATAAATGGCAAGCTCAGGCACATACCGGTCAAAAATTACGATACATAGAAAAGTGATAGCTGCAAAAGCCAGTGCGGATCGATAGCCTGCTATGGCATAAACCCCACTTCTTTCCACCATTACGGGCACGATCTCGCCCGATACTTTACTTTCAGCCTCCTTTACAGCCGCTTTAATGCGCTGTAAATCTGAATCGCTAAATTTTTTTTTGAGATTCATATACTTACGATGAAAAGTAAAGTTAACTCAAAAAGCCTTAGACTTTAAGTTTCTGCAAGTAAAGCTGAATGGTATTCTCAAGTCCGTAATATAGGGCGTCACAAACAACGGCATGTCCGATGCTCACCTCATCCAGATAAGGTACAGATTTGGCAAAAAAATTAAGGTTGTTTAAATCAAGGTCATGCCCGGCATTAATACCCAAGCCAAGTTGATGGGCAATCCTTGCACTTTCAATGTATGGCTTTACTGCTACTTCAGGACTTACCAAAAATTCGCGTGCATAAGGCTCTGTGTATAACTCAATGCGATCAGCACCAACTTTTGCAGCACCTTCTACCATATGTGGTTGTGGATCCACAAAAACAGATACACGGGTTCCGCTTTTCTTTAATTCCTGAATAATTTCTTTAAGAAGAGCCTGATTGCGAATGGTGTCCCAACCGGCATTGGAGGTTAATACATCTGGCCCATCTGGCACCAGGGTAGCCTGTGCTGGACTGACTTCTCGTATAAGTTGCATGTAGCGCTTATCTGGATAGCCCTCAATGTTAAACTCTGTTGTTACTACCTCCTTGAGTTGTATCACATCGCTGTAGCGAATATGCCGCTCATCCGGCCTTGGGTGTACGGTGATGCCTTGGGCACCAAAGCGCTCACAATCAAGGGCTGCTTTCACCACATCCGGATTGTTTCCGCCTCTTGCATTTCTGAGTGTGGCGAATTTATTAATATTGACGCTGAATCTAATCACTTCCTTTAAACAGATAGAACAAGAAATCGTTTCACAAAAATTATCTTTACACAAGTAAAATCAAAGTATGAGCTTAAAGCAACAAATAGACCAGGATATTAAACAGGCCATGCTGGCCAAAAATAAAGAAGAACTTGAAGCCCTCCGCGGTATTAAGTCACTTATTCTGCTTGCCGAAACGGAAAAAGGCGGTAGTGGGGAGGTTGCGTCAGATGTAGAGAATAAACTACTGATGAAAGCGGCTAAGCAGCGTAAAGAATCCGCTGATATTTTTACACAACAAAATAGGGCCGACCTGGCCGAGAAGGAACTCAAGCAACTTGAAGTAATCAGTCGTTACCTGCCCAAACAATTAAGTGAGGCAGAGCTCACAATAGAACTTAAAAAAATAATTGAAGCTACCGGAGCTAAGTCAGCTGCTGAGATTGGTAAGGTAATGGGTGTAGCTACCAAACAGTTGTCAGGTAAAGCTGATGGAAAAATGATTTCAGAACTTGTTAAAAAATTATTGGCTTGAGTTACATAGACATTGCCCTCATTTTATTTCTGATTTTTGGAGCATATAGTGGTTATAAAGAAGGTTTCCTGATGGGACTTTTCTCTATGCTGGCTATTTTACTTGGTATTTTAGGCGGTTTCAAATTAATGGGTAACGCCATGGTACTGCTCGATCAGCAATTTAATATTGATGAAACTGTTTTGCCATACCTTGCTTTTGCAGTAGTTTTTATTCTGGTTGTCATTATTGTTAATCTTATCGGTAAATCGATAAGAGCTTCTATTGACGAAGGCTTTTTAGGAAAGGCCGACCAATCGGCTGGCGCATTGCTGGGAATTTTTAGAACGGCTTTTATGTTAAGTGTGGGTCTGTGGATTATTCAATCACTTAAAATTGTTTTCCCTGAGCAATGGACAGAGAATGCCTGGCTTTACCCAAAAATTTCTGTGTTGGCGCCAACAGTGGCAGCATGGGTCGGTGATTATTTACCATTGTTTGGCGATATCTTCTGATTCTTTCTTTCGATGTAAGAAAGAGCTCATTTAGTGCAAGGTATATTTCTATTTTTTTACTTACTTATCATCCGAAATCAAAGCTATGGCCTTAGTTGTTAAAGAAGAAGGGGAGTTTAAATATGTAGATGAAGGCAGCGGTCCTGTGGTGCTTTTGCTGCACGGACTCTTTGGTGCTTTAAGCAATTGGGAAGGTGTTACAAACCGTTTCTCAAAAAACTTCAGAGTGGTAATTCCCATGCTTCCTATTTATGAAATGCCAATCAGAGAAGCAGGTATTGATGGCCTTAGAAAATTTGTGGAAGAATTTGTGGCCACCAAAAACCTCCATGATATGATTATTATGGGGAATAGCCTAGGGGGGCATGTGGCCCTGGCATACACACTTAAAAATCCAGATAAAGTAAGGAAACTCATCCTTACCGGAAGCTCAGGTTTATTTGAAGATTCGATGGGAGGCTCTTACCCGAAACGCGGTAATTATGAATACATCAAAGAACGTGTGGCCTATACATTTTATGATCCCAAAGTGGCGACCAAGGAATTGGTAGATGAGGTTTTTGAAACCACCAACAGCATACCTAAATGTATGCGTATTGTGGCCATAGCCAAATCGGCACAACGGCATAATATGGCAACAGATATACCAAACATTAAAGCGCCCACCTTTTTGGTGTGGGGACTTAATGATACTATAACGCCTCCTATTGTGGCGCATGAGTTTAACAGACTTATTCCAAACTCCACGCTACAGTTTATTGATAAATGTTCGCATGCACCCATGATGGAGCATCCGGAAAAGTTTAATGAGCTTGTTGAAGAATTTATGCTTAAATAACAGCAGAAAGGTAATTGCCCTATGTCCCAATAAATGATAGCTGAAGACCTGATAAACCACATGATACCCCCGTTAAAGGGAACAGACGATGCGCATAAGGCTATTGTGTGGATGGAAGAATTTCGTTGCAACTATCTGCCCGTTGTGGAAGATGGAATCCTTCTTGGCTTTATCTCTGAAGAAATTATTCTGGAGACAAATGACATTGATCGTGAAGTAAAAGACTTTAACCTGCAAGGCGAGAAAAGTTCTGTACAGAAAGGAACGCACTTTTATGATGTACTCAAGGTAGCCGCTGAGAATAAGGTACAAATGGTGGCCGTACTGGACGAAGACAATAAGTACTGTGGTGTAATCACGGTACAAGACACCATGGCCTCTTTTGCACAAACCGCAGCAGTGCAGATGCCGGGCAGTGTGCTCGTGTTATCTATGAATCACGTTGATTATTCACTGGCAACGATTAGCAGGTTAATTGAAGAAAATAATGCCAAAATTTTAAGCAGTTTAGTGAAAGAAGATCCACTTGAGAATGCAAGAATGCGGCTTATTCTTAAGATTAACCAGACCGATTTATCCAGAACAGTAGCAACACTAGAGCGTTTTGGTTACCGTGTCATAGGCCGTTATCAGGAACAGAAGCAAGAACCTGCTAACAAAGAAAGAATCGACATGCTCCTTCGCTATCTAGACATCTAAATCTATTCCTCCACAGCCATTTTTGTGAATAAAAGATGCTTATCTTTAAGTTTTTCAGGTATTTAACACAACCTACTTAAAGTCAGATATATGCAAGTTGGATTGCATGGAAAGGAGTTTTCACTAAAATCCTTACCCGTTATTGAACGGGTATTAGACCTGATTCATGAGCATGGTGCAGAAGCCTGTGTCTCTTACTCCTTTGCGAGCCAGCTAAAAAAGGCCGGTTCAAAGCAAAAATTCCAGATTTACGATAAAGGTGCTTCCCTCAAGGATATGAAATTTGTTTTGAGCCTTGGCGGGGATGGCACATTGCTGGAAACGGTTTCTCATGTTGGGAACACAGAGGTTCCTGTATTAGGAATAAATCTTGGCCGACTGGGCTTTTTGGCCACAATCAACAAAGATGAAACCTCCCTGGCACTTGGCAAACTCTTTGAAGGAGCCTATACAATCGACAGGCGATCACTTTTAAAATTAGAGCTTAAAGAAGATCTTTTCGATGGGCTAAACTTCGCCCTTAACGATTTAACAGTTTTGAAAAAGGATACTGCCACCATGCTTATAATCCATACCCATATTGATGGCGAGTACCTGAATTCCTATTGGGCTGATGGGATTATTGTATCAACCCCCACGGGAAGCACAGGCTATAATTTGAGTTGTGGTGGTCCTTTGGTTCATCCGAAATCATCAAACTTTATCATAACACCTGTTAGCCCACATAATCTAACAGCAAGACCAATTATTCTTCCTGATTCTTCAGAGATTACACTTGAAGTGGAGGGACGCAGTAAAAATTTTTTAATTACACTTGATAGCCGGGTGGCAACTGGCTTATCTGGTTTAAAACTGAATATTAAGCGGGAAAATTTCGCAGCTAACTTAATACAACTGGAAGGTCAGCATTATTTCAAGACCCTTCGAAGCAAGCTTAACTGGGGTCTGGATATTCGCAACTAATTTTTAACTATTTTTGCAAGGCTTTAATCATCAACATCATAGATATGCGTAGGGGTTTAATCATTTGTTTGACTTTAGTGGCTTTTTTACTCTCAATCGATTCGCAAGCACAGATGAATCGAAAGAAAATAAAGAAGAATAATCGGTCAATTGCACACTTTAAGGGTAAGAAAAGAGGCTTTGATCCGGCAAAAAAATACAATGCCTTGGGCATTTCCCTCAATGCCCTCAATTACTACGGGGACATTGCACCGCTTCCTAATAGAATCAGTACGGACATTGGCTTCACACGACCCGCCATTGGTGTTTCATTCACTCACCGATTTGGACCTTTTTATCAGTTGACAGGCGGTTTCTCTTATGGTACTTTGGCTGGTTCAGATGCTGAGTCGGCCGATCCAACAGATAATAATGCAGCCTTCAGGTATGTAAGAAACCTGAGCTTCAGAAATAGAATTAAGGAGTTGTCAGTGGTGGGTCAATTTGATTTATTCCCTAACCAGGGTACCTACATCAGTCGTGTGCGTTGGACCCCCTTTGCTTTTGCCGGACTGGCTGTTTTTCATCACAATCCTCAGGCGCAAAACGCCAATGGTGAATGGGTAAACCTTGAACCACTCGGAACGGAGGGTCAGTATGCTCAACTAAGTCCAACAGATGTTAACTACGGTATTAAACCTTATAAGCTGATCCAATTGGCCATTCCTTTTGGTATTGGTGCACGTTTTCGTGCCAATGAAGTAATTGATATTTCTGCCGAATTCGGCTTCAGGTATTTGTTTACAGACTACATAGATGATGTGAGCCAGAATTATGTTAACCTGGATTTATTATCTGATGAAGCCAAGGCTTTTTCGTACAGATCAAACCTTGTTAATCCTGCGAGCAGCGAGAGAGTATCTGAAATCATGTCAAACACGCATCCCACACTTACTTATAATGGCAGCCCCTTGATAAATGGATACGGGCATGAGCACCCGGATAATGTAAGAGGAAATAAAAATGATCGTGACATCTACACAATTACAACCATACGTGTAACGTATATACTGGGTAAAACCTTTCACAGGGCTAAATTCAGATAATGCGTTTTTACTTCATCATTATTATCCTTTCATACTCCCTTTTGGCCAATGGCCAAAGAGCTGAAATTGGTTTTGGTGTTGGCACCTGGAATTATACAGGAGATCTATCAAGAACATATAATATTTTAAATGTAAAGCCTGCAGGCACTATTCTGTATCGCTCAAACCTCGGGCGTGCCATAAGCTTTAGAACCTCTGTTTCAGCCGGCAAAATTGCCGCAAGCGATGCTCGCCCTATTGATGCCTTTGCAACAAACAGAGGAGCCTCTTTTAATCTTTTTTTATATGAATTGGCGCTGGCCACAGAATATCATTTTTTGGACTGGCGAAGTGAAAAAAGACCCTTGCGCTTCACTCCTTATGTAGTAACCGGACTTGGGTTATTTGGAATGGCTGGGCAAATTCAAAAATCAGCCGAATACAGCAGCATTCAGCCTTCAGTGCAATTGGGCATTGGCTTTAAATATGTGCTTAACCCTCTCTGGTACCTGAGCATTGAGTTTAGCAGCCGCAAAACCTTTTTTGACTATCTGGATAATGTTTCAGAGGGGAATACAGCAAATAAGAACTACCGATACGGAAATCCTAACGATAACGACAACTATCATTTTTTGGGAATTACACTTACAAGGACTTTCTATACCATCCCTTGCCCCACCAATCCCTATAAGTAAGTACAAAAATTTGGCTTTACTTGCCTAAACCAGTATAATAGACCAAGAATTATCTACTAATCAATAACTTATTATCCTTATTTTTGCCGCCTTGTGGCTTCTTACCGCGAACATATAGACCCAAATAATTTACCCCGCCATATTGCCGTTATAATGGACGGCAATGGACGCTGGGCTAAAAAGAAAGGCGCCCTGCGCATTTTCGGGCACCGCAATGCCATACAATCAGTAAAAGATGTAACGGAGGCTTGCGGAGAACTTGGAATAAAATATTTAACACTCTATGCCTTCTCTACCGAAAATTGGGGTAGACCAAAGGAAGAGGTAGATGGTTTAATGGAGCTTTTGGTAAATACCTTGAAAAAAGAGATCAAAACCTTAATGGACAACAGTGTAAAACTGAAGACTATTGGCGACACATCTCATTTACCGAAAGAATGCCAGGATAACCTGCAGTGGGCAAAAGACACAACACAAGGTAATGAAGGGCTGACACTTATTCTGGCCTTAAGTTACTCTGGCCGTTGGGAGATAACAGAGGCTGTTAAAAAGGTGGCCAACGAGGTAAAGAAAGGGAATTTAGAACCATCAGCCATTACTGATAAGGTGATTGAGAACTATTTGGAGACTTCTGGCATCCCAGATCCTGAGTTGCTCATCCGCACCAGTGGTGAACTGCGCATAAGTAATTTCCTGCTTTGGCAAATTGCTTACACAGAGCTTTACATCACGCCAACCTTATGGCCTGATTTTAGAAAAGAAAATTTATATGAAGCCATCTGGTCGTATCAGCAACGCGAACGAAGATTTGGTAAAACAAGTGAGCAATTGAATCCTGTGGGATAATGAAAAGATTTGTACTATTTTTTTTACTGCTAACATTTTTTGCAACGGTAACATCCGCCCAGTTTAGAAGGAGCCGTGACCGTGCAGGCAGCGCAAGCGACAATAACTTGAACTATGCAAACCCAGGCGAGTATACCCTAGCTGGTATCGAGGTAGTTGGTTTAAATGTGCTCGATAAAAACTCCATGGTTGCTCTTACCGGTTTAAAAATTGGCGATAAAATAAAAATACCCGGAGATGGTATATCAAGTGCAATTCGCAAATTATGGAAACTTGGTTTGGTGGGTGATGTTTCCATCAAAGTTGATCGTATTGAAGGCAATGATGTTTACTTAATACTTGAACTTTCTGAAAGACCACGACTAACAGCTTTTTATTTTACAGGCATAAGCAAAGGACAAGAGTCTTCCTTAAAAGAAGATCTAAGCCTTATACGCGGCAAAATTGTTAATGATGCCCTAATCAGAAACACAGAGAATGCAGTACGCAAACACTTTGTTAAAAAAGGGTTTCTCAATACCGAAGTTAAAATAATTCAGGAGCGAGATACCTTAAACAGAGAGGGTATAAAACTAAACATAGATGTAAGACCTTACTCTAAAGTAAAAATTAATAAAATCAACATTGAAGGCAACGAAGAAATTTATGCCGGAAAATTAAAACGTAAATTAAAATCAACACACGAACATCCACGCTTTACTTTACATAGAGCTATTGTTAATTCATTATTTACAAAACAGGTTTGGAAAATGGGCGACTCTACCACCTGGACTGATGTAAAAACATTCCTGAACGATAATATTAAGCTCAATGTATTCGCTGGATCCAAATACATTAAAACAGATTACGAGGAAGATAAAAAGAGCCTGATCAGTTTCTATAACTCTAAAGGTCATCGCGATGCTGAAATTTTATTCGACACTGTATTTGCTCATAACAAGCGAACCGTTGATGTAAACATAAAACTTGTTGAAGGCCCCAAGTATCACTTTAGAAACATTACCTGGAAGGGTAATTACCTACACAGCGACAAGACACTAGCTGCAATTTTGGGTATTAAGAAGGGTGATATTTATAATAGAGAATTATTAGACCGCAAAATATCCTTTGATCAAAAAACAGGGGTGGATATTAGTGGATGGTATATGGACGATGGTTATTTATTTTTTAATGCACGTGCGTTTGAAAAAGTAGTAGAGGGCGACTCCATTGACGTTGAAATGAGGATCTTTGAGGGTGAGCAAGCGATTATAGATGAAGTTACGTTTAGTGGAAATCAGCGCACAAGCGATCATGTGGTTCGTAGAGAATTGAGCACAATGCCTGGTCAAAAATTCAGACGCTCAGATATTATTCGTACACAACAGCGACTTGGACAATTAGGCTATTTTGATCCTGCTAAAATTGGTCAAAACATTGTACCGAACCCTGCCGATGGTACCGTTGACATTGAATGGCAGTTAGAAGAACAATCAAATGATCAGATCCAACTCTCAGGCGGATGGGGTGGTCAGTTCGGTTTTGTCGGAACGCTTGGTCTTACTTTTAATAACTTCTCCCTTAGAAACGTGCCCAAGATAAAAGAATGGAGACCTTTGCCTGTAGGCGATGGTCAACGTCTATCCATTCAGGCACAGGCTAACGGAAGATCTTATCAGAACTATAGTTTCTCCTTTACAGAGCCCTGGTTAGGTGGTCGCAAGCCACACTCACTTACTGTCAGTTATTCACGCTCTTTCTCAAGATCGGCAGGCTTGGGTGCCACTAATATTTTTGATTTGAACTCGCTTATCAAATTAGATAATATCTCTGTTGGTTTAGGACGTTTCCTTGAATGGCCCGACAACTATTTCACATTGAACAACTCCTTGTCATTCTCTTCATTTAACCTGGAGAACATTAATTATGGCCTAGGTTGCAGCACATGCAGCTCTTATGCTATATCACTGATTACATCCATCTCAAGAAGCAGCATTGATGATCCTCGCTATCCGGCACAAGGTTCTCAGATATCATTGACCACAACACTCACACCTCCTTACTCATCTTTTAATAATAAGGACTATAATAATCTTTCTGATGAGGAAAGAAACAGATTCCAGGAATACCACAAATGGATGTTTGACGCGAAGTGGTACCTGCCTTTGGATAGAAAGAAGAAACTTGTGATTGAAGCGAAAGCACACTTCGGATTCTTGGGAGCCTACAATACAAACAAAACCGGTATAGGTCCATTCGAACGTTTCTATCTTGGTGGTGATGGTCTTGCCGGTGGTTTTAGCTCATTTGTGTTAGGTCAGGAAGTAGTGGGTTTAAGAGGTTATGAAAACAATGCGATTACACCACCAGACTATGGCACAGGTAACACTACTTCAAATGTTAGGGGTGGTATAGCATACGATAAGTTTGGCTTGGAATTACGCTACCCGGTAACTACAGGAAACACAGCCACCATTTATGGTTTTGCCTTTACAGAGGCAGGTAATAACTGGGGCAATTACAAAGACTTTAATCCGTTTAAGATGTATCGTTCGGCAGGATTTGGTGCACGTATATTTATGCCTGCTTTTGGTCTGATCGGACTTAACTGGGCTTACGGATTTGATACCGTGCCCCTCGGGGGCAGAGGTGCCATTAGCGGATCTCAGTTCCACTTTACTATTGGTCAACAAATTCGTTAAACATGCAAAAACTGCTGCTTACAAGCCTATTCTGCATTTTCGGCCTGACTTTTGTAAATGCTCAGCGGTTCGGGTATATCGACACGGATTATATCCTGAAGAAAATGCCTGAATACAAAAAAGCAGAGGACGAAATAGGTCAGCTGTCGCAAGCCTGGGAAAAAGAAGCAAGTGAAATGGCCAAAGGAATAGAAGCCATGTATGCTGCACTACAAGCAGAGCAAGTGTTGCTGACAGACGAGATGAAAACAGAACGCCAAAAGGCAATTAAAGTGAAGGAAAATGAACTAAAGGAGTATCAGAAAAAGGCTTTTGGTTTTGAAGGACTCCTTTTTTTAAAAAAGCAGGAGTTGATTAAACCCGTGTTGGATAAAATTTGGGACGCTGCAGATAAAGTGGCCAAACAAAACAACCTCGCTATAGTTTTTGATAAAGCAGGACAACTGGTGATGATTTATACCGACCCGCGTTATGACTATACAGAATTTGTGCTCGAAGCTTTAGGCTTAGGCGATCCGAACGATACTATTAAAAATTAAATTATACTTTTACACAACCATAGAAACAGAATAATCCAATTGAACTTTGAATTAATGACCATGAGAACACTATTTTTCCTTTTTGCTTTCGGATTAGTAACATCTGTAGCAAGTGCGCAGACACCTTCTAAAATAGGTTCTGCCGATGTAGATTATATCTTCAGCCAGATGCCAGAATTTAAGCAGATCGATGCTGATTTAAAGTCACTCGAAAATATGCTTAAGAAAAACCTTGAGGCAAAAGGTCAGGAGTTTCAACGCAAAGTGGCTGAATACCAACAGAACGAAGCAACCATGTTGGATGCTGTAAGACAAAACACACAAAGAGAATTACAGCAACTACAAGCCAATCTTGAAAAAATGCAGCAAGATGCACAAGCTGAAATTCAAAAGAAATCAGCAGGCTTGATGGAACCAGTTTATACTAAAGTTGGTAAGGCAATTGAAGATGTAGCAAAAGAAAATGGCTATACCTTTATCCTGAATCAGCAAATTGGCGGTTTGGATGTAATCCTTTATGGTGACCAAAATGCTGACGTCTCTGATCTTGTATTGAAGAAAATGGGTGTAACACCTGCTGCAGCAGCACCTAAAAAGTAATCAGTAAATCGAACTTATTGAGAGAAGCCCTCCTGTAAATTCGGGAGGGCTTTTTATTTTTATATATGATTCAACCTCCAACTTTACAATATGGTGACTGCGTGGGCATAGTTGCACCCGCACGAAAAATAGATTCAACGTTGATCGATGACGCAAAAGCAATACTGGAATCCTGGGGACTAAAGGTTGAAACAGGGCAGAATTTATTTAGTGAGGATCATTCCTATTTTTCTGCACATGACGACAAACGTCTTAAAGACTTTCAGGAATTCTTAGATGCCGATCATATTCGCGCCATCATTTGCGCCAGAGGAGGTTATGGCAGCACAAGAATTATTGATTATTTAGATTTCAGTAAATTCCTTAAGCAACCTAAATGGATCACTGGATACAGTGATATTACTGGAATACATGTAAAGTTGCAATCAATACACGTGCAAAGCTTGCACAGTACGGTGCCGGCATTGTTTACGAAGGAAGGTGCTGACTTGTCGGTGGCGTATTTGAAGAATATGCTTTTTGGTGAACGCCCTACTATACAAGTATCAACAGACAAACAGAATAAAAGAGGCACCGCAAGTGGCCCGCTGACAGGTGGAAATTTATCTCTGCTGGTTGATTCATTGGGCACCAGTACAGAAATAGACACCCATGGAAAGATCCTCGTCATTGAAGATGTTGGTGAACATTACTATCGTATCGACCGCATGCTTGTACAATTAAAGCGGGCAAACAAATTGAAAAATTTAAAAGGATTAGTAGTTGGTTATTTTACTGATATCAAGGAATCAGTACTTCCCTTTAATGAATCTGTTAAAGACATTATTCTTAATCACACAAAAGACTGCAACTTTCCTATTGCTTTTAACTTTCCCATAGGACATGAAGAACCCAATCTTTCTTTTATTGAAGGAGCCAATGCTACGCTGCTGGTTAATGAAGCAGAAGCACGTCTTGGTTATAACAATGAATTAATCAATCCGTAAGCACCTAGTATAAGCAGTGTTGCAGCTGGTACATATTTCAGTATAGAGTTTCCACGCATGTAAATGGCAGCTTTATTGGCGAGGTAGGCAATGAGCATGAAAAAACTGAGCGCTCCCAATACAACTCCAATCAGGTAGGCGTGTAAATCGTAATCACTATTAATTGTAAGCCATTGCTGACTTTTTAAATATGCAGTGATGGCAATCCAATATGGTATGGCGAGGGGATTTAAGACACCAAGAATTAATCCTTTTCCAAAGCCAAAAGCTTTTGCGTCTACCTTCTTTATATGTTGTTTTCTGAGTGAAATGAGGTTAAGTACACCCAGCACCAGCATAACACTGGCACCGATGCGCTCAAAGTTTTCCACAATGCCCGGTGTAGAGGTAATCAGTGTTTCAAAATGAATGGCAATCCAGCAATAAGGATATTCCACAAGTGCAGCGGCAATAGAAAATTGCCAGGCTGCTTTTAATTTA
Source organism: Chryseotalea sp. (assembly GCF_057350905.1). NCBI lineage: Bacteria > Pseudomonadati > Bacteroidota > Cytophagia > Cytophagales > Chryseotaleaceae > Chryseotalea > Chryseotalea sp. The sequence goes on along the minus strand of NZ_JBMRCF010000008.1, from coordinate 594,169 downwards.
TTCTCCAAGCCTAACTGCAACACACTGAGGTTAAGTGTGCCTGGAGGAATGGTGCCTATAAAACTAAACACAAAGGCTATGCTGAAAGCTATAAGTACGCTCATGGTTGCACAGCCAGTTTAAATTTTTGGTAAAAGCTTTTGGCTTCACCGTAAGTCAGGTAAGCAATACCCAGTTTATTATTTTCACGGGCTATTTTAAAAATATATTGCCAGTGGTTAAGCATAATCCCTACTGCACGCCAGAATGAAAAGCCAGGTTGATAGATATGAGCAGGCTCAGCACCACATCCATTCAACTCTAAAATTTTAATACTTCCTTCTGTTAAAGCAGTAACAGATTCGCAACGGAGATCAAACCTTCCGTAATAAAAACCTTCAATTTGCTGACTGATTTTGTCAAAGCTGTTATTCAGTTTTTCGTTTATTAGATGATTGCTGTTGAGAAATGTGGTGCCTAAACAATGATTTCCAATTGCATTTAATAAAAAGATATCTCCAGCTGGAATAATATTTTTGAGTTGAGCATGGTGCTGTTCCTTTAATTTATCCCACTGTAATTTTGCGCGGTCTTTGGCCAGTATTAACTCTTCGAGGGTGCTTCTTCCATTACCCGTAACGGTAAGCAATTCTTTACCTACAATGGAGAACACCTCTCCTTTTTTCTGAGAGGGTAAGCGTCTGTAGAAAACACCAAATTCTTCCGGAAGATCTACAAGCTCCTGAACAAGAAAATCAAACTTAAATGTGTTAATGTAATGTTGCGCTTCCACTTCGTTGTAGATACGCTTTACGCGATAGCCTCGTTCTCCCAAATCTGGTTTAAAAATTACCGGAAAAGTTAAACCAGCAGCATGCATGTGCTGAACTACATGAAGAAGGCTGCTGCTGCGTTCGATAAAAATAGTTTTTGCTTTATATGCTTCTGGAATCTTGTCAAGGATTTTAAATTTTGATTCCCCGAACATGCCCCCCATTTCAATGCCAGGGTTGGAGGCTGAAAAAAAGAAAAAAGATTTAGCCCTCAAAGAAAGCCATAGGTAGTAAAAGATCACAGGAAATTGAAGTATGCCAAAGGGCCAATATTCCCAATGGCGTAGCTTTATCATAAAATTGCTACGCCAGAAACGATTGAGAAAATTCATGTAGACTGACTAGGAGAGCGCTTTGTTTCCGGTTTCTTTGTGCCGAATGGTGGATGCAGCCACACCAAAATCAAAAGGCAATTGAATATATGGGGCTACTTCTTTAATACCAATCTTCATGATGGCCATATGATGCACAGCATGTTCGATGTTGTACACGAGCTCGCGGGTAAAATTAGTCTCAATGCGTACAAATTCATCTGAGCTCATATCATAACCTACCTCTAAAATAAGGGGCTTATTGTTATGTGTTTGCCCGACAAATTCTTGTATGCGCTGAATAGATGCCAAAGCAAGGTACTTATCACTTTCAATTAACTTATCGTGGGCGCGTTTATCATAATTAATGATGCCTTGTTCAAAGCCCTTTTCAAAACAAATGAAAAACTCGAGCGTATGGCGAAGGTGTTGGCCAATCGTAGCGTGGCTGAGCGTGGCAACAGGCTGACTGAAATCTGTTGCCTTAATATGCTGAACAAGGTCAGTAAGCTGATCTAGTATAATTCTGCAGGCTTGTCGCGGTTCCATAAAATTTATCCTAAACAAATATAAAGTAAAAGCAGCGCAAAAAAGTATGCCCCATATACAGGGATAGCATAGATACGGTAAAATTCTCTGAGTGGTTTTTTAGACTGTATGATTTGTCGTTTGCGTTACCTTAATGGGAACCGGGTTTTGTCGGGAAACAGGATTTTCAGCTCGCGCCAGACCAGTTCGGCTTCAAAGCCCTTTTGTATGGCATAACGGGACAGACGGTCGCGAAGGGTGAAAATATTATCGGCTTCTATGGCCGGTGCCTTTTTGCTAAAAAGATTTCTGAGGGTAGTGATATACTCATCGTCTCCAATTTCCTGAAGCCCCGCCTGAATACAATGCCTGGAGAGATTGCGTTGTTCTAACTCATTGGTGATTTTAAGTCGCCCCCAATGCTTAAGCCTGAACTTACCATTGGCAAATGCTTTGGCAAAGCGTTCTTCGTTTAAAAAACCTTCTGATATCAGATGATGAATAATCTCATCCACTTCATCACCTCTTATCCCTAACTCACGAAGCTTGGTTTCAACTTCCTGATGACAACGTTCCTGGTATGCACAGAAACGGTAGAGCTTAATTTTAGCTTCTTGTACCGTCATGCTACCCCTTTATTTACTACTTAATCAGCCCCTTGGTTTTTAGTACACTGTTAACAAACTTTCTTTCGTTGTCGGTATTAAAGATTTTATAGGGCAGATAGATCATCTGTGCTTTGTTTACCATTAATATGAAAGCATCTTTACCAGCTTTGGCGCTTTGTATCATATCCCACTTCATGGGCATGCCTTCGCGAGGATTAATCTTCATCAGTATTTGCTGGCTGCTGATCTCATAAGAGAATTTTTCGAAAAGCATTTTGCCTTGTTCGAGTTGGGTAACACCGAAAAACTGTACCCACCAAAATAAAACATAAAGCGCTAAACCGATAAAGGCTGCAATAAACCACCAGATGCTAAAAATCCAAAGTGAACCAAGACAAATGGCAAGGGCAGCCAGGGCAGCAATCCAACCTTGCTTTAAAAGTATGTTGGTAAGTGCCACTTTGATATAGACTTTTTTATCGAGCTTATAGTTTTTAGTTTTTACGATCATGTCGTTATTAAATTATTTGTTCTTAAATTTTTTCAGCCTTTAAACTTAAATCGAGACTTCTATATGAATGTGTCAATGCACCCACAGAAATATAGTTAACACCACATGCAGCCACACTTTTTAAAGTTGTCTCGGTAATTCCGCCACTGGCTTCAGTTTTGGCTTTGTTACCGATCAAAGTCACCGCAGCTTTCATGGTGGCAATATCCATATTGTCTAACATAATAATATCCACTCCACCAACAGCCAAAACTTCTTCTACTTCAGCCAAGGTTCTGGTCTCTACTTCAATTTTTAGTTTTTTATTAGAGGCGCGAAGATAATCTTTTGTTTGATTGATCGCTTGGGTAATACCTCCCGCCATATCGATATGATTATCTTTTAGCATGATCATGTCATAAAGACCAATTCTATGATTTTCGCCACCCCCGATTTTTACGCCCCATTTTTCTAGTAACCTGAAATTCGGGGTTGTTTTACGCGTATCTAATAGATGTGTGGAGGTGCCGGCAAGCAATTTTACGAGCTGATTGGTTTTGGTGGCAATGCCACTCATCCTCTGCATGCAGTTAAGCACAAGTCTTTCGCAGGTAAGAATAGAGCGTGATGAGCCATGCACAGTAAAGGCCCAATCACCTGCCTTTACGATAGCACCATCATTTAAATGGGCCTTTATTTCGAGGCTGGCATCAAAGTGTCTGAAAATTTCGTAGGCCATTTCTACACCTGCCAAAACACCGTCATCCTTTATTTTTAGTATGGCAGTGCTTTTGGCTGCCTGGGGAATAGCTGCCAATGTACTATGATCGCCATCGCCTACATCTTCGGCAAAGGCACTCTTAATAAAGTCCTGAAGGAATTGGGTCGTGATATAATCTGGGCGCACGGCACAAAGGTAAGGGCTGCGAATGAAATGAGAAGAAAGCTTTTGGCGGAATACTTATTCTTTTGAAAAAGAAATTTCGTGGATAAGCTGTTGGTTTTCTACAGTCTTAATCTTCATAAAAATGCGATATAAAGAAGCTCCGCTTTTGTATTGACCGATGGCAAAGGGTTGACCACTGGGAGATTGACCCTTATGTAAAATGTTAAAATCTGAAGGCGGATTAGCTTTAAAGAAATCTCGTAAAATAATTTCAGCTTGCGCCTTGCTATAGGTTTCCTTTTTACCATTAAGTTCGATATCTACGTTTTGATTGAAAAAACGCACTAATTCCTTGGCACTACCTGCTTTAATGGCCTCTTTTACCTCGTTAACGATATCGCCCTGACCAAAACCTTGCATTGAGATCAATGACACTAAAAATACAACCAGTACTTTAATTTGTTTCATAGGAGAAGTTGCACCAAAACTGTGCCGAAAGATACACTAATTTGTTAATGTCTTTGTTAATCAATAAGTGACCCTAAAGGCTACGGAAAGCCCTATATTTGCACGTTTTTATTGATTTTTATGAATAAGAAAGTCCTTTTAATGATCCTTGACGGCTGGGGATTGGCACAAAACAAAAATGTGTCAGCAATAGACCAAGCCAAAACTCCATTTATCAGTTCACTTTATAGCAAATATCCCAATAGTAAGCTGGAAGCCTCCGGCCTGGCGGTAGGTTTACCTGTCGGACAAATGGGCAATTCTGAGGTGGGCCATATGAATATTGGTGCTGGCAGGGTAGTGTATCAGGACCTGGTAAGAATTAATAAAGCAGTCGAAGACAAAGAGCTGGATACTAATCCGGTATTGATCGAAGCCATTACCTACGCTAAACAAAATAGCAAAAACATACACCTGATCGGTCTGCTTTCTGATGGTGGCGTGCATTCGCACATTGAACACCTTAAGGGATTACTAACCATTGTTGCCAATCATCAAGTCAATAATATTTTTGTTCATGCTTTTACTGATGGCCGCGATACTGATCCGAAAGGCGGCAGTGCCTATTTAAAAGATTTGTTGTCGCATATGAAAAAGACAACAGGAAAGCTGGCCAGTGTTGTAGGGCGCTACTATGCCATGGACCGCGACAAAAGATGGGAACGTGTTAAACTGGCTTACGACCTCATGGTGAAAGGAATTGGTGTCAGCTCAACCAATGCAATTCAATCAGTTGAGGATTCTTACGCTGCCAATGTAACCGATGAATTCATCAAACCTATTGTGATGGTTGATGCAAATCAACAACCTCTTGCTACTATTCAAGCCGATGATGTAGTGCTATGTTTTAATTTCAGAACTGATCGCGGCAGACAAATTACACAAGCGCTTACGCAGCAGGATTTCCCTGAACAGAACATGAAGAAGCTCGATTTGTATTACGTAACACTGACCAATTACGATGACAGCTTTAATGATGTGAAAGTGATGTTTGATAAAGATAATTTGAATAACACACTTGGTGAGGTATTAGCAAATGCCGGTAAGAAACAGATTCGTATTGCAGAAACAGAAAAATATCCGCACGTTACTTTCTTTTTCTCTGGTGGCCGTGAAGAAGCTTTTGATGGAGAATCGAGATTACTCTGTCCTTCACCCAAAGTTGCTACTTATGACTTGAAACCGGAGATGAGTGCTAATGATATCAAAGAGGCTATTATACCTGAGTTGAAAAAGAAAGAAGCCGACTTTATCTGTCTCAACTTTGCTAACCCGGATATGGTGGGGCATACTGGTGTATTTGAGGCTGTGGTAAAAGCCTGCGAAACGGTTGATGCATGTGCAGCTGCAGTAACACAAACTGCATTGGACAATGGTTACACTATTATCATCATTGCAGATCATGGCAATGCAGATTATATGATTAATGAGGATGGAACTCCCAACACAGCACATAGCACCAACCTTGTTCCCTGCATTTTGGTAGACAATAATTATAAAGGAAAAATGAAAGATGGTAAGTTGGGCGATCTTGCTCCAACCATATTAAAATTGATCGGCTTGTCAATTCCTAAAGAAATGACAGGTAATATATTGATAGACTAAATGAAATTTACTGCAGTTATTTTTTTATTGACCTTTTTGTTGTTGACTTCTTGTAAAAATACACCTGCCACGCAAAAAGAAAATGTCTTTGCCATTGATAGTATTCTGACATCTCAAAACAAAACCTTGCTGCAGTTGAAAGCAAGTGTTAATAAAGAGGTATTCATGGAAGGTAAGGAAGAGAAAACCAGTTTTGTGCCCGAAGATTCTTTAGCTTGGGCAAATGAGCTGCAAATTTTTCAACAATTGGCAACCATTAACAAACCCATAAATAGGGACGTTTATTATGAAACAGTTTTGCCTGATTCTCTAAGCAATCTTACCATCCGCAGCTTAAAAACAGATAAGAATCTTCCTTTAAAAGAATTGAAGATTTATTATTTAGATAGCCCAGAAAAGATCAGAAAAGTGGAGGGCTACATTAGTGAGAGGAATTCACTTTATAGCAGCGCCAGAATTTTATCATTACATTTTTCTGAAGTGTACAATAAAACATTGCTTACATCCTACACTGTAATTGGTGGCCAGCACATGATTTTGGGCGATACTGTTCAGTTTAATATTCAAAGCACAATCCGAGTCAATTAAAATTTATGGCAAAGCAATCGAGGGAGGCACTGCGAGAAGAAGACAAAAGACCAATCACAAAAGACACACTTAAAAAGTTAATTGGTATTTTTCGTTTTTTGGCCCCTTATAAACTCACTTTTATTATTGGTTTAATCTCATTAATGCTATCAAGTGTTATGTTGATGGCCTTTCCTTTTTTTGCCGGTAAGTTACTGGATGTGGCCAGTGGTAAGGAGGTACCTTACTTCAACAGTATCAACACCATTGCTTTGGTGTTGCTCGGTATATTGGTTGTACAAAGTATCTTTTCTTTTACAAGGGTATATACTTTTGCTATCGTAAGCGAGAAATCACTAGCCGATGTTCGCAATACAGTCTATAAAAAAATAATATGGTTGCCCATTACTTTTTTTGACAACAGAAGGGTTGGTGAACTGACCAGTCGTATTACCTCTGATGTTGCCATATTACAAGACACCTTTACAACAACTTTTGCAGAGCTGATCCGACAAGTATTAACACTGACCATCGGTATTGGCGTGATTTTTTACTTTGCACCCAAGCTCACTGTATTTATGTTGCTTACTTTCCCGGCCATTATTTTACTGGCACTTTTTTTTGGAAAGGCCATTCGTAAATTTTCAAGACAGGTTCAGGATAAACTTGCAGAGGCGAACGTAATCGTGGAAGAATCATTGCAAGCGATAACAGTGGTGAAGGCTTTTACTAATGAGTGGTTTGAAGTTGAACGTTACAAAAAGGCGCTTAACAGTGTGGTCGATGTTGCATTACGTTCGGCTCGTTTCAGAGGCTTATTTATTTCATTTGTCATTTTCGCATTATTTGGTGGTATAGTAGCTGTAGTGTGGTATGGTGCCAGGCTTGTGCAAGGAGGTGAGATTACCATTGGTGATTTATTGTCTTTTGTCTTGTATACAACCTTCATTGGAGGCTCTATTGCCGGACTTGGCGATATTTACGCACAGATCCAGCGATCAATCGGTGCCTCGGAACGCATTCTTGAAATAATTGACCAGGCAGATGAGCAGGAGACTGTTACGTCAAGTTTAAAACTGCGTGGAGATATTGATTTTAAAAATGTAAATTTTGCTTACCCAAGCCGGCCTGATTATCAGGTGTTGCAAGGACTGGATTTCTCGATTAAAGCAGGTGAGAAGGTAGCCTTGGTTGGTCAAAGCGGATCCGGTAAATCGACCATTATCAATCTGCTTATGCGTTTTTATCCACTACAGCAGGGTGAAATTAATGTGGATGGCCTGACACATGCCTCTTATAATTTAACAGCGTATAGGAGTAACGTTGGTATTGTGCCGCAAGAGGTAATTTTGTTTGGAGGCACCATTCGGGAGAACATAGCTTACGGAAAACCAGGAGCTTCCGAAGCACAGATAATTGATGCTGCGCGAAAAGCAAATGCCTATGAGTTTATTGAGCGTTTTCCGGATGGACTAAACACCATGGTAGGAGAACGCGGTGTAAAATTATCGGGTGGTCAACGGCAACGCATAGCCATTGCAAGGGCTATACTCAGAGACCCCAGCATATTGATTCTTGATGAAGCAACAAGCTCATTGGATGCAGAAAGCGAAGTATTGGTGCAAGAAGCGCTGGAAAAATTAATGGAAGGCAGGACCACACTGATTATCGCCCATCGCCTGAGCACCATCCGAAAAGTTGACAGAATATTTGTTATTAAGGATGGGCTATTGGCAGAAACAGGTTCGCATACTGAACTAAGCCAGCAACAAAATGGTATTTATAGTAACTTGCTGAAGCTGCAATTACAATGAGTAAATCAGATCATCTTTTAAAAGACTTTCAGTTACGCTCAACACCGGGGCGTCAGGAAGTCTTGGCTATTTTTCTGAAGAACAACCATGCTTTATCGCATGGAGACATTGAAAGGAATATGCCTGATGATTTTGACCGCGTGACCTTGTACCGCACCCTGAAAACGTTTCTGGACAAGGGATTGGTGCATAAGGTGCTGGATGATGAAGGCGGGCTTAAATATGCCCTATGTAACCACAACTGCAATGCCACGGGACACGACCACAACCATGTCCATTTTAAATGTACTGTTTGTGGCCAAACCAGTTGTTTGGATATTGAAATTCCAGGCATAAAACTGCCTAAAGGATATAGACCTGTTGAATCTAATCTCCTAATACAAGGAACTTGCCTTAATTGTGGCTGAAATAGGTTACTTTTAAAGACGCCATGTATAAATCACCCGTGTAAGTTTTTGGGATAAAAATATATTCGTATTTTGGCGTCTTGGGGACTTTCTCAAGTTTGAGAATTCTCATTTTTTGATTGATTTAACCGCAATACTTTGCAGTCTATAGCCAGCCTTTTATTCTTCTCCCTCTTTGGGGACAGCAACGGAGCCGAAACCATATTATTTGGTGCCTTCGGCCTCGTAATCATTATTTTCCTGGCATTAGACCTTGGTCTTTTCCACAAAACCGCCAGAAAAATCACCACTAAATCAGCACTTTACCAATCAATTTTCTGGGTAATAATTGCTACTATTTTTGGAGTATTCATATATCTCTATGACGAATCCGGGTCAACCGGAATGATGGAATACTTCTCGGCCTACCTCACAGAGTATGCTTTATCGGTAGATAACATCTTCGTAATTCTACTCATTTTGAAATACTTCCAGGTGAAGGAAGAATACTATCATAAAGTACTCTTCTGGGGAATTTTGGGTGCCGTTGTTTTCCGCGCCATCTTCATTTTTGTGGGCGCTCTACTCATTCACGAGTTTCATTGGATACTCTACATTTTTGGTGTGTTTTTAATTTACTCGGGTATACGAATTTATTTTGAGGACGAAGACGAGAAAATTGAGCCTGAGAAAAATCCTATTCTTCGCCTTTGCAAAAAATATTTGCCAATGGCCAAAAAGGAGGAGTATGGCGACAGCTTTATGGTGAAGGAAAATGGTAAATGGGTATTTACCTCACTCTTCTTAGTAATTATCTTAATTGAAACAACCGATTTAATTTTTGCAGTAGACTCCATTCCAGCAGCTTTTGCTATTTCTCAGAATGAGTTCATCATTTATACATCCAATATTTTTGCGGTGATGGGTCTAAGGGCTATGTTCTTCCTGTTATCAGGTGTTATAGACAAGTTTTACCTGCTCCAAAAGGGTCTTTCTATTATCCTTTTCTTTATTGGCGCCAAAATGCTGTTGGATATCTGGGATGTACACTTGCCACCACTCTTATCCTTTACGGTGATTATTGCTACGCTTACGTTGGCAATTATATTCTCTGTATTGATTCCCAAAGTGAAAGAGGCCTCTGCTAAGGAGTAGTAACGCTTTATCTTTTTCTAAACTTCTTCAGAGAAAATATTCTTTGGTAGAATTTTTAATAAGATGGGCAGCGTTAAAAACTTTTGTGGAAGTGAAATAATAACAAAAGTAGGTACTGTTCGGAGCATAGCGATAAGTAGCTCACGCATTTGCTCCTGTTCCTCTTTATTCAACTCAGCGGATCTTGATTTTTTAAGTAACTCACTCAGGGCCTCACTGTCTTGTATTTCGCGTTGCAAGCGACTTTTATTCTTTTCTGCAATTTTAGAAACACGGTTAATAAAGTGCTCACTTACCAATTGATAATCCTGTTTGTTCTGCAGGTACTCTAATTGTTCCCAATGCTCCAGTACAAAGCCCTCAATGGCTATCATACTGTTCTCAAGGTCTTCATCATTAAAGCTCAGGTACTCACTAAAACGTTTAAGAAAATCCTCCTCTTGTTTTTCAACCCTTCGATCTGCCCACATGGTAAGAATGGAAATTTCAAGAAAGAATTTTTTTAGTATCCAGGAATTTTCTGAAGGGAGATTAATTTCAGAAATATCAATACCCTTTTCAAAAATAGCGATGGCTTCTTTGCGCTTTTCACTTGAAAGATCAGCACTTTGTATAAAGAGTTCCAACAATTTTTTTTCTTCAAACTCAACACTCTTGTTCGCATGCGCAGAGGCAGCGATAACTTTTACGACAGAGAACCTGAGTTCTTCTCTTTCATAGCGGAAAAAGTCAGATACAATTTTGTCGGCATTGGTGTGTATCCATTGCCCGAAAATAAATACATCGAGAAAAAGTAAACTGTTATGGAAGAAGCTGGACCAAAAATTTCCTTTAAAGTCTGCAGTTCTCTCAATGCGTTTTTCCAGAATTCGTTCAGCTAATTCCAGCGGAGATTTTCTTTTACCAAAAAGTGTTTTAGATGGTGTTGCCAGCTCAGGGAAAATATTGTTATAAAAGTTGCCAATGTTTTCAAGCGTTTTAATAATCACTTGCGAAAACTCATCCGGACTGGAAATGGTTTTGTCATGATATAGCAGTGCGCTGCTAATCAGGCTCTCGGCTAATAAGATTTTCATCCTGTCTTTCTCCGACAGATCTTCGGTAGGCTCTCCCTCAAAACGCAAACCATGACCATACATAAGCCCGGTTGGTTGCAGTATTCTGTAAAGTGAGTGTTCTGGATGGGCGGCTTTACTTTTTGTTTTACTGGTAAGATCCTTCAACAGATCTTTGCGAAAATTTAAGTATTCCTCAAGCCATCCTTTTCCGAGCGTTTTCATTGTAATACTGGGGAGATAAGTTATCTAAGATAGAGATTTCTTTCGATAATTTATTTTTCAATTGCTTTCCAGCCCTTTGCTTCTAGGGCAGAAGCCGCCTCCTCTACCTTTATTTTTAAAGACTGTTTGTAAGCAGCAAGACGTTCAGCTAGTTTTTCATCATGGGTTGCAAGGATTTGCGCTGCAAGGATACCGGCATTTTTTGCACCGTCAAGGGCTACCGTAGCTACGGGCACACCGCCCGGCATTTGCAAAATGGAAAGCACAGAGTCCCATCCATCAATAGAATTAGATGATTTAACGGGCACTCCAATCACCGGTAAGGTTGTAATGGAGGCAACCATGCCTGGGAGATGTGCCGCACCGCCTGCGCCAGCTATAATTACCTTTAAGCCCTTATCTCTGGCTTGCTGGGCATATTCCACCATGCGCAAGGGCGTTCTATGTGCTGAAACAATGGTGAGCTCATAGGCAACCTGCAGTTCGTCTAAAACTTCTGCTGCCTCTTTCATAATGCGCAGATCAGACTGACTGCCCATAATTATACCCACTGCTACTTTTGTCATGCGATTACTTTTAAAGTTTGTTTTACAAGTTGTGTTGTTTGCTTGAGTTGCTCAATGTTACTATCAACAATAGTTACATGCCCCATTTTTCTAAAGGGCTTTGTGATACGTTTGCCGTACAAGTGCACGTGAACACCGGGCAGCTTGGCAATGGCTTCAAAACCCTGGTAACGTGCTAAGCCTTCATAACCCTCCTCACCTAATAAATTAACCATAGCACTTGGCAGTACTGTGTTGCATGCACCCAGTGGTAAGTTAAAGATGGCCCGTAAATGTTGTTCATATTGAGAAGTGATATTCGCTTCAATACTTTGATGCCCACTGTTGTGCGGTCGTGGCGCCACTTCATTTACTAACACCTTTCCATCTTTAGTCACAAACATTTCAACAGCTAATAGACCTGTCATGTTTAATGATTTAATAACCTTGCGGGCAATGCTATCTGCTTCCTGTGTTACATTATCTGACAGCGTAGCGGGAGCAAAAAGATATTCAACAAGATTTTTCTCCGGATGAAAAACCATTTCAACAGCTGGATATGAAACGATATCTCCATTTTGATTGCGGGCTACAATAACAGCAATCTCCTTTTCAAAATCTATTAGTTTCTCAAGCAGACCAGGGGCATCAAACGCTTTGTCCAAATCGCTTTCAGTGCGCAATAGTTGCACGCCTCTGCCGTCATACCCTTCTTTACCTAATTTATTCACGGCAGGGAGAAAACTCTTTTGTTTCAGCACCTCCTCTTTTGTGTTTACCAGAATAAATTCTGCAGTAGGTATTTTGTGTTCTTCGTAGAATTTTTTCTGAATGCGTTTATCCTGAATCAGTTCGATTACTTCGGGTTGAGGATAAACCTGTTTACCAATCTTGACAAGTTCTTTTAAGGCTTGCGTATTGACATTCTCAATTTCTACAGTAATAATGTCGCAACGTTTTCCAAAATTTAATACCGTTTTATAATCTGTTAATTTACCAACAGTGAAGTCGGCCATAAAGGAGCAGGGTGCTGAGGCATCGGGATCTAATACAGCTACCGGCATGTTAAAGTCAATGGCGGATTGAATAAGCATACGACCTAACTGACCTCCGCCAAGAATACCAAGTTTTTTATCTGTAAACAGGTTGTTCATTTTTATAAGAATACACTATTTGATTTCAACACTTAAAATTACATCGCCAACTTCTATGGCATGCACCACATCCATTCCGCTCTCCACTTCTGCAAAAATAGTATAACGCCCATCTAAATGTGGGGTGGGTGAATGTGTAATAAACCATTGTGTCCCCTCTGTATCTTTTCCGGCAGATGCCATACCTACCGATCCTTCCTTATACCTGCGTGCTGTAAATTCAGAACGAATAGAGTAATCTTCGCTACCATAGCCGTCACCCCTGTTGCAACCACCCTGGATAACGAAATTGGGAACAACTCTGTGAAAAGTTTTATTATTAAAATATTGCTGCTTAGCCAGTGATACAAAATTAACAACAGAACCTGGAGCTTCATCCACCAATAAATTTAGAACGATTTCTCCTTTGCTTGTTTTGATGTAAGCCTTTTGACTGCTCTTTATTTCTTTTACTAAAGTCCAGTCTATCGGGTGATTAAATTCGTTTTTTACTTCTACAGCTTTTCTGCCTTCTAAATAAGCAATGGCGGCTTCAAGTGGTTGAAGTGATTCATTGTCTTTAGGCAGTGAAAGTTTAGCTTTTGCGGCAGTGAGGAAACTTATATCCTTGATTAAACTTTTATATTGCTTTGTGCTGTCGCCCAACACTTGTGCCACAATACCGATTACGGCAGCATCACCCTTACCAATCGCCTGTTCATATGCGGCTAAGAAAGCCGGTCTTTGATCTGCAGAAAAATCGCTCGCATCGTTAGCAGAACTTAGCGCAGACGCAGCAGCGGATAATAAAACAGGACTTTCAGTCTTGTTTAATTCAGCCAGAATAAAATCAAGGTTGGATGAAGAACGTCCCAGTACATTTAGGAGCGCAGCTTTGTGATATTGATTAGTACTGCTGTTATAGTTTTGTTTAATTGTTTCGAAAGGGAAATCTTTTGGAGATAGTGCAACGGCTATGCTGAACAATGTTGACTGAACACGCCATTGCGAGCTCTTTGTGGCGACCTCAAGCATTTTAGCAGAAGCTGTAGTTGGTGCAAAATTAATCAGTGCTTCAGCGGCTGCCACGGATACTTGAGCACTCGTATCGTTGAGTGCAGTTAATAAAAGAGGTTCAGCTTTTTCGTAAGCGAAGGTTCTGAGTGCTCTTAAAGCACTCACGCGAACGCGTACATCACCATCATTAACATTGGTTTGTAAAGCAGCAAAAGCTTCATCCGTTTTAAGATTACGAAGCGCTGAGTTGGCAGGAATGCGAATAAGTACTTGGGGATCGCTGGCAGCTTTAATTAAAAAGCCTTTGTCATCGCTAAAGTTGACAATGTTAGCCCTGCCAAAAAAATGCGCTGCTGCCAATCGCACAGACACATACTCAGAAGGAAGATTTTCATAGGCAGCGCTTACAACATTATCAGGTATAATGCCCCTAAGTGCAAGCCTGTACAAACCCCAAGCCTTTCCGGTTAAGACAATCGAATCAGTACTTATATAGTTGCTGAGAACAGTAGTATTTTGTTTTGATAAAACCTTGCCTAAGGCTTCCAATGCTTCACGGAGTACACCAGCAGATTCTTCTGTCGCTAAGCTTTCAGTCAAAGCAGTTTCTGATTGTTTACAAAGTGTTTGCCCTAATGCAAAGGCAGCAGCAGCCCTTACTTGCTCATCTTCATCTTGCTTTAATATTTTGCTGAGCGCAGGTGCAACAAGGCTGTCTTGTACAGAAGCAAAGGCAAGGCAAGCTTCTTTTCTATAAAGCGGATTTTCATTTTCCAAAAACAAACTTAAACTATCCACCTGACGCCTGTCCTGCAGATTGCTGATGCTGATAAGCGTGTTGTCTGAAAATTTATTATTCTTTCCTTGTTGACTTGTGCAATAAGTCAGGAGTAGAACGGGTAAGAAAAATATGAGCTTCTTCAAGGCTTAATGTTTTAAGACCTTAAAGGTAAGGCTAATATTTTAATGATAACCTCTAGCTATCTGTCTAAGTATTCAATAAAAACCAAGTGTTAGAATAATCTTATTTTAAAAGCTGGTAAACCAATAAAGCCGATAAGTAAGCAAGGGCGGACATGTAGCCTAATTGAATGAGTGGCCATTTCCAGCCTTTCGTTTCGCGGTACACCACTGCAATGGTACTCATACATTGCATGGCAAAGGTATAGAACACCAACAAAGATAAACCTACGGCCAATGTAAAGCGAGGCTCGCCCGTTTCAGGATTTATCTCTTGTTGCATTCTGCTCTTAATGGTATTCTGATCTTCTTCGCCAACGCTACCGATACTGTAAATAGTAGCCATAGTACCTACAAAAACTTCGCGTGCAGCAAAAGAAGTAATCAGTGCAATACCAATCTTCCAATCGTAGCCCAGGGGCTTAATAGCAGGTTCAATTGCTTTACCGATTACACCCGCATAGGAATTTTCCAGTTTGTAGGCAGCGATGCGATCTTGGAGTCCCTGTTCAGTCAAGCGCATGTTAGCGGTTTCCTGCATCACATAAGTCTCTGCATTTTTTAATTTATCACCAGGGCCATAGCTGGCCAATACCCACAGCACAATCGAGATGGCCAGGATTACCTTTCCAGCCTCAAGCACGAATGATTTTGTTTTTTCTACCAGTGTTAGCCCAACATTTGCTCCTTTCGGTAGACGGTACGTTGGCAACTCCATCATCAGATAGCTGCGTTCTTTTACCTTGATTAGTTTTTTCATTACCCAGGCAGATACCAATGCAGCAACAAAACCTAGTAAATAAAGACTCATTAATGCCAGGCCTTGTAAATTGAAAAAGCCGAGCACTTTTGTTTCTGGAATTATGAGAGCAATAAGTATGGTGAAAATGGGAATGCGCGCAGAGCAGCTCATTAAGGGCGTAACCATAATGGTAATAGTTCGCTCTTTCCAATTATCTATGGTGCGTGTTGCCATAATTGCCGGAATTGCACAGGCAACACCAGACATTAGGGGCACTACACTTTTACCGTTAAGCCCAAACTTGCGCATGACCTTATCCATCAGAAATACAACCCTGGCCATGTAGCCAGTTTCTTCTAACACCGCAATAAAGGCAAAGAGTATTGCAATCTGTGGCACAAACATAACAATGCCACCAAGCCCGGGGATTATACCCTCAGCAAGTAAGCGGGTTAAGGCACCATCCGGCAAAGTATTAGAAAGCCACCCACTAAAATCTGCGAAAAGGCCATCAATAAAATCCATGGGGTAAGAGGCCCAGGCAAAAACAGATTGAAAGACTAAGAATAACACAGCAAAGAAAATAGCATAACCTGCTACTTTGTGAGTAAGTATACGATCCAGTTTATGCGAGAAATTTTTCCAGGCATAATCTGGCTGCTTTAGAGTTGCTTCATTTAGCAAATCCTGAATAAAACCATAGCGCTGTATTGTTTCTGCACCTTGAAATTTACCTGGAAAGTATTGATGTGTTTTGCGGATGGACTCCACAAAATCTTGTTTGTCTTTTGATAAGAAATGAAGTGATTGTGGCTGTTCTAAAAACTGATACGCCTGGTAATCATTGCTCAATTGAAATACGTCTCTCAATTGTCTTACTGCCTCTTTCGCTTCAGGCCACACCGGAAAAATCGGTTGCATGCGACTTACTTCTGCCTGCGCGATTTCCCTTTTCAGCGCATCAATGCCTTCTCCCTTTCTGGCATTAATGGGAACAACAGTTACGCCTAATCTTTGTGCGAGCTTTAAAAAATCATAACTCACCCCTGCCTTGGCCGCAAGGTCCATCATGTTCAATGCCAGCACGGTTGGTAAGCCGATATCCACAATTTGGGTAAGCAGCAACAAACCTCTTTTAATGTTGGTAGCATCGACCACCACCACCACTTTGGTAGGTGCGCTTGGCGAATTTTGATCAAGCAAAGATTCTGCTACAATGCGTTCGTCAAGACTTCGGGGATAGATACTGTAAATGCCAGGCAAATCAATAACCTCCGTTTCACCAATGCCAGGTAGTTGTGTTCGGCCTATCTTTTTGTCGACTGTAACTCCGGGAAAATTGCCAACCTTTTGATTTAAACCAGTGAGGTAGTTAAAAAGAGAGGACTTACCCGAATTAGGGTTACCGATTAATGCAACTTTAGTGGGCTTGGCAGAACTCATTAATTCATAATTGAAATGGTGGCTGCCTCCTCAAGTCTAAGAGAGAGTTCGTAGCCCAAAACACTGATACAAATGGGGTCACCAAAAGGTGCCTTAAAGTTAAAACGAACCGGAGCACCGGGTAAACAACCCATCTCCATCAGCTTGGCAGATATCTCTGAATCGGTAAAACCAGCGATTATGGCCGTTTCTCCCGGTTTCATCGTTGCAACACTTTTTACCTTTTCCGCCACAGCTTAATTTAGATTAAATTTAAACAAGGCAAATATAGACTTGGTTTTGTTTTTGTACAATGATTTTAGCCATGGCAAAAAGAAAGAAAAAAACAGTGCCTCAGAAGGTTAACCCAAAGGATTCAGAAAAGGAATTGACCGAAAAGCCAGTACCACCAATCCAGGAGGATGACGAGGAATACCCTGCATATGGCATTTTGCCAAGCCGAGATCTAAAGAAGAACTTAGGCTGCGGTTAAAAGCCTATTTCAGAAATTGTAGTTTTAGTTTTTCATGATTCGCCAACATGGTTTCGTAGGCATGATCGTTATTATAAAACTGATTCATCATTTCTTTTGCGGCATTCATGGTTTTTAGAAACTCATCCTTAATCGGTTCACGTTGCATGCCTAAGAGCGTAGAAATTTCCGGGCCAACTAAATAACGCATTTGTGCATCGACAAAGTAAGCAGGCACAGCAGGAAAATAACTTTTATAATGATTGATGAGTTCCTCTGTTAATTTTCTTCCTTCCTCTGAAGGCTTAAAGTGCCTAAGTCTGATTTTTCGCTCCAGTATTTCGGCATTTGCCTTACTTTCTGGCAACAATGCATCATTGATATGAAGTTGATAGCCAATGTAGCGCCACACATATAAGAAATCCTCTTGTTCATCAACACTCAACCTGAAGCCAGTGCGTATTAAACCAACAAGTATGATATAAGAAAAGGCAAGGTTGGTACCAGCCATGTCCTCCTGATTAATCGGAACACCCCAGGATTTATTCCATTCCCCTTTGCCCACATAATAACGCGCCAGAGCATGAATCAATCTGATTTTATTGATTTGTATGTAGCCAATACCTTGAGGCGCTAAACTACCGGGACTTAATACTTTAATAATGAAATCGGCTGTTTCTACAAGACGCTTGCCTGTTGCCTTGCGCATCTTCTCAGTTTGATAAAGTGCTTTGTTGCCGGGGCTTGCCGCATAACAATAGGGGAGAGATAAGGCACCCAAGAGGGTCATTACATCGAGGGCATATTTTTTAAAGAATGCCTGGCCATTTTTTATTCGCTCGTATTGATACCAGTCTGGATCTGGTCTTTTGGTATTAAGAAAAGTATATAGACTATTGACTTTACCTTGTTTCTGAATAAAAGAATCTTCTTGTGCAAAAACACTATAGAGTAAACTTTTTTGTTCGTCTGCAAAATAGTCAGCTACAAGTTTATCAGCCGCTGTATCTCCAACGTTTCTTTGTTCATCTAAAAATCTCTCTGATGCGGTCATAAGGTTTAATCTATTCATTAAAGGTTATAGTGAACAGATTGTTTTGACTTTCTGAATTTTAATTTTCGATCAGATGCTTTCTGCAACAAAAACTCTTTTCACGCGCTCACTGGTGTTGGTCAGTATCTCGTAAGGGATGGTATTAATGCTTTCGGCTACTTGTTCTATAGGTAGTTGTTCTCCAAAAACAATTACCTCATCACCTTCCTTCACAGCTAAACCCGTAACATCAATCATGGTCATGTCCATACAAACATTACCAATAACCGGTACAATTTTACCTTTTACCAAAACCTTGCCAATGCCTTTGCTGAAGGCTCTGTTATAACCATCGGCATAGCCGATGGCGATGGTGGCAATGGCTTGTTCACCTTTTATTTTTCCATGTCTCCCATAGCCAACCGTTTGCCCTTCATGCAGATGATGAACCTGAGAAATAATTGTTTTAAGTGTAGCCACTGGTTTTAGAAACTTACTTTTTTGTGGAGTAGGATCAATGCCATATAAACCAATACCCAAACGAACCATATCGAATTGATATTGACTTAAGCGTAAAATACCCGGAGAGTTTAAGAGATGATAAAGAGGTTTGTAGCCAAGCGCAGTGCTTAACTGATCTGCAAGGTTTTTAAACAATTCTGCCTGCTCGGCAGAGTAGACGTCATGTTGTGGATCGTCAGCGCCTGCTAAATGGCTGAAGATGGTGGCCACTGTAATATTTTTATTTTCAAGAAGCAGATTAATCAATACCGGTAAGTCTTGTTCAGCAAAACCCAGACGGTGCATGCCTGTATCAAACTTAACATGTACCGTGCAGGAGCGGCCTTGTAAAAAAGTAAGTAATTTCTTGAGTTGATTGAGGTTGAAAACCTCTGGCTCTAAATTGTATTGTATTAAAGATTCAAACGTTTCAGGCGAGGGATTCATCACCATAATAGGCAGGTGAATATTATTTTTTCGCAACTCCACACCCTCATCTGCATAAGCAACACCCAAATAATTTACTTTATGGTATTGTAATAAACTTGCCACTTCTTTACTGCCACTACCATAGGCAAAGGCTTTAACCATGGCCATTATTTTAGTAGTCGGTTTTAATGAAGAGCGAAAGTAATTTAGGTTGTGCACCATATTACCCAAGTCAATTTCCATAACGGTGCCATGCACTTTTCGCTGTAAGCGCGCCACTATTTTTTCGAAAGCAAAAGCGCGTGCACCTTTGATGAGCACAATTTCATTAGAGAATAAATCTTCATTTAAATTTTTTAAAAAGGCATCCGTATTGTCATAAAATACAGCGTCCGAATCAAAAAAATCCTTGTGCGCAGAGAGATCCTTACCGATGCCAATGAAACGATCAATTTTATTTTGTTTAATCAGATCGCTCACCGCTTTGGTCCAATGTTTGGCTTCAACACCAGATTGTAAAATATCAGAAAGGATTAATGTCTTTTTAGTTTTTTGATACTGGTTATTCAAAAAATCAAGACTGACCTGAAGACCCGCCAGGTCATTATTATAGGAGTCGTCTATTAGTTGGCATTGATTAACACCCTCCTTCAGTTCAAGACGCATGGCAACTGATTGTAGGGCTTGCAAACCTGTTTGTATGTCAACCTGACTTAAACCCAGGTGCATCATGACCGCAACACAATGCAGGCAGTTTTCAACCGAAGCGGCATCTGTAAAAGGAAGACTCAATCTAAAATCAGTTTTGCCATAGCGGACCCGATAAGCATCAACTTTCTCAATGAAGATATCTGCTTCAGGAGTGTGCCCCCAACTCAGTGTTTTTAATTTTTTTGATTGAAGCACTTCGTCAATAAGTGCATGGTCTTTACAATAGACAACGAGATCGCTATTGGAAAAGAGCAGGGCTTTTTCTTCAACCTTCTCTTTCAAATTTGAAAAACCCTCGTTATGGGCAGTGCCAATGTTGGTAAACAAACCCAAGGTTGGCTTCAATATTTTTTCCAGTGCCTGCATTTCATTTTTCTTTGAAATACCTGCTTCGAAAATACCCATGGTATGATAAGGCCTGATATTCCATACTGACAAGGGTACACCTACCTGTGAGTTATATGATCCTGGATTTTTTACAATAGTGAAGTGTTGTGATAATAATTGATAAAGCCATTCTTTGATGATGGTTTTACCATTGCTACCGGTAATACCAATAATGGGAATGTTAAAAAGTGTTCGATGTGAAGCAGCAACTTGCTGCAAGGCCTGCGTGGCAGACGACACCTGCAGTACGTTCGCATCTGTGGGCAGGTCAATTTTTTTCTCGACAATAAAATTTCTGATTCCTTGGTCGTACAACGATTGGATGTACTGGTGACCATCATTGCGACTGCCACTGATGGCAAAAAACACAGCACCTCTTGAAAGGATAGCTTTTCGGCTATCAATCAGAAGATGTTCAAGCACCACATCTTCCCGGAGTTGTAAAACCTTGCCCTGGCAGATGCTTTCTAATTGCGAAAAATGAATCATGGATCAACTGAATTCATGTAAAGTAAAGCCCTGATTCATCAGCATACAAATTGATTGAAGATTGAATGGTTTTACAGAATTAACTTAAAAAAGTCGCATGCCGTTGGGCACAGGTTTATCTACTGTACTTAGTACAACATGACCATTTTGATCCGGAAAGCCAGTTACCAAAACCTCCGACATAAAATTGCCTATTTGTTTTGGAGCAAAGTTACAGACACAGATTACCTGTTTACCAAGCAGGCTTTCGGCTTGGTAATGTTGTGTTATCTGCGCGCTGGACTTCTTTATACCCCAATCGCCCAGGTCTACCCATACTTTTATGGCAGGTTTCCGGGCCCCTTCAAAGTTTTCGGCTTTCACAACGGTGCCTATTCGCAACTCTACACGTTCAAAATCAGCCCATTCAATGGTCATTTAATTAATATTTAGCGTTAAAACTTACATGAAATTCTAAAATTCAGACAAATTGTGGAATTTAGATGGCTAATTCTATTGAATCAAAGAACAAAAAGCTGAACAAAACCGTTTATAAAGCCTATCTTAAACGAACTATGAGGAAATTGCTCGCACCCTTGCTTACGCTTGTGTTGCTCACCGGAGCACAGATACTCGTTTATGCACAAGAATCAAATTCACGTCAATACGGCACTTTAGAAGGGCAAAATGAAAACCGCTACTACGAAAGTAATGCTGAAGGTGATCCAAATACCTTTAAAGCAGCCCTTAAGTCTGATTCAACCGCTCTGAAAGCGCCCCTAAAGAAATTGGCGGATAGCCAAAAACAGGCAGGTAAAAAACCTGAAGACGAGGCAGTTCCCTTTAATTTCCTCTATTACATTATTCAGCGTTTTAAAACTTCCGATATAATCGAGGACTAATATCTATATTTGCAACTTTGTTGCAAATGCCTTGAGAATCCCCATTCTTTTACTTTTACTTTTTGCGGCTTCAAGTGCCTACACTCAGCCACTATGTACCTATACAATTAACGGTAGGGTACTGGACAATGATGGACAGGCTTTGCCTGGCGCCACTATTTTTATTGCTGAGTTACAAAAAGGTTTGGCAAGCGATGACAAAGGCTACTTTTCGCTCCCCAATGTATGCGAGGGTATCTATACCCTTGAGGTAACTTTTGTAGGTTATAAGAATCAATCTCAAAAAGTAAGATTAAAAAAAACAGAATCTGTGCTGATCAGGCTGGAGTCTGATGAAACGGTTCTGGGGGAAGTAATTGTACAGGAGCACTATGACCACATCAGTAAATCGCAAACCAGTATGGCACTTTCAGGAACCCAGTTAGAAAGCCTGCGCGGCAAAAGCTTGGGAGCCGCGCTGAAAAATATTACAGGCGTTAATACCATTCAATCAGGCCCAGCCATTTTCAAACCAGTTATACATGGCGTGCATAGTCAAAGAATATTAATGTTGAACAATGGCATTCGTCATGAAGGCCAGCAATGGGGAGCAGAACATGCTCCTGAGATAGATCCTTTTCTTGCTTCAAATATTGTAGTGATCAAAGATGCCTCGGCCATCAAGTATGGCACAGATGCCTTGGGCGGTGTTGTTATTGTTAACCCGGCTGCATTACCCGTTACTCATGGGATTGGTGGTGCTTTTCATACAGTGTGGCAAAGCAACGGCAGGTCAGGAACTGCGGCAGGTATTGTAGAAGGTGCGAGTAAAAAAATAAAGGGGCTCAATTGGAGGACGCATGGTTCAATCAAAAAATCCGGTGACTACAATACGCCCGATTATCAACTCACCAACACAGGCTTCTCAGAAAGTAATTTTTCTGCGGCCTTGGGTTATCATAAAAATGAAGCGGCAGGGTATGAAATTTTTTACAGTCGATTCTCCTCTGAGTTGGGTATTTTGAGAGGGGCGTCAGTAAGCAGCATTGAAGACCTTCGAAATGCTTTTGAAGCAACCAAGCCACAGTATACAACAGACTTCTCCTACACCATACAATCACCACGGCAACAAGTGGTACATAACTTAATAAAAGCCAACGCACATTTTCATAAAGAGCATAATACGTTTTCCATTCAATATGCGATGCAGCAAAACGACAGGCAAGAATTTGATTTACGAAGAGACTCGTTGAATAGTTTGCCAGCCATTGATTTGACTTTACAAACGCACACACTTGATGCCGAGTGGGAACAGGAATTAGGTGAAGATAATTTTAGGTGCATTGGTATCAATGCCATGTTGCAAAGCAATGATAATAATTTTGGCACCAAACGCCTCCCCTTCGTTCCCAACTTCAGCAACTATTCCGCAGGCATTTATGCCATTCAGGATTTTACCGTTAAACAATGGGATGTTGAAGCGGGTATCCGTTTTGATTACCGATATTATACGGTTGCAGGTCGTGACTTCAGCAATACCGTTTATTCCAGCAACATGTTTTTTGCGAATGCCAGTGCCACTATTGGTGCTACGCGAAAACTTGGTGATGCTGGTAAATACACTTTTGGTTTAAGCAGCACCTGGAGGCCACCCCATGTTGCAGAGCTTTATAGCATTGGTACCCACCAAAGTGCAGCAGCCATTGAGTATGGTCTGTTAATTGATGAAGTAACAACGCGTGTAAGACCCATAGCGGAAGTAGATTTTCAAAACGAAAAAGCGCTGAAATGGGTGAATACATATCGCTTAACAAAACAAAAGACACAACTGGAGCTAACAGCCTATGCCAACTATATTTTTAATTACATTTATTTAAAACCAGAAGGCATCACGCGCGATGTGCGCGGTGCATATCCATACTTCAGGTACAGACAAACGGACGCATCTTTTATAGGCCTTGATTTACTTGCAGAACAGGCAATAGTCAATAATTGGAGTATACAATTTAAAGGCTCTTTACTTAAAGCAGATGATTTCAGAAATAAGGACTATCTGATTTACATCCCATCGAACAGGGCGGAACTACTCTTGCGTTATGATTATAAAAGAACTGGTAAGCTAACTAATTTTTTTGCCACTGCCGGCACAAGCTTTACTGCCAGGCAGCATCGCGCGCCAAGGGTGGTAAGTGTAGCTGAGATTTTACAAGCGCAAGAGGATGGTATAGATCTGTTTGCTACAGATAAAAGTATGTTTGATTTTATTGAAGCTCCCGATAGTTATTTTTTAGTGCAAGCCAGCGTGGGATTTTCAGTTAACATGAATAATCAAAAAATTGATGTTCAGCTTCAGGGCGAAAATTTGCTTGATCAGCGTTTTCGAGAGTACACCAACCGTATGCGCTATTTTTCGGATGAAATTGGCCGTAACATAAGTCTGTCGCTTAAATATAGTTTTTAAGGAATCGGCTATTCCAACGCATACCGCTTGTTTCCAAAAAGTAGAAATCGGACAATAAAGGCAAGGCATCAACACCCTATTGCACAGCAAACATCATCCAGTCAGAATTTAGCTAAAGACAATGATTAAAATTTTTAAAAAATTTTAAATGAAACATTGTTGCAAATAGGAATTATTTCTATACTTGCAACAGTGTTGCAAATTTGCCAACAATGAAATGGCCATATAATTACTGTGCCGGTGACTGCATATGATGATTTGGCTATTCCATTAGACCTTAAACAAAAATTATTACTACATGAAAAACTTACTTCCCCCCAGCTTTTTAAAAGTAACAACCCTTGCCCTATTGGCATTTTCTTTTAATGCCTGCGATGAAGAGGCGCCCGGCAAAGAGGATACCCCTGAATTAATAACAGAAGTCAAATTAACTTTTACTCCGACAGGGGGTGGTACACCTGTGGTTGTAAGTGCGGTTGATCCTGATGGTATTGGCGTACTTGATATTATTGCTGATGATCCTATTTCACTCACAGCGAATACCTCATACGAGCTTTCAATAGAGTTCTTTAACGGTTTATTAGATCCGACAGAAGATGAATATGATATTACAGCGGAAGTATTGGAGGAAGCAGATGAGCACATGCTTTTCTTTTCTTGGGATGGTGGTTTCAGTAACCCAGCCGGTAATGGTAATATAGATAACAGAGCAGATGCCGTTAATTATGAAGACAACGATGCTAACGGTCTGCCCCTTGGGTTAAGCACAAGCTGGACAACAGTTGATACTGAAGCATCAGATTTAAAATTTCGCATTATACTTAAACATCAACCTGATTTGAAGACTGCCAGCACAGGCGCTACAGTCGGGGAGACAGATGTAGATGTTGAGTTTGCGCTAAACATTGCTGTAGTTAATTAGTAATAATAATCACTTAGGTTTGGTGATAAGAAGGGCTTGCTTTGCGCGGCCCTTCTTTTTTTGTTTTAAGATTTAATGATTTTGCAGTGAGCTGCAACTCAAAATGCATATTACGTTTTGGTAGATATGTTCTATTTTTAACCGATGAAATTTGCCCCTGTTTGCTTTCTATTCTTTATCTCTTTTGTTTCTGTAGCCCAGCTCCGTTTCACTAAACTTGTTATCGAGCCGGGGCAGGTTTTCTCCTACGCCCAATCCGATATTTTAGTGGCGGATACACTCATCATGCGAGATTCTTCCAGTATTGCTTTAAATCATTTGAAGAAAGAAAACTATCTCTATGCGAAGGTAGCCATTATTGGTAAAGGTTGCAGTATTAAAGGTAATGCAGATCATGGCAAGCCTGGTGTTGCGGGGCGTGTAGGCTCATCCTCTAGTGCTCCTTGCAAATCGGCTACCAATGGTGAAGACGCACAGCCGGGTAGCAATGGCGGGCATGCCACACGCTTACTGATATATATCAAAGAGATTCAGATCAACAATCCGATTTTAATCTCCCTCAGTGGAGGAAATGGCGGGCACGGTGGAAAAGGAGGCGATGGCGGAAGTGCCGGTGCCGGCACAATTCATTGCAATGGTGGTGATGGTGGCCATGGAGGTAAAGGTGGTCAGGGCGCGAATGGTGGCAATGGAGGAGCCCTTGTGCTGAACCTGCCTATAACGGAACAGACAAAATTGAAACAGCAGTTGAGCGTATTTTTAAAAGCAGGTACTTATGGTCGTGGTGGGCGCGGGGGTTACTCAGGATCGGGTGGTTTAGGGCCAAGGGGTAAGCACGGAAGAAACGGTTTGCAGGGTGAAGATGGTGTTGATGGTTCGCCTGGTGCCGATGGTGCAATAAGTTATTTCGAATATTAAATTCTACTCAAACTCAGCCCATGAACTTTTATTAACAAGCTGTTGAAAATGAAAAGTATTGAAATAAAAAAGGAAGCCTAGGCTTCCTTTTTTATTAAAAATCTTTCAAGGTCTTTCAGTTTGAGTATGCCTTCGTAATAAGCCTTACCAAAGATTACCGCAAAAACACCCATGTCGTTGAGTCGCTGAATATCATCAACACCACGTACACCACCGCTGGCCAACACACTTATTTCTGGGAATGTCTTAATCATATCAGCATAAAAATCAAATGCCGGACCTTCTAACACACCATCACGGGAGATATCGGTTGTCTTTACATATTTTAATCCACGATCGTAGAAAAACTTAACGTGCTCTACTAAACCTTTATGTGCTTTTTTCTGCCATCCTCTGAAAGCAATTTCTTTGCTGACAATATCAGTTACGTCAGCACCCAGGGTTATTTTCTCACGTCCATAAGTTACTACCCATGATGCAAACAAATCCGGATCGGTAACAGCAATACTGGAGGCGGTAATGTAATCGGCACCTGCTTCATATGCTTTGGCAATATCACCATCGGTAGAAATACCTCCGGTAAAATCTATCTTCAAATCGGTATAACCGGCAATAGCTTCTACAACGTGAAAATTCTTAGGACTTCCCTTTTCTGCACCCTCCAGATCAACCAAGTGAACCACCTCAATGCCGTGGTCTTCGAAACGCTTGGCTAAATCAAGCGGATTTTCATCGTATGCTTTTTCGCTCAAAGGGTCGCCTTTACGCATTTTTACCACTTTTCCCTTTCGGAGCGCTATGGAAGGTATTACTTGGATCATCTTTTGTTAATTCTATTTCTAAGGTACGACAAAAGAAATAAGTAATTTTGATTTACACGCATCCTTTTCTTATGAAATACATAATAATTTTTCTGCTGCTGATTTCGGGGGCAACACAATCGTTTTCGCAACCCAAAAGTGTTCGCAAATTGCCGCATCCGCTCAATCAGCCATCGCTGAATACTTATGCGCCTTATATAAGTTTCGATGGCAATGCCCTGGTATTTCTTAATGACTATACTGATGATGGAAATCTGGCACTTAACTACAGCAAGCGCACGGGCGCAGATTGGTCAGCACCTGTTATACAACCACGCACCTACAGCAATATGCTCACCTTCGTGAAAGGTTTTACCCTCAGTCCGGATGGTCAAACACTTTATCTGACTTCTCAATTATCCAATGGCATCGGTGCCTTTGATATTTATAGTTGCACATTGAAGGGCTCTACCTTTGTGGCTCCTGTAAATATTGGTCTACCAGTTAACTCAAAGTTGAATGATGCTTCGCCCTCCATAACCGCAGATGGCATGACGATGTATTTTATGCGTTGCGAAAGCATGAATAGTAAACAGGCAGACCGCTGCAAAATTATGGTAAGCAAAAAGCAACCCGGTGGTCGATGGGGTGAAGCAACAGAATTACCAGCCACAATAAATACGGGAAACTCGCAAACACCACGCATTATGGCGGATGGTGAAACATTAATTTTTGCTTCTACCTTATTGCAACCTAATAAAGGAGGTATGGATTTGTACCAGACACGATTAATAGATAATGTGTGGACAAAACCGATACCACTTACTTTTGCAAACACAGCAGACGATGATCAGTTTATAAGTGTTACCGGACAAGGACAATACTTACTTCGCGATGCAAAAGGCGAAAGACGCTCTGAACTAACGGAGTATTTGTTTCCCGCAGAACTGAAGCCGAGAGGCGTGCTACGCATTGATGGGAAAGTGAACGACCCCGCCATTCCTGTTTATGTGCTGGTAAATGATTTAAATAAAGGAAAGCTCGTTTATAATGCACGCCCCGATAAGGATGGAACGTTTACGGCTTTTATAGTGGAGGGAAGCAAGTACGAACTTGCCATTGAACCAGAAAACGGAAGTGTAATATATGACTGCAAGCTTTTTGATATCACTGAAGGTTTCCCTCGCCCCTTTGAGCGCTATACGGCAAACATAAAACAAGCCACTGCTAATGATGAACTACCGTTAAATGCCATCAGGTTTAGACCGAACACCAGCATTTTAGAAAAGACACCAGCACTGACCAATGAATTAAGACGTTTTAGTCGCTTGCTAAAAAGTAATCCCAGCCTGATGGCCGAGATTCAAGTTGAACTACAAGGTTATGTAGAAGACAGCATACAGTCTTCACCTGACTTAACAGAAATACGTATTGATTCTGTCGAATATTATTTTGATGAGATTGATTCACTCGGCCAGTTGTACAGACACGATACCATTATGGCAGAGTACACTTATCATAATAATAGAACAATAAAGCAGGCGGAGGCTATTGTTGAGCAGTTAGTTGCTTTGGGCTGCAGCCGTGCGGGCATTGTATACGTAACCGCTGTTAAGCCCGAAGCAATACTTGAAAACAGGAGATTGCTGGTAAAGGCAGTACTCAGGAAAAGGCAATGAAGATGAACACAGATTTATGTTTTTACCAATTGTTCGAATAAGCGTTTAAGGGTTGCATCCGGGTCATCACACAAACCTGGATGTACCTGCGAACATTGCACAACAGTACTCCTGCTGGCCGTAAGCCAACGGAAGCGTTCGGCCAGGGGTAGTACACCTATCGGCCCACCTGCCTTGCCTCCTCTACAAATACGGTCAAATGATTGCATGTGTGTGCTGACCTCTTCAATATCTATTGAGGTGCAGAGGGACTTAAGGCGTTCCTCGTTCAACTCTAATAAGCACGAAAGAAATTTTTGCTTTGCACAAAGCAGTATAACACCAACGTTAATAAACTCCTCGCGTTCTACACGAGGAACCACCCTTACTACAGCATATTCAAATAAGTGATGCTCTTGCATGTTTGGCTTCGTTTACAAAAAATTCAGCATTGGCAATTCGATTTTCCAGAAAAGCTGCATAGGCAGCGCGGTTCGCTTCCGGAGTTTCAAAGGCTGCATCGTTTAGCCATTCGGCAGGAATGAGCGAAACAATATGTCTTATTTTATCTGCACTTAAGCGCTGCCGAAAAGCATTATTTACTTCATCTAACTGATCAGCTGTTGGTAATAATACATGGTCTTTAATTTTTGCGAAGGGGCGTTTTGGATTTTCCCAGTCTTGCCAGCTGTGATGAAAATACAAGGCTGCTCCATGGTCGATAAGCCACAGCTCCTTGTTCCACCAGAGCATATTGGTATTTCTGACGGTGCGGTCTACATTGAGTAAGAGTGCATCAAGCCAAACGATTTGCGATGCGAGAAGACTATCAATGGAAACTGCCAGCGGATCAAAAGTAATTGACCCGGACAAGTAATGCAGGCCAAGGTTTAAACCCGTGCTTGCTTTTAGCAAATCCTGAATTTCCTCATCACCCTCTATGCGCCCGAAGGCACTATCGAGGTTGGCAAAAACAATTTCAGGTACCCTCAGACCAAGCGTGCGTGCTATTTCTCCCCCTAATAGTTCTGCGATTAAAGCCTTTGCACCCTGACCGGCACCTCTGAATTTCAGCACATAAAGAAATTGATCATCTGCTTCTACCAAGGCAGGAAGCGACCCCCCTTCACGCAAGGGTGTAACATAGCGTGTTACATTAATACTTCGTATGGCCTGACTCAGTTCCTTCATGTATTGCGATTTTCCTTGGGGTAAATCAATCGCCTAAAATACAATTAAAAGCATTTCCCTAGGGGAAATCGCATTTTTTAGCAACAATTAAGTTGCCTGCTTGTCTTTTGGTTATTTGATTATTGAAGAATAGTTGACTTGAAAAGATCAATTTCCCTAGAGGATTAAGGATGTTCACTGCATTTTCTCTAGGGGAAATCACGCATTTCCCTAGGGAAAACATGATGAAAAGAGTCTGTTTCCCTAGGGGAATTGTAATGTATTACGAGGGAAAATTAGGATAATTTAAAACGCCCATCTATTTTTAAGCCCAGTATGCCATTCTGTGCATCGGTTATCTTGATCGCCTGAGAGAAAACATGAGCAAAACAGAAGGAGAAAACGTACGATATTTTTTAAACAAATAACTTTTATCATCACAAACCACTTGAGCTATGGCAAAAAAGGCAAGTAAAAAGGTTGCAAAAAAAGCAGCCAAAAAAGTAGCGAAGAAAGCTGCTAAGAAAGTAGTAAAGAAGGTAGCTAAGAAGGCTGCCAAAAAAGTAGCTAAGAAGGCTGCGAAGAGAAAACCTAATGCAGCTTTCATGGCAGCATTAACTCCTAGCGCAAACCTGGCAGCTGTTGTAGGTAACAAAGGCCTACCAAGAACTCAGATCATCAAAAAAATCTGGGAGTACATCAAGAAGAACAAACTTCAGGATAGCAAGAACAGACGTATGATCAATGCTGATGAGAAGCTTAAGGCTTTATTCGCTGGCAAGAAGCAAATCTCTATGTTCGAATTAGCTAAAGTTGTGAACAACAACGTGAAGTAATTCTGCACTATCAGGCAAAAAAAGAAAGCGCAAGTTGGAGAGACTTGCGCTTTTGTTTTTATAGGGGTTTAAGAATTTACTTCAATTTTTCTCCAAAGAAAGTAAGCACACGACTCCAGGCCAGCTTGGCGGCTTCTTCGTTGTAGCGTGTTGGTGCGCTGTCGTTAAAGAAAGCATGCTGTGCACCCATGTACATGTGTACCTCGTAAACTATGTTGGCTTTCTTTAGCGCTTCTTCGTAAGCGGCAATACCTGCATTTACGCGCTCATCTTTCTCCGCATAATGCAATTGCATTGCTGCTTTAATTTTAGGCACATCAGCAGCGTCTGGTTGTCTTCCATAAAAAGGTGCCGCAGCTAAAAGATCAGGCACATTTACAGCCAGGGTATTGGCCATAGCCCCACCCCAGCAGAATCCGATGCAAGCAAACTTTCCGTTACAGCCTTTTAATTCTCTTAGAAAATCGAAAGCGCCTACAAAATTTTGTGTGTTTTTGCTTGCATCCAATTTCTGAAAAAGCTCACGGGCTTTGTCTGCATCCGCAGGGGCACCACCCAAAGGAGAGAGTGCATCGGGTGCTAAAGCAATAAAACCCTCGGAGGCAAAACGCCTTGTAACGTCTTCAGTGTGTGGGTTGAGTCCACGGTTTTCATGGATTACTACAACAGCAGGATATTTACCTTTCTTTTTAGGTCTGGCCAGGTAACCTCGCATGACAACGCCATCTACATTGTAATTGATGTATTCGGTTGTAATGCGGTCGTCTTCCGGGCCAATCGTGGCTGCGTGAGCATAGTTTACCTCCAGGAGGGGTAATACAGTTAGTGCGGCAGCGGTACTGCCTGTGAGTATGGCAAGCTTTTTTAGAAACTCTTCGCGTGTTAGCGGTTTATGCGTGTACTCGTCAAATAAATTGATAATGCGTTGATCCATGGGTGTTGTGTTTAGATGTTAGGTTAAACGATTTAACGCTTTTATAACAACAAAACCACGGCTTTGTGACAGGTGGAAAATAAAAGTATCCCTCATTTATGCGGAAATTTTTAAGGATGAAATATGGAGCTCGAACCGCAACCCTCCCATCTACTGCCGGAATGCTCAGTATCTTCGTTTAAATAATCAGTAATTTTTGCAACAGAACTCACCAATTTTCGCAGAGAAGGAATTGTTATGCTCTGGCAAATTGGATGTGCAGAAATTGAGGTAATAAAAAAAGGCTGTCAATGCTGACAACCTTTTTTTGGGTGAAAGACGGGGCTCGAACCCGCGACCCCCAGAATCACAATCTGGTGCTCTAACCAACTGAGCTACATCCACCATAAAAACTGAGGTTCCTGACCGAAAGCCTCAATTGGGTTGCAAATGTAGCCAGTCGATCGAAATTTGCCAAACCTACTTTCTGTCAAATAGCAGTCTTTGTCCCATTTGGCCGTTATTTATCATACCATTTTCATAGGCCAGGTAGCCAGAAACAAAAGTATGGGTGACCATTGACTTGAAACTTTGTCCCTCAAAAGGCGACCAGTCGCATTTTGCCAGGATATTTTTCTTTTCAACTGTCCAGGGATTATCGATGTCTACGAGTACTAAATCGGCAAAGTACCCTTCGCGTATAAAACCACGGTCTTTAATTCTGAACAAAATGGAGGGGTTATGCGCCATTTTCTCCACCACACGCTCAATCGAAATTTTACCTTGGTGGTACATTTCAAGCATGGCCACCACACTATGCTGCACCAAGGGTCCGCCAGAAGGTGCTTTAAAATAGCTTTGTTGCTTTTCTTCCAGGAGGTGGGGAGCATGATCAGTCGCGATCACATCTATTTTGTTGGATAGAACAGCCGCCAATATCGCTTGTTGGTCGCTTGCTTTTTTTATCGCAGGATTCCATTTAATTAACGTACCCAGTTTTTCATAGTCGGCATCATTAAACCATAAATGATGTACACAGGCTTCTGCAGTAATTTTCTTTTTTTCTAAAGGAATGCTGCCATCAAACAAGGCTAACTCCTTAGCGGTGGAGATGTGCAAAATGTGCAATTGAGTGCCATGCTTTTTAGCAAGTTCCACAGCCATTGAAGAGGAAAGATAGCAGGCCTCTTCACTGCGGATGATGGGATGCTGCGCAATGGGTACTTCTTCACCATACTGTGCTTTTGCGTCCTCCAGGTTTTTGCGAATGGTTGGTTCGTCTTCGCAATGAGTGGCAATTAAACCAGGAAAGCGCGAGAAAATGGCTTCAAGCGTTTGAGGACTATCAACCAAGAGATTGCCAGTGGAGGAACCCATAAAAATTTTCAGTCCACAAACCTCCTGAAGATTTGTCTTCATCACTTCTTCTAAGTTATCATTAGAAGCACCAAGAAAAAATGAATAATTGGCCAGAGAGGAATGTGAGGCAATCTTATACTTATCCTCCAATAAACTTTGTGTGAAAGTTGGCGGACTGGTATTGGGCATCTCCATAAAACTAGTAACACCGCCTGCAACGGCAGCCCTCGACTCAGAAAAAATATTGGCTTTGTGTGTAAGACCCGGCTCCCGAAAGTGCACTTGATCATCAATAGCGCCAGGCATCAAATACTTCCCTTTTGCATCAATAATGGAATCGGCTTGTTCGGAAGTAAGATTATTACCTGTTTTTTCGATACGCTCGCCTTTAATAAGCAGATCGCCCTGCCATACCTTACCTTCGTTGACTATATTCGCGTTTAGAATCAGAGTTTTTTTCATAACGTCATAAAGGTAAAACCAAAACGTGTCAGCCATTACAAGCTTTTCAATATTTAATCTGAATAAACAACTGCTTAATGCAGTGGCTGATTTGGGCTTTGAAACCCCCACAGAAATTCAACAAAAAGCGATACCTGTAATACAAGGTGGTCAGCATGTGATTGGCATTGCCCAGACGGGTACAGGTAAAACTGCAGCCTATATGCTACCGTTGATGATGAAAGTAAAGTACGCACAAGGCACAGAACCCCGTGCGGTTATATTGGCTCCAACAAAGGAATTGGTAGTACAATTAGCAGAGCACGCACACAATTTTGCCAAGTACACTGATTTACGTATTGTGCCTGTGTATGGCGGTGTGGGGATAAAGGCACACGTAGATGCTATTGCCAATGGCGTTGATATTCTGGTATCGACCCCAGGGCGCTTTATGGAAATTTACCTGAAAGGTGAACTGCCGGTTAAGCAAATTAAAACCTTGGTATTGGATGAAGCTGACCGGATGATGGATATGGGCTTTATGCCTCAACTAAGAAAAATTTTTGAAGTGATTCCCAGCAAGCGACAAAATTTATTGTTCTCTGCCACCTTTGGAGAACGCGTAGAAAAACTGTCGCAGGATTTTCTGGAATTTCCAGTACGCATTGAAGTGACCCCACCAGCCACTACTTCTATACAAGTAACGCAGGAGCTATACGAAGTACCCAACATTAAAACAAAGATTAATCTTTTGCTGCATTTATTGGAGGATAAAGAAGATTTTCACCGCGTAATTATATTTACCAGAACAAAAGATACAGCCAATAACATTTTTAAATTTCTGGAACGTAAAGCCCTGGGCACTGTAAAAGTTATTCATTCTAATAAAGGACAGAATACACGCATCAATGCCATGTACGAGTTTAAAGATGGGGGCATTCGCATACTGGTCTCTACCGATGTTTCTGCCAGGGGCATTGACGTAACCGATGTTTCGCACGTTATTAATTTTGACGTGCCTATTGTGTATGACGATTATGTGCACCGCATTGGTCGAACCGGAAGGGCGTTGAGCGAAGGCAAGGCGATTACATTTGTAAATCCTGCTGAACATTATCATATTCAAAAGATTGAAAAATTAATCCGCCAGAGAATTCCGGTAAAAAAATTGCCGGATGCTGTTGAGATAGAGGAAGCGAGTATGGAAGAAAAGCAGGACATGGCGCGCGAAATTGACTGGCAAAAGAAAAAGGATGACCCTACCTACCAAGGTGCTTTTCACGAAAGAAAGAAAAAGAAGTAGTACACACTTTTTTAGGTTAGCTACGCTACTGTGCGTGGTTTTCCTGAGCATTAATCTAAGCGCTCAGGTATCAAATAACAGCATACACCAAAGTAGTTTTTTAATACTCGATGCTGATCCAATTCAATCCACTACCGATCAATCTACTGTTGAATGGGCTTGCATTAATAAAAAGTTGACAGAGAAATGCCTGATCTATCACAACGATCAGTGGTTTACTTTCAGCTCGCCCATTGGAGGTAAATTGTTTCTAAATGTAGGCAGCCAGCAATGCAGGAAAAAGTTTGGTGTACAAATACTGGTCATCGAGGGTAATCCTTGTGAGGCCAGCACTTATAAGTTATTGCACTGCGAATCATTCACTGATCAGAATGATACTTATATTACAATAGATTCTGTCGAGGCGAATAAATTCTACCTGATTAACATTGATGGCTTCTTAGGAGACATCTGCTCCTTTGACATTCAATTATCCACGAAGCCAAAAGGATATCCGTTAAAACAGAAATCGATGGACACTTTGCAGTTTCAAGCTACGCTGGATAAAAACATAGTTACACTACAGTGGCGCGTAGATGAGAGACTGAGAGAAGAACTGAACTTCTTTGAAGTACATAGGCAAGAAAGCACAACGTTTAAAGGTCAATTACTGAAGGAAGTTGCATTGCAATTGAATGCACAAGGTAAAAGTCTTGACCACTATCAATATATAGACACACTACAACAGCATGGAACGTATGTATATGATATCATTGGTGTTTCTAAGGGTGGTGAGTTCAGGCAATTGTTGGATAGAAAGCGAATTGGTTTCTGGCCAACAAGCGTTTACAAGGCAAGGCCTAGTCTGGTGGCCAGTGTACCACTTAACTTCAAGAAAAAGTCTGATGTTGATTTACTCATCATGAATGAGTTGAGCGGAGAAGTGTTGTTTAAACGCACCTGCGTGGAATGTTCGGATCAGGAACTAAGCATTGATTTGTCAAATGAAGTGTTGAAGGGAATTCAGCGATTTCGTATTGAACTCTATCACGTTCGCTCAAAATCGCAAGCAGCCTATACTTATCGGGTTTCGCAAGACGGAACGGAATTGAAGCGATCAGACTAATTATACGGAATCTTGATAACAAAACTGGAGCCTTTACCCTTTTCGCTATTAAGTTCAATACTGGCATTTAACCGATTGATAATGATCTTGACAATAGCCAAGCCCAAACCATGAGAAGTTTCACCTGCTGTTGGTCGGGCGCTCAACTTTTGAAATTTCTCATACATCTTCTCACGATCGGCTTCACTAAAACCCTGGCCCTCATCTACCACTTCGAAAGTAATTAGTTGATTAGTTTTATTCGCAACAAGCTGCACCTGTTTCCCTGCAGGAGAATACTTGATGGCGTTGGATACAAGATTACCAATGAGTCGTTTAACCATCTGCTGGTCGAGACCCACAAATTCATCATCACTTAAAGTATTAATATCAATTTGTTTCTGCTTAGCGTAAGGTAAGTACTCTTCTTTAATGCCTTCAATCAGTTTTTTGAGGTTTGTGTTCTCTATGGTCAGGCCTGTTGTTTTTTCCTCCAGTTCGCGTAACTCAAGCAATTCCTTGATTATTTCGTGGCCACCTTCAATTACACGATGCCCGTGTTTGATCATTTCATTGGCAGAAGTATTATGGCTGGTGTCCTGCTCCAATACGTATAAAATTCCCTGCAAACTATTTAAGGGTGCTTTCAGATCATGAACGATTGTGTTAATCAAACCATTGATCTCCTGATTCAATCGATTAAGCTGGATGTTATTACTAATCAATTGTTCATTATTCTTTTTTCTTTCTATGCTGGCCTTTCTGATCAGGTAAACAAAAGAAAGCAGACTGAGTACGGCTATGCCACCGATGATTAACAGGTAGCGTTGACGCAACACCACCTTGTCTTTTTCCTCAAGGCCATCAAGCGCTTTTTGTTTAGCTCGTTTTTCATTTTCAAGATTGATATTATAGGCCTTGGCAAGAATACTACCTCTTACAGACTGATCAAGGATGGTGTCCTTATAAAGTGATGCAAGGTGAAGATATTTAATAGCCTCGGAGTTCTTGTTTATCTTTTCAAAAACCTTGGCCAATATGGTGCAGCTTTCCATTGCCCACACTTTATTTTTAACAGTTAGACTTGCCTGATAGGCCTCCTGCGCATGCTCAAGGGCCATTTGTTCTTTATTCAGATAAAGGTAAGTCTCTGCTAATAAAATCAGACTGGGTAAACGAACATCAGAGATATATTTATCCTTGCTTAATCTTAGGGCATTCAGAAAATGAAGTCGGGCCTGGTCATAGTTTCCCTCCTTCATACCAATTCTACCCAGGTGACTTTCGCTTCGACAAATTAAATAATCAATACTTTGCTCTTTAGCTAAAGCTGAGGCAATAGAAACAAGCGCTCTTGCGGAATCTAACTTTCCTAATTCAATATAAGCCAGCGCCAACGTTTCAGCAGCGTAGGCAAGACCATATTTTTCTTGCGTTGCATTGATTGTGTTAAATGCCTTTTTACCCCACCGTTCGGCAAGCTGATAATTTTTAGAGAAATAGTAAGTTTCCGATAAGTTAATGTAATCGAAACTTGATCCGATTGAGTCTTTCAAGGCCTCATCTATTTCAATAGCCAATAAAAGGTTATGAACAGCCATGCTGTAATCTCCGATTTGATTATAGCCAATGCCCAGGTTGTTATAGATGATGGATATGTTGGCACTGTCATTTGCTTCGCTATACAGCTCGAGCGCCTTTTCGTTGTAAAGAATACTCTCGGTGTACTTACCCAATGTCTCTATGGCCAATGCATAGTTAAGATAAATGCCAGCGGCTTCTTTTTTAGATCTTGCTTTATCAACCAGTGTTAATGCCTCTTTTGCAAGTGCAATGGTGCGTTCATTATTGCTATCCGTATAGCAACGAATCAATTTATTGATAATGGTGAGTCTTGCCGTATCCGTTGATGTTTGGGATAACCTTGACTCTAGGCTGTCAACCTTTCCCGATTGTCCGTTAGCCCATTGCGTAAAAAGCAACAGGCAAGCCAAGAGCATGCGGAAAATCGGTGTTGGGGGCATAGGTTTACTTGTGTTTAAAGGTATTAAATATTAGGAATCAGTCCATTATATAGTGCCTCCATGTAATAAGTTTTTTGATTTTGATGTTTTTTGAAATACCGATCATTATCATCATAAAGTTGCGGTGATGCTTTTTTGACATCATGAAACCCTGTGGTGGATTAAACGTTTCTGTGTAAAAACCCATTATTATGAAAAGTATTTTACTTGGTATCAGCTGCCTGCTTTTGCTTAGTGTTGCAAATGCGCAGGTAAGCGAGGAGGAGTTGGTAAAAAGTGTTGTCAGCAGTGCCTATGTTGAGGGCATTCAAAACAGTGGCAACGTGGAGGATATACGCAAAGGCTTCCACCCAAGCTTTACTATGTTGCGTGTGATGGATAATGATGTAAAGCCATTTGCTATTGAGGACTGGATAGCAGCTATTGAAAAACGTAAAGCTGAGGCCAAACCGGATGCAAAACCGGTACGCACTGAAGCAAAGTTTTTATCCGTTGATATTACAGGAACAGCGGCAACGGTTAAACTTGAACTATACAGAGAAGGCAAGAAAACCTTTACTGACTATATAGTGCTTTATAAATTTGCCGAAGGCTGGAGAATAGTAAGTAAAACCTTTTATCGCCACCCCTAACAATGAAAAAGAGGTTTTCTACAGGCCAGCGCTTAGTAGAAAACCTCTTTATTTTGTGAGAAAAGAATATTAACCGTTCATAGAGAGTAAAAACTCTTCATTGTTACGTGTTCCCTTCATTTTCTGTTGTAAGAATTCCATGGCCTCAACCGAGTTCATGTCACTCATAAACTTACGCAAGATCCATACACGCTGCAGCTCTTCTTCTTTCATCAACAAATCTTCACGTCTGGTACCTGACGCAGGTACATCAATAGCAGGATAAATTCTGCGGTTGGCCAGCTTACGGTCTAATTGCAATTCCATGTTACCGGTTCCTTTAAATTCTTCGAAGATAACTTCGTCCATTTTAGAACCTGTTTCAATAAGGGCTGTGGCAATAATGGTAAGTGATCCGCCATTTTCAATTTTACGGGCGGCACCAAAGAAACGTTTAGGCTTGTGTAAAGCATTGGCATCCACACCACCTGATAATATTTTACCAGATGAAGGAACCACTGTGTTGTAGGCACGAGCCAGACGAGTAATAGAGTCTAACAAGATCACCACATCATGTCCACACTCAACCATACGCTTGGCTTTTTCCAATACGATACTGGCAACTTTCACGTGGCGATCGGCCTGCTCATCAAAAGTAGAAGCGACTACCTCTGCTTTTACGCTGCGAGCCATGTCGGTAACTTCTTCAGGACGTTCGTCAATCAATAAGATCAAGAGGTAGACTTCCGGATGGTTTTGGGCAATGGCGTTAGCAATATTTTTAAGCAATACAGTTTTACCTGTTTTTGGTTGCGCTACAATCATACCACGCTGTCCTTTACCAATAGGTGAGAACAAATCGAGAATACGGGTCGACATGTTGTCGTGTGTAGTGCTCAGTTTAAGCTTTTCTTCAGGGAAGAGGGGCGTTAAATATTCGAAAGCAACACGGTCGCGGATTTCGTCAGTTGTTTTGCCGTTTACTGATTCGACTTTTAGTAAGGCAAAATATTTTTCACCTTCTTTAGGCGGGCGGATAAGGCCTTTAATCGTATCCCCGGTTTTTAATCCGAAAAGTTTTATTTGAGAAGGAGATACATAGATATCATCGGGGCTGGCTAAGTAATTGTAATCGCTGGAGCGTAAAAAGCCGTAGCCATCTTGCATAATTTCGAGAACGCCTTCATTGGCAATGGCACCATCAAATTCACGTATGGAGTTTTTGAGTTGTTGTGCTCTCTCATCGCGTGGTTCGCGTTCTGGGCGAGGTCCACGTTCTTCACGCGGCTGACGCTCTTCTCTTGGCTGGCGCTCCTCACGTGGTGCCCTGTCTTCTCTGGCCGGTCGCTCCTCACGTGGTTTGTCTTCGTTGGTTGTAACCTGTGGTGCTACAACTTTCTCTGCTTCGAAGGTTACTGGTTTGATGTCTTCATCGAAGGCAGTGATTGAAGGTGAGTCAAGGTCTATATCGATGGATTGGAGTAACTCGTCTGCTGTTAACTCTTTTTCTTCAGGTTTGGTAGGTGCTACGTTTTCCCTTCTTCGGGGGCGTTTACCTGTTTCACTTGCTTCCTTTTTAGGGGCATCTTCAGGCTTGGCCGCCTGTTCGTCAAGAATTTTGTAGATGAGTTCTTGCTTACCTAGTTTCTTGGCATTTTTTACGCCCATACCCTCGGCAATTTCTTTCAACTCAGAAAGAAGTCTGACATTCAGATCGTCAATAGTGTACATGTGATATTAAAAAAGTTGTGTTTGATAATGTGAAACTTAAGGTTCCCCCACTTTGGTTGAGGCAAACAGATTAGTTAAGATTTTGGGTTGAGTAGTGCAAAAAGGTGCTTTATAAGTAACGGGCTTTGGATAAAACCCTGTTGACTCTGCAAGTATAGGCGATTTTAAAACCAAAACAAATTATGCTGCGAAAAATCAGCTATTTTTGAGCCCTTAAAATTAAGAATCATGCTACAGGTAAATGTTATTCGTGAACAAAGAGATAAGATAATAGAGGGTTTGCGCAAACGTGGGTTGACCACCATAAGCGAGACAATAGACCAAGTATTATCACTGGATGTTCAGCGCAAGGAAATGCAGCGCAAACAGGATGACATGCTGGCTGAAAGCAACAGCCTGGCTAAGGAGATTGGAAACCTGATGAAAAGTGGCAATAAAGCGGAGGCTGAGCAGTTGAAGAACCGCACGGCTGAGTTGAAAAAGCAAACAACTGAATTGGGCCCAATGCTCAATACGATTGAGGAGGACTTGCAGAAATTATTGTATGCTATCCCTAACGTGCCTGCTGAAAAAGTACCAGCCGGTAAAAGTGCGGAAGATAACATTACAGTACATACTTTCGGTACACCACAAACCTTGGTTGATGATGCCGTGCCGCATTGGGACCTAATTAAGAAGTATGATATCATTGATTTTGAATTAGGGATAAAAATAGCCGGTGCCGGTTTCCCGGTTTATAAAGGTAAGGGAGCAAAATTGCAGCGCGCCCTCATTAACTTTTTTTTAGATGAGGCCGAGAAACAAGGCTACCGTGAAATACAACCACCCATTGTCGTGAATGAAGCCAGCGGTTATGGAACAGGCCAGCTGCCAGATAAAGAGGGGCAGATGTACCATGCCACAGCCGACAACCTGTACTTGATACCAACGGCTGAAGTGCCCATCACAAACCTATATCGCGATGTGATGGTAAATGAAAATGATTTACCAATTAAGAATGTAGGTTATACTCCTTGTTTCAGGCGTGAAGCTGGTAGCTGGGGAGCACACGTGCGCGGCCTGAATCGC
This sequence comes from Chryseotalea sp., assembly GCF_057350905.1. Classification (NCBI taxonomy): domain Bacteria; kingdom Pseudomonadati; phylum Bacteroidota; class Cytophagia; order Cytophagales; family Chryseotaleaceae; genus Chryseotalea; species Chryseotalea sp. The sequence goes on along the minus strand of NZ_JBMRCF010000008.1, from coordinate 553,220 downwards.
TTGCATCAATTTGATAAGGTAGAGATTGTTCAGATAAGAAAACCTGAAGAATCATATGAAGCATTGGAGGAGATGTGCTTATATGTGCAAAGTCTGCTGGAAAAACTAGAATTGCCTTATCGCAAACTTTTACTGTGTGGTGGCGACATGGGGGTGAACAGTGCCATTACTTTTGATATGGAAGTATATGCAGCTGCGCAAAAGCGGTGGTTAGAAGTCAGCTCTGTAAGCAACTTTGAAACCTATCAAGCCAACCGATTGAAGTTGCGCTATAAAAACAAAGAAGGCAAAACACAACTTTTGCACACCTTAAATGGTAGTGCGCTTGCCTTACCCAGAATTGTGGCTGCCATATTAGAAAACAACCAGACTAAAGATGGAATCCTGGTGCCAAAGGTGCTTGTGCCTTACACCAGATTTGATATTATTAACTAGACTGGCTAAGTAGACTACTTCGATTGCAGGATACTAAAATGATAATTATCATGTAGTTGCGAGGCTCGTTTGAGGTTACTTTTGGGGAGTAGCTTGTATCATTTGCAGAATTCAATAAAAATAGCAGACCTTTGTACTGTTAAATAAAGTATGGCAATACGGACATCTAAATATCTGATACGATCTGTGCTCATACTATTCTGCTTTCAGTTACTTGGGGCCATTTTCGTTAGTCAGGGGGATGAAGAACAAATAGCCATTGCGCAAGGGGTGGTTTTCCATAAACACAGTGCTCCCTCCACACTTACTTCTTTATTTGAGAAAACTGAAAAAGAGACAGAAGAAGAAAAGCACGATAAGCTTTTTGCCTTTGCTTTAATTGATTTCTCGGCTTCATTTTGTGAACGGCTTTTTTCCATACGCTATCCGCTACAGTTCAGCGCAGCTTCTCAACACGCACAAGAACCTTCCTTGCGTGTTCTCCATTGTACTTTCTTAATTTGATGAATACAAAAACTGACTGATTCTCTATCAGTCCAGTAACCGGCCTTGTCGGTATTCGCCATTTTTTATTTCTGCGATTCCACAGTTGAATAGTTCAACACCGGTGTTGTGTTTTTTATTCACTTAAAATTATGAAAACGTGCAATCAATTACTTTTCATGAACATGAGGTGCTGCATCGTTTAAAACACTTTTTGCCAGCACAAGCTCCGCTAAAAGATTTTATTCATCATAACACGCTTCATGCTTTTCAAAACATTCCATTTCAGGAGGCCATTAAACAGGCCACTGAAATATTTGGATACAAAACATCCTTGACTATAGATGAGTATCGCGCATTACTAGCATCTGGCAAAATTAAAGATGAAGTGCTACGCGAGATTATTATTAGCCGAAAAGGAAGTACAGCAGTAAACTTTTGGATGAAAAAACTTCTGCATGATGCTTTTGACAAGACCGAAATCCCGCGGGTCGGCCTAGTGCGTGCTTATTGGCGGAATACCTATCGCCTTGATCTTGATGCGATGGTTCACCCTACACTGTTCAGAATTTTGTGTAGTTACCTTGATCAGGGCATTGCTATGTGGAATTTCCCGGTGTGGCATAAAGGATTTTTGTCGTCCATCAGAGAGATGGAGCGAGCAAGCTTTACAAGTTTTTTTAAAACAAAATATGTGAAGCAGTTACTCTTAGATGGTAAGTGTGGCATTGAATTTCTGCTAGATAAACTTATCGGTGATCCAACATTGTATGAACATTATCTGTATGATCAGCAATTTGCACATCAGGGTTGGTCCGGCATGGTCTCTGCCATTGAAGATAATCCAGATACACTGCTCGATCATAGAAAAATTTCAATTCATGATTTAATAAGCTTTGAGTTGTTATTGGAATTAGATGCTGTTATGCATCAACTTGGCGATAGCTGGAAGCCCTTGGGTAAGAGCATTACCAACAGGCCACTTGAACTGTTTGATAAGGTTCCAACGCGTGACTTGCATGAGGCAACAATGATGTTTCAGGAAGCCTATGAATGGACTTACTATAATGCTGTATTGGGTGGTCTTCAAAAACAGGAGCAGATATCAGAAAAAATTGGCCGAAGTTTTCAGGCTATGTTTTGCATAGATGATCGCGAATGCTCCATCAGACGTTACCTGGAAAAATTTGACCCGACTTGTCAGACTTTTGGCACACCAGGTTTTTTTGGTGTAGAGTTTTTTTACAAACCAGAGCATGGTAAATTCCTTACGAAACTTTGCCCTGCACCAGTTACTCCTAAATACCTTATTAAGGAAATTGAAGGGAGAAGCAAGCAACAGAAGGATCCGCACTTTACTAAACAAACGCATTCGCTTTTCAGGGGTTGGTTGATTACACAAACACTTGGCTTTTGGTCTGCCATAAAGTTGTTTATTAATATTTTCAGACCCTCAGTAAGTCCGGCAACGGCCACTTCATTCCGGCACATGGATAAGTTTTCTAAACTGACCATCGAAAACCATAACCCTAACCATAGAGAAAATGATTTGCAAGTTGGCTTCAGCGTAGAGGATATGGCCAATCGTGTTGAGGGTCTACTTTCCAGCATAGGGCTTGTAAAGGATTTTGCGTCTATCGTATACGTTGTAGGACATGGATCGAGCAGTGTTAACAATCCACACTTTGCAGCTTACGATTGTGGTGCATGCTCTGGCCGACCAGGATCTGTAAACGCAAGGGTGATATGCCACATGGCAAACCATAGGCAGGTTAGAAATATTCTTGCAGGTCGTGGAATTGAAATTCCAGACACTACGCAATTTGTAGGCGCATTGCATGACACTACCAGAGATGAGGTTGTGTTTTTTGACGAAGCGTCATTATCGGATGACAACAAATTGAATCACACACGCCACGAGCAATTATTTTCAATTGCTCTCGATCATAATGCGAAGGAACGCTCGAGAAGATTTGAAATCATAAACTCTGCCTTAAGTCCTGAGACCGTACATGATAAAGTGCGTTTACGTTCAGTATCATTGTTTGAGCCAAGACCTGAACTGAATCATGCTACCAATGCACTTTGCATTGTTGGTGATAGGTCTTTAACGAGAGGTTTATTTTTGGATAGGCGCGCTTTCTTAAACTCCTACGACTATCGAATTGATCCGCAGGGCAAGTATTTGTTTTCTATTTTGAAGGCCGCAGCACCTGTGTGTGGAGGTATTAACCTTGAGTATTATTTTTCTCGCGTTGATAATCAGAAACTGGGCGCGGGCACTAAACTTCCTCATAATGTAATGGGTTTGTTTGGCGTGGCGAATGGCATTGATGGTGATTTACGTCCGGGCCTTCCAAGTCAGATGATTGAAGTACACGACCCGGTGCGCCTATTAATTGTGGTTCAGCATTACCCTGAAGTTGTATTGGAAACCATTCAGCGTAATAGTGAAACTTACGAATGGTTTATTAATAACTGGGTAAACCTTGCTGTCATGCACCCGGACACCAAGAAAATATTTGTCTTCAGGGATGGTGAGTTGCATCTACACAAACAATTAAGCTACGGCCCCGATGTTGTTAGTGATCTAGAATTACTGATGGAAACACATCAGGAAAATTTACCGGTATACCTAATTGCTTAAGCTATGGAAATCTATTTGCAAATTTTTATAGCCATTCCCTTAGTAGGATTTTTGGGTAGTTTACTGGCACCATCCGCCAAAGAAGCATTGCTCTCAAGAATAGCGTTTATAACAGTTGGCCTGAACGCACTGCTGGTTACATTATTTATTGTAGTCTGGATCATGCAGGGGCATGTAACGCTAAACTTGCGTGACTTCGTTGTTTTTCAATCTGCCAATTATGAATTTCTGATTGATTTCTGTTTTGATAAAGTGGCAGCCGTTTACTTAATGGTTGGTTCTATACTTACTTTTTTAGTAACCATCTATAGTCGCTACTACTTACACAGAGAAGAAGGATACAAACGTTTTTTTAATACCGTACTTTTCTTTTATCTCGGCTACACCATTGTAGTACTATCAGGAAATCTGGAGACACTATTTATTGGTTGGGAAATTCTTGGCATATCATCCTTCTTGCTGATTGCATTTTACAGAGACAGGTACTTACCAGTGAAGAATGCAGTAAAAGTATTTTCTATTTATAGAATTGCGGATGTTGGTTTGATTTTAGCCATGTGGTTAAGCCATCACCTGTGGGGGCAGAATATTACGTTCGTTGAATTTAATAACGAAGCATTAGTGAATGCACAATTGCAAACACATGCATTGGTTGGTATTCTGGTTTCATTGATGATCTTAATTTCAGCAGCAGCTAAATCGGCACAGCTTCCTTTTTCATCATGGTTGCCTAGAGCAATGGAAGGACCAACACCTTCCAGCGCAATTTTCTATGGATCATTGTCTGTGCACATTGGTGTGTTCGTATTGTTGCGCACTTTTCATTTTTGGGAACATCAACTATTTATCAGGATACTCATCGGAGCTGTGGGCTTGACCACCAGCCTGATTGCTACCGGTATTGCCAGGGTACAGTCATCTGTTAAAAGTCAGATAGCTTATGCCTCAATCGCTCAGATTGGTTTAATATTTATTGAAGTGGCAGCAGGCTTCGATAATCTGGCACTCATTCATTTTGCAGGGAATGCTTTTTTGAGAACCTATCAGTTATTGGTTTCACCATCAGTGGTTAGTTATTTGATACGCGAGCAGTTTTACAATTTTATTCCTCGCCAACATACCATTGAGGATTCGTTACCTAAAAAGTTAGAGTATACAATCTATATGCTGTGCCTGAAAGAATGGAATCTTGACACTTTGCTGCATCGCTACCTATGGAAACCCATTAAGTGGGCTGGCAACCGTCTGGAGTTTTTACAAGTAAGGGGTGTTTTGATTTTTCTTTTTACAGCTGGTGCAACAGGTGTACTGGCAGTAATCTATAAGCAATCAATTCCCGATTTGTTAAATAAATCACTTCCGTATGCTTTTGGTTTGATAGGATTAATCATGGTGTTTAAAGCTTTTACTAAAAGAAAGAATGTTCAGCTGACCTTGTTGTTGATTGTAGCAAACCATTTTATGATAGCGTTGGCAATTTCTTTCAATGAGCATTTCAGCTATGATCACTTATTGATTTACCTCAGCGGGATAATTGTTTCTGGTGTATTGGGTTATCTGGCCATACTTCGATTAAAAATGCTGGAGCCTCTTGTAGATCTTGAACGATTCTATGGCTATGCCTATGAACATCCTAGAATTGCCTTTACTTTTTTATTGGCTTGTTTAGGTCTTGCCGGCTTTCCCATTACACCGACTTTTATAGGAGAGGATTTAATCTTCAGTCATATCCATGACGATCAGTTTGTGCTCGCCTTTATCGTTGCGCTTAGTTTCATCATTGATGGTCTGGCCCTGATCAGAATGTATGCCCGTGTTTTTATGGGGCCTCATGTTAAGTCAATTCACGAAATGGCCTATCGTTCTTCCTAGTATTTAAAAAAACTTAAAAGCATTTATTTATATGAAAAGTATAATTGTTCCTAAAGACGGTCTACAAGGCCTGAAAGAAAACTGGAGATCAGATATGGTCTCGGGATTCTTAATATTTTTAATTGCCATGCCTTTATGTCTGGCTATTTCTAAAGCATCGGGCTTTCCTCCGATAGCCGGTATTTACACCGCCATAATTGGTGGTCTTTTCGTTTCCCTTTTTATGGGCTCTCGCATTACTATTAAGGGTCCTGCAGCTGGTCTTATTGCCATTTCAGTGGGTGCAGTTGAAGAGTTAGGTCGTGGTGATAACATGAAGGGTTATCAGCTAACGCTGGCTGTCATTGTGATCGCATCTATTATTCAAATTCTTTTCGGATTATTTAAAGCCGGCAAGCTGGGTGATTTTTTCCCTGCTTCAGCGGTGCATGGTATGTTGGCAGCCATTGGTATTATTATCATCTCTAAACAACTGCCCGTATTGTTTGGTGAACAGGCACGTGGTAAAGAACCTTTAGAATTATTGGCAGACATTCCTTACATGTTGGCCAATATGAATCCTGAGGTGGCTTTTATCGGGATCATCAGTTTAATTATCCTCTTCACCTTACCTACTTTTAAAAACAGATTTATTAAATTAATTCCCGCCCCAATGTTGGTTTTGCTAATAGCCATACCGTTGGGTCTTTATTATGATTTTCAACATGAGCACGATTATTCACTTGCAACCATCAGTTACCATATTATTCCTGATAACTTGCTTGTTCAATTGCCCGATACTTTCTTAGGCGGAATAAGTTTTCCTGATTTCAGCGAAATATTCTCACTGACTTCTATTAAGTACATTATCATGTTTGCATTGGTTGGCAGCCTTGAGTCAATCTTAAGTGCTAAGGCCATCGACATTCTCGATCCATTTAAAAGAAAATCTGATTTAAATAAAGACACACTAGCGGTGGGTGCAGGAAACCTGGCGGCAGGTCTTATCGGGGGTTTACCTATGATATCAGAAATTGTTCGTTCATCTGCGAATATTAACAATGGCGCTAAAACGCGATGGTCAAATTTCTTTCATGGTTTATTTCTTTTGGTGTTTGTTGCTTTAGCGGCCCCACTGATTGAACTTATACCCAATGCTGCCCTGGCGGCCATGCTAATTTATACAGGCTTTCGCTTGGCATCACCACGCGAATTTCAGAAGACCTGGAAAATTGGCTGGGATCAGCTAATCATATTTGTAACTACAATTGTTGTAACACTGGCGAGCGATTTACTTCTAGGGATTTTTGCAGGTGTTTTGATGAAATTCATACTGCACATTTTAAGAGGCGCTTCTGTAAAAGGCTTATTTCGTTCGAATGTTACCATAGAAGAACAAAGTGGTGATTATGTGATTAAGGTTAAGGGCGCAGCCATTTTCTCTAATTACTTAAGTTTCAAAAAAGTGCTAGAAGGTATTAAACCTGGAAAGAACCTGACATTTAATTTCTCTGAAGCAAAAATTATTGATCACACCTTCTTAGAACACCTGCATCATTTTGAAGAAGATTATCATGCAACCGGTGGGCATATAACCATACAAGGCATAGGTAAACACAAAACACATTCAGAGCACCCGCTCTCCACCCGCGTGTTTTCTGCAGGTCTGCTCAACAGGATGGAGTTTAAACTCAACGACAGACAGATGGTTTTGCGTGACTTTGCCGAAGAACACGAGTTCGCCTTTTATCCCACGACTTTACGCAACATGGCCAAATACAAGGATTTCCCTATCGAAAAAGGTAAAAGGATATTGTACGAAGAGAATCTGCTATCGAAGTATGATGTTAATGGTAAGATGGAAATTTCTGACATTACGCTTACAGAAGGTGCTGGTGCAGCCATGGAAGAATCAAAAATGACTATAATTCATCTCTCTGATCTTGATTTTGCTATTCCTGACTTTGCATTAGAGCCAGAACGCATGTGGACTAAGTTTTCTGAAGTCACCTTCGGTAAAGACATTGACTTCAAAGACCACGAACGTTTTTCAAGAATGTACTATTTGCGTAGCGATGATGAGATGAGTACGAGAAAATTTTTTCATCCTGAATTATTATCTTTTTTGGAAGAGCATGAGGATATGCATATTGAGTCGCACCGCAATAAATTGCTGGTGTACACCAAACATGATGTGCTTGAACCAGTTGAAATCATTGAATTGATTTTGAGAATCAATGGTCTTGTAGAAGCCATTCAAGCAAAACAGGATTTACTTCAAGAATCTAACGGTATGGCTAAGCGATGAAGAATCTAATTGGTTATTACCTGGCTGCCTAATTTAACGAACAACAGAAAAATGCAAGCAGGGCACTTCAGTATGCTGAGGTGCTCCTGTTTAAGCATTATTATTTTCTATCAAGACAATCAGCCGATAGTCAAATAGCTATTTCATATTAGTGTTTTATAAATAATTTTGATGTAAAATTTATCATGAGAAAGATTTTTTTGCTTATAGGGGTATCGTTGTTTTCTACAATATACGTTGCCGCACAGTCTAATGAAGTTTCCGAAATGAAATTGAAGCTAAACGAGGAAGGTAGTCATTACCTGAAGGCTACTTTTTTAAATCAGGTTTGGCTCAGATTTGATCAGAGTAATCCGGGCACACAGGTACTGGGCGAGCCAGTAGATAACACGTTTGACATTGGCTTACGAAGAACCAGGATTCAATTCTTCGGGCAGCTGACTGATCATGTTTTTTTCTATACACAGTTCGGTCAAAATAATTTTAATTATTTGGCCGGACAAAATGCCACCAATTCGGGCAATAGAAAATTTCAGGTTTTCTTCCACGATGCCTTGGGTGAATATAAAGTATGGAAAGACAAGGATTTATTATTTATAGGGAGCGGTTTAACCATTGCAAATGGTTTGTCTCGTTTTAGTCAGCCCAGCATTGGCACTATTGTAACCATGGATGTGCCCGTTTTTGCACAGGCAACCGTTGATCAAACTGATGAGTTCTCGCGTAAGCTAAGTGTTTATATGCGTGGTCAATTAGGCAAAATTGATTATCGACTGGTGTTAAGCGATCCATTCCCCATTACATCCAATGGTCAACCCGCTCCTGCAATTTCAACTAATGCAACCTTCTCACAACGCGGGCATCACAAACAGTACCAGGGTTTCTTTGCTTATAATTTTTTCGATAAAGAACCACACACCACACCTTACATGACTGGAACATACCTGGGCAAGAAAAAGGTGTTGAACCTTGAAGCAGGTTTTATTACACAGCAAAAGGGTATGTGGACAAGAGAAACTGTTGTGTCAGATACGATTTATCACAATGTGAATCTCTTGTCTGCTGCTGTATACTATGATGCACCCCTTAATAAAGAGAAAGGAACGGCCTTGTCTGCCTATATCGGATATTTTGATTATGATTTCGGTAAGGGTTATCTCCGTTACAACGGTATCATGAATCCCGCAACAAGTATTAGCGGGCCTTACCTGTCCGGAAGTCAGGGAAATGCATTTCCAATGTTTGGCACAGGCGCTGCTATCTATGCACAGATAGCGTACCTACTGAAAAAAGATTTGCTTGGTGAAGGCAACGGAACCCTACTGCCTTATGTATCCATTATGTCAGCTGATTGGGATCGTTTACTTGACAGAATGAACGTGATCGATGCAGGCGTAAACTGGTTGATAAAAGATCACAATGCAAAGCTGACACTTAACTACCAACATAGACCTTTTTTTGAAACACAGGGCAATGATCTTGTGAAGAAGGGAAACAGAGGACAGGTAGTTATGCAGTATCAAGTATTTTTTTAGAATTTGCAATAATTGCCTGTTTAGCAAAGTGCCGTGATTTTTTACGGCACTTTTCTTTTGCGGGATTCAGAGTATGGTGAAACGCAAACGTCTCCATGTATTAAAAGCAGCACCTAAAACAATGAGTAATAAACTCAATGCTGCATAAGCAATGGCATAATTATCCGTGCCTTCCCACCGTACATAAATACCAAACAGTGCCCATACGATTACAAGTGCAAAAGGTGCTACCCTGTATTTAGTAGTTACGAATATGCCAAGCAATGCCGCTACAGTCATCATAATAATGGCCCAGGTAGCATGTGCAATGTTCAATGCGGGCCATTCAGTAGAAACAAGTAAAGCAGCGATGTTGGCAATAGTGGCAACACATATCCAGGCGAAATACAGCGTAAAAGGTAAGCGCACGAAAATTTTTTCAGCAGCGGTGTTCATCGAAATCTTGCGCACTTTTAAAAACAATTGTGCCAACGTAAGTAACAATAATAACATGATCGTGACTGACATAGAAACTTTTAAATAGTGCCAGGCGAGTATCCAGCTTACATTCAATACACACGAAAGCCAAAAGAATTTAGCGGTTTCGGCAAAAACATAAGCATCAGATTTAAGCCATTGTAATACCACATAACCAAGCAGCAGTAAATAAATAATGCTCCAAATTGAAAAGGTAATACCTGCCGGGGTAAAAAGACTGGGATATAGGGCAGAGACCTCGCCAGTATTGAGCCCGTTAATGGGGAGAATATTCGCCAGTGCGTTAACAGCAATGGTCGCTATAAAAGCGAGTGTGGTTAAAAAGGCGTTACGTTTTGTAGATTTCATGCTTTGGTAAACATAAGCAACTGAATTAAGTTAATAAAATGCTATCTGTTTCCGCTGGTGTAAAACAATGGACTTGCCTTGTACCACCTGTTTTAGCTGACTACTTTAGTCCGCAATAACCAAACCGATTATTTCATGAAAATTAAATTTACTATGCTGAGCCTTGTTTTGCTCCTGTTTGTAACCTCAGGTTACACCCAGACAAAAGACAAGGTTGATTCAGCTGTTTATGCTAAATTAAAGAGCGAAGGCTTTGACCGTTCACAGGTTATGCATATCCTGAGTATGCTTACCGATGTAAACGGACCTCGTTTAACGAACTCCCCAGGCTACAAAACAGCTGCGAACTATGCTAAGTCAACCATGGAGGGCTGGGGTTTGAGCAATACTCACTTTGACTCCTTTGGAGAATTCGGTAAAGGTTGGCAAGTGAAAAAATTTGCTTTGAGTGCTACTGCTCCTACTTACTTTAATATTATCAGCAATCCAAAGGCCTGGTCTCCAGGGATTAAAGGAACGGTGACAGCAGATGTTGTTTACCTCGATGTTAAAACCGAAGAGGATCTTGAAAAATATAAAGGCAAACTCAAGGGAAAAATTGTGCTCTTCAATTTTCCAATTATGCCTAAGCCACACTTTGCACCTGATGCCACGCGTCATGCAGACTCTACCTTGTTAAAGATGGCCAACGCGGCACCACGGGATCGCGCTGCCAGTGGAACCAGAAGATTTGCAACTGGTGCACCAGAAGCATTAACCTATAAGAAGTGGTTACTGTGCCAGACAGAAGGTGTTATTGCCGTATTAGAATGTAGCCGTGGCGATCACGGAACCCTGTATCCACAAGCGGCTACCATTCCTTACGCACCTGAAACACCTGCTGCGCAACGCCTTCGTGCACATTCAGCCAATGCACCTAAAATTTTGCCACAGGTATTAGTGGCAGCCGAACACTACAACAGAATGGTGAGACAGATTGAAAAAGGCGTAACTGTTAAAATTGAGATAACCATGGAAACAGAGTTTACACCTGCCGAAGATGGTTTCAATGTGATTGCAGAAATACCAGGTTCCGATAAAAGTGCTGAAGTAGTCATGATTGGTGCTCACTTAGATTCATGGCATGGAGGCACGGGTACAACCGATAATGGTGTTGGTGTAGCCGTTTGTATGGAAGCGATGCGTTTGATTAAGGCATCGGGTATTCAACCAAGACGTACTATTCGTATAGGTTTATGGGGTGGTGAAGAACAAGGTCTATATGGCTCACGCGGTTACGTGAAAAAACACTTGGGAGAAACTATTGATGGCAAAGTTGTATTAAAACCGGCTGCTGAAAAATTCTCTATTTATTTAAATACAGACAATGGCACAGGTAAGTGGCGCGGCATTAACATGCAAGGCAATGAAAAAGTACGACCTGTTTTTCGTGAATGGTTGAAGCCATTTGCAGCAACAGGAACTGCAACACTTTCATTAAACAGCACGGGCAGTACTGATCATGTTCCGTTTGATGGTATAGGACTACCTGGGTTTCAATTCATAACAGACCCGATTGAGTATTTCACCAGAAGCTGGCACTCTAATATGGACACTTACGAACGCGCCATTGAAGATGATTTAAAATATAATGCCGTACTGATGGCTACATTAGCTTATCAGGCAGCGGTAAGAGACGAGTTGGTGCCGAGAAATTAAGTAGTAGGTATTTTAAATGTGAAACGCCCGAAGGAAACTTCGGGCGTTTTTTATTGGCTGTCTTTCCTTGCAAAAAATTACAGAAATAATGCTGCCTTCTACTTTATAAGTCTCTACTGTCAGCAATAAAAATTTCAATAATACCTGAATTACTAGGTGCATTAAATAACCATTTTTCTTTGTCTAAAACCATTAATCACCGATGCTCCTATTGTTCTTGTTGTCTGCCTTTACTTTTTGTACATTTCTTTATTAAACAATCAACTATGAAAATACTAACCCTTATTGCAGTATGCTTTATCGCAGCTGCACTTACTTCCTGCGGCTCTAAAGAGCAGGCGGCTAAGTTTAACTACCCCACTACCGCCAAGGTGGACACGGTTGACCATTACTTTGGCACTGATGTACCAGATCCTTACCGCTGGTTGGAAGATGATACCAGCAAACAAACAGCACAATGGGTGACAGCACAAAACGATGTTACTTTCTCTTATCTCAAAAATATTTCTTACCGCGATAAAATTAAGGAACGTCTGTCAAAAATCTTTAACTACGAACGTTTAAGTGCACCCTTTAAAGAAGGTGACTATTATTATTTTTATAAAAATGATGGTCTGCAGAATCAAAGTGTGATCTATCGTAAAAAGGGAGAAGATGGAGAAGTAGAAATTTTCCTTGATCCGAACAAATTTAGAGAAGATGGAACCATTTCATTGGCGGGTCTTTCTTTTAGTAAAGATGGCACACTCGCTGCCTACCGCATTTCTAAAGGCGGAGCAGACTGGACAGATGCCATTGTGATGAAAACAGCAGATAAAAGTATTGTAGAAGACACACTTAAAAACATCAAGTTCAGCGGTATTGCCTGGAAAGGCAACGAGGGTTTCTACTACAGCACCTATGATAAACCTAAAGGCAGTCAGTTATCGCAGAAAACACAATTTCACAAATTGTATTATCACAAACTGGGTACACCGCAGAGCAGCGATGTCATGATTTTTGGTGGAGAGAAAACACCACGCAGATACATTGGAGCTTACCTGACAGAAGATGAAAGATTTTTAGTGATCACAGCATCGACCAGCACAACCGGTAACGAATTATATGTGCAGGATTTAAAAGATCCTAAAGGAAAAATTATTACAGTCGTAGATAATTTTGACAAAGACCACTATGTAGTAGACAATGACGGCACTCGCTTGATCATTCAAACAAATTTAAATGCGCCTAATAATCGTCTCGTGGAAGTAGATTTTTCCAAACCAACTCCAGAAAATTGGAAGGATTTGATTCCGGAAACAGAAAGCGTATTGAGTACATCGACAGGTGGTGGTAAAATATTTGCCGAATATTTAGTGGATGTCAAAACAGTCGTGAAACAATACGATATGCGTGGTAAACTGGAACGTGAAATAGAATTACCAGGAATCGGAACCGCTGGCGGTTTTGGGGGAAAGGCAGATGAAAAATTTGATTATTACACTTTCACCTCATTTACCTTCCCACCTACTATTTATAAGTATGAGATTGCCACGGGTAAATCAACAGTATACGAAAGACCAAAAGTTGATTTTAATCCGGAGGATTATGAAACGAAGCAAGTGTTTTATACCAGCAAAGACGGAACAAAAGTGCCGATGTTTATTACACACAAAAAAGGCATTGAGTTAAATGGAAAAAATCCAACCATGCTTTATGGCTATGGTGGATTTAGCGTAAGCCTTCAGCCAAGCTTCAGTACTGCGCGTATTGTGTGGTTAGAGAATGGCGGTATTTATGCACAACCTAATTTGCGAGGTGGTGGTGAATACGGTGAAAAATGGCATTTGGCGGGCACTAAAATGAATAAGCAAAATGTGTTTGATGATTTCATTGCTGCAGCCGAATACCTGATTAAAGAAAAGTATACATCAAGTGACTATTTGGCCATCTCTGGTGGTTCCAACGGTGGTCTATTGGTAGGTGCTACCATGACACAGCGTCCTGATTTAATGAAGGTGGCCTTTCCGGCTGTGGGTGTAATGGATATGTTACGCTATCACAAGTTTACAGCGGGTGCAGGTTGGGCTTACGATTACGGAACAGCCGATGACAGCAAAGAAATGTTTGAGTATTTACGAACATATTCTCCTGTTCATGCTTTAAAACCAGGTGTTAAATACCCGGCAACCATGGTAACAACAGCAGATCATGATGATCGTGTAGTGCCTGCGCACTCCTTTAAATTTGCAGCAACTTTGCAAGAAAACCATGCAGGTGATGCACCAGTACTGATTCGCATTGAAACGAATGCAGGTCATGGTGCGGGTACGCCTGTATCTAAAACAATAGAACAAGTGGCAGATCAGTATTCATTTGCCTGGTATAACATGGGTGTAGTTCCCCCTATTGCAAAAGGCGACATGTAAGCCCACCCCAAACCCCTCTCCTTTAGGAGAGGGGCAAGGGTCACTGCAAAGGACGCGAAGATTCGCAGAGTTAACGAATTGTATTTCTTTGCGAAACTCAGTGATCTCCGCGGTTATGTATCAGACGTGTATTCATTTAGTAAGCATGTAAATCATAACCCACTTCACCCCTCTCCAGTTGGAGAGGGGCAGGGTTGAAACCCAATGCAAAGGACGCGAAGATTCGCAGCGTTTATGAAACATCTTTCTTTACGAACCTCAGCGATCTCTGCAGTAAAGAACGTTGAGGCTTAAAATTCAATCTTATAACTCAAAATTGGAATCAAAGGTGTTTGGTAAGATACTTTTACTTCACCAGTAAGTGGTTCGAAGTAGCTACCATAAATATTTTTTCGATTAATGGCATTCTGAATATCTAATGCCAGCGTATGTGTTGATTTAGCTTTATTTCTTTTTAAACTAATGCGTAAATCTGGGCGGAAATAATCGGACACTTGTTCAGTGAAGGCACGTTCTTCGTAATACACCGTTTCACCTTTGTCAACAGACGCAGCTACATTTATAGGTGTAGTTCTGAAGCCACCGCTGTAAATACTTCGGATGTTGATGCCTAAAATTCTGTTTTTGTTTAGCGTAAACTCCTTGCCACCAGTAAAAGTGATGTTGGCATTTCCATTATAACGCGTATCTCTCCACACATCATCAGTTGCTTTATATTTCGATTCATACAATGAAGCTGAAAGAAGAAAGTATACATCGTTGTGCATAAACTGCTCTAAGGTTAGTTCTACCCCATAATTTCTACCCAGCCCATTATTTACTAAAGGATCCGTTTCATAATCCCATTGGCGATTAATGAGTGAAAACGAACTGTTGGCCTCTGCTTTTACAGGTATATCGTACAAATGCTGATAGTAGGTTTCAAGCTTTACACGCAAGTGATCATTCAGCGAACGATCATAACCTAAAACAAAATGGTGGGACTTGCTTAAACCTAAATCTTCATTGGTTCGAACGGATTCACCATTTTGTACTGACTCGCCAAAATAGGTTCCTAAGGGTTGCATCTGGCTGTGTAATCCGTAGCCTAGATTTATGCGTTGAATATCATTCAGAGCATAAGAAGCTGACAAGCGCGGTTCAACAGAGAAGGAATTGTTTAACAAAAGTTGCAGATAATGAATACCGCCATTCAGGGTGAGTTTATCGGTTGCCTTAATATTTATCTGCGAGAAAGCCTGAACACTTTGTGTGTTTCCCTTTGAATTTAAGTGGGTCTCAAAAACATTGGTGTTTTCATTAAGGTCACGCTGTTGTACATTGTAGAAAAGTTGGTTAAGGTAAATACCGCTTCGCAGGTTATAGCGTGCCGAAAGCTTGGTGTTTAGGACACTGCTAAAAGTAATCTTGGCATTACCATACTTTTGTGTGTAATCAAGAAAGGGATTGTAATTATCATCCAGTCTTTCCTGTTCGTAGAAAATTTCATTCCCGGAAAAAACTATGGCATTTTGAAGGTGAGAATTTGTATTTAAAATGGTAGCATACTTGATGCCGAGCGCGCCAGTATTAGAGTGATAGACGGCATTAAAACTTTCGAACTCCGATTCCCATTTGGTTGAATCTTTTTCTGCTTCACTCTTTTGGTCACTCAATCCACCAAATCCAAAAACAGTGAGCGTACTTTTCTTACTTGTAGGTAAATGGATATTGAATGATAAGTCCTGGAAATCAGTTGAATAATCGCCTATGGGCACCCCCATTTTAGCCAGTAGGGTAAGGGTTGAGTATCGGTAGTTAACCAAATAAGAGCCTTTGTATTTTTTGCCCAATGGGCCTTCAGCCGCGATATCTGTTCCTAAAAAGCCAGCTTGAAATGTGTACTCACTTTTTTCATTATTTCCCTTTCTAAGTCGAAGATCGAACACACCAGACAGAGCATTACCATATTCGGCAGCAAAAGCACCTGTTGTAAAATCTGAATTGGCCAGTAGTTGCGAACTTAATATGGAGATACCACCACCTGCTGTACCTGCATTGGCAAAGTGATTGGGGTTCGGAATATCCACACCCTCCATGCGCCACAATAAACCGAATGGTGAATTACCACGGATAGAGATACTGTTGTTGCCATCATCAGCAGAAACTACACCGGCAAAAGAACTTACTGTACGCGCAGGGTCATTAACTGCAGCAGCAAATTTTCTGGTCTCTTCAACAGAGAACGTACGTGCGCTTACCACCGACATATCATTTAGTGCACGGTCTTTTTCTGTGGCAGTAATTACTATTTCCTGCATTTGCATAACATCTTCTTCTATAGCAATGGTAAGCACTACTTCCTTACCAGAATTGACAATCACATTGGGTAAGGTTATTTCTTTATAACCGATAAAAGTGATTTTGAGCGCATGTGATCCAACGGGAACTTTGGTGATTTTAAACTGCCCATCTACATCGGTGGTAACACCAACAATAGGAGAACTATTTAAAAGTATCACATTGGCTCCCGGCAAAGGCATTTGCGATACCTGATCAATAACGGTACCGCGTATGGTTTGGCTGAGTTCTTGTGCTTGTGTATTTAAGCAACTAATAAGTAATAGAAATGTGACTGGGATTGTTTTAAAGGGTTTCATGTTTTGATTGGTTTGTTATGAGACAATCCAATCAATAGTTACCCCTATGTATAAAATAATTTTTTAGGATTTAAAAAAAGCGCAAGGCCACCTTACCACCCCACCACAATTGATAATCTGTGTTGCGGGAGAAGGAGCCCTCATCAATTATTGTAGGCTCGTAATATGTGAATAGTTTAGCGTGATTATCAAAATCAGCATCGTAAATGCGCAGATTTAATGTAGAACCAACAGCTAAAGCAAAGCGTTTCGAAAACTTAAACTCAAAACCCAGATAAAATTTATTGAGCATGTTAAGCGCTTCAACATTGCCTTTGTTAATATGATTTGCAGTAATGTCAGTATTCAAATAGATGCGCTTGCTTAATTTAGGAGCCGCACCTAATCCGTATCCAAACGACCAGGTAGTGGTGTCGGCTTTATCGGGTCTGACACTCGCAGTGAAAATATTATAAAAACCAGTAACGCCCGTTCGTAATGCAACAGCAACCGGAAATAGTTCGTCAGCGCCAATTTCAAGTTGATGATAACCCTTATTGACAAAACTTAAGAAACCAACAGGCACACCCTTTACGCTATCGGCTATATTAAGAAAGCCTACTTGTGTGCCTTTAATATTCTTGGCAATGTTGAGTAAACCAGAAACTTGCGAACCGTTTACTTCTTTTGCTACATTGAATAAGCCTGCCACCTGGGCGCCATCCGTTTTTCCAGGACTAAAATTAAAAAGCCCTGCCGCTTGTGCACCTCTTACATCAGCAGTGGCCAAGTTAAATAAGCCTGCAAATTGTGGTCCACCGTATAGGCCATTACTAAAATTGATAAGTCCGGCAAACTGTGCGCCTTCGGATGCTTGCATATTTACATTGGCAAGTCCGGCAAATTGTATTGCTTTTGTAGTACCTAGATTTGTATTGAATAGTCCTGCGAACTGCACACCTTCTGTTTGCCCACCATTAAGGTTAAACAAACCTCCAAATTGAGCATAACGCACATCACCACTGTTAATATTGAACAAGCCTCCGAACTCTACTATTCTAGTGCCGGCTGAATACCCGCCAAGGATGTTCAATGAATAATCATTCACAACATTCCCACTCAGTTTATGATTTGTTCCGACAAAGGGCACAAAAGAAACTTGCCAGGTGCGCTGCAGCGTGTCTCGAATGTTACGCATGTTAGTACGTTGAACAGATTGTTTCGTCCATGACCACAAGCGATTGAGCTTACTATCTAAACTATCCGAAAGTGCCTGCCATTTTTTTTCATCAATATTTAAAGAAAGATTTTGAAAGGAGGAGCGTCTGCTGTTCACAACAATAGTTGTATCGGCATAATTATTTCTTTTTATAGCCAACTGCATTTCCTCTTTGCTTGGCTTTTTCACCTCAAGTTGAAAATAACCGAACTCATCTGTAACAGTGGATTGAAGTGAAATGGGATCATAGATACTAACTTCCTTTAATTTTTCACCCGTGGCTTCGTCTACCACATAACCGCTCACTACAATGCCATCATCTTTATTTGCTTTCGTCAGAATGATGTAATTATTTTTTTGTTTGTACTTAACTCTCCCCTCAAAAATGATTTCCAGTATCTCTCTTACCGTTTTTGACTTGAAAGTAAAGCTAATGTTTTGCTGAGCATCAAAAGCATTTTTACTGTAGGAAAAAGTGAAGCCCGCCTGTTGCGAAATTTCTTTCAGTGCTTCATCAGTTCTCTTGTTTTGAAAAGCAATACTGACTATTCTTTCAAGCGGAGGACTGGATACTTGTGCAAACAGGGATGTGCCTGCATGTAATACAATCAGGCAGAAGCCAAACGCAAAAATATGATGACGCTTATAAACGTTGTATAAAATTTTATTCACAGCCATCACCCTCCAGGCTGATTTCATTTGCTGATGAAGTAATCTGTAAATTTAAAGTCTCTGCAAGAATCTCAGCAATGGTATCAATTTCTTCGTTATTAAAGTTCACAGTTACTTTGCAGGTCTTTAATTTTTCACTGATTCTGATTTTCTTTTCATAAATGGCATTCAATTGCTCCACCACTTGTTGTAAATCACTCTCTTCGAAAATAAATTGACGTGTTTGGTAAGCTATCACATTGGTGTCAGCCTGCTGAAGGGTAAAGCTTTTAGAAACCTTATCATAAACACCTTTATTGCCCGCCTTAATAAAAATGCCCTCTTTTTGCTGTGTGTAGAAATGAACCTCACCCTCTTGGACGCTTACTTCTACTGTATTGCTTTCCGGATAGGCTTCAACATTAAACACCGTGCCGATATCGCGAATCAGTAACTCCTCTACCTCAACAATAAATTCTTTTTCCTGATCGTGCTTTATTTCAAAGCTCGCCTCGCCTTTCAATTTTATTCTTCCTTTCTTCTTCTTAGCATCATAGGCAACAAACATTTCAGTTTGCTTATTTAGCGCAACTCTCGTTCCATCAGGCAGTGAATCTTTTACAACCACATTGCTGCTGGCCAAAGTCAAGCGACTGGTATTACTAAAGAATTGTTGATATGCCCAAAAACCGGATATCGCAATAAGCGCAACGCTGGCAGCTATACGCAAATATGACCAGTCGCCAGGTTTATTTTGATTCGGTTGAATTTTGGCTTTTACTTTTTTCCAGGCAATATCTGCATCGTAATGACTATTGTCTATCACCATTGCTGCCTTTTCAAAAATCGTCTTAAACTGGTCAAACTGTTTTTGATTCTCGGCAGACACTGCACACCATTCCTCTACCTGTTGCCTTTCCTGGTCAGTGGCTTCTTCGGCAAGGTACTTGCCTATCAACTCATCAATATCGTATTCGTGTGCGCTCAATCCAGTAATCCTTGAAATAACAATAATATGACAGGCAGATAATCGCGCAACTGTTCACGCATTATTTTTAATGCTTTGCCGATTTGGTTTTCTACCGTTTTTATAGAAATATTTAATTGATCAGCAATCTCCTGATACTTCAGTTCTTCGAAGCGGCTTAGTTTAAAAACAAGTCTGCATTGTTCCGGCAGGGCCTGCATAGCAACATATATCCGCTTCTCTAACTCATTAGATAAAATTTCATCCGAAGTAGACTCCGCATGGTCAACTCGCATGTAAGCTTCATGTTGTGCATGTTGCTGCTTTACTTTGCCATGTTTGATAACATTAAGGCAACGATTCCGGATGGATTGATACAAATAGGCTTTGAGGGAAGTATTGACAAAAAGCGCCTCACGTTTCTCCCAAAAACCAAGAAATGAGGCTTGTACAACCTCTTCTGCCTCTTCACGGTCGTTGAGGAAGCTATTGGCATAGCGACAAAGCGCTTGGTAATATTCTTTAAAAATCATTTCAAAAGCAGTTTCATCGCCCTCGCGTATGGCTTCCAATAAACTTGTTTCGGATGCTAGCACTGCTTTTTGTTTTCAGTGCAAAATACGGATTTATACGACTCAGGGTTATGACAACCATAAGCTGCCTTACCCCCACGCGCTTTTCATAAATATATTAGTCATCCATAAACCGACATTCGCAGCAATATCTGGATGCTGATGGGCAGCACTTCTGTTTAAATCTGTGGATTCTGTGAGGAGCAAATCAATTACAAATAAAAAAGCCTGTGAGGCTTATCCCCACAGGCTCTTAAAATCCACATATTTAATTACTTAGGATCAAGAATCTCGTTGATGCGTTGTACGGCATCTTCCAGGTGATACTTCGACATAGGATCGGCAGTTCTGGCAATGGCACCGTTAATCTGAGTGCGCAATGTTTTCAATTCTGCTCTTACCATGGGACGAATGTCGGACTGGCTTACATCGATGGGTGTACCACCAACAAATGCCCTGAAGTTAGCAGGTACTGGGGCTGGTTCCTCCTTCATCAGATATTCCAGACGCTCAATATGTGCACGCTGTAAATTTCTGCGGTAAGCATCAATAGTTCTGCCGGCAGCAAGCTCTGACCAGATACCATTGCGCAAGTCGCTCATCATTTCTAAAGCAGTGTAAGTGCTGTTACCCAATGCAACCTCTGCTTCTAATAGACGTGCTATACGGCTAGGATCTAATAAGTTGTTAAGTGTACCAACCTGAGCACTGCGAATGCGATCCAATGAACCTGCATTTTCAATCTTCTTTAAAATGTTTTGATCTAACATCCAGGTAGGTGTAGCAAAAGTTTCTTTTTGCAAATACGCCATAGCTCTTTTTTGAATGTCTTCAGGTACAGGCACAAATACGTTACCAGCCTGCTCGTACGATTTAGGTGTGTCGTAAACACCACCAATGTTAGCACGCACATGTCCGTTGTAACGGTTCCACTGTCCCAACACCTGACCATACAGTTCTTCAAGGTCATCGTAGTTTTTACCTTCTTCTTTTGTCCACTCAACTAAGTTAGGAATGATACGCTTTAAGTTAGCCACACCATATGTGCTGGCCTTCATGGCATCGTTTCCTAAATCTTCTGATTGTGAACGTGGATCTTGTGGATTACCCGTCTGACGACCATAGAAGTATACAGGGTTGTTTGCTTTTTCAAGAATCCACTTATTAAGGATTGCCTTTTCTTCCTTTGAAGTTTTAGCTTCAGGAATATACTTGTATCCCCACATAACAGCGTACTTATCGTACTCACCAACATCGGGCATTAAAGAAACACCTTTGTCTTCAGGTTGTGCTATGTAGTTGAAACGTGCGTAGTCCATAATAGACGGAGCTGTTCCGCTTTTCTTAGTAAAGGTGGCAGAACGCAAAGAGTCAACCGGATAAGCAAAGCTTGAACCGAAGTTATGTGGTAAGCCAAGGGTGTGACCTACTTCGTGAGAAGACACAAAGCGAATAAGACGGCCCATTACTTCATCCTTAAATTGAACGCCACGGGCATCAGGGTTGATGGCAGCAGTCTGGATAAAGAACCAGTTACGCAACAAGTTCATTACGTTGTGGTACCATCCGATATCACTCTCCAAAATTTCGCCTGAGCGAGGGTCAGCAACGTGTGGGCCATACGCATTCTGAATGTCAGAAGCGAAATAACGAATAACAGAATAACGTGCATCTTCAGGGCTCCAATCCGGATCTTGTTCTTTGGTGGGTGCATCTTTTGCTGTGATGGCATTTTTAAAACCGGCACGTTCGAAAGCAGCGTTCCAGTCTTCAACACCTTGCTTCAAATACGGTCTCCACTTTTCAGGAGTAGCAGGATCGATATAGTAAACAATTTGTTTCTTAGGCTCAACCAATTCACCGCGCTTATAAGCTTCAACATCTTTAGGTTCAAGTCTCCATCTTCTGATGTAAGAAGTAGTTACTGCCTTTTGTGCATCTTGTCCATAATCAACCTGCGACTGTGCAAAGAAACCTACACGGTCATCAGCCAGGCGTGGCATCATGGCTTTTTTCGGAAGCAAGATCATCGAGTTGTTCATCTCTAATGAGATGGAACCTACGCTTGAGTTAGAAGGTGCTTCACCGGCTCTGTAGGTAAGTACATGGCGGGCCTCAATATTGATAGGGAAACTTTTAACATGCTCAATAAAAGTGCGGGATTCGTCAAGGGTAGAAACTTTATATTGTTTTCTGCGCGCATCATCAAAGCCAATAGCAGGCACATCCTTCGTAAATAAAGCGGTCACTTCAATCACTAACGATGAGTCTTTTCCGATCGCCTTGATGTCAAAAGCTTGAACAATAGGTTCGAAGTTAGAATTGCGAACAGATAAAGACATCGGAGAATTTTCGTCAGCAATGTTGCTGTAAGAAACAACCCTTAATAAAACCTTTTTGTCTTTCTTCTGCCAGCGCACTACCTGGTTGCGTACATTCTCACCACCATAACCGATATCATCAGCAGTTTTAGCAATACGCGTTACCATTAACATTTCACGATCAACCAATGAATCAGGTATTTCATAGAAATACTTATCATCAAGCTTATGCACCTTAAACAAACCTTCATCACTTACCGCTTTGGCGGTAATCACTTTGTCGTAAGGTTGAATGCCACCGGCATCTTTCTTCTCACCGTTCGCAGCCGGAGCAGCAGCCGGAGGGGGTGCTGGCGTACTGCCCTTCTTCTTCTTTTGCGCAAGTGCCGGAACCACTGTAGCCAGCATAAATGCTGACAACAGAAGCGCAGCCCCTGCTGTTTTTGTATAGACTATTTTCAT
The DNA here is from genome assembly GCF_057350905.1 of Chryseotalea sp. Classification (NCBI taxonomy): domain Bacteria; kingdom Pseudomonadati; phylum Bacteroidota; class Cytophagia; order Cytophagales; family Chryseotaleaceae; genus Chryseotalea; species Chryseotalea sp. Next base: position 530,220 of record NZ_JBMRCF010000008.1, on the reverse strand, counting down.
TTTATTTGGATTTTTGATGAAGCAAAGTATTGGCAAAAGAATTCACCCTGAAACGGTGCAAATACTGATGGTAAAAGTGCCTGATAAGCGGGCGCTGGAGGTAAGCAGAGGGCTGGAATAATCGGTTCATCTGCCTTTATTTGCAGTAAAATAAAAATATAATGTCGTTTAGTTAAGCTTCTTTGGTCATCCTCTCCTTTGGAGAGGACCGGAGGTGAGGCCAATATAAAGGCTTAAGTAAATGACATTCAGATAATAATAACGAGCTAATTATGGCAACCATTCGAAGAGGCACTAAAGCAGACTTACCACGCACCTTGGAGTTAATTAATGAGTTGGCACTATACGAAAAAGCGCCCCATGAAGTGACAAACACCATTGCCCGAATGGAAGAAGATGGCTTTGGCGCAAATCCTGTTTTTGGTTTTTTTGTAGCTGAAAACAATAGAGGTATCGTTGGTATCTCCGTGTACTATTACCGTTACTCAACCTGGAAGGGCAAGCGTTTATATCTTGAAGACATAGTAGTAACGGAAAAAGAACGAGGCAGTGGTTTAGGTAAATTACTTTTCGACAGAACCATGCAGCAATGCTTAGAGGATAAATGCACAGGTATGATGTGGCAAGTGCTGGACTGGAACGAACCCGCTATCAACTTCTATAAAAAATACAATGCTAAAATGGATTATGAATGGGTAAACTGCCACCTGGAAGCCTCTCAAATTACTGAGTTGTTAAAAACCTGAATTAAAATTTTAACCTCACAAAGCACATTTATTTTATTGTTTAATGTTATCGGGTACTCAGCGCCTATTAGCAGAATACTTACAAGTGCAATATATTAAATGCGATTTTCTTATGCCTTCAGGCTGCATACTCAGCCGTTGCTATTTTTTCATTTGCGGGTATTGGGTCTTTGTTAACGAAAACAGGCATTACTAGACCCTTATTTAAAATATTCTAGTAAGTCTGTAATAATCACCCATTACTTTTCTGAAATTTTCTTTTTCCTCTTCATCATTGAAAAGTAATTGTTGTTTAGTGTTAAGATAGATGGTCTTTTCTTCCATGATATTTTCGTAAATAATGGTGGCAAATTCTAAGACATTGTCACGGGTGCGATCTTTAAGCGAAAAAGATTTTTCTTCAATGATTAAGCTCAGACTATCATAAGCTTGTGTTGCCTCGAGAAAAAGTAAAGCATCATCAGTTTGCTGGTTCAGTACAATGGTTGGATGAAGGTGAAATTGCGTGGTATCTTTGTTACGGGCCTTAAACCGGAAAGCGATTACTTCGCTATCCGCAATGATTTCTCTGTCGTAGTAAATCATGCGGATATTCTGAAAAAAAGTTCTTGTATCGGCATAAGCCTTAAAATGGAAGCGGCTTCTATCTACCGCTTTTTTACGATCCAGCTTACAGGCGGTCAGCATAAACATCAATAAAAAGATAACTACCGGTATTTTGTTAACACTAAATGTTGCCATAACTTCGTCTTGTTAAATAAACAATTTTATGAGCAAAGGTTTAATTACCACATTGGTTATTGTTGGCGTACTGGTATTGGGTGCCCTTATTTTCTTTATGTGGGGAACAGGTGTTTACGACAGCGCAATAAAGTCGCAGGAAGAGGTGAAAGGAGCATGGGCAGACGTTCAGGCTACTTATCAGCGTAGGGCAGACCTTATTCCTAACCTTATTGCCACCGTAAAGGAGGCCGCAGAGAACGAAAAAGGCATTTTAACACAGGTAACTGAGGCACGTGCAGGCATTACGAGCGCACAAACACCGGAAGATATGGAGCTGGCTGGCCGGAAAATAAATACGGCCATCAATCTGGCATTTGAGGCCTATCCACAAATTCGATCAACTGAAAATTTTCAGGACCTGCAGGCCCAGCTAGAAGGCACCGAAAACAGGATTAATGTGGCTCGCCAGCGTTATAACGATGCTGTAAAAGTCTACAATTCATATGTACGCGGATATTTTAAGAAAAGAGCCCTAAGCTTCTTTGGCGATGGTGAGGATTTTTCTCCCCGTAAAGGCTTTGAGGCGAGCGAGGGAGCAGATAAAGCCCCAGATGCTGGCGAACTTTTTAATAAATAAAAAAATCTTCAACTCTCTGCTTGCAAATAGAGAGGCCCCACTCATGGTGAGTGGGGTTTTTTCGTTTTTAGGGATAAGGGAAAGCCCAAAGCTTTTATTAGTCGATAAAGCGCGTTATATTTGGTCAGCGTGGGGCGTGCCCGCTGGTAATTTTTTAATTTTGCCCTTCAATTTTTTACGCTTTTAAACATTTGAAATGAAAAAAATTCGGTGGTCTATTCTTTTGGTTAGTCTGCTCATGGCAGCGCTTGTTGTCGTGCAAATGAACAAACAAGTGGCTGTGGAAGCGGAGACATTGCATGTTCCATTGATTGAGCAGCATCAGCCGGCATTGTTATATGGCCTGCCCATCGACAACAAAATTGTAATAGAAGAGAAGATCAAAAAAAATGAGTTGTTGGGGGATATTCTTTACCAATATAATGTGCCTGCAAAATTGGTACACCAGATGGCTTCATTGCCACGCCACATTTTTGATGTGCGTAAAATAGCACCAAATAAAAAATACACACTGATATGCGATCAGGATTCTGTCATGCGCGCTACAGCGCTTGTATACGAGCCCAATGCTATTGATTATGTAATCATGAAGTTTGGAGACACACTTACTGTTGATGTTTGCCAGAAAGAAATAAGCATTGTTGAAAAAGGTGTATCGGGTACCATTCGTTCCTCGCTTTCTGAAACCATTGAAGAGATGGGCATCACCCACGAGTTAACCAATAAGTTTGTAGATATTTTTGCGTGGGTAGTGGATTTTCAACGCCTGCATGTAGGTGACGAATTTAAAATACTCTTTGAAGAAATTCAGGTGGAAGGCCAGACGGTTGGCATAGAAAAAATTAATGGTATTTATTTTAAGCATGTAGGCAGTGAGTACTATGCTTATCCATTTGATCAGGGTGAAGGCCTGGATTATTTTGATGAGGAAGGGAAAAGTCTGCGCAAAGCGTTGTTAAAATATCCAATCGAGTTTACCAGAATCAGCTCGCGTTATAACTTAAATCGTTTCCATCCTGTTCAAAAAAGATTTAAGGCTCACCTGGGCACCGACTTTGCAGCACCTACGGGCACCCCTATCCGTTCCGTGGGCGATGGGCGTGTCGAGGAAGCACAATACAAAAGCAATAATGGTAACTATGTAAAAATCCGGCACAACGGAACCTACACCACACAATATCTTCACATGTCACGTATTGCACAAGGTGTAAGAGCTGGCACCCGCGTAAAGCAAGGGCAAGTAATAGGCTATGTAGGAAGTACAGGTCTTGCCACCGGCCCGCATTTATGCTACCGTTTTTGGCGTAATGGTGTGCAGGTAGATGCCTTGCGCGTTGAATTGCCCCCTTCGCAGCCCATTAAGCAAGATAAATTAACTGAGTTTAATGCCGTAGTGAATGCGCTAAAGGCCAAGCTCGATCAGATAGAATCTCCGAATCAGTTAGTGGTAACAACAGCATCGGTTTTTTAGTTTTTTCTTTCATCTGTGTACAACAAAAAACCGTAACTGTCGTCTAATAATATAGTCCTCAGTTATTCATGCGCCAAGCATTTCTTATTTGCCTCTTAAGCCTTGCACAAATAGCCCATGCACAAAAAGTGGGCTTAGTCTTGAGTGGAGGTGGCGCAAAAGGGATAGCGCATATTGGCGTTTTAAAAGCCCTTGAGGAAAATCACATCCCCGTTGATTACATCGTTGGTACTTCCATGGGAGGTATTGTAGGTGGCTGCTATGCAGCTGGCATGAGCCCAAAACAAATTGAAGACCTTATGCTGTCTGAAGATTTTTTGCGTTGGGTAACAGGCCAGACAGATAAGGATAAGTACAGCTATTATTTTCGTGAAGAGGACAGTCCGGGCTTTATTACACTTACGCTTACCCTCGACTCTGCATTTAACACCCAGGTAAATACAAGCATTGCAAACGATGTATTACTGAACTTTGCATTAGCAGAGTATATGGCGCAGGCAGAAGCCATTGCAAAACAAAACTTCGATAGTCTTTTTGTTCCGCTGCGCGTAATGGCGGCAGATGTCTTCTCACAATCACAGATTGTATTAAAACAAGGTTCACTCAGCAAAGCGCTCCGAGCTACGCAGACGGTTCCCTTTTTTTACACCCCCATTCGTGTAGATGGAAAATACTTATTTGATGGTGGTGTTTATAATAACTTTCCGGTAGATGTATTGCAGCGTGAGTTTGCACCTGATGTAGTTATTGGCAGTAATGTTTCAAGTAAAATTTTTAACAAATATCCTTTTGGGAAAGATGATGAATTGCTGGATAATTCCATGCTTTTTATGTTTTTGGATAAGTCAAATCCCGAAGATGTGCCGGCATCAGGTGTGTACTTGCAACCCAACTTAGACGGCTATACAGCGGTAGATTTTAGCAAGGCGCGTAGTTTGATTGATAGTGGTTATGTGCAGACCATTCGCAAAATTGAAGAAATTAGAACCAAGGTAAGCAGCAGAATTACCACGGAGGAATTGGAGGTAAAGAGAAAAAAATTCTCGAGTAAATCACACCCCTTTATTTTTGATAACCTGAAGTTCGAAAGCTTCAACTCCAAACAAGAAATTTATTTGAAGCGTGTATTTGGATTCCCTTCACGCAAAGAACCTCAACTACCTATTGATGAAGTACGGTCGCGTTATCTTAAACTGGTATCAGAAAATTACTTCAGCAACACTTTCCCGACCATTTCATTTAATCAACAAAGAAGAAAATTTGAATTAGAGTTAACACGAAGAAGGCAAAAAAACTTCCAGTTGGATTTTGGTGGTGTATTAGCCACACGCGATATCAGTAATATTTATACAGGGGTTAATTTCTATCACTTCGATAAGCAGTTGCTTCATGCCTATATCGGTTTCCAAACGGGTAATTTTTATACATCGAGCACAGTAAGCACACGCATTGATTTTCCTTTCTTCGGACAATTTTTTGTCGAACCTCGTTTTGTATACAACCGTTGGAATTATTCTGCCAGTAATGACTTGTTGCGTGAAAACCGTACTACTATTTTGAGAAGAGTGGATCGGAGCTACACAGTAAGAGTAGGCTGGCCTGTTAGAGAAAAGGCAAAATTAGGACTGGAGTTTGGTGGCCTTTCCAACAAAGACAATTATATAAATGAAACCGTTTTCAGTAACACCAGTACACTTGATGAACTTAAACTGAGTGGTTTTATGGGTGGCATTTCGCTATCGGGAAATACATTAGACAAAAAGCAATATGCTTCCGCGGGGCGAGCTTACTCTCTTTCCCTGAATTACTATAACGTGAACGAGAACCACACCCCTGGTTCAACCAGCGTGCGCCTGTTGAATTATAAAGCCGCGCATCAGTGGATAAGTGCCAGGATAAGGGCTGAAAAATATTTTTCAAAAGGGAGCGTCAGACCCGGGCTTTTGGTTGAGGCTGCCTATTCTTCTATGCCTTTTCTTGTTAATTACCAGGCAACACTCATCAATGCACCGGCTTTCAATCCTTTAGCTGACAGTCGCTCACTATTCCTGGAAAGATTCAGGGCGTTAAGTTATGTAGGTGGTGGCGCCAGGATCGTGGTGACCCTAAGCCCAAAACTTGACTGGAGAACTGAAGCCCACATTTTCAAGCCTTTTGAAGCTTTGGCACAAGGCCCCAATCAGCAGACAATTATTGATACAGACCTGCTGGCTGTCTCTTTGGCTGCGGGCACCTCTTTTGTTTATCACTCACCAATTGGGCCTATCAGCCTCATGGTTAACTATTACGATGACGATGAGAATGAGTTAGGCGTACTTTTTCATGTAGGTTATTTACTGTTTAATAAATCTTCTACGGAATAAATTAAACACTGGCTTTAGATTTGAAAGATCTTTGACAAAACATTGAATTTATAGATGTAGGGTCTCTCACAATTTTTAAAAATTTTACCTAAGTTTAAAGATTAATTATAGGTAGATAGCCCCTCTTATGAAAAGACTCTTATTCTTTGTTTTTTTCGCTCTCACATGCATACCAATAGCACAGGCTCAGGTGGTACAATGGGCCAATAAAGTGCTGGATTTTTCAACAGAATTAACAGCCGGACAATATGCTGCCCAACAGGCCTTGGGCAAACCCAATGTAATCAGCGATGCCAGTGGCAGGCTTACCGGTGGGCAAAGCCCCAGCGCCTGGACGCCTGATCGTCCAAACCGCAAGGAGTTTTTAAAACTTGGTTTCGCCAATCCTATTCAAATACAACAAGTAGCTATAGCAGAATCGCATAATCCCAGTGCTTTATATAGAGTATTGGCGTATGATGAAGCAGGCAATGAATATGAATTGATGACACTAAACCCACAGGTGGTGCCGTTAAAAAGCAGAATGTTGAACATATTTATCGAAAAGACCACCTTTAAAGTGGCTGCCATTAAACTGGAGTTCGATGGGGCTGCGGTAGGCGAATACTTTGCCATCGATGCAGTGGCCATTTCAGACTCTAAGTATGCCATTATACCCGAAATTTCTAAACCCGAATTATTGGCGGCAGGCCTTACGGTAGATGGACTGGATGAAAATGTAAACAGTGAATACAGTGAATTAAACCCACTCCTGTCTCCAGATGGTAAAACACTTTACTTCAGCCGCAAAAATCACCCTGAAAATGTAGGCGGTGTTACTGATAAAGAAGATATCTGGTATTCAGAGCTGGATTCCACCGGGCATTGGAAGTTGGCGCAAAACCTGACGCCACTCAATAATCCCGGTCCTAATTTTATCAACTATATAAGCTCTGTTACACCAGATGGAAAATCGGCCATTGTTTTGCTGGGCAATCAATACAATGAAAAGGGTAAAATGCTGGCTGGTGTTTCAGTGAGTACAAACGTTGGGGGTAATTGGACAAAACCTGAAGCCCTTAAAATTGAAGATGACTACAACTTCAGCGAAAAGGTAAACTACTTTATGGCTAACAATAGAAAAACACTATTGATGTCAGTAGAGCGCGAGGACTCAGAAGGTGATCGCGATTTATATGTGAGCTTTCAGAATACAGACAGTAGCTGGACAAAGCCTTTGAATCTGGGAAAAAATGTGAATACAGCGAGCGAAGAATCTTCTCCTTTCCTGGCAGCAGATGATAAAACGCTGTACTTCTCCTCAAAAGGATTTAGTGGTTATGGTGGAAGCGATATCTACATGTCGAAACGCTTGGATGAAACCTGGACTTCCTGGTCTGAACCTGAAAACCTTGGTCCAGACATAAACTCCGCACAGGAAGATGTTTTCTTCAACATTCCAGCCAACAGCGATTACGCTTACTATTCAAGAGGTATTACTGAAACCAACACCGATATCTACAGAGTAAAATTGCCGATCATGAACTCTCCGGAATTGTGGGTTACAGTAAAAGGAAAACTGATTGATGGAAAAACAGGTTTGCCCATTGCAGCAAAAATTATTTACGAACGCTTACCGGATGGTGTTGAAGCCGGCATAACACAGACCAACCCTGCAACAGGGGAGTACGAAATTCGTTTACCTGCCGGCTATCAATACGGAGTGCGTGCAGAAGCGAAAGATCACATATCTGAAAACCAGAGTTTGGATTTACGCAATGTTAAGGGAGATCAGGTATTAGATCATCAGGACTTTAAACTGAAGCCAATGGAAGTAGAAACCATTGCCATGGTACCCATTGAAGAGAATGCAAAAATTACATTGAATAATATTTTCTTTGATTTTGACAGCCATGTGTTACGCGAAAATTCAAAACCAGAACTGAATCGCATCGTTAGTATGATGAAAGAACGAAGCAATATGCAGGTAGAAATAGCCGGACATACCGATGCTAACGGCCCGGATGCATACAACCTGAAACTCAGCGAACGCAGAGCAAAATCAGTAAGCGATTATCTGGTAAGTCAGGGCATTCAATCAGTGCGTATTGCTGTTGCATTTTTCGGTGAGCAGAAACCCATTGCTGATAATAACACAAAAGAAGGACAGCGTAAAAACAGACGTGTAGAATTCAAAATTGTGAAACCATGAGTAAGTTTTTTACTTTAACAATACTCGCTTTGTGTGTTGCCAGTGGCTCAGCATTGAGTCAGCAACAAGACACTACCACCATTTGGGCAGAAGGACGTGTGTTAAATGCTGAAACAAAAGAGCCGGTAGTAGCACGCATTATGTACCAAAGCTTGCCTTATGGCAACAGAATGGGCTCAGCGACAGCAGCAAATTTTTCTTTTCCTTTGATTGATGGGGATAAGTACTCCATTACTGTGCAGGCAGATGGTTTTGAGCCGGCAAAGTTTTTATTGGATCCTACAGAAGCAAACGCAGGCAAGAAAGTAATTAAAGACATTGAGCTAAAAAAAGGCTCAGCACCACCCGCACACCCTGTAGGACATGTTATGCGTTTGGATAACCTCATCTTCCAGCAAGGCAAGGCACGTATTGAAACAACCTCGTATGAAGAATTAGATGTACTGGTTGATATGCTCAAGACCAACGGTAAAATGGTAATTCAGTTAGAAGGCCATACCGATTATCTCGGCCCTGCGAAACAAAACCTTGAGCTCTCTGAAAAAAGAGTGGAAGCAGTAAAAAATTATCTGATTAGCAAGGGCATTACTAAAACACGAATCAAAACCAAAGCTTTTGGAGGTACACAACCGCTTTCGCGTGATGATACGCCTGAGGCACACACAGCCAACAGGCGTGTAGAGGTAAGGGTGTTACAGAACTAAATAGTTAATTCGTTGATGTGCTGATTGATTTGAGGATTTGGTGATTTGAGAATTTGGAAATGGAACTCAGCCTTCTGCTTAAAAGTCTGGTAGATAAAATTGGTTGAATAATTTTGAGAGAACGTATTCATTGCAAGAATAAAGCCTCATACTAGCGTACTAAACCTGCAGCAAGTTGTGTAGCATGCTGGCGCTGAACAAGGCTCAGTTTATACAAGAGATTTTTCTTCTCATCCGCATCCAGCTTACTCTCACGAATGCTGAGTATAAGTAAAGCACTGAATTCTTCAATTCTTGGAGAAGGCTTATACTGACCAGCTTTGATCAAGAGCATAGCTGCTTCAATGAGATCCTGTTGGTTGTACGCTTTTACCGCATTGTTAAAATACAACAGCCCTGTTAATTCTTCAAGGGTAACAGCCTCCCAAAGATTAAAGCTAAATTCATAGCGAACACCTTCGCGTGCAGCATTTGGTACAACATTATTTCTGTAATCATCCAAACGCATTTGTATTTTTTCAGGATTGTCTACAAATCCTTCCAGGGGATCAGTAGTTTCAATTAATATCTCAGCACCATCGGCCTTGGCGATAATGAAAATGTGGTGGTTTGTTTCAATAATGGAATAGTCAATGTTAAAATGCTCAAAAAGCAAAGCATAAAGCGCAGTGCCTGTTAAGCAATTATACTTACCAGTAGTAAGCAACTCTCCAAAGGACGATTCGGTTTGAAAATTCTTCAGGAATTTCTGGTGTGTTTTATAAAATATGTAACGAACCAGGTCCTTTTCCTGCTTAAAGGAATGTTTCTTTTTGTCTAGTTGCTGGAGAAAGGAAGAGAAATTTTTAGGGTTTGCTTTTATGGCTACATCTGTGTACAAAAAGCCTAAAAGGGGGTCTGATTTCACCGGATCTGCCCCGGCATAAGCCAAAGCAGTGGTAAAAAATAGTGTCAGTATGATGCCCCAGCCCCTCATTGTTATCTCAATATTAACAAATTGTTAATAAAAAGGTATAATAAACCGAATTATTTAACATGATCTTAATATTCATTCACCTCAGGCAGATTTTGTAACTTTCATTTATGGAAGTAAAAACAGCTACTACAGTCACCTCATCCATTGATCAGGCCTTCGAAAAACAGCAAAAAAATGCCCTGAAACTTCGTTTGGCACCACTTAGCGAGCGCAAAAAGCTATTGCAGAACCTGCGCACGTGGGTACACGGGAATCGAGAAGCCATACAAAAGGCTATGTATGCTGATTTTATGAAACCGGCAGGGGAAGTGGATGGCGTTGAAATATTTCATGTGTTGGGCGAGATAAAACTGGCTTTGCAAAAGTTGGATCAGTGGGCTGCCCCACAAAAGGTGGATGCACCCCTTACTTTTTTAGGTACACGCTCTTATGTAAAACCTGAACCCAGGGGTGTTTGCTTAATTATTGCCCCATGGAACTATCCTTTTTCCCTGGCTGTCGGTCCTTTAGTTTCTGCCCTGGCCGCAGGCAACACTGTCATGATTAAACCTTCAGAAGTTACACCTCATACTGCCGCTTTAATCAGTCGCATGGCAACAGAACTTTTTGAAGAAGACAGAGTAAAGGTTGTAGAGGGGGATGCTTCAGTGGCTTCTTACCTTACCTCACTCCCTTTTGATCATATCTTTTTTACAGGTAGTCCTGCGGTGGGTAAACTGGTTATGAAAGCCGCTGCCGAAAACCTGACATCGGTAACGCTTGAACTTGGGGGCAAGTCTCCTGCAATAGTAAGCGCTTCTGCACGTTTAGAGGATGCCGCAGAACGCATAGCTGTGGCTAAATTTTTTAACTGTGGTCAAACCTGTATTGCACCCGATTATGTGTTGGTAGAAGAAAAAGTTGCTGAGGCTTTTGTAACACGCCTGAAAGAAAAGGTAATGGAGCGGTTCAGTCTGAACAACGAACCCTTGCGCGACAGCAAACACTATACGCGCCTGGTTAACCAAAAACATTGGCTGCGCATGAATGCCTTGCTGGAAGATGCCTTGAGTAAGGGTGCCGTTACAGCCTTTGGCGGAGAAGTGCGCGAGGCGGACAGATTTTTTCACCCAACGATATTGACAAAGGTGAGTAGTGATAGTCGTTTGATGGAAGAAGAAATTTTTGGCCCCATACTTCCAATTGTTACTTACTCAAGTCTGACAGAAGCCTTGCAGCTTATAAATGATAAACCTAAGCCATTGGCACTGTACATTTTTTCGCAGCGTAAAACTGATATAAATCAGGTTATGCAGGCAACTTCTTCGGGGGCGGCTTGCGTTAATGAGTGCGCAGTACACTTCTTAAATAACCACCTGCCTTTTGGAGGTGTAAACAATAGCGGGACAGGCAGTACGCATGGTTATTATGGTTTTATGGCCTTTTCGCATTTAAAACCAGTTATGAAGCAACGTAATGGCTTTACCTCCATTAAACCACTTTACCCACCTTATACAAAGATGGCAAAGCGTTTGATGGATCTTGTGCTGAGAATGTTTTGATGGTTCGTTTAGCGTAACAAAGACTTAATCATCGAAACAAAAATTATTTACACTTTTTGCTTTGTATTTTTGTATCCCCTAAAAACTCAATAGAAAACTTTATGAAAAAAGTACTCAAGTGGTCACTGATTGGTGTTGGTTCACTTATCGCATTGGTGGTGGTGGCAGCCATTGTTATTCCAGTAATTTTTAAAGATGACATCAAGGCAGCCATAGATAAGCAATTGGCAGGTTCCGTGAATGCCGATGTTGTGTTTGATATAGACAACCTTAACATTACCCTGTTCAAAAACTTTCCTAACCTCACGGTAGAGATGGCAGACCTGGGCGTAATGAACCGCGAGCCTTTTGCCGGTGAAATACTTTTTGCAACAGAGAGCTTCGGTGTGGAGGTTAACCTGGCTGATATTCTCTTTGGGGATCAGTTAAAGGTGAAAGGTATTTCGGTAGTGAGACCCACCGTTAATATTAAGGTGTTAAAAGATGGTCGCGCGAATTATGATATCGCCATTCCATCTACCGACACAGTAGTTGTGGAAGAATCTGGCGAAAGCGCTTTCTCTTTTGGTATTGATCATTGGGAAATAGTAGATGCCACCGTTTCATATGACGATCAGACGATGCCCTATTTGCTTAAAATAAAAGGACTGAATCATAATGGCAGCGGAGATTTTAACCAGGACACCTTTGACCTAAAAACCTATACAAGTGCTGATACCATTACCACTGCCTACGATGGTGTGGAATACCTGAGCAACAAACGTGCAGTCATTGATGCCGTAGTGCAGATCAGCGAAGATTTCAGCAAGTATACCTTTAAAGAAAACAGCATCAAGCTTAACGACTTTGCTATGAGTTTTGATGGCTGGTTTAAAATGAATGAAAAGGATTTTGGCATGGATCTTACATTCAAGAGTCCAGAGAATACATTTAAAAGCTTGCTCTCCCTGGTGCCGGGTATTTACACGGCCGACTTTAAGGGCATAGAAACAAAAGGAGAATTATCTTTTTCAGGATTGGTGAAGGGAACTTTCAGTGATACACAGATGCCGGCATTTAATGTGGCATTATTGGTAAGCGATGCTATGTTTAAATATCCTGACCTTCCTACCGCAGTAAATAATATCAACCTTGATTTATTGGTAGACAACAAAGATGGTGTGATTGAAAACACGGTGGTGAATGTGAAGAAGTTTCACATGGACTTTGGTTCGAATCCTTTTGATGCCAGTCTGTTGATAGAAAACCTGCGCGACTATCGGATGAAAGCTGATTTGTCTGCCAAGCTTAACCTGGCCGAGCTAACCACCATGTTCCCCATCGAAGGTCTGGAAATGAAAGGTATCTATGCGGCTAACATTAAAGCACAAGGTGTATACGATAGTATCAATAAAATTATACCCACTGTAGATGCAATCATGTCCTTAGATAATGGTTATGTAAAATCAAGCGAGTTTCCCTTGCCTATTGAAGATTTACATTTTGCATCAAGCATTAAAAATACTTCAGGTAAAATGGCCGAGACCTTTATTGCAGTTAAGGACCTGGCTTTAGTATTGGATGGGGAAAAATTTGCAGCCGACATGACTTTACAGAACCTGGACAACTATACTTGGGATGTTAAAGCCAAAGGAGGAATTGATCTGGAGAAAATCACAAAAATATTTCCGCTCGAGGGCATGACCCTCGCAGGAAAAGTGCAGGCCGACTTGCATACACAAGGTAAGATGAGCGACCTGGAGGCAGAGAAATATGATAAACTGCCAACCAGCGGAACAGCCTCATTAAAGAACTTTTCTTACGCAGCAGCTGATCTACCTTATGCTGTAACCATTTCACAAGCTGGTATGGTTTTCGATCCTAAAAAAATTGAACTGACCAACACGGTAGGTACCATAGGTAAAAGTGATTTCACAGTGAGTGGAGCCATTGCCAATTACCTGGGCTATCTCTTTGGCGAGAATGAAACCATTAAGGGTAACGTTACCTTCGCATCCAATCTGTTAGATCTGAATGAATTCATGACAGAGACAGAAGAAACTGCTACCGAAGAAGACACAGCCTCATTTGGTGTTATTCCTATTCCTGAAAATATAGACTTTCTGCTTCGCTCTAACATTAAAACAGTGAAGATGATGGACTACACTATGACAGAAGCAAAAGGTGACATTACATTGAAAAACGGAATCGCGAATTTGCAAGGCATTATATTTAAGATGTTAGGCGGTTCTTTTGGCGTTGATGGCAGTTATAACGCTAAAGACATCAATCATCCGCAATATGATATGGCACTTAAAATTGAAAAGCTTTCTATAAAAGAGGCATCCAATGCATTCTCCATTGTAAAAACCTATGCGCCTATTGCAGGTTTGGTTAATGGTGACTTCTCTACCGATTTTAAAATTAATGGAGAGCTTACACAGGAAATGATGCCAAATATGGGAACTGTAAGTGGTGCAGGTTTAATTAAAGTAGCACAGGCAACACTGCAAGGATCAAAGCTTGTATCAGGTGTTACCTCGCTTACTAAGCTGGACAATACAGACCAAGTAACCATGAAAGACGTATTAATGTCAGCAACCATTAAAGATGGTAAGCTCAGTGTAAAACCATTTGATGTAAACTTTGGTAATTATAAAACAACTGTAGCGGGTAGCACCGGATTGGATGGTGTTATTGACTACACGCTAAAGATGAACGTACCAGCTAATAAAGTGAGTTCACAATTGGCGGGCTTGACCAATAAATATGCGAGTACTTCAACGGATCCTAACCAACCAGTTCCTGTTACTATTGGTGTGGGTGGTAATTACAACGATCCTAAAACACGCCTGATCATGGACGAACAAAAGGAACAAGCCAAGGAAGCTGCAACAGCAGCTGTAAAAGAGGAGGCTACTAAAAAAGCGACAGAGTTAGCGAAAGGAACAGAAGCTGAAAAAATTGTTGGCTCCTTGCTGGGTGGAGATAAAAAAGCGACTGACAGTACGCAAACAACAACTCCAAAAGAAGAGGCCACTAAAAAAGTGCAGGAAGAGGCCACAAAGAAAATTCAGAACCTGCTGAAGAAAAAGAAAAACTAAGCAAGACATATTATTTAAATAACAGAACCCTGATGGTAAAACGTCAGGGTTTTTTATTGATGGAGTTTCCATTGGACTTATTATATTTACTTACAGCAGAAATATTGTGCAGCAGTGTAAAAGTAAATACCAACAGAGATTTAAATCAAAACCAATATGAACGCTAAATTCACTAAACTATTAATCATGCTAAGTATTATACTTGGCGCGTGTAGTTCAGATGTGCAGCAAACCAATAACGAGCTGCTGACTTTATCACCATGGACAGCGGAAAGAAAACCCTTGTTAAATGGAAGCATGCCAAAACTTACCGAAAACCACATTTTCCATAGAGACGGAACATATACACAGGAATTTGGCGATGGAACAGGGCAAGTGGTAATGAAGTCCACGGGTAAGTGGAGAGCTGGACAGAGAATAATGAAATCTATTTCCAGGTAAATTCATTTAGCGTAAAGGACACAGACCATAACTTAAAAAAGCCGCAGGGTTATTATTTACGAATACTGGAAGTTTCTGCAGGTACACTTAAAACATTAGAGCGATTTGAGGGTGATGCATGGGATTCAGGTTTTGCTAAAGAGAAATTCTATAGTCGTAGTTAATTTGAAACTTGTTATTAATCTTATTAGACATCCGATGCTGTGCGATAATTTTTACAAAAAAATGTGACTTTCGGGGCTGTAAGTTATTATAACTGCAAAGCCAACCTATTCATAACCATGAAAAGAATACTCGTTGTTCTCCTTTTGCTCCTGCCGCTAGTTACACAGGCACAAAAAATAGCAGCAACATTTAAAGATGCAGTTGAAAATAAGGGCTTATCTATTGAAAAATTAGACGAAACCTATCAAAGTGCACTCCATGATGATTCTACCAAGGCTGCCTTTAAAGGTCAGGAAAAAGAGTTTTATGATGCTTACATTTCTTTGTTGAAGGACCTGAGCACACACCTCAAGAAAAACAATTTTACATGGGGTAAGAAGACAAGATGTTTTAACAGGATTTATATAAACAAAGAGGGTGGAATCGATTATTTTCTTTTCAGTTTCAAACCAGAAGAAGTATCAAACGAAAAACAAGCAGAATTCAGGCAACACCTGGAGAGTTTCATTCAGACCTATAAATTTCCCCTGAGCAATAAAGTTAATTTTGCCCAATGTAGTCCGGTAACTTACTTAGATCAATAAGGTAGCAATCTTCATAAACCACTTCAGCAGCCCACATGCCAATACCATCGCTTAGCCCTAAACGATTGCAGTTTTTCGGGAATAACACTACATTCCATGTAGTAATCCAATCCTGACCATGACTAACCGCAGATCATTTTTGCAAAAATCATTCACAGCCGCTAGTGCTTTTTCATTGGCCCCGCTTGCAGCAAAAGCCATCGCTGAAGATGTAGTAGATGCCTTACAATCTCTTAATAGACTTAGCCCGCTACAGGCTGCCAGCGATGAGGATTTGTGGGCGCGCATGGCACAAGCTTATACTGTTTCTCCTAATATATTAAACCTGAACAATGGTGGTGTAAGTCCACAACCGAAAGTAGTGCAAGATGCTGTAGACCGTTATTACCGCTACAGCAACGAAGCCCCCACTTATTACATGTGGCAGATTTTAGATAAGGGACGAGAGCCTGTACGCAGAAAGCTTGCAGACCTGGCAGGCGTTTCTTCGAAAACAATTGCCATTAATCGTAATACTACAGAAGCCCTGGCAACAGTAACCTGGGGGCTCACCCTGCAAAAAGGTGATGAGATCATCATGACGAAGCAGGACTATCCGAATATGATTCAAGCCTGGAAGCAGAAAGAAATGCGCGATGGTATTAAAACAGTCTGGCTGAATTTTTCCTTACCCACAGAGAATGAAGAAGAAATTGTGAAAGGATTTATCAATGCCACCACATCGCGCACAAAGATCTGGCACATTACACACATGATTAACTGGACAGGTCAGATTATGCCGGTGAAGCGTTTATGTGAAGAAGCCAGGAAAAGAAACATTATTTCTATTGTAGATGGCGCACATACTTTTGCGCACATGGATTATAAGATCAGCGATTTTAATCCAGATTATTTTGGCACCAGTTTGCACAAGTGGTTGTGTGCACCTTTCGGAACAGGCATGCTCTACGTAAAAGAAGAAAATATTGCAGGTTTGTGGCCCTTATTTCCTAATGATAAACCACAACTGAACGACATCAAAAAATTTGAATCCTTAGGCACACGATCTTTTGCGCCAGAACAAGCTATAGGTCAGGCCATCGATTTTCATCATGCCATTGGCAGCAAACGCAAAGAAGAAAGACTTCGCTACTTAAAAGATTACTGGTGTAAGAAGTTAATGCAACATCCGAGAGTGAAATTAACCATCTCACTTAATCCAGCCTACTCCTGTGCCTTGGGCAGTTTTGCCATAGAAGGAATAGAGCCAGAGGTAATTTCCAGTAAGCTGATGAGCGAGCATCAGATACATACCGTTTCTATAAAATGGGAGAACATCAGTTGTGTTCGGGTAACACCACACGTGTACACCACTACACGCGATCTGGATAGGTTTGTAGAGGCAGTTTTAAAAATGTGTTGAGCCGATCAGAATTTGAAATTTGAAATTTTGGATTCTAGCCAATGCTCCATTACTTCCAGTCTTCAAACTCATCCTTTCAGCACAAGATCTTTCAAGCACTCAATCCACAGCGGATGGCTGTTCAGGCTCTCTACCAACTGCACCTTCTCACCACCATGCTCTTCAAAAATCTCCTGGTACTCTTCTCCAATCTCTATTGTAGTTTCCAAGCAATCAGCGGTAAAAGCCGGTGAGAAAACTAAAATTTTCTTCATGCCTTTTTTAGCACACTCTTCCACTACCTTATCAGAGAAGGGCTCTAGCCATTTTTTATCAAGGCGTGATTGGAAGCACACAGTGTACTTCTCTTTAGGAATATTTAATTTCTCTGCCAACAGCCTTGTCGTTGCATAACAGGTTGCCTTGTAGCAGTATTTATTATCCTCATCAACTTCATGTTCGCAGTTGTGATTTGCACACAAGTCGCTATCGTACACTTTGTCTACCTGGCGCTCAGGCAAACCATGATAAGAGAATAGTATATGGTCGTATTCAGCAAGGTTATGTTGCTTACCGCGCTCTTCAAAACCCTTAATGTAGAGTGGGTGGTCGTAATATTGGCTGATAATTTTTAACTCAGGGATGACCCACCAGGTTCTGATCACACGCATGACTTCATCCAGAGCAGAACCTGTTGACGCTGAAGCGTACTGCGGAAACATCGGAACAATAATCAGGCGATCGTAATTTTTCTTGCGCATCTCTTCTAACACAGAAGGGATCGAAGGATTTTTATATCGCATGGCCAGGTACACATCATGTGTGCCCTCTAATTCCTTTTGAAGAAGATTTTTTACATTAATACTGTGATAGAGCAGTGGTGAGCCATTTTCTGTCCAAAGCTTTTTATAAACTTTTGCAGATTTAGGTGCACGAAATGGCACGATAATACCATTAACAAGGATTTTCCGTAGCAGCCAGGGTATATCAATAACACGAGGGTCGTTAAGAAATTGCGAGAGGTAAGAACGCACATCCGAAACAGAAGGACTGTCGGGTGTGCCCAGATTAATAAGTAATACGCCAATTTTAGAACTCATGATAAACAAATGCTTTTAAACCTAAACCCAAAAGTAACAGAAGAGTTTGGGGTACAGATACTTTTAAAACCAATTAGGAAAACTCCAGACCATCCAGCCATAAACCGCAAAACGAATGATGCGTGTGATGCAGATGAGCAGAAATGTTTTAAATGGATATTTTATTGATCCTGCCAACATACAAGTTGCCGAATAGGGAATAGGTGTAACGGCTCCAACGATTACTAAAAATCCCCCATAGCGCTTCAGTTTTGATTCGTAAGGTTTTAAGTATTTATCATATATTTTTTTGAAGGTCCCAGTTTTCGAGAAATAATACCCGATAAAATAACCGACTACACCAGCAGCATAAGAAATCAAAGTAAGGATGCTTAAGTTAAAAACATATTCAGATAAAATCCCTTTGGTTTGCCAGATTAACATGAAAATCTCAGGAGGGAGAATACCAAAAATGATTTCGGAAACAGTAAACACGCTTAAGAGTAATGCCATGTTATCGCCAATCTTATTAATTTGAGCTTCATAGATTTCCAACTCACTCTGCACAAGTATGTAAGCAGTAATGATAACAGCAAACCAAATGAGGCCTCTTAAAAGGTTTTTGAATAAAAACCCTGATGGTGTTTCTTCTTGTTCTTCGGTTGACATACTTATACGTTCATAATTGGGTAACGCTTAAAAACCTTTTGCGCATCAAATAATTTGCGGTAGGTAGCGTGTCGTTTAACAACATTGGGTGTAACCTGTTCAGCTACACGAATCATTTTGGAATTGAAATCGCCAATCCAATTCATTTCATACTCTTCATAGCGCAGGTATTCTTCCTGCATTACTTTTTTAAATGCCATAATCATGCCCCCGTCCACACCTTTGCCCTGATGTTCAGGTACAACGCCAAAGAGAATACCAAATGCCTTCTTGTTGGTTTTGCGCCACCGGTGGTAAACAAATTTGAGCTTGCCTAACAAATCAAGCTTGCCATTAACATGTTTGAATATCTGATTTACTTCCGGCAAAGAGAGGAAGAAAGCAACGGGTTCGTCTTTATAAAATGCAAACCATAAGAGCTTTTCATCCATGATGGGTTTCATTTGCTTGACGATATGCTTTGCTTGCGCTTCCGTTAATTCTGGTATTTCGCCACGCTTGGCCCATGCTTTATTATACACATACCGTATTTTATCGGCTAATGTGTTATCAGATTTAGAGATGTAGCGAAAACTATAGTCAGGGTCCTTAGCAGCTACTTCTGCCTTTACTTGTAAGCGACTGTCCAGATCGCCCATCATAGGCCTGCCAAAGGTAAGTTGATAGAAATACACCTGAAATCCGTACGCTTCAAAAAAATCTTTGTAGTAGGGAAAATTATAATTGCATTGATAATTGGGTTCGCGATCAAAGCCTTCCACCAATAAACCCCACCACTTATCGCGGTTACCAAAATTGATGGGACCGTCCATGGCCTCCATCCCTTTCGCCTGTAACCAGTTTTTACAGGTATCGAACAGCAAAAAAGCAATCTCCTGATTATTGATACAATCGAAAAACCCCAAACCGCCAGTAGGCTGCTCGTTCCCTTTATTAGTGGTTTTATCATTAATAAACGCGGCCACTCTTCCCACCACAGTACCCTGTGGGTCTTCAGCTATCCAGCGAATACATTGGCCGTGCTGAAAAGTCTTGTTTTTCTTTTTGTCGAAAACGGCCTCAATATCGTTATCCAGGGGTTGGATCCAGCCCGGATGGTTTTTATATAGACTGACAGGGAAATCAAGAAAGGCTCTGATATGTGCCTGCGTTGTAACCTCAATAATTCTCATGCGGGCGCAAATTGCTCAATTTTTAAGTCACGAAAAACGCCTCTTTTGAAAATAAGCTAAGCCAAATCAGGACCTATCGCTTATCAACTGGGGTATTTTGGCAACAATGCTGTTTATTTTATTGGGCAAAATGATATGAAAACGGGTGCCAATGCCAGATTTACTTTGAACAGATATTTTACCGCCTAATTTGTCTACAGCGTTTTTAACAATATATAGGCCTATACCAGAGCCGTCAGATTGCTCAGAGGCACGATAGAACATTTCAAAAACGCGGGACAGATTTTCCTCGCTAATACCTATCCCGTTATCGGTAAAACTGATGTCAGCACGTAAATTGTCGATGCGGATTTTTATGCTGATTTCTGACTGAATCCGTAAATCCAGGTTTCGGTATTTAATGGCATTTGAAATCAGGTTACGCAAAATTTCAGATACACGCCAAGGATCACTAAAAAAGTCAATACCATCAATATTGATATTGCGCTTAATATCACTTGCGCCACTCAGATAACTGAGGTCGCTGAAAGTATGGGCTATTACTTCTTCCAGATTCACTCTGGCAACGGACACATCCAGCTTAAGATTTTTTGAATGGCTCAACACATCGCTGATGAAATGATCCAAACGATCAACTTTTTCACCAATCAAATTAATGTAGTCCATAGGGTCGTCTGTATTACCGGGCAACTTGGCCAGGTTAACCAGACCCAGTATAGAAGAGAGCGGTGCACGCAGATCGTGCGATACTTTATATACGAAATTGTCGAGCTCGGTATTTCTGGTTTTAAGTTCTTCTTCTACACTCTTGCGCTCAGTAATATCAACATACACGCCATAAATGCCGATAGTCATATTCTCCATCATTACCGGCACCCCATACAAAATAACGTTGATGATGCGACCGTTTTTATGTTTGCGAATTGTTTCAAGGCTTACCACCTTGTGTGAGGTAATGAGGTTATTAAGGTCAATGCCTTCATTCTTCAGGTCTTCCGGAACAATAAAGTCGTTCAGGTTTTTACCAAGCAGCACCTCACGTTCATAGCCAAACATTTCGGCAAAGCCTTTGTTAACTTCCTGCACCCTGCCATTTTCGTCCAGCATAACCACAGCCATAGGTGCACTTTCAAAGAGTTTGGTGAAGAGCATCTCATTCTTCTTCATTTGACGCTCTGTCTCTTTGCGCTCTGTAATATCTCTGAAAACTACCTGAACGGCAGGTTCATCGCGGTACATAAAAGGAAAGGCAGTGGCTTCTACGATAATTTCTTTTCCATCCACGCGCACAAACTTTTGCTCAAGCATAGGTACAGGTGCACCACTCATGGCTTGTTGAATGCGCTTGGCTACTTCCTCACGGTAAGCAGGATGTACAAATTGTGTTACGTCAGCGCCAATCAATTCTTTAGAACGTGTTGCCCCCAATGCCTGATAGGCAGTAGTGTTAGCATAAATTAATTTGCCATGCTTATGTATAACAATACCAATGGGTAATTTTTCAACCAGCGACTGATAGCGTATTTCGCTTTCTCTGAGTGTTTCCTTTCGTTTGGTAATGTCCTCGATAATACCCCTCCGGATAATTTTGCCATTTTCAACCAAATCATGATTAGATCGCATCTCCAGCCAGCGCATATTGCTGTTTATAGTAGCGCGTCCCTGCCAATACCACTCACTCTTAGCTTCATGGCTTTCCTGTGCTGTTTCCTTAAGCTTAGGCAGATCGTCAGCATGAATGATGGCATCCAGCAAGGTATGATCCTGCATCAAAGCAGTTGACGATATACCCAAAATCCGCTCACTGGCTTCACTGACAAAAGTGAAGTGACGTTTCCCGGAAGGCTCAATGGTGTATTCGTATAGTACGGCTGGCAAAAACCTGATCAGGTCTTGCATGGATATGCGGTTAAGGTTGGGGACTCGGTTTTAATGCTAAATTTTGTATTACTACAAGCTTGCAAGATACAGTTATCCAGCGATTAAACAACTTTGCCACCAATTGACAGAATGTTATTTGGACTATTCTATTACATCAATAATTTTATTGCGTTTATGCTATTATGATCTTCCCCCTGGCAAAACTTTTGACTTAAAAGGGCCTTTTAACCCCTCGCTCAATTTTTGTATCATTGCAGGCTTAAATTCGAACTAGTTTTTGTTAATGCGTACCAAAGCTCTTACACGCCTGCTCTTCACCCTTGCTGTGTTTACATGGCTGGCTTTGGTATTTACGGATTTAAGCATACTCTTTAGCACCACTAACGGACTTAAACCCGAGGTGGCCACCTGGATTCCGCGCCTGATTCTTAACATTTACATCATCATCCTTTTCTACTATTACAAGTTTAAAATTGAAAGGGATGAGTCGCTCAATTTCATAGATCTCTTATGGCGTGTTTTTGCCACCGGGCTCATATCTACTGTAATTTCCCTATTACTCCGCCTGGTTGAAACCCTCTTAGGCGGTACAAAACTCACAAGTCATTTTTTATACCTTGAGTTTACCTACCTGATCAACCTGGGTTTAATGGTAAGTGTACTGCTGTGCGCTTTCATGGCCTGGAAGCGTCTTATCTTGTATCAAAAATCCAAGTGGCTTATTCGCCTCTGGACTTTCTTTGAGGCGGGTATGGTCTTGTCCCTGCTCTATAACAGCCTTAGCGATCCGTTTGTACAACAGTATTATGAATACGTACTCGGCCTCTTTGTATTCGTGGGCCTGGTGCTTTCGGGTAATATGAAATGGGTGGCCTATCTTAACTTCCGCCAGAAGTGGACAGGTCTGCTACTCTTACTTCTGACGATTTTTTATCTCTTTTACATTTTCCTTACATCAGGCTCCCTTGTTCCTGAGGATCCGACCGAAGGTCAGCGGGTAATCAACCACTCGGTGCATATCTTCATTTTATCACTGATGATTTTTGTGTCGATGTACAGCATCTTCTCCTTTCTGGTGATTTTGTTCAACCTCCCGACCACATCAGTTTTTGAACAGAAGCTGGAGGAGGTGGTGAACTTTCAGCGCATCAGTCAGTCGATACAAACCGAACAAAATGAAGAGAGCGTTTACAACATCTTGTTGGAAACATCTGTAAGTACGGTGTTTGCAGATGCCGCCTGGCTCGAGGTAAATGGAAGTAAAGAATCGCACAGGCTCTACACCTACGAAATATCAGAGAAAGAAGCGAGAGACATTATCGATCATCTGGCCAAGCAACAAGTGCGTGGCTTGCTGGATCAAAACCAGGATAAAACCAGGAACTTGTCGAAACACCTTGGTTCATTGCGTGGCGCACGCTTCCGCTCAATTTTGGCCTACCCGATTTATGTAAAGGGTGAAAATATCGGAACGCTCGCTTTACTGAAGGAACTGCCAGAAGGTTTCAATAAGGAAATGAATAAAATCGTTTCCACTTTTGCCAACCAGGCCGGCATTTCTATTGAAAACTTCCGCTTGATGGAGGAGGCACTTCAAAACGAACGCTATAAAGAAGAGCTGAAAATTGCAAAAACAGTTCAAAAGAGTTTACTGCCCCAACAACTGGAATTCGATGATCATTTTGATCTGGTGGCCTTCTCCGAATCTGCTGACGAAGTGGGTGGCGATTATTATGACTCCCTGCGCATCAATGAACATCAGACGGCATTAATTATTGCAGACGTTTCCGGAAAAGGTACTACTGCGGCCTTTCACATGTCGCAGATGAAAGGAATATTCCACAGCCTGGCACAAGGCTGTACTGATCCGGAAGAGTTTATGTTCAGGGCCAATCAGGCACTTATCCGATGTCTGGAACGCGGTTCTTTTATCAGCGCCATTTTCTTTGTGATTGACACACAAACAAAAAAAGTAAAATATGCCCGCGCAGGACATTGCCCGGTTTTGTATTACAATAGTTTAACCGATAAAGCCGACTATTTTAAAGACAAGGGTGTGGCCTTAGGCATGGTGCGCAATAAAAGCTATAAAGAATTTATTCAGCAGAATGAATTTACCTACGCCCCTAACGATGTAATGGTGCTTTATACCGATGGTATTACAGAAGCAAAGAGTGTGAAAGGTGAACAATTTGGTGACGACAGACTTACCCAGGTATTGTGTGAAGTAAAAACACTTTCACCGGAGCAGATTCAAGAGCATTTAATCAATCGTTTGTATGAGTTTTCAGGAACCGATAATATCGATGATGACTATACAACCATGATTGTAAAATTTAAAGAGAAAACATAATTAGAAAAAAACCGTTTAACCATGATACATATTAAGCGATTACAAGAAGACGGGGCCGATGTAATGGCGTTGGTGGGAGAAATTGATGCGAGCTCGTCTATAGACCTTGATTTGGCTATTGCCAAAAGTGTCGGGGAGGGTTTCACTAAATTATTAATTGATTGCGCTGCACTGGAATACATCTCCTCTGCCGGACTTGGTGTCTTTATGTCGTATATCGAAGAGTTTAGAGAAAAGAGTATTCAAATGGTATTATTTGGCATGAACGAAAAGGTGGCAAATACGTTTCAAATATTAGGCTTGAATGAGTTGCTGAAAATTGCATCAGACAAGACAGAAGCAAAGAAAATGTTAGCATGATTTACAAGCAAAAAGTTGGCTGCAAGCTGGAGAATCTAAAAACCCTCCGCGACTTTATCAGAGAGTCGTTAGGTCGCCATGGCGTGCACGAGTTGCACATTAGCGAGATCGTGTTGGCACTTGATGAGATGTGTTCGAATTTAATGATTCATGCACATCATTGTAATCCATTAGATCTCTTTGAACTTCACATTACCGTTGAAAATGGTAAACCAATAGTTTTTGAAATTATTGATGACGGAACAGTTTTCGACATCAATAAATTTGACGAGCCTGCATTAGGCAACCTTGTGCACGACAAGCGCAAAGGAGGCCTGGGCATTCGCCTTGTAAAATCCATTATGGATAAAATTGAATACATCCAGCGTGATGGTGCTACCGTTTGCCGCCTGGAAAAACAGGTGCGCAAAGCTGTTGCTTAAATAAACCCCGAGATTTCAGATGCCTGCTTTTCAACTTATGTTTGTCGATTAATTTTTTCGTACGTATGCGACTTGTTTTAGGCCTCTTCAGTTTCCTGTTACTAATCAATTTTTCTCTTCTTGCGCAGCCGAAAGAAAAACCAGTAACCATTTTTACAGTTAACAGAAAAGCTGTTAGTGCAGAAGAATTCATCTACCTGTATCAGAAAAATCATAAAGGCCGGGAAGGCGAGTTTAGCAAAGA
Source organism: Chryseotalea sp. (assembly GCF_057350905.1). Taxonomy (NCBI): domain Bacteria; kingdom Pseudomonadati; phylum Bacteroidota; class Cytophagia; order Cytophagales; family Chryseotaleaceae; genus Chryseotalea; species Chryseotalea sp. Next base: position 505,034 of record NZ_JBMRCF010000008.1, on the reverse strand, counting down.
GAAAATTGAAGAATACCTTGACCTCTACATCAAGTTTAAATTAAAAGTAGAAGAGGCGCGCCAGCGCGGTATGGACACAACCGCAAAATTCACAAAAGAATACCTCGGCTATAAAGAAGCATTGCGCAAACCTTATTTACCCGACAATAACCTCATTGATAGCCTTACGCTGCTTACCTATAATCGTATGCTGGAGGAAGTGAAGGCCGCACACATTTTAATAAAGGTTAATGCAGATGCAAGCCCTGAAGACACAGCAAAGGCATACAACAAAATACTGGGCATCAGAAAGAGAATAGAAGCTGGAGAAGACTTTGGCACACTGGCCATGAGTTTGTCAGAAGACCCATCAGCGAAAAGCAATGAAGGAAATCTGGGTTACTTCACGGCCCTGCAAATGGTTTATCCTTTTGAAGCAGCAGCGTATTCAACCACTGTGGGTGCTGTCAGTAATCCTGTGCGCACCCGTTTTGGTTACCACTTGGTAAAAGTGGCCGATAGGCGTAAAGCCTTGGGTGAGGTGGAGGTGGCTCACTTACTCATTCGCGTGGGTAAAGATCGTGACAATGAAAAAGCCAGGTTACAGATTTTTGATATTTATGACAGACTTCAAGGTGGTATGGCCTGGGCTGATCTGTGCAGACAGTACTCTGAAGATCAAAGCTCGAAAGATAATGGTGGAAAACTCAGGCCTTTTGGCGTTGGTGCCATGGCATCAGTTCCTGAGTTTGAAAGTAATGCTTTCGCCCTGGTAAATCCCGGAGATTACTCAGCACCATTTGCTACCCAATATGGCTGGCACATTGTAAAGCTTGAAAGAAAAATTCCCGTGCCATCTTATAAAGATTTAGAGAGCAGTCTGAAAAGCAGGGTAAGTCGCGATGAGCGTATGCAGGTAGCAAAAGAATCAATTGCCTCGCATTTAAGAAAAAAATATGCATTTCAGGAAAATGCAGAAATAAAGAAAAAAGTAATGCAGCTGGCTGACAGTACCCTGCAAAAGGGAGCGTGGAGAGCCCAGGAGAAAAACCTGAATGCGCAGCCTCTATTTACCCTTGAGAACAAGCCCGTCTCGGTTGAAAAATTCTTTACCTACGTTACAGCTAACCAAAAGCCGAATAAATTAAACCCCTCCCTTTATTTTAATCAGTTGTATGAAAACTTTGTAAACAGCAGTATTGAGTTGGTGGTTGAAGAGACGTTAATGAACACCAATCCAGATTACCGTTTTCTAAGTAATGAATACTATGAAGGCATTTTACTTTTTGACATCATGGAGAAAGAGGTTTGGAATAAGGCCTCAACGGATACGATTGGTCAGCGTGCTTATTTTGAGAATAATCAGGTTAAGTATAAGGCTGGCGAAAGGGCGCAAGCCACTATTTACAGTGCCGCCAAAAAGGAATCATTGGACGCTTTGGAAGCCTTGTTAAAAGCAGACACGCTCATAGATAATGCTTACTTGAAAAGGAATGCTATCCGCGTGGATCAGGGAAAACTTGAGAAGAGCGAAAGAGCAGTGTTAGCCAAAGTAAATTGGGCAGTGGGCCTTGAAAGAATTGAGTTGGATGGAATTTATTATCTTGTAAAAATTGAGCGCATACTGCCGGCAGGTGATAGAACGTTTGAAGAGGCAAGAGGATTGCTGGTAGCAGATTATCAGGCTTATCTGGAAAGCGAATGGCTTAAGGTATTGCGTAAAAAGTATGCTGTAAAAATAAATGCAAAAGGAAAGAAATATGTGTTGGGCAAACTCACCAAAGAAGGCTGAGTCTGCTCGCATCAGCAGGAAACAAAATCTCAAAAGCTATGGATCCTATAGCCTAGTAGCTTTATGCCTGCTGCTTTCTTCATGCGATCTAATTAAGAGAAAAAGCGAATCAGAAACAGACAACATCCGGCCTTCCGTGGCGCGGGTGGGAGAAACCTATCTTTATCTGGACGAATTAACCGGTATTGTGCCATCAGGTACACCCAAGGAAGATAGCATTACAAGGATGGAAGCCTACGTAAACAGCTGGGTGCGCAAGCAGTTGCTGATCAGACAGGCAGGCAGACAAATAGACATCAATAAGGCTGAAGTAGAGCGAAAATTGCTGGATTACCGTTACAGCCTTATAGCCTATGAATTTCAGACCTATTACATCAAGCAGAACCTGGATACCGTAGTGGCACAGTCTGAAATTGAGCAATACTACAATGAACACCTCGACAACTTTGTGCTTAAACAAAATATCGTCAGGGCAACATTCCTGAAAGTACCGCAAAGCGCGCCACGAACCAAGAAAATCAAGGATCTCATCTTTTCTACCAAGGATAAAGATGTTGAAGAACTTAAATCATATTGTCTTAGTTTTGCTGCCGCTTATCATTTATCTGATTCCAGTTGGATGGAGTTTGACGAACTGGTGAAGGGAACCCCCCTGGTGGGTATTCCTGACAAAGTGCAGTTTTTGAAACGTACACCCTATTATGAGACAAATGACGAGGCTTACTTATACTTTTTGAAGGTTGATGAATACCGAATCTCAGATAACGTTTCACCACTTCAATTTGTAAGAGATGACATTGTAAACGTTATTTTGAACAGGCGTAAGGTAGAACTGGCAAAAAAACTGGAGGAAGAGGTATACAGTAAAGCACAAGAGAACAATGAGTTTGAACTTTTTAAAAAATAACATGAAGCAGTTAAAATGCCTGGCACTGGTTTTTTTGTTGGCTGGTTCTGCCTATGGTCAGGGCGAGAACAAGGGCTTTGTGGTTGATGAAATCATAGCCAAGGTTGACAATAATATTGTGCTTAAGTCTGAATTAGAACGTGCTTATCAGGATTACATTACTAATGGTGGCACGCCTTCGCAAGAAGCCCGCTGTCAATACCTGGCTATTTTGGTTCGCAATAAATTAATGGTTGCAAAAGCAGAAATAGACTCAGTTATCGTAGAGGAATCTCAGGTAGACAATAACCTGCAACGCAGATTTGATCTTATACTGGGGCAATACAACGGCTCAGCGCAGCAACTGGAAGCTGCCTATGGTAAATCCATTGATCAGATCAAGGCAGATATCTATGATCTGGTAAAAGAACAGTTGGTAGTACAAAGAATGCAGGAAGAAATAACCAAGGATGTTACAGTAACACCAGCGGAAGTTAAACGCTTCTTTAATAAAATCCCCAAAGACTCTATCCCCTTTCTTTCAGCCGAAGTTGAAGTAGGACAGATTGTACGCATAGCGAAGGTAAGCGATGAGCAGAAAGAAGAAACAAAACGCAAACTTATCGACTTGCGTGAAAGAATTTTGAAAGGAGAGGATTTTGCAACCTTGGCCAGACAATACTCTGCCGATCCAAGCGTAGTGGCGAATGGAGGTGATATGGGTTTTGTAGGCAGGGGTATGATGGTGCCAGAGTTTGAAGCCATGAGCTTTAAATTGAAACCTGGAGAAATTTCCATGCCTGTAGAAACTGATTTTGGTTTTCACATTATTCAGTTAGTAGAACGCAGGGGTAATGAATATAACTCACGCCACATATTAATGTCACCATCACCCTCTGAAAAAGATCTGAAAGACGCGAGCAATTTTCTCGACAGCGTTCGTACCCTCATTTTAAACGACAGCATTAAATTTAATAAAGCAGCCAAAGACTTCTCTGATGACGACCAAACCAAGAGCACAGGAGGATTTTTTGCTGATCAGGATGGTGGAACTTTTGTATCGGTGGATGAACTTGATCCGGTGATCTTTTTTAGCCTGGATACCATGAAAGTAGGCGGCATTTCAAAGCCTGTAGCATATAGAACAGACACGCAAAAGGACGCTGTGAGGATCTTCTATTATAAATCAAGAATCCCGCCACATGAAGCTTCCTTAAAAGACGACTGGAACAAAATTGAAAGCTTTACCCTGAACGATAAGAAGAACAGACTTTTATACAAATGGTTTGAGAAAGCCCGTCAGGATGTGTTCATTAGCATAGATCCTACGTACGATTATTGCGGACTTTTGGAATAAACAATGATGAAACCATTTGCTAACGATGTTGAAGCTGCCGATGCACTGGCGGCTTCGTTTAAGAAAATGCAGGCAGAGATTGGTAAGGTAATTATCGGTCAGCATGAGGTTGTGCGCTTAGTACTTACAGGTATTTTCTGTCACGGGCATTCCCTCTTGGTGGGTGTTCCCGGCCTGGCTAAAACATTATTGGTGCAAACCATTTCATCGGCCCTCGACCTGGACTTTAAACGTATACAGTTTACCCCTGATCTGATGCCATCAGACATCGTGGGTGCTGAAACCCTGGATAAGGAACGCAACCTGAAATTTGTTAAAGGCCCCATCTTCTCCAATATTATTTTGGCGGATGAGATCAACAGAACGCCACCTAAAACCCAAGCCGCGTTACTTGAGTCTATGCAAGAGTATACGGTAACCATTGGTGGGATTAAGTATGAATTACCCCAGCCATTTTTCGTACTGGCTACACAAAACCCTATTGAACAGGAAGGTACTTACCCCCTACCAGAGGCACAGCTCGACCGCTTTATGTTTAACATCTTGTTAAACTATCCGAGCATGGCAGAAGAAATTGCTGTAGTAAAAGCAACCACCAGCGATAATGTAACAAAAGCTACGAAGGTTGTTAGTGCTGAAGAAATTGTTGCCTTTCAACATTTAGTAAGAAGGGTACCCGTTGCTGATAATGTGGTAGAATATGCCGTAGCGCTTGCCAGCAAAACTAGGCCTCAAACCAGCGGAGCTTCCCCATTAGCCAATGATTACTTAGAGTGGGGCGCAGGCCCGAGAGCCTCGCAATACCTGATTTTGGGTGCCAAATGCAATGCACTCTTCAATGGCAAGTATTCTCCGGATATTGAAGATGTACAGGCCATCGCCCAACCCGTGCTTCGCCACCGCATTGTGCGCAACTTTAAGGCAGAGGCAGAAGGCATCAGCGTAGACGAGATCGTAACCCGATTGATGCGTTAATTTTGAGCTATCGCCAAAATTGACAATTGACAATTGAAAATTGTTCATTGTTAAATTTATCTTTGCGCCTTATGGCGAATCAAGAAGACAACCTTTTAAAGAATGTTATATCCCATGCCAAAGAGTATGGATTCATTTTTCCTTCCAGTGAGATTTATGATGGCCTTAGCGCTGTTTACGATTACGGACAAAATGGTGCCGAATTAAAGAACAACATCAAGGAATACTGGTGGAAATTTATGACACTTCTGCACGATAACATCGTGGGTATCGATTCAGCCATTTTTATGCACCCCACCATTTGGAAAGCCTCTGGTCACGTAGATGCTTTTAACGATCCGATGGTTGATAATAAAGATTCCAAGAAGCGCTACCGTGCCGATGTGCTGGTGGAGGATGCCGTTGCTAAACTTCAGGATAAAATTGAAAAAGAAGTTGAGAAAGCTGCCAAGCGTTTTGAAAATTTTGATCGCGCTATGTTTATCTCAACCAATGCGCGTGTAGTTGAATACCAAAAGAAAATTGATGAGGCCAATGAGCGCCTGAAGACTGCCATGAACAACGGTGACATGGTGGCGATGAAACAGCTTATTGAAGACTTAGAAGTTACATGCCCGGTTTCCGGTACACGTAACTGGACAGAGGTTCGTCAGTTCAATCTGATGTTCTCAACTGAGATGGGTTCAGTAGCCGAAGACGCTAATAAGATTTATTTAAGGCCAGAAACTGCACAAGGTATATTTGTCAACTTCCTGAATGTGCAGAAAACCGGCAGGATGAAAATCCCTTTCGGTATAGCGCAGATAGGTAAAGCTTTCAGAAATGAGATTGTAGCCCGTCAGTTCATTTTCCGTATGCGCGAATTTGAGCAAATGGAGATGCAGTTTTTTGTAAAGCCAGGCGAGGAAATGACATGGTACGAATACTGGAAAGAGAAAAGAATGAAATGGCATAAAACGCTTGGTTTAGGCGATGCTAATTATCGCTTTCACGACCACCTGAACCTGGCTCATTATGCCAATGCAGCCTGCGATATACAATTCAATTTCCCCATGGGCTTTAAAGAATTGGAAGGAATTCATTCGCGCACAGACTTTGATTTAAAGAGCCACGAAAAGTTTTCGGGTAAAAAATTACAATACTTCGATACAGAGGATAATCAGAACTATATTCCTTATGTGGTAGAAACTTCAGTTGGTTTAGACCGCATGTTTTTGTCCGTACTTGCCTCCGCTTATCAGGAAGAAAAACTGGAAGATGGCAGCGACAGGGTAGTATTGCGTATACCGGCATCCTTGGCACCTAATAAAGTAGCTATTCTTCCACTGACTAAAAAAGATGGTCTTCCTGAAAAAGCGATGGAGATTATGAATGAATTGAAGTTCGATCTTCGTTGTTTCTATGAAGAGAAAGATGCCATTGGTAAGCGTTACCGCAGACAAGATGCTATCGGTACACCTTACTGCATTACCATCGATCATCAAACTTTACAGGACAATACAGTAACCATTCGCGACAGAGATACTATGCAGCAAGAACGCATTGCAGTTGATGTTTTGCGCACCAAACTCATGGATGCCTGCTCTATTAATAACTTGTTGAGAAAAATTTAAACCGAATGCTGACCATTTTCATTTTCGGAACGATCATCCTACTGGTGTTTAGTTTCCGAAATAAGATGGCTGAAGGTTTTGGCCAGGTGGAGATTCAAACTGCAGCATTGCGTAGCAGAATAGTGCCTGTACCCGCTTCATATACTGAAACACTCAACAAGTACTTTAGCTATTACCAGAAACTTTCTGAGAAAGACAAAAGGGAGTTTGAGCAGCGGATGATGCACTTTTTGATGTCCAAAAAATTTATTCCACGAAACTTCGCGGCAGTAACCGATGAAATGAAGGCAACGATAGCTGCCACAGCCGTTCAGCTTACGTTTGGCTTACCCTCCATTTACTTTCTACATTTTCAAAAAATACTAATCTATCCGGACGATTACTATTCTAATATCACCAAACGCTATCACAGAGGTGAAGTGAATCCGGCCTTTGGTATTATTGTATTGTCGTGGAGAAGTTTTGTAGATGGCTTTATTACACCAGACAATGCCATTAACCTTGGCTTGCATGAGATGGCACATGCACTGCGCTTAGAAAACATGATCAGGAATGAAGAGTTCGGCTTTTTAGATGAAGAGGCACTTGAGCATTTTAATCAATGTGCGTATGAACTCTGCAACGATCCCGTGAAAAGTTTTCAATTCTTCAGAGCCTATGCCTGCACCAATGAACATGAATTTTTTTCGGTAGCGGTCGAAAACTTCTTCGAACGACCCCTTGATTTCAGAAACAATCTTCCTGAATTATATCAAACAATGGTAACCCTGTTAAAACAAGATCCAATTAAACTACTAAACCATGAATAGTGTACTCAACAAAAATGTGTTCTTTGTTAAAGAGCATGTAAAAGTATTTAAGGCATCCAACAGTTTCGACATCTTTGATCCGGAAACACAACAGATAGTAATGCAGGCGCGCGAGGAACGTTTGGGATTTTTTACCAAACTATTTCGCTTCACAGACTATAAGCGCATGACACCCTTTGAAATCGATATCAACACACCAACAGGTCAGCGTATTTTAACGGTGAAACGTGGTGTAGCTTTATTTGTGTCAACGGTAGAGGTACTGGACGAGCACAACCAACTGATTGGAAAATTTAAACAAAAGTTTTTCTCTATTGGTGGCAAATTTGAAGTATTGGATGCGAATGAGCGTTCCCTCTGCTGGTTAAAAGGCAAGTGGACGAGCTGGGACTTTAAGTTTTTAAGCAACGATGGTAAGGAATTTGCAACGGTGACTAAGAAATGGAGTGGCTTTGGTAAAGAGTTTTTTACCTCTGCCGATAACTATGTTTTGCAGATCAGCCATGAAGTGCCGGAAAATCATCCGCTACGTCAATTAATTTTGGCTGCAGTAATGTGTATTGATTTGGTGTTGAAAGAGTAGAAGTATAAATTTTGATTTAAGAATAAAAGACCTCCCTGACCGGAGGTTTTTTATTTTTTAACCACTCGTGTAAGTCACTGTAACAGTCTTAAGGAAAGCTTTATATTCGTTATACTAAATCAATATTTATGAATAAGATCGTTTTGCTTCTTATGCTGTTAAGCTTTGTTGCTACAGGGCAACAAACCCAAAAGCCTGTTTTGCATGGAAAGAACTGGATGGCCATTACCGGTAAACCACTGGCAGCTACTGCAGGTGCTATGATTTTTCAAAAAGGAGGAAATGCCGTTGATGCATCATGCGCCATGCTGGCAGCTACTTGCACCATGTGGGATGTACTCAGTTGGGGAGGAGAAACGCAAGCGATTATTTACAATCCTAAAACAAAAAAGATAATCGGCATTAATGCATTGGGTGTTGCACCTACGGGAGCTACCCCTGAATTTTTTAAAGACAAGGGTATGAATTACCCTCCACAATATGGACCACTGGCTGCTGTTACACCAGGAACCCCCGGTGGACTCATGTACATCCTGGCTGAATATGGCACCATGAGTTTAAAGGAAGTGCTTACACCTGCCATGCAATTAGCAGATGGTTATCCGATTGAAGCGCAAACGGCTAATGCCATGGAGCGTGATAAAGTACGCATCAAAGAATGGCCTTATTCAAAAGCAGTTTTTCTGCCGCATACCGGAGAGAAACGTGAGGCACCGGTAGCAGGAGAAATTTTCAGACAAAGTGATTTATTAGCAACACTGCAAAAATTAGTAGATGCTGAACAACAAGCCTTGAAAAAAGGTAAGAATAGAAAGGAAGCTATATATGCAGCATACGATCGATTCTATAAAGGCGACATCGCTAAAGAATTTGTGCGCGGCAGTAAAGAGCAGGGAGGTTTAATTACAGAACAAGACCTGGCATCCTGGAAGGTAATAGAAGAAGAACCACTTCACGTAAACTATAAAGGCATTGAAGTGTACAAACTTTCACAATGGACCCAAGGCCCTATGTTACTTCAGTCCTTAAACATTCTTGAAAATTTTGATCTTAAAGCAATGGGCTTCAACTCTGCGCGGTACATTCATACATTATATCAAACCATGAACCTGACCTTTGCTGACAGAGATTTCTATTATGGTGATCCCTATAAATCACCTGAAGAACCTATTAAAGGTTTGTTGTCGAAAGAATATGCAAAAGAAAGAGCGAAGACAATTAATCTGGAGAGTAATGACGCCAAAGCAGCACCTGGCGATCCTTATCCTTTCGAAGGAAAAATAAATCCTTATCAGGATTATTTAAAGCAATGGAATCAGGCGGCTGTAGAAAAACCGGTACTCAGTCCGTTGGATGAAGAATGGTTGAAGAATCAATTTTTAGGCACAACATCCATTGAAGCAACTGATAAGGAAGGTTGGATAGTATCGATGGTACCAAGCGGTGGGTGGTTGCCCGCCACCATTGCAGGTAAAACGGGTATTGGTATGAGTCAGCGCATGCAAAGTTTTGTAACGGATGCTAAATTAAATCCTTTCAATGTGGTGGAGCCCGGTAAGCGTCCTCGCGTTACACTTACGCCTACGTTGGCAATGAAGGACGAAAAACCTTTCTTAGCCTTTGGTGTACAGGGTGGAGATACACAGGATCAAAACCTGTTGCAGTTCTTTTTGAATGTAGTGGAGTTTGATATGAATGTGCAGGAGGCCTGTGAGGCACCCAACATCAACACTGATCAGCTGTATTTATCCTTAGGCGCAGAAGACCGCAAACCAAAACCTGGATCAATACTTCTGCATGACAGCACACCACCTTATGTAAGAAGTGAGTTACAAAAAATGGGATACCGTATGCGCTTTGATGACAGAACCTCCGGACCTATTAACGCCATCTTTTTCGATTGGCTGCATGGCAGTTTCTGGGGTGGCTCGAGTAACCATGGGGAAGACTATGGTATAGGATGGTAGATCTTTGAGTTACCAGCTTCTAGCCACTAGCTACTCAGCTTTCTTGGTATTAAGATTGATATTTTCCGCTCCTTGTCTCTTGAAGGGGACAAGGAGCATTAATAATGTTTCTTTTATTTAAGCAATGATTTAATCCTTTCGGATAAAAATAAAATCTCCACCTTCATCACCCGTGTCTTGTATCACACCGTATTGAGGAACTGTATTAGTGTTATTAATAACAGCGTTGTACAAACTGTTAAACAACTCACGAGAGGATAAATATTTGGTATCATTATCCATCAGTCGCTTATTCAGGTATTCGAAAAACTTGCTTTGATCCGGAACAGTCTTCAGGTTTCCGCTGGTCATCGCTTTTCGACTGGATAGCCTGTATATTTTTGCCACACCATAATCAGACAGGCCAGCTACTTCACGCGACTTAAAAATACTGCCACCAAAACACGCATCAGTAATTAGCAAGGTATGCTTGGATTTTATACCGGCTATATAATCTTTAAGGTTACTGTTCGAAAGCCAGGTAGATTTCTTATCAAACCTTGCATCCGATGGCAGCCAATAACCAACCAGTAATTTCTCATCCCAGAAACCATGTCCTGCATAAAAAATCAACAGGTTATCATTCTCCTTTATCTTTCCAGAGAGTACCTCCAGTGTTTCAATAATATCGCTGCGTGTAGGATTTCGTAAGAATGTAGTACGCTCTGCTTCAAAATGATAGTTGCGCAAGGTCTTCATGAGTGCCTCAGCGTCTTTAACAGGTTTATCTAAATCAACTAAATTCTGGTTAGAAAATTGATATTCAGACACGCCAATAATCAGCGCATAATATTTAGGAAAAGCAGTACTGCCAATTTCCTTGCTTACACGATTTGATTCTTCGTTGGATGTTTCTTGCTTAACCACAGTGCGGCTTTCTGAGCTAGCAGGGCTAGCATTTGTTTTCGCAATTGCGGCACCTGCTTTTAAATTTACATGAAGCACATTAGAAATGCCTTCATTCATTTTATACTGTACACTGACAGTATTACTAATATTACTTTGCGCCCAAGTGTTTGAGAAAAGACAAACAACGCTAAAAAGTAGGAGTAACTTTTTCATGACTTAAAAGCGAGGAAGATTATTGAGTTGGATAGTACCCAGTGTGGTATCAACGGTCAGGCTTTGGAGCACCCTGCCAGTAAGGCTTGCGGTATTCATCTTAGATATCTTGAGGATCATCTCCCCATCTTTTCTAGCATTAGCAATAAACTTTCTTGTCTTACTATTTAATACGCCAATACCTTCAATATCGCTGGCAGTAATGGTATATAAATTTCCATTTTGATCTTGAGCTGAACAGGTGTTGAGTAATCCGATTTCAAAATCAGATTTTGCCTTTATTCTGAATACGACTTTAAATCCTTCTGGTACATTGTATACGCTAACTACTGAAAAACTAAGTTGTTCGGTTTCCGCGGTAGCAGATCCAGCTGTACTATTGCTTGTGCCAGTGTTGCTGCTGCGAAGAGGAGGAGCTGTACCACCACCCTTGCCGGTAGCAATGACTTTGAATTGCAAATCGCCTTCAAATTCACCCAGGTCTTTTTTGGCTGCCCAGGTAATCACTTTACTGGTTCCTGGGGCTTCCCACCTGTTAACAGCACCATTAACATTATTGGGGGTAACAGCAAAGGTTTTCCCACCATCTTTAGAGCAGGATATTTTTACCTCATAACTTTCTCCGGCATTGCCTGCCAGGTCATAACTAATGGTAATTTGCTCGCCCTCAGTACGTGCAATAACGTTGCTAACCGATTGACACCAGCCAATGGAGGAGAGAAGCAATAAGAAGGGGCAGATAAGTTGTTTCATAAACAGATTATTTTCGAGACTTATTCCGGATCGGCATACTTAGACGACCGTATATCAAATTTAATGCAATTTTAAAGAGATAATAGTACTTCAGTCGTTTAAACCAAGCTTAATGCTTTACGAAAGTATACCTTTGTAAAAAATTGATCATGCGAATACTATATACGCTTTGTTTCTTTTTACTACTGTCCTCGACTGCTTATGCACAAAGGCCGCCTAAGGTAACCAAAAGCCAGTCTGCACACCTTACTCCGGAACAACGTCTAGTACTGGAGTCCAATCGAAAAAGTAAAGGGGGCAAGAAAAAACTGAGCATGAAAAAGCGGGTTAAAATTGATAAAAAACAAGATAGAAGAGCCCGCAAAATCAGACATTCCGGGTACAGGCCAGCGCAAAGAAATTTAAATAGCCACGCCTGATAAATTGTAACGCACTCCTCAGCACCTTCACTTGTCATCATTTAAATTTCTGGTCATGTGAGCCTTCTTTGAAATTATTTGAAGACGCTCAGCACATCATCTTTAATTGTACGATTCTTCTTTGCCCATGTCTGAACAGATATTGGTTGTGTCGTTGCTACTCCATCAAGATCATAGTGATGAATGATGATTGATGGTTCCTTAGCTTTCTTGTCTGGTTCTGCAATGCAATAATACATCCCCGAATAATCTACTTCATTGATTACACCTAAATCAAAATAATGGCAGTAATGGTTTTCAGACAAATCTAGTTTGAACAAAGTATTTTCAACCCTGTTTCTGAAATTTGGTTGCCTGATAATTTTTAACAAACCATCTATAAGGTAAGTCGGGTGATATACCATGGGTTCAACCAATCCGCTCAATAAAACTTTTATTGTAGCGATATCAATCTCGTTGCTGTTTTCTCTTTCAGTAAAAGAGATTGAACGAAGGTGTATATTAGTAAATACAGAGTCGAGTTTTCCGATAGAAATATGACATGTTGCACCAGACTTATTGATTAACAGAAAAGTCAATTGCTCACCAACTAAATTTGAACTTGTTTTTATATAAAGTGATCTCTCTACAATTAACTTTTTTTCAAGATTATTCAGTCCCAGGAGATCAGTAATAATAAAATACAACTCCTCATTCGAAAATGAAGCTAGTTTTTTAGGGATTTGACCCAATGTTTCAGTGATCATTATCAAATATAATATTTGAACACTATAGTATTCAATCAAACAATTGTCTTCGAAATAGCTTGCTTAAGGTGGAAAGAGATTTAAAACCAGCCTTTGCGAAAATATTAAAAGAGCTGCGGATAAAGAGTGGACTTAGTCAACAGGCATTGGCAGATTATTGCGATCTGGAACGCGTTTACATATCCAAATTGGAGAGGGCATTATCTATGCCTTCGATAGAAACTATTTTTAAAATTGCAGAAGTACTTGCGATTAAACCTTCTGCACTGGTACAGGAGTTGGAGAATGCGCATAGAAAGCAAACAGCTACTGATAAATCAAAGTAAGATCATTTGATATAATGAGTTTTACTTTTCTTGTCTCTACTGCATGTGCATCAGTAATCTCAGTTTGAATTACTTATGGATAACATGAACATAGCCCTTGGCTATGTAATCTTTACGAAGATTATTGCTTAGTTCGAAAAAATAAACACCTGACGCAACATTACTGCCTGTCCAATCATTTTTATACTCATCATTGGTATAGACTAAATTTCCCCATCGGTTATAAATCTGAATACGCCAGCTACCATCCTCTACAGCAGGTATTTTAAAAGCATCATTTTTACCATCTTCATTTGGTGTAAATACATTGGGAAGAAAATCCAGAGCCTGCTGTATAACCAATGACTTAATGACTTCATTGTAACATCCATGTTCATCGATGGCAGATAACTTAATTGAGACCTCGTCTGGTTGTTCAAAAATAGTTTCCACCGTGTCTTGTAGGATTTCATTTTCGAGCCAATGCCATGTTAATGCAGCAGGTTGCTCATAGTTTCCTAGAAGTAACACAGATTCTCCGGTAAAAGGCGAGGACGGATTGGTTGTAAAATCAATTTGAGGTACATCATAAACAACAATTTGCGGCCCCGTATCAATGGCAACCTGACAGCCTTTATTATCAATTAAGAGAAGCACTGGTTTATAATTTCCTGGGTTATTATAAATGTGAGTTTCTGTTGTTGTCCCCTCTTTCACCCGGCCATCGGCAAAATCCCAACGATGCGTAACAGCGTTAGTGCTTGTTGCAGTAAAGGTAAGCGTGTCTAAAATACAAGCACTTACAGGATATAGTATTGCACCGAAAGGACCCCCAACACTCACAATATTTTCTTGTGTAATCGAACTTGTACAGCCTGCATTGTCTGTTACCTGCAGGGTAACATCGAATGTTCCCGGCAACCTGTAAGTATTTAAGGGCGAAGCAAAAGTAGAGTGCTGCCCATCACCAAAGTTCCAGTTCCAGCTCACCACATCTGCCGATGATCGGTTTGAAAAAGTAGCGATCAGCGGTGGGCATTCAGCTGAGGTTTGGAAAGCTTCAAAGGCAGCAACAGGTTTTTTTATTTCAATAAAATCAGGTTTGATAAGTGTAACCTCACAACCGTAGTTGTCCTCTACGGTCAACGACACATCATAGAAGCCGGCCACATCGTATTCAACAACTGGGAAAAAGTCTGTGACAGTTCTCCCATCGCCTAGATTCCATAAAAACTGACTGGCTCCTTGCGATTGATTTGTTAAGAGAATTGCTTCACCTGCACAAAACTGGTTTTTTGCTGCAGTAAAATCAGCAACAGGATTAGTAAATGCAATGGCTTGCTCTCTTACGATAGAACACATACCCAATGCGTTGGTTAACTCAAGCGTTACTGAATAAGTGCCTAATTGATTATAAGTATTAATTGCATGGCGGTCTGTAGATGTTTTCCCGTCACCAAAAAACCAATTCCATTGTGTAATAGGCGGACTGGCTACGGATAAGTCTGTAAAGGTTACCGTCATTTCATCACAAGTACTGGTAGCAGTATGTGAAAAATTTCCGTTGATGTCGATCACTTGTATAATGCCTGCTTTCTGAATTTCATCTATACAACCATCCGAATCTGTTACGGTTAAAGTAGCATTATAGACCCCTGGTTGCGTGAATTGTTTTATCGGACTGCTAAGGGACGAACTAGAGCCATCGCTGAAACTCCAAAACCATTGGGCGGCAAAATTACTTTTATCGATAAATTCTGAAGTTTCCCCTTTACATACATTACTGTTGCTTACTTCAAAATCAGCCTTTACATCCTGTATAGTAATATTTTTTTCTCGGCTGATCGCACAGCCTGTGGTAGTGTTGGAGGCAGTGAGTTTGATGGTATAACTACCTAAAGGATATGTGTGCGATAAATTTTCAGCAGACGATGCAGCACCATCGCCTAAATCCCATTGAATTGAGTTATAATTTGTAGAAGTATTAGTCAACGAAATGGTGTAGGGATCTGCACAATTTTTCTCAAGTATAAAATCTGTTCCCGGATCTCGTACTTCAATCAGATTTGTTTTTACACGATTAGAAGAGCATCCATCATTTTTAGCTGTAAGTGTAACAGTATAGATACCTGGTAAAGCATAAGCGTAATTAATTTCCTTTGTTGAACCGGTGCCACCGTCTCCGAAATTCCAACAAGAAAAGTTACCGTTTTGCGATGTGTCAGTAAACTTAATCACCTCACCTACACAAACAGAAACCTTGTCGCTTGTAAACTCCGCACTGGGTGTTACATCAGATACGTAAATTTTAGCCTTGGTTGTATCAGTACAGCCCAGGGTATTAGTTACACGCAAGAGTACTTCATAAACACCTTTGGAATTAAAGGTTTTGCTTACATCAGTTTGTGTGCTCTGCGTGTTGTCACTAAAAGTCCATAAGGTTTGTATGGGTAAATCTGAGGCACTCTTATTCTCTAGTGGAAGCGTAAAGGGTGCGCAGCCCGAGAGACTGGGTAAGAGACAATTTTGTTTTTCGAAAGGGGAAAAAGCTGCTACCGGATCTCCTGCCACTACAATATTTTTTTTGAGTTGAATCGGGCAATTCAGGGCATTGAAAGCCGTGAGCGTAACCTCGTAGGTTCCTGCTGCTGCATATTGATGTTCGGGTGCACTCGCGATTGAGCTTCCACCATCACCAAAATCCCAGGTAACATTTGTGGTGTGTAGGGATGCTTGAGTGAATAATACCTTTCGCTCACATTGTTGTACCTGACTGAAAAGTGGCTGAGGATTATTAATAATTTCTATTTGTTTTGTTACAAAGGAGGCGCAGGTATTTCCCTGTAGTAATGCTTCGAGTGTTATTGTGTACGTTCCTGCAGAAGTATAAGTAATGATGGGATTAGCCGAGGAGGAGACTTGACTGTTTCCAAAATTCCATTGCCGTGAGAGTACACTTTTTTGTGTTGTTTCAGTTAAGGAAATCGGACTCCCAATACAAGCCTGAATAGCACTTGGTGTAAAGTCAATACCGCCCTCGTTAGCGATTCTAATTATTTTTTTGAAAGTACCAGCGCATTGATTGGCATCTCGAACTGTCAGCGTGACTTCGAAGTTACCTGCTTGCTGAAAAGTATGCACAGGGTTAGCTTCAGTGCTTGTAGTATTATCACCGAAGCTCCATGCGTATTCCAGGTTAGCGCCACCACTGGGATTGCTTGTAAACGAAATTTGTGCAGGAAGTATACACACAATTTCCTTGTCGGCACTGAAATGTGCTGTAACACCAGGTATAGTTATTGAATTTTCTTTAATGCGTGTAGTTTGGCAGCCATGCGAATTTTTAACAGCGAGTGTAACGGAGTAGTTACCTGCATTTTCATAGGTATGTGCTGGCGACTGTTGCGTGCTGCTGGCGCCATCACCAAATAGCCACAACCATTCGGAAAGCGTTCCACTTACGGGAGATGATTGATCTGTGAAAGCAATGGATACAGGCGAGCATACACCCTGTACCTGAGTTGACCAATCGACTATTGGTTTTTCAAAGACTTGAATAAAAGCTGTTTTGGTTTTGGAAACCGATCCGTTTACTGTTAATACAATCGTATAAGTACCAGGCTCTGTATAAATGGCAGAAGGATTTTGTAAAGTAGAGGTGCTTCCGTCATTTCTGCCAAGATCCCACAGCCATGAGGAGGCAGTGCCCACAGTTGCATCCTGAAACTGCACCGTCAGCGGGGCACATCCTGAAGTGACATTGGCAGTGAAATCAACAGTTTGTGAATAGCTTACTGTTGCAGAGAGGAGCAACAACAACGAGGGGAGTAAATGCCGAACCATAAAGCACTAATGACAGAGTATACTTGGGATTGGTTAAATATAACGATACTACGAAATAGTTGAACAAAGGATGGCCTTTTAGAGACACAAATTGAGCGAATGAATGTTTAGATGTAAGGTTTAGGAGTAAGTAGGAGTTTTTTGATTGAGATATTAGTGATTCAAAAGTACCAATGAATTAACTATCATCTTTGTCAACTAAGCGACACTGCCTAACTAAGTGTGTAAATGATGTCTAAGTAACTGTGTAAGGGGACTATAGTTTACATCGCTCTCCGAAATATTAATAAATTGATTGACCTCTAAATTTCGGTTTTTTACTGGCAATGTTCATTGTCCTTGTAATCTCCTGTAGAGCAAGGTAAACAGTTGAGTACAGAAGCATCATTGGGGAGGACATTTTTGTCTTTGTATACTTACGAGTTTTACTATTCAGATTTTCGATAATATTCTGTGTGTACACTAAGGTTAGAACCTCCAATAGTGACTTGTCCTGAAATAGGTTGACAGTTTTAAAATAAATCCTGTTGCCTCAGTTAGCCGGGATTTTTGTTTTATAAACCTGTTCTGTTGTTTTTATATTCAACGCCAAGTGTGCTCTTTTATGATTGTGCAAAGCTATACTTTCTGTGACTAACTGTTTGACCTGATCTTTACTTTTCAATACTTTATCCATTTCAAATTCTTCTTTGATGGGTTCTGTTCATGCGTTCGGCTGGCGCATTTTCATATGGATAACCATTTTCAGTCATACTTAAAGTGATGCTGTTTTTACTGATAACCAATGCGTGTTCCTTACTACAGTATTGTAACTCCCTATCTGAATGATCGATGGAAGCACCTGATTGATTATTCCGTTGCTCAACAGCTATTTTTAATGCTCCAATCATACTCTCTGTTTCCATGTTATCAGCAATTGTATAGCCCACTATCTTCCTGCTATACTCATCTGTAATCATGTTCAGGTAACAATTTCCCTGTTCAGTTTTCAAGTAAGTAATATCACTAACCCAAACTTCAGATTTAGCTCTTCGAGATCAGCCTGTATTAGATGATATGCTTTTCTAATACCTAATCTAGGCAATAACTCTCGCTTCCTGTCTACGAGATGTTTTACAGCTTCCTGTTTTACAATTCTACAATCAGCTTCCTGTGGTTCTTGTAAATATATTGACTGCTATATTCTAAGGTGGAAGCTATATGTCCAATGGGGAGTTGGTTTCCCTCTGTTGCTTTCCTGGAACTTCATGCGACAGAGGCAAGTACTTTTTTCTGATATCTGTACCTAGGTATCATCAGCAATATCAATCGCTCGATTCAAAATCTCTTTCTCGACCTCAAGACACTTAATCTTGGCCTGCAATTGAGAAGTGTAGGTCTTGGGTCATGCTTTCTTCTTCAGGGGAGATTGAGATGTTCAGTTCAAAGTTCAATGTTTTCGCAACCATACCAAAGCAGTGAAGCGACCTTGAATGCCATATTTCTTTTGGCTCTGCTAATAGATTAGGTGTCATTTCTCAATCTGATCTACTACCTGTAATTTAAAAGTTAAGACTATAGCCCCTTTTTGTCCGCTTTAGTGAACATCTCTTCTCAGTCTTAATTTTCATAATAAGCCAACTTTTATATCAACTTATTTCAATACGAGGCAAGATTTTAAATTAAAAAACCCGGCCGTAAGGTCGGGTTTTTGATTCTGTACCTCGGGCGGGACTTGAACCCGCACGACTATTACTAGCCACAGGATTTTAAGTCCTGCGTGTCTACCAATTCCACCACCAAGGCAGGTTGTGAAACCTATTAAAAATAAACCCCTCTCTGTTGAGGAGAGGGGTTTGAGCGGGAAACGAGACTCGAACTCGCGACCCCGACCTTGGCAAGGTCGTGCTCTACCAACTGAGCTACTCCCGCTTTTACCCACCGAAGCCTTAGCTTAGGCAGATTTTGGTCATTTCTTGCTGAAATGGGATGCAAATTTAGTGATGCTTTCTAAAAATGCAAACATCAGAAAAATAATTTCTGAGGCTTTTATAAGCTTACTGGACCTAACTACTGGTTTTCAACTCCTCAAATTCCTTTCGCAACTGCGCAGCCTCCGTTTTATTCTTTGAATATTTAATGTGCTTCGGTACTTCTTTCAAATCCCAGATTAAACCCACGGCCTGAAAAGCCCTGAGCACATAATATGTGATGTC
Organism: Chryseotalea sp.; assembly: GCF_057350905.1. NCBI lineage: Bacteria > Pseudomonadati > Bacteroidota > Cytophagia > Cytophagales > Chryseotaleaceae > Chryseotalea > Chryseotalea sp. The sequence goes on along the minus strand of NZ_JBMRCF010000008.1, from coordinate 485,711 downwards.
TATCTCCCACCAGAAAAAACCCTGTCGGGCGGCAGTCTCATAATAATGGTGGTTATTGTGCCAGCCCTCTCCTAAGGTTACCAGCGCTAACCAAATACTATTGCGACTTTCATCGTTCGATTCATAACGCTGTGTACCTACTTTGCGCATGATGGAGTTAATAGAAAAAGTAGCGTGATATAAAATCACGGTGCTCAGAAAGAATCCGATCAACAGCGTAGACATACCGGCAGAAGTGAACATATCCTGAATGCCATCACCATTCACAATACCGCCCAGGGCGGTAACAATAACGGCTAAAATAACTGGAGGCACCAGGTAGTGTTTGTTTAACCAAACCAGTTCAGGGTACTTGGCATAATCGCCAATCACTTTATAATCGGTCTTTTTAAAATCAGGGCCTACTATCCAGCCAATGTGCGAATACCAAAAACCATAAATTTTCATGGAATGAGGATCGGCCGGTGTATCGCTGTGCCTGTGGTGATGGCGGTGATGTGCAGCCCACCAAAGTGCACCTTTTTGTGCTGTGGTTTGTGCCATAAAGGCGATTACAAATTGAAACCAACGCGAAGTTTTATAGGATTTGTGGGCAAAATAGCGGTGATAGCCACCCGTGACCCAAAACATGCGTACCACATAAAGTACAGCGCAAACAACCCAATCGAATAATGTAGCTCCTGTTAACAGTGCCAATAAAGGCAACATGTGTACAAGCGCAAAAGCAATTTCTTGTCTTAAAATAGGTTTGCTCCGGGCCTCAGGAACCATGGCATTTTCCGTCATCACAATTAATTTTTGAAAGGGCTAATTTCGTACCTAATTCTTAATAACGTGCAGCTACCAGAAATAATTCTGGTTAAAAGCTTCTTAAACACTTTGAAAACAATTTACTCGGCATGCACACCAAACGGTTGGCCTACTGGTTTTAAGCGTATCTTTGTAAGCTAATATTACTATGAATCACGCCCAGACCATATCGCTTTATCAGCCCATGCTACATGCCATTGCCAACAACTTGGTAAGGTGTAAAGCGGATGCGGAAGATATTGTGCAGGAAACCTTTCTGAAATGGTTAAGCATTGATCAGGCTAAAATCGAAAACACCAAGGCTTATCTTATTAAGGCGGTTACAAACAACTGTCTAAACCACCTTAATTCACTCAAGAAAAAGAAAACCGAATACCTGGATGCGATCCACATGCCTGAGTTTCTGCACAAAGTGATGGAGAATAATTTCTCCAAGATGGACCTCGATGCTAACCTGAAAGCTGCCTTTAAAGTGCTAAACAGCAAGCTTGAGCCTTTAGAAAGGGCCGTTTTTCTTTTAAAAGAGGTATTTGATTTTGATTACGAGGCGGTTCAGGCCACTCTGGATAAAAAGAAGGATCATTGCCGCCAATTGCTGAGCAGGGCTAAAAAGAAGTTAAGCGAGGAGCGCTCCAAAATCAATTTTGAGATGCCAGATGCCACACAATTGATGGAAAGTTTCAGAAAAGCCTGCGACTTAAATAATGCCTCAGACTTCGTTTTAGCGCTCAAAAACGACCTTTAACACTTTTCTAAAAAAATATTTTAAAAAATCTCTCCCATTCTGTCACAAAGGAGAGGTCCGTTTGTCTTACAGGACATTCAAGTCACATTTAGGCTTGTTTGATTTTGTTTAACATTTAACCTTTTCCTAACAAATGGAAGTTATTCTTATCTTTTTTGCAGCGCATTGGTATTTGTCGCTGTTCTTTCAAACCTTCTTTTTGCATCGCTATGCATCGCACAAGGCATTTACGATGAACAAGACCACAGAAAAAATCTTTTATGTGCTTACCTGGTTTTTTCAAGGCTCGAATTATTTAAGCCCTTATGGCTATGGTGTTATGCACCGTATGCACCATGCTTATGCTGATACTGAAAACGATCCGCACTCACCCAAATACGATGAAACGATTTGGAACATGATGTGGAAAACAAAAACGATCTACTCTGACATTGCAAATAAGAAAATGATTCCGGACGCACGTTTTACAGAGGGAGTTCCTAACTGGGAAGCCTTCGACAAATTTGCTCGCTCATGGCCGTCACGCATTTTCTGGGGAGCTGTATATATATCTGTTTATGCTGTATTTGCTACACAATGGTGGTTATGGTTATTATTACCGCTTCAGTTTTTAATGAGCCCTATACATGGTGCCATCATTAACTGGTTTGCGCACAAGTATGGTTACAGAAATTTTGAAGTAGGCGATACATCACGCAACTTCCTTCCTACTGATTTTCTGATGATGGGCGAAAGCTATCATAACAATCACCACAAAAATGGCTCACGTGCAAATTTTGGCGGTATCCGTTGGCACGAGATTGACCCTACTTATCAGGTTATAAAAGTGTTAAATGCTTTAAGGATTATTAAGCTTGTTAAAAACAAGGAAATAAACCTGGAGGCTGTTAAAAAGGCCGCATAAAGCCCTAATTAATAGCATTTTACGAACAAATACTGATATGTGGTTTATTCTGCATACCTTTGTTTATTAATTATTTTAACACAATTATCACAAATGAAACAAGGAACAGTAAAGTTCTTTAACACAACTAAAGGTTTTGGTTTTGTTAAGGAAACAGCAACAGGTGAAGAATTTTTCGTTCACGTATCAGGTCTAGTAGACGAAATCCGTGAAAACGATGCTATCACTTTTGAAGTACAACAAGGAAAGAAAGGCTTAAATGCCGTTAAGGTTCGTTTAGCCAACTAATTTTATATTAGTAACAAAACAAAAAAGCCCCGCCTCATAACGGGGCTTTTGATTTTCTACCCCGCAACAAAACAGATCTTCGCGGGCGAACGACAAGATTCCCAACAATCAGGTAATTTTAGCAGTTGACGCCTGAACACACACGTGTATCAATTCGGACGAGAATTCTGCCTTGTGTATTTTTGATTTTGACATAAAAACAAGTGACATTCCACGATTTTAACTTTGATGAGCGTTTGGCTGAAGGCCTCGACTCAATGAATTACCAAAAGCCTACACCCATACAAGAGCAGGCTATCCCCCTTATTTTAGAAGGATATGATTTGATTGCCTGTGCACAGACAGGCACCGGTAAAACCGCTGCTTACATTTTGCCTGTCGTACACCGCATGATACGCGGAGATCATCGGCATTTAAATACACTCATTATCGCGCCCACGCGCGAGCTTGCACAGCAGATCGATCAACAAATTGAAGGCTTCGCTTACTTTACTGGTGTGAGTTCTATACCTGTCTATGGTGGAGGTGATGGAGCAACCTGGGAGCAACAAAAGCGTGCGTTAGAGCAAGGTGCTGATATTATTATTGCCACACCTGGCCGATTGATTGCCTTGTTAGCATCAGGCACTATTGACCTTACTCATTTACAGCATTTAATATTAGATGAAGCGGATCGCATGCTCGACATGGGCTTCTATGATGATATCGTAAAGATCATCAGCTACCTTCCTAAAAAAAGACAAACACTTCTTTTCTCTGCCACCATGCCGCCTAAAATCAGGCAGCTGACAAGCAAAATTCTGCACGAGCCTAAAGAAGTAAACATTGCCATTTCAAAACCGGCAGCAGGAATTTTACAGCAGGCATACGTTGTGTACGATGCACAAAAAATGCCTTTGATTAAACATATATTAACAGCAGATACCTACAACAGTGTAATCATTTTCTGCTCAACTAAAGATGGCGCCAAGGCACTTGACCGTGCTTTTCAGAAAGAAGGTTTAAAAGCCAGTGCATTCCATTCAGACCTGGAGCAATCGGAACGGGAAGAAATTATGCGCGCTTTCAAAAGCAAGCAAATTAATATTTTAATTGGAACCGATGTTCTCTCTAGGGGGATAGATGTAGATGGCATTGATCTTGTAATTAATGCAGACGCACCTCCTGACCCTGAAGATTATATTCACCGCGTTGGCCGCACTGCACGTGCAGAGCGCACCGGTACAGCCATTACATTGATTAATGACAGAGATCAACGCAGGTTTTTCAGCATAGAAAATCTGATAGGACAAGAGATACCCAAATTACCTATTCCGGCAGCACTTGGCGAGGGACCAGTCTATGAACCTGGTGCAAAAAAGAAAAGTACCTTCAAGAAGGGTGGCAAAAAATTTAGCGGGAAGCGTAAATTTGTAAAGGGCAAGTAGTTGGTGTGTAAAAGCACTTTTTAAAATAATATTACTGATCGAAACTAACGTTCAATGAGATTTAACGTTTACTGGCTGATGTATCGGTGTTTTGTTTTATTTGCCTTGCTTCTCTGTGTCCATGCGATTGTTGCGCAGCCTCTTCCCGTTTTAAGAAGTTCAACACTGTCACAAACCTCCGTCTATCAGTGGACAGGTGAGAATGGTCTGATCTCTAACAACATTACCTCAGCCATCCAATCTGAAGATGGTTTTATCTGGATTACTACTTACAATGGAATAATGCGTTTTGATGGTGAACGTATTATTGTATATGATCGTGGTGTACTTCCCTTTCTGGCGACTGATGCATTCTATCAGGTATATGAAGATAAAACTGGTATGCTCTGGTTTGCATCGCAAGGCAGTGGTGTTGTGCTGTATAAAAATAAAAAATTTGAGCGGCTAAACGTTACTGGAGAAAAAATGCCAAAGTCGGTGCGGTCATTACTGATAGAAGACGATGGCACGGTGTGGATTGGATCAAATAACGAAGGTCTGTTTAGAATGACGAAGGAAGGGGTCCTGAGTCGGCTTGATCATGCAGTGCTCAATACACTAACCATCTTTGACGTGGTGAGAGACAAAAGAGGAAAAATCTGGGTGGCAACTGATGGTAACGGGCTGTTTTCATTTAACGGAACACACCTAGAACACTTTGATCAAAATGATGGCCTGTTAAGCAATAACGTAAATACACTTGGTTTGTCCAGAGGAGACACACTCTATGTGGGCACAGCCGATGGTCTTCACACCATTTACAATGGCAAACTTCGTTTGGTAGATTTTTTGAAGAACATTCCAATCAATGACATCTACATTGATGATGAAAACAGAAAATGGTTTGCTACAGAAAACGGGCTTGCCAGAATCAGTACTGATAATAGGCTTGAAGAGTTAACCAGTCGAAGAAGAGGTTTCCCGTACACAAGATTAAATTCAATAAGCCGAGATAAGGAAGGTAGCGTCTGGATAAGTACAGGTCGTGATGGACTTTTACAAATGCGCGAAACAGGCATCATGAATATTGGCGAAGAGCAGGGCCTTGCAAACAACCGTATTAACATTGCTGTAGAGGAGGGAGATGCAACCTTTTACATAGGTTCTGATGTAGGCACCATTGATCGCTATAAGAACGGTGAGATTACACCTGTTGAGTTTAAAACCGATCTGAAGGAAGCGGCCATCCGCGATATTTGCGAAGGTGATGACGGCACTTTATGGATAGCCTCTTACAGAGGTATCTTACGTCTGCAAGGTAAATCAGAAAAACTGCTGGGCGAGAATGAGGGACTGACAGCAATCGATATGCGAAGAATACTCAGGGATAAAAATAATGATCTTTGGTTTGCTTCGCGATCGGGCGGCATTTTCAAGTACTCTCAAAGATTGAATAAAATTGTAAAACGATATAGTAAAGATGAAGGACTTGAGTCTAACTATATCCTGTCATTAGAAGAAAACACTCGAGGTGATGTATATGTAGGAACTCATAGCGGAGGCCTCACCATTATTAAAAATGACGGGAGCATCAACACTTACCACATTTCTAAGGATGATGCCGGGGTTTTGATCTTTAATATTCACCTGGATAAAGAGGACAAAGTATGGGTGGTGAGCAATCTGGGTCTTTATTGTTTCGACAATGGTGTATTCAGAAAAATCAAATTACAGACTATTAATAAAGGCGAAACATACTTTGATTGGTTAGAGGATAACGAACACAATGCCTGGATTACTACTAATCTGGGTGTTTTGAAAATCGAACGGGAGCACCTGCTTAACTTTATTGAAGGTAGAGATACCGTTGTGCACACAAAGCTTTACGACAACCATGACGGTATGAAAAATAAAGAGTGTACAGGTGCGACCCGCTCAATCGTTTCAAGCCATGGTGAATTGTGGATACCAACGCTTGGTGGTGTAGCCGTTTTCAATCCGCAAAAGATAATTAAGAATGCTTTGCCACCTCCGGTGTATGTTACTGATTTGATTACAGACAATAAAACATTCGAATCGGACACAATAATTGTAGAACCAGGAAATCTACGTTACATCTTCAATTACACAGCATTGAGTTATTTGTCACCCACAAAAATAAAATTCAAATATCGTTTAGAGCCTGTAAATAAATCGTGGGTAGAATCAGAATTAAAACGCGAGGTAGAATACACTAACCTATCGCCAGGCACTTACACTTTCAGGGTAATGGCCTCCAACAACGATGAAGTATGGAATACAACAGGTGACAGCAAAGTACTTATTGTAAAACCATTTTTCTATCAAACAGTCTGGTTCTACATTCTCTGCCTGCTGGCTATTCTTGTTTTATTGTACAGCATTTATCAGTGGAGAATTTATGTGGTTGAAAAGCGAAACAGGGAGTTGCGAAAACTCAATTCGGAACTTGACAGATTTGTTTATAGTGCCTCACACGACTTGAGGGCGCCTTTAGCATCCATTCTCGGATTGATTGCTGTCGCTAGACTTGATAAGGCAAACAACGTAGAGGAATATCTTAACTTAATTGAGAAAAGCATACATAAGCTGGATGGTTTTATTCGAGATATCATCGACTTCTCGCGTAACTCACGACTTGAACTGGACACGGAACCCATTAAGTTTGAATCAATGATTCACGAAATCATTGACGAGCTTAAATACATGGATGAACGAGGCTTGATTGGAAAAAATGTAGAAGTAGTGGGTAGTGGAGATTTTTGCACGGACAGAAAGCGATTGGCCATTATTCTTCGCAACTTGATCTCAAATGCATATAAATATCACAACCCTTACACAGAAGATAATTTTGTTCATGTAACAGTTAAGCACTCAGCGCAAGAAGCGACTATAACAGTAGCTGATAATGGCATTGGAATTTCTGAAGAACATTTGGCTAATATTTTCAAAATGTTTTATCGTGCTAACGAAAACAACAATGGTTCCGGTCTGGGCTTATACATAGTGAAGGAGACTGTAGAAAAATTGAAGGGTAACATCACAGTTCGTTCCGTACCTGGTAAGGGAAGCACTTTCGAGTTAAAATTAATCAGCATAAAGCCTGCTCATTAAGTTAAGCCCTTGTTCCCCGGAGTACGATTTTCTATTTTTGATGCCCCATGGAAAATCAAACATATGTTATTTTATTTTATGGCATTGTTGGCTTTTTAATGCTGCTGACTGTTATCACGGCAGTCATATTTTTTCTGATACGCAGACACTATAAAGCACGTTTTTTCATCTTAGCCCAACGTCTCAACGCTGCCAGTTATCAAAAAGAAGTGGATTTGGCCATTACAAAAGAGCATGACCGCATATCGCAGGTAATTCACGATGAAGTTGGCAACAAACTTATTGCCCTGCTTTACGAGTTTGAAAGACATTTTCAGAAAGGAACTTTTGGTGAGAATGGATCAGATATGCTGTGGCAACTCACCAAACAATTAAAAGAACGCATCAGAGATACGCGTGCTTTAGTCAGGGCCTTTTCCAGTTCAGAACTGAACAGCAGCGGTATAGTGACAGACCTGGATCACTTTTGCAAGAACAAAGATGGTTATCAGGGTGTAACAGTTACCTTGGCAGGTGTGTCTGGTGCCAGACGTTTTGAATTGAAGCGTGAGAAGGAGTTGGTAGCGATGGTAAAAGAACTTGTTTACAATAGTTTGAAATATAGCGGCTGCTGGCATATTGACGTTGCCCTTACCTGGACAAAAGACAGTCTTATTGTTGAGGTAAGTGATGATGGCTATGGTTTGTCAAAACCGGGCAGCAAAGACTACAAGATTTCAGGACTTGTGGGCATGCGCGAGCGCTGTATCGCTATTGATGCCATATTCAAAGTTGAGAATCCGGAGCGCGGATCACGGGTACTCATCACATTACTTATCTGAACAGCTGATCAGAGAATTCCATTTTTCTGAACGTATGCAATCAATTCAATGGTAGTTTGCGTTCTGGTCAGCTCCATCATGTCGCTCTTGTAAGAGTTTACAGTATTAACACTCATGCTCAGTTTCTCTGCAATTTCTTTTGGCGACCGCCCCTTTACCAATAACTCAAGCACTTGCTTGTGACGAGGCGCAACATTAATATCAGGTAACTGTGCTGTTTTCTGAGGGTTAGCATTAATTACCCGCAAAACAGATGGTGCAAAATAATTAACGCCACTCATCACTGTCTGAAGCGCCAATTCTAGCTGTGCGGGTTCTGTGTCTTTTAAAAGAAATCCGTGAATACCCAGTCGATAGAGTGTGAGTATGAGGGCATCACCATCGTGGTTGGTGAGCATTACAATACGAATATTTTGTTTGGTTTTAAGTACAACTTGTGCAACAGAGATACCATTGCGTATGGGCATGTTTACATCAAGCAATAAAAGCTGGTAGTTATTTTTCTCCAGCATCAAGAGCGCTTCTTCACCATTAGCTGCAGTATCTATTGAATCCACCCAAGACCATTTACGCATAAGCTCTGCAAGCGTGGTACGTAAAAGCTTTTCATCTTCACACAATAATATAGAGGCACGGTTAGGCATTATTTATTTTGTTTGGCATAAATCTAATGTAAAATCCAAGAGTAAGTATACCTTAATTTTAAGGTATACAACCATATGTATACCTGCAATGTGTGCGGGAAAAGCATTGTGGATTTTTCTCTACTCTTTTTGGATTTTAAAAAACTGAAATCTATGGATTCTGTTTAACGAAGACAAAAAACAGAACAAGGAAATTAAGTATTTGAATGCGCACAGCTTCAACAGAATGAGGTGTTTGATAAAAATAAAGAGATTAAAAAATTGAACAGCACACAGCGAATAGCGAAGCTGATATAAAACAAAAAAGCAGGTAATGTTAGTTACCTGCTTTTTAACGTTTATGTGGTTAACGTTTACTTTTCTTTAGAGGCAGCTTTCGCCTTTCTTGTTGTAATCGTCAGCACTTCTGCTTTGTCTTCGTAGTCGGCAATAATGGTTCCGCCTTCTTCGATTTCACCTTTCAGAATTTCCTCAGCTACCGGATCTTCCAGATATTTCTGGATGGCCCTGTGCAGCGGTCTTGCTCCGAATTGGTGATCATAACCTTTTTCAGCCAGGAAATCTTTCGCCTTGTCAGTTAATTCAACATGGTAACCGATTTGCGTAATGCGATCGAAAACCTTTTTAAGAATGATATCGATGATTTTGTGAATGTGCTCACGTTGTAGTGAGTTAAACACAATTACGTCATCCAAACGATTCAAAAATTCAGGGCTGAAGGCACGCTTCAAAGCATTCTGAATGGTTGACTTCATTATTTCTTCTTCATTTTCACGCTTGGCTGCTGTAGCAAAACCAATTCCTGAACCGAAGTCTTTCAAGTCGCGAACACCAATGTTAGAAGTCATGATGATAATGGTATTACGGAAATCGACCCTACGGCCCAAACCATCAGTTAATATACCATCATCTAATACCTGTAACAGTATATTGAATACATCCGGGTGTGCTTTTTCAATTTCATCCAAGAGCACCACTGAGTAAGGCTTACGTCTTACTTTCTCGGTAAGCTGTCCGCCTTCTTCATAACCCACGTAGCCTGGAGGTGCTCCCACCAAGCGAGATACAGAGAATTTCTCCATGTACTCACTCATATCAATTCTGATCAAAGAATCTTCTTTGTCGAATAGATAAGTGGCCAATACTTTAGCCAACTCAGTTTTACCAACACCCGTTGGGCCTAAGAATACAAAAGAACCAATTGGTTTTTTAGGATCCTTTAAACCAACTCTTGTGCGTTGTATCGCTTTGGTTAATTTTTTAATAGCCTGATCCTGCCCAATTACTTTGCCGGAAAGCTCCTCGCCCATGTTGAGTAACTTGTTGCTTTCTTTCTGCGCGATACGTTTGGTCGGTATGCCCGTCATCATGGCGATTACGTCTGCTACGTTATCTTCATTAACGGTATACTTTTCAGTTTTAGTTTTCTCTTCCCACTTGGTTTTGGCAATTTCTAATTGCTCAAGTAGTTTTTTCTCCTTGTCGCGAAGTTGGGCGGCTTCCTCATACTTCTGACTCTTCACTACACGGTTTTTCTCTTTCTTGATTTCTTCAACCGCCTCCTCCAACTTCACTATTTCTTCCGGTACGTGTATGTTGTTAATGTGCACGCGAGCACCCGCTTCATCCAGTACGTCAATTGCTTTGTCCGGTAAATAACGGTCGCTAATGTAGCGATCAGAAAGTTTTACACAGGCATCAATCGCTTCTTTAGTATAGACTACATGGTGATGCTCTTCATATTTTTCTTTGATGTTATCCAGAATCTGGATAGTTTCTTCCACCGTGGTAGAATCAACCATCACCATTTGGAAACGTCTTGCAAGGGCACCATCTTTTTCAATGTACTGACGGTACTCATCCAATGTGGTTGCACCAATGCATTGTATTTCTCCACGTGCCAAAGCAGGTTTAAACATGTTGGAGGCATCCAGTGAGCCGGAAGCACCACCAGCACCAACTATGGTATGAAGTTCATCAATGAAGAGGATTACATCCGGAGATTTTTCCAATTCATTCATTACTGCTTTCATACGCTCTTCAAACTGGCCGCGGTATTTAGTACCGGCAACAAGTGAAGCGAGGTCGAGTGTTACAACGCGTTTACCGAAAAGTACACGCGATACTTTCTTTTGTATAATACGCAAAGCCAGACCTTCTGCAATCGCAGTTTTACCCACACCGGGTTCACCAATAAGGATAGGGTTGTTTTTCTTTCTGCGTGAAAGAATCTGCGCTACACGTTCAATTTCTTTTTCACGGCCAACGATAGGATCGAGCTTGCCGTCTTCTGCCAGTCTGGTTAGGTCACGGCCGAAATTATCAAGCACAGGTGTACGTGATTTTTCTGTTCCCTTCTTTTCGCCACCGCGTTGTGCACCTTGTCCGCCAGCGCCAAAAATCTTAGATGAATCATCATCCGGATCGTCAGTGTCTTGCGAAGCTGTTGGGCCGTCTGCCTGGTACTCTAGCATTTCTTTCACTGTTTCATACACAACATCGTAACGGCTTAATAGCTGTGAAGCGAGGTTATCCTTGTCGCGAAGGATGGAGAGCAATAAGTGCTCTGTGCCAATTAACTGTGCCTTAAATATTTTGGCTTCGAGGTAAGTGATTTTCAATACCTTTTCAGAGGCCTTTGTTAAAGGAATGTTAGTCAGGTTTTTTACGTCAGGAACTTGTGAGGCTGTGCCCTTAGAAATTTTTTCAATTTCAGCACGCAAATCATCAAGGGGCACCCCAAGTTTTTTGAGGACGCCTACTGCAACGCCTTCACCCTCGCGAATGAGACCTAACAGTAAATGTTCTGTGCCTATGTAATCGTGTCCGAGTCTGAGTGCTTCTTCTCTGCTGAGGGAGATAACCTCTTTAACGCGGTTAGAGAATTTTGCTTCCATATTAAATTGGAGTGGATGTTACTGTAAATGTAAACTTTTGCTTTAATTTTTAATGAAGATCGTGTTGTTTATTGAATGATTACCGATGCAACTTAACAACTCTAAACGCAGGTGCTTTATTAAATGTTCATTCGACTTCCTGAAGATATGTAAGCGCCTGAGGTCCTGTGCAAAAAATCAGATCGATAATGCTGAGGTTATTGACAAAAGCATTGCCAAAAACCTGAGTATAGGGCTTAAACTGAGGCCCCGCGCTGATTAAACCCTTATTTTTCGCTGAAATAGCATTTCTCAGATCAATTTCACCTGAAGCGGTCTGTTTTTGATACGCCAAACTTTCTTCTATTTGGACATCGAGTTTCAACCACTTAAGACACAATGTCAGCAAGTTCCTGTTTAGTTCATATAAATGTGGGTATTGCTTAAACAAAATAGCGTGAAGTGCATCGGCATAATATTCGAAAAAAGGTGCTTTGGCATACGCTGCTTGTATGCTGCGCCAGTGATTATTAAGCCATTTTTGTGAATAATCGATTTGTACATCAGTAATCAAGCTTTTAGTGTAACCATCAGCCCCAGCGTTGTGCTTGCCACTAAGTGGTACGATTAAAGTTTGTGGCCCTTGTGAGGTGTTGATAACACACCGGCTACGGTAGCTTTGTTTAACGAAATGTTCATGTCGCTCAAGGGTAATCACCTTATACTTTGCAAGGGTGGCAAAGTATTGTACCGATGGGAGGTAATGTAGTTCGATAAGGCAGGAAGACATAGGTAATTTTAAATTTCAAATTTAAAATTTACGTATAAAGTTTTAGCGTATTAACTCCCCTAAGCCCTGACGAATTATATAAGGCTCAGCTTGGGTGAGGTCTACAAAAGTAGAAGGTATGTTGCCTCCGGCTCCACCATCAATCACCAAGTCTACTACATTTTTAAAGTCCTCATAAATCTCTTCCGGATCGGTTGTGTACTCTTTGATAAGATCATCGTCTTTTATAGAGGAGGTAATTAAAGGGTTGCCTAACTCAGCCACAATCATACGCGGAATATGATGATCGGGAATGCGTATGCCCACTGTCTTTTTATTAACATCTAAAATTTTAGGCACCTTATTGCTGGCTTCTAACAAAAAAGTAAAACCACCAGGTAAGTTCTTCTTTAGTATTTTGAAGGTAGGGGTTTCCAGATTTTTTACATACTCAGAAATGTGACTTAGGTCATTGCAGATAAATGACAAGTCTAACTTCTGTGGTTTAATGTCTAATATTTTACAAAGACGTTCAACGGCCTTTCTATTGGTAAGATCGCAACCAATGCCGTAAATAGTATCGGTAGGGTAAACAATAATGCCACCTTCGCGCAGTATTTGCACTGCCCGTGCAATCTTTCTCCCCTCAGGGTTTTGCGGATGTATTTTTAAGAGTTCGGCAGGCATGTATTAAAGGTAGAATAATCTGGCATCGTCTTTTACAAAAACAATTAAGATTTCTTCAAAGCACTTAGTACCTCGTTTAACTTCAGCAAAGCTTCCACAGGACTCATGGTGTTGATGTCAATTTTTTGAAGAATTTCTTCAACAGCTTTGTGGCGAGGATCTAATTCAAATAAACTGATCTGGTTGGTAGACTTGGGCAGTTCTTCCAGTTTTTTTCTGGGCTCGTTTTTGTGCTTGTCCTTTTCCAGAAAGTGAAGAATTTCATTGGCGCGCAGCACAATCTTATTCGGCATACCTGCAATTTGTGCCACGTGAATACCAAAGCTATGTTCGCTGCCACCTGGTTTCAGCTTGCGCATGAAAATGATTTTGTCGCCTACTTCACGTACACTCACATTAAAATTCTTCACCCGCACCAAGTCTTCCGTGAGTTGATTGAGTTCGTGGTAGTGTGTGGCAAAAAGTGTTTTAGGCTTAAAGTCTTTATGATTATGGAGATACTCCACAATAGCCCAGGCAATGGATACACCATCATAAGTGCTGGTACCGCGCCCGATTTCATCCATTAAAATTAAACTGCGGTCGCTCAGGTTATTGAGGATGCTGGCGGTCTCGGTCATCTCCACCATAAAAGTGGACTCACCTTTAGATAAGTTATCGCTGGCACCCACACGCGTAAACACCTTGTCTACGATTCCCAGTGTTGCAGCATCTGCTGGTACAAAGCTACCGATCTGTGCCATCAACACGATCAAGGCTGTTTGGCGTAGCAAGGCAGACTTACCGGCCATGTTTGGCCCTGTAATCACCAGAATCTGTTGCGTTTCATTATCGAGGTAAATATCGTTGGGCACATAGCTTTCGCTGATACTCAATTGCTTTTCAATAACCGGGTGGCGACCCGATTTGATGTCGATGACTTTTGAATCGTTAAGATCGGGCTTTACGTATTTGTTTTGTCTGGCAACGCTTGCAAAGGATAATAAACAATCGAGCATGGCAATAGCCCGCGCATTTTGCTGAATGGGTGCAGTAAAGTCGGCCGCTTGCAAAACCAAATCCAAAAAAAGCTTTTGCTCAATGGTGCTAATCTTTTCTTCAGCGCCTAAAATTTTCTCTTCGTAAACCTTTAGCTCTTCTGTGATGTAGCGTTCGGCATTTACCAGGGTCTGCTTGCGAATCCAGTCAGTAGGCACTTTGTCTTTATTGGCATTGCTTACTTCCAGGTAGTAACCAAAAACTTTGTTGTAGGATATTTTTAAGGAGTTGATGCCAGTGCGTTCTACTTCTCTCTTTTGAACTTGTAATAAATAGTCTTTACCACTTCCAGAGATGCCGCGCAGTTCGTCCAGTTCGGCATCGATACCATCTTTAATGATGCCACCCTGGTTGCTGTGAATGGAGACATCATCGCGTAATTCCTTATCTATCTTCTCCACCAAAAATTCGCAGGCATGCAAGAGATCGCCAACTTTTTGTAGTTGTGTGGAGCTTTGCGCACTGATTAATTTTTTAATGGGCGCGATGCGCTGCAATGATTTTTTCAACTGCAATAGCTCACGTGGATTAATGCGACCTACAGCCACTTTAGAAATCAGGCGCTCCAGATCAGTGATGTTGCGCAGTTCTTCTGTTAATTTTTCGGTGAGTTCTGCTTCACTGAAAAAAGTATCAACAATGGCATGGCGTTCTGCAATGCTGCTTAAATCTTTTAAAGGTAGGATCATCCATTTGCGTAGCTGGCGCGATCCCATCGGGGTAAGGGTATGATCCAATATTTGTAACAAGGCCACACCTCCTTCTTGCTGCGGACTTACTAATTCAAGATTGCGAATGGTGAACTTATCCAGCCAGACATACTTCTCCTCATCGATGCGTGAGATGGAAGTGATGTGCTGTGTGTCTTTATGTTCAGTAGCTTCGAGGTAATGTAAAATGGCTCCGGCAGCGGTAATGGCTTCAGGCATATTTTCAATACCAAAGCCTTTTAATGAAGCAGTCTTGAATTGATTTAATAACTTCTCTTGCGCAAAATCAAAAGCATAAACCCACTCATCTAAAGCGAAAGTAGCATAAGCATCGGCAAACTGTGTTTCCAGTTTTTCTCTGTTACTTTTTGCAAAGATGATTTCAGCTGGGGCAAAACTTTGAATGAGTTTGAAAATATAAGTTTCAGAACCTTGCGCTGCAAAAAACTCACCTGTACTAATGTCTAGAAACGAAACACCAGCTCCATTTTTTTGAAGCGCTACCGATGCCAGGAAATTGTTTTGTTTGCGTTCCAGTACATTGTCGTTATAAGATACACCGGGTGTAACCAGTTCTGTAACACCACGTTTTACAATGCCTTTTACCGAACGCGGATCTTCCAATTGATCGCAGATGGCAACCCTGTGCCCTGCCCTGACAAGCTTAGGTAAATAAGTGTCGAGCGAGTGGTGCGGGAAGCCGGCCAGTTCAATTTCAGAAGCTGAACCATTCCCTCTTTTGGTAAGGGTGATGTCGAGCACCGCAGAAGCCTTAATGGCATCTTCACCAAAGGTTTCGTAAAAGTCGCCAACACGGAAAAGCAATAGGGCCCCCGGATACTTTGCCTTGATGGCATTGTATTGTTTCATTAAAGGGGTTTCGAATGCAGCAGGACCGGCCATAAGCGACAAAGATAAATTTTTCGGCTGTAGGAAGAACAGAAAAGATCAAACACTGGCATCTATTTTTTATGCAAGCTCATAGATTGTAATGACTGGTTTTGCAGGTGTCTGTCTAGTCAGGATGGGGTATTTTCAACATTCGAAGTTCCTAATGTATCCAGCGCGAAATCCTGTAAGTAATATTTTGCATGATCAGCAAGCATTATGGTTATTTGTAGAAACACAAACCCAAATGCACATGAGAAAACTAGTGGTTATTTTCTGCCTGCTGGTAGGTTTAGTCGGTTGCCAATTAAATCAAGAAAAGATGAACGAGTTAGTGAATGATGTACACTCTTTTTCAAGACCTGCACAAGTACGTGTAACACATTTACATTGGCAGGCCAAGGTTGATTTCGAAACCAAAACCATACAAGCACAAGCCGATTGGCAAATTGCACACAATGAAGGCGATTCAATAATATTGGATACACGAAGTCTTACCATTCAAGGGGTTAAAGTTGATGGTGTGCAAGTAGCATTTACATTGGGTAATCAAGATCCGATACTCGGACAGGCACTGCGCATTCCCATAAAAGCAGATTCAAAAATAGTAAGTATCAGCTACACCACTTCCCCATCGGCAGAAGCCTTACAATGGTTAAGTGCGCAACAAACTGCTGATAAGCTACAGCCTTTTTTGTTCACACAATCGCAAGCCATTTTAGCGCGTTCCTGGTTGCCATGTCAGGATTCACCCGGAGTACGCTTCACCTATGAAGCCTATGTACAGGTACCCTCAGCCTTAATGGCTTTGATGAGTGCCGCTAACCCGCAACAGAAAAGTGCAACAGGCGAGTATCATTTTAAAATGAAGCAGGCCATTCCTTCTTATTTATTCGCCTTAAGTGTTGGTGATTTCGCTTTTAAACCCATTAGTGAACGCAGCGGTATTTACGCTGAAGCATCTGTGCTGGATACAGCCGTATGGGAGTTTGCCGATCTGGAAAAAATGATTGCTGGTGCAGAATCACTTTACGGTGCTTATGCCTGGGAGCGTTATGATGTGCTGGTGTTACCACCTAGCTTTCCTTTCGGTGGTATGGAAAATCCACGCCTTACTTTTGCAACGCCCACCATATTGGCGGGCGATCGCTCACTCACTTCTTTAATTGCCCATGAACTTGCGCATAGCTGGTCTGGTAATTTAGTAACCAATGCTACCTGGAATGACTTCTGGCTGAATGAAGGATTTACAGTTTATTTCGAACACCGCATTATGGAAAAGCTGTATGGTAAAGATTATTCAGAAATGCTTGCGGCTCTTTCTTATGCAGACCTGCAGGCAACCATTGCTGAACTAACCAAGGATGGTATGGCAGAAGATACCAAACTGAAACTGAACCTGGTTAATCGTAATCCTGATGATGGCGTTACCGATATTGCCTACAACAAAGGTTATTTCTTTTTAAGAAGTATTGAAGAACAATTCGGGCGTGAAAAATTTGATGCCTTCCTGAATGATTATTTTAAAGAGCAGGCTTTTAAGGTGATGACCACAGAAGCATTCATACCCTACCTGCGCAATTATTATCAAAATAAATTTAACATTACACTGGAAGATACACTTTTCGAAAAATGGATTTTCACTGTTGGACTTCCGGATGACTGCCCTAAACCACAGTCGCTTGCCTTCGAAAAAGTTGATAAGGCCTTGTATAGTTTATTAACCACGGATGAATTGCCACCAAGTATTACACAACAATGGACAACGCACGAGTGGCTGCACTTTATCAATAATTTACCAGCAGGCTTAAGCGAAGAACAAATGCTAAGATTGGATCAAGTGGGCAAGTTTACGCAATCCGGTAATGCAGAGATACTGTGTGCATGGCTTGTACAGGCAGTGCGATATAACTATGCACCTGCTAATGCCAAGCTGGAGTCATTTTTGGTAAACACCGGCAGACGGAAATTCCTCAGTCCAATTTACCAGGAGTTGCTGAAAACAGCGGCTGGTAAACAGCGTGCACTTGCCATTTATGAAAAAGCCCGACCTAATTATCACTTTGTAGCCACCAATACTTTCGATGCTATGCTTAAAAAGTAGCAGAAGAGTGTGCCTTGGTGTCGGATACTTAGAGAATCTTTACAATATTTGCGGGATTAATCTTACCACACCTTATCCAAAAGCATGAAGTACAAACGCATTCTCCTGAAACTCAGTGGTGAAGCCCTGCAAGGCAGCTCTAAAAGCACGAATATTGATCCGGCAGTGCTGGAACAGTATTGTGAAGAAATTAAGGCTGTTCGCGACCAAGGTGTAGAAATTGCCATTGTGATCGGAGGCGGAAATATTTTCAGGGGTGGACAGGCCGAGGCCTTGGGCATAGAACGTGTGCAGGGCGATTATATGGGCATGCTCGCAACCGTGATTAATGCCATGGCTTTGCAGAGTGCCTTGGAAAAACATGGTGTTTATACCCGACTAATGGCTGGTATAAAAATGGAGC
Source organism: Chryseotalea sp. (assembly GCF_057350905.1). Lineage (NCBI taxonomy): Bacteria > Pseudomonadati > Bacteroidota > Cytophagia > Cytophagales > Chryseotaleaceae > Chryseotalea > Chryseotalea sp. The sequence goes on along the minus strand of NZ_JBMRCF010000008.1, from coordinate 467,486 downwards.
AAGTTTGCGAGCCATTTATTCGCAGACGGGCCATCCGACACCTGGAAAAAGGGCGCATCGTCATTTTTGGTGCGGGTATTGGTAATCCCTATTTTACAACAGATTCTACCGCCAGCTTACGCGCTATTGAAGTGCAGGCTGATGTAGTTTTGAAAGGAACACGTGTTGATGGTGTGTACACAAAAGATCCAGAGAAACATCCAGATGCAGTGCGCTACAGTACACTATCATTCCAAGAGGCATACGAAAAGAACCTCAACATTATGGATATGACGGCCTTTACCTTGTGTATGGAAAACAACTTACCCATTATTGTCTTTGACATGAACAAGAAGGGTAATTTATTGCGCGTAGCTAAAGGCGAGGAAGCAGGAACATTAATCAGTTAATTTTTACAGATAACAATAAAGATCAATTCATGGAAGAGCTTGAATTATTATTGGACGAAGCAAAAGACCTGATGAATAAAGCATATACCCACGTGGGTAATGAACTTGCTAAGATTCGTGCCGGCAAAGCAAACCCGGCTATGCTGGACAGCGTTCAGGTTTCTTATTATGGTTCCATGTCGCCACTCAATCAAGTGGCCTCAGTAACCGCACCAGAGGCACGTACACTATTTATTAAGCCTTGGGAAAAAAGTTTGATTCATGAAATCGAGCGTGCTATCACAAACGCTAACCTGGGCTTGAATCCACAAAATGATGGTCAGCAAGTGATCATTAATATTCCTATGCTGACAGAGGAGAGAAGAAAGCAACTGGTGAAGCAGGCAAGTCAGGAATGCGAGCATGGTAAAGTAAGTGTGCGTTCTGTGCGTAAAGAGATTAATGAAATGATCGACAAACTGAAAGGTGTTTCAGAAGATGATCAGAAGGTATCTAAAGAAACCGTGCAGAAATTAACAGATGAATTTATTTCTAAAATTGAAGCCTTGATGAAAAAGAAAGAAGGCGAGATTATGACTGTCTAGTTTTAGTTAACTACCAACAAATGGACAATTGACTGTAATAGGTTGGTTGTCCATTTTTATTTCCCCCCATCTCTCTATGAATCCTAATGATGATTCAAAACGATAATAATGAGATTGCTTATTATGATTCGACCGACATTTTCTCCTTTAACCATTCCATAGCAGAATCGAGACTTCTGAAAAGTTTAATCTCCACGCTGTTCGTTTTTACGACTTTCAGATATTGATTAATGGCAAACACCGAAAACACATCGCTTGATATAACCAGTGCCGAACGTTTTCCCCCATACTTTTCAAAATTCAACGCCACCTCCTTACTCATAAAGTCATTAAGTTTTGTAAATGTTCCTAACATTTCAGTGGCATCATGCAATACAAAGTAGCAAGGGTGAGTTTGTATGAAAGACATTGTTTTTTTGAATGCTTCAATACCTAAATCAAAATTTACGATACCAGTCCACTTGTAGGTGAGTAGTTTCAAATCAGGGTTGTATGTTACCGACACGAATTTATTGGTGATGAGGATATCCATGCTTGATAATGATTAGCCAATTCAAAATTAACACGAGCTATTACTGGACTCAATCGTAAAACATCCAAACAATATCCTTAAAGGGTTATTTAAGACATGGTCTTAAATCTTAGCTGCTTATATTTGAATGATAACTAATACCGAAGAACCAGCTATTTATATGATCAGTAGAGGTTTACCTGGCTAAACAACTCACAAGTACTTAAATCCGTAAAACAGATAATGACCACTGACATCATTGAAATAAATGACTTCATTGTTTTAATCGAACAATCGAATGCGGCAAATGAACTTATACAAAAGTGCGAGATTGATACGGATGTTGTCGGTTTTGCTTTCTATGGATCCGGCCATGTAGAATTAGAAATAAAGCACAATAGCCAAACTAAGTACGTGATCAACACCACAGGAATGGCTATTTCTTTTTTTGGCAATCAAAAAGTAGAATTTTCGCATAAGATTGCTCCGGATAAACCATTGCAGTCGATTAGTATTTTTACCAGAATTAAAAACCTGCATGCTTTAGCGCAGGCCGAACAACAGATTTTCCGAGAACAACTCCCTCAACTACTGCATCCAAAGGAAAATTTTGTAAAAGGTCCTTCGCTGTATATGAATTTGGAAATGCAGAACGCAGTGCAGAAAATTTTTAACACTACCTATACAGGTAATACACGATTGTTGTTTTTGAAAAGCCAGGTAAATGAATTACTGGCCCATTTTTTTGCTCTCCTGTCAACTGAAAATGAATGCAAGATCAGCGATAAGGACAAACTTTTTCAGGCTAAAGAAATCATCACCAATAATATGGCGAAACCACCTTCGTTAACGGAGCTGTCTAAAACCATAGGTCTTAACAGTAATAAACTGAAGCGAAACTTCAAGGAATTATTTGGTGTGCCGGTCTTCAAATTTCTTCAGGAAGAAAGACTCAAGAAAGCGCATGAGCTACTTACCACCAGCGATTTAGGTGTTCAGGAAACAGCCTGGTATGTCGGCTACGAAAGCATCAGTTCTTTCTCAAACGCTTTTCAAAAAAAATTTGGTTTAAGACCGAATGACCTAAAGCAACAATTCTTTTCGAACAAATCTTAATTCTTTCAGGACAAATCAATCGGTAAATACAAGTACAACTTTGTATAAAGTATTTTACTAAAAGACATTTGTATGAAAGAAAAGAAAATTTTAGTGCTTGGTGGAACAGGAAAAACCGGTCGCAGGGTTGCGGAACGATTAAAGCAATCCGGAGTGAGTAATGTTCGTATCGGTTCGCGCGCGGCACAGCCTTCCTTTGATTGGGAGAACGCCAGTACCTGGAATGAAGCAGTCAAAGACATTGACACTGTGTATATCACATTTCAACCCGATCTGGCTGTTCCTGCTGCACCTTCCCTTATCCGAAACTTTACCACACAGGCTTCACGAATGGGAGCAAAAAAAATGGTGTTGCTGTCTGGTCGTGGGGAGAAAGAAGCGCAGGTATGTGAAGAGATTGTAAAACAAAATGCCAATGAATGGACTATTGTTCGAGCAAGCTGGTTTAACCAGAACTTTAGTGAGAGTATTTTCCTGGATCCCCTTTTGGCTGGTCATGTGGCATTGCCACGTGCAGAGGCATTAGAGCCATTTACCGATGCAGATGATATTGCGGATGTTGTCGTGCAATGTCTGTTGGATGAAAAACATAACAAACAAACTTATGAACTGACAGGACCGCGACTGTTGACTTTTCAGCAAGCCGTTTCAGAAATAGCAAAGGCTACGGGGAGGGACATTACCTTTCAGGCACTTTCTTTGTATGAATACACAGATATGCTTCGTCAATACCAGGTGCCGGAGGATCACATTTGGCTGGCGAATTATCTTTTTACTGAAGTGCTGGATGGAAGAAATGCCAGTGTGAAAAATGATATCGAAAAGGTGCTTGGCAGAAAAGCAAAAGACTTTTCAGAGTATGTGAAAAACACGGTCAGCACTGGTGTTTGGCGTTCAGCAACTTTAAATACAGCTGAATAGTATGAATTACCTTAGAGCAATAAGATCTGGTCTTATCGTTTGGATATTGTTGATCATTACATTCGAAACGTTAAGCAGCATTCCGGGCATTCAGAATTCACTGCAGCGACAAACAATTGTGGTGGCGATACTCATGCTTGCTTACTCCACATTGGGAGCAACTTTGTACTATAACAAGGGTGATAAACATCATGGTATAAAAATAGGACTGATCATTTCAGCTACTGCGCTTGTATTGGATGCCCTTATCACAGTTCCTTTTTTTGAAATACCAGCCGGAAGAAGTTACCAGAGTTTTTTTACGAGCCCTTTGCTCTGGATGTTGGTCCTGATAAACATGATAGTAGTGTATCTCTTTTGGAGATTGAGAATTAAGTAGCAGGTAAACAGTTTGTTAATTACGATGTTACGGTAACATGTATGAGGCTATAATTGAGCAATACAATTCGATGATAAGAGGTATTTTTTCAGTTGTTCTTGCCCATAACGAGGGCAACTGAAAAGATATTTGCAAAACATTTATCAGAAGTCATCTCAAAGATACTTCGAAGAGTACGCGACATTGCTATGAACGAAGCGTTGAATGATCTCTGGTTTTCAATCAATAGTCAGTCAAAGGTCTTAAGTTCTCTTTCTATATCTGCCAGATAAATTTTATCCATCGGATGTGTGTATGGATCAAATCGTCTATAACCTTTCAGATAATGTGTTTTGGCCTTTTCCATATTCTCCATGAAATCTTTTATCGATTTCTTTTTTTTGTAGATAAGTGCCAGATAATAATAAGGTTCAGCTAGGTACTCATTATAGGCAATTGATTTTTTAAGATAAACGATTCCACCATCCAAATCACCCAGCTCCATTTTTAAAACCCCAACATGGAGATAATCGTATGTCATAGGTGAATAGTTTTGTTTAGCCAATTGCTGTTCCATTATTTCAAGAGCTTTTGCTTTTTGACCAAGGGCTTTATAGCATAATGCTTTGGCAAAATTCAGCTGGTAATCACCATTAATAGAATAGCCAATGTCATGCGGAGATAATGAATCCAGTTTTTCAAGATCACTGATCGCACCCTTATAATCTCTGATAAATTGATACCTGGCCCAGCCCCTGTATCCTAGATATTCCATTGGACTTAATTTAACAGCTTTATCAATCAGTCTTCTGTAAGTAACAAAATCACCACGCTTTAAGTAGGGCACCGCTTTTTCGAAATACGCGTAAGCAAAATTCGGACAGAGCGTTATAGCCTGATCGAATTTTAGCTGCGATCCCCTCGTACCTTGTCCGTAAGTTTCTTCTGTAGCGATTATACAGGCTTCATAACAAACCTGGTTGTTTTCCATTTTGTATACATTGCAATTAATCTGAGCAATCGTGCAGAGGGGAGCAGTCACTAGAAAAGTAAATACATATTTTTTCATATGTTATTGTCTATTTTTCTGTTTTAGGAATGTATGAAATGACTATTCAATTATTATGTTGATCAACTTATTTTTTTACACGTGATTTCATGGCATGATCTCGATAAGCTTGCCATTTTCAATTTTGAATGTCAGGTATTGGTAATAATCAAAGGCTATTCCTTCTCCTTCAAACTCACCCACTATCCAGCCGTCTAATTGTTTTGTTAGTTCTAGAAGCTGCTTAGTTAAGGGTTCGCTAAATACTTTCTCTTTGTAATCAGTGTCCATGCCCAACACCCTGAATCTGCCGCTTTCCCCCTTACAGTTAATGATAAAACGGATGGTGAGATAGCCAGATTCAGGGATAGCATCATTTGGTTTAAAACCAGCTCTAAAATGTTCATTGATTTTTATTTTCTCTCCTTTGTAATTCAGCCCTTTACCAAAGTTATAATATTGAAAGACCTGTGTTTCGTCACAAACCTTAAAGGTTGAATCATCAATTTTTGCATCGAAGTAGATGTCGCCTACTTGCTGGGGATAATTGTTTTGCTGCTCTTGCGTTTGTGCACAGGCGTAAAGCGTAGTTAATAAAATGAATATGGAAAGGAAGTTCTTCATGTTAACCTTAGTTTTACTATTGGTAACTAAAATACTAATTTAATTTCTTGGTGTAACTCAACAAAGAGCCTATATCACTCATTGAGTAGACTTATTTCTCTTAAGAGATTTGATTTTGCACTTTCTTCAAATTTACCATGGAAAAATTTCGTTTTGAAAACCCTATCCATTGCTAGAAAATGATTGAGTACTTTTTTACGTCCTGGATTATAGATGAGGTCGGGATAGATACCATACTCTTTTCGTACAGCTTTATAATAATGTGAGTAAGCTTCCCAGCCCTGACCCAATATAGAAAGATCGGCATCTGTAAAATAGTTTGTATCGCTATTCAATGACGCAATATGTGATTTCGTGGCCAGAATTTGTTCTTGACAAAGTTCAATAACTTGAGTGGGGACACCAATTTGTTTCATTCGCTGAACGGCCAGCTTGGCACTTTTTTCTTCATTATCGGACCGTAATGGATTATAAATGATATCGTGATAATAAAGTGTAAATAGGATTGCTTCCCAGTTTTGTATTTTATCCCTTACTTGAGTCAGTTGCAACAATAAATTATCGAGATGGGCTAAGGTATGATAATATCTTTTTTTGTTCGTGTAGTTCTTCTCGATTTCAAGCCATAACTGCTCCCACTGTTCTTTGTCGCTCGTGTAGTTTGTGACAAGCGTTATGAATGTTTGTTTGAGGAGCATGCTTCGTGCCTGGTTAGATTATTTCAATCGCAATTTAACATTTTGCTCTCTTTGCTGTGTTGGATTTACCATTAAGAAGCCCGATCAAAGGGCCCGCGACCAGAGTTTTGTACCTTCTGATTATAGCCTTTAACCCTTATCTGCTCTTTGTCTCCCGATGGGAAGGAGGAGCATAGAGAAGTGCGAGATTTTTTCATAATCAGCGAGAGAAACAGATTTCAAAAAAGCAGCGTCTCTTTGGAGACGCTGCTTGGACAAAAAGATGGCAGTTAGTTATGAGAGTTTGCGTAAATTCTGTTTCAGCGCTGGATTCTTTTCTATCCGATCAACCATCAAACTGAATCTGTCATAATCTTTTTTATTCTTTATGACATAGTTAACCGAGACAGTTCTTCCTTTATGTTCGAACTCAATTTTATTATTACCACCATGGTGAATACCAAATAATTCTTTTGGCATACCTAAATACTCATCTACATAGATTACTAAATTGGTCAGTTCAGAAAATGGAATTCTTACATCTCTGACCTCTAAGTATTGTTCAGTAACTACCAGCGTAGCTTTCCTTTCTCCGTGAGCACTGATGCCCATATACTTATCATCATAAAGCTTGATGCCCAGCACAACAATTGAAAAGCCTATTGCGGTTTTAAAACCAATGAAAGGAAATCCTGTGAGGCACAAAACCCAAATGAGACCAATAGATCCGAAAATGCCAAGGTTATATAGTAAGCGCTTTCGACTCTTCTCTTTTGTTTTTTCAAAAATGCTGGCTCTAAACTCTTCCACAGTATATTGTTTTAATAAAGTTTTTTTGTCTGAGGCCACTCATCCAATTGAAGAGGAGCATATACCCACACACAATCTTTCCATTTCTAGAGTAAGAAACAGGTTTCAAAAAAGCAGCGTCCCTTCGGAGACGCTGCTTGGACAAGGACTATCGTTACAAATGATGCTTATAAAGAGATAAGACAAGAAGATCTTTGATTAGTGAATGACTATTTATTAAGTAGCTTCTCTAGCATAGCCACCTTTTCACGCTCAGATTGGAGCAGGGCTTCATATAGCTTTTTATTTTCTTCGAGTGCAGTCAACCATTTATCAACAGGGTTGAAATTTAGTGTGCAATTATTGTTATATGATCCGGCATTATCATGAAGCGTACTGGAGATAATGTTGATAACAGTTTCTTCAGTAAAATTTTTAATTGACTCAGCATTTACACCAAGGGCTTTGGAAACACGTTCCAGCGTTGCATCTTCCAACTGTTCACTTTGTTCCAGTTTACTGACTGCCTGCTGGGTTATACCAAGCTGTTCGGCCAAAGTCTCCTGTTTTACGCCCAGTAATTCTCGAATACGGCCGATCTTACGGCCTATGTGACGTGCCTGCTTTGTTTCCATTATTCAAATATAAAATTTTAGAGCTATGTAAAAAACAACAACTTCTCTCCCTCATAGTTACCCGAAGCAAACGCTGAGGAGGAAAAACTGAATTGTCAATTGAATCAATGCGCTTCCAGCCAATTCAGTCCTACACCTGCCTCCACTTCCATAGGCACTTCTAATTGTATGGCATGTTTCATCAGGCGTACTACGTTTTCTTTTACATGGTCTTTTTCTTCTTTGTGCAGGTCAAACACCAATTCATCGTGTACCTGCATAATCATGCGCGAGCGTACCTGCTCTTTTTTCATCCATTGTTGAATGTTTACCATGGCGATTTTTATAATGTCTGCTGCACTGCCTTGTATGGGTGCGTTGATGGCGTTGCGTTCTGCAAAGCCCCGGGTGGTTACGTTGCGTGAGTTGATGTCGCGCAGGTAGCGTCTTCGGCCTAATATCGTTTCTACATATTCTTTCTCGCGTGCCTGGTTAATCGACTCGTCCATGTAGCGCTTAATACCTGGGAATTCTTTGAAATAGGATTCAATGATTTCTGCGGCTTCCGTTCTTGAGATACCCAGGTTCTGTGACAAACCAAAGGCGGTGCTTCCGTATAAAATACCAAAGTTTACTTCCTTGGCCTTGCGTCTCATATCGGGCGTTACTTGTTCAAGGGGTACACCAAAAACTTTAGCAGCGGTAGTCGCGTGGATGTCACGTTTATTTTTGAACGCTTCAATCATGGTTTCATCTTTCGCAAAGGAGGCGGCTATGCGCAATTCAATTTGCGAGTAATCGGCCGACATGAACAAAAAGTTTTCATCGCGAGCGACAAAAGCTTTTCGGATGGCCCTGCCTTTCTCGGTACGTATGGGTATGTTCTGTAGATTAGGATTATTAGAGCTTAATCTTCCCGTAGCGGCTACAGCTTGTCGGTAGTCGGTATGTATTCTGCCATCACGAACTGAGATCAGTTTAGGCAAGGCATCCACGTAAGTAGAGCGTAATTTTTCATACTCGCGGTAATCGAGAATTTTTTTAGCAATCGGATGTTCATCTGCCAAGGTAGCTAACACTTCTTCGCCCGTGGCATATTGTCCGGTCTTGGTTTTTTTGGCTTTGTCAACGAGTTTCATCTTATCAAAAAGAATCTCGCCTAATTGTTTTGGTGAACCGATGTTGAATTCTGTTCCAGCCAGCTTAAAAATTTCTGCTTGCACTGCTTCAGAAGCCGCACGCAATTCTTCCGACATTTTTGCTAATACTGCTGTGTCAACTTTTACTCCTTCAAATTCCATATCAGCCAGCACACTGAGGAGGGGCATTTCTACATCACTCATCAAACGGGCATGGCCACGTTTTTCTAATTCGCGTTGCAGTTTTTGTTTTAGTTGCAGACTAATATCCACACGTTCGCAGATGCGCTCAGTGAAGTTGTGTGTTTCTTCCAGCAATTGGTACTGCAAATGTTGTCCGCTGAGTAGAGAAAGATCATGACCGATTTCAGGTTCAATCAAATAGTGGGCAATCATCGGATCAAACAGTTTTCCGTCAACTGCTAAGCCAAACTCTTTTAAAGCGAGGAGTGTAGATTTAATATTGTAACCGATTTTGCCAACGGCTTTATTGGACAATACTTCTTCAAAAATTTTCGGCAGTGTAGTATCTGCTTTTGTGAATGGTATATAATTCACTTCACCAGTCTGCATCGAAAAAGCAAGTGTGAATTTTTCGTCAGTCTCTTTACTTAATTCAAGCGAAAACTCTTTTTGCTTGCTAAGTTTATCAGCCAGGTTCTGACATTCATCTTCTCTGCTTACTGTTTTGTATGTTACCTTACTCGCATCAAAACTTTGTGATCCAGTATTCGTCTGTTGATCATTTGCTTCACCACCACCAAACATAGAAAGCTGGGAAGTTTCCGGAGCCTTAATGGTAGCCGGAGCATTACCATCAGTGAAGACACGCGCTGCTAATGTTTTAAATTCAAGATGATCAAAAATTGGTTTTAGTTTTTCTTTATCAGGTCCGGTGTAGACCAGGTCTTCTTCATTAAACTCAACAGGTACTTCTGTAAAAATAGTGGCCAGCTTTTTAGACAACAAAGCTTGTTCTCCATATTGTTCTACCAGTTCTTTTTTCTTGCCTTTTAATTCATGTGCGTTAGCAATGATATTTTCAATGGTGCCATATTTTTTAATCAACTCTGCCGCTGTCTTGGGGCCAAAACCCGGAATGCCTGGAATGTTATCAACACTATCACCCTGCAAGCCGAGTATTTCAATTACCTGCGATACATTAGCAATATCCCATCGCTCACAGATTTCTTTTTCCCCCATAATGTCAACGGTATTGCCGAGAAAAGCAGGCTTGTATAAAAAAATATTTTTGTCCACTAACTGCCCATAGTCTTTGTCGGGTGTCATCATGTATACTTCAAAACCCTGGGCTGCAGCTTTTTTGGATATAGTGCCGATCACATCATCAGCCTCGTAGCCATCTAACTCCAGAATAGGAATATTGAAGCCACGAATAATTTCTTTAACGGTGGGTACACCACTGCGGATGTCTTCGGGTGTTTCCTGGCGATTGGCTTTATATTCTGTAAAAATCTCATCACGAAAAGTAGGTGCCGAAGTATCGAAGGCAATGCCAATGTGTGTTGGTTTCTGTTTAAACAACACCTCCAGCAGCGTATTGGTAAAACCAAAGGGTACAGAGGTATTAATGCCCTTGGAATTGATGCGAGGCGTTTTCACAAAAGCAAAATGTGCTCTGTAGATCAGGGCGTAGGCATCCAACAGGAATAGTTTCTTTTCGCTCATAACTTGTATGGAAATGGATCAGAAAATTATCACAATTAATTCACAATCCGAACAAACAAGACTTATAGTTTAGTATAAGTTACTACTAAAATGTAGATTATCTTCAAGCACTAGATTTTCTTGATATTTGCTTATTGGCCTCACTCCTTCCTCTCTCCATCAGAGAGAGACAATTGAATCAAGAAATCAAGTGCTTGCTTTAAGGTGTTAAATTTCAGTCGGACAATAGTATAGTTTATCTTAGCGGCAAGATGAAGCTGGTAAAGTTTTACAGATTGCTGAATACTTTGAGTATAGACGTTATGTTGGGCTCAGTGTGTGGTGCATTAATGTTTGCCAACATGCTACAGGTAACATTGCTGCCTTATGGTATTGCAGCACTGGCGCTCAGTGTTTGGATCATCTACACCACAGATCATTTGCTTGACGCAAAAGAGGTAAGAGGCTCAGCAGCTACAACGCGGCATCGCTTTCATCAACTACATTTCAATAGACTATTGTCTGCGGTGCTACTCGCAATTGTTGTCGTGATTGTATTATTGTTTTTTATACGTGTACAGGTATTGTATGGAGGCTTGTTGTTGATGGGTGCGGTGGCGCTTTATTTGTTGTTACATCGTTACCTGAAAATCCCGAAGGAAATCTTAATCAGTATCTTGTACACCTGTGGCGTATTGCTACCCTCGTTTATGGTAACAAGTTTATCGTGGCAGGCAATTCCACTGGCTAGTATCACAATGTTTATGCTGAGTGCACTTGCTAATTTGCTGGTTTTCTCCTGGTACGATTATGAGAAGGATCAGCAGGATGGCTTTAAGTCAATAGCCATTACGCTTGGCAAAAACAGGATTAAAATTGTAGTATGGTTAATTGGCCATGTTGGTTTTGGATTGTGCTGGATGGAAAATGACAAGACTGCAGCGTTACTGATTTTCTTTATGATTGCCGTACAGTTGATACTGATCAGTTTCCCCGTGTTTTTTATCAAGCATGAACGTTATCGTTTGTTTGGCGATGCAGCCTTTATGCTTCCACTGCTTTATTTTCTTTTGTAAGTTCTTTCTCCACCTGTTGAACCAGCTCGGCTCGCTCTTCCATTAAAGCAATAATTTTTTTCAAATAGCTGATCTCCTTTGTGGCCAGGTTTAAGTCATCGTTCAGTTTGGTAAGCTGCAAATCCTTTAATGAGTCCTGCTCACCTTCCTGACAATAGTATTGGAAAAAGTTATGCTCCAGCACCTGCGATATGCGCAGCAATAAGCCCGTGTCGAGGTGACGCTTCTTAAAAATCCTGTAAACATTCTGGCGTACAGTGCCTAATTGCTCTGCGAAATCAGAGAGTTTACTGCCTTTTTGCTCGAAAACCTGCTGAATGAGCTCGCCAATATGAACTGATTTAGATTGATTAAGGTTAACACTCATGTGACACTTGTAAATTAAAAGGTTACAAATAAACACAAAAATGTAATAAAATGTAAACATTAGGTTTACTTTTTCGTTACAAAAGCGATTCATCGGCAGAAAGGTCGGAGGTGGCTTTGATTAAGTATTCATTCATGTACAATTCGTTAACCAGGGAAAATGCTTCCCTAAACATTGAAAAGGACAAATCCCTTTTTAACATTTTAAGAGGCTTTGAAGAGTTTATTCTCAATAAAGAAGGGCTAATTATCAGCAGCAACCTGGAGGTGGTTAACATCACTGGCTATGAAGAGTGGGAGGTTATCGGCAATCATATTTCACTTTTTTATAGTTCCGAAGACCGGGAGTTAGCAAAGCCGGAAGCAGAACTGGCCCTGGCAGCAGCACAAGGTCAATTGGTGCTTAGCGATTGGCGCGTTAAAAAACGCAATGCCAGGTTTTGGGCCAAAATGAAAATCAACAGACTGCAAGATGACAACGGTATCCATACTGGTTTTCGTGTGGTTTTAAAAGACACCACCCATAAAGCACTCTACAACCACCGTGTTAAAAGAATTAAAGACGAGTACCTGAATCTTTTCAACAATGCCTACACAGGCATTTTTAAGTTTAGGATGAAGGACCTTCGCATTTTACTGCTAAATGAAAAAGCAGTTGAAATTTTAGAAAGAGACGAATCAGGTGATCTTAGTTTTCAGGATTTGTTTATAGAGGCCGATCGTTGCGCTGTACTATGCCAGACTTTATATGACCAGGCAAAGGTTGAGAATTTTGAATTCCAGATTTCAAATACAGATCGTAATGAAAAATGGGTGGGCATCAGCTGTCGCTATTTTGCTGAGCAGGGTTTTGTAGAGGGCATTCTGATTGATATAACCGAGAGCAAACGTCAGGTAACGGAATTGCAGAAACTTAACCATGAGTTGGATCAATTCATCTACCATGCCTCGCATGATTTACGTTCACCATTAACCACAATTTTAGGATTGGTGAACCTGATTCACTTAGATGAGCCATCACCCCTGATTAAAAACTATGCACAACTGATTAATGAGCGGGTACATCATTTGGATGGTTTGTTGAAGGACCTTGTATCGATTACTTATAACAATAAAACAGAACCTACAGCTGAGAGCATACACATTGAAACAGAAGTGCGTGCCTTGCTTAAAGAGTTTCATCATCAGTACAACCAGGTGCATGCTTACCTGGATGTAAGTGGTGATGCTGTATTTACTACAGATGTAGTGCGTTTCAGAACGATTTTAAGAAATATTATTTCTAACGCACTCAAGTATCACAATCCACAAGCAACTCCTCCGTTTGTAAAAATCAGTGTAGCAGCCGATGCACAGCAAATGTTGCTAACCGTAGAAGACAATGGTTTAGGTATTGATCAGGCTTATATCGATCAGATTTTTGGTATGTTCTTCAGAGCTACGATTCAGGCGAAGGGTACGAGACTTGGTTTGTTTATTACCAAGGCCATGGTAGATAAATTAGGAGGCAAGATCAGTGTGAAATCGCAGATAAAAATGGGGACAACCTTTTTTGTAGAGCTACCAACGTTGATGAGTTGATGTGCTGATGAGTTGATGTGCTGATTCGTTTATTCGGTGATGTGCTGATTGATTTGAGGATTTGATAATAAAGAAATCTGTCATTGCGATGAACGAAGCAGGGGCAGAGCGTTTGGGTGAGGAAGCAATCTGTGCTGATAAGGTGATTCGTTTGTATGTTGATGGATTTGAGAAGAGGATAAGAACACATCGCCAATTTTAAATATTGAGTTTGAAATTTGAAATGATAATATGAACGTAGTATTTGACGAGGACTTTGCTAAGGTATGGAGCGATGGCTACTCACCTTGCATTTTTGCTACCATGTATCACATCCCTTCTTTAACACGCTTTAAAGAAATGAGTGAGGCATATCTTAAATTGGTAAAAAAACTTTCGGGCGAATATCGAGAGGTTTACGGTATCTCCAACCTCTCAGAATCACAACCTATATCGATTGAAGCCCTGTACTTGTACTATAATAGTTACCTGCCCAAGCAGTTTCAAAACGGACTACAGTATAAGGCTTATGTAAAACCGAAAAACCTTTTCTCGCAATTTTCGTTGGAAGAAGTCTTAAAAGGCCTTGATCCCCAAAAAGTGGGTGTATTCAATACGTTTGAGGAGGCTTTACAGGCCGTAAATAATAAAAGATCCGAAAAAAATAAGCGTTTCTATGGTGAAACAGTTTTATAGGGACGATTACGTTACTATTGAATTAGATGATGAGGTTCCCTGTGTAAAAGCTACCGCACAGGGTTTGCCCAAGTTTAGTGAACATTTTCAGCTGGTACAGGTAAAAAGGCTGGAGTTACTCCATCAGGAAATAAAAAACTTTGATCTACTCCATTTATTAACAGACAGCCGGCAAGCTGGCCCGATTTTGGATATTGATGTTGAGTTCTTTAAACAAAGTGTGCTTCCAGAAATTGAAAGCATGGGGGTGAAGTTTTGGGCGATTGTATTACCCAAAAGTAAGTTTACCCGTTTTGCTGTAAGAGAAATGATATCGCAGTCGGATCAGATTGAATTCTCTACCTTCGAGGACATGCGCGAGGCGCGTACCTGGCTGAAAAGCAAATCTGTGCTGGCACTTTAATTAGTTTTCAACTCTCTCAATAAAAAAACCTGTACAGTGCGAATTGTACAGGTTTCCTTTTTTATTGCCCCGCCTTTGCCGAAACGGCTACGTGTAAGCGGTCTCTTTAATCATCCTCTCCTTTGGAGAGAACTGGAGGTGTGGGGCCAGTAAGTTCAGTTTATTTCCTGCTATAGTTCGGTGCTTCGCGTGTAATGGTTACATCATGCGGATGGCTTTCTGTAACACCAGCTGATGTAATTTTAATAAACTTGGCTTGTTTCAACTTTTCAATGTTTTTGGCACCACAGTAGCCCATACCTGCTTTAAGTCCGCCAACCATCTGATACAAGATTTCGGAAGCTTGTCCTTTATAGGCTACGCGTCCGGAGATTCCTTCAGGTACCAACTTCTTAATATCATCTTCCACATCCTGGAAGTAACGGTCTTTCGATCCATCGTCCATGGCTTCCAAAGAACCCATACCACGATAAGCCTTAAACTTACGACCTTCAAAAATGATCATCTCACCCGGTGCTTCTTCTGTACCAGCAAGTAAAGAGCCAACCATAATGCTATTGGCACCAGCAGCAATGGCTTTTACTAAATCACCAGAGAAACGTATACCACCATCAGCAATCACGGGTACATCAGAGCCCTTTAATGCTTTTGCAGCTTCGTATACAGCCGATAACTGAGGAAGACCCACACCAGCAACAATGCGTGTTGTACAAATACTACCTGGGCCCACGCCAACTTTTACAGCATCTGCGCCAGCTTTTACTAAAGCTTTTGCTGCTTCACCCGTGGCAATGTTACCTACGATAAGATCCAGTTCAGGATATTTTTTCTTTACACGCTTGGCTGCGTCCATCACACCTTTAGAATGTCCGTGTGCTGTATCAATACTGATAATATCTACTCCGGAATTTTTAAGTGCTTCAATTCTATCTAATACATCAGCAGTGGCGCCCACCGCTGCCCCTACACGCAAACGACCAAATTTATCTTTGCAGGCATTGGGTTTATTTTTCTTTTTAAGAATGTCTTTATAAGTAACAAGACCTGTCAGTTTGCCCTTCTTATTAACCACAGGAAGTTTTTCGATTTTGTATTGCTGAAGAATCACTTCAGCCTTTTCGAGTGTAATCCCTTCCGGAGCGGTGATCAGGTTCTCTTTAGTCATGATCTGTTCAACAGGAATGCTCATGTCCTTTTGAAAACGCAGGTCGCGGTTTGTAATAATGCCTAACAGCTTTCCATTACCATCAATAACAGGAATGCCCCCGATTTTATACTCACGCATAATTTTTTCAGCATCACGTACAGTCGAGTTGATCAGCAGTGTGATCGGATCGAGGATCATACCACTCTGCGAACGTTTTACTTTTCGTACTTGATCAGCCTGTGCTTCTATACTCATATTTTTATGAATGAAGCCAAGTCCTCCCTCCAAAGCCATGGCAATGGCCATCTCGGCCTCCGTTACCGTATCCATAGCAGCAGATACAATGGGTATGTTCAGCTGAATGTTGCGGCTAAGTTTGGTGGTGGTGTCTGTTTCGCGCGGCAGTACTTCGGAGTAGGCCGGAACAAGAAGCACGTCATCGTATGTGAGGGCTTCAAAAAGGAATTTGGTGCTGTCTAGCGCCATAGCAAATAATATTTACGATCTGTTATTTGCAGGGCAAAAGTAGACTTAATTCTGCAATAAGCCAATGAAGCAACAAATCAATGCTTATTTTTACTCAACAAATCTTGTTTTATGAAAAAAACAGCTTTTTCTATTGTATTATCTTTAGTTGCATCGATTTTATTTGCACAGGTTCAAACCGGCAAGGCATCTTTTTATGCCGATAAGTTTGAAGGCCGCCCTACAGCCAGTGGTGAAAAGTATAAGCACAACAAGCTAACCGCTGCGCACAAGACTTTGCCCTTTGGTACGAAAGTGCGTGTTACCAATACCAGTAACAATAAAAGTGTAGAGGTGGTGATCAACGACCGGGGACCTTACGTAGAGGATCGCGTTATTGACTTGTCTAAGTCTGCAGCAGAAAAACTCGGCTTTATCAACCAGGGTCTTGCCGAAGTTAAGGTTGAAGTGATTGATGCAGGGGATGGCAAAACAAGTGATACCCCAAGGCCCATTGGTAATGTAGTGGTGGAGGAAAAGGAGTTTTACACTTTTGAAGTGGAACGAAGCAAACCATCAGGTTTTGGTGTGCAGATTGCCACTTACCAGGAGTTGGTTAATCTGATGCGACTGACAGATAATTTAAAGAAGTCGTATCAGAAAAAAGTAACGGTACAGGTAAAGGTGCTTAATGGTGTAAAATATTATGGCCTCGTACTCGGTCAGTTTCCTTCTCGTGCCAAGGCTGAGCAATTCAGGGCCAGCGTAAAAGGTAAATTTCCAGATGCATTTATTGTAGATTTTGGGAGATTGTAATTGATGTGCTGATTCGTTAATTCGTTGATGTGCTGATATGCTGATTGATTTGAAAATTTGATGATTTGATAATTTGAAACCAGTGTACTGTCATTGCGAAGAAACAGCAGCGTGCATGGGAAGCGTTGACGAAGCAATCTGAACTGATATGGTGGTGTAATAATTCGTTGATGTGCTGATTGATTTGAAAATTTGATAATATTAAAATCCGTCAGACAGCTGTTCATTTCTGCTTTCAGCTGTCTGACGGATAATCTCTTTTATAGAAGCACTACTTTTTTGAAACTACTAATATCCAAACCGATTAGCGCTTATTAGATGTTCAGCTTAGACCATTGTGTGGCATAAGTAGATGCATCTTACTCCGATCTCAATCCCTTTATCGGGTTCTCCACCACAGCACGCATACCATGTATACTAACCGTTAGTAAAGCAATCAGGAGTGTAGCCATACCCGCTGCGGCAAAGAGCCAAGCTTCTAAACCGATTTTATACACAAACCCATCCAGCCATTGTTTCATCAAGAGGTAAGCGAGTGGTGTAGCAATGACGATAGCAAGTAAAACCAGTCGAACAAAGTTGTTGGATAGAATACTCAATAAGTTCCATGTAGAGGCACCCAATACTTTTCGAACGCTTATTTCTTTGCTGCGTTGTTGTATCATAAAAGAAGATAGACCAAACAAACCAAGACAAGCAAGAATGATGGCTATGCTGGCAAACAAATTCATCATTTTGCCCAGCTGTACTTCGCTGCGATACATTTTTTCATACTCCTGATCCAGAAAGCCGTAATCAAAAGGTCTGTTAGGCAACAATTGTTTCCACTTTGTTTGCAGAAATGCAAGTGTACCCGCCATGTCATCGCCCTTTACTTTTACCATAAAACGATTACCCCACGAGGCCGTAAATAAAACCAGAGGCTGTATGTTTGTGCGCAGGGACTGAAAATTGAAATCTTTGATAACCCCAACAATTTTTCCAGGACTGTTGAGTATCATTTCTCTTCCTATTGCCTCTTCAGGCGAGTTAAATCCCAAACGTTTTACAGCACTTTCGTTGAGGATATAATAGAACTGAGTTTTTTCCCAGTCCATATCAATCGTACCCGCCACTTGCTCTTCAGTAAAATCCGTTCCGGCAATTAATTGCAAGCCTGTTGTTTTAATATAACCCTCATCTACGGGATTGGCATTGGTGGCGATAATTTCATTTTCAGGCATGGATGGTAATCGCATGCTGTAACCACTGGAAATATTGACTGGTGTGCTGGCACAGCGTGAGACATGTATAATGTTGGCGTTAGTTTTTAGTTCGTTCTTCAAGGTCACCATTTGATTATGCGAAGTATTCCACCCAACCGAAAGTGTAACTACATGTTCGCGATCATAGCCCAATTTTTGATTTTGAATAAAACTGAGTTGCCCTTGAATAATACCAGTGGCGATGATAAGAAATACAGAAATAGCAAACTGAAAAACAGTAAGTGATTGCTGTAATATTTTAGCGGAAGAAGAATTTTTAAAAACGCCTTTTAGTACGCGTGCCGGCTGCATTTTTGATAAAATTATGGCAGGGTAACATCCGGCAACAAGACTCAGCAAGAATGTAGCAGCCAGTATGCCTGCCAGAAATGATGGCGTGAAGAGATGGGCAAGGTCAAGCTCTTTATTAATAAGTTCGTTAAATGCAGGTAGTAAAGTAGTGGCTAGTGCTATACTAACCAGTACAGCGAGGCCGCTCAATACAAAAGCTTCACCAATAAATTGCCAGAATAACTGTGAACGCACTGCACCCGAAACTTTACGAATGCCTACTTCACGTGCACGCTCTATTGATTTTGCTGTACTTAGATTGATATAGGTAAAACATACAATAACCATAATCAGTAGGGCCACACCACCGAGTGTGTATAAATAAGTGATGCTGATACTGCCTGTAAAGTCAGGATAAGGAGAACGCAGGTGAACTTCTGTGAAGGGCTCTAGGTAGAAACGAATAAAGGCTCCACTACCCTTCATTTCATTTTCCATAAAGGGATGCAGTTTTTCCTGCAAGGGAGCAAAAGCACGTTCGTTGTTCAGTAGCAGGTAGGTTGTGTAATTGGCATTGAAATATGTTTCTTCCTGATTGGCTTTTAATGAGGAGAAAGAGGCGAGGAAATCAAATTTAATTTGTGAGGTGGAGGGATAATCACGTAAGACTCCGGTTACTTCGTAGGGGGTACTTTTATTACCGACCAATAAAGTTTTTCCTACAGCGGATTCATTCCCAAAGTATTTAAATGCGGTAGACGCAGTAAGTACAACTTTTTCGGGTCCGTTTAATGCCGTGGCAGGATTACCCTCCAGCATATCATAAGCAAAAGCCTGAAAGAAGGACGAATCTGCAAACATGAAATTGCTTTCCAGCATCGGCTCATTATTCAGCTTCACAATCATATCAGCATCTGTCATGCGTATACCCTTTTCCACCTCAGGGAAGGTTCGTGAAAATACAGGCGCTACTTTTGTGCTGGTAAATGTACCCCTGGATTTATCAGTACTGCCTTCAAAACCGTATTCCATAACTACGCGTGCAATTCTATCCTTATTCGGCTGAAAGGCATCAAAGCTCATTTCATGATAAATAAATAAGGTAATTAGCAAGGCAGAGGTAATGCCTGCAGTTAAACCAAATACATTAATAATGGTGGCAACCTTATTTTTCCAAAGATTGCGTACGGCTAGTTTTAAATTATTCTTGAGCATAATACTGTGATAAAATTTTGGAGACTGATCCATTGAACGAATGATGCCAGGGCGAAAAAGCAATAACACATCAACAATGAAAAGTAAATCTGCTTTTAGCTTACTGTAATTTTTGATACGTCTTTCATATACCTCCATCAAATCGCCTTCGATATAATCTGCCAGCTCCGGCTGGCAATACCATTGGAAAAAGCGAAGTGCAAATAAGGGGGGTCTTGCTTTCATAAAGGATTTTAAGCAAGCACTGCCTTCGTAAGTTTTGAATCCAGGATAACAGTAGGAATGGCGTTCCAGAGTTCATCTCTGGTTTGCTTGCTATAACGCATCGCTTTTTTTCCTAAAGCCGTAATTTCAAAATAACGTCTTGGACGGCCAGCCCTGTCCTCCGTGCTCTCGCCTGCAAATGATTTCAAGTAACCCTTTTCTTCAAGTCTTTTCAGTGCAGTATGGAGTGCGCCCATACTTACCGTTCTTGCCAGTCTGGATTCAATTTCATCTTTAATGGCCACGCTGTAGGCCTCACTATTTAATATGCAAACAGTAAGTATGACGATCTCTTCAAACTCGCCCAGTTGATAATTTTTCATATTATCTAAATGTAGGAATAATAATCATGCCAAAACTTTAATCATTAAAATTTTGCATTTAGCAGAATATAAGCTGGTGTAATGTGTTCGCATCCGTACAAAATGGATCGCTGGCGTGCAAAATTTTAAAGTAATTTAAGAACCTGACTTTACAAATATCATCATCTGTAAAGCCAGGTTTTCAATTACACATTTGTATGTAAAGTGTTATGGTAAATTTTACTGCTCTCAGGCAAATCATTCAAGTGTGGCATCTTTCCCCGGTGGTATTCGGTGTAGAGCCTTTTAATATCATCCTGAGTATTACCTATAAATGGTCCATGACTAACTATAGGTGCATGGTGTGGCGTTCCTGCATATAAAATAAATCGAGCACCCTCGTCTTTAGTGTTAAAAGTAATTTCATGGCGATCATCAATCACAGATTTTTCCATCCAGGCAGATTGACCAGCTACTACTTTTGTATCTCCAACCCATAAACTACCGCTAAGCACATAGATGAAAGCTGTTGCATAAGTAAGTGGTTGTACCGCACTTACATCGTCCTTTAAATTAAAATCTACCAGCGTAAAAGGTGTGTAGTTTTGTAGGGGAGACGTTAACCCATGACTACTGCCACTATACACACGAATTTCACTTTTATCTGTTTTCAGGGTAGGCACATTTTCAAGCAACAGCTGTTGAAGCCTGGGTTCAGCCCAACGTTGATCGGGTGGTAAGGCTAACCACAGCTGAAGAATGCGCATCTGAGTTTTTGTTTTGATTTCCTCTGTGTGGATTATTCCTTTTCCGGCAGTCATTAATTCCAGACTTCCCGTTTTCCATTCTTTATCATTTCCCTGCAATACGAGTGTAACGGTTTCGAAACCAGCATGTGGATGTGGCCCGCCCGCAGGTTCATGCCCGGGTAAATCTAATTGATCATCCATGAGCAATATAAAAGGATCGGTTTCCGAAAAATGCTGACCATCTATAATGGCTGCTGCCTGATGCCCTTCACCTAAAAAGCCCTGATGAAAACTACTTGTTTTTATTTTTGATATAAATCTGTTTTTCATCGCTGTAATTTAGTTGCGTTGCATACTTACTCCTCCGGATAACAGACGTTGTAATAACTCAGGAAAGCGCAGCGCCACGGTTATCCAAATGAGTATTTGTACAGTAAGCGCCACAACGATAGGCTGCTGGTGTTCAAGATGGGTTACGATGGCACCGCCCATATAGGCAATCAGTAATAACGAACCCAGTACGCCTGTTCGGGGTATAATGAAGAGCACTACTGAAATAAGTTCGATCAATCCTATAAACCGATAGGTGCCAGCGTCAAGACCTATCGATGCGGCTTGTGCCAGTGCCGATTCATTTTGACTTAATTTAAGGTAAGCACTAAAAGTGAATAGCAGGGCTAATACAATAGTCAATACCCAACCACTTGTTTTGATTATTTTTTGTGTCATGATTATAGTTTTTTAGTAAAATGTAAACTCCTATCCGAACGATATGCTTTTGTAATCTGTTCCTTAAAACATAGCAGTTACCCAAAGGATAGCGGTTACAAAAAGGATACTATGCATACAAAAGAATCTTGCAACAAAGCCATGCTCGCCATACGCGACACATTAGATGTAGTGGGGGGCAAATGGAAATTGGTACTGATTAGAATTCTGTTTAGCGGTAAAAGGCGCTTCAGAGAATTGTCAAGAGAGGCAGGTATAACACCACGCATACTGTCGAAGGAGTTACAGGAAATGGAAATGAATGGTTTGATTACGCGCACTGTCTGTGATACGAAACCAGTAACCGTGGAGTATGCCCTTACACCTTACAGCGAAACATTAAAGGACGTATTAATTGCCATGGAGAAATGGGGACAAGAACACCGGAATAAAATTTTTGCGGAATAAAACCTACCTTATTGCATTTCTACTAAGCTGCATTTATTTACTTGTTGAACAAAGTATGCTGCGAAGCAGTGTAGAAATTTCGCCATACACGATTCATTTCAGAGTCGGAAGTTGCAGCTTTTAATCCGCCATAAGGATAGAGTATATGCATGCAGGACTTCGCTGTTTGTACCAAATCATGGCTTACACGACTGATATCCTTTAAGAGATCTATTTGAATTATTTTCTTTGCTTCCAGTATTTCCCAGGATGCGATTACGGTTTCAAAAAAAACGCTCCTCGACTGATTGATTGAATGATGCAGTTCCTGTAAAGCATGTTCTCTTTTTAAATCACCTGCAGGCGATTTAAAATTTTTTAGCGCAATTTCATGTTCAATTAATTCAATAAAGCGACACGCCATACCTGACATGTTTACGGCAAGGGTTGTTTCTGCAAGTTGTAGAAAAGGATATTGATATACGGGACTATCTAATACAAGATGATCAGTATCAATGATGAATGAACGATTAACAGGTACTGTCAGATCAGTAACTTTAAAAGCATGACTTCCGGTAGCCAGCATTCCCATGGTCTTCCAGGTTTTCATTAATGCCACTTCACTGCTGTGCAGAATGAAAGTAGCTATTTGTGGTGTGCCGTCTCCATGGTAAACTTGCTCATTATTTTTTCGGATGAAGCAATTAACCGTAAAAGCGGTTGCATGCAAGGCACCCGAAGCATAAGGCCATGAACCATTTAAAACAAAACCGTTTTCAGTCAAGTCTGCATAACCATTTATTGCGCCACTACCGGCAATGCATAGCTCTTCGTTTTTAAAAAGCGATTCGGCAATAGACTGTGGTATAAAACCAATAAACCACCCGGCACCTGCACAAAGGGTAACTACCCATCCCAGACTTCCGTCTACCCAGCTTAAGGCCTCTTCAAGTTTTAATGCTTCCGGTAAGGATCGCTGGAGTCCTTCAAATTCAGAAGGCACAAATAATTTGAACCATTGGTGCTCGTATATAATATTGAGTTGTGCCGGATGTAGCATAGCCATTTGTTCGGCATCAGGTGCAAGTGTGCGCAGTATTGTAATGAGTTGCTTATCTATAATGGAAGATGGATGGTGTATGTTATATGCCATGGAGTCTTGATTGTTTACGAGCCGTTGCAGTCCAATCTAAATAACCTTTACAGGCTACAACAAAAAGTATGAGTGTAAGCACTGCAAAAAGTGTAAGCCCTTTTGTAAATAATAATGGTATAGCAAAAGCATTTGAAATGTTAAGTAAAAGCCAGTTTTCGACTTTACGCCTGGCGAGTAACCACATGCCAGCCCAACCTGTTGCACTTACCCACGAATCCCAAATGGGATTTTCAGATGCCGTAAAATGAATAAGAAAAAAGTAAAGCAACAGCCAGCCAAAAGCAACAATACCTATAGTGATGTACCAGTCTTTATGTGTATTGAAAGTAATGTTTACCCTGTTGCCTTGCTGTTTTGCCTGCCAGTAATACCAGCCGTACACACTCATCACCAGGTAGTACATGTGCAGTAAGCATTCTGCATAAAGCTTTACCTGATATAAGCTGTAGATAGAAAGCGTGGTGGCAATTATACCTGCGGGATAAAGCCACACATTATTGGCCCGTGCAAGCAAGACTTCAGTTACACCAAAAACCAATACCGCCAATTGAATGGCATCAATTTTAAGATAGCTCAATAGTTCATTGATCAATTTCATAAGGCAATAATTAAGTTATTGCCCAAGAAGTACAGAACATACTTACTGGTAATCTCTTTCCCTACGCTGGCATTATCCAGATCAGGTTTACAGGAGCTTGTGGTCTCCAAAAGGGTATAATCTCAGCCTTTATTTCAGTTGATTGCTGAACCAACCAGGCACCCCTTGAGCAATGGGTCGAAGGTAAGCACAAATTTTTTATTTGTTAACAAGAACGAGAAGTAGGTTTAACTTTTTGTTATTAATGTTAAGTATTGAGGAAGAAATGTGTTGAAATAGGAATGCTGATGGATAGATGACCATTTCCACTAACTCAAGAATGTAATGATATTTGTTACATTTGGGATAGTATTATACTTGCCCGATGATTCTTACATTGTAAGATCACCCTTTGCAAGCCATTGAAATTCGCCTATGAAAAGACTATTTTATTTTCTCTGCATCGTTTCTGTTTTCTCTCTTACCAGTTGCATCACCATTATTGAAGAAATCTTTTTAAACAAAGATGGATCTGGGAAATTTTTATTGACAATGGATTTAAGCGCAGTAATGGATATGAAGGAAATGCTTATTGGCAGACTGGACGCTGCAAATCAGGATTCATCTAGTTTTTTGCAAGAGAAGTTTGATTCCATCATCTATTTTAGTGACATGAAGGATTCCGTCAGAGCAACGTTGCGGTATCCACATTTAGTAGAGAAGGCTCACTTGCAGCTTAAAGGAGATGAGGAGGCTGGAATATTTCAAGTAACACTTCATTTCCCCTTTGCCAACCTGGAAGAGATAAGTCAGTTTCAAGAGGACATTCAGCGTTATGGAAAGGGTGGTGTGAATAAAGAAATGACTTCGGGTTTTTTAGGATACCAGACTACTTTTAGCAAAACAAAAAAATCTATACAGAGAACTACAGTTTTCATTGAGCCTAAAGAAGTCAAAGAAGAACACAAATTGGCGGAGAGCATGAGCAAGATGATGTTCGCCACAGCCCGTGTTAAAACTATTTACCACCTACCTGGCAAAGTTAAAAGTACCACCATACCCGGAGCAATTATCAAAGGCAATCTATGCGAACTTGAATTACCTTACCCTGATTTCATCAACAGAAAAAAGTCCTTGGACGGGATTATTGTTTATAAGTGATTTTCAGGTCAGCTTATTATTTCTTTTACTAAAGAATCAAGCAAACGGGATTCCGCCCTTTTCAAATTCTTTTTTCACTTTGCTCCTGCAGGTGTATGTTGGCGCGGATCACATTTTGGTGAATGACTTCCTCAAGTTTGGCAGCTGTTTCTTCTAACAACTTGATAATTTCTTTATTTTCTGTGGTCATTGATTCTTTGTCAAGAATACTGACGAGCCCAAGCAGACTGGCCAGCGGTTGCCTGGTTTCGTGAGATTGCGACCAGGCTATGCGCCTGAGCTGAATCTGCTTTTCTTCATTGAGGATTTCGATTTCCTTTCGGTCGCTGATGTTATGAACATTGAGCAACACGCCAATCAACTTACCATCGTCTGCGTATACAGGTGTATATTCCGATCGTACCCAAAAACTCATCTGTGCGTAATGCATTTCACGCTCGCTGATGATGGGTTCTTTTGAATGAATAGTTTGTTCGAAATTTGTTTTGAATGCTTCAAAAATAGCTTCATCTCCTTCTTGCCTGTAATTCAACAGGCTATCGCCAATCACCATGTCGCGATTATACAAGAGCTTGCTGCCATCGCGAGCCCATTTATTAAAAAAGATTATCCGATAATCATCGGCAACTAAAAATATTGAAGACTTGATGCTATCGAAGATAGCTTTCAATATTTGGCGGGACGTCAGTAGTTCTTCGTGTATTTTTTTTAGGGCAATATCGGGTTCTGTACAATGGTCATTGTTCATGGGGTGGATGGGCTTGGATATCTAAAGATAAACATAATCTGATTTGCCTTTTTGATCGAGCGCAATTATTTCGCGGCTTGTATCTTCATTTACAGAAGTGGTCGCAATTTATGTTGAGATATGGAAATAGTATGACGATCTGCCATATACTTCTTCTTTGAAGAGCAACTCCTTATCAGCTGCCAATCTTTGAAAGATTATTTTTTCATCATCTTAAACCATGATAGACTAGTGTTGTCTAAGACTGGCTATGAAAATCTACTTATCGTTCAGTTTACTGTATGTCTGTTTTATTATTGTCGGCTGTGCAGTAGAAACAGGAGCTCAACCTGGCTTGGTATCGAGTAACATTATTGTTGACAACCGGAATAGAACCTATTTGATTAAGCTGCCAGTAAAACCTAATGATGCACCAAAAGCCTTATTAATCGCACTGCATGGCGGTGGAGGAAGTGCTGCACAATGCGAACGCGATTATGGTTGGACAGAAAAATCGCTCTCAGAAAATTTTATTGTAGTCTATCCTGACGGTGTGCCCAGCGACAGACCACTGAAGTTAAGAACCTGGAATGCTGGTAATTGCTGCCACTATGCCAGCGAAACTAATGTTGATGATGTCAAATTCATTTCAACCCTCATCGATCATCTTGCTTCAAAATATACGATCAATAAGAAAAGAGTATATGTTACAGGGATGTCGAATGGCGCCATGATGGCTTATCGGCTCGCCTGCGAGATTCCTGAAAAGATTACAGCAATAGCGACTGTTAGTGGTACCTTAATGACACAATCATGTAGTCCTTCACGTTCGCTCCCCATCCTGCACATACATTCAGTAAACGATGAAAAAGTACCTTACGCAGGAGGCAACGGTATTTTCGATTATAAATTTAACAGCGTTGATTCTACCCTGAACACCTGGACTTCCCTCAACCACTGCAACGATCCATTGCCTTCGGTAACCAGGAAAGAACTTTATACACTTTACGAGTGGACCTCCTGCGACCAGGTGATTAAAAGTTATGTTACAAACGATGGAGGGCATGCCTGGCCGGGTGCTGTAAAATCAAGGTACAGGGCCGATAACCCATCGCAGGCCTTCCAAGCAACGGACATGATATGGGATTTCTTTAAAGAGTTTCAATTGCCATAATTATTATACTATCCACTTTTATGAAAAAAACAGGAACCGTACTTTTTGTTGCACTGCTTACTTTAGGCAACATGGCATTTTCTCAAGACAGCAAAACACAGGCACAGAAAATGACCGATAAGATGAAGACGAACTTAAGCCTGACTGATGAGCAGGCCAAAGAAGTTTTGCCAGTCAATGAAAGCTTTACCGAAACAATGGCAGCACTACGTGTGAGCAATGAAGGCAAACTCGCGAAATATCAAAAGTTTAAAGCAGCGGATGACGAAAGAGATAATGCACTGAAAAAAATATTAAGCAAGGAACAGTATCTGCTCTTTAAAGAACAAAAAGAAGAGAACAGGGAAGCCATGCGGGAGGCAAGGAAGAAAAAAGGAAATTGATCAATACCCTGTTGAAGTAAATTTCCTTAAAAAACCCTTTTTAACAGCGTGGCTCGCATCATAAGCCAGATAAGCTGAAAATATGCTTGTCTCTTAAATCCAAAGCCGGAGCAATACTCGTAAGTATTGAAAATTCAGGAGTATGAATAAGCATAAGAGTATACAGGCCGCCTTTTTGAGTGCTATAAGGAATAACCGTAAAAACAACGCCATGATGATTTTGCGTGCCTATGCAAGAACCTGGGTTTTGCAGGAAGAGAATAAAGGAGTGTAAGATTTAATACCAAGCCTGTTTACAGGCAGCTTATATTATTTTGTAAGTGATTTAAAGTCTAAGGAGATCTCCTTAGACTTTTTTAATTATCAGGTTAAAATCAGTTAAAGCCTTCGCTGAAAAATTTCATAGGCCTTGTATCGATTGCCTTGATAAAAAATATGATTATCTCTTAAATCTTTTTTCAAGACAGAATTTCAAATAAAAAGCTACTTATTAGATCCTACTTAATAGGGGTAACGAATGACGCTGGCATTGATTTGTTTTACCCCATTATAAAAAAACTAAAATGCCAACCGTTATGAGACCCGAATTGGAAAGCAAACAATTTCTAAAGGCTGTGGGGAATAAACTGCAGTCCTTACGGGAAGAGCAAAAGAAAGAACCTGAAGCCGTTGCCAAAGCGCTTAAAATTACGCCCGTGTTGCTCATGCGCATTGAACAGGGCGACTATGACCTACCCCTTGATTTACTAGTAGCGCTCTGTGAGGTTTATAAAATTACTCCCTACCATTTTTTTGAGGATGTAATAAACAACCTTCGTTTGTGATCCGCACGGGAGCCATGGTAAGAATCGAACAGATTGTCAGCAACGATGATGCTGATACCATTAACATATTAAGTCGTTAAGCGGTATAAGACTGAACCTGAAATGCTTCTGCGCCTGTTATGATTGAAGTATCACCTTTTTTAGTTTCCCCTGTCTTGTCTTGGTCAAGAATTGTCTTTGTTGAATAAAAGTTTTTTTATCTGGTATAAGATGCGATAAGAGTTCATAAACATACTTAAGGTTTTCCTTCAGCTGAGGATTACAATTACCAACCTCGACTTTGCTTAATACACCCATAAGTCCATTTTGGTATTTGGCTAATTCTTCCATGTCTGAGATCGGAATCACTATGCGGAAGCTTGAATTTTTAACTTCTTCGATCATGATTTTTACCAGTTTTAGATACTAATTTACCATAAGTAGGTAAATATGCCAATTACTTTTACCAGTTTTATTACTTTTTTTACCAATAACATATATTTATATACCTAAAGTAGATATATGGGACTAACTAAGCTCGGAGAATACTTTGAGAAGAAGTCGATAAACAAGTCAGGGATAACCCGAAAAACTGGCATTGGTAAGAATAGACTAACCAGGCTTTCTAATGATCAAAGTACTCGTTTACTTGCTGATGAACTTTACCTAATTGCATTGGCTCTTGACATAAAGCCAACTGAATTGTTGGAGTATGTATGTGGAGAATTAAAGCTTAAGAAGGGGAAATGATACCACATGCTCAAGGATGTCTTAATAGAAAATTTGGATGTGGTCTTTTGCGGTACAGCAAAAGGTAAAGCATCCACACAACTTGGATACTACTATGCTGGCCCTAATAACAAGTTCTATACAATTTTAAATAAAGCCGGTTTTACTCCGAAAAGATTATTGCCTAGTGAGTGTTATGAAATCAATAAATACAAGATCGGTCTAACTGATCTTGTTCATACACAATCAGGTAACGACAATCAAATTGATGACGAAAGCTACGAAGTTGAGGGCTTCATATCTAAAATGGAAAAGTATAACCCAAAATTCATCGCCTTCACAAGTAAAAAAGCAGCATCTTTTGCTCTTGGATTTCGAGGCGTAACAAGTTTAATCGACTATGGACTGCAGAAAACACAAATAGGTAATTCCAAGGTTTTTGTCCTTACATCTACTTCAGGAAATGCCAGAAGATATTGGGACGAGGCCTATTGGCTGGAATTAAGGGGAATGTTAAAGTGCTGATTATCTGTAGTTTATTATTAATGTAACCTCAAAGCATATATAGTATCAAGTAAAACGAACAAGTGAACTATCAAAAAGTAATATCAGGATTTCAGACTAGTACCAATGAGGGGCTCAAAACCCTTTTTGAGGGGTATGGACAAAAGCTTTTCGGTTTTTCGGTAACCCATTTTCATATTAATGAAGATGAAGGGTATGATGTTCTCTATAAAACAATAGAAACGGTAGGCAAGGTAATTACGCGATATGATTTTAGTTCAGAAAATCATTTTGCCAATTGGCTTTTCAAAATCCATAAGAACAATATCCTTCAATTACTGAGAAGTAAAAAAAGTAAAGAACAAGAATTTCAAACTGTTGACTTGAGTGATTGGGAAAACGAAGTAAGGGAGCTAGAGGATATGGATTTCCAGCTTGATATTTTCAAGCCTGTAATCGAACAAATTTCATCTATCAACCCCTACGATAGTTCTTCGAAAAACAACAAGCTTTTCTTAGCAATGCAGAAAGCATTACAACAACTAAGCGAGGTAGAAAGAGAGTTGCTTTTGTTAAGAATGATTAACTACAGCTACGATGAAATTGCAGCAATGCTGAATATTGAAAATAATCAGCTAAAAGTAAAGTTCATCCGGGCAAAGGCCAAATTGCAAAAGAAAACATTGGAATTACTAAACGACACATACAATGAA
Source organism: Chryseotalea sp. (assembly GCF_057350905.1). Classification (NCBI taxonomy): domain Bacteria; kingdom Pseudomonadati; phylum Bacteroidota; class Cytophagia; order Cytophagales; family Chryseotaleaceae; genus Chryseotalea; species Chryseotalea sp. Next base: position 437,372 of record NZ_JBMRCF010000008.1, on the reverse strand, counting down.
ACAAAATAAGGAAACAAAACCATTCGAGAATTTGCTGATGGCATACATCACAAAAGAAGGTCAGGAAAACTTTGTTTCAAATACCTCAGACAAAGAAGCGGAGATCGTCTTTGCAAAGCAATTCAGCTCAGCACTCTCTCAAGATAGAGTAAACACTTTGATTTCATCTTTAACTGAATCTTTATCGAAAGATACCTTGGGTTCGTTAATTCAAAATGCATTGGCAAGCAGTGATACAAATATTAGCGAATTACAAGCCAATACTGGCTTAACAACTTCGCTTTTAGAGGACATAAAATCTGATATGGTCTTTACTAACAGTGTGCCGGTGAAGTCTCTTGTGAAGTTATTGAAACTTTTAAATGTTTCGTTAGAAAAGGCACAGTTAGCCATTGACGCCACTTTTGAAAGATTGAGTGCAGAGAGTAAGATGTTTTTGACAATTCCTACGAAGGCACAACCATCTTTCCGAAAAGGGATGTCTAACAACACTGGGGCCTTTGATATGGTAAGATTGAAATCTGATGAGAGTTATTTATATCAGAACAAAGAAGCTTTGGACAAATACACTAAACGTCTATCGGAATTATACAAAGAAATCTAAAGGACAGTAAAATGGATTGGAGCATATCAAAATTATCAGCCCTCAGACAATGTCATAGGAAATTCTACTTCGCCTATGAGTTATCTGATTTCCATTTCACTCATCCTATTAGAAGGAAGGCGTTTGAGTTGGCTCAATCAAAAAACCTAAGAATGTGGCAAGGCACTTTGATTGATAATTTTTTCAGTAAAAAAATAATTCCCCTGTACAAGGATAAAAAAAATATCAATTTCCAAGCCCTAGCAGATGAACTTGTAGCAATAGCAAAAACGCAATTTGCCTTTTCGGAGCAACATCTTTATAGAGATAAATCGGTTACCAAAACGAAAGCTGGAGACGCATTTCAGATATTAGATGTTCATGAATGTGGAGTTCCTTATGAAGAGGAAGATGTACTCAGCGTATATTCTACAATCAAGGAAATAATCTTACAAATACCACAATACCCAAGTCCAGAGGAAGGAAAAACATTGCATGAGTATCTAGTGTCGTCAAACTATTTACAAACCGACATTAAGTATTGGAGCTATGAATTCGAAGGAGTAAAGTTAAACCCTCAAATTGACTTGGTGAGGCATAAGAACAAGGCAATTCATGTAATTGATTGGAAAGTGTCAGATAGCAACACCAGCGATTACTCAAAGCAATTATACCTTGCCGGAATAGTTGCGTTTCACAACATCAAGAAAAGTAATCTTGAAAAACAATGGGCACCGCCCAAATTGGAAGACTTTTCATTGTTTGAAATTAATTTAATGAATGGCAATAAAAGACAACATCCATTTACAAAAGAAAGCGCAGCCGGGGCATTGGATTATGTCTATCAATTTAAAGATGAACAAGAGCAGCTTTCAGGAAGTAAAAAATGGGATGAACTAAATATTGAAGATTACATCACAACGGATAAAAGGGAAACGTGCATGTTCTGTAAGTTCAAGCCGTTGTGCATTCACTTAATTAAAAACAATTTCAAATACGATGAAAACGAATATTATAAATTGGTTTCGCGTCAGCAACTGGTCTGAGTTTAACTTTCAATATCGCTTAGTCGATGTTAAAATTGAAGGAGTAGGCAATGATACAAAATTGTTGAACAAGGCATTTTATAATGCCCTTAATCACCTTGCATATTCCACAAAAGGAGTTGTCGCTACAGCTTACCACGAAAACAAAAGATATGTTGCCGTGAAGGGCGATGCCATATTAAAGCAAGAGACTATTACTGGTAGTCCTATGAATGTCATATTGACACCGTTAGAAGGCGTATTTCAGTTGAACGCCAAAACTATAGATGATCAGAATCTTGACTTGGCTTTAAAGTTTTTAGATAGTGCTATCAACTGGCAACTGAACAAGAATAGAAATCTTTGGGATGCCGGAATAAATACCTTTTTAAAGAAAACGCCTCTACCTCTTTCCAATGAAATTGAAACCGATATTTATCAAGGTTTCAAGTTTAAGATTGTTGCAGCAGATAAAGACAACGTATTTATCTGTCTTGACTTAGCATACCGATATGCTGATAAGAAAACGCTATCTGAGCTTTTGAAAATAATACCTAAGGAAAGACACAATGATTTAGTATCTAATAAAAATTTCCTGTATTTAAATGGTGACGATTGGTACACTGTTAAAGGAAAATCAATTGGCGGTTCTATTTCAGAACACATGATGACCATTAATCAAAAGAATATATCGGTCTATGATTATATAGCCAATGATGGTAAATATGCTAACGCGAAATTTAAAGCGCCACTAAATAAAAACTCAGAAACCCTATTTTATTCTTATGCATCAAATGCAGCAAGTACTTTTGCTAGTGCTGCTTGCTTAGCGAAGCGAATTCGTTTTGCAGAAGACGATTTACACAGAAATTCAATCAACGATCCCAACAAAAGGTTTTACAAAGCGGAACTTTGCATTTCGAACTATTTTCAACATCTCAAATTCAATGGCGTTGAAATAAAAATTGACACTAAACCATATAAAAAGGATTGCAAGGTGTTTGGCCTTCCGGCATTAAAATATGGTAGAGGAGCGGTGCTTAATCCCTATGAAGGCACGGTTAAGTATGGCAAACCAATAGATACATTTCCAAAGCGCAGGCGAGAATTTGTTTTTAGGAATGGAATATTGTCAGAAACACCATTTACAAACCAATACTTATTCATTCCAGATAATGTATCTCTTCCCTTTGGTAAAACACTAAAGTATTATTTTGACAAAGGGATGAAAAATATTGCTCCACACTTTCCGGGCTTTATTATCCATGAATACTCAACCAAGAATGCGCCATTTGCTCACAAAGTCTTTTCTGATTTAAAAAAATATATTGAGCAAAACCGCTTGGCAGGTGGTAGCGCTATTTTTGTGCTCCCTGAAAGTTCCGGTGATGAGGGCACATTCATAAGATCGCTCCACAAGATTATAAAGAAGGAGTTATTTGATACCATTAAAATCAAATGTGTCAGCGCCACGAGCTTAAAACGATATTTAAAATTAGGTGTAAATGAAAGGTATCCTCTTTCCTACGCTGTTCCGGATGGATTAATGCGAAACTTTATTTCGTATCAAACAAATACTTTGTTTGAACATCTTATTATCAATAAGAAGTGGGCTTTTGCATTAGCACAAAATCTCAATCATGATTTGTACATAGGAATTGACGCTCATGAATTTTATGCCGGATTTTGTTTCTTTTTCGGAAACGGTGAAAAGATAGTATTTGAAGTTGATAAGGTTTCTAAAGGCACTGGTACATTCCGCAATGAAAAAATAAATTACAAAGTTATTGCTGATAAGATTTATGCTGTTCTATCCAGGCATTTGTCGGTGGAGGAACACAACCCAAAAAGTATTGTAATTCTTCGTGACGGGGTAAGCTACGGAGAAGAAGAAAAAGCACTATGTGATGCGATGCAGAGACTTTCTGACGCTAAGTTATTGGATAAGGATACCGTTCAAACTGGTGTCATTGACGTAGCAAAGTCTACCGCTGTGCCAGTCAGAGCTGCGGGATTTAACGGAAATTACCGATCTCTGGCAAATCCGGATTGCGGCACCTATTTCATGATGAATAAGAAGGATGCTTTTATTTTCAATACAGGCACGCCATACACTGTTCCTGGATCATCAAAACCAATTCATGTGTCGTTCACTTCCGGTAATATTGACTTCGAAAAGGCTCTCGAAGATATTTTCCGTTTAACTCAGATTACCTTTTCATCACCTGACAGGCCAACCTCATTGCCCTTGCCTCTGAAGCTAATTGACACTTTGATTAGAGATGTAGCTCACGAATATGATTTTGCATTTACGCAAGAGAAGGAGATCAAAGCTTTAGAACCAGTATTAAACTGAAAAAGAAATGAGCGACTTTAGTTTATTGTATAAAAAGTACAATTCTGTATCAAATCTCACAAATGATTTGAATAACTCAGTCATTACACTGAAGCGGAGAAAGGTTTCAACCATCAAAGCGAACAACGAGAAACATCCCCAACTTGCTGTTACGGAAGATGAAGTAGCGAAGGCTAACTCATTGCTCTTAGCTATTCTTTCTCTTTTGGATAGCTTCTACAAAGAGCAGGACACAAAGAACGAGTTGTACGAATTGATGGACAATGCCATGTTTCAAAATCAAATTTTAAAGAATGTTATCTTCAAGAGCGACATCAGCAACACTTTAGTAAAACTTAAATCAAATAAAGATTTAACTGAAAAGGATCTAATAAACATTGATAAATTCATTTCAATACTTGACAATGAAGCAGCGGTTCTTTTTAGAAAATTACGAACCAGCAGAGGATGAATAATTTTATAAAGGCATTGTATGCAGACCTTTTGCATCGGATTGATGTCGTTGCTAGCGACATCAAGAGCATGGAACATCATCAAGATATCAAGGATAGATTTATTGATGATACACTAAACCAATTCACACTTATTCGTAACGAGTTGCAAAGTGCCTTAGATACTGGTGTTTTGGAATTAGATATTTTTTCAGGAAATAATCTTTTTAGATTCAATAGAGTTCATAGAGAATTTAAGGCAATTCATTCTTATCGTTATCTAGCAATAAAGAACTATAAGGGACCGGAGATTTTTTTCTATCAGGTTATTTCTCAAATTTATTCAGAGCATCGAATAAGTGCATTACCGCCAATTGTTTCAACAATTAGTAATCATGACTATTATTATTGGGCAGTACCTTACTTCGAAATTATTGCATTGCCTTCAGGTGAAGAGCATAGCTTGTTGAACCTACCCGATATGTATCATGAGATTGGCCATCTTCTTCATTCAATGTTTGGAGGAAAAAGCTGTGAAGTTTCAGCTTCTGTCATAGACAAGCACTTTGCAAAAGAAATAGTTAGAGTGATTGATGACGGAACAGCCATCCATTTTCAAGAAACATTAGAACTCGCGAAATACTTGTGGCAAGCATCTTGGTTGGAGGAATTTAGCTGCGATTTGGTTGGAACCTATATGACTGGAGCATCTTATGCGTGGACAAATTTAAAGCTACTATCCACAGGACACGGTTCAACAAAGATTTTTGAATACTCGCAATCCCATCCAGCAGATGAAGCTAGAATGAGGATAATAATTTTAATGCTTGAAAAATTGGGGTTAACTGAAGACAAAAATCGTGTAGAAGTTGCCTGGAAAGTCTTCTTGAAAGATACTGAGGTTTTTAAGCCGACAGACTATGCCTTGTTATATCCGCAGAAACTATTACAACACATAGTTGATGAATTCTTTACGTTCTATCAGAATGCGGATTTAGCATCTCACCCCGAACTTCTTCATAAAGGAATTAATTCAATTTCTTGCCTATTAAATAATGCGTGGAACAACGCGCAGACCAATCCTGCTCAATACTTCACCTTTGAAATAGATTCCATAAATCAACTGAGGTCTAATTTTGGACTTCCAAAGATTTAGAATCTGTGAATCGTAATTAGAAAATGTCATACGTTGATTTCGCAAAGCATGGTGGAGTGACCCAGAATAATACCTAGCTGGAAAGGTGAATGATTACATCTGCATCAACGAGAATAAGTTTTTCATGCTTTTCCATTTTCATCGTCCGCACTTTGTTCTAATGGATTAAAACCGATAGCACCCATTAGCTCCAAATAATGGGACTCTGAAATCTTATCTGCTTCTAACAGACTGTTAGCCAATACTCCGTAGTCACCAATTACCTCATTGGCATTTCCGCGCTCGTACAAATAAGTAGAATAGCCATTTTGCGATGCCCCCCGCTTAACACCCACAGTAAGTTCATCGTAGGTAGTTTGCGATATGAATTCCAAGTTGAGCATACGGTAGAGCAAGGCTCTTCGTGATACACTATAAAATTGTTCTATTTTAAGAATGGTCTGCAATGAAATTGTTGCTCCCCTTTTTAATTCCTCATCTGGAATCATCTGCTTGATTCCTTCTTCTGGCAACAATAAAAATGCGGCAAACAAATCGGCTCTATACTCTTCGTGATCTTTGGTTCCATCAAAAGCGCCTACCGAACATTTTTGTGCGGTGAAGTTTTCCTGAATGAAAAGATGGTATAGTTCATGACCTATTGTAAAGTGTTGCTTGCCCAGACTCTGCTCGCAGTTCACCAGCATAAAACGGTTTTGCTCACCAAGTTTTATGGCCATGCCTGAAAAGGATTCAGACAAGGGCTTGAATAAGGTGAGTACATTGTATTTTAGCAATAGGCTTTTCAAGCGAATAGGCTCTGCACTGCTGAGCCCATTCTGTTGCCTGAAAGCAAATGCCTTTTTCTCTATCTCAACTTCTACGGCTCTGTTCCTCCTCATGGCTTAGTCGTTTCAGTTTGAGATAATTTTTTACAACCTTCTGAAAGCTGCCTATGCTTTGAAGGTCTGCTGCTGAAAGCCCATCGGTGCGGAACGCAAAGGCAAACGATGCCTGTTGCTCGGGAGTGGGTTCTTCGGCAGTTAAATCAGCCACTTCTACACAAAACAGATCAGCGAGTTTTTCCAGATGCAATAGTGGTATTTCGCGCTCGGCTGTTTCGTAGTAGCTGATTACCGGTCTCTTTACATCCAGATACAAAGCGACTTCTTCTTGCGAGAGGCCTCGCTTTTCGCGCAATGCAGCTAGATTTTTGCCGATAATTTCATTGAGGTTCATGCCTGCTGGTTAGGTAAGTTTGTTACAAAAAAACACCAATTTTATGTTTTAGTCAATATTTGTAACGTTTAATTCCAATGAAAAGTTGCTTAAAGTGCTGATTTTCAGCATAAATGATCTTTTTAATAAAAAACATTATATCAATCATACTCTTTTGTCTTTAACCAATTCTCCAGAAGCGATCAAATCACCATAAGCTTGATAGCAAAAAATTCCTACTGGCTGCGGGGAGTAAACTACAGTCGTTAAGGCAAGAGCAAAAGAAAGAATGCGAAGCCGTTGCCAAGACACTGCTTATACGCATCGAGCAGGGCGACTATGACCTGCCCCTTGATGTATTAATAGCACTCTGTGAGGTTTATGAAATTACGCCCTATCATTTTTTGAAGATGGAACAAACGATCTAAAGATTTGATCCGCATGTAAGCCATGTTAAAAGTTGAACAGATGATGTAATTTCGTCCACTGTTCTATATGTTATTATAGCACATCTCGAATTACGAATAATGCCAGATTTTAAATTCGGTGGAATAAATTTGCAGATACCATCCAGACAGCTGAGGAAGTACAAAATATAGAACAATGGCAATCACACTTTAAATGATGTAACCAGAACTAACCTGTACAATGCAAATTCAAAAGATCACCACCCGCTTTCTTGCGTATAACCTTTGGGCAAATGAGCGGCTTACATCCTGGCTTTTAACACTGCCAGGAGAAACGCTTTACGAAGTGACCAGCTCAAGCTTTGGAACAATCGATCGTACACTCCAACACATACTGGCAGCTGAAACGTACTGGCATCCTGTTATTGTGAAAGAAGAAATCAATGCGTTCAATCAGGATGTAAGAGAAAACGCTGTGGAGGAAGTGATCGTTGATCTTCTTGCAAGTTCACAAAAGTTGTTAAGCGACTTGTCATCCTTCAATGAGGAGCAGTTGTTGAAAGTTATTTCAGCTGCCGACAGCCAACAAAGTCGCTATGAGTACATCCTGCACCTGGTTAACCACGGCTCTTACCATCGCGGTCAGATTATCAGCCTGTGTCGGATACTGGGTGTAACAGCAGAAGTGCCCGTGACTGACTATGACGGCTATCTTTGGTGGATCGAGAATAGGTAATTTTGCTGGCAACTAGCCCTTCTTCACATAAATAGACTTAAGTGCCATCGCGCCAAAGCCGTCTATCTTACAATCAATGTTATGATCTCCGCTGGTGAGTTTTATGTTTTTTACTTTGGTGCCAGCCTTAATAGGTTTAGGCGCACCTTTCACCGGCAAGTCTTTGATCAGTACAACCGTGTCCCCATCCTGCAATACATTACCATTGGCATCTTTTACCGTTAATGAATCAGCATCTTCAGCAGTCGATACTGTTTCGGTAAGGTTTTCAACACTCCATTCGTGTCCACACTCTGGGCACATCATAGACGTACCGGTAGGGTAACCGTACGGAGACTGGCATTTGGGGCATTGTGCTGATTCTGGCATACGATAATTTTTCGCAAAGATACTCAAAGTGGTATCGGAAAAATCACGTGCAATCATTACCTATCGATTTAACTAATGAGGTCGAGCTTTGAGAAGGACGATAAGTAGACAGCGCTGTAGAGACTGAAAATCTTATTAGAGAAATGTTGAAAAGAAGAATTGACTGAAGCGCTGCCAAATAAAAAACCCTGAAACCATTATGATTCCAGGGTTTTTATTTTTGATGCAGAGGAGGAGGGTGTTTTTTTACTTTTACAACCACCTCACTTATAATGGTTTATTCGCTTCTTAATATCATAGTACCTATTTGGTACCGGGGTGACTAAATCAAAACCGATTCGAAATCCCTTTGATGTATCAAACATACAAAAAGCGAACCGAATTCTGAAATTCAAAATTCAATTCGCTTTTACAACGTGTGAGTTAATACTTAAATGATATGTATCAGACTACCCTTGCCAGGATGATAGGAGGGTTCGTATTTCACATAATTTAGTGTGGCAAGTTCGCTAATCACCTTATGATATGTAGTGATTGATTTAATTTTTGCAGCAGTCATCAATCGCTTTCGCGATACATTAAATGGATTACTTAAATCGCTTTTAATCCAGATGGAAATTAATGCAGTGCATAGACCAATGTGCGATGTTGTAAGGTTAGCATCTGAAGTAATGCGATCAATAAAATTCCCTAACTGTTCAGCGTTGTTCATTGCTTTCAATCAGTTTAGCAATTTGATCGTAGTCGTAGAAGATGATACCACCTACTTTACTATAAGATAATGACCCATTGATTCGCAAGTTCTGCAACGTTCCAGTAGATATTCCTAACAGCTTCTTTACTTCGGATGACTTAAGCCACTTTTTGGCGGGTGTGGCAGTTGCTCCCTTCAAGAGATTTTTAATCTCATTAAGCAGGTCTCGCTTTAAATTTTCAAAATCACCAGCTGTAAGAAGTTGGTCTCTATGTAAACGCTGTCCTTGTTCTTCTCTATTTGTTTTGTTTCCTCCCTCCATAAACTCAGTTCGTTAATAGCCTAAAGATGTAACCACTTATTACGTGAGGTTAATTGTTTTGAACGAATGTTAACGATAGTGAACTATTGTTAATGATTTTGAAAGAATATGTAATTTTAGTATTTTAGCACTTGCTTAAATGCTTTACAATGATTGCTAACACATGTATTCGGGTTCTTGCTGATGTTAACCAGATCAAGGAATGTCGGGAGAAGGTCAAAAAAGTTGATGAGTCTGTTGAGGTTCTTTCTAATGCCCTGGCACTTGCTGGAAATGAAGTCCGCCTTAAAATATTGTTCCTCTTGCAAGAAGAAGGACAGCTCTGTCCTTGTGACCTAAGCGATATTCTTGGAATGACGGTATCAGCTATTTCGCAGCACTTGCGAAAGCTAAAAGACGGACGATTGATTGAATACAAAAAAACTGGTCAGACTATCTTTTACTCGGTAAACCCTGATTACTCGGAAATCCTCAAACCCATGTTCAAACTCATTACGAATAATAAAATTTTAGAGTTGGTATGAAAACACAAATTGTATTAAGTGTCTTTACCGCATTGGGAGCATCTCTTTGCTGTATAACTCCAGTACTTACTATCGCAGCAGGTACGAGCAGTATCGCATCTACGTTTACATGGGTCGAACCCTTGAGGCCATATCTTGTCTCATCAACAGTTTTGATTCTTGGATTCGCGTGGTTTCAGGCCATTAACTCTAAGAAAGAAGATGATTGCGGATGTGAGCAAAAGGTATCATTTTTTCAGTCAAAGAAATTTCTGGGAATCATTACAATTTTCTCTTTGCTACTGATCACTTTTCCTAGCTACTCCAAGTTCTTTTTTAATAACGAGTCTCCGCTTATTATACAAGACCAGAAGAAGAAGAGAGTAGAGTTCGCTGTAAAGGGGATGACTTGCGCAAGCTGTGAATTGCATATAGAAAGTGAAGTGAAAAAACTTTCGGGGGTATCCTCTGTAAAGGCTTCTTATGACCAGGGTTCTGCTATGGTTGAATACGATGAGAAGAAGGTTGACAAGGATAAGATTATTGCCGCCATTAACAGTACAGGCTATAAAGTAGAAGGGGTTCCTTTCAGCACGTTGTTGCAAGGAAGGGAAAACTGTAGCGCAAGCTCATGTCAAATTCCTATGGGAGATCTCCCTAAAGAGGAAAATAGGGATTTAATTGATTTGAAAGATTTAAGTCAAATACAAAAGGCTTTCAATCAGTATCCCGAAAAAACAAAATTTATTGCCATACTTTCCTCTACATGTATGTGGTGCCTGAAAGGAGCTGAGTCTGTTCAAAAGACGATCATTGACAATATGGAAAAGAAGAACTTGTCGGTAATAATCGTATGGACTAACATGCTTCAAAGTGATGGAGAAAAAACTGCATTCCGTGCGGCTTCGCTTTTTAAGAATAAGAGCATTGTTCAGTTCTTTGATGAAGAAAACAAATTTGGAGATATCGCTGCTAAGTCAATTAACCCTGCTGGCGAACAAGCGTGGGATATTTATATGTTCTTCGATAAGGATACTAAATGGACTAAAAGCCTGCCTCGTCCTTTTGAATATGTCCACCAACTAGGGCCAACGAGAACTTGGGTAGATCAGACAAAATATTTCTGCGGGAGCAAGCTGACTGAGCGACTCGAGACGATAACCGCTTCACTATAATGAAACAAAAAAATGAGTACGACAATAGAACTTCAATCTGTAATTAATTGTCCAGTCTGTGGGCACAAGAAGGAGGAAACCATGCCGACTGACGCATGTCAATATTTTTATGAATGTGAAAACTGCAAGACACTCCTAAAGCCCCTGAAGGGAGACTGTTGTGTGTTTTGTTCTTATGGAACGGTTAAGTGTCCACCAATTCAAAAGGGTGTGTCATGCTGTTCATAAACTAAATTACAGCTTTGTGTATGTGAGAATATTCACAGCCTCTCCATCATGCCCCGATTTATAAGTCGGGATGCATCTGATCCAATACCTTGTTCCTGTTTGTTCATTTCCGGAGATGTTAGCATTAATCCAGTTCTGTAATGCGCTTACATTTAAGTGATATGCCCAAGTGCTTGATGTATCAATTCGTGTTTTATAGGATACTGCCGATAGGGCATTTGTAAAGTCGTTAGCTAAGTCTGTAATTTTTCCACGCATAACAAAGCGGTCTCTTCTCAAACTTTGGTTGTGATCGTCATCCCATTGGCTATCGGGAAAGTAAAATTGAAAATTTCGTTGTTTAAGATTAAGTGCTACTAGGGCATCTGCTAAATCTTGGATACGAACAAGGTCTGCATCTGAGAGAATGGCATTTAACTCTTCTAAAGTATCAATGTCTTCTCTTTTGAGTGACTGCATACCTTGAATGATGTTATAAAGCTTCTCCAGTGTATTCGCACTTACAGGAACATTCCCACGCAAAGCCATAATTGTATCGTTGAACTGACTTTGACTAATAAGTTCTCCATCCTCAAGAATGGCATTAAGTTTGGAAAGTGTATTAATATCGTTTGCTGTTAGTCCAGGCATACTTCCTCCCTGAAGCTTTAAATAGATTTTATAAAGCAGCTCATCGGTTCTCGAATAAAATGGTGGAGTAAGTCCTTCCATTAACTATTACTGTTTGGTTTAAAAACCCAGCCCAAAGCGATGGCAGCGAAAACAGTTGTCGCTGTTATTACTCGCTTAAGTGTAATTCTTCTGAGCGATCTAAAATCAATCAGTGTGTAGCTGAATTTATTTCCATAAAGCTTAGCGTGGTTTTTACAAAGCTCCATGAACACCAGAAAGTCATCTGCGCTTTTAAACACCTGGCATCCGGCAGAATATTGGTCAATGGATTTCGTTGTGCCTGAAACAGATGCTCTGTGAATGTTGATACCAAAATGCCCTGTTTGTTTTTCGCCATTGTTAAAGTCCAGAATAGCATCGCGGTCATAATCGCGTATTACGGTAACTGGTTTTTGCTGAACAAGAGCTTCATACTTTCCTCTATGTTTTCCAATGGAATACGCATCCACATTCTGACCCTGTGCAAGAATGGCTGTGCCTTGTGGATAGGCAGGATTATTTAGCCAGAATGTTCCTGGATCAGTTGTGGCCGGATAGATGTGATAATTCCATTTGCCATTGGGCAAAGTGTAAAACACATGAATCTCATCATCAAAGGAATTTGATTCTACGCTTTTACTTCTTAGTCCAACGATGTTAAGCTCATAAGGCCTTGTGTATAACACAAAACCGTACTCTTTCAAAATTCCCTTTATTCTTGATAGCATGTGTTTTACTCTTTACTTGTTAGTGCTTTATGCAGCTTGCTTAAATCGGAATGAATTCACGCGATTCATCCATCCATCGTAGAAGACAATTTGGTCAGGTCTTCTCTTGATGATGTTGTTCAAGAATACCTGACGTTCAATCTTGAGTAGATTGAACAAACGCTCCTGGTCGGCACAGTTGATTGCGCTAAGTGTTTTTGCGCCTACAATTCCATCAACGTCTACCTTAATGACACGCTGCACAATCTTGGCCACTGTCTTCCTTCCTGAATTGTAACCCCAATCGACAATGAACTGAGCTACTGATTCATTTAAGATGAAGTCTCCCTGGAAGTAATCCCAAAAGATTTTCTTTGCAATCCACTTCGCATCTTCTTCACTGAGTTTCTTGATGTCTTCGGCATCAATGTCGCCATCACCATCTTTGTCATGGCCGTGTTCCTTCCACACGGAAAGAATGACTCCGTACTTAGTCGGGCCTCCTTTATCCAATGGATGATTCACATACCCTCCCTCTAATCGCAGGAGCTTCCCTGCGAAGTTTTCAAACTTTGCCATTGTTATTAATTGTTTGTTTTAATTTCCTTTAGGTGTACTTCACGTCCTGCGTTGGGACTTTGAGAATGCTGTTATCAATTGACTTGAACCATGTCATTCCATTAGCGACTTCCAATTCATCTCCAAGTATTGTATTCCTGCGCACAGGTATCCGGTTATTCCTGGCATCCGTTACCACTGTTTCGCGGATAGTGACGAGGTCTTTGTAGAGTCGGATTCCTTGTAGGCTCCATGTTCCCGCAGAGCTTACTTTCAAACCTATGCGCAGGAATTCATTTCGTATCTGCACCTTGGCAGCTTCATTGCTTTTGAAAGCATATTCCAAGAGGTCTGTTACAATGGTCTTTGAGATAAAGCTTTGCTTCTTGTAGTACTCATTCACCGCTGAATATTCTGTCACAGATTTTAGCTGTTTTAAAATATCCATCACTTGAGCAAGATTCTTGGCTTGCGCACCTTTGTAAAGACTCTCAGCTAATGCCGATGGATTGAATACCACCTGGACAGAACCTTTAGTCGATCTGGTGATTTTGTTGAAGAGTGTTTCATCTACAATTTCAGGATACCCCGCTGTCTTTAATGCTCCCGCTGTTTGTGGTCCGAATTGTCCATCAATCATAATGGATGGAGTAGTCTTCGATAAGGCCTGTTGAAGCATGGTAACTCGCGTACCTCTGCTTCCTCTCTTCAAAGGGAAACTGTCACTGGCTGAACTCAGAATTCTTGATGTGATGGTGCTAAACGAAGCTGGTAGTGTGTTATTGATAATGATAGTATCGTTGTTGTCTGAAGGCAACTGATTTTGTTCAGCCAACTTCTTTCTTTTAATCCTATCATATACAAGATACCCACCACCGCCAAGGGCAGCTAGAGCCAATGCGTAGATAAATACCTTCGCAGGTTTAACAGCACTCTTCTTGCCTTGACTCTTTTTTGGTGTTGCTGTCTTTTTTGCTTTCGGCTTTTTCGCTTGTGCTTTCGTCTTCCCCTTCAATGCCTTCTTCGCCATTAGTTCTTCGCGTTTAAAATCCTTATCAGCTCGTTATACTCTTCACTGCTCAACTCGTCTTCCAGGTCTGCATTCAGACTTTTACCATAAAGGTTGGCGTACTCCTTTTGCACTTTTGAGTACATGCTCTTGGATGGTATATCGTTAAATACTTGTATCACCATCTTTTCATTCGTTCCCCAACCTGCGTAATTGTCATTATCAAAGGCCATCTTCAATTGCTTGGCAAATGTTGCCGGATCGCCTACCTCTAAACTTCGCTTTTGAGATACATTCGCTCTTGTCTTTTTGTAAAAGTGACGCGCCAGAAAAAACAGTCCGGTAGCAGTGCCAAGTCCTAGTGTCGAATAGATCACTACGGTCTTGAGATTTTGAACCTTCTGTGCGTCTGCGTTCATGTCTTACTTATCCCTACTTTAATTCTCTATAACCCCAAGGCTTTTTTAGCCAGGGATGTTTTCATTGGGTCATTCTTGACCACATCGGCAAGCTTTGCTATTTCGCGTGCCTTTAACTTCTGCATCAAGATGGATGCTGCTGACAGTTTTACTTCTGCCTCACCTTGCGTTTGCGCCTCAATGCTCACTTCAAAACTGTACTTGTTCATTGTTATGATTGTTTAATGTTTACATGATTTAAGATTAGGTCAATCTTACTCTTGTCATCGGCAAGGGTTTGAAGAATGAGAAGTACTCGCTCAAACTCTTCTTTGCTAAACTGTGACTTAAGCTGATTGACAAACTGGATAGCAGCCTGGTCTTCTTCAGTGAGAGAAGAAGCAGAAGAACTTACCTTTGGTTTGAAGCTGACTTCTGAATCAGGTATTGGTTCTTCGCTTGTTTCTTCATTGTTTGATTGCAATAAACCTGCAAGTGCCTCACCACCTGGAAAGGCTGCCATGAGTTTTGGATTACGCTTGATGAAGCTCTCCACCAGACTTGACCCAACATCACCTAAGAAACTATTCAAAGGAGATTGCTTCATTTCAAGTCGGGCATTGTGCTTCTCTAATTCCTCGACTTCACTCTCCAGGTCTGCGATGTGTTGTTGTAATTTTTTATTGGCGTCTTTCAGCTCATCAAACTCTTTCTCTCGCAGTTTTCGTTGAACTTCTTCATCAACGATATTTTTTACATCAACTCCAGATAAGCCTTCCTTGGGTTGTTCACCAAAATAAAAAATACGCTTTTCGTTGTTATTGCTACTGCCAGTGAAAAGTAGAATTTCAATTGATCGCGTATCCGCAGTTACGAAGTTTTCAAACATCGTAAACATATCAGGGTCACTTGTTCTACGTACCGCCTTGAATCCATCAACCAAGATTTCATAATCAATGGGTTGACCTTTCTCATGGTATAAGCGCAGGTAGTGCAAAAGACTATCAATCTTTTTCTGTTCGTATTTTTCTTTATTCGGTAGTGCCATAACTAATTCACTATGATTGCTTGTATAAATTTTATTCTTCGCTTCGCAGCTCCTGGATTCGTTATCTTGATTTCACCTCGATGAATGTGAATGCTCTCCGGTATAGGATCTTCTGTTGAGTCGTACATTCCATATTCAGAATCAACCACAAGCCCAGGAGGTTCATCAATGATGAAGAACATTTCATTGTAGGCCGGAATGGTCACTGTTGTTCCTGCCTCGATGATGAAGTCCCTGTGACGGAGATGATACTTCGAATAGCCTTGCTGTTTTAATCGCAAGGGCGCAAACTCTAAAATGAATTGCTCGGTCATAAGTGTATCTCTGTTGGTTCAAGAAAATCTGCTTTATCATTCTTGCTCTGTTCTAATCCTTCATCCGCAGTAACTTCCTCAAGCTCTTCAGCCGTTTCACATTCCACATAGACTGTGATGACAAATGGGTGGTCAAACGACTCACCTTTGAACCAAGCATTGATGATGGAAGTATCACCCTCAACATGCACGGGTTTTATCTTCGGTACATTTCCAGTAACCCAAGCCTTGTCACTCTCAAACTGTGAGTCTTCGACTTGAATTATCGATTCGTCTGACGACTCAATACCTTCTTCTTTTAGTCGTGCCACATAAAAGACATCCATCTTGTCATTAGCTTGAAAGCTTACGGTCCCGGTTCCCATGTTGCTGATGTTGTTACGAGTATCCCTGTTACTTTCTTCACATTAGCCGGAAGCCTGATTTCGAATGGCTTGAACCGCTCAAGCTTATTCACTTCAAGTTTGGCTATGATGATTCTCCGTTTGGTCTTTGTGATTATCATTACTTCATCTCACATAAAAGACTGATGATAACTTTGTAAGCCGCAAAGGGAGCGTTTGGATTGGCCGTATCCTTGTACTGGATTTTTAACTCACCGTTTCCGGATACTACTCCATTACCCAACGACTTGTATTTGTTGTCAGGGGCTACTGCCATTCCACTCATGAACATTTTGCTCTCAAAGTCTTCTGGGAAAAGTTCTTCTCCCGAAAGTTCAATCCGTTGAGAGCCTCGGTAGAACAAGAGGTTCGGTCTGTCTGAACTCATCATGATACCGTGTACCACTTTGACGTTCTTATCTAGGTCAAACTTCTTGCTCACCGGCTGCCCTTCCGCGTCCACCAGGAAGGTGTAGATTTTATCCACCAAACGCTTCTCCATGACCTACTAAGGAATGGTTGCAGTTCCTTCAAGGCCTACATACAAAACTGAGTTTGCATCCAGCCCCTTGATGGTTCCAAGTTCAATTTCAAACTCGATGTCCACATCGTCATGAATCAGACGAGGATTTGCAAGCTTGTAAAAACTCTTTGGCACCATGTCAAACTGTGTGGTCACGAACTTCCTGTTAGAAGTATCGCTCACCAGTTGTTTTTTGTTGGCCTTGAGTTTGAACTCACCGTTGGCAAGTGCTCCAATGTTTTCGATGGAATCAAACTTGGTTGTTTTGATGTCATCAATGTCCAATGAATCGGCAACACCATGTAGCAAATAAATTCCAGACACGAGCAAGGCCATATTCTTTGGAAGTTTGGCGTTACTGATGTTACGCAGGTTCACTTCCTTTACGTCCTGACTCTCAAACATCTTGATCGTCTTTGCCCCTTTGATCGGCTTGATGGTATAAATCAATTGATCAGCCAGGCGCAACTTACCTTGAAGCAATTGCTCTTTAATGTGCTTGGGTAGTTCTACAAAGAACTTCTCAAACTCTGCACGTGACCCTTGAGAAGGAATGTGCCGCTTCACAATCTTACTCATCGCCTTTGCCCGTTGCACAGGGTTCAGCGCATTCAGATACCCCATTAACTCAGTATCCATCTCTCCATTCAGACCCAACAACTCCGTTGGGTTTGTGTACTCACTCTCCATGAGTTGTCCTAATGCTCCCAGCATAATTTTACTTTGTGTTTAATTGTTACTCTTTGATTTAAAACTCTCTTTCAGTTTCTTCCACTGCATTCATTCCATTCATGTTCGCGATCTGTTCCTGGATTCTATCAATGGCTGACATATCCAATTCCTTTGAATTGTTGTATGGATTGACGAAGTAGGTTACTTGCTCTTCACCAGCAAGTCCGTTGGTTGCACTTGGTTCTGCTTTGCTGATGTAAAGCTTTTCTGAGAAATTCTTGAAGAATGTTCCCACACGATCTTTTGCCTGTTCAGCAATTTGTTTCATATCAAATCCATCTACACCCTGCACTGTTGTAGTCTTGTTTTGATTTTGAAATCCGTTGCTTAGTGTAAGCCCAAGACCTGCTGCGATGATGTAGGGATTCTTCTTATGGAAACCCACCAATGTCACTGGAATTCCTGCAAGCAGCGAGTGCTTGCCAAGTGCCGCGCCAGCACCGCCTGCTGCGATGGCTGCGAGTAGCACAAGCCCACCTTTAGTTACCGTCTGCGCTATCGGATGTTCCATTACTGGAGCGGTTCCAAAGAGTGCATTCCCTTGTTTGTTTTTCTTCTGCTTAGCCATGCTTATAATAGATTTTGTGCTTTTACTTTTTCTTTTTTGTTCTTGCTATCAGGTTTAGTCTTGCTCTTCGTCTTTTTCTTTTTTGGAGGAACGCCTTCCAATCCATTCGTTCCTGATCCACCCCTCATTGCTCTTATCAAAAGAACTCCTCCTGTGATAATTCCTCCAGCGACAAGCAGAGACTTACCAGGATTTGCTTTTACCCATGTCGTAGTCTTCTGTAAGAAGCCAGCCTTCTCTGAACTATCCTGAGTTTGTAGCGCACTGTCTGATGATGCACTTTCATTTGGTAGAAGCATAGCTCTACTGGCGGTAGATTCATTTGATAGTACAGGCTGAGTAGGCGAAGCAGGTGCTGAATATATTTTTGTTGCTTCATTGGTTTTTAGAGTTGTTGGTGTGTAGGAAGAAGGGATTGATGCACTTGCAATGATTGCCTCTTCATCTTCTGAAATAGTTGCAGGCAATGGTTCTCCACCTCCGTCTGATTCACTTTGAAAGGATTGCTCATCGCCACCACCTTTAGTGAATAAACCTTTGACTTGTTTTAACGCGCCTGCAATAGCTGCCACCGCTGAACTTGCTGCTGCCAATGCTGTACCCGTAGCGATTTCACCTAAGCCCTCAACACCATTGCTATGAATGATATTGTACTCGTCTTCATCTGCATAGACATCATGCGCACCAAAAAATCCTTCGAAGCCACTCAAGGGTACTTTTTTATCCCTGTTACCTTTTCCACCAAGAATCGCTTTTTTTAGATTTTCCTTTTTACCACCTGCTTGCCAGTAAACCGTCTCAGCTCTGTCTTTGATGGATCGCAGTTTCTTTAACTCACTTAGGTTGATTCCCTTTGCCTGTGCTTGCGCATCTGTCATGTAAGCGTAGCGAAGTTTCCCGCCTACATTCATCATGTTATTTTTCATAGCTAATAGGAAACCGTTGCGAAGCAGGAGCGTAGCAGGATTTACATAGCGATTAATAAACCTGATACCATCACCAACTTTATCGCCCACCTTTTGCGCTACTGTGCCCACTTTCTTTGCAACAGTTTTTACTTTGCTTCCAATTTTTTTGAAGATGTTTCCCATTTCATCTTCATCGTAGAGTGAAGCAAGATCAGAGAGGTCAACATTTTCATGTTCTATGAATTGGATTTCCTCTTGTCCTTCATCTTCAACTCCGTCTAAATAATCCAGTCTCATATCGTAGTCTTTACATTCTAAATAAGGTTGTTCATCATTAAACCTGTCCTTCACACAATCAATCACGATGTAACAGTCACGTTCATCAATGTAATCCTCCAGGTGACCAGGCTTCGGCACAATAGGATATACATGCTGCCATCGCGGAACTTCCGGATACCGTTTCGGGTATTTGGTTATTCTAGCCAGGCAAGGAATATTAAGAGAGCGGAGGATGGAGAGAATAAATACGGTGTAACAGTCACAGTCTACTCCCGTCTTCCTATCGCTCCATGCGCGTCTGGGACTTCGTACTTGTTCAACCCCTTCCTCGTCTCTTTTGTATTGAATATGCTGGTACACAAAGTGCCAGATGTTCGAGCACGTTTCTTCCAGCGTTCGCCCTTTCAATACTTTTGCAATCTTTTCCGTTTGCCACAACGTTTGTGGCAATGCCTTGCGAATGAGCTTCATTGTATCTTCTACATCCGCACTCTTTTTTATTGTGGTGTCTCTATCACCTGGTGGAGGAAAGAGATGATCGAACTCCCTCCCATCTTTCAACCTCCTCTTTATGTCTGCTACCATACGCCTCTACCTTTCTTCATCATCTCTCTCCTTGCTGCCATCAGGCAGGTTTCCCTCCACCCAAAGTGATGTTGTCTGTTTTCGTGTAAGGCAAGCTGTCATTGATTGTGGTTATCGTATGAACAATCAGGTTGAGCTTACCAGTTTCCCTGTACTCTTTAATCAATGTCGGCACTGTAGTTGCCAGGCTCAGGAATCCAAGCTTGATTCGGATTGGCTCAAGGTTAACCTCACTATATTTTGGGATAGTGATGTTTGAATCTTTGACCTGTGATGATGCTACCGTTTTGTCACTGTAGATCATTTTCACAAAAGGATGCTTTACAATGATGCTTCCTCCGCTTGGATTCTTAAGCTTCACATTGATCGTTAGCTCGATGCCGCTCAGATTCACATTATGAATAGAAACTTTTGTTTTGGATTCTAATTCATTGGATAATCTGTTTAGCTTCAACAGGTAGCTACCTCCAAAGTAGAATGCTGCCACCGCACCTGCTCCGATCAATATGTGGCTAGTCCTGATCATTGCGCTTCTTTCTTCTGAGCTTAATGCCTTTGATCTTCCTGATCTTTGTGAAATCCTTCACCTTCTCTTTGTGTTTTTCCCAGAGCGGGCTTAGCACATCACCAATTATCTTGAAGGCAAGACAGATGATACCGCCTACAACAGCTTGCAGCGCATATTCCAGAATGAATAAAAGTTTTACATTACCAAGCAGGTTGAATGCTGCCCCGAAAAGGAAGGCAATCCAATTGCCCGACCCATGATTTTGATTTATCTCCGCGTTCATGAATCAAATATGCAGCGATTCAAAGGGGAGAGTTAACGATTGTGAACGTTAGTGAATGAGTGTGTAACTTTATGAAGGATTGTAAAAGGTTGTGAAGGATTGTAAACGATTATGAATGAATGTTCCTTGTGGAACGGCTGATGTTCAGAGTTTTGATTTGCGACCCACTGACTCTTTGAACGGATACCAAAACTGTTTCCAATAAGTGCGTGGAAAATTTGGTTCTTCTTTGATTCCAATTTCGCCAATACCCTCGGTGTGATAGATTTTTGGATTGTCGTATGCGGTCTTAAAAATATGATCCCACACTGTTAGCCATGCGCCATAATTTACTTGCGCATCTTTATAGTCTGCACGGTGATGCCAGCGGTGGAGTTCAGCTACGCAAAAGAACTTTTTCAGAATGCCAGCCTTGTAGTCCAGATTGGTATGTTGCATCATCATGTTGATGGCAAGAATGGCCAAAGCTGCGACCACTACCGGTTGGGGCGTGCCGATTACAAGGCACAAGATTATTCCTGGACTACCTTCCAGAATTTGATGCAAGGCATGCCGCTTTTCTCCATTCAGAAAGTACAAGCGTTCGGAACTGTGGTGAATGGCGTGAAGTTTCCACAACCACCCATAGCGATGGCTCTGCCAATGAACAAAGAATAGAAAGAAGTCGATAATTGTGAGTGCCAATAGTACCTGCATCCAAAATGGCAATGTGGTAGGGAACCATTGTGGAAAGGGTATCCAAACCGCAAGCCAGATGAGTGTAAATTGGGCAGAAACTTTGATGAGGTAATTGACGATGTAATACGTAAAGTCGAGGTTCCAGTCAGTTCCATTTACCCAATTTTTTTCGAATGGCATCCAGCGCTCAATCAGAAGGGCTGCCAAGCCGTACACTGCAATAATGGGTACAGTAGCCAGGTATTGATTAGTGCCGCTTTTCATTAGCCAGATGATAGAGAAGAAGGCGGATAGCATAAAAACAGGGTATATTGAATACTGGAAAAAATTTTTCATAGCCGAAGAATTTGTTGTGCAAAGTCTCCAGAAAGAAATGCCTATGCTTGAATAAACTGGCTATTGTTTCAAAACCGTAGAGGGGTTCACCCCGAACATATCCATAAAAGTGCGGCTCAGATGGGCGGTGTCAGAAAAACCTGCTTCGTGTGCGGCCTGGGTAAGAGTCATGCCCGAAAGCACTGAGGTAACAGCTACGCGCATCCGGCACCAAAGAATAAAAGGGCGTATCGGAATGCCGACTTGGGCTTTGAACAAATGTGTGAAGCGACTGGTGGAAAGGCAGGCTATCTCCGCCAGCATTTCCAGGCTAAACTCATGTGTGGTGATATGAGAGCGAATAAAGTCTGTAGCTGTCTGAATACGGTCGTCAATCAGGTTAAGAGATTTGATTGTTTTTATAAATTTCGAAGGTATGTGGCCCTCGGTAAACGTTTTTCTATCTGCTTCTGATATTCTGTTCACAATGGACTGAACAGATTGAGTAGGTTTAAATGCCGTCAGAATTGCGTTTGCCAAATCGGATTCCGGTTCAATAAAAATAAAGGCTGCTTCGCCCGTGGTTATGGTTTGATGGAGTTGGTCGGGTAATACTACTGCGGCCTGCGAAGTGAAGGTATTTCCAAAAGCGTCTGCGATTTGTATTTCACCTTTCATACTTACAATTACCTCCAGGGCGTGGTGTTTGTGCCTATCAGTATGGATAGCAGGACTGATGAAGGTTGCATGGTCGTCAAAAATCTGAATGTGTATCATGGTATAGGCAGGACTACACCTTCAACATCCGCGCATTGATAGCAACTACTACCGTACTCACGCTCATTAACACGGCACCCATTGCAGGACTGAGCATGACTCCAAAGTTATATAAAACACCTGCGGCCAGTGGTAAGGCAATCACGTTGTAGCCAGTTGCCCAAATAAGATTTTGAATCATTTTCTTGTAGGTAGTTTTTCCAAACAAAATAAGATTCACCACATCTTTGGGGTTGCTGTTCACCAACACAATACCAGCCGTTTCGGCAGCAATGTCGGAACCAGAGCCTACGGCAATGCCAATATTGGCTTGCGCAAGTGCGGGCGCATCGTTTACTCCATCACCCGTCATAGCTACAAATTCACCTTTCTCCTGAAGCTCTTTAATCTTTTCCAGCTTTTGATGTGGAAGTACTTCGGCCATAAAGCCGTCCATGCCCAGCGATTCGCTTACTTTTCTGGCCACCTCTTTGTTGTCACCCGTGAGCAAAAACGTTTTGATACCGTTGGCACGAAGTATTTTAATGGCTTCCGGAGATTCTTTTCTAATTTCGTCAGCCAGAGCAATCACTCCAGCGACCCGATTTTCAATCACTATATATACAACAGTTTCGGCTTCGGAGGATGCCGGTGGCTGAATGTTCATATCATGCTCTTTCAGGTAACCGGGGCTTACTACCCTAACCTGTTTTCCACTCCAGTTGGCCCGTATGCCTTTTCCAGTTATCGCATTAAAGTCGGAAATGGCAGGCAACGAAAGTTTGAGTTCCTTCGCTTTTTCCACAATACCGGTTGCAATAGGATGTTCGGAGTTTTGTTCGAGTGCTGCCGCGATAGCCAATACCTCATCACTATTGTAAGATTCACTTAATGAGTCAAACCTCACCACACTAAATTTACCAAGTGTCAGCGTACCGGTCTTATCAAATACCAAGACTGTAATCTTTCTGGAATTCTCAAAGGCCGTTCTGTTTTTGATTAATAACCCACTCTGAGCACTAATGGCAGTTGAGCGCGCAACAACCAACGGAACAGCCAGGCCCAACGCGTGAGGACAGCAAATTACAATTACCGTAACCATACGTTCCATCGCGAAGGCTAAATCTTTGCCTAGACTCAGCCAGACAATAAACGTTAACGCACCCGATACCAATGCAATGATGGTAAGCCAACCCGCTGCTTTATCAGCCAGCAGTTGCGTTTTGGATTGACTTTGTTGTGCATCCTGTACCAACTTAATTACCTGTGCGAGATAAGAGTCTTTACTTCCATGCGATACCTCTACTCTAAGTGATCCGTTACCGTTGATAGATCCAGCAATTACTTTATCGCCTTTTGATTTCTCTACTGGCTTTGATTCGCCTGTGAGCATGGATTCATTCAGGTAGCTATTACCCTCAGTGATGATTCCATCAGCAGCAATTTTTTCACCCGGTTTAATGAGAATAATATCCCCTGTTTTCAGGTCTTCTGTTTTCACTTCCGTGATGTGCTCGTCATGAATGAGGTGCGCTTCCGAGGGCATAAGCTGCACCAACAGTTCCAATTCACGCGATGCACTCATAATGGATTTCATTTCGATCCAGTGCCCCAACAGCATGATGAGAATTAACGTGGCCAACTCCCAGAAAAAATCCATGCCGGGTAAACCCATGACGATGGCCACGCTATATACATAGGCAACCGTAATCGCGACCGCTACCAGTGTCATCATGCCCAGCGATTTTGATTTCACTTCATCCTTTAAGCCGTTGAGAAATGGCCATCCGCCATAGAAGTAAACGATGGACGAAAGCAACATGAGTACATTCGAAGACCCGGTAAACATCCAATCTACCCCCAACCAATGTTGAATCATAGGTGAAAGTGCCACGATAGGTAGGGTCAGCGACAAGACGATATAGAATCGTCTTTTGTAGTCGTCAATCATTCCGGCATGGTGGCCGTGGCCTGAATGACCCGAGTGTTGATGCTCATGCTGCGAATGCTTTTCAACCTTCATGTGCGGATGTGCGTGTTCACTTTCATGTTGTACATGATGTTGATGATCCACATGTTCCTCTTTTGAATTTGAAAGCGGAACCAAGTCCATTCCGCATTTCGGACATTTGCCGGGTGCGTCCTTCACTACTTCCGGATGCATAGGGCAAGCAAACTGCTGATTTCCGTGTTGATGTTCCATGTACTTTATATTATGGATGGCTTATCATTATCGTTCCTTTTTTAAATCGTACCTCATCCAGGTGTCCCATCTTTTGTCTGTCGGATGTGATCAGGTGCATGTGTAGGTAAGTATCGTGGTGTGTGAAAATGCCTTTATGCGCTGTTGAAAAGAATCCTACTATCTCAACAAGCTGGTGTGCTAATACAAAATTCCTTTGCCCCTGGTGAGCCTCGTCCGGAGAAGTTACCGTTGATCCTTTTGGCAGATTGACGACATGGATGGTAGCTTGTTCAATCTCCCCTGTAAATCGGAACAGAAATGGACGGTTTTGTTTTTTGGTAGTGCGCTCAAGAAATTGCTCCAACTGTTGAGTTGACTGAATACTGTCGGGTAGCATTACTTGTGTCCAGTTCATAATATTTGCGTACGCAAAAAATGGGGCTTTTATCGCATAGGTTTCTTCTACGTTCATAGTGGAGTCGGTTAGCACCGTTGATCTATAAGCCTTTCCATCAATAATCAAGATTTCCCCTGCTAAATACTCAACCGGCCCAAGTCCGAATAAATGTTGTTTGTTCGATAAGGTATCAAGATCAATCGTGCCTGAAAGCTTGCCTTTCCACATGACTTCTTTCATAGCGCCCACAACCTTTACATTGCTTACCACTTCTTGAGCTGATGCATTGCTCCAGAAGAAAAATAACACAGATGCCCAAAGAGTTCTTGAACTAGCACTCATCATATTGCTACTTAGTAAGTAATACCAACTTTACAGTCATATCCACATCATCGTAGACAAGCTTGTCGCCCAGGTTTTCGAAGAACGATTGTGAACCAAACTTCACGTCATACTTACTTCGGTCAAACACCAATGTAGCTTCGGCAATAGTTTGATTACTCATCGTATTGATCTTTGCTGTAAACGTAATCGGATTTGCCTTTCCTTTTATAGTGAGATCTCCGGTTACCAGGTATTCGGTTGCTGATTTGGACTCTGCTTTGGTAATTATAAATGTTGACTTTGGAAAACGTTCCACGGAAAAGAAGTCTTCCGACTTCAAATGATCCACCAACCGCTTGTTTGATTTCGCATCTGTAATATCAACACAGTTAATGCTGGCCATGTCCATTTCAAAAGTACCACCTACCAATTTGTTTTTACTAAACGTAAGGTGACCGGAAGACAGTTGTATGTTACCATAATGTTCTCCGCCTAATTTTTTACCTGTCCACTCCAGTTTGCTTTGCATCAGGTCAATATCAATCTTTTCAGCAACATTTTTTTGCGCCACCGAAGCAAATGACACAGCGGTAATCAGGGTAATCAATACAAATTTCATCGTTCTACTTTTTAGATTTAGTTGCCCATTCAGCGCTCAGTTTTTCGTTTGCCGCAATAATCTGATCAAGTTTTTTGGTTACTGCCAAGTCAGTAGATGCTTTCAACGTTTTCAAAGCCGATGCATAATCATTCATAGCGGCTTCAATCTTAGCTTGCAGTTGTAGATATGAGGCATCCTGCGCTTTACTGTTAGCCACTTGCACCCAGGCATAAGCCTGCTTCAAATCCTTGTTGTTGTTGAAATAGTAGGCGCTCGATTGATAGAAAAGACTTGCACGATCTTCTTTCTTTACATTGATCCGATCATTGATTTCAGCCATCACCTTTTCGTCCACATTCATTTTGATGGTGATCTTCACCTGGGTGTTCTCCCATAATAGAAACAATCCGGCTTCGTCTTTTGAAAGATCATTTACTTCAATGGTGAAGGTCTCATAATAGCGAGCAGATTTTTCCGGCTTGACTGCAAAACGAACGAGGTCTTGCTCTTGCGCATAATCGGAGGTGCCATGCATTTCAGCAATCTTG
Source organism: Chryseotalea sp. (assembly GCF_057350905.1). Taxonomy (NCBI): domain Bacteria; kingdom Pseudomonadati; phylum Bacteroidota; class Cytophagia; order Cytophagales; family Chryseotaleaceae; genus Chryseotalea; species Chryseotalea sp. The sequence goes on along the minus strand of NZ_JBMRCF010000008.1, from coordinate 410,932 downwards.
TTGATTATGATTGTCCACTCATTTTGATTGGGAATGGTGAAGAGAGAATAGGTGCCAGCAGGAATGTCGTTGCCGTTCAATTTTACAGCTTCCGAAAATCGAATGGTGGTGGCATCATGCGCACCGGTTCGCCACATCTGACCGTACGGTTCAAGACCACCAAAGATTACTCTGCCTCGTGCGCTGGGGCGGGAATATTTTATCTCTACTTCTCCAAAACCAATCTGCTGCTTAAACTCGGCATCCGGACTGACCGGTGGGATATTAAGCTGAGCATTCACTGTAGCGGAATGTAGAATTGCAATCGTGAGCACTATGATAATTCTTTTCATGTTGGTTAGTTAAATTTATTTAGCAAAAATCTTTTTAAGCGTGCGTGATGAAATGGTGTACAATACAAAGCCTGACAGCACCGTAAGTAGACCGAATACCGAAAGTATCTTTAATAACCAGTTATTAAAGTTGTCACGTCCAGCATAATCCATCGTGTGGAACATCCAAAGAAAATCAAATGCGCGCCATTGGTCGTGACGAATAGATTGAAACGTTCCTAACTCTGCACTTACATATACAGTGCAATCAGGGTTCTTGAAACTTACTGCCCAGGCAGGTAATGGCTTCTCGCGGTATTCGTGATGACCATCGGTCTGCTGTAAGTATTCCACTTCGCTCACTTCGCTCACTTCTGCACCCTGCACCACTTGTTCTTTGGCTACAGCAATTCCTTCCTCTTTAGTCAATGCTTGTTTCAGTTCACCTGTGGCCGCATCGGCCAGAGCATAATGAAGGTGATGATGCATTCCCGCACCCACATGGCCGGAGAAATAGGCAATCTGGTAAACGGGTTTGTCGAGAACGCGAATGAGGTGAATGGAGTGAATTGAATCAACGGTTTGTGCTTGCTTGAGTTTGTTAATGGCGTCAGTGGGCGCTACTGTCGAAACATTAGCAGAAAGAAACGCAGGTGATTTTCGCAGGTGATCGCCATGTACACTGTCAATGTCGCTCCAGCTAAAAAAAAGTCCGCTGATTGTCCAGCCCAGGAACTGAATGCCAATGAATAAACCAAGGTAACGGTGAATTCTGCGGATGAACAGATTTTTATTTTTGATCATAAATATGTTGAGGTTTAATGATGATGCTCCATTTCCAAAAACTTGCCTTGTGGTCCTATACCTTCAATGTGTACAAGCTGTGCACCATAATGACCAGCATGTGCAACGCAGTAGGCTGAGCTAGCCATTACCAAAGCCACAACCGCTAACGCCCATCGCTTTCCAGAGAACAAAAAGAGATTAAGAGCTTGAAGAATGAATGCAATTATTCCGAGGTTGATTGTCCAATCCGCCCAAAGATCATGTTGTTCCAAGACCAACTTGGCGTGTTCGCTTATGCCGTGTGTATGCGGATGAAAATTTTTACTTGCCAACCAGGCGGTTAAAACTCCGGCAAAGAGAATACCGGTAACAATCCAAGAGATTTCGCGCTTCATCATGAAAACATTCACCAACTGAATAGCCGCTGCTATAATGATAAGAGCAATGGCGAAATGAACGATCAGCGGGTGAATGGACGGGAAGTCTTCAAGGTCGGCTGTTACTTTCTTTTCATCGTGCGCCATGCCCTCGTCATGATGATGAACCGTGTCTCCGACAACATGTTGCTTTGCCATAGCTATGGAGTCGGCTGTTTTAACAGAGTCTTTTTTGTGCTTCTTGCCGCCATGTGCCAGTGCAACTGACAATGACAGCAACAGAATTACGGTACTTAAAAGGATGGTTTTCATAGGTAATTGGTTAGGTGTGGTGGTTTACAGTCTTAGCAATCTTTTCTAAAATGTGATGACTATCACCAAACTTGCAGAGGGCATCACAATGCTCGCGTAAGTCGGAGAACAAAATGTATTTTATTTGAATGTTGGAGTTCTTAATGGAAGGTCGATTCAATTGAATCACCACTTCCTTTTCCCTACTATTAGGCAGGATAATAAATAACGAAGTTTGATGATTAGTGAACGAGAAGGCCAAGTCGCTCAACCGCAGGATGCCTGAATAGATAGACGTGCTCTTTTCTACTTCAAACGCACAAACAGGTTTGTTGGTACTTTTTTCAAACCAGATAACGTCTATAAGTTGAACCGTGCCAAGCGTTTCCTTGTCCAGAGGAAGTTTCGGAAATTCATTGAGACTGATGAACGAGAAGTTTACTTCTCCATAACATTTTCCTCTATCGTTGGCGGCAGCGATGGCATCGTAACCCAATGCTTTACCTACCTTCAGCAGGTGATACTGCATTTCGGTATGCAGGTCTTTTTCATGCTTTTCGCTTAATACTTCTTTATGGCGCTTATCGTATTGCTTCAACAGTTTGGCCTTCTCCTCTTCCAACAACACCTGCCCTTCGATGATGATATTCTTAGAACCGATTTCGAACAACAATCCAGCTATTGCTCCGAGGTCGTTTGACAACTGCGCCTTGTTTTCAGCATTGGCTTTCATAATAACCTCGCGCATTTTCAGGTACTCAGGCCAACTTCCCAGTTTCTTATTATCGCGAAACAGGTAATTGAAACCGTTCACGATAGCAGTGTTAAAAGGTGGAATGATGGTGGGATGCAGGAAATAAAGAATGCTGGCAACAGCCGGGCCAAGTCCTTTTATTTTTAGTTCATCGAGTTTGATAATTTCCCGGATGAGTTGCTCCTCTTTAGTTGCATATAAGCAGTTTTCCAAAAATTGTCCGAATGCTCTCTTGTTTTGTTGGTTCTCATAAATATCCGGTATGCGCATTTTTGGTTTCCAATAAAAAGGATGCGCAGCGCCTTCGAACACCTGCTTTTGTTCAGTGATGGCTGTGAGTACAAACTCAAGGGAAGAGCCCTTGAAGTCATTTCCAAACTTTTCATTTTTAATATCATCAATCACCTGCAACACGCCCCGCCTGATGGCACGAAAGGCTTTCAATCGTTCTTCATTCCCAACAAACCACGTGTTATAGACCGAAGCGGGGTCGTCTTTGTATTGGCGAATAATGCTATTGAAAAGTTTTTGTGTTTCCATCATGTATGCTGGTTCGTTACACTACTTTGGCTTTACTCGTGTCCAAATCTCTGAATCGCTAATCCACCGAAGACCTTTATAGCCTGTTACCTTAAGAGTGTTCGCATCTTTCAATATGAGATAACCTGATGACTTGTGGCCATGCCGTGGCTCAAACACGGTGCCGTTGTTCCATTCCTGTTCTTTTGCATCGAAAACAAAATCTGTAAGAATTAGCGTGTTTAGTTGCGCAGATTGCTTACTATCTTTTATCCAAATGATTTTTCCAAAGTATTTTCCCTGCTCTGTGTAAATCGTTAGACGGGCTTCACCGTTTTGGGTGAGCCACTCACCAACTATCGCTTCACCACTTTGAGCGAAAAGGTCGAAAGAAGCAGTCGTTATTAAGGCAATTAAAAAATACTTTATCATGGTGTGTAGAGTTTAATAAATGCAAGGTGATTCTCCTTCGATTCGAAGTAGCACACCTTGCCGGATTTGTCGGGGTGCAGGCAGATAAAGGCCGTTGCCTTGTTGATACGCTTTTTGCTGATGGGGTCAATGGCATAGCGTTCGCCTTCGTTTGACTGAAGGGCTGCTATGCATTGATGACTACAAGCATAGTATGTGCCACCCAGATTGGGCACCACCATTTGTATATTCCCGTCCATAAATGCATCGGTAGACATACAAACCTTGTTGGGTTCAATCAGTTCATCAGTATCTGGCAGCGATGCTTCATAACCCTTTTTTATCTCAGTATCTTCTTTCTCATAGTTATAAATGGCAACCACTGCCCAGGTTAAAGGAAAGGCTAATGCCACCGCGCCAAGAGAATTGAGAAGAGTGTTTATCCTTTTTTCCTTCTGGCGTTTACTGTTCGTTGCCTTCTGTTTGTCTGGTTTAGCCTTCATTTACTTTTAGTAATGGTTACGGTTTGCGCGATGAGTTGTGCATGTGCACAATTTTCCACACGCCATTTTCTTTTTTCAGAAAGGACGAAGCCACACCTTTTCGTTTGATTTCGGAGTTGTCCTTTTTCAACACAATCGTGTAGTTATAGATCTCCACGGCAAAAGCATAATCACCAGTAACTGTTACAGTCACACTGTAAGGATCAAATTTGAAGGACGCAAAGTCGCCTAACTCAGGGCCGATATGATGGGCGAGATAATCCTGATACGTGCCCTCTACTTTTCCGGATTCAATAATCTGGCTGTTGGCGACAAACAACACGTCTGTCCCTTTTACATCCAATTTTTCAAGAGCGTTTTTATAAGATGATAAAACTTCTTTTACTTTTTGCTCATCGGTCTGCGCGAAGACGAATCCAGAAAACAAAAGCAAGACAAGTGATACAAATAGCTTTCTCATAGTTGATTCTTTACGGTTATTGAATCGTTTCCTTCACACTGCCGCACTTTAACATCTTATCACCGAAGTAGGGATTCTTGATCTGCTTTTCGTTTGATAGCCAGTAAGCGCCTTCGTTACCATTGGCCATTGGGCAGTATTCTAAATACAATGCACCTGTCGAGAGTTGACCGCCTTTAACCAGTGTGGCCATTTCGTTACTTACCGTACTAAATATCTGACGCTGTTCGTCTATAGCATTTGTACTTGCCAGCTTTGTTGTTGCTGCGAGTGCGTCATTAGAGCCTTTAACGTCTCTTAGTGACTTCTGAAGTTCGCCAGCTGCTTTTTTTGCCTCATCGGCATTGGAGGCCACCAAAGCATCTTTCACTTTTAAATACAGTGTGTATGCAGTACCGAGTTTAGCATCCTTGAAAGTTGCTGTTGTTGTTTGTGCTTTGCTCTGATCGTGACCAGCATGGTCGTGTTGTGCGAAAGCCATTGTACAGCCTAGTACAAGTGCGAGTGTTATCATTTTAGTTTTCATAGTTGTATTGTTTAAGTTGTTTTAAATGATTTCAAAATTCAGCATCATACCATCATCCTCATGTTCCAGGTTATGACAATGAAAAACAAAGACTCCGGTGTAAGCGGGAAAGGTCATAATTACACGAACCTTTTCTCCTGGCATTAACAGTACTGTATCTTTCCAGCCCTTTTCAGTCGCGATCAGATTTCCTCTGCCACCCGTCCGTTCCAATATTTGAAATTGTACGCCATGTACGTGCATGGGGTGAATTTCATCACCCATCCGGTTATCGAATTCCCATATCTCTGTCGTGTTGGCCTGAACAGTTTCATCAATTCTATCCATCTCAAAAGTTTTGCCTCCGATGGAATGCCTGCCCATACCTCCATGCCCTCCCATGCCACCGACCAGCGCAGCAATATCGAATGTGCGGGTTGTAACTGCCGAGGCAATAGGAATGTCGGTTATTGTTGAAAGATTTGTAGGAAGAGTAAATGCTGGTACAGTCGCTTGCTTCACCACAAACTTCATAATGTTGTATTGTTGTCTGCCTTGTGCATTATATTGACTGAACTTTTTACTCAGCAGGTATACCGATTGACCGAGTGCTAACCCCGAAAAATCAATCAACACATCGGCACGTTCTCCAGGTGCCAGCATGAGAGTGTTTACACTTTCAGGTCTAGTAAGCAATCCTCCATCGGCACCAATCACATGGAAAGACATTCCGTTAGAAAGGGCAAGGTTAAAGACACGAGCAGTTGACCCATTTAGCACCCTTAATCGGTGCCAACCCTTTGCTACATTTGTATATGGCGCATGAATTCCATTAACAATTATTTGTTCACCCAAATACCCTGTCATGATTTCATCTTGACTTGGTGAATAATCAAGGGAAGAACCAGAGAAACGTTTATCCTGAATAATAAGAGGAATTTCAAAATCGCCAGTCGGAAGATTGAGTGCAGCTTCTTCACTGTCCGTCACAATAAACATTCCGGCCAACCCCATGAACACTTGCCGTGCAGTAGCTTCGTGTGGATGTGGATGATACCAATACGTTCCAGCACGTTGATTAATGGGAAGGGCATAGGTGAATGAACCACCTGCTGCAATCAAATCCTTTGGGTGGCCATCCATATCCTCTGGCACAATCAATCCATGCCAATGAATATTCGTCTCTTCTCCCAAATTGTTTTGCACCTGAACGCTCACTGTTTCGCCACGTGTAGCTTTTATGGTGTTACCCAACAAGCCATTTCGATAAGAGAGGATGGAGGAAGAAGAACCATTAAGTATCTGTCCAGTTGTTGTCTGCACAATTAATTGTGTATTACCTTCTACAGCTACTGGTTTGAATAAGGGTTGAGTAAAACTACCTTCGACAATCCAGTTAGCCTCACCCATCATATCTTCTTCGGTATGGCAGGCACTAAGTAATAACGATGAACCCGCCCATGCTGTCACGACTGAAAGTCCGGTCTGTTTGATGAATTCTCTTCTTTTCATAGAATAGATTGATTGGGTTTTTGTGCACTGAAAATTCGTACAGTACCCACCATTGTTTTGAATACTCCTACTTCGTCTACTTTTGGAAAGCCTGTTTCGCGAAGAGTAGCAGGCAATACATTTTTTACACTGTCTTGCGTAGTCTCGAAACCATCTAAAAGCTGAATTGTATAAAAGCCAGTTCGCTGCAATACATTAGCGGGCTTGGCAAAATCTGCAATGTTCACTGTGCCTGAAGGTTTAAGTACTCGAAAAATCTCTTTCAAGGCACTGTATTTTTGTATTAAGGTGAGGTGATGAAAAACTAGGCTTGACATAACTTTATCAAAAAAGTTATCAGGGTAGGGTAGCCTACCTCCATCGTAAAGTTTCGCTTCAATGGTTAGTCCGGCTCCCGTTACTTTCTTCTTTGCTATTGAGAGAATTTTCTCATCGATGTCTACACCATAAAACTCTGAACGGGTATGTTTTAGAGCAGCCATAATGGATAGTGTTAACGATCCGCAGCCAAAGTCAAGCACTTTATCATTTGCTTGAAGATTCATCTGGTTGATCAATGCGTTTTTAAACTTTCGTTCCGGCATGGTTAGTTGAAGTACAGGATCGTAAATTCGAGTCAGCCAATCATACTTGAGAGCAGGTATATAGTTTTTACTATCGGGCATACCAGGTTGTTTTAATGTTACTTCAACTTTTCTTTCACTTCTCCACACGTAAGCATTTTGTCACCAAAATACGGGTTGCGGATTTTGTCGTCATTACTCAACCAAAACGCACCCTGGTTGTTGAACGCCATCGGGCAAAACTCATAATAGGCATTAGTGCCACCTAAACCGTACGCCTTAATGCTCTTGTACAGATTATCAGAGAGTGCGCTAAATCCTTCTCGCTGAACTTCAATGTCATCTGTTGCCTGAATAGACTGTAGTGATGCGTTAAGTCCGTTTACGAAGTTCATCCAGTCGTTATGTGCAGCACCGGTCAGTAATTTCATATCAACCTTACCAATAGTGGCTAGTGTAGTACCTGCTTCTACTTTTATCTTGTTAACATCAGATGAAACTAGGGCTTCCTTTAGTGTGATATAGGATGTAAACACGCCAGCTAATTGCTGCTGAAAAGCGACATCTACTGTAAACGTTGGTTCGGCTGCTTCTGCATAGTTTGATGTGCTGGATACGTGTTGTGTGCTGTCTTGGTGTTCATGCGCATCGTGATTGTGTGCATCGGCTGATTCTTTTTTACTGCCGCAATTGATTAAGATAAATGAACCAGCAGCAAATAGAAGTGAAGTGAGAATTGAATTTGTTTTCATAGTTGTTGGTTTGTTAAATGATTAATTAAGGTTTAAAAATTTAAATTGACTTAGAGCGGTGATAAGGATAATGACGGAAATGATGAAATAAATGCCACGCCTCGCCCATTTGGCAATGCGGTTAGGTCTATTTTCATATGCTGGTTTACAACACTCCTTCATATTATTATCTAATGCGTATGACCAGCCATCGGGTCTGTGCCTTTTTTTAAAATCAATTCTGAATACAGCAAGTATGCACCACTAACGGCAACAATTTCATTTTCCTCAAGACCAAATGTGATTTCCACTTGCTCAAAATTCTCCACACCAATTTTTACCATTCGCGGCACGAAGGTGTTTTGTTCGGATTGTACATATACATGTGTTCCATTAGCGTCTCGTATAATGGCGTCCACCGGAATGGTTAGTGCTTTACGAGATGAGTGCGTGAAGAGTACCTGTGCCTGCATACCTGGTTTGAAGTGTAAATCTGAATTACTCAAAGAAGCACGCATTACTGTGATTTGTGAATTTGCATTGTACTCTGGACTCAAGAAATTTACTGTTGCTATTATTGATTCTGATTCAAATCCACTAACACGAATACTGATTTTGTCACCAATTTTAATGAAGCGTGTTTCGTTTGGATAGAGTTCCGCTTCAAGCCACAAAGAAGTAAAGTTCTCAATACGGTAGAGTCGGTCACCTTCATTTACATACTGACCTTCGGCCACAGCAATCTCTTCCACGACTCCACTTGTTGGTGCAAGAAACGTGATGCGTTGCTGCACGGATTTGGTTGTTGTCAGTTGTTCCACCTGTTTCTTAGTGAGACCGTAAAGAAAGAGCTTGCTTTCGGCTGCTTTTAAGAAACCTTCGTAACGCTTTTCCACTTTGCCGAGTGTTTCATATTGTTCTAAGGCCAAAAGGTATTCTCGCTGAAGAGTCAGTAAGGTTTCGCTGTAAATCTCATAAAGTGGTTCACCTTGCTTTATTACACGGCCAGTCTCTTTGATAAAAAGCTTTTCGATTCTACCTGTTGTGCGGCTGCTGGCAATGGTTGTCTTATCTTCATCTACTTTAAGGGTGGCATTTACGACTAACGTTTGACCAATGGGCTTAACAGACACTTTTTGTGTGGTGATGTTGGCAAGTTTTATCTGACTTTCGGTTAACATCAAACTATTATCATCTCCGGTACTGGACGTCATTGGAACTAAGTCCATGCCGCATACCGGGCATGACCCTGGCCCCTCTTGCACTACGTTAGGATGCATTGGGCAGGTGTATTTTGTTTCAGTACTTTCCTCCGCGACAGTATGATTTTTGTGGTCTTCTTTTTTCTCGCTCGTACAAGCAGAGAGAATAGCGCCAGTCAAAAAAATATATACTCCAATCTTTGTCATGGCTATTTCGATTTTATAAAACTTTCACTGTCTATCATATACTGTGCATTTACTGCTACTTCATCTGATGAAGCAAGCCCCTGCTTCACTTCGATTAAATCATTGGTGCGAATGCCTGTAATGATTTTCTTTGGCTTAAACACCCCCCGCTCTTTTACAAAGGCAATTTTTTCCATACCCATATCAAGTATGGCTTCTTTTGGCAACCACAAGGTTTCACTGGTTTGAAATTGTAGTGTGGCTGAAACCAACTGACCGATGCTTAGTTCTTCGGTATTTCGTACATACACTCTCACTTTTACAAAGTCCTCACCGTCCGAAAAGAATGGCTGAACAAAATCCACTTTTGCTTCTTCGATTTTGTCATGACCCATATCAAGCAAAATTTTGTCGCCCGATTTTACAGAGCCTGCCTTCGAGATAGCTATGTTAAGTTCTACACGAAGGGCTGATGTATTGACAACATTAAACAAAACCTGACCTGTGGTTACATAGCTGCCTTCCCGAATCAAGTCACCATTAAGCTGTGGGCTGGATGGCGCTGTAGCCTGTGGAGTGGAGCCCATACCAGCATCGCCCATGCCCCCGCCCATTGACGATACTGCTGAGGTAGATGCCGTGCTTATTGCTGGCGCCTGTTGATTTATACTGATTACATAACCATCATAGCCACTGAAAATGGAGAACGTATATACCGCTTCTTTTCTGGCAATAATTTCATTCACTTGATTTTCGGAAGCTCCCAATAGAAGCAACTTGTTCTTGGCTGATCGAATCAATTCTTCATTGTTTTTATCGTTTTCCGTCAGGTACAGAAGCTCACGTTGTGCAGTCAGCAGTTCGGGACTATAGATGTCAGCAACTTTTTGACCTTTTCGAACAGATTGAAACGGATACTTCAAATAGACTTTCTCTAACCGGCCACCGATACGTGCCGGAATGTTATACACGTAGCGTGTGTCGTAGGTAACAACACCCTGTGCCTGTACAGTGGCTGCCACTGACTTATACTCAGCTTTCACTGTTTTGATAGATGCTACAACCACTTCGTTGGGCGATTTTATTAAACGCGCCAGGTCTTCGGTTATCTCTACCTCTTCGCCAGGTCTTGCTTTACGCACCAAATCCATACCACACACAGGGCATGTGCTTGGTCTGTCAGACACTACTGTCGGGTGCATAGGGCAGATGTAAGTATCTGCATTCTCTGCTTGCTTATCACTTGAACAGGCTGTCGCAAGCAACAGCAACATAATTGACAATTGACAAATGATAACTGTCAATCTATTTCTCAAGTTCTTTTTCATAGGCTACTATCATGTTATAGTACTCTTCCATTTTTTCAAGGTATTGCATCTGCGCCATGTTCAACGCCTCCCAAGCATCGATTACAATAGGCAGTTGTTCACGGTTTTCTTCGTAGGCAAGCATCAGGGTTTCATAGTTCCTTCGAAGTGCCGGTATGATCTTAGTATTGTAATTAGTCAACTGTTCCTGCATCCTGTTCAATTGTGCGGCCATGCCAGCTAACATTCCTTGTGCCTCAATCAATATGGCCTCACGACCGCGCTTCATCGCTTCGATGTCATATTGCATTCCGCGTGTTTCCGACTTATACATTTTGGATGACCACGGAGCAATGGGTATAGATACCATTGCCATTGCCGTGAACTGCGTTGGCATGTTGCCCAATGGTTGCATGTGATCGAAGCGAATTTTAAAATCAGGCTTCGCTTGTGATTGTTGCACCTTTTGATTGAACCTCATGGCGTCAATCGTTTTATTGATTTGCATTACATCACTTCGTTGATTACCAAGCGCAGCAGTATCATACATAATCTGATCAGCGTTAAATGAAATTTGGGTAGCCGTATCTACTTGGATGGGAGTATCATGTGGTATACTCATGAGTCCTTTCAACCGAAAACGCTTTTCCTCAATCTCACCAAGTGTCATGGTTTGCATGTTCTTCACTTCATATAAGCGACCTTCTGCTTTATAGATGTTTCCCAAACTTCCTTGGTTATATGGATAGCGGATTCGCGAAATCTTTACCATTAATTCCATGATGCGCTCATTCTCCTTTAGGATACTCATTTTCTTTTCGGAGACTATCCATTGGTAGTAGAGCGATTTTGCTTCTGACCTAAGCATGTTGAATTGCTTTGCCCGACCCTGTTCTTCCACCGAAGCCCGCGATGCGAAATAGTTTTTGTTTGCATTCAATTTGGCCGGGTTAGGGATGTCTTGTTCAAAAGAAATCATCACCGAGCCTTTATCACGTTCGTCCATTAACAACTGGCCTGGATAAGGTGTCATAAACGTACCCGCACCTACCATTGGTGCCATCCAACTTTTTGCACCTTCCGTGTACGTGTTTAATGCTTTCACCTTGTTGTCATACTCCTGGAGCATGGGGTTGCGTAGGTCGATGGTACGCAATACACTGTCCAGGCTAATCACCTGAGCATTGCCCGTGGTGACTAACCCGAAACAGAGCCCTGTAAACAGTTTTGCTATTTTAGTGATGGACTTCATAGACTTCCATTTTTCCGAATTTTCTGAGTTCATATTCTTTAGTCATCAAAAAGATGAGTGGGGTTACGAGCAAAATGTGGGTAGAGGATGTGAGCACACCGCCAATCATGGGTAACACGATGGGTTGCATTACATCACTGCCCACACCCGTTGCCCATAGTACAGGCACCAGGCCAAACAAGGCCACGCATACGGTCATTATTTTTGGACGAAGGCGCTTTGCGGCACCAGCAATTACATACTCCTTCAATTCTTCCATTGAAATGGTTTCGCTAGAGTTACCCCGAAGTTTCACCAATTGTTGCATAGCATCGTTTAGATAGATCACCATCACCACACCTGTCTCCACTGCAATACCAAATAGGGCAATGAACCCAACGGCCACGGCCACAGACAAATTCACACCGTAGAAGTAAACCATATAAGCTCCACCAATCAAAGCAAAGGGCACGGTAATCAAACTGAAGAATGCCTCGCGAATGGATTTGAAGGCGAGGTAAAGCGAAACAAAAATGATAAGTAGCACGATGGGTAAAATCATCATTAATGTTTGTTGCCCCCGAATCAGGTTTTCATATTGACCACTCCATTCTACATAGTAGCCATTTGGCATAGTCCCCATTTTTGAATTTAGGGTTTCAACAGCCTCCTTCACTGTGCTGCCCAAATCACGGTCACGTACATTAAAAAGCACAGCCCCGCGAAGCATGGCGTTTTCGGAGGTAATCATCGGTGGGCCATTTTCAAATTTTAGGGTAGCAACAGAAGAAAGTGGAATGGTTCCTAAAGCAGGCGTTTTAATAGGTATTCTATTGAATTGCTCAATGCTGTTTCGATAATCTTGCGCAAGTCTTACGCTAATGGAAAATCGTTGGCGACCCTCAATAGTTTGGCCGATGGGAGAACCGCCAATGGCAGATTCTACAATCATGTTTACATCGTTCACGCTTAATCCGTAACGACCAAGTGCTTCGCGATTAACGTCAATCGTCAAGTACTTTCCGCCTGTTATAGGATCAACATATAAATCTTTTACTCCTGGAATTCCTTCTAACGCAGTTTTTACTCGCTCTGATAAAACATAGATGCTGTCAAGATTTTGGCCGTATACCTTCACTCCTACATCGGTACGAATGCCCGTAGCGAGCATATTAATGCGATTGATGATAGGCTGTGTCCAGCCGTTTACAACCCCTGGTATTTGCATCTTGGCATCAAGCTCATTAACAATATCCTTTTTGGTTATACCCTCACGCCATTCTGATTTTGGCTTAAGCATGATAATGGTTTCGATCATGCTGATGGGTGAGTTATCAGTCGCAGTGCTGGCACGCCCTGCTTTGCCCAGAACCTTGTCAACTTCAGGCACGGATTTGATAATCTTATCCTGCACCTGAAGAATTCGTTTAGCTTCTTCATTTGAAACATCGGGTAATGTTACAGGCATGAACAATATGGATTGCTCATCCAAAGGAGGCATGAATTCTGAACCGAGGCTCATCAACAGCGGAACACTTACCAACAAGGCAAGTATGTTGATCCCAATCGTTGTCTTGCGCCATTTCATACAGGCACGTATGATGGGTTCGTATATTCTTTCGAGAAAGCGGTTAATGGGATTCTTACTTTCATCTGCGAACTTCCCTTTCATAAAAAAGGAAATGATAACAGGTGCCAATGTTACTACCAGCAGCGCATCTACTAACATGATAAATGTTTTGGTATAGGCGAGTGGATGGAATAATTTACCCTCCTGGCCAGTGAGCATGAATACCGGAAGAAAAGATGTAATGATGATAATGGTTGAATAGAACACCCCGCGAGAAACCTGTTTGCTTGACTTTTCTATTATGTCAAGCCGTTCCTGCTCATCAATTTTATTATAGTTGCGTGAAAATAATTTTTTAATCATAGCTTATTTCTTTTCTTCTGGGTTCAGTTCAGCAAAGCGATGCGATAGGTTTTTGTAGGAGTTTTCGGCCATGATAATTCCATTATCTACAATAACACCAATAGCCAACGCGATACCCGTTAAGGACATGATGTTGGAGGTAATGCCAAAAGCATTCAGCAGAATGAAACTCGTAGCAATTGTAATGGGAATCTGGATGATGATGCTGGCAGCACTCCGCCAATGGAATAAGAAGATGATAACTACCAAAGACACTACAATCATTTCTTCAATGAGTGTGGTTTTGATTGATGAAATTGATTCTTCAATTAGCTCACTGCGATCATACACAATATTGAACTTCATACCGTTTGGGAGTCCTTTCGCCACTTCGTCCATCTTTTTCTTCACTGCTTTAATCACCTCATCGGCATTTTCGCCATAGCGCATAACCACAATGCCCCCAACTACCTCTCCCTCTCCATCTTCATCAAAAATACCGAGACGTGTTTCACCTGTCATTTGTACAGTAGCTACATCTCGTACTTTTATTGGTGTTGCGTTAACTGTTTTGAGCGATATGTTTTCAATCTCCTCTACAGACTTGAGGTAGCCTGTGGTTTTGATGATGTAACCGATGTCATTGATTTCGAATTTACGTCCACCCGCTTCGTTGTTATTATTGCGCACTGCCTGAATAACCTCAGGTACTGAAAGATTGTAGTAGATGAGTTTGTTAGGATTGAGCGTTACCTGATATTGTTTTTGAAACCCACCGAAGGAGGCTATCTCGCTGACACCCGGCACATTCTGCAATCCGAATTTTATGTACCAATCTTGTAGCGCGCGTTGTTCGCCTAAATCCAAACCTGGTGCATCTAGTGTGTACCATAGTATATGGCCAACGCCAGTTCCATCTGGACCAAGCGTGGGTGTTACTCCTTGTGGTAACAAGCGGGTAGCATAATTCAGTCTTTCCAACACCCTCTCTCGTGCCCAATACACATCGGTTTCGTCATTGAAAATCACATAGACAAAACTCATCCCGAACATGGATGAACCGCGTACATATTTAACCTGTGGCAGACCTTGTAGATTGGTGACCAGCGGATACGTAATCTGGTCTTCCATAATCTGGGGGCTGCGTCCCATCCATTCGGTGAAGACAATCACCTGGTTTTCGGACAAGTCAGGAATAGCATCAATTTTATTGACGCGCACTGAATAAATTCCCCAGGCAAACAAGCCAATGGCAACCAACAATACGAGAAAGCGGTTGCGAAGGGAGAATGAGATTAATCCTTCAATCATGATGTAGAAACTTAAGAGAAATTGAAAATCAGGAGCCGCTTAGTTAAAAGACGGACATAGAAAGAGCAGATAGCTCTTAAAAGGGAGAGAAAATCAAATCAGGAAAACCTGGTGCGCAACCGTCAGGTCACACGCTCGCAATGGAGTGTCGTAATTGAAGTGTTTTACCTTCGATAAGTAATTAACAGGGATAATCTCTGAAAGAATGATAGCAGGGGAAGCAAGAGCTACAAAAGAAATTGAAGGGACGCTTACTTCTGAGTAAGAAGCATTGAAATCCTCGCCTTCGTGAACGATTGCTTCATCATCGCAGCAAGGAGCTTTTTCATGACGGTGGCAAGGAGGAAGGTTTCTTTCTTTTTCGCAGCCTTCCGCTTTAGAGAACAACGCAATGTTCTCAATCTTGCCACTGCAAACATGCATACCCACCATAAAACTGGTGGACGAAATGAACACCAGTAAGGTAAGTGAAACAGATGCTATGGAGCGAATGCTTTTCATGGCTTGCCAAATGTAACGGATTTTTCTTGGATTTGGGTTTATATAATGCTGGTAAAGAGTTATACAATTTCTTCCCACGTCTACAACTTTACCAAAAAAGTTTAAAAGCAGTTTAATTTCCGGCTTTTTACTACTAAAAAGTATTCCTATCAACCCCCTTTAACTTAATCCAACAATATTCAACTAAAATCCAACTCTATTTCAAGAATGTCCCACCGAAAAGCCTATAAGGCAGCAGGGAGTTAAATCGTATATAATCATTCACAATGTTTCACAATCCTTTAAAAGCCTTAAGGGTGATTATTGTCGCTGTCGATATTGCTCCCAAAACAGAAGAAATGAAAGTGAAGGAGGCAAGCGAGACTAAAAAAGAGGAGGTGTTTATTTTAAGACCCCTTAACCACAAGCAGTTAGCACAAATGTATGGTGTGAGTTGGTTGACCTTCCAGAATTGGATTAAGAAGGTGGAAAAGGAAGTGGGAAAGAAAACAGGGCACTTTTACCATGTGCCCCAAGTGCGAAAAATCCTTCAACTTTTCGGGATACCAAAGAAAATCAACGTTTCCGTTAATGATGTGGAGGACTTATTTAAGTCAGATAACTAAGATTTCTTGAGTTGTTCCTTTAGCAGCACCATGTCGCCCTCCAGTGCATTAATTCTTTCATACAATCCGGAAGGTTCTGGTGCTTGGCGGGTGAGTTTGATTTTGAATTTCCAAACCTCCTTAATATTCTCAACAGGTAGGGGAAACGTTGGATACTGTGGGTCTTTGTTATCCGATTTACAAATAATCACGCCTCCTTTATCTAGGTAGTTCAGACAACGTTTCAGTACTATATTATCAACCTCCTGGGCATTGTTTACCAAAATGTAAACGAAGCCGTCTTTAATTTCTTCCAGTCTCTCAACATATTCACCAACCACAATATCTCCAGGAAAAAATCCTGTACGATCAGCTAACATGCTGTATCCGCTTACCTCAAAAGCACGGTACGTTCCATGATTCAGACCAGGAAGCCAGAAGGTTGGAAGATGCTCAATGTATTCAGGTTGCTGCGCTCCTTGCAGGTATCCGGCCTGTGCTTTAATTGGAACCAGCACGATGTTATCCCTTCCAGTTTTATCTACAGTAGTAACTAAAGTTCTGACGGTAGATACAGTCATTTCTGCCGACCTTTTTCCCTTTGCATGTCCTACTAGGTTGTCCCAACTTGTTGAGTAATACTTAACTATCTTATCAATTGACTCAAGGGAGGGGTACATTTGGCCACTTTCGATCTGCGATACTGCTGAACGGCTCAAATCTACCGGAGCTCCAAATTCTTCCTGAGAAAGGCCTTTTTCAAGTCTTAAAGCTTTAATTTGGTTTCCTACGACACTCTTTGTCAACATATATTTATTTGTTTAGCATCTCTTGACAATATTAGTAAGTATTACTTAACATTGCAAAAGCAGCAAGGAAAAATAGAAACAAAGTATATGAAGCGAGAGATTACAAAAACCGAGGAAACCGGACACAAACCAGAAATTTTCGTCTTGAGACCATACAATCACAAGCAACTGGCCGACTTCTACGGGGTATGTTGGTTGACGTTTCAGAGATGGGTGAAAAAGAATGAAGACCAGATCGGAAAGAAGACGGGTCACTTTTACAGTATTAACCAGGTACTTATTATCTTCAAGATATTTGGTATGCCTAAGCGATTCAAAGTCTCGTTGTCAGAGGTAGAGGAGATGTTTAAGGCTGCGTGAAATTATGGAGCATGATTGCAACCCTATTGCACTGTTTTTTCGTTTAGATTTGCACTGTGAGAGTAATACGCTTTCTTTTCGCCATGTACCTTATTGCGCTGTCGGTTTATCCGTGCAGCGATAAGGAAACGTGTGCAGATGAGTTAAAGACAAGCAGTATCGCTGTAAATGTGGCCGACCATAATCATAGTGATAGTGAAATGGATTATTGTACGCCATTCTGCATTTGCTCCTGTTGTGCTGCCAATATTCAGCTCAATCACTCTTCTGAAATTACTTTTGCAAACCTGGTTCATAACACACAGTTAGCAACGCTGTACTTCGATAAGGCTTTTCTTAATAATGCAAAAGCAATCTGGCAACCGCCTAAACTTGCATAATACTTCCCTTACGGAATGACGTCCCCGTTATTCTGACAATCTGATTTTTACATTTTAAAGTTTGCGCTATACGCAAGACAAGGCATCGTTCACTATTCTGAACGACAATAGACATTTTAGAATTTAATCAGGCATTTCATCCTTTATCAATTCTAATAGCATTTATGTTAGACAAGATCATTCTATACTCAATAAAAAATAAACTGGTGATTGGTTTACTCACACTGGCATTGGCTGGATGGGGAACGTATTCACTCACGCAGTTGCCCATTGATGCCGTACCAGATATTACGAATAATCAGGTGCAGGTTATCACGCTAAGTCCTTCACTGGCTGCACAGGAAGTAGAGCGGCTTATCAGTTTTCCGGTAGAGCAAACAATGGCCACAATACCGGAGATAAAAGAAATCCGAAGCATGTCACGTTTCGGACTCTCCGTGGTCACGATTGTTTTCCATGACGAGATTGATGTGTATTGGTCAAGGCAGCAGGTAAACGAACGCTTGGCAGAAGCACAAAACCAAATACCCACAGGAATTGGAAATCCAGAAATGGCTCCCATCACAACCGGCCTTGGTGAAATATATCAATACCTCATTCGCACAGAGAAAGGGTACGAAGAAAAGTACGATGCTGCTGAACTCCGAACCATTCAGGATTGGATTGTTAGAAGGCAATTGATCGGTACACCTGGTGTTGCAGATGTTAGTAGCTTCGGTGGCTTTTTAAAGCAATATGAAGTAGCCTTAGACCCCGATAAACTAAGAAGCTATAATCTAAGTATCACAGATGTATTTACCGCTCTTGAAAGGAACAATCAGAATACAGGTGGAGCTTATATTGATAAGAAGCCAAACGCCTGGTTTATTCGCAGTGAAGGGTTGATAAGTTCTATTGAAGACATTGGGAAGATTGTTGTAAAGAATACATCAGCAGGTCTGCCTATTTTGATTCGTAATGTTGCAGAAGTTCGTTACGGAGCCGCAAATCGTTATGGAGCCATGACTTACAATAATGAGGGTGAAGTGGTAGGCGCACTTGTCTTAATGTTGAAAGGCGAAAACTCCAATGCAGTTGTTACACGTGTAAAGGAGCGAATGGAGCAAATCAAAAAAACATTACCAGAAGGTATTGTTATTGAACCCTTTTTAGATCGAAGTAATCTGGTTGATCGTGCCATAGGCACAGTCGAGAAAAACCTGATTGAAGGTGCCTTGATTGTCATTTTTGTTTTGGTGCTTTTCCTGGGTAACCTGAGAGCTGGATTGATTGTGGCCTCCGTTATTCCACTGGCCATGTTGTTTGCAGTTTCGCTTATGCACGCATTTGGTGTTTCTGGAAATTTGATGAGCCTTGGAGCCATTGATTTTGGTTTGATTGTAGATGGAGCTGTGATTATTGTAGAAGCAACCATGCACCAACTTGGTCTGAGAAGTATATCGCGCAGGATGACGCAAGCTGAAATGGATATTGAGGTATATGATTCTGCTTCCAAGATTAGAAACTCAGCCGCCTTTGGTGAAATTATCATTCTGATCGTTTACCTACCCATACTTGCGCTCGTGGGCGTTGAGGGGAAGATGTTCAAGCCAATGGCGCAAACCGTAAGCTTTGCCATACTCGGTGCTTTCATCTTTTCTTTAACCTATGTGCCCATGATGTCGGCACTCTTCCTGAGCAAGAATCCACAGCACAAGCGTAATTTTTCTGACAGAATGATGGACTTCTTTCAGCGTCTGTATCACCCCATTATAAATGGAGCCTTGAAAAGAAAAATGTTGGTGATTGCCATAGCCATTGTACTCTTCATTGGAAGTTTGCTTCTATTTGCGAACATGGGAGGGGAATTTATTCCTACGTTAGAAGAGGGCGACTTCGCTGTCGAAACCCGTGTGCTTACCGGAAGTAGTCTTACACATACGGTTGATGCTTCATTAAAAGCAGGAGAAATTTTGATGCGTGAATTCCCGGATGAGGTGAAGGAGGTAGTAGGCAAAATTGGTGCAGGAGAAATTCCAACTGACCCTATGCCTATTGAAGCGTGTGATTTGATGGTGATTCTGAAAGATAAGAGCGAATGGAAAAAGGCTGATAATCGTGAAGAGCTAGCTGAGAAGATGGGGGAAGCACTGGAGGCAATACCTGGCGTGACATTTGGATTTCAGCAACCTATACAAATGCGTTTCAATGAATTAATCTCCGGAGTGCGGCAGGATGTAGCGGTAAAAATATTTGGTGAAGATCTTGACGTGCTAACAGATTTATCAAAACAAGTTGCAGGCATTGCCGCAGGTATTGAAGGTGCGCGTGACTTGTATGTTGAAGAAGTTACAGGTCTACCTCAAATTGTTGTGCATATTGACCGCGATGAGGTGGCCAGATTTGGACTGGACATCGAAACCATTAACCAAGCCATTAGCACTGCGTTTGCTGGACAGAGTGCGGGCGTGGTGTACGAAGGCGAGAGGCGTTTTGATCTCGTAGTTCGGCTGACAAAAGAAAATCGTCAGGGCATCGAGAACGTACAGAATCTTTTTATTACGACACCAACAGGTAATCAAGTTCCGCTTGATCAAGTTGCCAGTGTTGAATTTAAACTTGGCCCCAATCAGATACAACGCGAAGATGCCAAGCGCAGAATCATAGTAGGGTTCAATGTTCGTGGTCGAGATGTGGCCAGCATTGTAGAGGAGCTTCAGCAAAAAATAGAAAAGCAAATTGATTTTCCTCCAGGATACTATCCAACGTATGGAGGACAATTTGAGAATCTGAAAGAAGCACAGGCAAGGCTTTCGATCGCTGTACCCGTTGCTCTTCTGCTGATTTTAACCTTACTGTTTTTCACGTTCGGTTCATTGAAACAATCCATTCTCATTTTCATGGCTATACCAATGGCAGCCATTGGAGGAGTGTTTGCTTTGTTGTTGCGTGGAATGCCGTTTAGTATTTCGGCAGGTATCGGGTTCATCGCATTGTTTGGTGTAGCGGTACTTAATGGAATTGTGCTTATAGCCGAATTCAATCGGCTGAAGAAAGAAGGGCTTACTGACTTATACGACATCGTAAGAAAGGGCACTCAAATTCGTCTTCGCCCTGTGTTAATGACGGCTGCTGTTGCATCCCTTGGCTTTTTGCCAATGGCATTGGCCACCAGCGCGGGTGCCGAGGTACAGAAGCCACTGGCTACTGTTGTCATCGGAGGATTGATCAGTTCAACTGTGTTGACATTGATCGTACTTCCATGCCTTTATATCTATTTCGAAAAAATTAATATTTCTATGAAAACAATCAGATTGATTTTAATCCCTGTATTGCTTTCTGTGGGTATTTCCACTCAGGCACAAGAGGGAATCAAAGAAGTAAAATTGTATTCAACACACGAAGCCTTTGTTAAGGATAAGCCTTATAAAGTTGTTCGGGTAAAAGATTGTAAAGATGCTTTGAAAGAAACACCGAATGCTAAGCTGACGATTAGTGGAATTGATGAAACGCTAACGATTCAGTATGGATCACTTGCCGGATACAGTATTGGATCAGACCGCTACAGGGCTTTTGGAAACAAGGGTTTTTTCAAATCGTATGGTTACTACAAAATACTGGACGATTCATGTCTGGTGACATACTCAAAGCGGGTCTATCATTACAAAACCGGACGTGGGCTAAATTACTACTATAGTAGGGATTTGGATTCTCCCATTCAGCATCTTTGGATGAAACCCATTCGGGAGGATTTTACCGACAAGCCTAAGTTTGTTCAAAGTGTAAAGACCGTTTTTAAATCTTACTATCCCTCACTCTATTTAAGCGATAAGTCGTCAGGAATGGTACTGTTCAATAAACTCTATTGCGACTCCAATCTTTAAGTTATGAAGAAATATTTTTTAGCAACACTATTCCTGCTTATGACCCTGATAGGGAAGTCGCAGCAATTGCTTACACTCGAACAGGCTATAGAATCAGCACTGCAAAAAAATGAAGGTGTTCAGGCAGCAAGCTACAACATAGAGTCACAAAAAGCCTTGAAAAAAACGGGGTTTGATCTTCCGAAAACAAATGTGTCTTTGCTCTATGGCCAATACAACAGTTATGCAAAAAATGACAATAACCTGACGGTTACACAAACTATTCCTTTTACTGCCTTTGGTAGTCAGGGTGCGTTGAACAGATCCCTTGTGGCATCCAGTGAATTGAAAAAAGCTGCTACGGAGAACGAACTGATTTTTCAGGTGAAGCAGGTCTATTACCAGTTAGCTTTTCTGAGAGCTAAACAAAAATTGCTAGAGCAACAGGATAGTATCTACGGGGGTTTTCTGAAAGCTGCATCACTTAGATATAAAACAGGCGAAGCTAATTTGCTGGAACAAGCTACTGCGGAATCACAACGCAATGAAGTTAGAAACTTGCTGTCAAAAAATCAGGCTGATCAGTTGGTGATTCGTAACCAATTGAAAACACTCATCAATAGCGAAGAGTTGCCAGACATAACCGATGCTGAGTTGAACCAAATTTCGTTTAGCAATGCACCGGATAGTGTAGCCGTTCAAGCCAATCCTTCGGCAAGGTACATGCAACAGCAAATGCAGGTCGCAAAGGATGAGAAGAAAGTAGAGGCTGCTAAGGCTGCTCCTGAAGTCATGCTTGGTTTCTTTACGCAAACGCTAATTGGCATACAGGACACGGAATCTGGTTCAGGGGCAATAGCCTCTTCCAGCGATCGATTCACCGGCTTTCAAGTTGGGCTCTTTATTCCATTATGGTTTGTTCCGCAGCAGGGGCGTGTCAAGGCTGCTGAGTACAACCGACAAGCAGCAGAGAGTAATTACCATTACTATCATAAAACACTGCAAGGACAATACCAGCAAGCCATGCAGGAGTACACTAAAAACAAAAACAGTCTGGAATACTACACTACTTCGGCATTACCCAACGCAGAACTTATTCTAAAGCAAACATTACTTGCCTTTAGCAATGGGGAGATTGGGTATGCTGAATATTTGTTAGGTGTTCAAAAGGCTATCGCCATAAAAGAAGGTCACCTCCAAACACTGAACGATTACAATCAGTCCATTATTTACATTGAATTTTTGTCGGGCAATAAATAACAGAACAAAATGAAAACCATTTATAAATTACTAAGTCTTTTACTATTATTCTATATATCAACCTTGCTGATCTCGTGTGGTAACAATGCCACGGAAGCGGCAGTCGAGGAGCATCATGATGAAGAGGAGAATACCGTAGAACTCACACCTGAACAGATAAAGACCGCAGGTATTCAATTCGGTAAAGTTGACCAAAAACAAATCAGTGGAACCATTAAGGTTAATGGTGTACTCGATGTTCCTCCACAACAACTGGTAAGTGTTTCAGCTCCATTAGGTGGGTTTCTTAAAAGCACAGTGCTGCTCCAAGGTTCAAGAGTTATCAAGGGGCAATTGATTGCAGTAATTGAAAATCCTGAATACATTCAACTACAACAAGACTACTTGGAAGCTAAGAATCAGTTTGATTTTGCGCTGGCTGACTATGAACGGCAGCAAGAACTTGCTAAGGAAAATGTGAATGCGCAAAAAACCTTGCAACAAGCAAAGACAACCTATCAAAGTTGGTTAGCTAAAAAGAACGGTTTATTAGCCAAACTCAAACTAATCAATATTGATATTGTGACCCTTGAAACAGGAACTATCTCCAGCACATCAAATATTTATTCAACAATTACAGGCTACGTTACAGAGGTAAATGTAAACATTGGCATGTTTGTGAATCCCAGCGATATACTCTTTGAGATTGTGGATACAGAGCATTTGCATGCTGAGTTGATAATTTTTGAGAAGGATGTTCGTAAGATTAAAATCGGACAAAAGGTAAGGTTTACGCTTGCCAATGAAATTACGGAACGCATGGCTACTGTGTACTTGATCGGAAGGGAGATTAGTTCTGACAGAACCATTCGTATTCACTGTCATATCGATAAGGAAGATAAAGATTTGTTGCCAGGCATGTACCTAAAGGCTATTGTAGAAACAGGTGGCGCTGCGGTATCTGCGTTGCCGAATGAAGCTATCATCGATTACCAGGGGAAGAAATATATTTTCATTAAAACCAAAGAAGGTCATGAGCATGAAGAAGAAACAAGTACAAACGAATCGCAAGAAGGTGCTGAGCACAAAGAAGAAGGTCAGCACTTTTTAATGCAGGAGATAACCGTTGGCAATAGTGAATTAGGATATACCGAAGTAATCGTATCAGAAGGATGGAATTCTGAAAATGAGGTTGTTGTGAAAGGGGCTTATGCCATCCTTTCAAAAATGAAAAATAGTGAAGAAGAAGGACACGCCCATTAATATGAAGATCAGATTACAATATTGTTTAGATATGCCTCTGGATGAAGTCTGGAGCCGTGTAAAGAAGGTGTCCACGCTCCATTATGTTGCCAACCCAATTTTAAAGTTTGAGGCAGTGAATCCTAAGATTCTTTCGGAGGAATGGATAGATGGAGATTACGAGACATCGTTGTTTCTATTCGGGCACATTCCCTTCGGACGTCAACACATTGTAATTGAAATTCCAAGCACAACATCGAATAATACAAAAGTATTGATTGATCATGGATATGGTTCGATGGTTCGAATCTGGAAGCACACTATTACCCTTACTAAAAAAACAGATGTACAAACGAACTACCAAGATGAAGTAATTATTCAAACTGGAGTGCTGACACCATTCGTATGGGCGTTTGCCTGGATTTTCTATCGTTGGAGAAGACGTAACTGGTTTAGATTAATAAAATCAAAGCAATGAAACTGTATTGGAAAATGCCTGATGGTTTGAAGGTTCATTATCATCAGGAGCTTAACGACTACAAGAGAGAATTATCTAAAGGAAATTTGCAAGTAGCTTGGCGGCACTTGGAACGGGCGCACATTCTTGGGCAACCCTGGCCAATGGAGCATTCCGAAGTACATTGGATCATGCTCAAGTTTGGAATTCGGATAAAAGACACAAGAGAGATCATTGGGCAAATACCAAGGCTTCTGGTTGGTGGGGTAAAATCATTTGTAGGGACTATTCCAGTGGGTAACACAGGTGGTGCCGATGTGCCACCCTTGCGACCTATGGAAATATCGGAAGACTTGCAGGTTATTTTGAAACCCTATCGCACGGATAAATGATAACACTCATTGCAGGAAGTTTAACACTGAGTTTGCTCCATGCACTTATACCTAACCATTGGTTACCAGTACTCGCCATTGCCAGAAAGGAAAACTGGTCGGTAAATAAGGCAACGAAGGTTACATTCATTGCTGGACTGGCACATGCGTTAAGTACCGTACTTATCGGGTTTATTATTGGTGTTGCGGGTATTCAGTTAGCAGCCAATATGAATTACTTCACTGCATACATTGCACCTTCTGTATTAATCGCATTAGGAGTCTTTTTTATTTATCAGCATCACACCCATAAACACTTTCACCTGCACCGTCATAAAGAGATTGTTTCAGACAAAAAAGTAATAGTCAGTTTAGTCGTAGCCATGTTCTTTTCACCCTGCTTTGAAATTGAAGCATATTTTCTAATGGCTGGTGCTCGTGGATTGTGGCTGGTGTCATTGATTGCTTTACTGTACACCGTTGTAACTGTTGGTGGTATGGTTATTTGGGTGAGTATAACCTATAGAGGATTGCTGAAACTTAACTGGCATACCCTTGAACACAATGCAGGAATTATAACAGGTATCACATTGGTGTTAACGGGTATCCTTTCATTCTTCATTCATTAAAATTTTATTTATGGCTGAACATCAACACACAAATATTCAATCGGATGATGGTTGCTGCACCCCCGAACAAAAAACTGTGCTGCAAAACAAACAATCCAACCAAACAGAAAATGAGAAGGACATCAATAAAGAATGGCTGTCGGCCATCGCGAGTTTTATTCTACTAGCCACAGGTCTGCTACTGGACAATTGGATACAACCCTCATGGTTCGAAAATATGTTTCGGTTTATATGGTATGCCCTTGCTTACCTTCCTGTAGGGCTTCCGGTTTTAATAAAAGGAATCAAATATGCATTTCGGGGCGAAGTATTCACGGAGTTTATTCTGATGAGTATTGCGACTATTGGAGCTTTCTATATTGGTGAGTATCCGGAAGGTGTTGCAGTCATGGTTTTCTATGCTATAGGAGAACTATTTCAAAGTGCGGCAGTAAACCGTGCGAAGCGTAGTATCAAGGCGCTCATGGATGTGAGACCGGATGTAGCTTCTGTCTATCGAAATGGTAATGTTGTGAATGTCGACCCAACTGAAGTGAAGGTTGGTGAAACTATTTTTATAAAGGTTGGCGAACGTGTACCGCTCGATGGAGAAATGTTGAGTGAGAGAAGTTCATTTAACACTGCTGCCCTAACGGGCGAAAGCAAACCTACTACGTTAGAAAGAGGTGAAACGGTGCTGGCAGGAATGATCAACGAATCAAAAGTAGTTGATTTAAAAGTCACAAAACTCTTCAACGAAAGTTCCCTTGCCCGAATCCTTGAGTTGGTGCAGAATGCAACAGGCCGGAAAGCAAAAACGGAATTGTTTATTCGAAGATTTGCCAATGTCTATACACCCATTGTTGTATTCCTTGCGGTAGCACTAACACTTTTACCTTTCTTCTTCGTGCAGGAATATGTGTTTGATCAATGGCTTTATCGCGCACTAATTTTTCTGGTTATCTCTTGTCCGTGTGCGCTAGTTGTTGCTATACCTCTGGGCTACTTCGGAGGTATTGGAGCTGGTTCCCGCAATGGAATATTGTTCAAGGGTTCCAACTATCTTGACCTGATGACACGTGTAGATACGGTAGTCATGGACAAAACCGGAACACTTACCAAAGGTGTTTTCAAAGTGCAGCAAGTTGTGAACAAGGGCATGAGTGAAAAAGAATGGATTCCGCTCGTGGCAGCATTGGAATCCAACTCAAATCATCCGGTTGCAAAAGCAGTTGTCGAGTATGCGAATGGGAAATTCGATAAGGTCGGTGTTGATAGCCTTGAAGAAATAAAAGGGCATGGTCTGAAAGGAAATGTACAGGGTAAGGAGGTTCTTGCTGGTAACGTTAGGCTCTTGTCTATGTTTGGTGTTCAAGTAGATCAAGATACTAGTGCCGTAACAGATACAATTGTTGCAGTGGCGGTAGACAAATCGTTTGCCGGATATTTAACAATCGCTGATGAAGTAAAGGAAGATAGCCCAGGTGCAATTAAGCTTATGCACTCTTTGGGGATAAAGACCATTATGCTCAGTGGCGACAAGCAAACAGTAGCTGACAAGGTAGCCAAATCATTAGGCATAGACCAAGCCTATGGCGATCTCCTTCCTCAACACAAGGTTGAAAAAGTCGAAGCAATAAAGAAAGGTAAGAAAGAAGCTGTGGCATTTGTTGGTGATGGGATTAACGATGCTCCTGTCCTTGCTTTAAGCGATGTAGGTATAGCAATGGGTGGCCTGGGTAGTGATGCAGCCATTGAAACCGCTGATATTGTCATACAAACCGATCAACCTTCGAAGATTGTAACCGCTATTAAAATCGGAAAAGCAACTAATCAAATCGTTTGGCAAAACATCGCCTTAGCTTTTGGAGTAAAGGTAATTGTAATGGCACTTGGCGCAGGAGGATTGGCCACCATGTGGGAAGCTGTATTTGCTGATGTGGGTGTCGCATTATTAGCAATTTTGAATGCGGTGAGAATTCAGCGAATGAAATTTTAATGAATATCAAATAGAACTCACAAGTATTTCTTAATTGGGTAAAATTCATTTAAAATCCTTAATTATTGTTTACTATCATTAACAATCCTTAACCCTCACTTTTTCCGCACTCTACATTTGGTGGAGTGAGGGATAATTCAATCATAAAGACACAATTTCTTCAGTACGTTCGAAATGAACTGGATGCAAAGAATAAGCACAATAGGAAATCTATTGAGCGCATTGCCTCGTCTTACGGGATCACTGATAAATCAGAAGTAAAAGAATACACTGAACTTGCAATCGTACTGAAAGCAAGAAGCATTTCGCTTTCATCATTGTCCATTGAAGATAAGTATTGGAGTATTGTTGAGCTTTACAAAAGCCAGGTAAATATTTCTCACCGTACAAGCCAGAGTATCTTATTGCAACAATACAGTACTCCGGCTCCCATTTCATTTCTTGCCGGAATTTTCACTAACGCAGAACAGAATATTTCTGTGTTTGAACCGTCCGCAGGAAATGGTCTGCTTACGATTGCCGCTAATCCTTCCAGAGTTATTGTCAATGAAATTGATGAGCTAAGAAGATCGAACTTAGCTGACCAGGGTTTCAAACAAATATTAAATCAAGATGCCACAAATCCATTCAAAGGTTTTGAAAAGAAGTTTGATGCAGTCATCACGAATCCTCCCTTCGGACTTTTAGATAAGGAAATTAAGTACGAGACCTTTACTATTGAAGTGCTCGATCACTTAATGGCCTTACGTGCCTTGGACTGCATGAAAGATAATGGGAAAGCTGCCATCATTATTGGAGGTCATACACGCTACGATAAGAAAGGAAGAGTTCAAAAGGGGAAAAACCGATTCTTCTTTAATTACCTCTTCAGCAGATATAATGTAGTCGATGTCATTCCCATTGATGGCTCCAAACTCTATTCACGTCAGGGAACTTCGTTCGACACCAGGCTAATGCTGATTGATGGACGAAAATCTCAAACCTCTGGTGCAGCTCCTTTAAAAAATGAAGAACGCGATGCAGTAGTCGATTCTTTTGAAGAGTTGTATGAACGTGTAATGAGCGTAACCCACCTCCGTCAAGACTCAGGTCGGCAGGCAACACATGCCTACGCTGAAGCTTCGGCAGATAAACCAAGACAAGAATTTACAATGACAAAACTTGAATTAGAAGCTCAGGCTCTTGCCCTGGAGCTTGAATTAATGGGCTTCGATGAACTCGGTATGCCATATACCCCTGCATCAAGCAGTTGCTTTGTTCTCAATACGGTAGTACCTGATTCAATGGGCTTCGAGACGCACAGTGCATTGCAGAGAATTAAAGAAGCTGTGGGTGGTGATATAGATGAGTATGTTCGAATCAAGCTTAACTACCGGAGTAATGTAGAACTGTGCAAAGCATTATCAGCCGAGCAAATTGATGCAGTAGCGATGTCAATCTACAACATCGAAGAGAGAGGTGTTGGTATGATCATCGGAGACCAAACCGGAATTGGTAAAGGTCGAATTGCCGCATCTATTATTCGTTATGCAATTGAGCAAGGAGTTCAACCCATCTTTATTACTGAAAAGGCAAATTTGTTCTCTGACATTTATCGTGATTTGTCAGCGATAGGTTCTTCGAACCTTGTTCCTTTCATTGTCAATGGTCGAGAGAGTAAGACCGACATCAAGGATGAAGACGGAAACATCATCTACCAGGCACTTCCTGCCGCAGACCAAAACAGAATATTCGAGGGTCAGCGCATACCGCGAAACTTTCATTTTGTAGTAGCCACTTACTCACAGTTCAATTCGCCAGATAAGAAGCCAATAAAACCTGCATTCTTAAATGCTATTGCAGAAGATAACATTGTCATCATGGATGAAGCTCACAACTCATCCGGCTCTGGCAACACCGGAAACTTCATGCAGTCAGCGTTGTCCAAAACAAGAGGCGTAGTATTCCTTTCGGCTACGTTTGCCAAGCGTCCTGATAACATGCCAATCTATGCGATGAAGACCTCTATTCGCGATGCGAGTATGACCAGGGATGCACTAATCGAAGCTATAACAAAAGGTGGTGTAGCCTTGCAAGAAATTTTGGCAAGCCAGCTTGTGGCAGAAGGTCAGATGATGCGTAGAGAACGCTCATTTGAAGGTGTAGAAGTGAACTACATTACTTTGGAGGATAAAGAGCAAGAGCATAAAGCCATTGCCGACAATATCACTTCAATCATTCGTGACATCATCAAGTTTCAAACTACCTATGTGGATGAGATTGTGGAAGAGTTGGATGACATTGCAGTAGCCGAGGGGAAGCAAGTAGAAATTCGGGAAGGAACCTCCCAAGCAGGAGTTGATAACCTACCATACTTTTCCAAAGTCTTCAATGTGATTAATCAAATGCTTTTTAGCATCAAGGCAGAGGCAGTTGCAGAACGAGCCATAGCGCGATTGAAGGAAGGCAAAAAACCTGTTATCGCTTTTGCCAGCACAATGGGAAGCTTCATTGAACAGATGGAGAATGACGCAGGTCTCGCAGTTACGGATGGAGATACCATAAATGCTGATTTTTCAGTAGTTCTTCAAAAAGGATTAGATGGAATTTTGCGCTACACGGAAACCGACACGGATGGTCAGAAGGTTTTCAAAAAATTTGAAATCTCTGAATTCCCCTTGGAAGCTCAGGCAGAGTATTTCAGAATAAGTGAGCGAATCAAAGAGGCATCTACAGGAATTACCATTTCTCCCATTGATGTGATTGTCCGAAAAATCACCGAAGCTGGATTCAAAGTGGCCGAGGTTACTGGTCGTAAGTATGAGCTTCAGATAAACTCCAGGACAAACAAAGCATTGGTGATGACACGGAAGCGTGTAAATACCAATGATGCTTTCCGACAATTCAATAATAATGAAGTCGATGTTCTCTTAATCAATCAGTCCGGAAGTACTGGAGCTTCCGCTCATGCTATTGTTACTCCAAAAGTTTCGAAGGATAAAGTGAAGCAACGGGTCATGATTGTATTGCAAGCAGAGCTTGACATAAACACAGAGGTTCAGAAACGTGGACGGATAAACCGCACCGGACAAATTTTTAAACCTATCTACGATTACGTTAACTCTGCCATTCCCGCTGAGAAGCGATTGATGATGATGCTCCAGAAGAAATTGAAATCCCTGGATGCTAACACGACCTCAAACCAAAAGTCATCTACGAAAATTCTGGATGTTCCGGACTTCCTGAATAAGTACGGGGACAGGATAGTAGCTGAATACCTAAAGGAGAATGTAGAGGTAAATATGCTCCTCGATGATCCATTGGGACTATCAACACGTGAAGTAGATGGAGCAGAATTGGAAGATGCCGCACACAGAGTTTCTGGAAGAGTGGCAGTGCTTTCAACACTCATGCAGCAAGACTTCTATAATGAAATTGCTAACCGTTACAGTGAGTATGTAGAGTATCTCAAACAGATCGGTGATTACGACCTTGAAGTGGAGGCGATGGATCTTCAGGCAGAAACACAATCTTCCAGAACCGTGATTGTTGGTAAGGGTGGAACAAGTGAGTTTGGGGATGATAGCATTTTGGAGACAGTGATGGCTAACGTTCTCAAGAAACCATTCTCTATGCAGGAGTTAAGCAACTTACTTGCAGAGTCCCTCCAGGGAAAAAATGGAAGAGAATTGCAAAAGGAAGTGAAGCTGGAGTATGAAGGCTACATGGAGTCGCAGCTTCAAAAGGAAATCGCAGATAATGTGGCATACTATGAAGACCTCATGCAAAAGGTTCCTCAAGAGAAGAAGATTCAAAAACTTGTTGAGAAAGGTAATGCTGCTGAAGCACAAGAGGCGATTAAAGCCAGAACTACTGAGCTTCAAAAAGCGATGACCGATTCAGAGGAAAAGATCAAGCGTTCATTCAACAACAGAAGACAATACCTGGAATCCATTTTCACCTCCTTCTATGTAGGGAGAAATCTGAACTATCCTGTAAGCAGTTATGAGGGAGGTCAGGAACTTGTACCTGCTGTATTCTTGGGTTTCATCATTGATAAGAAAAAGAAGAACCCGTATGCGCCAAGTTCTATGCGCCTTCGCTTTGCATTGGCAAGTAGTAACAAGTACATCGCCATTCCTGCAAGCTACGCACAGGACGTAAGAGCAATCATTGGTGCAAGTGTCGGATTACCGCACCTTGAAAAAGAATCACTATTGGCAAAGTGGGAAGCCTCCATTAAAGAGAGTACGGTTGATAGAAAGATACGGCACATCATTACCGGAAATGTGCTTCAAGCTTTCAGTGCTTACAAAGGGAAGCTTGTGAGTTATACTACGATTGATGGAGGAATCAAGAAAGGAATCCTCATGCCGGAATATTGGGAGCCAGGAAATGATGTCGGGCAAAAAACAGTGGTTCCTATTTCCAGAGCAATGAAGATCATCAGGTCTTTAACTATTGGTGCAAGTATCACAACAAAGAATGGAGTATCCATCTTCCGGCAGCCTGGCAAATTCAAGATTGTAGTTTCGTCCTCACGGTCGAAGGGTGGTGATACATACCTTGATCCAGACCTCTTAAAGATTGTTGAGGGGAACAACTTTGAAAAGATTTCTGATAGAATGACGGCATCATTAGGTGAGGGAAGAATAGATGAGTTTGTCCAAGTGCTTCAGGAGAAGTTCAACGATAGCGTTTCGCTTAGTCCTCCACAGTATGATATAATCAAAGGAGAGATTCCGAAAAAGGAACCAAGGACAAAGCCTACCATCGTGATGCTCCCAAAACAATCGCAATCTGAAATGGAGCAACTGGAGCTTGAAGCTCTTGCTCTGGAACTCGAATTAGAACTATTAAACTTTGCAGCGTAATGATAACGGCTAGTAATTATTTTATTGAAGTGGAGCGGATCGGTATAGAGACTTTGCCGGAAACGCTAAAGAAAGGACATGACCTGGTTGTGAAGAGTACATCCAATGGAACAAATTGGGCGAACTATCAAAGCAGCGAAGGCATTAAGAAAGTGATAGACCTGTATTTTCAAAAGTTGAATGAGTATGCAAAAACCGCCAGCCCGAAAAGCATAACCCCTGAGCCATCCAAGGCGAAAAAATCTCCAGTCAAAAAGGCTGAACAAAAAACGAAGGCGAAAGCGGTTAAAGAGACCAAAGAGCCAAAGAATGTAAAACACGTTGAGCATATCCGTGAAGAGGTGAAGTACATTAAAAGGTATGTCGGGTTACACAACAAGGTTAAGTCACCCAATACCATACTTGCTTTCATCAAAGCCTTGCAACGTTCCATCGTTCAAAAGCTCATCCGCAAAACCTCACCATTGTCGGAAGAAATTGAAATGATTCAGAACAAACTTGTTCAGGCATATAACAAGATGAAGGGCGATGAATCTTTTGCTATCAATGATAAAGACCTTAATCATTTGGTAGCAATCGCAGGGGGAGAAAAAGTGTACCAGTCGATTACCGCCATTAAACGCTACATCGGTTTACAAGGAAAGGATGACCAGAAGAAGATTAATGATTTCATTAAGTACCTGGAGAATCTGGTTGATAAGAAGAAGCTTACTAAAGATGACCCGTATGCCGATAAAGTAAATGCTATCTACAAAAGCCTACGACAACGGTCGAGTACTAAAGTATCAATTTCAAAAGCTGAACTGAATGGATTGGAAGGAATCGTAAAGGCTTGTGGATGCAAAAATGAGGTCGGCAGAATCTATGACACTGGCGGTAAGAAGCTAAGGCCATGCAAGAGTAAAACCTACTCGGATGCAAGTCGTGGAGCTTGTTCGCATAACAGGGGACTCAATGGAGTTTTGACTGCTGAAGAAATGGCAACCCGTAAACTTGACTTGCTCAATTTCTTTTCATTCTGGCATTCCCTATTTGGAAATCCGGCAAGGAACTTCACTATGATGTTTCATGGCGAACCTCATAATGGGAAGACCATCTTTCTGCTAAAGCTTGCGCAATACCTTGCTGAGAATTTCGGTGATGTGCTTTACGTGTCATCGGAGGAATTTGCTTCTCCAACCATGACCAAGAAGGTGAACGAATTCTTGAATCCTTTGCCATCAAGGTTGCACTTCGCTGAAAACTTGCAAGACCCTGACCTTTCGGATTATCAGTTTATCATTCTCGATTCAGTGAATGACCTTGGATTGAAAATCAATGAATACAAAGAGCTTCGAAAGGAGCATCCGGACAAAGCATTCATCTTTATCCTTCAGCATACCAAAGCTGGAGATTTCAAAGGTGGAAAGGATTGGGAGCATATCGCAGAGATAGCTGGAGAGGTTCATAGAGGTGTGGTAAACATTACCAAGAATAGGTATGCACCTAAGAGCACTTTGGATTTCTTCCGACAATTCGGCATCCAGTGGCAAGAGCCAATGGCCAAGCAAAAATTAAAACCTTATCCGATCAATGGTGACATGACTACTAAGGATAGTCAGCATTACTAAACAGAATTATCTAACAATTAAACAAACAAACATGGAGGCAAGTGAAGTTGGTAAAAAACCAGCTATTGGAGGATTTTTGTCTAAAATTCTCGGAGCTGGTGTAAAAGAGACAGTCGATTCCATAGGAAATGCAATCGACAAAATCGACAAGTCAGATGAGAAGCTTGAGCTTCAATTGAAGTACAAGGAACTTCTCATGAACATGGAAGGAGCTTGTATTGATTATGAAAGCAAGCTCCTGGAAACGAAATCAAAAATCATTGAATCAGAAACAAAAGGTGAAAGCTGGTTGCAACGAAACTGGAGGCCGATACTTATGTGCATCTGCATGTTTATAGTTTTCAATAACTATGTGCTTGTGCCATACTTCAACCTTCCGGTAACTACTCTTGATGACCACATCTGGACTTTGATGGACTTGGGTGTTGGAGGTTATGTAGCAGGAAGGTCACTTGAGAAGATTAGTGAGAACCTGGGGCCAGTACTTTACAATGTGGGAAAGAAAAAACGCTGAGATGGTGAATCTCAGCGTCCATAATAGTTGAGGTTATAAACTGATACCATTCAAATGGGTTTTGGAATTCTTACCGTTTTCCAAAATCCGTTTGTAGTATTTATGTGCTTTAGAAATATGACCTTCCATTGACCTTTTATTTGGAAACGGTCCTGCTTCACACTCCGGACACCAATACTCAACAACCTTCTCTTTGTCTGCCTTCAATCTCTTGTAGAACAGTTCACTTAACTGCCACACCGCGAGGGAGTGGCAGAAGCATATTAGAAAACTGATCGTTGCTAATTTGATGTTCAGCATTGATGGCTCCTGAATCGCAAGGAACCAATGGTCATAGTAGAAGGCATTTATAAAAAAGCTAACAACTGCATAGAACTTTCCAGTTGTTCTATAACCGTTGATAATGAAAACTAGAATTATGAATTCAATTATACTGGCTAACGCAATTCCATAAACCCAGTTCAAAATTGAGAAACCAAAAATGGTCATATCTAAGTGTTCAAGATTCTTAAAAAGGTGACCAGCATGTGGGACGTAAAGAATGATGAGCATAAGTGCTCCGTGAAAAACAACTTCTTTGCTTTCAAGGTATGTGACAATCTTATTCATTGGAGTAATGGATTAAAGTTGAGGTTTGGAATTTTGAGTTATTGCAGGAGCTACTGATTTTGTATTGAGCCTGTTTCGAAGATTCTTCATGTCTTCGCTCACTTTCAAATCAAGGATTTTTGCATAGTGTTGAGTAGTCTTTAGGTTTCTGTGGCCTAGCATCTTACCCACTGTTTCAATCGGTACACCATTCGAAAGCGTAACAGTAGTAGCAAAGGTGTGTCGAGCTGTGTGGAAGGTCATTTTCTTAGTGATGTCACACGCATCTGCAATCTCTTTCAGATAGGTATTCATCTTTTGATTACTCAAGACAGGTAGCAGTCTTCCTTTGATGACGCATTGAGGATCATCTTTGTATCGTTCAAGAATTTCAAGAGCTTGAGATAGTAGGGGAATTCTGGTCGCAGTGTCAGTCTTTTGTCTGCTTGTCCAAATCCATTTCTCACCATCAATTCCAGTGGTGATTTCTTCGCGGGTTAGTTTTTCAACGTCTGCGTATGCTAATCCGGTATAGCAGCAGAAGATGAAAATATCGCGCACCTGGTTCATGCGTGGTGCTACGAATTGTTTGGCTATAATTCGTTTTAGTTCTTCATCCACCAGAAAGGGACGTTCTACCTCCCGTTTTGTCATTTTAAATCCTACAAACGGATCGCGGTCAAGCCAAGCGTTTTTCATGCAGATGTGGACAATCTTCTTGAAATTAGATAGGTACTTGACTGAAGTATTGTGATCGCACTTTCTCTTCGACTTTAGCCAAAACTCATAATCTGCAATAAATTCATAGTTGAGCTTCTTAATATCGATGTCGTCAATTTTGAACTTCCATTTAAGATAAGCCTCAGTATGTCGGTACGAGGTTTCATAACGTTCCAGTGTTAGCGGTGAGAACTCACGATTGACAAGAGCTTTCATTTGCTCATTGTGTTGTTTGAAAACCTCCATCAGCATTCGTGGCTTTTCGAAAGAAAGGCCATACCATTTTGCCTTGATGTTGTCCAGTGTGACTTCCTTTCCTTCAGTCATCAGTTCGCGCTGATAGTCGAAGGCCTTGAACTTGAATCCTTCAAGTATCTTATTTACTCTCCGCGAGTCCTCCGAGTTGGTTTTTAATTTGGAATTTTGGACAGACCACTCGCTGAGTTTTACCTGAATTTTTGTGGCGATGCTGATTCGCTTTTCACCAATTCCAATTCTCATGAAAACTGGTGCAAATCCCTCATCCGTTGCTCTTCCTTTTCGAGCGAAAAACTTTACTGCAATCGACTTTCTCATATCCCTTAGTATTAAATGGTTAATGTATTCACTACACGGTGCCGAAATCAAGTCGTCCATTATATGAACATCTTGATTATCAGCTATTTAACCTCTTTTTGGTACCAACTTCCCGTCTGGAAGTTTGGTACCAGCTCTGGTACCAAGGGATTGCGATTTTTCGGTTGATTTTGGTATGCCCTAAAAACAAAAAACCCCGAAATCGTGAAGATTTCAGGGTTTTGATTGTCTTTGATTATTAATCAGCAGAGGAGGAGGGATTCGAACCCCCGGACGCTTTCACGTCTCCGGTTTTCAAGACCGGTGCAATAAACCGCTCTACCACTCCTCTGTGTTATTTCCGTGGCCTAAAACCACGAAACGGTCGGTTCACCGATTTTTAAGGAGTGCAAAGGTAGAATTTCAGATGATTCATGCAAAATTCTGAGTGAAGATTCTTACCCAGGACGCCAATTATTCCTCACTAAAATCAATAAAAACTTTGCGTAAGGCTTGTGTATCAACACGGGGCTGATTTTTTTGAAAAGCATCGATCTCCAAAAGCACCAGTTTTTGGTCATTCATAGCAGTGCGCAGCTTATCAATGTCTTTTTCAAATTCTGCATTTCTCCGCGCTGACTTCAGGGCGTACTTCTTGGCGAACTCATCTCCGGCCGCTTGCACCTTATTTCTGATTTCAATAGTTATTTTAATTTTTTCCAGAATAGCCTCCTTAGAACGACCAATAACTTCAGTGGCTTCAAGCGTACCTAAAGTCAACACGGTAGTACCGCCAACGCCCGACACAATTTTTGAATTATCAGGTTCCAACGCCAAAGGCGATAAACCGGTAACACCACCCAAGGTTGCGTTAATAATAGAGCGGTGCTTTTTGCCCTTTCTTGCTTTCTTATAATCCTGATTGAGCTGCTTCTGGTTTGCATCCAGCATATTAATCAGTTGCATGGCCGACAACATATTGTTATAGTACTTCTGATACTGAAGCGCATCCTTCTGAACCAGATTTTCAGCATCATTAATGCGCACACGGATTTTACGTTGCGAACGATTATTAGACTTGTCCAGTGTAAAGAAAATGATCTCGTTAATTAATTGCTTCTGATCTTCGTCTACAAAATCATAACCAGGCGACCATGTAAATTCATACTGCAAGGGTGTATTCTCTTTCAGGCAATTTTCAGGCACGCGCAAATCTTTCGATAAAAAGCCGGCACTCCGAATGTTGTCATCACCATTGGGATCTGAGATGTACAGTTTCAAATTGAGGGTCTCATCTTCTTTTAAAGTAAAAACAGAATCTCCAGGAACAATTAGGATTTCCGGGGGTAAATCTTGTTGCGTCTGTGCAATTTTTAACCTGCCTTTTGTTTCGGCCTTCTCTGGTTGATCTTGTACAATAAACTCTACGAACAAGGGATTCACTTTCAATGCATTGAATTGACCACGCGAAGGTTTCCACAAAAACTGTCCCTGCGATGATAATGAAGACTCCTCGGGCATTTGTGAAGGAATCGCTTTGAAAACCAGTGGATCACCATCGGGGTCATAGGCGTAATCACCGGAAATCTGATAGGTATTATTTGAGGCTTGCTTTACATAAAAAGCGGGCAACTCTTCCACTACTGGCGGGCGGTTAACGTGATTAATGGTGAAGGTAATGGCCTTACGCAAGCGCTGGCCATCTGCTATAGTGGCATGGAAAATAATTGTCAGCTCTTTTGTTTTGGCAATACGATCCACAAGATCGAAAGAAGGCTTCCACCTGAAGTTGCCAGCTGAGTCTAACTGAATGTCTGTAGTCTCCGCATTTTCAAGGGAAAAGCGTGTGGGTAAATTGGCATTGGTTTTAATTACATAATTGAGCTCTTCGCCCTCGTTCACATTCGTCCAGCTTTCGTTAGAGGGGAAAATCCACTCGTGAGTCTGTGCCTGACAGAGATGGACACAGAGAACGAGCAGTAAAGCGAAGCTTAATTTTTTCAAGGCTATAGGTCTCGGTTAAAAATGAGCTGTAAATTTAGCAAGTTGTAAACGTATGAAAAGCACACAACAACAAAAGAAACCACAAGCGTACAATTTCTTCGAGGATGTGTACGAAGTGGTGAAACTGATCCCAAAAGGAAGGGTGAGCAGCTATGGTGCCATTGCCAACTACTTGGGCACCAAAATGAGTGCCCGCATGGTGGGGTGGGCCATGCATGGTGCACCCAAGGGGGTGCCTGCACACCGTGTGTTGAATCGTAACGGTATGCTTACAGGTAAACACCATTTTAAGACTCCAGATGCCATGCAAAAGCTGCTAGAAAAGGAGGGTATAAAGGTTGTAAAAGACAAAGTGCAAGACTTTTCTGAGAAATTCTGGGACCCTGCCAAAGAGTTGGCCTGACGTTTTTGGAATGAAAATTCCCAAAAAAGGAAGAAAATCTTACCAAAAGCTCCAAAACACCTCAATTGAGGCCATTTAGTACATGGCACACTGTTCGTATTATAAAGATTAGGAGTCAACATAAGCTTCGCTTTGGGGAGCGAAGCCAGAAGATATGTGGGGTTGGTTTTAATCGAGAGAGAGGTCGCCTTGAAAAAGGCGGCTTTTCTTTTTTAGGGCCAGAAAATTTAAACAACCACCTTTTTCTCTTCAGACGAAATAAGCCACAAACCCAGGAAGGTAATCAGTCCATTAACAATGAGTATTTCAATTCCGAAGTTATAGCCATTGAATAAGGCTTTTGAGTTAGCGCTGATCAGATAAG
Organism: Chryseotalea sp.; assembly: GCF_057350905.1. Lineage (NCBI taxonomy): Bacteria > Pseudomonadati > Bacteroidota > Cytophagia > Cytophagales > Chryseotaleaceae > Chryseotalea > Chryseotalea sp. The sequence goes on along the minus strand of NZ_JBMRCF010000008.1, from coordinate 372,057 downwards.
AAAACAGGGGCGACAAAACACAAATCAAGGGAACGAGCTTGCCCTGAACATGCCTTTTGTTGGATAGACCAAAAGCAAACAGGCCAAGCAGTGGGCCGTAAGTATAACCTGCTACATTGAGGACTGCATCAATGACAGAGCGTTCATTTATTTCTTTGAACACAAGGATGATGATGAGAAATAACACGGAGAAAGAAACGTGCACAATAAATTTTTCTCTGCGTTTCTGATTTTCGTTTTTGTTTTTAAAGTTGAGAAAATCAATGCAGAAAGAAGTGGTAAGACCCGCCAAGGCAGAGTCGGCACTGGCATAGGAAGAGGCAATGATGCCCAGTAAGAAAAACACACCTGCTACTAATCCAAATTCAGTAAGCGCCAGTTGGGGAAACAATTCATCGGATGCTGCCGGTATGGCAATGCCTTGTTGTGCACTGTATAGATAAAGCAAGGCACCCAGCGTAAGAAAAAGTAAGTTCACCACTACTAAAGTCAGGCTGAACCAAAACATATTTTTCTGTGCTTCACCTACATTTTTACAGGTCAGGTTTTTCTGCATAATCTCCTGGTCCATGCCCGTCATGGTGATGGCAATGAAGGCGCCTCCAAAAAATTGTTTGGGAAAGAAAAGCGTGCTGTTGACATCATCAAAATAAAATATTCTGGAGTAGTTACTCTGTTCAATAAGGGCAACCATTCCACTGAATGAGAGCCCCATACGACTGGCAATAATGTAAACACAAATAGCAACAGCAGAAATCAGAAACAAGGTTTGAAAAGTATCCGTCCACACGATGGTTTTAATGCCACCCTTAAATGTATAGAGCCATATCAACACAATGGTTGTGGCCACTGTAAAAGCAAAGGGCACACCCCAGGCATCAAAAAGAAAAAGCTGTAATACAGTAGCAGCAAGATAGAGGCGCAACGATGAGCCTATGGTTCGTGAAACAAGAAAAAAGAAAGCACCGGTTTTATAGGCATATTGGTCAAATCTTTGCTCCAGGTAAGTGTAAATGGAAATAAGATTGAGTCGGTAATAAAGTGGCATCAACACAAACATGATTACCCAGTAACCAACCAGATAGCCCAGTACAATCTGAAAATAGCCAAAACCAATTTTACCGACATTGCCGGGCACTGAAATAAAGGTGACACCCGACAAGCTGGCACCAATCATACCAAAGGCCACCAGATACCAGGGAGACTTTCTGTTGGCGGTGAAAAAGGTGGTTGTATCCGCTCCTTTCGAGGTAATTAGCGAAATGCCAATCAAAACTGCGAAATACAGCACCATAATGGTGGCTACTAAACCTGGAGTCATAACTCAAATTTGCCCCAAACAATTAGTAAAAAAGGGGAAATCCAAATCTCTTTTTATTTGTTAATACCTTTGTTATTATTTTTGTAGTTATGAAGCCAGATGTTTTGACAGAAGAAGAAGTGGAGCTGTTGGAGGTGATCGAGATCACCGAACAGATGGAGTTGGTTGTTTTCAATGACGACTTCAACACTTTTGAGCATGTAATCCGAACGCTTATTAAGGTTTGCAAGCATACGCCCGAACAGGCGGAGCAGTGCACATGGCTTATTCACCACAAAGGTCGTTGCACAGTTAAGCTTGGTACATTCGATTTTCTAAAACCATACCGCGATGCTATTTGTGAAGAAGGCATCGATGCAAAAATTCTTTAAGTCTAAGACTTTAGACATAAGACACAAGATTTTAGACTTAAGATTTATTATTTAACCCCCTAATGGAATTCCCCTCCAAACTAATTGAAGAAGCTGTCAACCAGGTATCCAAACTTCCGGGTATAGGCAAAAAAACTGCCCTGCGTCTGGTGCTTCACTTAGTAAAAGAGAAACAGGAAAATACTTTTGCTCTTACAGAAGCGCTGTCTAACCTGAGAGCCAACATTCGTTACTGTAACAAATGCCACAATATCTCCGATGCTGAAATATGTGGCATTTGCCTTAGCCACAGACGCGATCCATCGCTGGTTTGTGTGGTAGAGGATACGAAAGATGTAATGGCTATCGAGAACACAGCGCAGTTTAATGGACAGTACCATGTATTGGGTGGTGTTATTTCACCGATTAATGGTGTAGGTCCGGGTGAGTTAAAAATTGAATCGCTCGTAAAGCGAATTACAGATCCTGCCAATGATGTGAAGGAAGTTATTTTAGCCTTGAGCCCGACCATGGAAGGGGACACCACTTCTTTCTACATCCACAAAAAGATTAAGGACCTTCCTATTAAGATCAGTGTAATTTCCCGAGGTGTGCCCATTGGTGGCGACCTTGAATATGCCGATGAAATAACATTGGGCAGAAGTATTTCAGGAAGAACACTTTTTAGTTAAGCAATATTTTTACTTCCCCCTTCTTTGCTCTAACTTACCCCCTTCAATTTTTATTATGAAGAAACTTTCTAACCGCATCGAAGCTATTCAGGAATCGGCTACACTGGCCATGGCTGCCAAAGCACGCGAGTTTAAATCAAGAGGTATTGATGTAATCAACCTTAGCTTGGGTGAGCCGGATTTTAAAACGCCTGCACATATTTGTGAGGCTGCAAAAAATGCAATCGATGACGGTCGCTATTTCTCCTATCCTCCGGTAGCGGGCTACCAGGATTTGCGTGAAGCTTTAGCTGCTAAGTATCAGAAAGAAAACAACGTGCCCTATAAGGCAGAAAATATTGTAGTATCGAATGGCGCCAAGCAATCTATAGCCAATACTATGATTGCCTTGTTAAATCCTGGTGATGAAGTAATTGTTTTTTCTCCGTATTGGGTGAGTTACGATGCCTTAGTACGACTTGCTGAAGGTACACCTGTGCTCGTAAGTGGTAGCATTGAAAACGATTTTAAAGTAACGGCTGCGCAACTTGAAAAAGCCATCACACCTAAAACAAAGGCTGTTATTTTTTCCTCACCATGCAATCCTACCGGATCTGTATTTACTAAAAAAGAATTGCAGGACATCGCCAATGTGGTATTGAAACATGAAAATTTACTAGTCATTGCCGATGAGATTTATGAACACATAGATTTTAGCGGAGAGCAAACCAGTATTGCTTCTTTCCCGGGCATGTTTGACCGCACCATTACGGTGAATGGTTTTGCCAAAGGCTTTGCCATGACGGGCTGGCGTGTGGGCTACATAGCAGCACCAAAATGGATTGCCGATGGTTGTAACAAGGTTCAGGGCCAGATTACATCAGCTAACTGCTCTATTGCACAGCGTGCGGCATTGGCTGCTATTGCTGGCGATATAACCCCTACAAAAAAAATGGTGGAGGAATATCGCAGAAGAAGAGAAGTGGTCTACAATCTATTAAAAGATATACCGGGGGTAAAATCTAACTATCCACAAGGTGCTTTTTATTTCTTTCCGGATGTAAGTTCTTTCTTCGGTAAAACAGATGGTACCACCAAAGTGAAAAATGCTGATGACCTCTGCATTTATCTGCTGGAAAAAGCAAACGTGTCTTTAGTATCGGGTGGTGCTTTTGGCGATGAAAATTGCGTGCGCCTGTCTTATGCTGCTTCAGAGAGTGATTTACGAACAGCACTGCAAAGAATTAAGGATGCATTGGCTTTGCTCAAGTAGTTAAAGTTGAGAATGGTCAATAGTCCATGGTCGGTTGACCATTGTCAATTATCTAGAATTTATAGCTGGAAACTAATCAGCTATTCCGCTTCTTACTTTTCTGAATTTGCAATTTAGATTTTAAAATTTTGGAAATAAGCCGCTCGAATGGCTAATATTTGAGCAGTGACGATGAGCGTCAAATGTTTGTATAAATAGTATAGTAAGAGATCAAGAGATACAAGTTTCGAATTGTGAATTTGGAAGAATTTGCTTTGATATTAATCACCACCCCTTCCCCCGCCTCGCTGGCGGGGGACAAGGCTACGAATAATATTTCACGTTGATTGAATAAATGGTTCTATTATCCATCAACCATCGACTATTGTCCATTGACCATTGATAATTGTCCATTATCAACAATGCTATAAAGCGTTAACTAATTTAGTTTTCCTCAAACTGCTTCTCCAAGGGGCCTGCCTTTTCAAGGTCGGCAATAATTTGTGAATCGAGTGGCGTGCGTTTGATCACGTTATAGCTATCCCAAAAAGCTTTGTTATAGTTAAAATGCTGAAACTGTAAGCCATAGCGTTTCATACTTTCAGTGGCTCCGATTCTGGCTACAGGGTTTGTGTCGATTTTATTAATTAGCAGTTGTTGAAACAATTCAGTTTTAAACTTGAGCTCATCTTTCTCCATGTCGTACCAGTTAATAGCGGAAGTCATCTTCATAAAACTGATATACATTTTCCCCTCATAACGTTTAAACTCCACTACTTTATCGGTACCTGCAAAACGTCCTTCCAGACCTTTTCTTCTACCTACTACATCTTTGGTGTCATTGGTAGTACTGAACTCAAAACGTATAATGGCATAATCCTCTTTATCAATAAAAAAGCGCAAGGTATACTCACCAGCGTAAGCCACTACAAAAATTTCATGCCCGTTATAATAAGAATCTTTTTCTCGACTCATTACGGCAAAGAGCTCCTCTCTCGCTTCAATTTGTCTGTATCGAATATTATTGTTGAGTAATAGATCCTCCAGTAAATTATCCTGATCAAAATAAGTAGTGAACTTGCTTTCATAGCCAAGACTTTGCCTCATTTCTACCAGCTTAACACGCTCTTTTAGTTTATGCTTGTTTCTGGGCTCTTTCGAGTCTTCATCATAAATCTGCACAGCAGCCTCCATGAGTGAAATATAAGTGCCGCCAACCCGCTTGATGTCGCGGTAAAAACCATCCAGTAAAAATGGCTTTTGCGGGAGGTTATCATCCGCCCGGGCGAGCGCTATCCGTAATACATCTCCACCTTTCAGCGAGTCCTGCACGATAAGCTCCTGCAGGTAGGTAGTGGAGCGTTCCATTTCTATACTAACTGAGGGGCTACCGGTAATTGACCAGATCGGAGCTTCGTAGCTTTTATAGCCAAGCATACTTACAACCAAAATCTCGTTTCTGAACTCATTGGGGATATAAAAGTCAAATTCTCCCTGCAGGTTACTGATAACACCCAAAGATTTGCCTTTTATGCCGATTGAAGCAAAGGCAAGTGGCTCCTGAGAGATTTTATCCACCACTCTACCCGACAAGGTAATGGTTTGAGCCTGTCCAAGATTAAAGCAGACAACGAAAAGAATGATCAGGAACCTTCGCATTTTAATTATTGACCTTAAATATGGTGAAGGGCGGTAGTTTTTCAAATGTAACGTAAGATAAACCCTAATATTGAACGTTTATCGCTTTATAGAAAACTTTAACCGGGTTTGCTTTTCCATGACTAACTTTAGTCTCAATTTGTGATTTCTTGGGCTTATTAGACAACATACCGAATATCTGGAAAAGGGCATATGTCCTGTTATGCCTTTGGTATGCCCTTAATTTTGGTGTCAGCACTATTCTGCAATACGAGTTTGAAACGCCTCATGCCTTCATTTTTTGGAATGCGCTATACTTATTTGAGGCCTTGTGTGTACTCATCATCATGATATTTTTGTACGCACGGTTTCTGTTTCAATTCAGTGTCTATGTCCAGGTTGCAGGTCATATTTTTGGCACAACCGTATACTTTTTTTTGATGGGTTCATTGTCCTATTACCTACAAGATTATGTAGAGGGCTATGTTTATTTTGATCATTGGAAAGAACACCTGCTAGGTTTGTTAAAATGGGAGGGTGTCGATTTTCATAATCAGTATGTAATTTCATTAGCAGTTTTTTACATTATTCAGTATTTCTACAACGTACAGAAAAAAGAGCAGGAGAAAAGTGAGCTCACTCTGAAGAACAGGGAGATGCAACTTTCTTTATTGAAATCGCAGATAAACCCTCATTTCCTCTTCAATACTCTTAACTCGATTAATACCCTGGTGGGCTCAAGCAAAGAGCAGGCACGAAAAGTAATTACACAGTTGTCTGATATTTTTCGCTATGCGCTCGACTCACATGGCGACCAAATGGTTAAGCTATTACACGAAATTGATTTCATTGATAACTACATGCGTATTCAGCAAGTACGCTTTGGTGAGCGTTTACGCTTTGTAAAAAATGTTGATTTTACCTGTCTGGGGGTTTCTATTCCCCCCATGATTCTTCAACCCCTTGTTGAGAATTCAGTTAAATACGGTATTGCGCCAAAAGATGAGGGGGGGACCATTGTACTGACGGTTAAGCGTAGCGAGAAAACAATTTTTTTCGAAGTAAAAGACGATGGCCTAGGCTCCAAGGCAAAAAAAGTGATGGACAGCTACACCGGATCTGGTGTAGGCTTAAGCAACACCGATCAACGACTCCGGAGTATTTTCGGACCTGGCTCGGGTTTACGAATACGCTCAAATGAAAATGGATACTCAGTAAGTTTTTTTATACCTGCTGAAATTGATGTGCCAAACACAACAACACACTTGATAAACGAAGAATTAAATAAAGCTGTATGAAAATTAATTGCTTAATAATAGATGATGAACCGCTGGCAAGAGAACTCCTGAAAGAGTTCCTAGAACAGCATCCTGATTTGACCTTAATGGGCGAATGCTCAAAGGGAACCGAAGCAGTTGATAAAATTGATGAACTGAAACCCGATTTGATTTTTCTGGATGTGCAAATGCCAGGCATGAACGGTTTTGATGTACTCGATGAAATTACGCATGATCCCTTTGTTATTTTTACAACGGCCTACGATCAATATGCCATCAAAGCTTTTGAAAAAAATGCTGTTGATTATTTATTGAAGCCAATCGATCATGAGCGATTTAAGCTGGCTGTTGACCGGGCGATCGGACGCATGAACACCGATAACAATGTAGGTGAGCTCTTACGCAATATGAAAACGGAGAACCGTTCGTCATATGACTCGCATATCTTTGTTCAGAAGTCCGAAAAACTCATTAACCTCTCTGTGGAAGAAATTGAGCACCTGGAAGCTTCAGGTGATTACACAATTCTAACAACTAAAAACGATCAATTCGTAAGTTCTTCCGGTATTGGTAAACTCGAAGAAATTTTAAATCCGGATATTTTTATTCGGGTTCACCGAAGCACCATCATTAACATCAATTCGCTTAAAGAAATTGAAAAACATTTTAACGGAGGCATGATTGTGAAAATGAATAATGGCAAAAGCTTTCCGGTGAGTCGCACGTATGCAAAACTGATCAGAAAGAAAGTAGTTTGATGAATGGACAAATTTCAGATTCAAAATTTCAAATTGAGTAAGTAGTTTGAAATTTTGAATTTTGAATTTTGAATTTTGAATTATTTCCCCGGTATCTGAAAATTTAACCTCACCCTTGCTTTGTCACGAATGGCTTGATTATCTTTTTTTGTAGCCACCCAGGCGGGGCCTTGTCTGATCAGACGAATCAGCTCTTCATCACAACCATTGCCAATTCCTTTTACAACCGTGAAATTGCTAAGGCTTCCATCTGTTTCCACGAAAAATTCAACCGTTACTCGTCCTTCTGTTTTATTGTCAAGCGCACTTGGTGGATAAACCAGGTTTTCTTCCAGGTACTTTCGATAAGCTCTGCTACCAATTGCCGGATGTGCCAGATCAACAGTTGGCGTTGTTTCGTTCCTGTCGTTATAGCCATATCCTGTTACCACCACCTCGCTTAGCTGTGTTACATCCGGATCTAAGGCCACATTCAAAGGATTAAAATTGGTGACATTTACCTCTTTGGTTTTCAGACCAATGAAAGAGTAGACCAAGGTGGAGGCAAGGGTGGCACTATCGAGTATAAATCTCCCCTCTACATCAGTAATGGTGCCAACAGTAGTTCCTTTCAATGTAACGTTTACTCCGGGCAAGGGTGTTCCATCTTGCGCAGAAGTTACTACACCACGAATGGGTGATGCTGGTAACGGTGCATTCGGACTTTGATCAGCAAGGCTTCTCTTTGCTTTTTCAGTTGTGGAGGCGCCCCTTACACCAACAGGTATTGATGACTCAGCCTCTTTACTAGCCTCGCTCACAGCAACTGGATCTGTCTTTTTTTCTTGAATTTCAGCAGCACTGCTTACAACAGGTGGCGTTAACTCAGTTTTATTTTCTTCTGTTTGTACTTCAGCTTTGGGAACATCAGCCATCGGTGCGGCAGCTTTTTCAGCTTCCACTACTGGTGTTACTGTAAGATTCTTTTTTCTTTCGATGTCTTTTAATCTACTCTTCTCCTCTTTTTCCTCTTCCCTTTTGTCTTCAACCAGCGCCAATTGATTATTTGATTTTTCACTTGTGGCGGTATCGGTTTTTAATTCATTGGGCGTGGCTTTTTGAAGTTGTTGACTATCGCTCAACTTTGGTACAGAAGTAATCTCTTCACCTAAATTAATAATGAGATAAGTGGCAATAAATAGTATGATCAAGCCTGCAGCAATACGCAGACTCCAGACCAAAACAGTATTGTTCTTTTTGGTTTTTGAATTAATATTCTCATAAAGTGCTTTAATATCTTGTTCAAATTCAGCGGCATTAATTTGTTCTGCTCCTTCCAGGGCTTCCGCAAGAAAAGGATCAGACAAGGACTTCTTTTCCAAGGCATGCCGCTCTGCAGGAGTCATTTCTCCGTTCAGGTAACGTTCAATATCTTTTGAATAATCAGTCATTGCGCTCCATGCAGATTTTAAGATTTCGCTTGCCGTTTTGTATATAGCTTTTCACTTTTAACAAATCATAACCTGTTTGCAAAGACACCTCCTGATAGCATTTCTCTTGCAGGTAAAACAATTGCACACAATTTTTTTGTTCCGTATTCAGTGTTTCCAGACACTTTTCTAATTTACTGATATTACTTTCTAGTTCCTCACCATCTTCCAGATGCGGTTCCTCCACCTTTTCCATAATAAAAGAAGAGATTTCCTGGCTTGATTTGCCTTTGACGCTCCTTAAATACATTAAACAATGATTTCGGGCCGAAACATAAAGCCAGCTTTTGAAATGATTTACCTCGTGGCTTAACAAACTGGTGAGCAGTTTTTCGAAAAGTTGCATAACAGCGTCCTTTGCCAATTCCCTGTCTTTCAGGTATTTCAGACTAAGGCCATATACAAGGTGCGTATAACGTTTATAAAGTTCACCCACCAATTCCTTATTCTGCGAGGTTTTATATGCCTCAATCAGGTCAGAATCGCTCATTTCATGGATGGCTTTGCCTAAAAACATTTTTTAAGATACAATTTTTTAAATGTCGTATGGAATTTCTGAATGTACTGCATCTCAATAGCAAAACAACAAAATAAAGCGTATGAAAATAAAATTGATCACACTCGCCATGGTTTTGTTTTGCTTTTCGGCATTACAAGCCCAACAAAGAAGTATCAGCGGATTAGTTACATCTGCTGAAGATGGTTCTGCACTGCCAGGTGTAAATGTTGTTCTCAAAGGAACAGCCATCGGAACGGTTACTGATCTTGCCGGTCATTACAGCATCAAGGTTCCATCCACAGGGGGTACTTTGGTGTTTTCCTTTATAGGTATTCAGACAAAGGAAGTTAAAATTGGTACTGGAAATACCCTTAACGTTACTATGTCTTTAGACGTAACCCAACTAAGTGAGGTAGTAACAACTGGTAATGGTAAAGAATTAAGACGTAGTAAGAAATTCGACACCGCAGCGCCAAGCAGTACGCATTATAATATGCATATACCTTATCAGGATTATGTACAACAAGAAGTGAATACGGAAGAATATGATGGCGTAACGGAGAATATTTTTAAAGATGTTTTTAAAGATCCGCTTTCAACTTTTTCCATAGATGTTGACGAGGCATCCTATAGCAATGTTCGTAGGTTTATTAACAACGGCCAACAACCGCCCAAAGATGCCGTAAGAATTGAAGAACTGATTAACTACTTTGATTATAACTATGCGCAGCCATCTGCTGAGCATCCTTTCAATATTATTACGGAAATATCCACAGCGCCCTGGAATGAAAAGCATAAGCTGGTACATATTGGCTTGCAGGGTAAAAGTATACCTACAGACAATTTACCATCCTCTAACCTGGTGTTTCTAATTGATGTGTCCGGTTCCATGAGTGATGTAAATAAATTGCCTTTGTTAAAATCATCTTTTAAAATGTTGGTAAATGAGCTTAGGCCACAAGATTATGTGTCTATAGTAGTATATGCAGGTGCTGCTGGCGTAGTGTTAGAACCAACCTCAGGTAAAGACAAAGAAAAAATTATTGGCGCACTAGATAATTTGCAAGCTGGTGGTTCTACGGCCGGTGGTGCGGGTATACAGTTGGCCTATAGTCTTGCCGAAAAACATTTTAAGAAGGAAGGAAACAACAGAGTAATTTTAGCTACTGATGGTGATTTCAATGTAGGCGAATCGAGTAATGAGAGCATGGAAAAACTGATTGAGCAAAAAAGAAAGAGCGGAGTTTTCTTAACAGTGCTTGGTTTTGGCATGGGAAATTACAAAGATTCCAAAATGGAGATACTGGCCGACAAAGGTAATGGTAACTATGCTTACATCGACAATATCACAGAAGCAAAAAAAGTATTGGTAAATGAATTTGGGGGCACCCTGTTCACCATTGCCAAAGATGTGAAGTTGCAAGTTGAGTTTAATCCAGCCAAGGTAGCAGCGTACCGATTGATAGGGTATGAAAACAGAATGTTGAAGAACGAAGATTTTAATAACGATAAGAAAGATGCTGGTGAGTTAGGTTCAGGGCACACCGTTACAGCTTTATATGAAGTAATACCCGTTGGTGTAAAAAGTGAATTCTTCAGTGTTGATGAATTGAAGTATCAAAAAAATGATGTAACCAAGACAGCGCAGGGTTCTGATGAGTTAATGACTGTTAAATTCAGATACAAACAACCTGATGGTGATGTAAGCAAACTCATCGTTCATCCGATGAAGGATAAACAAATCAGCCTGTCGAATACGTCAGATAATTTCAGATGGTCAGCCGCTGTAGCAGCCTTTGGTATGTTACTGCGCGAATCGGAATATGCCAATAGCTATAACTACGAGAAAGTTGTGCAGTTAGCGCAAAGTGCAAGAGGTAAGGATGAGGAGGGCTACAGGGTCGAGTTTATCAACATGGTGAAATCCATGGGCTTGATGGCTAAAAAATAGGGGATTGGTTTTATAAAAATGTAATAGTCAGTTGGGCTGACTATTACATTTTAATCGATACTGTATTGCATGACTTCCCTGTAAACCAGTCTGGTTTTAGCAGCTGTTGTTTCTTTTGAGAAAGTAAGTACAGTTGCATATGCGTTATCGATCACTGTACTGCGCAGTTCTGCTGAACTGATTAATCGTTCAATACAGGCGGCCAAGCCTGCCGAATCTTTTGGTTTTACAATGAGTCCGGTTTTTTCATGTTTAACCATTTCAGGTATACCACCCGCGTAGGTAGCCACTACGGGTACTTTAGAAGCAAAGGCATCTAATACGCTGGTTCCTAAACCTTCTTCTGTTGAGGTAATTAAGAAGATATCAAGACAGGGCAGAATTTCTGTAATATTATCGCGGAATCCTGTAAAAATTATAGTGTCTTTCAGGCCTTTTTGAGCTGCATAATTTTTGAGTTCTTTCTCAAGAGGTCCCTTTCCAATAATAAAAGCAATTACAGGGAGAGACTTTTTCGCCAACACTTCAATGGTGTCAATAAAAGTGAAATAATCCTTATGCCCTGCCAAAGCAGATGTATTTCCGATCAAGATTTTATTCTTTTCAATTTTAAACTCTTCACGTAACAGGTTAATATTACTCTTTACCTTGAATTTTACAATATCTACCCCGCTATGTACTGTTATACATTTCTCCGGATCACGGAGGTGCGGTTTAACGATATTGGCGATTGCATCTGATACACAAAGTATTTTTTTGATCTGAGGATGGTTGTATTTCCAATCTGAGAATAGAGAATTACTAAGCTCAAAGTCAACCCTTCTGCTTAAGATAAGCGGCTTGCGCAGACCAAAGAGTGTTGCTAATACAGCAAGGCTATGTGATTTGGAACTATGTATATGTACAAGGCTTGCTTTTTCTTTTCGTGCAATCCAGCAAAGTTTAAAAACGGTTACAAGGTCTATCGAATTCTGAAAAAGTGACTTATAATAACGAATACCATTCTTTTTGCAGTAATCCTCAAAGCTTGATCCATTTTTTACAAATGCAATAGATTCGATATTATGCTTTTTAAGTTCGCCAATCAGATAAGCAATTTGTTGCTCCCCTCCGCGCCAGGTTGCCTCTGAGCTAAGCTGAATAACTTTAATAGGTTTCTCTGCCTCAATATTTTTATATAGCTCCTTGAGTTTTACATAACGAAGAAAACGCTCGAATGAAGCCATGCGGGCAATAACAAATCCCTTATAGCCATCCAAAAATCCCCGCTGTAGTATGAAGTTTTTGAAAAAGTGAAAACTGGGTTTAGCAATACCGTGAAAAAATATAGAAGGTTTTACACCATTTTGAAAATCCTTTTGAGCTGTGAGTTTACTGTAGAGAAAAATTTTCTGTACGTGATGCTCCAGGCTGAGAATAGAGTAATGCAATAAGTCACCCATAACGATCAGCTGATTGGGTTTTGTTTTGAATTCCAATCGCTCATGGATCTCGCCTACCCATATTGCATCACCCTTTTTAAATAGCCTGATCTTATACTCGGGGTACCACCCACTATGTTTTATCCATGTGCCACAATAATTATTAATCCTTGTAAAAATATAAGCATCCTCTTTTATCGATGGTTTTATTTTCAAGAGGTTGCTGCGAAGCTCAGGGGAAAGCTCTTCATCAGCATCAATAGATAAAATATAGTCGCCCTTCGTGAGTTCATTTGCCTTATTCTTTGCGATGGAATAACCTTCCCAGACAGATTGATAAACAATTGCCCCAAGCTCCTCGCAAATCTCTTTGGTACGATCTGTTGAGTTTGAATCCCAAACAACAACTTCATCTACAACACCGAGTAATGACTTTATACACCGCTCAATGTTTTTTTCTTCATTAAGGGTAATGATAACAGCAGAGATTTTTACCTGAGTTGAGGACATAGTGTTAAAATACCGGACAAAGGTATGGCAAGGACTTTACTATTCATCTATATGGCACCGATATTTTAATTGTAATTAATACATTCCAACTATTATATTTGACTTACATGAAATATATTCCGGAGAACACCTCGAAGAATACCCATAACACTGTTGCTGCGTTACTGCTTGCTGATGGCGATAAGCTGCGTGTACTTGATATCCCCAGCGGAGCAGGGGCATTTACACAACGCCTGCTCACAAAAAATATTGAGGTGCATTCAGGGGACATTGAAAATTTTATGGAAGTTGATAATCCCAACTTCAGAGAGGGCAATATGAATGAACGTCTCCCGTATGACGATGCCTTCTTTGATGCAGTTGTATGCATCGATGGCATTGAACACCTTGAGCGTCCCTTTGACTTTATTACTGAATGTAGTCGGGTGGTAAAAAAGGGCGGGAACGTAATTATTTCAACACCTAATATTAACGCATTGCGTTCGCGCTGGCGTTGGTTTTGGACTAGCCACCACAACAAAAACAAAGTACCACTTAACGAGAATAATCCAACGCCACTGCATCATATTAATATGATGGCTTATCAAAGATTACGTTATATACTGCATACGCGTAATTTTAGAATAACTGCCGTTACTACCAATAGAATAAAGTGGATAAGCTGGTTGTATATCATTTTTGTGCCCTTTGCTTACCTTGTTACAACCTTTGTTTATAGGAGGGAAGAAAAAGATTCAGGACAACGTGCCGTTAACGAGGAAATTAAAAAACACTTATTTTCAAAAGCCTTGTTATTCGGAGAAACAATGATAATAAAGGCACAAAGAATCTAATCTCTTTTTTGAAGCTCTAACAACTTTGAGTACTTCATGAAACGATAATAGGCTCCACTAACAGCAACCTGGAAACCGGTTAGCCCATCCAAAAAACCTAGTTTTAGAAAATAGCTTTTACAAAAAGTCATTAGTGGGTTTAAAATGAGGTGCAACAATATCGAAGTTCGCTTCCCTTTTTTATAAGCTTCTTGTGCGGCAATGCCAGAGAATTTATTAATCTGATTGAGATGATCTGATAAAGTTTTGTAAGTGTAATGCAGCAGATCTCCTTTTAGCTTTTTAACCACAGCTGTAGACTCCATGATAATGCGATCATGGGGATTTACACCACCCCATTTCCCCTTTGTTCTATTCCACAACCTGATCTTGGTGTCGGGGTACCAGCCGCCATGGTGAACAAATTCGCCACAGTAATTATTTAGACGATTGAATTTATAGGCATCTGCTCCGGGGGCTGCCTTTATGTTAAGTATTGATTTTGTAAGTTCTGCACTAAGTTCCTCATCGGCATCTAACGACAAAACAAAGTCATTTTCCGCCAACGCCATAGCATAATTCTTTTGTTCGATGTGCCCTCTGAATTTCTCTTTAGTGAAACGTACATTAAATCGCTTACATATTTCCTCGGTGGTATCTGTTGAGTAAGAATCGACTACAACAATTTCGTCAGCAACAGGCAACACAGATTGCAAACATCGTTCAATATTTTTCTCTTCGTTAAAGGTAATAATGGCTACAGATAACTTCATGAATTTTAAGAGAAGAAACGGTCTAAAGGACCAAGAGGTTTCTGCATGGCTACAGTATTCTCGCCAATATAGGTGATGGCGTAGTTATTCTTGATCAGATGTTGCTTGCAGTCATCCCGATCCTGTACCGATAAATGAGAGTGCTCAAAGGCTATAACATCGGGTTTGGTTTTTTCGATGTTAAACATCTTAATAATCTCATAATCATAACCCTCAGCATCAATTTGAAGCCAGTTTAATTTTTGAACTCTATATTGATGGCAGAGCGTTGGCACGCTGATACATTGGATTTTTTCTTCAGCGATATAGGCATCAAGGTTTGCAGGCAACTTCTCTCCATACCTTTTAGCGCATCGCGCCACATGACCTGATGCGATGGCCTCTTCAATCACATCCTTTTTAAAGGAAGTTAATCCTGTAGCCCAGCGTGACTTAGAAAAGGCAATTTTATAAATGGTTTTTTCTCCGTCAGCAGTATCCAGGGCCGCATTGAGGGGGCATACATTGGGGGTATTTTGGTGTAATCTTTTAAGGAAGGTATTAAAAACATATGTTTGCGGCTCAAGCATTACACCTCTCCATTTATCCCGGATAATGAATTTATAAAGAGGGTCGTGAAAAAAACCATCATTAGCACCCACTTGAACAAAGACAACCTCGGAATGAATACGCGAATAAGCATCCAGTAATTCGGCAAGGGAACCCTTTTTGGGTTTATAAAAATTCTTGTAAAAGAACCTGTTAATTAAACTGGCATTGGCGCTCAAATTGAAAATAAGCTTCTTATAGCCACTTTTTAGGTTAGCAGTTAGCATAGGTAAGGATTGCAACAAAAATACAGTAATTTGCCATCAAAATTTAGTCATTAGTCCTTTCATGGCCATTAAAGTCTTAGTCATCTCCAATTACAGATCCACCGTAACCGTACGCCCTGAGGCAGAAATTTTTATCGGACTTAAGAAACAATTTGACTACGATGTAACGGTAATGACTTTTGGCGATGGTGAATATGTTCCCAAATTTGAGGAAGCAGGTATCCGTGTAATTGACTTTCATCCAGTTAAAAAATTCAGTTGGGCGCAGGTCAGACGCATTAGAAAGGAATTGAAAGAAGGTGGTTATCAAATCATGCATTTGTTTAATAACAAAGCCATGGTGAATGGTATTTTGGCGGCTATGGGTTTGCCCGTGAAAGTGGCTATCTATAGGGGGTACACCGGCAATATTCATTGGTGGGATCCTTTCATGTATCTGAAATATTTAAGCCCCCGTGTTGATAGAATTGTGTGTCTTGTTGAAGCGATTCGGGTATTAATGCGGAAGAACCTTTTATTCAATAAAGACAAGGCTATAACAATAAACAAAGGGCATGATGTTAATTGGTACAACGATGTTACTCCAATTGATTTGAAGGAGCAAGGTGTTCCTGATGATGCTTTTAAAATTGTTTGTGTCGCCAATGTTCGTCCTATGAAAGGGATGAAATATTTATTGGAAGCTACCCATTATTTGCCTGCCGATTCTAACATTCACTTGTTGCTCCTGGGTAATGGCATGGATGCTCCGAAATTCAAAAAAATAATAGATAAAAGCCCTATCAAAAAGCAAATTATAAACCTTGGTTTTCGTAAAGATGCCCTTCGCGTTGTTAAAGCATCGCATGTGTTTGCTTTGGCTTCCATTTATGGTGAGGCCATTACCAAATCCGTTATTGAAGCAATGTCATTAGGCGTTACACCCCTTATAACAGATATAGCGGGCAATGTTGGCCTAGCAATTAACGGAGAAAGCGGCCTGGTGGTGCCTGCACACAATGCTAAAGCTTTGGCAGAAGCCATGATAAAACTGAGCCAGGATCGAGATTTAACTGCCCTTTTGGGTAAAAATGCCCGAAAACATATTGAGAAAAACCTCAACACTAGCAATACCGTAAAGGCTTTTGATGTAATGTATAGGGATTTGGTAAACAGCTAAACATTTTTGCCAGTATATTCGCCTTGTAATGGAAGAAGAATTCATTAAAAATAATTATACAGACGCTCAAAAACAGGAAATTTTTGACAAGGAGTTTATGCCCCAGATAAACGCCATGTACAATTTTGCCTACAGGCTTACCCTGGAGCGCGATGATGCCAAAGATCTTTTGCAGGACACCTATTTAAAGGCATATCGTTTCATCGATTCTTTTCAGCAAGGAACTAATGCAAAGGCATGGCTGTTTCGGATTTTGAAGAACAGCTTCATTAACGATTACCGAAAGAAGAGCAAAGAGCCCTCCAAGGTAGATTATCAGGAAGTTGAAACGTATTACAACTCAGAGGAGGTAGACCGGCAAATTACCCCTGACCTGCGTGTGGAATCTCTCGGTAATATGATTGGCGATGAGATTTCTAATGCATTAAACGCATTGGATGTAGATTTTCGGACTGTAATTATATTGTGCGATCTGGAGGGCTTTAAGTATGAGGAGATGGCTAAAATTCTGGACATCCCCATTGGTACTGTTAGAAGCCGCCTGCATCGTGCCCGCAATCTGCTAAAAGAAAAGTTAAGTGAATACGCTAAATCCATGGGATATAAAACAGCCTAAGCCTCTGAGTTTATGAATACACCTGATAAGAAAAATATGAAACATGAATGCCCTCATCAGCAGGAGTGTTTACAACTACTTCAGTCAATACTGGATGGCGAGGCAACACCTGAGCAAAAGGACAGGTTTATGGGCCACCACCTGGAAGAATGTATGCCCTGCTATCAGAATTACCATTTAGAGGTAGCCATTCGCGACTTACTAAAAAAGAAGTGCTCTAATGAAGCGCCTCAGGATTTAGTAGACAGCATTAAACAAAAGGTTATTCAAAACCTTTCAAAATAATGGCGGGCAAAGCGTTAATTTTTTCTGCACCCTCGGGTTCAGGTAAAACCACCATTGTACGGCATCTGCTACAAAACAATGCTGATCTTGGTTTTTCCATCTCTGCTTCTACCCGCGATAAACGTGGGCGTACAGAGCAGCATGGTAAAGATTATTATTTTCTTTCTCCCGAAGAATTTAAGCAGAAAATAGACGCTAATCAGTTTATAGAGTGGGAAGAAGTATATGAAGGTAACTTCTACGGAACCCTGAAATCTGAAATTGAAAGACTTTGGAATGAGGGTAAGAATGTAATTTTTGATGTTGACGTAAAAGGCGGATTAAGTCTTAAAAAATATTTTGGTGACAAAGCATTGGCCGTATTCGTAAAAGTGCCTTCCATTGAAGTACTCAAAGAAAGACTGAAAGACAGGGGTACAGAATCTGAGGAAAGTCTATCAAGGCGCTTGTTCAAGGCTAAATTTGAAATGGGCTTTGAAGATAAATTTGATGTGGTGTTGGTGAACGAAGACAGGGAACGCTCCTTGCAAGAAGCACAAAAGCTTTACGATGAATTTAAAAAACGAAGCTGAAATTTTTAACAAATGAAAATCGGCCTCTTCTTTGGTTCCTTTAACCCCATCCACACCGGCCACTTAATTATTGCTAACGTAATGGTAGAAACTACCGATCTTGAGAAGATATGGTTTGTTGTTTCTCCACAAAACCCTTTCAAACCCAGTAAAGGTTTATTGCACGAGTTCGATCGTTACGACATGGTTCGAGCCGCCATACACGACAATTATAAATTTGAAGTATCGAACATTGAGTTTAACCTGCCTAAGCCAAGTTATACAATACATACTCTGGTTCATTTAACCGAAAAATATCCAGATAAGGAATTTAAAGTAATCGTGGGTGAGGATAACCTGGAGCGCTTTTCAAATTGGAAGAACCACGAGTTAATTCTTAAAAACTACGGATTATATGTTTATCCACGACCCAACGCGCAACCCTCCGACCTAAAAATGCATCCTAATGTGCGTATGGTCGAAGCCCCGCTGCTGGATATTTCTGCAACCTTCATCCGTAACAATATCCGTTTGGGGAAGTCTGTACGTTATCTAGTACCCGATCCTGTTAATGAGCAAATTCTAGCCAAAAAATTTTATCATTAAGTGAAATTTTTAAGCTGGAACAAGCACTAATGCAGAAGGATAAACCCAACGCTACATGAAGTTATTTTTTTCGTTCCTGCTTTTATTGTTTTCTGTTCAGTTTGCGGCAGCTGGCGGTTTACGTGGAAATATAAAGGCAGATGATGGGTCCAATCTTGGCTATGCCACCATTTATGTTAAACAAACAGGAAGTGGCACAACTACTAATGAAAATGGTGTTTATGACATCTCATTACCAGCCGGCCAATATGAAATTGTTTTTCAATACGTAGGCTATGAAACACAGACCCATGCAGTAACAATAGGTGAGGGCTATTCTGAACTGAACATTGTTATGAAATCGCAAACAGTGGTATTGCAAAATATTACCGTGCGTGCCGGCAAAGAAGATCCCGCCTATACCATAATGCGTAAAGCCATCGCGAAGGCTAAGTACCACTCACAACAATTAGATTTTTACTCGGCACAAGTATACATTAAAGGAACCGGACAGCTAAAGGATTATCCATGGTTGTTGAAGAAAGAAATGCAGAAAGAAGGTGTTGAGAAAGACAGGGTATATATAAGTGAATCGGTAAGCGAAATTGAATACAGAAGACCTAATACATTTAAAGAGAAAACCATTTCAGTATACAGTGATGGTAAAGACAACAATACATCACCCAATGGTTATATTTTTGGAAGTTTCTACTCGCCAGAAATTGTAGAGACTGTTTCTCCTCTTTCTCCGAAAGCTTTTTCTTATTATCGTTTTGAATATGAGGGAACCTTTAAGGATCGAAATTACGAGGTAAGTCGCATTAAGGTTACACCACGATCGAGAGGTGATAATGTTTTTGAAGGTATGCTTTTTATCGTAGAGGATGCGTGGAGTATTCACAGCCTTGATTTTACGACTACCAAGTTGGGTATTGAATTCCATATGAAACAAGTTTATGCTCCTATAGAAGACAAGGCCTGGCTGCCTGTGTCTCATCGCTATCAGGTAGATGCTAAAGTTTTTGGTTTCGAGTTTGAAGCAAATTATCTGGCAACGTTGAGTAATTATAAAATTGAACTCAACAAAGAGCTCTTTGTGGAGAACATGGAAGTGATTGATGAAAAGCTGGAGAAGGCAAAAGCAAAAGAAGTAGAGAGTCGCTTTAGCAAAGAAGCACAAGATTTGCAAAAGCGTATGGAAGGAGGTAAGGAGATTACGCGTAAAGAATTAAAGACGCTTGTAAAAGAGTATGAAAAACAGGAGGCTAAAGCACAGAAGGAGCCTGAAGTAGTGTCAAACTATACACAAGAGCGAGATAGTATCAGTTTTAAGAAAGATACGGCTTATTGGAATGCCATACGTCCGGTCCCATTGACTAAAGCTGAAATTAAAGGCTATATAAAAGTTGACAGTCTGGCTGTTATAGAACAGAAAAAAGAAGCAGGAGACACCACCAAGCAACGCAAACACAAAGGTTTTCAGCCCTGGGATTTGATTACAGGCGATAGCTATAAAGTATCCAAGCATTCTAATTTTAGCATAGAAACGCCTACTGGAGGATTTAATACGGTTGAAGGTTTTAACTTAATCTACAAAGTTCGTTTTGGTACAATCCTGCAAGACACCAATAAGACAAGACTGATGATTACCCCAACCTTTCGCTATGCTTTTTCAAGAGAACGTGCTGCGGGAAAATTGAATTTTTCATTGCGAAATAAAAACTATCGATTCAATGTAGAAGGAGGTCGTTACATCAAGCAATTTAATGCTGACGAAGCTATTCTACCGCCAATCAACACAATCTCTACACTTTTCTTCGAACGTAATTTTATGAAGATATACCAGCGTGATTTTATAGAAGCGCGGTTTAGAAAAAACATTACACCTAAAGTTTCTCTTGATGCAACAGTAGAATGGGCACAACGGAGTGCTATGATCAATACCTCTGATTATAAAATAGTGGATAGAGACCATATTGAAGGCTACACTTCGAATAATCCATTTTCGGCAGAGTTAAATAGTGAAATATTCACGCCTGATCACAATGCACTTGTGGGCACAATCAATTTTTCAGCAAAGCCCTGGCTGAAATACCGTATCCGTAACGGAAGAAAATCGGCAATTGACAATTCATCACCAGTATTACGTCTAAAGTACTCCAAAGGCATAGATGCATTAAGCAGTGATGTAGACTTCGATCACCTTGAAACAGGCATCAGGCATTCTTTTGATATTGGTGTGCGTGGCCGTCTTGATTTTGATCTTAGCGCTGGTATGTTTTTGAATGATCGAAGTTTATACTTCATGGACTATAAACATTTTGCGGGCAATCTCACATTCATTACCACGGCCAGTCCAGTGGGTAGCTATCGTTTGCTGGACTATTATAAGTACAGCACAAGTGATAAGTATTTCACAGGAAGTGTTCATTATCAATTCAGACGATTTATTGCGACAGCGCTACCTTATGCGCGTATGTTAGGTATACGTGAAAATGTTTTTGTCAACCACTTAGCTACACCGAGTTCTCGGCATTACACGGAATTGGGTTATAGCGTTGATGGTATTCTGAGGATATTCAGGGTGGAGGCAGCTGCAGCTTTTGAAAATGGCAAATATATAGATTGGGGTATACGTGTTGGTATTGCAACTAATCTCAGTATTCGTTTTTCTGATAACGATTAGAAAAACAGACAAACCGCGGAGTGCGCAAAGGTTCACAGGGCTCTGCGGACCTCTGCGTTCTTGCAGTTAGAAATTTACAATGTGTATAATCAAGCCAGAACTTTTCGCTTTCTCAATAGAATAAAAATCAGCGTACTAATACCCAATAAGTACGGATAGTATAAGTGCTTCAGTATTTCAAATGGCGATAAGGCTACTGAAGCTGCTGCAAGGGCAGCTAGAATTTGTGCGCCATAAGGCAGAAAGCCTTGTACAAAGCAGGACATAGTATCGAGTATACTGGCACTTCTTTTCGGATCTACATTATTCTTATCTGCGATATCTTTAGCCAAAGGACCGACAATAAGTATCGTGATGGTATTATTAGCCAGCGCTGCATTTACCAGCACAGTTAAAGAAGCAATACCCAATTCTGCACCACGGCTGCTTTTAATCAAGCGGGAAACTTGATAGAGTATATAGTCGATTCCGCCAAAATATTTAATCAGTCCAACAATGCCGCCAATAATTATACAAATCAAACTCAATTCAAACATCGAAGCCATGCCATCATTCATGGCTTGTAATCCTGACCAAAGATCGGTGCTTTGTGTGCCAAGACCAACGATAAATGTTAATACAATACCCAATACCAAGACCCAGATAACGTGCAATCCTGTAAGCGCAGCAATTAAGATGAATAAGTAGGGTGCTATCTTGATTAATGAATATTCAGAAGACATACCCATATTCATTCCGTTGTTGATGGGTGTAAGGATGATGTAAAGAAAAAATGTGATTAATGCCGGAGGTAAGGCAATCCAGAAGTTTATCTTGAACTTATCGCGCATCTCCACTTTTTGAGTACGTGTTGCGGCTATTGTTGTATCGGAAATCATCGAGAGATTGTCACCAAACATACTGCCACCCACAACGGCTGCCAAGGCAATACCCAAAGTACCGGGCACACTTTCGCTAACGCCTACTGCAATGGGCGCCAATGCTACAACGGTACCTACTGAAGTACCTAGTGAAATAGAAATAAAACAAGCGGTAAGAAAGAGCCCGGCTATTAATAAACTGGGTGAGGTATACGATAGGGCGAAGTTAACTGTGGATTGAACAGCGCCAATACTTTTACCCAAACCTGCAAAGGCGCCTGCCAGCAAGAAAATCAGTATCATCAGCATGATCCCTGAATCGCCAGCACCTTTGGAGAATTCATCAATTTTTCTGTGAAAATTTAAGGAAGGAAAAAGCAAAAAACCAGAAAGTGCGGCTACCATAAAGGCTACCAGCATAGGCATCTTATAAAAATCATTAAGAATTAATGACGTTATAAAGTAGACAATGATGAAAATTAGCAAAGGCAATAGTGCCCAGAAGTTACCGCGTTTTAGTTCCATAGCTTGCTTAGTGCCGTGAATATAGAAGACTGGATTGAAATTATTTCTTGATTAATGATAAAAGATGTGGCGACAAGAGTAAACCTGTGATCACGCCTGCGCTATCAGCCAGTAAATCATATACCTCAAAGCTGCGGGCTTCTACAAATAATTGAAAAAGTTCTGTAAGTATACCGAAGAATAATCCTACTAATAAAAGAAGCCATTTTTTCAAAAATGAAAAATCATAGCGTACAGCCACCATCCAGGTAAAGAACATAGTGAAATGTACAATTTTATCGAGCCCAACAATTTTGGGATTAGGTATAGACGATCCAGGCAGGAGTACAACAACAAGAATGCCTAAACTTACTATGGTGGTCAGCCAATATTTCAATGTGTAATTTTTATAGTTTTTGTTTCAATATTACGCATCCTGCCAAAAGGCTTAAGCACAAGGTTGTGGTCCAGGCAAAGTCTTTCAAATGCGTGCTGTGCTTCAGGTTCAACACAAACCAATAAACCTCCACTGGTTTGTGGATCGGAAAGTGTTAAAAATGATTCAGATCCAATGCCCTCAATTTTATCCTGATAGCTGCTCCAGTTGCGCATAGTATTATCCGGATAAATCATATTGCTGGCATAATGAGAAATGTTTTTAAGCAAGGGTATGTTGGCATAATTAACCTCTGCACTGAGGCCACTGCCTTCACATACTTCCACTAAGTGCCCGAGCAAACCAAAACCGGTAATGTCAGTCATGGCATGAATGTAGCCCTGCTTGCCGAAAACTTCGCCCATCATATTAAGCTCTAACATGCTTTGCACGGCCTCATCGAAATCAGCCGCTAAGGCAAGCCCACGCTTATGCGCAGTGCTGATCATACCCACCCCAAGTGGTTTGGTCAGGTACAATAAGTCTCCCGCTTTAGCTGTATTATTTTTTTTCAGGTTGTTTTTTTCAACGAGCCCGCTAACGGCTAAACCAAAAATGGGTTCGGGACTATCAATGCTATGTCCACCCGCCAACGGTATGCCAGCTTTGGCACAAATGCTGCGGCTACCATCAAGCACTTGTTGAGCCAGTTCTGCTGATAATTTTTCTACCGGCCAACCTAATATGGCCAATGCCATTATAGGCTTTCCCCCCATGGCATATACATCGCTGATGGCATTGACAGAGGCGATAGCACCAAAAGTAAATGCATCATCAACAATTGGCATGAAGAAATCTGTTGTGCTGATTAAACAATTGCCATTACCTAAATCCATTACCGCGGCATCATCCTTGCTTTCATTGCCAACCAATAATGAAGAGAAAGCAGTTTTAGGAAAAGAAGTATGCAGGATTTTGTCCAGTACAGCCGGGGCAATTTTACAACCACAACCAGAACCGTGCGAGTATTGAGTTAGTTTAATATTTTCAGCAGACATTGACTTTACTTAAGGAATAGAACATAATTTATCTTTGACAAAAGCTTCAGGATTTTGCCAGTCAAAATCAAGCTGTGCCAATATTTGATTCTGCCGGTTTATAATTGCCTTGTCGTAGGCTTTATCGTAATACGTAAGCAATATAGAAGCCGTTGTGCTTAAATCATTTTGTAAAAGACTTTCTTTGGCCGCTTTAAAATGCTGTCCACCTAGCTTTGTGGTAATTTTTTGTGTGGCTTCAAGTAAATCGGTTGTACTAACATTGCCATAATCAGCAACCAAACGTTTAACGCGAACTTCAGCAGGCACATTTATTTTTACCAACGGACTACTTCTTAGTTTTCTCCATAAAGGTTGTGGCAAAAATATTTTACCGATTGCAATAGACTCGTCCTCAATCCAGATTCTTTTGTTGAGATCAAGTTTTATAATCTCCTCGTAAAGATTGTTTTCGAATTGTTCAGTGCTGGGTTGTTCACCTAAGCCCAATCCACCAAAAGCAGAGCCTTTATGGTTGGCCAGTGTTTCCAGACAGATGATTTGCTCGCCCTGGTTTTTCAATGCCTGCAGTATGTCTGTTTTACCGCTACCAGTACTGCCAGAAACAACCAGAAATCTAAAAGCGTGCTCGAAAGATTTGAGCACTTCAGCACGGTAAGCTTTATAGCCACCTTGTAACGGTTTGGCATTAATACCCAATCTGCTTACCAGCCAGCAGAAATTATTGGAACGCATGCCACCGCGCCAGCAATGCACCAGTACCTCCTGCCCGGCAGAAGCTATTTCAGCTTGTTCAATGATATCATGGAGCCTTGGTCCAACCAGTTTAATGCCCTCTTTAATGGCTTCCTTAGGCCCTTGTTGCTTGTATAGTGTGCCAACAATTTTCCTTTCTTCATCATTGAGGATGGGTATATTAATAGCGCCAGGCACATGCCCCTTAGCAAATTCACTCTCAGAGCGCACATCCAGTACTGGAAGTTTTTTGCGCTGAATAAGGAAATCCTGGACTGAAAGCATGCTGCGAAGATACAGGTTTATGCCTTGTTACTGAGTAGTTTAGAAAATGATTTGTACTTCGATGTTGTTTAGTTAATCTTCCATATTCATCCTCTCCTTTGGAGAGGATTGGAGGTGAGGCTATAAAAAAGATTAACTAAACAACATTGATTTGCAATTGTAGATTTTCTATGTATAACTTTGCCCTGTGCTGGCGAGAGTCAGCACAAGGGGTGCCTTTAATATTTCGGGCTGAGATTATACCCAACGAACCTGATGCCGGTAATGCGGACGAAGGGATAGGCAATTCCGATGGCCATCGGATAAACGTAAGCAAGAGTGCATTCCCCGA
The DNA here is from genome assembly GCF_057350905.1 of Chryseotalea sp. Classification (NCBI taxonomy): domain Bacteria; kingdom Pseudomonadati; phylum Bacteroidota; class Cytophagia; order Cytophagales; family Chryseotaleaceae; genus Chryseotalea; species Chryseotalea sp. The sequence continues at coordinate 346,509 of NZ_JBMRCF010000008.1, read as the reverse complement.
TGTACTCATATGCATCACGTTAAATTATTTTAAACAATGTTAAACATGTTAAAAGTGGCAGCCTTACTGTTAGTGCTCACCACCAGCGCTTATGCGCAAAGTTTTCGCGGCCTTGTGCGCGATGCAAAAACCAAGCAAGTACTGATTGGAGCAACCATTCAGCTGCAAGACAGCAAACGCTATTTTGTAACCAATGAACAAGGTTATTTCTGGGTAGACAAACTGCCGGAAGGACAGCATACCTTTATTGTTAAGTTTCTTGGATACGAAGATCTTACCAGACAGGTTGATTACAAAAATGGCAGTACCGAAGTATTTGATCTCAAAGAAAGTTTTGTACTTACCGATGAAGTGGTCATTCGGTCAACCCGCGCGGATGAAAATTCCCCGACTACCTTCACCAACATCGACAAGCGTAGCCTTGAAAAACAAAACTTCGGACAAGACATCCCCTTTGTTTTGAACTGGACTCCTTCATTGGTCACTACTTCCGATGCAGGAGCAGGTGTGGGTTACACAGGTGTTCGCATCCGTGGAAGCGATGGAACACGCATCAATGTAACCATCAATGGTATCCCGTATAACGACAGCGAATCGCAGGGAACTTTTTGGGTAAATTTACCCGACATTGCTTCTTCAACACAAAGCGTGCAGATACAACGTGGTGTAGGCACTTCGACCAATGGAGGCAGTGCTTTTGGTGCCTCTATTAATTTAGAGACTAATGGCAAACAGGAAGCTGCGCATGCAGAACTGCTGAATTCATTTGGTTCATTTGGTACCCGCAGACATACACTGGGTTTTGGCACGGGCTTACTCAACAATAAATTTTCTTTTGATGGTCGCCTGTCGCAAATTGTTTCAGACGGATTTATTGACCGTGCCAGTTCAGATTTAAAATCGTACTATTTCTCAGGCGCTTTCTATGCTGATAAAACCATTGTTAGAGCCTTGGCTTTTGGTGGTAATGAAAGAACATACCAAAGCTGGTATGGTGTGCCGGAGTCGCGTTTGAATAATGATGCGGATGCGATGGAAACAACCGTGAGTAATGAAGGATGGAATGCTGAACAACGCGACAACCTCTTCAGCTCCAATAGCCGGACTTTCAACCCCTACACGTACGAGAATCAAGTTGATGATTACTCCCAATACCATCATCAATTGCACGTGTCACAACAATTGTCAGCTGCATTAACCGGAAATATTTCTTTTCACTATACAAGGGGAAAAGGCTTTTATGAAGAGTACCGCTATGACGAAGATTTTACCGATTATGGTTTAAGTCCGGCCATTGTCAATGGAAACCCTGTGGAATCATCCGACATCATCCGCAGACGTTGGTTAGACAATCATTTTTATGGCGCAACGTACTCACTAAGCTACGATGTAGACAGGTTAAGCCTTGTATGGGGCGGTGCCTGGAATCGTTACGTGGGTGATCACTTCGGAGAAATTCTTTCATCAGCTGTGCCTAATGTTCCTGCCGGGTATAGGTACTACTTTAATGTGGGTGACAAGCATGATTTTAACTCTTTTGTTAAAGCGAATTATCAGTTAACTGAGAAAGTAAATGCCTATATAGATTTGCAATACCGAGGTGTAAGCTACAAAACCAGTGGTAAGGAAAATGATCAGTTTGATTTTGTAGTCGATGAAGATTTCAACTTCTTTAATCCAAAAGCCGGATTCCAAATTTCACTGCGTGATAGGGAAGAAGTATATGCCTCATTAGCCATAGCAAACAAGGAACCTGTGCGCAACGATTTTGTAGATAATTTAGGCGCTACACCTAAACACGAAAATTTAAAGAACATCGAATTGGGTTATCGCTACGCCAATGATAAACTGATGCTGAATGTTAATTATTACTACATGCACTACAGAGATCAATTAGTATTAACTGGTGCGCTTAACGATGTGGGTGCTGGAATCCGCACTAATGTAGACAGAAGTTACAGAACAGGTATTGAGTTAGAATTTGGTTATCAGCTGAGTAATAAATTCAGGTGGAATGCCAACACAACTTTTAGCCAGAACAAAATTCTGGATTTCAATGAAGTGTTATACGATTACGGTGTAAACTACGATGAATACATTGAGATAGTAAACACCTACAGCGATACGGATATATCTTTTTCACCAAACGTCATAGCGGGTTCAGTTTTTACGTATACACCGTTTACTGATGTAGAGGTCTCACTACTGACCAAATATGTGGGTAAGCAATATCTTGACAACACCAGCAATGAGCAACGCAGTATTGATGCTTTTCTGGTAAACGATGTTCGCCTTATCTATACATGGCGACCTGCTTTTGTAAAGGAGATCGGTTTCAGTTTACTGATCAACAATATCCTGAACGAGGAATACGAATCTAACGGCTATACCTATGGTTATTTTGGTGGAGGGCAAACCTTTCGCGAGAACTACTTTTATCCGCAGGTTGGAACCAACTTTTTAGCCATGCTAAGCATTAAACTGTAAAAATTTATCCCGTAAAAGGTTATTGAGACCCAATTATGTTCAAAATTGGGTTATGTGGTTAGAAAGCAGGGTGCTATCTTTGACGGATGGCATCCTTCTTTCAATCGCTCTTGCGACTGACACGATTTACTAATCTTTTGATAATTGGCTTAGCGCAGTATTTTACTGCGTATTTTTTAGTGGACACAAGCACACTAACAGACCTCCGTCTTTTAATACTTACATCATCAACTGTTTTAATCGCTGCGGCCGGCTATATCATTAATGATTATTACGATATAAAAATCGATTACATCAATAAACCGGAGCGCGTTGTTATTGGCAAAGGCATTCCAAGAAGATTTGCTATTCTGTTTCATACCCTGTTTTCCTTTATCGGAATTGTATTGGGCTATTTTCTAGGTTGGCAAATTGCGCTGATTAATTTTTTATCGGCCTTCTTGTTATGGTGGTACTCTAACAATTTGAAAAGATTACCTTTTGTTGGAAACTTCTCTATAGCCTTACTAACAGGAACCTCAATTTATATTGTGGCACTTCTTTATCGGGGTGATGATACCCTGATCATTATTTATTCATGCTTTGCATTTTTTATGACATTGGTACGCGAAATCATAAAAGATATGGAAGACCTGAAGGGTGATAGCACCTTTGGCTGTAAGACCCTGCCCATTGTTTGGGGTTTTAGAAAAACAAAGCAGTTTTTATATGCTGTTGTTTTCATTTTCTGCATGACCGTTTTAGTACTTGATTTATTATTTACAGTACTGCCAAGTGTATATTTTGTATTTTTTCTGTTTGCACCGCTGGTGTGGATGGTGTTGCGACTTTACCGTGCCGATACAGTAAAAGAATTTGAATGGCTTAGTACTTTTTGCAAAGTGATTATGCTCTTAGGTATTCTCAGTATGTCATTATTGTGAGTGTAGTGCACATGAAAAAATTCAGACTGGCAATTTTTGCATCAGGTAGCGGGAGTAATGCTGAACGTATTTGTCGGCATTTTTTAAATCATGAAACAATTGAAGTAGTCCTTGTTCTAAGTAACAATGAGAAAGCAGCTGTTTTGGAAAAGGCGCAGAAGTTGAATATTGAGGCTGTTCATTTTACCAAAGACGAATTTAAAGCGGGTGAGCGTGTTGAGAAGTTATTAATTGACAATGAGATCACGCATATAGTACTTGCGGGCTTTCTATGGCTTGTACCGGCCTTCCTTATTCAACGCTTTCCCAATAGAATAATTAACATCCACCCGGCTTTATTGCCGAAGTATGGTGGAAAAGGTATGTATGGACGCCATGTGCATGAGGCAGTACAGAAAGCCGGAGACCACGAAACAGGCATTACCATACATCTGGTCAATGAAAAATTTGACGATGGCAAACATTTGTTCCAGGCTAGCTGTAATGTTGAGTTAACAGATAGCGCAGATACCATTGCCACCAAGGTACAAGTGCTTGAACACAAACACTACCCGGAAGTTATTGAGCAATGGCTTCAAAACGCCTGATTTTTTTAAAATCTCATCCTTAAGTCCTTCAAAATATCAGGTCACTTTTTCATATCTTGCACTAATGTGGAAGGAATCAATCTTAAAACTATTAAAGCTTGATGGCTTTGTGGGGAACCTTACGGGCTACGTGGAGACCCGTATTGAGTTGATGAAACTTGAGATCAAAGAAGAAATAGCGAAATCGCTGGCCAAGGTTAGTGTATTGGTTATTGTCATCGCCTCACTCTCTTTATTCGTTTTGTTTTTCAGTGTGTCTATTGCATTACTCATTGGAGAGCACTTGGGTTTCTTTGAGGGCTTTTTAATTGTGTCTGGTTTCTACTTTTTAATTGCAGTATTGGTACTAATGATGCGCAAGAGCCTGAGCGAAACCATGGAGAAAAAATTAATGGAAAAAATTAAAAAATAGTATGGAATTGCTGGAGTCAGACGATCCTAAGGCACAATTGCTGCGCAAAGCACAACGACAAAAGGATGCCCTTCATGGTGATGTAAAAATAATTTCGGAAAAAACAGAGAAAGTTGTTAAAACAGCACTCATTGTAGGCGGTGCATTGGCTGCCACTTACCTCATTTATAAATTACTTTCTAATGATGGTGGCTCCAAAAAGAAAAAGAAAGTAAAGTTCATCCGCGCTACTACAAATGAAGAGGATGACCATGAAGAAGTAGTGGTAAGGTCCTCACCTTTTACGGGCATCATTAACAAACTGGGTGTTGTGTTGGCCACACAAGCTTCAGCATTTCTGCTTTCATTGGCCAAAGAGAAGATAGGCGAGTACATGGAGAAAAGGGAAGAAGAAAAAGCTAAAGATGCCAACAATCTTTGATTCATTTATAGAGAAACAACAAGCAGGACGTAAATCCATTGCTGTACTCATCGATCCTGATAAGATCGATGATGGTGCTAAATTGCAGCACCTGATTAACCTGGCTACTGAAAATCTTGTTGACTATTTTTTCGTGGGCGGCAGTTTGATTACCACCAATAATCTAGCGGAGGTTGTCAGACAAATAAAGAAGAGTGTTACTATACCTGTGGTATTATTTCCGGGCAACAGTATTCAGGTAGAACCTACGGCAGATGCCATCCTTTTTTTATCACTGATCTCAGGTAGAAATCCGGAGTTATTAATCGGGCAACACGTAATTGCCGCACCCATTATTAAAAACACAAAATTAGAAGTGCTGCCTACTGGCTACATGCTTATCAACTCCGGGCGAATTACATCTGTGGCTTATGTGAGCAACACCATTCCCTTACCCGAAGATAAATATTCATTAGCGGCTTGCACGGCCATGGCAGGAGAAATGCTCGGCTTAAAGCTGATGTATTTAGATGCAGGCAGTGGTGCTGAAAATCCCATTTCACCACGCATGATTACAGCCGTGCGCAAGGCCATCAAGGCGCCTTTACTAGTGGGAGGAGGAATTAACACGAGTCATAAAGCATTGGCTGCTTTGGAAGCCGGTGCAGATACCATTGTTATTGGCAACGCTTTAGAGAAAGATCCGGCACTTTTAACCGAACTGGCTGATAAAGTGTACGAATGGAATCAAGGCTTAGCTAAAAAGTAGGACGCCTCACCCTACTCTCTCCAGAGGAGAGGGTAAATTGAGTTTTATTAAAAGACACTCAGAGTAACTGTGAAAGTGGATGGGCATAAGGGTAAGGACTTGTTACAATAGTCTCAAAGTTCCTTGTGGGTAACTCATAAAGCGTTATTCATAATATCTAGAAGGGAACTCAAAAACACTTCGAAACAAAAATCCTTGTCATTGCGATGAACGAAGCGTTGAATGTGCGCTGGGGTGAGGAAGCAATCTATTTACAAGGATATAGAGCAATGAATGCTTCTCTTATTTTTGAAATTGTCTGTATCAGGATTTTTTGGATTTAAGGATTTACAGAATTGTGTGATGTGCTTGAGAATTTTAGTGAATTCATGTGATTCAATACTGATCCTTGCACTTTTCAATATTACAATGGTATCGTTTGCGTTTGCTTCTAATGGAATAATAAAAGGAGCCTCTAGTAAATCTGTCGAAGTAGAAAGTAAGAACGTATCACGTGCTATATAATCCAAAGCATCCGCCACCTCAAGCCAATATTGCAAGAACGTTTAATAGATTTAACTTCAAAATCGAGTTAGTATGTTGTAGTCAGTTCAATGTGTAAAATTTTTAGTTTAAAAAATATAAAACATTAATTCTGAAGTTGACAAAGTCGGAATCATCATTCATATTTAGGTTAATAAATTTAAAAATTAAGCATTATGAAAACATTAACAAACGGACAAATGGAAAAGATAGAAGGTGGTATTCCATCACTTGATCAAGGATGCCAAATGTACGCAATGGCATTTGCTTCTGATAATGGCGCTACTATTGGTTCTGTAGAATTTGCAATATTGGCAAGTGTTGCATACTCTGTCTGCTGGGAAGGTCTACTAGGTATTTAGTCATTACTTAAACATGAGGATGTTAAGATATACAAAATGCTTACTTAGTAGATTGTTCTTCCAATACACCCTCATGTTCCACTTATGCTTGTAGCTATGAAATTACTTTTTTTAAATATTACTATTTATCTCCTTTCAATCACATCATATGCTCAGAGTGAAGTTGATTTTATAACCAGTTATAACAAGCATATCGATCCAACTGACAAATTAAATGAAATAGCTCTTGTATCTATGCAGGTGAAGACTGATATAAATTATATTCTAAATTCTACCACTAGACAATTAAAAAAACTACAAAACTGTAATTACTATTCTGATGGTAGAACGAAGTGTAGTGATATTGATAATAACTACCAGAATTTTGAGTTTCCAAATATACCTGAAGAGGATGGGGGAAATGCTGTTAGAACACAGCTAAATTTTTTAAAAATAAAAGAAAATGATGTCTTGTCTTTTAAGTTGCAAAACGACTCCATTACAGTTGTCGAAAGAGAAATAACTCCAGTACACAAATACTTGTATACCTTCGATAGCAAAACAAAAGACTTGCTTCAAATCAAAAGGGTGAATCAAGTTGTCGGGAAAGAAATATATATTAGCTATACTGATTTTAAAAGTTATCAAAAAATAGACGGAATTCTTGTGCCAAAAAATATTACCTTCTCAAATAGCTTTAGCCTGGCGAATCTTGAGTATTCCTCCATAGAATTTAAGTAACAAGACGTTCAAAAAAAGCATTAAACTTTGTCACTCAAGCCATTTATGAGATTCTATTCGTTATTACCTTGGATAGCGACAAAAGAACCTTCAGCCAGTCCCATCGAAATGAAGGATGGTTCACAAAGCACATTACAAACGTTTTTAGTAATATGTGGCTTATACTTTTTATTAAGTTTTCTATCAGATCTGTTGTTATTTTCGGATGATTTAGTTTATAATTATCTAAGCGAAAAACTGCCATATAATCAAATAGAAGATTTGATAGAAACTATCAAAAATAGGAAATGGTTGGCTTGGGGGTTGATCCCAATCTTATTGACAAAGAATTTCTTCTTAATTGCAATGTGTTTTACAACAGGAGCATTACTTTATGGATACGAAAGTAATTTCAAGCAATTTTTTCTTATTGCTATAAATGCAGAATTCATTTTTTTAATACCAATATTTTTAAAAATAGTATGGTTTTCATTGTTTGAAACAGATTTCGACCTCGTTGATCTAAGGAATTTTTTACCACTGTCAGTTATTAATCTTGCAAATCTGGAAACTTTAGAGCCCTGGTATGTTTATCCGCTCCGATTACTTAACGTTTTCGAGCTGCTTTATTGGCTTATACTTGCAATTCAACTTAAGAGAATGTTTAACAAGTCATTTGCGAAAAGTTTTGTTTTCGTTGCCACAACATACGGAACGGGTTTATTATTATGGGTGTTGATGGTCATGTTCTTAATAGTGAGTGTTTCTTAATGATTTCTTACAATTATTCTATATTAATATTTTTTAATGATGAAAAGGAGGCTGTTTCTTATTATTGGGCTATCGATATTAGCTGCGAGCATCGTTTATGTAGGATTGAAAACATATCAAAGAATTCAATACAAGAAGTTGGCTCAGTCACAAATGTCTAAAATGCATGAGTTACCACTAGTCGATCTTGATAGCTTATCATATAAGTTTAATAAACATAATCCAACTATTCTTATTTTTTTTAACTCTGCTTGTGATCATTGTCAACACCAGGCCTATAGTATACAAGATACCTTACAAGCATTTAAGGGTATTGATATTGTTTGGGTTTCTTCTGAAAAGATTAGCTTAATTCAGGAATTTTCTAGTACATATAGACTAGCTGGAAAGTATGGTGTATATTTTACAAAAATTGACGAGCGAAAAGTTTTTGAAACATTTGGATCCCTTTCAATACCACATATATTTATTTACAAAAATGGCTTCTTGATCCAAGAATTTAAAGGTGCAGCTACATCTATGGAACTTTTAAATTTTTGTAAGTGACCAAAAAAATTTCAAGGTGTTTTGTTTTGCAACAAGATCAAGCAGATTGCGGAATTGCCTGCCTATTATCAATTATCAAGTATCATGGAGGTAACGGAAGCTTTGATGAATTAAGACGGCTTAGTGGTACGACAAAGCAAGGAACTACGTTACTTGGTCTTAAGCAGGCTGCTGAAACGATAGGCTTTGAAGCTGTAGGAATGGAAGCTGAGCATGTTTCTAATTTAAAAGAGATTAAAAACCCAGCGATTTTACATGTGACACTCCAAAATAAACTTCAACATTACTTGGTGTATTGGCCAGGTCAATTCAGAAGTGGAAATCAGATGTTGACTTTAACAGATCCATCTAAAGGCATTGTTGAAGTTTCTAAAGAAGAATTAGAAAAGATATGGATAACAAAAGCATTATTAGACATCACACCGAATGGAAATTTTAAAGCATCAGTCAGTCAAATAAATAAAAAACGAAAATGGATTCTTGATTTAATTAAAGATGACTTTCATGTCTTAGTTGTATCACTTTTCCTGGGTTTAATTATTGCAGGCCTGAACTTGACAACAGCTCTTTTTTCACAAAATCTAATTGATAATATTTTACCTGAGAAGAATGAAAAAAAACTCCTACTTAGCTTAGTATCGGTATGTCTGCTATTATTTGCTCGTACAGGAATAGGATACTTGCGTGGGTTGCTAATTCTTAGACAAGGAGTAGATTTTAATAATCGTGTTATTAATTGGTTTTACGGCAAGCTTCTTCAACTTCCAAAATCATTTTTTGATACACGGAAAACGGGTGATCTCATTGCTCGCATGCATGATACAAGACGCATTCAAATAGTGCTTAGCCTGGTTTCTGGCAGCATTGCGATTGATATACTAATGATTTTGGTTGCCATAATATTTATTTCGACTTATTCATGGATTTTTACAGTAATGCTCCTCATAGCAATTTTCGTCTACTCAGTAATATCATGGTTATTCCATAGCCCAATAGTTACTGCTCAAAAAGATTTCATGGTTGGGTATGCTCTTGCAGAAAGTAATTTTGTTGATACAGTTCAAGGTGTGGCGGATATTAAGTTGTTTAATCGTCAGCAAGTCTTTGAAAACAGAAACGCAAATATTTATGGGCAGTTTCAGGAGCGATCCAGAAAGCTCGGACACATAAACATACGATTCGGGGTTTCTTCTGAAATCATTTCAACTGCATTTATACTGGCAATATTTGGTGTGGCGTCTAGTCTAGTGTTGTCTAATAAATTGAAAGTTGGTGAACTCGTTGGTCTTTTAGGTATAAGCGGAATATTTTTTCCAACTCTTTCCAGACTAGTTGTTTCTAACATACAATTACAAGAGGCTCTAGTGGCCTTTGATAGAATGTTTGAATTTACCTTCATTGATCCTGAAAACACAACTGCCATTAATGAAAAATCTAAAATTCAAATACATACTGTCAAAGCTGAAAAAATTTCATTTAGATTCCCAGGACGAAAGCAAATCCTTTCGAATGTTTCATTCATACTTCAACGAGGCGAAATAGCATGCCTATTAGGGGAAAGTGGTCGTGGGAAAAGCACATTACTCCAGATTCTTCAAAAGTTTTATAGACCCGAGTCAGGTAATATATTTATAAATGGAGAAGATTTTGAACTAATAAATACTTCGTTGTGGAGAACGACAATGGCTTCGGTCGCTCAATCACCAAAAATATTCAATGGGTCTCTCATCTATAACATTACTTTAAGCGATGAAGTGGACCAGATAAAATCTGCTATTGATTTTTGTGAAACAAATGGATTTGGTAAATATTTTAATGAATTACCGCAAAGCTATAATTGTCTTGTAGGTGAAGAAGGAATCAACTTGTCTGGAGGTCAAAGGCAACTAGTCGCTGTAGTACGTGCGCTGTTTCAAAATCCTCAGCTATTGTTGTTAGACGAAGCAACTACTGCCATGGACAAACAAATGGAAAATTTTATCCTCAACAAACTGAATTCCGAAAAACAAAAAAGAATTACTATGTTAGTTACCCACCGAAAATCGATTGCGGAGTGGTGCGATCGGATAATTGAAATCTAATATAAACATGTCTTGTAGAATGTTTAAAATATACTTCAACCACTCAAATGTCTCAAAGCTCGTAGCTAGCAACTAACCCTACCTATTCAATAGACACTACTTATTCCGTCACTTCTTCCGTCTGATTTTGCTTTTCATACAAATCACGGTACATACCGTTTTTTTCTAAGAGACTTTCGTGTGTACCTTCCTCAACAACATTACCATCAACCAACACAATTATTTTGTTGGCTAGTTTGGCAGAAGAAACACGGTGAGAAATGATAATGGTCGTGCGACCCACCATGATGCGTTTCAGGCTGTTGAGAATTGTGTTTTCAGTTTTTGTATCTACCGCACTAAGGGCATCATCCAACATTAATATTTTGGGCTCGCGCACAATAGCACGGGCAATAGATACACGTTGCTTCTGTCCGCCAGAAAGGGTAATGCCACGTTCACCTACACGCGTGGCAAATCCTGTAGGGAAAGCCATAATGTTGTCATATACATCAGCATCTTTAGCTGCTTGATGAATTCTGTCTTCACTAACATCATCCAGTGCAAAACCAATATTATTTTGAATGGTATCGCTGAAAAGAAAAACATCTTGTGGTACATAACCAATCTGGCTGCGCAGGCTTGTCAAATTGTAATCTTGTATTGCAACATCGTCAATGCGTATTTCTCCTTCACGCACATCGTACATACGTGAAATAAGATTTGATACAGTGCTTTTTCCTGAGCCCGTAGTACCGATAATGGCTAAACTTTCGCCAGGGTTAACGGTGAACGAAATATCTTTTAGTGCCTTAATACCAGTATCCGGATAGGTAAAACCAACTTTTTTAAATTCTATTTTCCCTTGGAGCTCACGTTCAATGTTCTTCTCTGAAACAATGTTGGTGCTGGTGTTTAAAAATTCATTGATACGCTTCTGAGAAGCCTCAGCACGCTGAACCAAACTGGTAGTCCAACCTAAAGAAGTAACCGGCCAGGTAAGTAAGTTTACATAGATGATAAACTCAGCAATATTGCCAAAAGTAAGTGTGCCTTTAATTACTTCCACACTACCGGCATAAACCGTTAACAAAGTGCTCAAACCAATTAAGCCCATAATGAGTGGATAGAACAATGATTGCACTTTAGTGAGCTTGAGTGATTGATTTTTATAATCATCGCTCTCTTTGGTAAAGTTTTTAATTGATTCGTTTTCTCGATTAAAAGATTTCAACACGCGAATACCACTGAAGGCTTCTTGCACAAAGGTGGAAAGTTTCGATTGGTGCTTTTGAATTTGCTCCGACCTGCGTTCGATCTTATTGTTAACTAAAAAAATGCTGAGCGATAAAAGCGGTAAGGGGCTTAAGGCATACCAGGTAAGTGTGCTGCTAATGCTAAACATTACCGGAATTAACATCACAAACAAGGTTACCAATTGTAAACCGTACATAATGGCCGGGCCGAGGTACATACGCACACGGCTCACATCTTCACTGATGCGGTTCATGATGTCACCAGTATTGTTTCTTCTGTAAAAACTTAAGGGTAGTGCCTGGTAGTGCTCGTAGATTTCATTCTTTAAATCATACTCTACCAATCGCGACATTACAATAAGTGTTTGTCTGACAAAATAAAGGAACAAACCACGCAGCAAAGCCATTAATACAATCAGGCCTGCATAGATGAGTATGCCATGTGCAAACACTTCGAAGAAAGTATTCTGTGCACTAACACCATTCAATGATTTGTATACCCGAATATTTTCAACCACAAGATCCAGGGCGCTTCTTACCAATTGCGCAGGAACAATCTGAAATACGTTAGAAATAATAACGAACACCGTGCCCAGGATCAGATGCCACTTGTACTTGAAGAGATATTTGTTGAGATATTTAAGTTCTTTCATGCTTTATCAGTCATTCTTAAGTCAATTTTGGCCTTCCAGCCTTTCCCGCTTTCCCCACATAAAAACGCTGCCAAAGGGCTGTTTCTGGTAAGAAAATTCGGAGCTACCTCACTACAACGAAATATTGTTTTTTATGTTCATGCAAACGTTTGAATTACCCTAACTTTGCATAAATTTCAACATGCTTCGGCATTAGAAAGGTTGTAAAACTAAACATAAATCAAACGCAAAAATTCCATGCAGGTTAAAGAACTTGAAAAGGTGGAGGCTGCCGGCATCTTCGGCACACTTACACAAATGGGTCATGAACAAGTGGTGTTTTGTAATGATGAGGCCACTGGCCTGAAAGCCATCATTGGTATCCACAATACAGTGTTAGGCCCTGCATTGGGTGGTACACGTATGTGGAATTATGCGAGTGAGCAAGAAGCGATTACAGATGTATTGCGTCTTTCTCGTGGTATGACCTTCAAAGCGGCTATCAGCGGCTTGAACTTAGGTGGTGGTAAAGCCGTCATTATTGGTGATGCCAAAACACAAAAGACCGAAGCTTTCATGAGACGTTTTGGTAAGTTCGTAAACAGCTTGGGGGGTAAATACATTACTGCTGAAGATGTGAATATGAAAACAGCCGATATGGAATACATCGGCATGGAGACTAAACACGTAACAGGTTTGCCTGAAAGTATGGGCGGTAGTGGTGATCCTTCACCGGTAACGGCTTATGGGGTATACTTGGGCATGAAATCAACTGCGAAAAAAGTTTATGGCAGCGACTCGCTTGCCGGTAAAAAAATAACAGTACAAGGTGTAGGTCAGGTAGGTATGTACCTGGTTGAGCATTTAGTAAAAGAAGGTGCCAAAGTCACCATCAACGATATTTCTGAAGAAAAAGTAAAAGCACTGGTTGAAAAATTCGGTGTTGCCGTTGTAGATGCTGAAGGGCTCTACGACCTGGATATGGACATCTACGCACCTTGTGCTTTGGGTGCTACCTTAAATGATAACACCATTCCTCGTCTGAAATGTGCCATTGTTGCTGGTGCTGCCAATAACCAGTTAAAAGAGGAGCTGAAGCATGGTTATATGTTGGGAGACAAGAGCATTACCTATGCACCTGACTTTTTAATTAATGCCGGTGGCCTGATTAATGTTTATAACGAGCATCTTGGGAACTATAACCGCAAACGTGCTTTAGAACAGGCAGAGAAAATCTATACAACTAATTTGAGCATCCTCAATTTAGCTGAAAATGAAAAGATCAGCAGTCAGGAGGCGGCCATCAAATTGTGTGAAAAACGCATTGAAGAGGTAGGAAGAGTACGAATTCCGCGTTAAGCGCTTTTCAGCTTTATATAACGTCATTTCGATAGAAGGGAGAAATACTCAGGTAATTCTCTGTCAAGCTTCTGCCGAAATGACGTTTTTATTTTTAATTTTGCACCATTATTTCGTTAAAGTCGTTCTTACCACATGCTTAACCGCCACAGTCTACGCATTAAAACCATGCAGAGCCTTTTCGCTCTACATCAGTGCAAAGAGGCCAATCACGGCCTATGTCTAACCCTTATCACCCAACGTTTTGCTCCTGACCTGAACTCTATGGAAGTTCAGAACAAAGAATTGTTGAAAGAACAGCGCCAGATAGCATTTAAAGTTTTTGAGAAGGCCTTTGCAGCTGAGCACGGCAAAATTGAGCACGAAGAACCCAAAATTGAAAAGGTTGTAAACGAGGCATTAGAATATTATGCCAAGCAAACCAAGCGCGATGTTGAAAACCAGCGTAAGAATCTGGTGCAAGATGCTGAGCGTATTTACGATTACTATATTTCTGTATTAAGTCTGGGCGTGGCCATTGCTGAGGCAGCCGCAACGGATAAAAAATTAACACACACAGGCTTTCTCAATAACCTTTGGGTTAAGGGCTTGCAGAACAGTGAGTCATTGAAAAAAGATTCGCTGAAACTGAACAGACATTGGAACGATAAAATGGATCGCGTACGTGTCTGGTTCCGCGATGTTATTCGTACGGATGATAATTACCTGGAGTCGCTCGACAGAAAAACGCCTACCCTTGAAGAGCAGCGTAAAGTAGTAAGCCATATTTTCAAAAAACTGATTTTGGGTAAGACCATCATCAACGATTACTTTGAAGAAGAAGTATTGCATTGGGCTGAAGACAAAGAAATTGTAAAAGGCATGGTAGAGAAAACCATCAAGACCTATGACCCACAAAAGTCGGATCAATTAGGTTTAATGACGCTTTCGCTGGATTGGAATGATGACAAAGCCTTTGTAGAAAAATTATATAACTATGCCTCAGATCTGCCAGAAGAGCAGAGCAAGCTGATAGCAGATAACACCCGCAATTGGGAAGTTGACCGTTTGCCATTAACTGACCGTGTTATATTAGAAATGGCCATTGCCGAATTGATTACCTTCCCGGGTATTCCGGTTAAAGTTACTATTAACGAATACATAGAATTAGCAAAAGGATACAGTACACCGAAAAGCCGCCAGTTTGTAAATGGTATTTTGGATGTAATTGCTAAAACACTTCAAGAAACGGGCACGCTGAAGAAGAGCGGAAGAGGTTTGATTGATAATAAGTAATACTGCGCATAAGCCGCGTAATCATATTTGATAAAAATAGAAATCAGCGAGAGTATCGCTGATTTTTTGTTTTATATAACACCATTTAACGATAAGCTTTTATCGGATCAGCGTCCTCAACTTGTACACAATCTTCTTTGTTTAAACCATTAGAGCACAGGTTTAATATCAACGACAGGTGTGCCATCTAACAATTCAAGTTGTGATACTTGAATAAGGCAATCATCGACAGCAACTACTTTTACGATGTGCATACCGATGGGATTGGGCCTTGCAGGAGAACGTGTTGAAAATACACCTGTTAATTTAGCAGATTCTTCGTTGCGGGGTTTTGTCTTCAGCACGGTTCTGTCAGCTTGATGAAGCCATGAAAAAACAATTAACTCATCTCCTTTTTCAATATCTGAAATTCCATCTTTGAAATCAGTAAAAATTTCTAAGGTAGCTGCGGGTGCATTTTCATTTTCTTGCAATGGACAATCTTTGATGTCTTTGAGTGATGAATGAATTATGCCGATGGGTTTTATTTTTCGATCCATACATTGAAGGTGTTTCTTGATAATCTCTTTCCCGATTGAAATTTTGGTTGTCTCTAACTTAATCTATTGACAATTTGATTAAGCCAAAAGCTATATAAATCGATCAAGCTTGAATATAGTTTCATTTAATGATGCCCTTTCTTGCAAAGAGAGTAATAACACTTAATAAATCTAAGCGTAAAAGATTAAAAGAGCAAAATCAAAATATAGGCAAAAATGAAGTAGTCATATGAAAGATAAAATTATTGAACAACTGCATGAAGAAACTAAACTCCTTATACAGCAATGTGTAACGAGTAATGACTATATTAAAATCTTTTACGCACTCGAAAACCTACGTAAAACCAGAGATGATGATTTCAAGTCTAAAATTAAATCCTTCAAGTGGGAAATGTTCAAGCCAACGCATCGAATGATCGAATTGTCCATGGAGGACTTATACCGGAAAGCTGCTTTAGCAGCGCGCTCAAAACCTGAATTAATAATACCACTGAGAGATTTTTTCCTTTGCCCCTACACAGACTCACGGGCGCGATATGATTTAATAGCAGCTTTACATGATCAGAAATCAATAGAGCTCGTATTTAAAATAGTGGATGATCAATTCAAACTGGATATTGATGATGACATTGACAAGTTAAGCTTTTATGGACTGGTTGAAATTGCAGAAGTCGCTGGTTTAAAAGAACGCGTATTAAAATTAGTAAGGAATGGCTTTAAGCGTGCTGTCAAGATAAAAGAAGATGATATGGTAAACGATACTATTTTTAATCTTCTTGGCCAGCTTTGCGTAATGCTTAATGATAAAGATGCTAGTCCTGCATTATACAAAGCTTTTAAATTCGCGGGTGATGAAAATCAGGACTATGAAATGAACACGGTAGCTTCGAGGTTAGCCATATACCTGACGGCATTGGATTACAGTGGATCCGTTAAGGAAATAAAAGATTATATTGATTATTTCATGGATTCATATGAAGATGAGGAATTTGTTATTAGGGCATGCTATGCATACTGGTGGTTTAAGAAGGAAACAAATGAAGGATTAGCTTTTCTGAATAATCCAGAGAAAAAGAAAAGTTTGGGGCTGGTGGCTGCACTATTAGCTGACCTCGATGAAAAAAGAGCAATACCCATTTTGGAAAACCGTTTAGATGATTTATCAAATCCAGTAACAAAAGAAGTATTTAAGGAAGCAATTGCCCGGCTGAAATCACAAAATCAAATCCCTACCAATTCGGAAAGAATGATTTGGATGTTTGGTTTTATTTCACAAACTCAGATAGCCCTCGGTGACGAAACAGATAATATTTTTATACAACGAGCAAATACCGCTACATTGCAAGATCATGGTAGGGTATATGAAGTTGACGATGCAACCAAATCGGATATGTAATCATAAAATTGAATCTGTCTGAAATTCTTTTTTCTGATCAGCGTCTCCTCAGGACGCTGATTTTTTATTTCATTCTAGTCCATTATAATTTTCGGTATAAATACTAGTGCTATGGATTGTACGAACATGCCGGGTAAATAAATAAAATTGGTGTAGGATTAACCCAACCGCAGCTTGATTTGTTAATTAATTAAATACTAATGTTACCTTAGATTCAGGATTAACCACGATCAAATGCCAAAAGGTCTTGTATTACTGGGGTGCTGCCTGCTTCCTCTTCTATCTTTTAGTCAGAGTAACATTGATAGCCTCATGACTATTCCGGGGCGACATACTAACTCCGTATTGCTTCAGGAAATTGGTGATTACTACCAGACCGATAATATAGATTCTGTAAAAAAGTACTCGGATCTTTTAAAAGATATTGGGATAAAAAAACAAGACCTGACGCTGGAGCAACTTGCATCATTGAAATGGGCCAGGGCGCTTGCCTATTTTAATCATTCAGATAGTGCGGAACATATTTTATCAACGTTGAGTCTTAAGAAGAATCCATTGTTGTCTATTGAGTACAACCTTGTTCAGGGATTGCTCAACAGGAATAACCGAAAGTATGATATCTCTTTAACAAATTTCTATGAGGCCCTGGCTGCAATTAAACAACAAGGCGTGGATAGAATGCTCCCCTTTGTATATGCAGAAATTGCACACATCCTAACCCAGAATAATGACCTGGAAAACACTAAAAAATATTATTTATATTCCTTTGCCGAGGCACAAAGGAATCGAGATTTCAAGTTACAAGTAAATATTTGTTATCGCTTATGCAGAATTTATAACGGGGGAATTATTGTTAACCTTGACTCATCCATCCGCTATGGCGAACTGGGTATGCGTATAGCCAAAGAAGCTAACTATGAACGGGGCTATGCAGATATGATTAATATTGTAGCGGCCCCCATTATCCGAAACGGTCAGTATCGAAAAGGATTGAAGTTGTCGCAAGAAGCACTCAGCTTTGCAGATACTTATGACTTCTCGCTTCAGACAAAATACTATTTGATTTTAAATCAGGGCTTTGCCTATGAAAGATTGGGTATATATGATTCGGCATGGCAAAAGATGCAAGAAGGATGGAACATGCGACCGATGGGTATTGATCACCATCGACTGAAGTACCTTATTCATAAGGCTAGAAAAGAAAATTATGATGCATTAATAGCGCTGGAGATTTATAAATTCAAAAGCGATTCTGTCATTCAAACACGACATGAAACAAAGCTTTCTTCCCTACAAGCAAGATTAGAGGCCGGAATAAAGGAGGAGGAAATTGAATCGCTAACAGGAAAGGCCGAGCTACAAGCACTTCAGATTACGCAACAACGCTATTTTCTGTTTGTTATTGGTTTAATTGCCCTTTTCACAGTTGGAGGTGTATTTATTCTGTATCGCCAACGCCAACTCAAGCAAGCACAAGCTATCACTAAAATGGAGCTGGAAGAAACACGTAAGCGACTGGAGATAGAAAAGCAGTATCGTGCTTCTGAGTTAAAGGCGATCCGTTCGCAAATGAATCCTCACTTCATCTTTAATGCACTTAATTCTATTCAGGATTTAGTGTTAAAGGGCAATATTGAAAATTCCTATTCTTACATAACTATGTTTTCAAATCTCGTTCGACAAACACTCACCTACTCCGAAAATGAATTTATTGAGTTTGAACAGGAAATTAAGTTATTAGAACTATATCTTTCATTGGAAAAATTAAGGTTTAAGAAGGAATTCAATTTTGAGATAAGTGCAAATAATATAGATGATATTATGCTCCCGCCTTTCTTAATACAACCCTTTATTGAAAATTCACTTGTGCATGGCTTGCTGCATAAAGAGGGTGAGAAAAAACTGAAAATTACTTTTGAATTAAATGAAGATTTGATCTGTACCATAGAGGATAACGGGGTGGGGCGTGAGCGGGCTAAAGCAATTCAGGAACGACAGCGAAAGACTCATGATTCCTTTTCCACCAAGGCCATTCAGAAACGTTTTGAAATACTGAGCAACGTATTTAATGGCAAATTTGGCTATACTTATCAGGATTTATATGAAAATGATGAGCCATCGGGCACACGAATTGTTTTGGTAATTCCGGTGAAACACCAGTTCTGATCCATTGCTGAAGTAAATCAGGTGATTGCTAAAAAAATCGTAAACAACTAACTGCGAATTTCAACATTTGTATTTTGTGAATAAGCTGAAGGCCATTATAGTAGATGATGAAGAAAGTGCAAGAGATGTGCTTCAAAGCCTCTTGATGCGTTTTTGTCCTGAGGTAACGGTTGTTGCCAAATGCGATAACCTGCCAGATGCAGTAAGTATTATAGAGCAAGCGCAACCAGATTTAGTATTTCTGGATATTGAAATGCCCAATTATGCAGGATATGAAATTGTCAATTTTTTTAAATCCATAACATTCGAAATTATTTTTGTTACCGCCTACGACCAATATGCTATCCGTGCTTTTGAGGTTGCGGCAATTGATTACCTGTTGAAGCCTATAGATATTGAACGGCTAAAGAAAACAATTTTACGTGTCCGCGATCATCGCAGCATTGAACAACAAGCTAAACGGCTTTCCTTATTGGGAAACACTCTTGAAAATAAGCAGCTAAAAAATATAGTGGTAAGTGATAAGGGGAATCAACACATTGTTCCTATTGAGAGTATTGTAGCCGTTGAAGCGCAGGAGTCGTACTGTACTATTCATACGACTGAAAAAAAATATACAGCCAGTAAAAATCTTAAGCACTTCGAAACAATTTTTGAAGGACTTCCGCAAATCATCAGAGTCCATAAATCCTGGATTATCAATCTGACTTGCATGCAATCTTACTCAAAATCTGAGATGACTATTCAAATGAATAATGGAATAGTCGCCAAACTATCTAAATACAAAAAGGTAGAATTTGAAGCATCTGTTGGCTAATTCTCTTTAGTCAAGTAAAAGTTTATACACAGATATAACCTGAATCTGCGAAATTCATTTCACCGCTGTCCATTCCTATAGTTAATCTGGCTGTTGCTGAAGAAAAATAATAAGCGTAGGGTGAACTGACTAGTTTTGATCATCAACTAAGAACAGCCCAGATGAAAACCCTAAGCTTGCTCATCCTATTCGGCATTACTGGTTATGCTTATGCACAAGAGAATCAGAATATTGAAATTGCTAAACTTGAATCAGGAAATTTTCCTGTCTATAAAATTATAGATAAGGGGTATCAGGATTATAAAATTGAGGCTGCCACTAAGCCCTGGCCTGTTGAATTTATAAAAGAAGGAACCACCGTTTCAGGCCTGATGCTGAAACGAGCTGGCATTATTGAAGAAAAGTACGAAGCAGATCTCCCTGGTTTTCCAGCCTATTATCAAGCCAGCACAAGCAATATTGTACTTACAGTTATTAACAAAAAAATTTACTACTACAGTTGGTCGGTAAAGACAGGTTCAAAGATTGAATATATACTCACGGCCGATAAGCCGAAAAATTATGCAGATGAGAAAGCAGTTTTAGACGCGTACAGGAATGCTATTAAAGAAAAACAGACCAGTGCCCGTAGTGAACGCATTGAAGAAAATGCTGCACGCGAAGCACGTGAACTTCTTGAGAACACATTAGAAGGTAAAGAAATTAAATCTATTAAAGTGCAAGGCATTAACCTGCCAGCCAATGTGGGTATGCTTACTGTTGTGGCCATTGGTATAGAAGTAGAGCTTACGAATGGTATTATTCTCAAAACAAAAAACCTGGGCGGTAAAACACCCTATACCGATTTTGAAAGCAGTGTAAAAGGTGGCGACTTTGCCGGTGGCGATTTTAAAGTGGCTAATGATGCCAGACAAATTCCTAACGATAAAATTGAGATCAGTGTATGGTCAAAGTTTGACAAGAAGAAAGTTACGGGAACTTTTACACACACCCTCAATTACAAAAGCGACTTATTTTATAATTATCAAGGCGCTTCAGGTTCAATTGGTCGTGCGGCTGTGGTGGGTATTTCACAACATGGTGGTGATGGGAAGGATGGAAAAAGTATTTCCATGCGTGTCGACTCTTACAAACTCGAAGGAAATGTAATTCTGAAGTTGAGCATTACCGATGCAAATTCAGGTCAATTACTTAACGAAGCCAAAATTAACTCGCTTAATAAAATTACCCTCAACGTAAGTGGTGGAAATGGTGGTGACGGTGTAAGCGGCAGAGATGCCTACGAAGGTAATGGCGGAAATGGTGGTAACGGAGGTAATGGCGGTGATGTGTCACTATCAGGAGGTGGTGTGGCTCTGCTGAACATAAACGTACAAAACAATGGTGGACGAGCGGGCAATGGAGGTATAGCTAAAGTAGCAAACATTAATAGCAGAGGCGCGAATGGCTCAGCGGGACAACAAGGAACCTTACTAAAATAACCTAAATAAAAATGCACATGAAAAAAACAACAATCATTTTGGCTATAGTGGCGCTTATGCTCAGTGCTGCGGGTGCCGAAGCACAATTGGCAAAATTAAAGGATAAAGTTGGTGGTAAATCATCATCCAATGCAGGTGGTGGACCATTCGCAGATTTTAATGCAGAGACAGACGACATGGGGGTGACTGGCCAGTACTTTGGCTTAGTAGACAAGAAACCTTTTGGATTACGATTTGTGAAAGAAGAAGGAGGTAAAGTAGTAAACAGCCTTCATTATTTTGAGAAGAAGGGAAGCGAGCCTCAATTAAAACTGAGTTTGAAAGAGAGCTATTACACTAAAAATCAAGTGAAACTTTTCTTTGCCTGGGTAACTGCCAGCGCCAGTGGTTATGTAGAGATAATTGAAGTAGCTCCTGGTGTGCTTGCCCAGATCACTTCCGACAGAAGTATGAACGATGGCCCTGTAGCCCTTGACGCTATGCGTAAAGTAAAAGATGTGTACGCAAAAGATAAAGCAAATTTTGAAACCTGGGATATGGAAACAGCACAAGCTAAAGTTGACATGCTGATTTCATCATTAAATACAGAGGCTATGGAAAAAGAAACAGCCCTGTGGATGAAGAACGAAGTGTTTTCAAAAAATGTGGGTAAGATTATTTTTGCTGATCAGCACTACCATTTGATGAAACAAGGTTATTCAAATAAACCGCCAATGGTGAGTGCAGATAATTTTAAGGCAGAATTAGACATGAGCAGAAATATGAACTACATGGCTTTTTTCAAATATCCACCAAAGGTTAAATACCCTGGTCAAGAGATCAATATTGAATACGCTATGGGTGGACAAATAACCAACCGTGCCGAACTTAGAAAGAAGTCGGCAGCATGGAGTAATATGGTGAAAATTTTAGAAACGAAAGATTTTGATGACAGACAGCATAATCCACGCGCTTTACGCGAATACAATAACTATGCTGGTCAATATGTGCAGGACTATGCCTTCATTAATCTTTTGTATTTGAATAAAGATAAATTCATGATTGGAAAGTCTTACGACCTCACAGTAAAGATGTATGCACACCGCGATGGCGAGAACGGTGAAGTTATTGCCGAGGGCGTTGTGAAATTGAAATATACACCAGAAGCTCATGCCATGTTTAATGGGGATCCTTCAAAGCCTGGAGAAAAAAGTGTTTGGCAACAATTTGAAGAGTTCTTAGAGGAATAATAAATTCTAAACACTTCACAAGAAACCGACTTGGATAAAAATTATCCAAGTCGGTTTTTTTTTGGTAAATACTGTGAAATGAATATTTTTTGAACCTGTTACAATACATGAGACAACAAGTGATAAGTAATATTCAAGTGTGCATTTATATTTTATCTGAGGTTTTGTATCTTAGTTAAGACTTAAACCTTAACCAACTCCACTATGCAAGAATTAGGACTCAGCTATACAGCCATCATTTTGGCTACGATAGCAAATTTTTTTGTCGGATTTTTATGGTACAGCGTAATATTCAGGAATGCCTGGATGAAAGAAATGAAAATACCGATGGACACGAAACCACCTGCCGGCATGATGATTAAAAGCCTTGTCATGAATCTCGTGGGCTGCTTTTTTTTAGCTTATGTATTTGCCCATAATACAGCAGCCTGGTCATTTGTCCCGGGCATTGACCAATTGGGAACGGTCGGTTCCATTGCCAATGCAGCTATTTTTACATGGCTGGGCTTCTTTGTTATTGTGGATCTTAACACAGTTGCCTTCGAGGGTAAATCCTGGAGGCTGTTCTTCATCAATGCTTCTTATCACTTCATGATGGTGCTGGTTTCAGCCATTATACTTCACACACTATAACAACTTCGCTTATTATTCTCATCAACCTCACTTGTCTTCTGGTAAAGCCGATGAGTGGGGTATTACTATGTCGACAAAACATAGGCCTAACGTCTATTTGCTAAGTTCTCAGACTAAATACTATCTTTATCTTTAAAGGATATTCATTTGCAAACTGAAACTTTGAACTCGACCTCCAAGCCTTCAATTAAAGAACTAGGAACTGACCTTCTTAAGCTTTCCAAGTTTAAATTATTTCTTACCATAGTAATGCCTTTATTGTTTTTTGCGCTTTTTTTTGTTTTTGCATTCTATGCTTATTGGCTCTTGGCGATATTTTGCGCCATGGCACTGAGCTTTAGTACTTACGGATCCACGTCTCATGATCTTGTTCACGAGAATTTAAAAATCAATCGAATGCTTAATCTATTTTTACTTTCTTTCACAGAGGCAATATGTTTTAGGAGTGGACATGCTTATAAGCTTAGTCATTTATATCACCATAAAAGATATCCTCACGAAGATGATGTAGAAGGGTCTGCATCCCGTATGACTTTTTTTAGAGCGTTGCTTGAAGGTGTGATTTTCCAGTTCAAAATATACAAATGGTCTGTTAAACAATCCAAAGGGATGGTAAAGTATCGTACCCTAATACTTATTGAAGGTATTATCATAATTTTTCTTATCGTGCTTTGCCTTTATACCCTACAATTCACACATGTTCCTTTTGTATATCTGTGCCTTATGATTTCAGGTAGCTGGATAATACCATTAATAACCTCTTATGCAGTTCATACACCTCATGGTTCAGGAGAGCTACAGCAGACACGATTGTTTCGAGGCACTTTCTTCTCTTTGCTTGCATTTGATCACTTGTATCATTTAGAGCATCATTTGTATCCGATGGTTCCACATAAAAATTGGCCTAAACTGGCTAATCGACTAAATGATTATTTTAAAAGACAGGGAGTAAAGCCCCTTGAATTGAAAATTGAATTAAAGTGAAGGATCAAAACATTAATATAGACCGAAGAACACTTTGGGAAGCAATTTTAGCTGATGGCAGATTTCTCTTGATTTTCAACGCTATCATATTGATTCTTTCTGGATTACTGGTGATCGTTCAGTCAATTACTGGCCATTTTTTACCACACGATGTATCATACCTTGGCCTTGATGCGGCAGAGCTATCAGTATTTAATAATGGTACGATCACTAAATTCATGTTTCATGATCGGGTCTCTTTCGGAGGATCCATTGTTGCTGTCGGCTTTCTGTATATGTGGTTAGCAGAGTTTCCACTAAAGAACAAAGAGTCGTGGGCTTGGTTTCTCTTTTTGTTTTCAGGCATCTTAGGTTTTGGTAGTTTTCTCACATACTTGGGTTATGGTTATCTTGATAGTTGGCATGGCATAGCTACCCTTTTACTTTTACCCTTTTACATAACAGGACTCGTTAAGTCATACTCCCTTATTAAAGATAATGCCTCTGTTAGGGATATTTTCCATCAGAAGGAAAAGGTGAGCATTAAAACCACCTATGGTATAGGAAAACTATTTCTTTTATTCTCCTCTATCGGAATGCTCTTGGCAGGAATAACTATTATGGTTGTAGGAATGACCACTATTTTTGTTCCGCAGGATCTGACATACATGGACATTACTGTTTGTGGTATTGAAAAGATTAATAGTAGACTTAAACCACTAATAGCACATGATCGTGCTGCCTTTGGAGGTGGCCTTGCCACAATTGGATTACTTTATTTTTTTATTATTAGAAGAGCGAGCCCAACTATTAATCTTTGGCAGATTCTTTTGCTGTCTATGACCATAGGATTTTCTACAGCAATTGGTGTTCATTTTATAATTGGATATACAGATTTTACGCACTTACTGCCTGCTTATTTTGGCGTTGTAACAACCTCAATTGGTTTAATTCTTACGCATAAAAAAATGACACAATTGTAGCAGGTAATACAGTAAATAGTGGTGGATACTTTAAACTGCGAACTGTTGTAAATGATTCTCTGGATAAAATTTTGGTTTTATTTATTTTTTGTTCGCACTCATTCTGCTTGTGAATAATGGCAATGAGAACACCTGCAATATTTCCATAATTATCCTTTAAATAGCGCACTATGATTTTCAGTTGCAGACGCTACTGAATTCATCTGGATTTGATTATTTCCTTTTTACAATTTTACCTTCTCTCTTTGCAAGAAAATAGAGGCTCACACCAATAAACAATAAGAAGATTGCTGTAAAAATTGAACCCTCAACACCTACAGCACCACCTGTAAGTAATTCAGGGCCATTCAACTGAGATTGTATGATACTGCCCATATCACTAAGACCGGTAAGATTGGAACCATAAAAGGGTTGAGCAAAATTCCATCCTAAGTGAAAGAAAAATGGAAGCCAAATTCTTTTAGTATAGACAAATAACATGGACATTGTGAAGCCCCAAATCAAAACAAAAAATAAACTAAACAGATTGGCATTAGGATTAAACAAGTGGTCAGTTTCAAATAACATTCCGATGATTAGTGTTGCATTGGTACCCAACCAATTTTCGCACTCCCGTATTATTATACCTCGGAAGAACAGATCCTCAATAAATGCAGCAATCATTAAAAGCGTGAATAACCTTAAAGAATAATGATCTGTCGTAATACTAACCGCTTCGTAATAGCCTAAAAAATATAAAATTGAGATTGATAATGAGATTGTTATAAACCCCAGAAGAAAACCTCCAAGCATTTCTTTTGGTAAATGTTTCAGTGACAATTCTGTTATTTTTCTCCTATCGTATAGACGAAACAGAAGATAATATACAAGTAATAATGTCATTAAAGAGATACAATGAATAATTGGGTCAACAATACGCTTGTCTTGTGTTATACTATAAAGAAACGGTTTTGATACAAAGTTTTGAATTGTAACAAATAAGGAAAAGCAAATGCCGATTCCTACAATAATTTTAGTAATGGGAAAGTACAAGACTTTTTTGAGTGAAGCATTCATAAATTCTTCAGGTTGTTGTAATCTTTTGATTAGACACTATAGAGATATAGTTGGTTACAACCCGACATGTTTTTGATCCTTCACTCGCCTTCGTTGTAATGGGGGAACGATTAGAGAGTACTTCTTCGCTTAACTTTTCACAAGATGTCTTTCAATTCAAAATGAGTGTTGTTTACAGGCTCAGGTTTCCTTAGGCTGTTTTACTGTTTCTCTTTGATAGAAGTGTACTCGTTGTGCTGTAGCATATTCCAGCAAAAAAACTCCACAATAGTCAGTTGTACAGGGCTTTTAAATTGAGCAGTAAAAGTTTAACCCCCTCAGAAAGTATACCGCATGGTTAACCCAAAATTGAATTTTTTAAAATCATCCGTCAGATAAAATTCCGGAACAACGTTTATACGACTACCCCCAATTTCATTGAAGAAATAAAGTTTCATGGTTTTTCCTTTATATATGTTGCCGCTATTACGCACAAGATAAGCAGCACCTATACCTGTCCAGCTTGGGCTTCCCTTTCCCTGACTAAAATTCATTCCATAGCTTAATGAAAGAAAAGAATTGATATTGCCACTATATCCTCCTTCCGTATTGACTTGTGCAAAAAACTGATTCTGATAACCTAATTCAAGACGATGGAGTGGGCGATTATATCGATCGTTGAATTGAAAGCCAGCCGTAACTGTAAGCTCAGGGTACAAGCGCTCTTGCACTAAACCAAGTCCACCATGTAAATTCAACGCCAGCATATCCAGTGGGTGTACAAAACTTATTGATTCGTTCACAATCTCTCCATCCTTGAGTACTACACGTGCGCGCATGAATTTTCTGCCTGGCGATAGGGCTCTCGGATTTTTATTCAGATTTTCAATTACCTTTTCAAAATCTTCAGTGGATACGCCATTTAATCCAGCGAGATGTGCAGCATAAAGTGTTGCGGTATATGTTTTTGTTTTGATGAAAACTTCCCAGCCAGGTGGTTTAAGTTCAACGATCTCGCCTGCTTTTACACGTACGTTTGTCTCTGGCGCAGGTTGTGTAATTTTAATCTCTGTTTTTTCACCAATGGGCCGATAGTTATAGTTCATGGCTCCAAGAAGCATAGCTTCGTCCTCGTGGGTGATGTTAGCGTCAATCTGGTAAGGACCAGTTTCTGAAAATCCGGATGGCATACTCTTTTGCACTTGCTGCAACAGATTCGCCAGGAGTTTAGGGAAATCCCTTACCTGTTGATTACTTCTGGAATAATTTTTCATTTCCATTACTACAATACATTCATGTGTAGGAAATTCAATTCGGATTGAATCTGGTAAATAATCAATTCGGTTTCCTTGCGCACTCACCTTTTTAGTAAGGAACAGTGTTAATAATAGTATCAATATTGTTAATGTTTTTTTAATCATTTTCTTATACTGTTTAATGTTTAAAAATAAGTTCACCAGTTCGCGATTTGCGCTCCAGTGTTTCCTGTTCACTTTCTGTGAACTGAACTTTCAACACCATGCGTTTATCTGCGGAAGAGGGAATAATCATGGTGTTTTTTTCAGAGCCAATGATTGCCGCCACACGCGGGACTGCCGGAGTGGATTGACTTTCCAGTATTATTGGTTCCTTGTGTGCTGCTTCAACAGTCTCTTGTTGCTCAGGTTCAATTTCGGTCAGAAAAATTTCTTCCTTTTTATCTTGAGTTTCAACCGCTTGATCCGGTAACCCTTTTTTCTTTTCTCTTACTTTGACACCGGGTGCTTCTGTTGTACATTTTTCTTCCGGTTTTCTTGATGTCTGATCTCTGTACACAAAAAGCGGCTGGTTACCTTCTTTCATAATGGCCAATTCAAGTTGTGCTAATTGAACATCAAGTTCTCGCTGGTGGGTGCGTTCCAAAGAAAATATAACCAAGGCCGTTGCTAAAAGAACGGATGCAGCTGCATAATAGAATAAAAGTGTGCGTGAGCTGGAGGCTGGTTTCTTGTCAATGGCCTGCCATACGAATTCCTTATTCCAGGCAATCGGTCTGGCATCGGCCAGCTGAATTTTTTTACGGATTTTTTCTTCATCATGTTCCATAGCCGAATCCTTCTTGTGTTAACATTTTTTTTAGCATGGCTTTCGCCTTGAATAATTGTGTGCGCGAAGTGCTCTCTGTTATTGAAAGCAAATCAGCAATTTCCTGATGCGCATAGCCTTCTACCACATGTAGATTAAACACCGTACGGTAACCGGTCGGCAATTGCGTAATCATCTGGTAAATGTCTTCTGCATCCATACTCGACAATGTTTCAAGACTTTCCTCTTCCGTTAGTTCATGTACACTGTCCATCATGGTAAAACTGTGTCTGCGCCTGAGCCACATCAGCGCTTCATTGATCACAACTTTCTTCATCCATCCTTGCAAACTTCCATCGCCCTGATATGAGAAGGAATCAATGCGATTAAAAATTTTGGTGAAGGCTGTAATCAATACATCTTCCGCGTCCTCCCGATTCTTCACATACCGCATGACCATCCTGTAAAAGGTTTCCGCATGTTGCCCATAAATCCACTCCTGGGCCTTAGGGTCAGCCTGTTTACAGCGTTTGATTAATTCGGTTTCGTTCAAGGTACCGGTGTTTACGGATTTATCAGTTAAATGCTTAAGTGTAAGCATTCGTTGCCTGAGCTTCTGATAATTTTTAAGAATAATTAGTTTTAAGCGCATCTAAAACAATTATTAAACTCTCAAA
Source organism: Chryseotalea sp. (assembly GCF_057350905.1). NCBI lineage: Bacteria > Pseudomonadati > Bacteroidota > Cytophagia > Cytophagales > Chryseotaleaceae > Chryseotalea > Chryseotalea sp. Next base: position 317,466 of record NZ_JBMRCF010000008.1, on the reverse strand, counting down.
AGGGTCGATTTTGTGTATTCTTCGCTGGTATTACGGTTCACTACACCGATTCTCCCGTTCAGTACAGCCCTTTTGTTTAGCCTGTATCTGTTTACCAGCTTTACACCGTATACGCATACAAATACCATTGTTTATGAAAACTCTACGTTTTTTATCCCTTGCGCTTCTTGTTACGCTTAGCAGCTATAGCGTTATAGCACAGTCTTTGTCAGTATCGGTGTCGTCTTCCAACGATCATAGTAAGATCAGGTATCGCAGCGATAATCCTATGCAAAGCTTTAATGTGGAAACCCGTGGTAAAATTGAATTAACAGATGACGACAAAGACATTAAGAGTATGTCGTCTGACGGCTACCTGGAAATTGAGAAGACTGTATTTGGCAGCAAGCGCAAAATTGTGATTACAGCGGAAGGTAATGTGCTAAAGCGCGAATACTATGAGGGACGCACCTCTTCACCTTTTGAACCCGAAGGCCGCAAGTGGTTGGGAGAGATTTTACCTGAGTTAGTGCGCACAACAACACTTGGCGCAGAAGGCCGCGTGAAAAGGTTTTTTGCCAAGGGTGGTACATCAGCCGTGTTGAGTGAAATAAATTCAATGAGTAGTGATTATGTGATGAGCCACTATGCTGGCCTGTTAATGAAACAAGCAGTATCGGCAAAAGACTATCCGGTAATTATTAAAAGTATTGTTGATGCTGTTGATTCAGATCATTATCGCGCCCAGTTTCTGGAAAATAGCATGGACAAGTTTATGGGCGATCAGGCAGCTATTGATGCCGTATGTCTGGCCAGTGGCCGTATGGAGTCCGATCATTACAAAACACAAGTGATTAAGCGTGCGCTGCGCGATAAAAATGTTTCACCACAAGCAATGAAGTCAATTCTGGCGGCTACAACAAAGATGAGTTCAGACCATTATATTACGGAAGTAATTACAACACTGTTGAAACAAGATGTGAGCGATGTTGTAGTAACGGAGGCAATCAACGCCAGCAAATCCATGAACTCTGATCATTACCGCAGTGTGGTGTTGAGTACAGCACTGAGCAAACCAAATTTGTCGGCAGTATCGTATCAGCAAACCTTAGAGGCGGTTAAGGGAATCAACTCAGACCATTATAAAACAGAAGTGCTTAAACAATTGATGCGTGGCAATTTAGGTAATCAACAGCTTTTTACCTTGGTTGATTTAAGCGCGTCTATCAACTCAGATCATTACCTGACAGAGGTATTTAATGAAGTGCTACAAACGCAACAACTATCCGATGAGGCATTTAAACGTTTGATGGACCGTGTGGGGGATGTTAACAGTGATCACTATGCTTCCGTGATACTTCGTTCAGCCTTGAACAAACCTGGTTTAAACGATGCAAAACTCATCAGTATTTTGGAGAATGCAGGTAATATAAACTCGGATCATTACATAACCGAAGTTCTTACTGCTGCTGCACCTAAAGTGAAAGCGGGATCCTCAGTTGTGAAAGAGAATTACCGTGCTACAGCCAAACGTATCAGTTCTGAGACTTACTACGGCAGGGCATTGAGGGCTATAGAATAATAGCCTCTCCACAGACAATGGATAAATTAAAAAGCAAGTATAGGCATGTACAGTATATATTAAATAATATGATGTGCTTGCCAATGCTGGCTACCTGCATAAAATGTATTGTAGTTCTGGCTGCCTATCCTTATTTCACATCTTTTTCATTTTAAAAATGCCTCACTATATAGCACTGCTTGATGTTACCCATTAAAAATAGTAGCTTGAAACCCAGATGCGACATATTTCAACCTCTTTTACAAACACTACTATGCGCAGGTATGTGATTCTGGTTGTTGTGTGTACTGTGCTGAGTGTACTTTTTTACTTGTACTCACACTATAGCGAAACAGGTATGCTGCCCGTACTGCAGCAACATGCGCAACGTATGGCAGTAGCGGCTCTGCTTACGAATTTGCTTGGTCTTATTCTTTCCCAAGCTGACAGGTTACTTGATAAATTTATTTCGTGGCGCACAGTATTTATGTTGCGCTTTATGACGGGATTTGTTACAAATGTAGCGCTGGCCGTTGGTTTTATCTTTTTCTGCAAACTGTATTTGTTTGAACTTGAGCGGGATGAAATAATTAAACTGAGCGTATTGCTTACCATCAGTATTTTTATTTATGAAATTTTCTATGGATGGTTTTACTCATATCGGTATTATGCCATTACACAGGTAGAACAATTACGTACAGAGCGCTGGCAATTAGAATTACAATTTGAATTGTTAAAAAATCAAATCAGTCCGCATTACCTGTTCAACTGTTTGAATACCATTTCCTCCCTACTCTATAAAGACAGTCATACGGCCGAAAAATTTATCAGACGTATGGCAGACACATTCAGGTATGTGTTGGCTAATCAAAAGAAGAAGTTAGTTACGTTACAGCAAGAAGTAGATTTTATCAAAGCATATTATTTTTTATTACAAGTCCGCTTTGAGCATCATCTGCAATTGGAGATTAACCTGCCTAAAAATATTTTAGATACGCCTATTCCCCCGCTTACGCTACAGCTATTAGTCGAGAATGCTGTGAAGCACAACCAGATTACAAAAGATATGCCGCTGTTAGTTTATATTACTGCCAAAGATAATACGCACATCGTTGTAACGAACACAAAAACTGCCACTCAGCAGCCTGTCTCAAGTTTTAAAGTAGGTATTGAAAATATCAGACAACGCTATCGTTTCTTTTCAGAAGAGGAAATATCAATTCGTGATGAGGATAAGTTTAGTGTGCAATTACCGGTTTTAAAGTTGAACACAAAAAACGCTGATCTGGTTTAGCTTATGACACGCATTTTTGTTCATAGCATTATCTTTCGCATTTGTTCAGCACCATTATTTGGTGTGCTCATTTATTTGCTTATCCTGCTTATCAACAATACGCTACAAGCAGCAGAAGAAATATTCAGCAACCAGGAATTGTATATATGCATTCTTTTAAGCTACATCAGCTTTGAATCCATGCGTATTGTTATTCGTGTGTTGGAATATAAAAGCAAGCCTGACACTTCTTTACAGAGGCGATTGATAGTTCAACTTATATTGTCACTTACACTATCCGTGAGCCTGGTGGGGCTTGCGATCGCGGCATACTTTGAATTTGTAATTGGTTTCAGCATAGCGGTGCGTGAGTTATACGTTTTCCTCTTGATTTTTGGAACGACAGGTCTGTTGTACAATCTCCTGTACTTTAGTCATTATTATTTGCTTCGTGAAAACCGTCAGCGCCTGGAAGAAGAACGGAAAATGCGCGAAAAAGTAGAGGCTGACTTTTCTTCGTTTAAAAATGAAATCAATCCAGATTTATTATATGAAAGTCTGGAGAATTTGATCTTAACACTTCATTATAATGCTGAAGAGGCAGAAGAACAAATCGATTATCTGGCAAGTATTTATCGTTACGGATTAGTAAATCGTCAGAAAGAATTGGTGAGCCTGGAAGAAGAGCTGCAAATTGCGAACAATCTTATCGCTTTGCTAAATGTACCACACCAGGGAGCTATTAGCTTGTTTACTGAAATAAACAATCCTGATGAAATTTATTTAATTCCTGGTTCATTATTGGTCACTATTGATACGGTTGTACGTAACACTTTATTGAGCAAACGATCGCCATTACAATTTCGTCTGTATCAGGAAGACGATGATTATGTGGTCTTTCAACACAATATGAATGATCGCTTGCAGCAACATCAGGAAAGTTTGCATGCTTTTTCCCGCTTGCAGCGCTCTTATAGTTTTTTTAGTGAAAAATCCTTTGTGCAAGTAAAGGCTGGTTTAGAGAATTACATTAAATTTCCACTGGTGTATATAGCCAAAGTGAAAAATTTTACAGAAACAACATGAGCGCGTTGGCTTTAAAGGTACTTATTGTAGAAGATGAAAAACCCGCAGCAGAAAAGCTGGAACGCTATCTGAAGAAATACAGCACAGCCATTAACGTGCTGGGCATGGCCGGATCGGTAAAAGAAGCTGTGCAATGGTTAAGTGAAAATCAATCCACGGTTGATTTGATTTTCATGGATATTCAGTTAACGGATGGCTTAAGCTTTCAGATATTTCAGCAAGTGAAAGTTGAGAAGCCTGTAATTTTTATTACTGCTTATAACGAGTTTGCCTTGGATGCTTTTAAAGTAAACAGTATCGATTATTTACTTAAACCTGTTACGTTTACCGACCTCTCAGCAAGTTTAAAAAAACTTGAATCACTGAGTGTACAACTTCGCTGGAGTGATTCCAAAGCTGAGAAAATTGTAAGTACTTTTGCGGAGAGCACAGCCCGCGTCTATAAAAACCGATTCATGGTAAAGTTGGGTGATCATATCCGCTCACTGACAACAGATCAAATTAGTTTATTTTTTGCTGACGGACGTGATGTTTATCTGGTGACGGATCAGCTCCGTAAATTTATTATTGATTATACATTGGAGAGCCTGGAGGAAGTTTTAGATCCAAGGCAATTTCACCGTATTAACCGCTCGTACATTATCAGTATTCATGCTATTCAGGACGTAGTAGTGTACTCCAGCAGTCGCTTAAAAATTACACCACACATAAAATGGGATGCTGAAGTTATTGTAAGTCGCGAAAAAGTGAATGAATTTAAAGAATGGTTTGATGGCGTACATTAAGACATTTTTTCAAAGGCGTTTAAACCTAAGTGTACCTACAGAACAAAACGGTAAGTAAACTTCAGCAGAAAAATATTATGAGCTTTCTGATTGAAATCAAAATTGTATTGCTTGTGTAAAGGCCCGCCCTGATCAAAAAATTCTCCATTCATTTCCTGTGTCCATACCAGAAAGAAGGTAGACCCGGGAATATATTCCCAGCGAATCACCATGTTGGATCGGAACTGACCAAAATTGAAATCAGGCTTACCAAAGGAATAATCAGTAGTGCCATCTACATTTTCATCTACACCATATTCATTATCATTGAGTGAAATTCCATTGCTTGGAATATGTGCAAAACGCTGTGCATATTCTGCGGCCCCGGGATTGGTGGTGTATTTAAAATTAGAATACTTGCCAGAAGCTCCAAAAGGCTGACCCCAATATTGAATTGAAAGATTGGGCGTAACCATGTAGGTGAGTCGCATGGAAACGCGTGCTACAGTTTGTTCTATTTCTCCGAGTACATATCGTTCACCTCCCTGTGTTGTGCTGGTGCTTACATATTGTAACTGATTAGTTTCTTTGTAAATATTAGGCTGCACTGACAAACGTAAGGCATTAATGGGAGTGTAGTTAAAGGTGATGCCAAGAAAAGTGCTTTTTATAAAATTATTCTCACTCCATTGCCATTCCGGATTAACCTGCACAGAGAATTTTTTACGCGAATCTGAACCCAACCAAAACCAATAATAAAGATTGCCCGAATATCGTATAGAAGGTCCGCCACGCAAATCGGCATTGGATACGTTGTATCTCTGATGAGACGCCCCCATTTCTAAGGACCAGAAATTTTTGAACTCGGCATATCCGTTGATATTATAATTCTGTGAAGTACTCTTTAAATCGAAATCCCAGCTTTGCGATTGATTCAGGTTATATCGCTGCGCTCTGAAGATGCTGACAGGTTTTAAAATACGATATCCTAACCATGTCCACTGTCGCATCTGATCAGTTTGTGAAAGGAAGCCGATATCATTTAATTCAAGCTCAGGAGAAAGCCAATTGTAGCCGAAATCAAAAACAAAATTACCACTGCGTTTGCCTACAATGATGGTTCCCCCTGTTCCAGTAAGCGACTTGCGTGTAGGGTCTACATCGGAGTGCTTGTTATCGGGTCGTTGAAAGTAACGTTCCGATGATTGTTGAGAAGCTGTAATTGCTTCAGGGTTTCCGGCAACATGACTTATTAATGTTTTGGCACTTACATAATAAGTACGCTCTTTCCAGTTGTGGGTCATATCCACACCGCCAGAATAAGCTTTGTCATGTAAAAAATTCAGTCTGGGGTCTTCTATGTTGCGGTTAGTAGCAGTAAACATACCACCAATCAGCGTGTTGCCTTTATTAATATCTTGCTGGGCCCGTGCAACAAAGTAGTTTGTCATAGGCTCTACTACCTGTGTTCTGCGTACTCCGGCACTGTCAATCTTGGCACGTTCTAATCCGGTAACGGTTTCTAAGATCCCCCACGAAAAACCTTTTTTGTTTTTACCTGTAAGTTTTACCGCACCCAGTATCGTGCTTTGATTGTTCACTTTTACATATTCGTTCACATCATCATCTCTACTTTCATCAGTATCCACATAGCCCTGAGGTCTTCTGCCAATGCGTCTCGAGTAAAATAAATTATTGCTGCTGTAATCGTTTACCGGAAAATTAAGTGTGTTACTCCCTTCAATAAAAAAGGGACGCTGCTCTCGAAAGAAAAGTTCGAAGGCAGTGAGATTTACTTGCGATGGATCAGCCTCTACCTGGCCAAAGTCTGGATTAACAGTAAGGTCTAAGGTAACATCGCTTGTAATACCAATCTTGGCATCTAAGCCAAACTCTGCACTGCTTGATTGTCCTGTTACAAAAGGGTTGCCTTCTTCTTTTTCAAAGGTTTCAGTTTTTGCCACCACATAAGGTTGTATCTCTACCTGCTTTTGTGGCTTTATACCTTTTATGCCTTTTAACTCTCCGAATAAATGCACCCAGCCTGGTGAGTTGGGTGGTATGTATTGCCAGTTAGACCGTTCGCCATTACGGAAAAAGCGTCTGGTGATTTGAATACCCCATGTTAGTTCAGGCTTTTCTGCAAAGCGCAACTGGCTTAGGGGTATACGCATCTCGGCTATCCAGCCTTCTGCATTAATACTTGTTTTCATATACCAGATAGGATCCCAGCTTGCATCCCAGTTGTCGCCATTGTTGGAAACATATTCATCACCTTTTACACCCGACACCGATGAGGTAAAAGAGAATGCAGTACGTTTATCATAGTAACTATCAATGTTAATTTCTACCCAGTCACCTTCAAAACCATCTCTGCGCGACATGCGACTTACAATTTTTGAAGGATCGGGATCCAGGTTTTTAAATAAGATGTAAAGATTTTTAGAATCGTATAAAATTTTAAAGAGTGTTTGTACGGTAGCGGGTGCACCTGCATCAGGACTGTTCTGTCGGAAATCGCCTCCACCCCAGGGAACCTGTTCCCAGGCTGCATCATTTAATAGTCCATCAATTTGCGGAGCTTCCCCCACAAGTCGAGCTGTTGTGTAGGTTTTAAGCGAATCACTTTGACCATATGCAATTGTGCAGATGCCAAAGATGGGGATAAGGAATAACTTCACTGGGCTAAGGGTTGCTCAAAGGGTATACTAATTCTGTTATTAAAGGTTACGAAGGGAATTGTTAATTGTTGCCACTGGTTAATAAACGTGATGGCTAGCATGAAATTATACCTTGTTCACCAAGTGTATACTTGTTACGCGGATTTATTGGTATTGAAATGCAGCCCTGGGTAAATACCATCAACAAGCATGTTGTTTCTTCACGCAATCATGCTTACCATGAAAAATGCAGGAGGTAGTCTTAGGTGTTGCAGATATATAGCCTTATCAACTTTTGATTAAAGGGTTTCATTACGAATAAAGCGCACAGAACCATGGACTTGAAGATCTGTTTGATGCATGAAACATAAAAAATGGATACCTTTACAATTATTTGAATTTTGCAAACATGGAAAATCTAAGTATTAAAGCATTTTATAAATCAATCTGTGGCGATAATGCTTCATTGCTTGAGCATTTCTTAGAGCAAAAAAATTCAAATGACCTGGGGCATTTTAATGTATTTGATATTGCCAAGTTCTATTTCAGTGGAAATAAAAGATCTGAAATGACTTATAACCGAAGGCTGTATTATAAAATCAGTTTGATTAAGGGCAAAAACCTGGTAGAATATGCTGATAAAACAGTGTTTATGGATAAGCAAGGAATATTATTTGCTACACCTAAAGTTCCTTACCGATATACACCACAAACGAAAGAGCAGTCAGGATTTTTTTGTGTATTTACAAAAGAGTTTATGTCCAAATCAAAAATAGGTTTACTTATTGATGAATTACCCATCTACCAACCCAATAGCGATTTTGTTTATCAGTTAAATGATGAACAGTATCGGGAAATAGAAGGCATATTCAAGAAAATGGACACAGAATTGTCTTCTGATTATGCATTTAAGTATGACCTACTCCGTAACTATGCACTGGAACTGATTCACACCGGACAGAAGTTAAAGCCGATAGAAAGTACAGCCAACCCCACCAATGCAGCCAGCAGGATTACCTCATTGTTTATTGAGTTATTAGAAAGACAATTCCCAATTGAAAGTGATGCACAAGTGATGAAACTCAAGACGCCCCTCGACTTTGCCACTGCATTGGGCATACATGTTAATCACCTGAATAAAGTCTTAAAAGAAACCACGGGCAGGAGCACCACAGATATTATTAATGGCAGAATCACCGAAGAGGCTAAGATACTGCTGAAGCAAACGCAGTGGAATGTATCTGAAATAGCTTTTGCTCTGGGATTTGACGAAGTAGCGCATTTTTCTAATTTTTTCAAGAAACACGCGGCACTATCCCCACTGAAGTATCGGAATTGATTGAATTTTGTAAATAGTGGATTGTCATTTACAAAGAACTTTTTGTTGAGCCACTGATCTTTGTGTCTCAAAAAAAAGTAAAAATGACAAGTAACTCAAACAAAGTAGCCTTAGTAACGGGCGGTAGTCGTGGACTGGGCAGAGATATGGCCATACAATTGGCCAAGAAAGATTTCGATGTAATCATCACTTATAATAGCAACAAGGAAGCTGCAGCCAGGGTGATAGAAGAAGTAAATGCGTTGGGTAAGAAGGCCATCGCTATGCCACTTGATGTAGCAAAATCCAAAAGTTATGACGCTTTTGTAAACGAGGTGAAGGCAAAATTGACAAGTGATTTTGATGGAAATCAACTTCACGCCTTGGTTAATAATGCAGGTACAGGACTTTATGCTCCTTTTGATGGTACAACTGAAGAGCAGTTTGATGACATGGTGAATGTTCACCTAAAGGCTGCATATTTTCTGACGCAAAAAATGCTTCCTGTGTTATCGGATGGTGGGAGCATTGTTAATATTTCTTCTGGTTTGGCACGCTTCAGTAATCCTAACTATTCTGCTTATGGTATAATGAAAGCGGGTATTGAAAGCTTGACTAGATACCAGGCACTTGAATTGGGTAAAAGAAAAATAAGAGTGAACACCGTAGCACCAGGCGCTATTGAAACTGATTTTGGTGGTGGTATTGTAAGAGATACAAAGGAAGTAAACAATATGATTGCCGGGGCTACAGCCTTGGGTAGAGTAGGCTTGCCTGATGATGTTGGTAGTGTGGTCGCTTTTCTTTGCAGTACGGATGCAAAGTGGGTAAATGCGCAGCGCATTGAAGTGTCGGGTGGTTATTATATTTAAGACTAATGTATTTCGATACCCTTACAATTGAAATAGTAAAAAATTTGAGCGAACACTTGTAGTATTGAAATTCAAAAATGCCGGTCTCATCGATTAACTCCGGTGAGACCGGCTCTTTGTTATGAATGCTTGATTATTTAAGATGATTGACACTCTCAAACAAATCGCTTATCACATGTTGAGAAGCCTCGGGCGTTACTTCTCTGAAATACTCAAGCAAATCAGCGGTGCTTGCATAACGCATTGGTTTTTTTGGATTATTAAAAGAGTGCCAGTCTTTAAGAAAATTCCTCAAGGCCAGATTAACATTCTCTTCACCAATATGACGCTGTAATTCGTATATATTAAGCGCACCTTTGTTATAATAAATGTGCTTTTCATTTTCAACGAAGGCTAAAGGGGGCTCTTCCTTTTTTAATTTTGCATTGGCCTCAAGGTATTCATCCAGTTGAAACTTCAGAAATTGCTGCATTTTTTCTTTCGGATATTTTTCTTTGAGCACCATCATAGCCGAGTATTGTGCGAGTGTTTCCAAAATCATGTCCTGACCTTGCACATTCGCAGCTTCCAGTTGCATGCCCCACCACTGGTGAGCCACCTCATGTGCTGTAATATAAAATGCCATATCAACATCTTTTTCATCATTGATATTCATTATAAAACCAATGGCTTCTGAAAAAGGAATAATGCCTGGCAGGGACTGCGCAAATGAGCGATACCGGGGGAACTCCGCAATACGAAGATGTTTGTACGGATACGGGCTAAAATTTGTGCTATAATAATCCAACGACATTTTCATGGATTCCATCATGCGGGTCAGATTGTATTCATGCCCTTTCTGGTAGTAGATCTCCAGTGCAACAGAGGCATCAGTACCGTTCCCTGAGGGTACATACTTATCACGCCTTACTTCATATTCAGCGGAAAGGAATGGGTAGAAATGAATAATCTTTTGATCTGTTTTATAATGAAAATAATTTCGACCATTCTCATTCCATTGATCCACTAAATCACCTGCGCTTAGCGCTGTTTGTGGCGCTTCAGTGCTGATCAAAACATCTACGGTCAAGCCATTCGAATCGCTACCACTTCGTGCATTTACCAATTCTCTTGCATCATCACGTCTGGCTTTTTGCAAGCGTGGTGCCAGATCAAAATCTTTCCGTTTGTCCTCATCTTCCAGTTCGTATTTTCTCTGGTAGCCAAAACTCGGTAAGACTGCATTATCAAAAAAAGTACCGTTATAGACCACATCCGTATCGGGCTGACCGGTTTCAAATCCCTCTGGTTGTAATGTTTGCACGAAATTCATTTTCATAGTATCGCCAGGTGCCAGCGGCTTACTTAATGCATAGATAGTGTAGTGATATTTTTCAAAGGTATTGTTTATAGTCACAGTTCGATCAAAGACTACATCTTTGAGTCTTACTTTTGATGCGATCAGTTTTTGAATATGAATTTCATCAATTGATGCGTCAGTTGTATTTGTAAGCAAATAAGCACCATTTATTTCATAGCCCCTCTTTGATGGGAATAAATCAACTTTCAAGGTAGCATCAATAATTTTTGGCTGCGGTAAATATTCATACTCTTTCAAAGATTGTTCATATGTTGCTCTGAAATTATCTTGTTCATGCTTTGTCCAGAATTCATTGACAACATTGGTGTTGTAAAAAATGTAGGTACCTATACCAATAAACAGACTTAAGCAGGCTAAACTGAAAGTACGTAACGATTCTCCCATTTGATTAAGTCCGTTTGTCCATCGTTTTCTCAATCCATGCTCCACACCATTCACCATGACAATGCTGGCTAAAATCAAGAGCAGCACACCGAACAACAACCAATATGCTTTCACCCAGAGATAGCCCTTCAGAAAATGCCCGTAACCATTCATATCAGAGTAGGTCGCGAGTGTTTCTCCACCGAAATTGATTAAGGCATGTTCGATACCAAATGTGCTAATGGCTACATTGATGATGGCAAATGCAATGGTCGAGAGCATTCCCATAAACTTGCTACCAGTAAGCGCCTGAAAGAATAAAGCTGCGAAAGTGTATAAGGCCAGGAAGGGGAAAAGCTCAAGGAAAAAGCCAGCGAAATAAGTGCCTGATTCGTAGTGATAATAACCATTGGCTGTTTGAAATGCAATGCCCGCTACAATCAGGGAAAGCATTACAATTGCATACACAAGTAACAAGCCAAGCATTCGGCTACTCATATTTACAAAACGATGGAGAGGTGTGGCATCATATATCAGATCAAACTTTACATCTTTTTCTTTCCACATAATTTCACCTGAATAGAAGACTAAAATGATCATGAAAAAGTAGATTGACATTTCTTGTAATTCCTCTATGATCAGATACGTAGTGGGATAACTATCCACGCCAAAGGAAGTGCCTAAACTCACTGAGTTGATAAGCATCACAATAAAACAACAAACAATAATCGCCCAAAAAGAAGTGAGCTTTAGAATCGATAAACTATGAAACCAGGTATTGAGTAGTAATTGAATGCATTGTGACTGAATACCATATGCGGGTTTAACAGCAGGCAAATGGGTAAGAGAATGATGTGGTAGTACATTAATCCTTTGTTCTTTCTTTTTGTGGAAAGCCTTTTCTGTGACAACGACCAACTGAAACCTGACATAACCGATGATGAGTGCGATAAATCCTAATGATGTCCAGAACAATTTGTTCATCAGCATAATACCAGACAGTGGAATAAGCTGAAGATTTCTATCTTCTACCGTCCAGCCCTTGCTTGCCTGGGTTAGGGTGGTGAGCGAGAAAGGATCCAGAAGCGCTTGAAAAGTTTCATTCGTAATTCCCTTCGTAATCATGAACAAAACAAAGATGACAAGCCCTTGTGTGTATACAACCATTAGCTTTTTGCTTAGTGCGCCCGTTACAAAAAATACAGCAGCACCAAAAAACAAAGTTGGCAATACAACCCAGAGAAAGGGTTGCAGGTAGTTGATAAACCGAAAGGGTAGAAATTCTTTTGGATCATTCCATGGCATAAGTTCTCCCACCATCATGCCCCAGAGCAAGGCACTAAAAATAAAAAGTAAGACAACAAAAGATCCCAAGAAGCGACCGAGTAAGTATTGCTTTTTTGAGATGGGATTAACATAAATAAGCGAACTAATGTCGTATTGAAAGTCGCGCAATACAGGCACCCCCATAATCATCGATGCAATAATCATGGACAAGCCCGTAATGGCTCCCATGGTTTTGGCAATGACAAAGGCTGAGTTTTTCTTGACCAAACCTAAATCAATGCCGTTAAAAATAAATTCAACACCAACAACGGAGAACAGGAAGAGCAGCAGAAAGAAAAAATACGTTTCAGGTCGCTTTAAGCGGTATTTAAGTTCGAATATGAAAAATTCGTTTAGCATGATATATGGAGATTAGGCGTTAAGAATTTGAGACATATACACATCCTCCAGGTTGGCTTCAATAGCTATGAAATTCGATCCCGGATGTTTGTCATGCAGTACATGGATAATTTGCTTCCCTAAATACAAGCGATCGCTGATTACCTGATATTCTTTTTTGTATTGCTCCAGTTCGCTTTTGTGTATCACTTTCTCATACAATTTGCCCTCAAGGTTTTCTATGATTTGTATGGGATTTCCCTGCATAACCACTCGACCTTTGTTAATGATGGCCATCTGAGTGCATAATTCTTTCACGTCATCAACAATATGGGTAGAGAGAATTACAATGGTTTGTTCCCCCACTTCACTGAGCAGATTATAAAATCGGTTGCGCTCAACAGGATCTAGTCCTGCGGTAGGTTCGTCTACAATCAAGAGCTTCGGGTTATTTAGTAGTGCCTGCGCAATGCCAAAACGTTGCTTCATTCCTCCGGAGAATTCACCCAGCCTTTGCTTTCGCACATCGTAAAGATTTACTCTGTGAAGGAGTGCCTGTATAATTTCTTTACGTTCTTTTCGATTTACAATGCCCTTTAAAACGGCCAGGTGATTCAACAACATCTCGGCCGATAGCGCAGGATATACGCCAAATTGCTGAGGCAGATAACCCAGTACTTTTCTTAGTTCGTTGGGTTGTTCTACGATATTAAGATTCCCCAATTGAATGCTGCCCGTATCAACCGCTTGCAGGGTTGCGATGGTGCGCATGAGTGTAGATTTACCAGCTCCATTTGGCCCCAGCAGACCAAACATGCCTTTGGGTATTTGTAAAGAAACATCTTGGAGTGCCTTCACTCCGTTATTGTAGGTCTTGGAAAGGTTTGTTATGATCAGATCATCCATGAGTAATATATTTTGATCCAATACTATGCTACTTGAAAGGTGTAAAAAAAGAATAGGGACGAATGGTACTCGTGCGGGGGTGGATGACCTATCTTCAACAAGAAAAATTTCTGCACCTATAAACTATACATTCGTCCCATGCATAGCTACATCTGCAACAAACTGTTTATTCAGATAAAATTTTGGGTAGTTTTGTGCGATGACTTTTTTTCAACACCGTTCCACGAAGCAGGGCCTTCAAAAGCTGGCACCCTATTTTTTTATAGTCACAACCATTTTGATTATGGTATTCAACGATGTCTTCGGAGACGAAGATGGATTTGTTGTTTTCAGTCTGCTATTCTTTACAGCAATGGCAATCTGGGTGGTGCGTTGGCTTATTACTCAGATTAAATCCATACTAAAACTGAAAAAAGAAAAGGCCCAGGCTGAATTAATGCATTTGAAAAGTCAGGTCAATCCGCATTTCTTTTTCAACACATTAAATAACTTATATGGATTGGTGGAAAAAGATCCCGCTAAAGCACAACAATTAATACTTAAGTTATCTGACATGATGCGTTACAGTATCTATGAAGGACAAAAGGATTGGGTGACCTTAGCAGATGAAATAAGCTACCTTGAGAATTATATGGACCTGCATCGCATGCGGTACCATAAAGAAATTACCATTCGCTTTGATGTAGAAGCAGAAGACCGCAGCATCAAGATCATGCCCTTGCTCTTTATTATTTTGGTAGAGAATGCCTTTAAGCATGGTGTAGAAAAACTTAGAAAAGATGCATTCGTACACATTCGTTTAATGGCCACAAAACAGCTGATTGATTTCGAAATAGAGAATAACTTTGATACGGAGGATACACAACATATCGGTGGCATTGGCCTTAACAACCTGAAGCAGCGATTGGCATTGGTTTATTTAAACAGGCATGAAGTTAACATATCATCACAAGCTGATATTTATAAGATTCGATTAAGACTTAACGTATGAGTATTAAATACATAATTGTAGATGATGAGTCTGTGGCACATGACATTATTAAGAAGTACTGTGCCATGTTGCCCAATATGCAGCTAATGCAGGATTGCTACGATGCGATTGAAGCCATCGAATACCTTAATGGGCATGCGGTAGATTTAATTTTTCTGGATTTGAACATGCCTAAGTTACAAGGCTTTGACTTTTTAAAAACATTGCCCCAGCCGCCCAAGGTAATTGTAACCACTGCCTATAGTGAACATGCCTTGGAAGGTTATGAATTGAATATTGTGGATTACCTGTTGAAGCCTTTTTCATTTGAACGTTTTTTGAAGGCCATCAATAAAACCTTTATAGATAACCCCAAAGCAATAAGCAGTGCTTCACCTGAAGTTGTGGAGGCAAAACCTGAGAGAATTTTTTTACGCGCAAATAACAAACACATCCAGGTGACATTGGATGATATTTTGTTTGTAGAGGCTTCGGGTAATTATGTTAAGGTTGTCTTGAAGGATGATAGTATTATGCTGCGTGGTACTTTATCTTCTATTATGGAGTTGATCTCGACAGAAGGATTTATACAAGTGCATCGATCGTTTATGGTGGTTAAAAAGCAAATCAGGCGTGTAGAAGGAAACCAGATCATACTTGATAAGTACACAGTGCCCGTTGGAAAATTGTTCAGGGCACAGTTAGATCAGCTTTTGAAGTAGATAAGGGATGGACCTGGCATTGGTTTATTAGCATGTAGGTTAGCACTTCGCTACCCAGATTATTACTTCATGGTGTTGCAATGCTTGATAAGTTTTGAATATA
This sequence comes from Chryseotalea sp., assembly GCF_057350905.1. Taxonomy (NCBI): domain Bacteria; kingdom Pseudomonadati; phylum Bacteroidota; class Cytophagia; order Cytophagales; family Chryseotaleaceae; genus Chryseotalea; species Chryseotalea sp. The sequence goes on along the minus strand of NZ_JBMRCF010000008.1, from coordinate 301,864 downwards.
CAAGTTGCGTATGTTCAGCTAAAGAAGAAGGGTCGTTGATACTTTCCGCGTGATTTTCGAAAAGCTGGTAACAGAAATCGTAGGCCTGGTCTGACTCCAAATCAAAGCCAAGCAGTTTTATAATGAGTTCGTCTACGTGGGGTTGGTATGGGCATCCATCCAAACCCAGATTACGAAGGGTATTAAATACCTTGCGAGACTTTAGTTCTTCTTGGATCAGAGAAAGTATTAATTCAGAGGGCAATTGAACATTTTTAAATGCAGACTCCATGGCTATTACAATTTGTTAAACTTTCGATTACTAGTTTTAAAAATAATGTATTTGGTATTAAAAATAACCATTTACATCAATAAATTGCTTTATATGGTTATTAATACGCTCAAAATCAGCAACTTAAGATATTTATATTTGTTGAACTCTATTTCAACAAATGGCAAAGAAAGTTTTTAACAGGATTAAGGCTGTATTGGCAGAGGAGGGCAGAACTAATAAAGAGTTGGCTGATCAACTGAATGTTGCAGAACCTACAGTTTCCCGGTGGTGTACAAATACCCAGCAACCTTCAATAGAAATGTTGTATGCCATTGCCAAAGTTCTTAAAAGAGATGTAAGAGATTTTTTGATTGGATTGAAGTAGAATTCTCAACCAGCGCATGCGTGCCTCGTGTGCTGAATATTATAAGCCTGTCATTACAGATAATCCATCTCAAGTAATCCTTTTTTATCTAAACAATAGTCAACAGCGCTACTGTATTTCCAATGCCAAGGTTCAGCAACAAATCCGGCAACTACGGGGTTATTATGTATGTAGTTCAGCTTTTGGTCAATAATCTTCGGACCCCAAAGTTCAATTGGTTTGTTGTTATGTTGCCACAATTGTCGGTGCTTCACATTACTACTCTTCATGCCAGCTCTTTCCATCATCCATAACAGCCATTCCCTTCGACTTTCTCGCATATTATTCTCTATTTCATGTTGCAATTTTTTAGAAGTAAATTCTTTGAATCTACCCAGCACAATTTCTGGATTATTGTCTTTGGCTCTTATAATTAAATGAACATGATTAGACATAATACACCAACAGTATATTTCTAGACCTTTATGCTTTCTGCAATAGTCCAGACTGTTAATTATTATTTCGAAATATTGTTCACGAACGAAAATGTCAATCCAGTAAACAGTAGCAAAACTGACAAAGTACAGACCGCCCTTGTCATGAAATTTATACTTCCTACTCATGGTTACAATTAACTAAACCGGATGAGCTTAGTTATTCTTATTAAGATCAATCTATCTATTAACAAGCTCAATTATTTGCAGGTGATTTAAGAACGAATCAGAATACTCTTAATGACTATCACACTTTCAATGTTTGGTTATCCTATTAAGAATATACTGTTTTTATTCGTTAGCACACGCGGCACGCGCACGCTAGGGAAGGATAATTCTGATTTGACTGGTTTATAAAATTTAAAACACAATCACCTCATCCTCTTTTACACTTGTTAAATAAGAGCTGATTAGATTGTGGATGGTGGGAGTTTCAACGCCCGGGCGTACTAATTTCTGCACATCAGTAAAAGTTTCAATGGCTTGTTTGCGTTCTGCAAAACCATGACCGTAGTAACTGCCTTCTTTTACCAACACCAATGATTTTTCATACTGTGTTCTTCCCTTGCCGATTATTACCAGGGACTCACCTTTTTGCTGAAGTGTATCCAGCATTTTTGAAACACGCTTATTATATTTTTTAGCAGTTTCTATTTCCTGGCAGGCACCATGACACTCACCCGTCTGGTGTTGAAAACACAAACCTTTTGTCACTTGCAGGCCGCATAGTTTAGGACACAATTCATAGGCATGTACTTTCTCCCACAAAAAATTCCAGGCATCACCTTTAGTACTGAGGCGCACCAGGGGTTGCGAGCCACGCATCACCGTGTTGACAGAAAAACGCAAATAACCATTTCTGTCTTCGTATGCATAAATGCCCCATTCTTCCACACGGTATTTTTGTGCCTGGTTATATTTAGGCCATAGTCTTCTGATCTCCTGCGATTCGAAAATGAGTGCCAGCATTTCATTGCCAGTTAGCTCATAGCGGATGCGGTGTATTTCGTTGCGAATATTTTGTCGGCTCCACTCGCGTGCATCCCCGGAAAAATGCCCGGCAATTCTTTTCTTAATGTTGGCAGCTTTGCCTACGTAAATAACACTGCCCCGTGCATTCAGAAAATAATACACACCGGCTTTGGCAGGTAGTGAATCAAAATCTTGCTTAGGTAAATTGGGAGGCAAAATAGTTTCACCGCTGTTGCGCTTCAGGGCTTTGGCTATCTGCCCGTCTTTGTCGCGTTGTATCAACACATCAAAAACCTTAACAGTAGCGTCTGCATCACCACTCGCGCGGTGCCTGTTGCTGATTTTTATGCCAAGACTTTCAGCGATGCTGCCTAAACTATAGGAGCGGAGGCCGGGAATAATTTTACGGCTAAGCCTGACGGTGCAAAGTTTTTTCGTTTGCCAGGTAATGCCCGCTTGTTCAAATTCTTTTTTTAGAAAAGAATAATCGAAGTGTGCATTGTGGGCAACAAATACTTTGCCCTCCAGCATGTCCAGAATATCCTGAGCCACTTCTTCAAAGCGTGGGGCGGTAAGCACCATTTCGTTAGTAATGCCCGTAAGCCCTGTTATATAAGAAGGAATGTTCCGCCCGGGGTTTACCAGCGTGCGAAAGCTTTTACCAACCTGGAGTCCATCATGGTGTACGATAGCAATTTCAGTAATGCGATGGTTCTCGGCATAGCCCCCGGTAGTCTCAATATCCACAATCGCATACATGGCGCTAATTTATGGTCAAAGCTGTATTGAAACATTGTTCGGGAGAAAGAAATGCAACATATTTATTGTATGAACTGGATTGTTAAATTTTTGCTGAGTGGTTTAGCTGTTTTGCTGACTGCTTATTTATTGCCCGGTGTAAGTGTTGAGGATTATTGGACAGCCTTATTGGTGGCATTGGTGTTAAGTCTAGTCAATATTTTTGTTAAGCCCTTCTTAATCGTGCTCACCATCCCTATCACTTTTGTTACGCTAGGTCTTTTTCTATTGGTGATAAATGCGTTGATGATTTTGCTAGCCGACTATTTTGTGGATGGTTTTTTAGTGGATGGATTCTGGTGGGCCCTACTTTTTAGCCTTATCCTGTCACTTTTTAACAGTCTTTTTGCCGATTTGACCAAAGATGGACAAAAATCGTAGCAAATTTCCTTCTGCCGACCGCTTGTCAACGACCCCCATACACGCGTTTGGGGCATGTCACAAGTTCGGTTACAAAATTTAATTCTTTTTTAGGAGGTTTTCATGAAATCTATACCTGAAATTTAAGGTGTAAACAGTATAATATTGGTTTGAATTACTATTTTGCCGCCACTAAACCTAAATACATACAAAACCTATGATGAAAAAAGTACTATCTGTAGCAGCGCTCGCAGCAGCGATTGTTATGGTATCCTGCCAGCAGGATGAAAGTTTAATTTCTCAGGAAGTTTCTCAAGTTACACTTGACAGAATTTCTGCCCTGGGATTTGGTACTCAAGATGTTCAACGTGTTGATGGTGGCTACCTGGTTGAAGGTGACATTATCCTTCACGAACATGACCTCGAAGGAGCTGCAGTAAAGAAGCACCTTAATGTCGGTAAGGCAGAACAGTACCGAACCACCAACCTGGTTTCAGGACCAAGAAACATCACTGTAAGCGTGAGTGGTAATAACATACCTGCAGCTTTTTCTACTGCTGTTAACAATGCCCTTGCCCGCTACAATGCTGAAAACATTGGCCTTACTTTTACACGTGTGGCAAGTGGTGGTAACATTGTGATCCGTTTGGTGAACACCAGACAGTACATTGCTTCTGCTGGTTTCCCTAGCGGTGGTAATCCTTACAACCAGATTAGTTACTCAAGAACGTATGCTTCTGGTTACAGCGATGGTTTCATGACAACAGTTGTTGCGCACGAAATTGGTCATTGCATTGGTTTCCGTCATACAGATTACATGGATCGTAGCTATAGCTGCGGTGGTGCAACTGCCAATGAAGGTGCTTCAACTGTAGGTGCTATCCATATCCCTGGTACGCCTACTACAGCTGATCCAGGTTCATGGATGTTGGCTTGCTTAGGTGCATCTACAAACCGTCCTTTCAACAACAACGACAAAACTGCATTGAGCTATTTATATTAATAGTTTTTCAAAAAAATAAAAAGGAGGGTAATGCCCTCCTTTTTTATTTAAGCCTTATGAGTTTGGAGCTTGACCAGAACTTTTTATTCTTAACCAGCGACATTAATTGTTTGGGTGTCGGATCGATGCGATAGTACTTTTCGTTTTCACTCAGCTCAATTACCTGCACGGGTAATTCCTTCTCCAGTTCAGATAATGATTTAACTTTCTCAGAATCATTAATAGCCATCATCATAAAAGTGAGATTACCTTTCTTATCTCTTTTAAGAACGCGTAGCAACCATTCGTTATTTTCTTTAAAACTGATAAAGTACAGCTCTTTATATTTTTTCACTACCAACGAATCGCTTATCTCGGCAGCATCAAGCCAGCTTTTCTCGCTACTGGTTTTACCATTGAGCGTTCTATAACTTTTCTCCTCAATAAGCAGGGTATCTTGAATACTATCCCCCTCTGTTGTCAGATAATAGGCCCTGAGCTCTTTAGGAAATGCTTTGAGTGGTTCTATACCTTTTGGTTGATGCGTTGGAAAGGAAACCTCATTGCAGGAAGTCAAACACAATATTGAAAAAATGCAAAGCAGTGTTTTCATATTTGTTGAGTTAATGTGGTGATTCGGTTATGAGTTGATTCGCTAATGACCGACTATGAAAAGTGAATTTGAACCGACTCAACCGCTTTACAGGTGCGATGAAACCTTACTTGACCAAAAATATAAAGATACCAAGCCCCAACTCTATGTAAATCTGTGCCAGCGGTGGCTGCTAAAGAATAGAGTAGGAAAACGTTACAAAATATTAAAACTCAATCAACACCTGATTCTTTTCAACTGAATCACCTTTCTTCACTTTTATTTTTTTAACAACGCCATCTCCGGGAGATTTTAAAATGTTCTCCATCTTCATCGCCTCCAGAATCAGTAGCTGATCGCCTGCTTTTACGGAGTCGCCTTCTGCTACTTTTAAATTGATAATAAGACCGGGCATGGGTGCCTTCACGTTGTTTACCTTATTGGCAGCGGCATTGCTAATCCCCATTTTTTCCAATAACAGATCAAACTTGTCTTTCACCTCAACAGTGTAGCGATTGTTGTTGATCTTTAAGGTTACACTTTTGGTGGTAGTATCTGTTTTAATCACTTCAGCCTGATAGCTTCTGCCTTCATGTAAAATATGAAAGTGGCCGTTGTTAAGATTTACAACGTCCCAATTAAGCACATTTCCATTCACAAAAAGTTTGTCATCCTGCTGCTCGATTGTAAAGTCTTTCTTGTTAACTGTAGCCTTTTGCATATGATTATTCTGTTACAACAAAGGTGCAAAAATTATAAATAGGTAATGCTAAAATTTCAGGAATCAGCGCTTTCTGCCAACTGGCGCATGCTTCTCACCATATCGGCATCTACCGTTCTGAGTAGAAATTCACTTCCTCCTGCCGAGCCCATACCTGTAATATTACTATTTTGATATTGCATATTACTAGGTACCTGCCTCATGGCTCCAAAGTGTACTTCTTTCACTTTAGTGGTAGAAATTATCTTTACTACATTTTGTTCATTCACACCAGAGCCAGCCATAATGCTGATTCCCCCTTGCGCTTGCTTAACCAGGCGTGCTATGGTATCTATACCCATCTCGGCCTTCAGTTGATGCCCCGAAGTGAGAATGCGATCGAAGCCCAGTGCTATGCAGTCTTCCAGGCTTTGCGAAGGATCTTTAGTCATGTCGAATGCACGATGACAAGTTACCTGCATAGGTCTGGCTAGTTTGATGAGTTCAGCACATCGTAACTTATCAAGTTGACCTTCGGGGGTCAATATGCCAAACACAACTCCGGGTATATTCAGCGTCTTGCATAGTGCAATATCGTGTTTCATGCTTTCAAACTCCTGGTCTGAGTAACAGAAATCACCACCACGTGGACGTATCATTACAAAAACCGGAATGGTCAGAAGTTTTTGTACCTGCTGAATAACCCCCGCTGATGGAGTTGTTCCGCCTTCACCCGGATTGTCGCAGAGTTCAATGCGATCCGCCCCGCCCTCCTGCGCTTTCAGTGCAGCATCTATCGTGTATACTACAACTTCCAATGTCATGTTCAATAAAAACTTTTGGCTTCAAATACTTTGTTGGGTACTTCATTTGAATAAAGCGCATAGGTAAATCCTTTATGCAAAGCATAGGCACCATACTCACCATTTTTATTAATGGCTAAAAAACCAACTTGTATTTGTTTGGATTTTTCGGGTTGCTTTTTCACGATCCTTTTCACGGCTAACTCGCAAGCGCGTTGCGGACTATTTCCTTGCCGCATCAACTCAACAACTAAATGCGAACCCACAATGCGGATTACTTCTTCACCCAAACCCGAAGAGGTTGCTGCACCAATTTCATTATCTACGTACAAACCGGCTCCAATAATTGGGGAGTCACCCAAACGCCCATGCATTTTATAAGCCATACCACTGGTGGTACAAGCGCCAGATAAATTCTGATTAGCATCTAAAGCGAGCATGCCAATGGTGTCATGGTTTTCGATGTTGACGATCGGTTTATATTCCGCTGTTTTCAACCACTCTTTCCAGGCTTTTTCAGAAGATGGTGTTAATAAATTTTCTTTAGTGAAACCATTTGCTAACGCAAATTGAAGGGCACCTTCTCCCACTAACATCACATGCGGTGTAAGTTCCATTACTTTACGGGCAACAGAAATAGGATGTACGATATGTTCCAGACAAGCAACAGCACCACAATTAGCAAACTCATCCATGATGCAGGCATCTAAGGTAACACGCCCGTCACGATCGGGTAAGCCACCGAGGCCTACCGAACTTTCATTTGGATCTGCTTCAGGCACGTGTACACCCTTCTCAACAGCATCCAGGGCGCGGCCATTGGTACTCAAAATCTTCCAGGCCTCTGCATTAGCGCCTACACCGAAGTTCCAGGTGGAAATAACGAGGGGTTTTGTAACGCGTTTTGAAGGGGAGGATACAAAAGATTGTAATGGTAATAGAGAAGCAAGCGCTCCGCTTACCTTAAGAAACTGTCTGCGCGATGTTTTCATAAAAAAATCTTGATTTCAAGGTAAGGCAAAATAAGATCAGGAAAAACGATAATTATATACATAGTGCAATCCACCTATCACCTGCATTCCGTATATAGCAGCATAAAACGAGATTATGAAACTGGAAACAAACGTTGGTGCGCCTCATTTTAAGTTAATGGACATCTACGACAGAGAGATAGACCTGAATAATTATAAGGATAAGCGACTTTTTATTGGCTTCTTCCGCCATGCCGGATGCCCTTTTTGCAATTTGCGTGTGCATGCCCTTACAAAAATTCACGAAGAGTTGAAGAGTAAAGGCATGGAAATGATTTTCTTTTTTGAATCGAAAAAAGAAGTTTTGTTGAGGAGTATTTTCCACAAAGAGGTTTCTCCTATTCCATTGATTTCAGACCCTCAAAAATTAATGTATGCAGCCTATGGTCTGGAGCCCTCTGCGGCTATTGCTACTAAAAGTCATCTTACCTCTTTTGTACAAACGGCCTTTAAAGCCAGTATGGCGGGAGTACCCATTCACTTAATGGCCGATGGTGAATCCATCAATACCATTCCTGCAGAATTTTTAATTGATAAGGGACTTGTTGTCAAGAAAGTACATTACGCAAAAGGCTTAAATGACCGCATTAGTATTGATATTATTAAAGATTTTGCTGATAAAGGCGAACAAGCATTAGATGAATGGAAAATGAGTCAGGGTGTAAAACCTGCTGCCATAACCTTGTCATAACCCCAAAGTAATTTTATCCGTAATTATCGGGTAATGACCACGTATACATCAGTTGATGACATAATTCTTACACTTTCTCAAGATGAACAATTGATTGTTAAAAAATTGCGGTCAATTGTTCTGGATTGCTTACCAAAGGCTCAAGAGAAATTGAATTATGGCGCCCCTTACTATGTACGTAACAGAATGATCTGTTTTATTTGGCCCCCGTCCAATAATTGGGGTGTTCAGACCAAACCCGGTAAGCATGCTGACAAAGGTGTTAGTTTTGGTTTTTGTCAGGGTAATTTAATGGCCAACAAAGATGGCGCGCTTCTAAAAGAAAACCGTAAACAGGTTTATTGCATGTATTTTAAAAAGCTAAGCGAAATTAATGAGCAACAAATCAGGACTTTGCTGTTTGAGGCAGACTTAATCGATCAGACTTTTTCGAAGAAGAAAAAAGCTAAAATTTAAATGCAGCGTATCCCTTTAATTGATAAGTGCTTACCGTTGTCAGCATTGAAGTAGCAATCTTTATTTCAGGCAATAGTTTTTTGCTATCTATTTGCCGGGCAATAAGCGATTGCCCGCAAACAAAGAGTTGCACACCAGCTTCATCCAACGCTTTGTAGAGTGCAATATTAGGATTATCAGTTTTATATTTTGCTTTATATTGATCGTTTTGCATAAGGGTGTAAGCAGCTTCACCATGAATGGCCACTACTACTTTTATTTTTTCTTTAGGTACACCCCCAACAGCATGTAAATTAATAAGACGGGCTACGTTGTTTAGCGCATAATTGAGTTCACCGGCTTTTTCAGATCCTGAGAAAACCTCAATAACGATGTTGTAATTCAGGGAAGGATCGGGTTTTTCTGCAGCATTGGGTATTTCAAAAATACCGCCATAATTTTTTATAATAGGGAATACACGCTCTTGTGCCTGAAGCGAGCTGCATAAGAAAAGTATTACAGTAATGGTCAGCAGATTTTTCATAGGATATTATTTTTCGTCAGTACGAGTTGTTGTTTCTATTTGAAGAATGAAATCCGCACCAAAATATTGGGCAGGGGTAAAATAACCAGCGCGTGGATTTTCCTGTAGTAATCGATGGGCAATAAGTACAGAAGTTTTGGCAGTAAGGCTGTAACCATTGATGGTCTCTAACCGGCACACCTTCGCCTCACCTTTCTCATTCCACACTTTCCCCCACAAATAACTGCGTCCTTGATTTCTTCTTTCTTCAGTCGGGCCGGCAGGCTTTTTATCCACTTGTTTCAGTAAATATTTTTTTAACCATGTGCTACGCAATAACCAATTCAAATACTTACTCCCCTTTGCGCTACGCATCGCAGTTTTGGACACACCACTGTATACTTCAATGTTGGGAATTTTTGTGCTTATCCAGGCTGTGGCGATATCACCCCAAGGAATACACAATGTTTGTCTGCTAAATGTACCAAAGTTGATATCCAAAGTTCTCTCACCTAAATCAATGCTTTTTAATTTACCATTTTCACGGATACAGCTGCCATATCCCATGCCCTCAATCATCGTTTTACTGGTGCCGCGTGAAAGTCCGCCTTTGCCCATGGTAAAAGCAAGTTGTAAGTGTGTGGCGTCCGGCAAGGCATTTTTTAAATACAAGGCCAGACAATCAGAAGGCACAACATCAAAGCCAGCACCGGGCATTACAAGAATATTGGCTTGCTGGGCCTCATTATTTAATGCGGCCAGCTTCTCAAATATTTCATATTCCCCACTAATGTCGGTGTAATGCGTTTGTGCTTCAACACATGCTTTAAACATCGCCAAAGCTGTATGTCGAAAGGGACCAGCGCAATGGATAACTAAGTTGGCTCGCTTGAGTAGTTTAACCAAGGCAGCGTGATCATAGCTTTCAACTACCTGAAATGGATAATTATATTTTTCAGATTGGGCTCTTAATTTTTGCGCATTTCTGCCAGCCAGTAAAACTGTTAAGCCTTTTCGTCTACACTCCTCAGTAATAAGCTCACCGGTGTAACCATACGAGCCATAAATAATGCACTGAAATTCCCTCACGTGTTTTTGGTTTACACGTCAAGGTAAGCTATTTCGAAAAAAGATGTTACTCCTGACCTTTTTCTTTCATGAGCTGAAATTCGCGGTACCTGCGCAGCATGGCGATTGTAAAGCCTGCCATTAACACAAGTGTTCCTATCCAAAGAACGTTGATGAGTGGTTTTTCGAGAGATTTTATTACGACCCAATCTTTTTGACGTGTGTTGGTGCCGATGGTAAATTCGTTGGTTTCTGGATGAATATTAACTAAAGTGAACAGCACACCCAGTTGAGGAATTTCTGCACTGATGCGTCCTACCATTTTGTCGCGGATGAGGAAGTAGGGCTCAGCGATGTACTCTTCTCTGGCGCCCTTTACTTTTATGGTCGCTTTTACCGCTACATCATCTTGCGATAAGATTGTTCCAGGTACTTCGTTTACTTTAACTACGCTGGTTACAGTGCTCACATAATCATTTGCGAAGAAATCTTTATTGATGGCTGTTCTTAACTCCTGCATTTCACTCCATTCTTTTTCTTCATCAGGTTTCATGATAGAAGAAGTGTAGGTATAGAAGTCGGACTTAAGCGTTCTGTGTATATCGGGCGAAGAAAGTATTCCCCCCATATCCGGATTGATCTGTGCTCTTGGATAGAGTTTGTAAACCTTGCCATCTTTTCTGAATTCAATTTCATAGTAAGTATTTTCACCAAACACCTGTAAAGTGTCTTTGGCTTTATAGCCATTACCATCTTTGAGCGCAACCACTTTATCCTCATCGGGTGTAAGTTGTACATCGTATTTATCAATGTAGCTATCACCGTTTCTCAATTCAAGTTTCTGACTGATGTATTCAATATCATAACCCGCCATGGTGCGGGGCTCGTGTAAAAATAAAAGTAAGTTGTCGCGGTTAAATTCTTCACCGGCATCACGCGAATAAAGTAAACCGGTATTGTTTAGTGACACTACAGTTGAGTAGCCTGAGGAGAACAAGATGCCGAGCAACATCATACCCATACCAATGTGGGCAATGGCTCCACCAGATAAGGCGGGACTATTTTTGAGAATAGATAGCAGGATTTTACTGTTGCCAACAATTGTAAAGACAGCAGCGATAATGAGTAAGAGATAAGCCGGCTGTGTTACTTTACCAATGGTGATAATGATAACCGATATCAGCAGGGCAATAAGTACAGGTACTTGTAATTCCTTTTTAAGTTCAGCCTTGTCAATTTTTTTCCACCAGAAAAACTGACCCACGGCAGAGAGTAAACCAATTACGATGGCAAACCAAATTTGAAATTTGGAATAGTAAGCAATCTGGTCTGGTGGAGGTGCCATGTTAGAGCTTGCACCAAAAAGTGTTACAAACTTATTCCAGACAGGAATGGAAGTAGGTAACAATACCTGGAAACCCATAAGGCAAAGCGTAGTAGCACCCATGAAGATCCAGAACTCACGTGAGTAAACCGAAGCTTCTTTATCACTGCTTGGAATTTCTTTCCAGCGAATAACAGCCAGTACAATGGCGCCAAAAAGAAACACCAATAGATAGACAAGCAACTGACCAGACAAACCTAAATCGGTGAAGGAGTGAACAGAGGCATCGCCCAATACCCCACTTCGTGTAAGAAAAGTTGAATACAGAATGAGAATGAAAGTGGCAATTACTAAAATGATTGAAGCCTTTAAAGCAGTCTCGCTATTTTTATACGTGATCATCGTGTGAATAGAAGCCACCAGAATCAACCAGGGTACATAGACAGCATTTTCTACCGGATCCCAGTTCCAATAACCACCGAAGTTCAGTGTTTCATAAGCCCAGTATCCACCCATTAAAATACCAAGACCTAAAACGGCACCAGAGAACAAGGCCCATGGTAATGCTGGCCGCACCCAGTCGCGGTATTTCTTTAACCATAAACCAGCCATGCAGAAGGAGAATGGGATAAGTGTAGACGCAAATCCTAAAAACAAAGTAGGTGGGTGTATCACCATCCAGTAATTTTGGAGGAGCGGATTTAGTCCAGTGCCATCTTCAGGAATAAACTCCGGTTGCATCTTAAATATTGGAGCATCAGCCATCGACTCGCGCAATAAAATAAATGGCGAACTGCCGATTTTGAAATCGATGATAGGTAAAACTACACCCAGAATCATGGAAGCAAGAAAAGCCTGCACTAATGAGAAGATTGTCATGACAGGACCTTGCCAAAACTTATTGGTGTGAATGAGCACAATACCCAATATAGCCTGCCAGAACATCCACAATAAAAAACTACCCTCCTGGCCATTCCAGAAAGTAGAAATCAAATAATGTGTGGGTAATTTTTTATCGGAGTGGCTATACGCATAATGATATTCGAAGTAATGCTTGGCAAGAATGGTAAATAGGGTAATAGAAATACCAAGTACAGCTAAAGCGTGTATATAGAAGCTTATTTTACCATTCAGTAACCAGGCCTCTTTTTCGTTAATGTCTTCCTTGCCTGTTGCTTTAAAGTAAGCAAAAAATGCAGCCAGCGAAGAAATGAAAGTAAGTATAACTAAGAAATGACCAAGGTTACCAATGAAATAATGCATGTTATGTTTTAGAAATTAAAGCGCCATCAGCGTCATGAAAGTTTAACCACAAGCCGAGCGTAGTTTTAAACGTTAACTGTTTCTTCCTGATACTTGGAAGGACATTTGAGAAGAATTTTTTCGGCAACAAAATTGTCGCCCTTGTAGCCGCCAATTACTACCACCTTTTCTGACTTGGTAAAATCGGCAGGCATGGGTTGGTTGTATTGTACTATTTGTTCCTTTTGCTGGTCGTCAATCATGATAAAGGTGAAAGAAACCTTATCAGCACCTTCATAAATACCAACCACATTGCCCAGGTTATCTTTTTTCAATTCACCCACTACATGTATCTGCGAGGTGTTGCCGTTAGAGGCCATTTGGTAGGCATCTTTAAAAGTAACGTAAGTGCTGGCATCATTACCTGTGCTAATAACAATGGCAATGGCTACTGCAATAACAAGGATCAGAAATATGTGTGATTTTTTCATAAGCTTATTAGACTAATTATGGAGACCAAACAACTACACAAAATGGTCAGTTTCTGAAGCCATTTCACCGGTATAAAATCAGTGTCAAAATTACAGTAAAACACTGAAGGCTGGTGTGATTTTTATCACTAAACAAGGCCGATCTTAACAAGTTTTAACAAGCTGAAAACCGCTTACTTCTTAAATTCTTTTTCGAGCCTGTCCAGCTTGCGATCCAGCACAAATAAGTAGGCAATAAAGCCAAGCAGCACGATAAGGATAATGCCAACAACAACATAGATTTTGCCATTGGCACGCATGGTATCAGCCATTTCAACTTCCGCGGCCTGGGCATAAGCTGCAAGGCTGCATAATGACAAGATAGTAAGTATCAGAAATTTTTTCATAAGGTATTATGTAAGGTCACTACTCCAGTTAACAAGCTACTAAGGTGCTTCATTGCCCGTTTGCGCTTATTTTTCTGTTAAATGATTTTGTAAGGTTCTGTAACGTATGCGGATGGAAACTATCCACAGCCCAATTAAAAACCAGGCCGCAACGGCCGGGTAAAAAATAAGCCTCATGCGACTATCCAGGTCGTAAGCATTGAAGCCTGGGTTGCCACCATTACCCGGATGCATAGAGTCGGTAAGACGTGGAATAATGAAAATGAGAGGAATCATAGCAGCAAATGCAAATATGTTATAAACAGCACTGAGTCTGGCCTTTTGTTCCTCATTTTCAATAGATCCCCTTAATACGAAGTAAGCCAGGTAAACCAGGAGGGCGATGGCAGCACCATTTTGTTTAGGGTCGCCATGCCAGGGAGAGCCCCAGGTGTAATTTGCCCATAGCATACCCGTTAGAATACCCAAAATGCCAAAAGCAGTACCAACATGGGCATATTCCACCGATTTTATGTCGGCATCAGATAAGGGATTGCGTAAAAATTTAACAGCATAATAGACTGAAACCATATACAGTAGCACCATACCAAACCACATAGGTACATGGAAATAAAGTGCCCTTACCGTTTCGTTAAGAATGTTTAAACGAGGCGCTTCTAGTAAAAGCCCACCCAAATGGACATAAAGCAAGAGTATAACGGCCAGGTATTTCCACCAGTCTTTTTTCATCGGCACAATTTCAAATTTCAAACAGCTGATTAGCTGCGCCAAATATACGGGAAGAGTAAATAAGCGAGGGCTGTTGCAATACAATTTATTGCAAGCAGGTTGAGTAACTCGTCATAACTGGCGGCAAGATCAATTCCATCGAGGGCATTTTTAGTAATGCGAATAGCCATGAGTAGAATCGAAATTAACACCGGGAAGCTGAGCACAGCCATTAAAATATTACTGTTATTGGCTTTAGAAGCAATGCCGGAGATCAGGCTGAGCGAACTTGAAAAACCAATACTAGTCAACAATAAGGTTACAATAAATAATTTTAGGTCGTGAATAGGATTGCCAATAAGCAGACTAAACAAAAGCAGACCAGCCAGCGACAGGAGAAGCGCCAGTAAGGTATTGTAAATTATTTTTGATAGAATGATAGCTTGAGGAGAGGCAAGACTGTAATAGTATATAGTGAGACCCCTTTTTTCACCAATAAAACTTTTGGCCAGACTGTTAACTACACTGAATAAAACCACCAACCAGAAAAGTGCCGACCAAGTGGCAGCATTGATAGTGTTTTGGCGTAGTGCAAAAGTGATGTAGCAAATAAAAGTGAGGCTAAAAAGATAAAGTCCGATACCAGCGATAACGGACTTTTTTCTTAGTTCGAGCGTAAGTTCCTTTTTAAGGAGCGCTATAATCATGATTGCGCTTCAGCTTTTTTGGATAATGCAGACAAGTAGCGATCAAACTTAAACATACCAAGAATCAGATATCCCAAAATCCAAGAGGCTAAAAATGAGATGGCAAGAATTTTTGGCAAACTAGCACTATCCGGCTCTTTAAAAGATGTCAAACCATCCACAACCTCAAAATCAGGCTTTACCGACAATTGATAATCAA
The DNA here is from genome assembly GCF_057350905.1 of Chryseotalea sp. Lineage (NCBI taxonomy): Bacteria > Pseudomonadati > Bacteroidota > Cytophagia > Cytophagales > Chryseotaleaceae > Chryseotalea > Chryseotalea sp. Next base: position 286,741 of record NZ_JBMRCF010000008.1, on the reverse strand, counting down.
TATTTTGAATTTGACTATGCACTTCTAAATCCTGTTTGAATACATCTAAGGGATTGGTTAGATACTTATCACTGAGAATAACATTATTAGAGCCAGGTCGATTGTTTTCTTTTGCCATGGAGGCGAAGTTTTCAAATAGTACAGCCTTTAAACTATCAAGCTTTCTAGACTCCCTTTGAAGTTTGGCCTTGCGTTCAAGTAGGGTTCGCTCATTGGCAGCAATTCTATTTTGAATAAAAGAATTGTCTTTAATATAATTAACTAGCGCTTGCTCCAGATTTTTAATGATTTCCGGGTCAAGTACTTTAACTTCAATTAAAAAAGCATTTTTATTTTCCACTTCTATTTTTGTAATGATCTTATTTACAAGATCTTTTTTCTCCTCAGCTACGTTATTTAGCTGTTCCTTAAGAACTTCTATTTCAACAAGATCTTTCTCAGAGACGAAGGCTCTAGCGTCAAATTCTTGTATGTTTTTAGCTGTTGTAATGTCAATTTTTAACTCTGTAGCTAAGCCGGTCCTCTCTTTTTCATCGCAAAGAAGATTAAGTTTCTCAATTGTATTATCAAGAATGCGATTGTTAAGGTAATCGCAACTTATAATCATTGAGGATGCGTACCTTTTCTCTATGAAAACTTCAGACATTAAAGCACTAATGATTAATCCTGTAGTTATTACCACGCTAAAGAAAAGCTTATTTTGAAAAAACAACAATCTTAGGTCGGCAAGTGCATTAAGGATGCCTTGTCCGAAGTTGCTAAAGCCTTTCCCGATCCATCGAAAAAGCTGAGACAGATCAATTTCATCAGAGCTTGTGCTTTTCACCTTATTATCTTCCATAAGTTCAATTTGGTGCAAATCTAACACAAGAAAACCAGCTTAAAATCAGCTTTTTTTGATAATTTTGCACAATTTTTAATATGAAGATTCAAAATAGGGTTTTAGTAACAGGTGCAGCAGGTTTTATTGGTTTCCACCTCACTCAAAAATTGACTTTATTGGGCTACCATGTGGTGGGGTATGATAACCTTAACGACTATTACGATGTCAACCTTAAGCGGAGTCGTTTAGCAATTTTACAGTCCATTCCCAGTTTTCATTTTGTAGAAGGAGACCTTACAGACCGTGCTAAACTCAACGAACTTTTTACTAAACATGCGTTTGACTTTGTGGTGAATCTGGCCGCACAAGCTGGTGTTCGCTATTCATTGACTAACCCACATGCTTATTTAGAAAGCAATCTTCACGGCTTCTTAAATATCCTGGAAGCCTGCAGGCATAATAAGATTAAACATTTGGTGTATGCTTCATCAAGCTCCGTTTATGGTGCTAATAAGAAGATGCCCTTCTCTGTTCATAATAATGTAGATCATCCCATTTCTTTATATGCTGCATCCAAGAAGTCGAATGAGTTAATGGCCCATACTTATTCTGCGCTGTATAATCTTCCAACTACAGGTCTGCGCTTCTTTACAGTCTACGGCCCTTATGGAAGACCAGATATGGCATTGTTCATCTTTACAAAGGCTATACTGGAAGGTAAACCAATCGATATTTACAATTATGGTAAAATGAAGCGCGACTTTACCTATGTAGATGACATTGTAGAGGGGATAGCCAGGCTTATCCCAACCATCCCGGTACCTGATAAAAACTGGGATGGGTTTACGCCAGATCCGGCATCGAGCTTTGCACCTTACAGGATTTACAACATAGGCAATAATCAACCAGTGGAGTTAATGGCCTTTGTTGAAGCCATAGAGGATAAGCTTGGTATAAAAGCCTTGAAAAATCTACTTCCCCTCCAGGAAGGGGATGTGCCAGAGACCTATGCTGACGTTCAAGCTTTAATGGATGCAGTTGATTTTAAACCGGATACTTCGATCAAACAAGGCATTAGTAATTTCATTGATTGGTATAAGCAGTATTATAAAATTAAATAGTGTATTGTGAAGAAAATTGGAATCATTGGGCTAGGATATGTGGGGTTGCCCTTAGCAGTAGAGTTTGGAAAGGTAATTGAAACGCTCGGCTTTGATATAAATACACAACGTATTGATGAACTTAAAAGTGGTCATGATCGAACACTTGAAGTTGATGTTGTAGAATTAAAGGCCTCATCAAAACTTAGCTATTCTTCTAATGCAGAAGATCTCAAATCAGTGCAATATTTCGTAGTAACTGTTCCAACACCTGTTGACGAATATAAAAAACCTGATTTATCACCACTTGTAAGCGCCAGCAAAACAGTAGGTGCTGTTTTAAAGAAGGGGGATATCGTTATTTACGAATCTACTGTTTATCCGGGCTGTACGGAAGAGGTTTGTGTGCCAGTACTTGAAAAAGTAAGTGGGTTAAAATTCAATGTTGATTTCTTTTGTGGCTACTCACCAGAGCGTATTAATCCAGGAGATAAACTGCATAGAGTAACATCGATAAAAAAAGTAACCAGCGGTAGCACACCTGAAGTGGCAGAGGAGGTTGATGCACTTTACCGAAAAATCATTGTAGCAGGAACACACAAAGCCTCATCGATAAAAGTGGCTGAGGCGGCTAAAGTAATAGAGAACTCACAACGAGACATCAATATTGCTTTTGTTAATGAATTATCGATGATTTTTGAGCGAATAGGCATTGATACTAGTGAAGTATTAGAAGCGGCAGGGACTAAGTGGAATTTTCTACCCTTCAAACCAGGCTTGGTAGGTGGACACTGTATTGGTGTCGACCCCTATTACCTTACCTATAAAGCAGAAAGTCTGGGTTATCATCCAGAAGTTATCTTAGCTGGCCGCAGGATTAATGACAACATGGGAGCGCATATTGCATCAAGGGTTATAAAACTAATGGCGCAACATAAACTACCAATATACAATGCGGATATCCTTGTGCTAGGTATAACTTTTAAGGAAAACTGCCCCGATATCAGAAACAGTAAAGTAGTAGATGTAATTAATGAGTTGAAGAGTTTCGGTACAAATGTAGATGTTTACGATCCGCAGGCAGATGCCGCTGAAGTCAGGCATGAATACGGATTACAGCTTGTCGAGAAGCTATCAAAGAAGTATCACGCGATTGTGTTAGCCGTTTCTCATCATGATTTTCTTAACATAGACTTAAGTAATTTTAAGCAGGCCAACGCAGTACTCTTTGATGTAAAGGGTGTTTGGAAGGGCGAAGAAATAGCTGGAAGATTATGAAAAAACCTGATTCAGTAATTGCCGTAACCGGTGGAGCAGGCTACATTGGTTCGCATACAGTTGTTGAGCTATTAAAAGCAGGCCACAAAGTTATCATCATCGATAATTTGTCGCGCAGTGATAGAACATTATTGTTAGCTATAAAAGAAATTACCGGAATAGAAGTGCCATTTTATCAGGTCGACTGTACTAATGAAAATGATTTAAATATGGTTTTTGCTGAAAACAAAATAGATGCAGTCATTCACTTTGCTGCATATAAAGCCGTAGGAGAATCAGTAGCGAAGCCACTTGATTATTATGAGAATAATTTATTCTCGTTAACGACACTCCTTCGCGTTATGCAAAAGGCGGGAGTAAAAAATCTGATTTTTTCTTCTTCATGCACAGTTTACGGAGAACCTGATAGTGTACCTGTTACTGAGCAGTCGCCAACCAAGCCAGCTAACTCCCCCTACGGTGCAACCAAACAAATGTGCGAGCGAATATTAGAAGATGTAGTGGCTCTGGGCATCAATGCTGTATCACTACGCTATTTCAATCCCATTGGGGCACATCCTTCCGGGTTAATTGGCGAACTGCCTTTAGGGACACCCAATAATTTAGTGCCATTTATTACGCAATCGGCAGCGGGTGTAAGAGGCGCACTAACAATCTTTGGCAATGACTATAATACACCAGACAAAACCTGTGTAAGAGATTATATACACGTCTCGGACCTTGCTGACGCTCATGTTAAAGCACTTGAGTTTATTGGCCCAAATGAAAATCATGGCCTTCATTTTTTTAATGTTGGCACAGGCATTGGTTGCTCAGTACTTGAGGTTATTCAAACTTTTGAAAGTGTGAATGGAACAGAGATCAACTATACATTTGGCGAACGTAGACCAGGTGATGTTGAGAAGGTATATGCAGATCCAACCTTGGCATTTGAAAAACTTAAGTGGAGACCTAAATATAGCCTGAGAGACGCTTTGCAACATGCCTGGCAATGGGAAGTCAATTTTAGAAAGAGTAAAAAAACTAATCATGAATCTTAATAAATAATCAGAGTATAAATCTTTGATTTTCGGAAATAACGTTAGAATAATTTCCCGCATGTATAAAATAAGAAATAGAGCTACGAGAAACACATGAATAAAATTGTAATGGTCGATTTGCATACGCAATACCAGCGTATAAAAGAAGAAATTGATCAGGCTATTCAAGAAGTATTAAATAGCGCTGCTTTTATTCAGGGAGAGCAGGTACAGCAGTTTGCTCAACTATTGGCAAAGTACAATGCCGTTGAACATGTTATACCATGCGCCAACGGGACAGATGCCTTGCAAATAGCGATGATGGCACTGGACTATAAACCGGGCGATGAAGTTATTTTACCTGTCCACACCTATGTGGCCACAGCTGAAGTGATTGCGTTATTGGGTTTAACGCCAGTGTTTACAGAAGTAAACGGGGATACCTTTAACATTGATGTAGCTCAAGTTGAAAATAAAATAACACCTCGCACCAAAGCCATTGTACCGGTGCACCTTTATGGTCAGTGTGCAGATATGGAGCCTCTATTAAATATAGCCGAGCAACACCAGTTGGATGTTATTGAAGATGTAGCTCAGGCCTTGGGAGCAGTATATACTTTCAGTAATGGAAAACAAGCACATGCAGGTACAATGGGCACCATTGGCACAACATCATTTTTTCCCTCTAAAAATCTTGGTTGCTATGGAGATGGAGGAGCTTTATTCACACGTGATGAGCAGCTTGCAAAAAAAATTAGGATGATTGCTAATCATGGACAAAGCATAAAATACCAACACGACATTATCGGGGTTAACAGTCGCCTGGATACCCTGCAGGCAGCCGTACTTAAGGTTAAACTCCAGTACTTAGATCAGTATACTGAGGCAAGAAATAAAGCTGCTGATTTCTATTGCGAACAATTAAAGAATATTAGGGGATTACAAACCCCTGTAAGAGTAAAAAACTCAACACATGTATTTCATCAATATACACTGAAGATTAGCGATGGCAAGCGTGACTTTTTAAAAAAACACCTGGAGGACAAAGGTGTGCCCACCATGATCTACTATCCTATACCTTTGCATTTGCAGAAAGCCTATAAGAAGGAAGGGTTTGGAGTAGGTTCATTTCCACTTACCGAGTCCCTCTCAAAAGAAGTACTCTCCCTACCAATTCATACAGAAATGAAAGAGGAGCAACTAAATTATATAGCGAATAGCATTAAGGAATTTTTTAGCTAATGGAGACCAAGCCTTTTGAAGCACATGCAACTGCAGTAATAGACGAAGGTTGTGAAATAGGATCAGGTACAAAGATCTGGCATTTTTCTCACATCATGCCCAATTGCAAGATTGGCATGAATTGTAATATTGGACAAAATGTAGTCATTTCACCAGAAGTTGTACTGGGTAATAACGTAAAGGTTCAAAACAATGTTTCCATTTACACCGGTGTAATTTGTGAAGATGATGTTTTTCTGGGGCCTTCTATGGTGTTTACAAATGTGATAAACCCACGCAGTGCCATCAACAGAAGAGGTCAGTATGCAAAAACAATAGTAAAAAGGGGGGCCTCAATTGGTGCTAACGCCACTATTGTATGCGGCCATGACATTGGGAGTTTTGCTTTTATTGGTGCGGGAGCCGTAGTAACTAAAAATGTTCCTGATTATGCACTGGTGGTTGGAAATCCCGCTAAGCAAATTGGTTGGATGAGTGAATACGGCACTAAATTGAGATTCGATAAAAACGGAGAAGCTACTTGTGAAGAAAGTGGTGAACGTTATAAGTTAGAAGCTGGCCAAGTAAAGAAAATAGTAAAATGAAAAAATTTGCATTGATAGGCGCTGCCGGTTACATCGCCCCCAGACATCTTCAAGCCATAAGAGACACTGGTAACCTGTTGGTGGCAGCTTTGGATAAATCCGACACCGTGGGTATTATGGATTCATACTTTCCAGAAGCAGATTTTTTTACAGAGTATGAGCGATTTGATAGGCACTTAGACAAATTAAGAAGACAAGGTAACGGAGTTGATTATGTAAGTATCTGTTCGCCAAATTATCTGCATGATTCACATATTCGATTTGCTTTGAAAAACAGTGCACATGCGATTTGTGAAAAGCCATTGGTGCTAAATCCCTGGAATGTAGATGCGCTGGCTGAGATTGAAAAAGAGACAGGAAAAAAAGTTTATACCATTTTACAATTAAGACTTCATCCGGCCATTATCGCATTACGCGAACGCATAGCGAATGGACCAAAGGATAAGATTTATAATGTGAAATTGAACTACGTAACATCCAGAGGGCATTGGTACCACACCAGTTGGAAGGGCGATATTTCAAAATCAGGTGGTATTGCTACGAATATAGGGATACATTTTTTTGATATGCTTATCTGGGTTTTTGGAAACGTAAAAAATATAGAAGTAAGTAAACTGAGCAATGATACGGGTGTAGGCTATCTTGAATTAGAGCGTGCCCATGTACATTGGCATCTCAGCATTAATTATGAAAATGTACCAGATGAGTTAAAAACAAAGGGTAAGAGAACTTACAGGTCACTAGTAATGGAAGGCGAAGAAATTGAATTCAGCGATGGCTTTACAGACTTACATACCCGTAGCTACGAGCAAATTCTGGCAGGTCAAGGTTTTGATCTTGAGGAGGCCAGACCTTCAATAGAATTAGTGCAAAAGATTAGAAATTATGCGCACTAAGAGGATTCATGAATGCTCACAATAAGTGATATAAATTTCAGTGTAAATAATTAAACCAACTATCTTTGCAAGATGAAGGGCATAATTTTAGCAGGTGGATCAGGCACAAGACTTTATCCATTAACCAAGGCAGTTTCCAAGCAAATTTTACCGATTTACGATAAACCAATGATTTATTACCCTCTATCGGTTTTGATGTTGGCAGATATTAAGGAGATTTTGATCATCTCAACACCTACAGATATCGGGTCGTTCCAAACATTGTTAGGAGATGGTGCTGACTTAGGTTTAAAATTGAGTTATAAAGTGCAGCCCTCACCCGATGGACTTGCTCAGGCCTTTTTGTTGGGAGAGGAATTCATTGGCAATGATTCTTGCTGCCTGGTGCTGGGTGATAACATTTTTTATGGTTACAATTTCTCGACATTATTGGAGGAATCCAGCAAATTAAAAGAGGGTGCTATCGTTTTTGGTTATTATGTAAATGATCCTGAGCGTTATGGCGTTGCTGAATTTGATGATAAAGGTAAGGTGCTCTCCATCGAAGAAAAGCCTAAACAACCTAAATCAAACTATGCGGTAACCGGTCTTTATTTCTATGATAACTCCGTTGTTAAAAAAGCTAAGCAAGTAAAGCCCTCACCGAGGGGAGAGCTGGAAATCACAGATTTAAATAAACTTTACTTAGAAGAGGGTTCGCTTCAGGTTAAATTATTGGGAAGAGGTATGGCATGGCTGGATACAGGGACTCACCATTCTATGTTACAAGCATCGAATTTTGTTGAATCGATAGAAGAACGACAAGGTCTTAAAATTGCTTGTCTTGAAGAGATAGCTTTTAGAAAAGGGTATATTTCTAAAGATAAATTACTCGACCTTGCAAAGCCCTTACTTAAAAACCAATATGGTCAATATTTAGTAAAGGTGGCAAACGAAAAGATGCTAATTAAATAACAATGAAGATAACACAAACTGGATTTCAAGATTTGTTATTACTAGAGCCTTCCATCTTTACCGATGAGAGAGGTTACTTCATGGAGTCTTATAATAAACAGACACTAGAGAATCTTGGCGTTAATCTAAATTTTGTTCAGGATAACCAGTCCTACTCACGAAAAGGTGTATTAAGAGGACTGCATTTTCAAAAAAATCCATACGGACAAACCAAGTTGGTAAGAGCCCTTGCTGGTACCATACTGGATGTTGTCGTTGATCTGCGTGCAAACCAACCTACCTACAAGAAAGTGTATATGGTTGAACTTTCAGGTGAAAATCAAAAGCAATTATTAGTGCCAATTGGTTTTGCTCACGCTTTCATCGTTTTGTCTGAAAACGCCTCGGTGCTTTACAAATGTGATAATTATTACAATAAATCAGCTGAAGGAGGATTGCACTTCAACGATCCTGAATTGAATATTGATTGGGGGCTTCCCAAAGATCAGCTTATCATCTCCACAAAGGATTTAGAGTTACCCTTTCTTACTAATTTAAATTATCAGTTTTGAGAAAGCCCGCGGTTTTAGTTACAGGTAGCAAAGGTCAGTTAGGTAGTGAGATTTCCTCAATTGCCTCTAACTATACCTCACTTTCATTTCTTTTTATTGACAAAGACGAAGTTGATATTTCAGATGAGGAGAAGCTTAATCAATACTTGACTCAATTTAAAATTGATTATATAATTAATTGTGCGGCCTATACAGCCGTTGACTTGGCAGAGACGGAACAAGAGCTATCTAAAAATGTTAATGAATTGGCGCCCTTTTTTCTTGCAAAATTTTGCAAGAAAAATAATGCACGACTCATCCACATTTCTACGGATTATGTTTTTGACGGTGAGTCGAACACACCTATAAATGAAAACGCAAACCCGAACCCATTGTCGGTATACGGAAGAACAAAGTTGGCCGGGGAAAAGCGAATACAAGAGTTGCTTTCCAATGCTTACATTTTCAGAACAGCATGGGTTTATTCTGTTTTTGGAAAAAATTTCGTTAAAACAATGCTTAATATTGGTAAGCAAACAGACCAGCTTAATGTAGTTGTGGATCAAATAGGCAGCCCCACAAATGCCCGGGATTTGGGTATAGCTATTTTGGCAGTTATAGAAAATATTGAGAAAGGAAATGATACTCCGGGGATTTATCATTATACAAATGAAGGAGTAACATCCTGGTATGATTTTGCAACGGCTATATTTGAGTTAGCGGGTATTAATTGCAAAGTAAATGCTATACCGAGCGTAGCTTACCCTACTCCCGCCAAAAGGCCGACCTTTTCAGTGCTGGATAAATCTAAAATAAAACAAACCTTTAAACTTGATATTCCTCATTGGCGGGTTAGCCTCTCTAAGACTTTAAAAGAATTAACTAAATGAAAACAATATTAGTGACAGGTGGAGCTGGATTTATTGGCTCAAATTTCGTTCCTTATTTCATTAGTAAATATGAGGACTACCATGTAGTAAATCTTGATCTTCTTACTTATGCAGGCGATCTTAAGAATCTGGCAGAGGTAGAAGCACATCCACGTTATACTTTTGTGAAAGGAGACATTTGTGACAGAGCTTTAGTGGAGTCGTTATTTGATAAATACAATTTTACAGGGGTCATTCACTTTGCAGCTGAATCGCATGTAGACAATTCAATTTCAGGACCTGAGGCATTTGTCAGGACAAATGTTTTTGGAACTTTTACCTTATTAGATGTCGCCAGAAAGAAATGGATGATAGAGCCATTTCGAGTTAATGATGGATACGAATCAAGTAGATTCTTGCATGTTTCTACAGATGAAGTATATGGTACCTTAGGAGAAACAGGTTTGTTTACGGAACACACACCTTATGCCCCTAACAGTCCTTACTCTGCTTCAAAAGCATCTAGTGACATGTTGGTAAGAAGTTATTTTCATACATATGGTCTAAACGTTGTCACCACTAACTGTTCCAACAATTATGGACCAAAGCAACATAGGGAGAAATTGATCCCTACAATTATACGTAAAGCATTAGCAGGTGAACCAATTCCCATTTATGGCGATGGAAAAAATGTAAGAGATTGGTTATATGTTCTTGATCATGGTAAAGGAATTGACCTGGTTTTTCATAAGGGTAATAAAGGAGAAACATATAATATCGGTGGAAGAAACGAAAGAACCAATAATCAAATTGTATCAGCTATTTGTGAAATACTTGATAAAGAAAAACCAAGAACTGATAAAAGATCCTACAAAGAACAAATCAGCTTTGTTAAAGACAGGGCAGGTCATGACAGGCGCTACGCAATAGATGCAACAAAAATTGAAAAAGAATTAAATTGGCTTGCTGAAGAAAATTTTGAGAGCGGTATAATAAAGACTGTAAAATGGTATCTACTCCTTTTAAAATCCCAATAGTATAATAGTACTTCTCATTTCTCTGCTAATTTGTGAAACTTGAAAAAGAAAACTATATCCGTTAATGTTGTAAGCAGTGCTGCCCAGGTTGTTATAACGGGTTTAGTTTACTTTCTTCTATACAAGTTTTTAATTCTAAGTCTGGGTGTTGAAGTACTCGGTGTTTGGTCTGTAGTACTCTCAACTACATCTATGGCCAATCTTGCCAATGTGGGTATATCAACCTCCGTAGTCAGATTTGTTGCACTTTACTCTGAAGAAATTGATAATGAGAAAGTGAAAGATTTGATTTTTACAGCATTCCTTATCCTTCTTATTTTGTTTACGGCAATAGGGGTTTTTATCTTTTTCTTTTCAACCTTTCTTTTAAATCTTGTAATTGATGCAAAATATATTGATCAGGCACTTGAAATATTACCGTACTCAATTGGTTGTTTAATAGTTAATGCCATGGCTGGAGTATACGCTTCAACTCTAGATGGCGTACAAAAAAACTATGTTAGAAATATTATTTTTGCTTTGTCCTCTGTTTTATTTCTGCTACTTACCTACTTCCTTGTGCCGATACATGGTTTATTGGGAGTAGCCCTTGCCCAAGTTTATCAGTCCATATTTTTATTGGCTTCGTGCACCATAATGGTGATGACCTTCTTACCACATAACCCCCTTCAATGGAGGTGGAATCAATCTATTTTTAAAGATATATTCTCATATGGTTTAAAATTTCAATTCTCTTCTTTAATAGGAATGATAAACGATCCGTTAACAAAAATCCTGATTACCAGATTTAGTGGATTGGAGTTTACTGGTTACTACGAAATAGCAAGTAGAATAGCCTCGCAACTAAGGGCGGTTATAGTAAATGCAAATCAAAGCCTTACCCCTGTCATTGTAAAGATAGGCTTGAAATCAGAGGAAGGGTTGATTTTTTATAAGAGAACTTTTACTTATATTTTTATTGCTGCAGTTATTAGTATGACGTTCTTGTCAATATCAGGTCCAACGCTTTCAATTTTATTCATAGACAAAGTTGACCAATTATTTCTGGACTTAACTGTATTATTAGCTTTAGCCTCATGCATTAATTTGCTTACTGGCCCTGCTTACTATTCTTATGTTGCAAACGGGGATTTGAATAGTATTGTCTTTTACAATTTTTATCTTTGTATCACTAATGCAATCTTCGGTTTTGTACTTGGCTATTATTTTGAGGGCATTGGGGTAATCATCGGTTGGATATTGGGCTTAGTGATAAGCTCTGTGATTATGATTACCAGGTTTCATAGACAGTATGACATTAAATTTCCCGAAAATCTCCCATTAAGATATGTGGCCCTGATTCTAATGGCTGTTGTTATAGTGTATTGCTATAACCACACTTTTAACTCAGTAAGCGAAACAGGGCTCAACGCTAACATTATAAGGCTGTTGTTGTGGAGTACACTGTTTTCTTTCGGGGCATTATTTTTACTTAGCAAAGATCTAAAAACATTATTAAAAAAAACCGACATAAACTTTAAACCATGAAGAAAATTTTAATTACAGGAGGAGCTGGGTTCATAGGTTCATCCCTAGCTAAACTACTAATCGATAAAAATTATACTGTAACAGTACTAGATAATCTTTCACCGCAAATACATGGTCAAGATCCAGAAACTAGCTCACCTCTATATAATGCAATTAAGAATAAAGTGAGATTTATTAAGGGTTCAGTCACTAATCAAGCTGATCTGGAGTTAGCGATACAAGAACAAGATGTGATTGTTCATCTGGCTGCTGAAACCGGAACAGGACAATCAATGTATAAGATTAGACATTATACTGAAGTTAATATTGGAGGAACAGCACTATTGTTGGACATACTGACAAACACAAAACACTCTGTAAAGAAGATGATAATTGCATCTTCAAGATCAATTTATGGAGAAGGCCGATACTATTCCAAAGATCTTAACTCATTTGTTTATCCAGAGCATAGAGCAGATACTGATATGAAAAGAGGTGACTTCGAAGTAAAGTATCCTGGGTGTAAGACTCCGCTAGAATTGATCGCCACTGATGAAGAGTCTAAAATTCATCCCTCTTCAGTTTATGGTATCACTAAACAGAATCAGGAGCAAATGATTATGACTGTATGTCCAACTATCAATATTGCCCCTGTAGCATTTAGATATCAAAATGTGTACGGCCCTGGTCAGTCTTTAACAAATCCGTACACAGGTATACTATCTATATTTTCGTCCTTAATTAAGAATGAAAAGGAAATAAATATTTTTGAAGATGGTAAAGAAAGCAGAGATTTTGTATTCATAGATGATGTGATCGAAGCAACTTATCAGGGAATTGTTAGTGATGCTGCTAATGGAAACGTTTTTAATGTAGGCACTGGGGTGCCAACGGATGTTCTTACTGTGGCCAATACTTTAGTTAAATATTATGGTATAAATGTACCCATAAAAGTTTCTGGTAATTACAGGTTAGGAGATATTCGTCATAACTTCGCAGATTTGTCAAAAATTAATAAGTATTTGAATTTTAGTCCAAAGTATTCATTTGATGAAGGAATAAAACTTTTTACTACTTGGGTAAACACACAAGAAGTAAAGCAAGGGAAATACGAAGAATCACTTAATGAGATGAAACAAAAAGGATTATTTAAGTAAGAAATCAAATTCCATTAATTTTAAATTGGTTAAAGCGATTAAAATGTTCGACTTATATAGAAGATATGGGTTTTGGGGGTTACTTAAACTTATAAGGAGTAAAATTTATACGATTTTGTTCTACCCTAAAGCAAGGTTAATCAGGCTTCCGGTGGACATAAGAAACTCCAATAACATAGATTTTGGAACGGAATTAACCACAGGGCCTCATTGCAGAATAGAGGCACACCCATCAAATAAAGGAGACACAAGAAAGCTACTTAAGTTTGGTAACAATGTTCAGATAAACGATTTTGTGCACATTGTTGCAATAGAGTCCGTTACTATTGGTAACAATGTGCTGATAGCAAGTAAGATATTCATATCTGATTCAAATCATGGTGATTATAATGGCGCTCAACAATCTTCTCCACTTGAAGCCCCTTCTGAAAGAAAGCTTAATTCTAAACCAGTTGTAATTGAGGATAATGTTTGGTTGGGCGAGTTTGTAACAGTTCTTCAGGGAGTAACTATAGGCAAAGGATCTGTTATCGGTGCGATGAGTGTAGTTTCACGAGATGTTCCTCCATTCTGCATTGCCGTTGGTAGCCCTGCTAAGGTAATTAAAAAGTTTAACTTCGAAACAAAGCGTTGGGAAAAGTATGAAGCTGATACTTGATAACATTATTTTTTATTTACAGAAATCCGGTGGTGGATCTGTTTATTGGTCAGAGAATATAATAAGGGTTGACAAAATGCCCTTAGATATTAATTACTGTGAACCCAAAAATGAATTCAACAACATCTTCTACACTGACATTCAAAAGAACTTAAAGCATTCAACAATTAAAGAAAACTATAGTGCTAAGATCTTATCATTTTTACCATTTACAAAAAGACTTGGCACAAAATATATATTCCATTCCAGTTATTACAGAATTTCTAGGGAAAAAAATGCAATTAACATTGTAACGATTCACGACTTTATGCCTGAACTTTTTTTTAAGGGCGTGAAAAGAATGGTACATGCCTTTAGAAAGAAAGTTGCTATTAAAAAAGCAGATGCAATTATTTGTGTTTCTGAAAATACTAAAAGGGATTTGCTAAAATTTTACCCTGAAGTAGGTATAAAATCAATTAAGACGATTCATTTGGGTATAGCAAATGATTTTAAACAACTTACGCACAGTGTATCTAAATACGAACATTTAGGAAAGTTTATCTTATTTGTTGGTCGAAGAGGACACTACAAAAATTTTAGCTTCGCAATATCTGTTATGAAAAAGCTTCCCCAATATCAATTAGTCGTTGTGGGTGAAGAATTTTCTGAAGAGGAGAGTGATTTATTAAAACAGATGTCCAATAAGGTAACCCTCATACCTAATCCCAGCAATGAGACACTAAATTTACTTTATAATTGTGCTTTTTGTCTATTATATCCATCGTCTTATGAAGGATTTGGCATACCAGTTATAGAAGCTATGCGTTGTGGTTGCCCTATTGTTGCTTTTAACGCCAGCTCCATACCAGAGATAGCAGGCGATGCCGGAATTTTGATAGACTCATTAGATGCCGTGGATTTTTCAAAGGCTATCATTGACCTTGAGGACACTTTGTATAGAAATTCAGTAATCCAAAAAGGAATAGAAAACTCATTACGGTTTAACTGGGACGCATCTACAGCCTCTCTCGTTTCATTTTATGAAACTATATGGAACGAAATAAACTAAAGTTACTTTACCAGTGAATAGCACCATCCAAAATATAAGTGCAGAATCGTCAGTGATTAATAAGATAGGTCTATTCTTTATTTTGTTAGATAATGTCTATGTACCAATTGATGTAGGATTTGATTTCAGGGTTCAGTATTTGTTATACACATTGTTTGTTTTATTTTATATAACCTATTACAGAAAAGTAAAACTTAGCGCTGAAACCTTTATTCAAATAGTAACATTATTTTTCTTACTGGCTTCGATCCCTATTATTAAAGGTGGAGGTTATGTCCCATTCGTAAAACAGTCAGTATTGATCTTCTTTAATTTAATCTTTGCTTTTCTATTAATTAATGCTTACCGATTCGATATAAGAAAACTATTTCTTGATTACATTGACTTAATTTTTATAGCCTCTGTTGTTGGGGCCGTACAGATGATTTCCCTAGTTATAGGTTTTAAATATGGGGCTGATTTTTCTTATCTCGGATTTGATATGTTCACCTTCAGGATGTACAACTGGAAAATTCAATCTTGGTTTCAGGAGCCATCCTTTTTGGCGTACGCATTTATGCCTGTAATTTTTGTTTGTGTAGCACGCCTGTTTAGCATTACAAATATAATCTCCAGAGGTAAGGCCGTTTTTATTATTTCAGTCCTAATACTTTCTCTTTCTTCTGTTGGTTTAGTTGGCCTATTAATTTGCCTTATAATAGTTATTAATGCGAAATACCCGATTTTCAGAAAACCACATATAGCGACTATACTCTTTGCTGTTGTTGTACTAACTAGTTGGATGTTTTATTCTATACCACAGGTCAAGCCCAGAATCGATGACTCTGCAAAGCTTTTCTTTGATAATCAGATAACAAAAGACGATATAAATAAAGCTAACCTAAGCACCTATGCATTATTCACCAATTTTAGAGTAACCGTTGCGTCCTTTATTGATAATCCTATGGTTGGCACAGGTTTGGGTACTTATGAATCAAACTATGACACTTACATAACTGAGGTTATACCCAAGGGTGATGTGCGAAAAAAATATGAAATGAATAAGAAGGATGCTAACAGTATGCTTCTCAGACTAATATCAGAGGTTGGGCTTTTGGGACTCTTTTTATTAGGTTTATTTTTGGTTAAGAATCGAATTTCAATTAATCTGAAGCGGTCCGAGTATTTTCAAGTCGAATATTGGATGATTAACAATGGAATTTTGGTATTATTCTTTACAAGACTATTAAGACAAGGTCATTATACAATGTTAGGGTTTGCAGTGTTTGTTATATTGTATGTATTATCAAAAACAGAATCTGATAAATTGAGTAAATCAAAGTTGACTGTAAATGTTATAGATTAAAATATTTTATAGGTTTTAAAATGCAAAAATTAACAACTTGGGTTAAAGAGTCGCTAAGGTTAAGAGAGCTTTCAAATCTGCTCCTTATTCTTATTGCAGGATTTCCTGTCTATAAATCAGGAGTGACAACAACACTTCTTATTCTCTTTTCAATTTTATCTATATATAACTGGTTCGTTTCGGACAGACATGGAATAAACCCTTTTAATGTTATTAGGTTAAAATACTTCTTTATCACACTAGGATTTTATTTCGCAATGGTATTTAGCTTAACCTACTCTAGTAATACTAATGCAGGCTTGTCACTAATAATACGAACACTGCCTATTCTAATTTTCCCCTTAACCCTTTTTTTTTTCACAGATAAAATCTCAAATCAATTATTTAATAGGATTCTTTATGCATTCCTTTCTGGATGTTTAATTTATCTTTTTTACCTGCATTGCGAATTCTATAGTGCTGGCTTATATACAGAGTTTAGACCCGCTCAATTTTATGATTTACCATTTAGAGATGTAATATTGAATTTAGAATATGCGCCCACTCATCCTACCTATGCTTCAATTTGGTTTTTATTTGCTGCACTGTTTTTGATTACTAAGCTTTTGAAAAGACTAGAATTTAGTGTTACAAATGTTATATATCTGCTTATTATTACGTTTTTGGTAATTTCTTCAGTTTTACTTTCCTCAAAGATCGCCATACTTGGCTTTTTCGCATCATTAGTAGTACTTATCTTATTCTATATAAAAGGCAGAACTATTAAGCTATTAACCTTTTCGGCAGTCACCGTGTTATTCCTGATTGCTATTTTTAATGTTTCCTTTCTTAAGTCAAGATTTATAGATGAGTATAATGCAACTGAATTAAAGCCACCAGTTGGATTAGCAACAAACTCCTTGAATATACGAGTAGGAATTTATCAGTGTGTGTTACAAATTTATCAGGACAACTGGCTTTTTGGTGTTGGTTTAGGTGATGTCCAGGATGAACTCAATAAATGTTATGAACAATTTGATACCAATGTTTATAAAGAGATTACATTTAATACTCATAATGAGTACCTAAACATTGGTATTTCATGTGGAGTATTAGGGTTGATTTTATTTTTGTTTATGCTCATATTCCATATAGTTGATTCTTTAAAGAATGGTAATTTAATATTCTTAGCTTTTCTAGTTGCACTTATCATTTGGCTCTTTCCAGAAAATTTACTAGTTAGACACCACGGCATTATCTTTTATTCACTTTTCAGCTCATTATTCATAAAACAAAATTTGCAAAACACTGAGAAATATGAATCAATTAGAAAATAAACGCATACTCCTTATTTCTGCTAAGTTTTTTGGCTATGAAGTAGAGATAAAGGAAAAGCTAAGTAAAATGGGTGCAATAGTTGATTATTTTGATCAGCGTCCCTCAAATTCATTTATTGCTAAGGTGTTGATTAGGATAAATAATAAATTATTGGCAAAAAAAATAGAGACCTATTATTTAGATATATTCGAGAGGACAAAGTCTAATCACTATGACTTTATTTTGTTCATTAGTCCTGAAACGATAACAAAAGACTTGCTTGTAAAACTTAAAGATTTACAACGAGGAGCCCAATTCCTCTTGTATATGTGGGATTCTTTCAGAAATAAAAGCAAATCAATTACCGAACTGATTCCACTCTTTGATTCAAGATTTTCGTTTGACAAGGATGATTGTAAAATTGAACAATTCGAACTTAAATACAGGCCTCTCTTTTTTTTGAATGATTACAGGCAAATAGATCTAGATCATAAAAGAAATTTTGATTTATTATTTATTGGCACCATTCATAGCGATCGATTCAAAATTCTAAGCAAAATTCGACATGAGGCCACTGGACTAACAAGTTTTTTTTACATGTATTTTCCAAGTAAACTTCTTTTCTACGCAAAGTTTTTCATGGACAGATCTTTTTGGAATTCAAAAAGAGCAGACTTTCAATTTTCACCACTCAGTAAAAGAGAAGTAGTTGATTATATTTCTAGTAGTAAAATTGTAATTGATATTCAACATCCTAACCAAAAGGGTCTTACTATGAGAACTATTGAGGTTCTAGGTGCAAGGCGTAAATTAATAACTACAAATGCCGACATTCTGAACTACGATTTCTATCATCCTGACAATATTTTACTAATTGACAGAGATAAGCCTAAACTTGATCTTGCATTTCTGCAAAGAACTCAATGCCAGTTGAGCGAATCCATATATGAAAAATACTCTATTGATGGCTGGATTCAAGATATATTTCTTAATGAAGAAGAGAAAGTTAATTAATCCATACTAAATTGCTAAGCAGTCTATTCTTTTTTAGAACATTAAGTGTAAAAAGGAAGACGTAAAAATCGATTTTATGAGAACATTACTTACCGGGGGATCAGGATTTATTGGAAGCCATTTCCACAATAAACTTGATAATAAAAATGTGATAAACCTTGATTTGAATGAACCACTGTTCCCAAACAGTTCTGAATTCATAAAGGGAGATATTCGTAAATTTGAAGATGTTGATAAAGCAATTGCTGGCAGGAATGTAACAAGGATTATTTCTCTTGCAGCAAAACATCATGATTTTGGAATTGGGCATGAAGAATATTTTGACACAAACGAAGCTGGTACGCAGGTGATTTGTGATGTTGCAACAAAATATGGTATAAAGGAGATTGTATTTTATTCCTCAGTTGCTGTTTATGGTAGTAGCGATGAAGTTTCAAATGAAGAGCAGGAGCCAATTCCTGATTCTTCTTATGGAAAGTCTAAACTTGCGGGTGAGAAAGTTCTCTATAAATGGATAATTGAGGATCCTTCGAGAAAGATTCTTATAATTCGACCTGCTCTAGTTTTTGGAGCCAATAACGTGGCAAATATGTTTAAGCTAATACGCCAGATAGATTCTGGTTTATATTTTCATATTGGAAAGGCTGATAATATAAAGTCCATTGCGTATGTTGAAAATTTGGTTAAAGCAACTCTTTTTCAGTCACAGGTACTTAAACCAGGAATTACAATTTTCAATTATGCTGACGAGCCTCAACTCACTTCAAGGGAAATTGCAGAAATAATTTCCGAAGGGTTACAAACAAAGATAAGGCTAAGTCTTCCAAGACCTTTGGCAATTATGATGGGGCTCCCATTTGATTTATTCATTTTCGTGACCGGTAAAAATCTATCAATATCTAGCGCAAGGATTAGAAAACTCAGCACTCAAACCCTTCACTCAGCAAAAAAAATATTTGGTACAGAGTTTAAACCAGATTATACCACCAAAGAAGGTTTACAAAAAATGGTTGAATGGTATAAACAAAACAGGCATTTAAAACCCCTTTAGTGTATTTACAGGGGGTGTTTTGAATTTTTATTAAGAGTAATTTAGTTTAATGTTTCGTATATGGCAATATTTAAAAATATCAGTCAAAAAATCACAAGATTTAAAAGTCATTTATTTCAAACTTTAAGACATTTTAGAGATGAAACAGAACTCTTAGCCCTAGGCCAAATGCTCTCCCAGCAGCAAAATCTCTTAAACCTAGAGAAATTAAGTGACTATGAATTCAAAATTTTCAGTCAGTGGGGTGATGATGGTATTATCCAATATTTAGTTAAGCACGTTGCAATTAAAAATAATGTTTTTATTGAATTTGGTGTTGAGGATTTCGCAGAATCAAATTCAAGGTTTTTAATGATGAATAATAACTGGAGCGGCTTTGTTATGGATGGTTCGGCAGATGCTATGAATAGACTGCGAAACCGTAGTTGGTTTTGGAAGTATGACCTTTCATACAAGACCGTTTTTATAGACAAGGAGAATATAAACTCATTGCTAAGTGAAACTGGTCTATCTGATATTGGGATATTGAGTGTTGATCTAGATGGAAATGATTATTTCATATTTGACGAAATTAACCTCTCAAGATTAAATCCTTCCATAATAATTATGGAATATAATGCAGTCTTCGGAAAAGATCGATTCATATCTGTACCTTACAGAAAAGATTTTATGCGCGGCAAGGCTCATTATTCTTATCTTTTTTTTGGGGCTTCTCTCCCAGCTTTAAACTACGCGGCTAACAAGAAGGGTTATACATTGGTGGGCTGCACATCTGCAGGAAATAATGCCTACTTTGTTAGGAATGATCTTTTGAATAATAAAGTAAAAGCTGTTGACGTACAAACAGCTTTTGTTGATAGTAAATTTAGAGAAGGACGTAATAAAGATTATTCATTGTCATTTATTTCTGGGAACAGAAGGCTGGATGTAATAAGGAATCTTGACGTAGTGAATGTGAAGACAAATATGATTGAGAAATTGTAATTTATTATGATCTAGTAATCATTAACTTAGCGTTTTAGTTTAGTAAGGCGACTACTTTTTTTTTGCATAGTTCAGTTTGAAAGAATGAAGTAAGGCACAAACTTATCTGAATAAAAGTCTCTATCAATTTTTTTTGAAAAAGGCGGCATGTGATCACCAATCACTAATACTTTTGACCAGGTTTCATTATTTGAGTTACGTATAAAGTGTTTAAGAAGCTGTAAAATCCTAGAAATTTGATTTGTTGCCTCCGGTGTTAAGTTTTTGTAAAATTCAATATTGATTGAATCTCTTTTAGCTTCCAGTCTTTCAAGATATGGTAAATGACTGTTTTCTGTAAGCAAGTATGCAAATTTTTTACCTTGCTTATGATTAGCAATTTCCTGCATGTATGAGAAAGAGTCCTCATCATTTAGAGAGATAAAAGGTGTTGCATAATTTAAGCCGTCTCGCTGAATTTTATTTAAAGTTAAGGCATCTTCAAGAAAAAATACTGAATCTAAGCCTATGTTTGGCCACCAAATCGATCGCTCAAACATTTTTTCGGAAAAAGAATGAACTGCCAGCGTGAAGTACCCAGCGCGTTTTTTGTTAGTAAAAATTGTTTCAATCTCTTTAGCTTTTTTTGGATTTAGTAGATATCTATAATCACCCTTTAAATTACAGAGCTCACGCAATTCTGCAGCTGTAGTACTGCCTGTAAATTTACTAGAACCAAAATTTATTCGCCACCCTTCGTGTAGCGCTTCATCAGATAATTCTTTTTGAATAATTTTCCACATTGACTGGTTTACAGGTAGGCCCCATGACTCTACTAAGATTAACAGTTGATTTCCAGATTGATCTTTACTAAAAGTTTCGAAAGTTATTGATTCTGTTATTAAGAGGGGGCGCTCAACGGTCCACATCAAATCAACAATCGTAGAAGAAAGTGTTTTCATGGCTGAGCCGCCAATATTAAGTTTTGTGAATTTGGTTTTGTCAACTCCATCATTAACACCCCATGTATTAAACTGATCTAAACTTACAGCAATCACTAAAATGGATAAGTATGTGATTATCGTTGTGCTTTTCTTAGTCTCACTGATAATTGCTAAGCGATTTATAAAGATCTTATTTAGGTAAATAAAAATAATTAATCCAAACAATGTAAGGTAATGGGGAAACGAAAAATTATATAGAAATGAAAACTCCAGATTGGCAATAAATTCTGGGACACTAAAAAGATACACCAATGATATTTGGTTCAGTACATCAGCCGTAAAAACACAGAGCCAAAACAGCCAAACAATATTCTTTGATATTCTGAACGATAATAATATTGGGATAAGCAAATAGTCATAAATAATTATTGGTCTCAGCACCACCATTCCACTTAGGTGTATTGCGATAAATATTATATTAATCAGATTTGCTTGTAAAAAGCTATAGATTAATAATTGATCGTATCTACATGATATTTTCATAAAATATTATCAATATAATAGTGTAAAGTGCTGCAATGATATCATCTCCTAAATTTCTAATTGTAGCTGAAATATTTGGGAGTTTCTCAACTTTCTTTATACCCAGCGGTTTTAGAATATCAAAGAATCTGAAAAGGATAAAGGCAACAATGAAATGTTGATGAATATTAACAAAACAATTAATGAGTAAAACAGCACAAGTCTCATCCAAAGTATATATCGAGGGATCTTCAAGTTTAAGCTTTTTAACAAAGTAAGGAAAGCAAAAGAAATGCGTAATTGTGGCTAAAACAAATGCCAATAGTTTAATTTCAATTTTGATATCAGACACAAAATATAATATGCTAAAAACCACCAAAGATGTGGATGTTCCAGGTGCTTTTCTTAAAAAATAAGCAGTATACAAAGATGTGCCAAGAAAGAATTTCATTCACTAATCTCCTTTTTGAGGTTGAGCGATAGTATTAAGGAGTAGTAGGTCATAATTATTAAAGAAACTTCAAATAGTATAACCGTACCATCAAAAACGTGATTGCTAAGAAGGTTGAAATTCATCTCAAGAATGACAACAATAATAAACACATATGCCACTGCAGTTTTGACTTTTCCTAGAAAGTTAGAATGTGACACCGATAGATTATAATGACGGAGTGCTAGAATAGCAACTTCTCGACCCAAAAAGAGCGTTGCAAATGTCAAATGGATTACACTTAGACTCCAAAGCCAATAAAGTAGACAAAACTGAAATATCTTATCTGCTATTTGATCAAGTTGAGCGCCAAATTTTGATGTAAGATTATAAGCTCTAGCTAAATACCCATCTAAAAAGTCTGAAACAGCGGCCCAAAGTGTAATGCCCAGCATCCAAATTGGCACATCAGTGATAAATACCGATAAAGCCAATAGAATTCTGGAAATTGTTATTGCATTGATTAGTATGTTCATTTACAAGCTTGTACTTTCAGTTTTATGAGTTTAATATTGTAATTGACTCAAATTCCCTGTTTCGATTGATCAAAGTTACGGTTATTGTTTTGAAGAATGTAACTTAATCTAGGCATATAGAATGACAAAATATTTAATTAAATAAACTTTCTTTCTATCTTTTGCTTGTAACTAACCTCCTTGTGAAGAATTTTAGTAGCGAATCGGTTTTATCAAATACATCTATAGCGCCATTGGCACTAATTATTTTCACAATTCCATGGCCTATTAAATTTCACAACTTGGCAATAATAGGGTATTTTTTCTATGCTGGATTTACTTACATGGTGCATAACCGCCCTTTTTTGAAACCAAGCCTTCAAATTTTACCAATATTAGTTCTTGCCCAGTTCACTTTACAAGTGCTAGGTAGCGTGCACGTTAGTAGCTTTGATGTGGCACTGCAAGACCTCGAGCGTTGTGTTTACCCTATAGTTTTACTGCTGGTTTTTCATCATGCTAAACAATCTAATATTTCATACAATGATCTGATCTTCCCATTCATAATAAGCTGTATGGCTTTAGTACTCTATGGATTCATCCATATTATTTTTACTGACGGCTTCAATACTCTTTTTGGGATTTTCAAAGGAACAATAGATTTCAAGCGACACATTTATATTCAGCCACTTTATTTGGCTATTTACATGATTTTTGCAATTTTTTTTAGCCTTGAATTTTTACGCTTGCACTGGATTACTTTAAGCAGAACGAAGCGCACAAGCCTTTTTGTCTTAATAGTACTGGGAACAGCATTAGTTTTTTTGATGCGTTCAAAAATAGCCTTGGTTCTACTCCCTGTTCTCTTAATATTTTATACCGTGATCGTATTGAAAAAGCGGGGATGGATAGTTGCATTCTCTTTTCTTCTAGTGGCAATGTTAACTTTCCTCTTAGATGAGAGTGAGTTCCCTTTCCAGCTTGAAGACTACGGCTCTACTGTTTCTAAGGCATTTGAGCAACGTTTATCTATCTGGGGTGGAACCGTAGAGGGCATAAAGGAGGCGCCAATATTAGGCGCGGGTACTGGGGAGGCACAGACGCTTATTAACAATGGTTTTAGTAAAATTGGTTTTGAAGAGGGCATAAAAAATGAGTTTAATGCACATAATCAATATCTCCAGTTTCTTGCCAGAAATGGTGTAGTAGAGCTATTGATTTTTTTAGTTCTCTTAACCTATTCGTTTTGGGTGTCTGCAAAATCCAGTAACTACACTTTCCTAATGTTTAATATTTTAGTAGCTTTTGTAATGTTGACAGAATCTTTATTAAGTGTTCAAAAGGGTATTGCTTTCTTTTACTTTTTACTTTTTGCTTTCATCTATCTGCCCGATAAAAAAACAGATCCGTGGTAATTTTTTTAGAAAGTTTGTTTTTATGTAGATTGCATTAAAATGCGCCTATGGCCAATCTTGTAGCATCAGCAGTAACAGCCTTTGTATTCTCTTTTTTGATTCTTCCAGTAGTAATCAAGTATTCACTGAGTAAAAATCTTGTCGATATTCCCGGTAGGAGGAAGATTCATAAAAAGATAACCCCCTCTCTTGGAGGCATTGCTATATTTCTGGGTTTCTTTTGTTCAACCTTTATCTGGAATGATCTTAATGAACTATCAACGATAAAGTATCTATTGGTCCCCCTTTTTATTGTATTCGTGATTGGGGTAAGGGATGATTTGGTGCCACTGAAGGCTACCGTCAAATTAATGGGCCAAATAATTGCTATTGCTATTCTTATATTATTTTTTGATATACGACTAACAGGTCTTTATGGTTTATTCACCATACACGAATTCCCGTTATGGGCGAGTTATTTATTAACCTTGGTGTCCATTGTTGTCATAACAAACGCTTTTAACCTGATAGATGGTTTGGATGGGCTGGCAGGAACGATATCTAGCATCGCTCTGATGTTTTTTGGAATCTGGTTCTACCTGGCGGGTGACCTTATCTTTTCTTTATTAGCTTTCTCGATGTTTGGCGCGCTACTGGCATTTTTAATTTTTAATTGGGAACCCTCTGAGATTTTTATGGGAGATACAGGCGCCTTGGTTATTGGGCTTACCCTATCAGTTTTCGTTATTCATTTCATTAACCTTAACCAAGCCACTCCTGTTGATGCCTATTACAAATTTAAAGCCTCAGTGGCCACTGGTGCTTGCATTATTATAATTCCACTTATCGATACAGCTCGTATTATTATACTCCGTCTTTCTAAAGGTCAATCACCTCTAAAACCGGATAAGAGTCACATTCATCACGCCATCATGCGTTTAGGTATGTCGCATAGTCAAACGACCATAATTTTGGCCATCGTCCATGTTTCATATATTGTATTAGCTATTTTGGCCATGAACTTTGGGGAGAATTGGGTGCTTTTAGGCTTGCTCATTTTTTCAATAATCTTAAGCGTCTTTTTGGATAGACTTATACTGAAGCGCAAGGCCATTAAAGACATTTAAATCAATGGAACAATTAATAACAGCGATAAAGGAAGAGGTTGAGAACTATCAAGTGGCTTCTGCCGAACAATTGGAAGCTTACAGGTTAGCTTTTATTAGTAAAAAGGGTAAGGTTTCCGAACTCTTCGAAACCCTTAAAACCCTCCCCAAAGAAGACAAGCAACGCTTTGGCAAGCCTTTAAACGAGCTTAAACAACTCGCAGAGGGTAAGTTTGCCGAATGGCAGGAAAATCTTCAATCAAGCGCTTCTAAAGCAACGCTGGATATTGACTTCACACTGCCACCTGTACCAGAAAAGTTGGGGAACCAGCATCCCCTTACCCTTACCCGCAACCGAATTATAGAAATTTTCGAACGTCTTGGTTTTTCTGTGGCCGATGGCCCTGAAATAGAGGACGACTGGCATAATTTCTCTGCCCTTAACTTCCCTGAAAACCACCCTGCGCGTGAAATGCAGGATACTTTTTTCGTGGAGAAGAAAGGACAAAACGGAGCTGACCAAGACTTGTTATTGCGCACACACACCAGCAACGTGCAGGTACGCCTGATGAAGGATCAAAAGCCTCCCATCCGTGCCATCATGCCCGGTCGTGTTTACCGCAATGAAGCTATTTCAGCCAGAGCACACTGCTTCTTCCATCAGGTAGAGGGTCTATATGTGGATAAAAACGTAGGTTTTGCAGACCTAAAACAAACACTCTATCATTTCGCGAAGGAGATGTATGGACAGGATACTAAGATCCGTTTCCGTCCATCATTCTTCCCTTTTACGGAACCCAGCGCTGAAATAGATATCTCCTGCCTTATCTGCAAAGGCAAAGGCTGTAACGTGTGTAAACACAGTGGCTGGGTAGAAATTGCCGGCTCTGGCATGGTACACCCTAATGTGTTAAAAAATTGTGGGGTAGACCCTGAAGAGTATACCGGTTTTGCTTTCGGTATGGGTATTGAGCGGATCACTATGTTGCGCTATCAGGTTAACGACCTTCGACTCTATTCTGAAAACGACCTCAGATTTTTACGCCAGTTCAGCACCGTAGTTTAACGGCCCGTTATGAAGGTGCCTTTTGTTGATCTCACCGCTCAGTATAAAAGCATACAACAGGAACTTGATGTCGTGGTGGCAGATGTTATGGCTTCGGGCTATTACATCAAACACAAGTATGTAGATAAGTTCGAAAAAGCTTTTGCTCAGCAACTTAACATGGCAAATTGTATCGGTGTAGGTAACGGTACAGATGCACTGTTACTCTCATTAAAGGCTTTAGGTATCAAATCCGGTGATGAAGTATTGACTCCAGCACTCAGCTGGATTTCTACAGCAGAGGTTATTTCTCAATTGGGTGCAAAACCTGTATTTGTTGATGTTGACCCTGACTATCTTACTATTGACCTGGTCAAAGCAAAGAAGGAATTAAATGCAAAAACTAGAGCGATCATCGCTGTTCACCTCTATGGTCAACCTTGTGACTTGCATGCACTCAGGGATTTTTGTGAAATACATCAGCTTTTTTTAATTGAAGATTGTGCACAGGCACATTTTTCAACTTTTGATGAATCCATAGCAGGATCTGTTGGAGACGTTGCCGCTTTTAGCTTTTATCCAACAAAAAACCTGGGAGCTATGGGTGATGCCGGTTGTGTGGTGAGCAATAACCAGGTATTGGCGGACAAGGTAAGAAGACTGGCCAACCATGGAGGTTTTACAAAAAACGAGCATCTTTTTGAAGGAATGAACAGCAGGTTGGATGAACTACAGGCAGCTATTCTTTCAGTTAAATTGAAGTACATTGATCAGTGGAACTCAGCAAGAATTGAACATGCTGAACAGTATTATGAGGAACTAGTTACCGTTAAAGAAATTCGGTTACCAAAGAAACTTCCAACAGCTAAACACACCTACCATCAATTTGTGATAAAGGCAAACTATCGTAATGCTTTGCAACAATACTTATCGAAGAAGGAAATAGTAACGGACATACACTATGCATTAGCCTTGCCTTTTGAGCCAGCATACAGCTATCTTCAACACAGTGATAAAGATTTTCCAATAGCCTGTCAGTTGCAAAACGAAATACTTTCCTTACCCATATATCCTGAATTGCAGCACGCGCAAATAAATTATGTGTGCGAATCGATTAAAGAATTTTATAGCCTTGAAAATGAAAAACATTAAAACAATTTTAGTAGCAGGTGCCGGCACTATGGGGCAGGGCATAGCTCAGGTTTGTGCGCAAGCTGGTTATTCTGTTTATCTCTTCGATGTGCAACCGGAATTCATACAGCGTGGCTTACTCAACATAGACAAAAGCCTCTCCGTACTTGTTGGCAAGAATAAACTAACACAGGAAGAATCAGTCGCCATTGCAGGCCGTATTAAAGGAACAGAAACAGTTGACGTACCCGCTGATTTAGTGGTTGAGGCCATTGTGGAAGATGCAGAAGCCAAGCGAAAACTATTTGCCGCCATAGAAAAGGTGGTGTCGCCTTCCGCAATTTTAACATCCAACACCTCATCAATTCCAATTACGCAACTGGCAGCTTCTTTGCGCCATCCTGAGCGTTTAGCGGGTCTTCACTTCTTCAATCCTGCTCCGGTGATGAAGCTGGTAGAAATTATCAGTGGTGCCGCAACAGATAGAACTGTAGTAGAAAAACTAGAGGAGTTTGTAAAGGGCATTGGTAAGGTGTCTGTTATTGCCAATGATGCGCCTGGCTTTATTGTAAACCGTGTAGCCAGGCACTTTTATGTTGAAGCTCTAAAACTTGTCGAAGAAGGTGTTGCCAGCCATCAGCAAATTGATGAATTATTGCGCGCCTCTGGTTTTAAAATGGGAGCATTCGAATTGATGGATTTAATTGGGATTGACATCAATTTTTCTGTCACTTCTTCGTTATACAACGGATTCCACCAGGAGCCCCGCTTCCGGCCAAGCCGTGTGCAACAACAAAAAGTATTGGCAGGGCATTTGGGTAAGAAAAGTGGTAAAGGATTTTATGATTATTCGAAGCCTTAAAGAATATCAGATTCTATTAATTGTGCTGTCATTATTTTCTTGCCAGACGCAATTGAGTGATGATCAAATCCCCTTGGTTCCCTTTGAACCAATCATTATTAATATCGCCTTACCTAGTTATTCTACCCTACAATCTGTTGGTGGTTATAAAGAGCTAAGTTCCGGTGGCACCCGGGGTATCATTTTGTACAGACTTAATGCTTCTACAATATTGGCGTTTGAAAGGAATTGCTCTTTTCGCCCACAAGATGCTTGCGCCACGGTTAACGTTCATCCTTCAGGGCTTTATATGAATGATGCCTGTTGTGGATCTACTTTTCGATTTGACAACGGTAACCCTAGTGGCGGCTCTGCCTGGAGGCCCTTAGCGCAATACAGCACTACCCTGATTGGCAATACACTCACCATTACTGATCAAGCAATCAACTAGTTTATTCTGGCAGGTAATCGAACAGTAAAGGTAGATCCTATACCCAATGATGATTCAAGGTGTATCGATCCGGAAAGTTTATCTAATGTTTCTTTCACTATGTACAAACCAAGTCCAGAACCTTGTGACTTCTCGTTGGCTCGATAAAACATATCGAAAACGCGCTGGTGATACTCAGGCGAAATACCCTGACCGTTATCTTCAACTTTTAAATAAAAGCCAAAATCTGTAATCAACACCTGTAAACGGATGAAGCATTGCGCTTTACTTTTATCATGGTAGCGGATGGCATTTGAAATCAAGTTGGATAATATAATTGTCAGTCTGCTTCTGTCTGATAAAACTTCTAAGTCTGCGGGTATCGCTGATTCGAAATGAATGTTTTGTGCTTCAGGGGCATAATGTAAGGTCTCCCATACCTCATTAACCAGATTTGATAAATTGATATTCTCTTTGCCTATATGAAGGCGGTTGTTTCTGGAGTAATCGGTAATGTCTTTAATAAATTTATCAAGGGAAGAAACGCGGTCGCGCATCATACCCAGGTAACGTGAGGCCTCTGCCTTATCATGCGTGTTATCTATAATATTGATCAAACCTAATAATGAAGTAAGCGGAGCACGAAGGTCGTGCGAAGTGCTGTAAACAAATCGGTCTAATTCGTTATTGGCCTTCATAAGCAGCTTATTATTTTGCACCAGCTGCATATCATTATAGTAGTTGAGATTAATAAGTAGATAAACCATCATAGCCCCTGTTGGCAAGCCAATAGAAAAGTTGATGATTACACT
Organism: Chryseotalea sp.; assembly: GCF_057350905.1. NCBI lineage: Bacteria > Pseudomonadati > Bacteroidota > Cytophagia > Cytophagales > Chryseotaleaceae > Chryseotalea > Chryseotalea sp. The sequence goes on along the minus strand of NZ_JBMRCF010000008.1, from coordinate 257,198 downwards.
AAGCAACAATTCGTCCTGGCTATAATCTCTTTTAGGAAGAAATGAAAAATCAATAAAGTAAGCGAATACAAAAAGTGTATAAGTAAAAGCTGCAAAAAGTATTGACCATAAACGCATGTTATAATCGAACACAACAAAAGAGGCCATACTGGTTAAAAGAAAGAAAATGAAGGCACCAGAGTTAGGAGATTCGCTGGAAGCCAGTAAGTATACTACAATATTTATGGTAGGTAACAGAAAATAGTTGGCTGTGCAATGCTCTCCCTTACGATGATAGTGAATGGAGTAACCCAAAAAAAACAAGGGCACTATGTAAACGAATGCGACAAGTAAACTGACATGACGAAAGCTGATTTCGATGATCAGGTATAAAAGCAAAATAAGCATAGCCATTAACGCAAACTGGCCGGAAAGCATGGCTCTTTTATACTGCCCCCTGGATTCTATGTAATTACCCTCACCAATAATCAGGTTACGAATGGTCTTTTTGAAGTTCACGCGGCTCAATTTCACAATGCAAAGGTATTCAGCCACCGGTGCCGCCTTTCTCCATTTTCGCAGCTCCTAAAATGCATGCAAGGTTTTGTGTAAAAAGCGAATATTGATCCATGCAATCGTTGACTATTCGTTTAATTACAGGATTTTTACTTATTTGTGTTTGATGTCATTTACAAAAATCAGGAAGATTGGACTGGCACTTGCCTTTTCACCACGCATGGAGGCCATTATGGCTGAAGCCATGCGTTTGGTACATCTCTACAATAGCTTTTTGGTGTTAGTCCATGTAGGCGATAAAACCAATGAAGCCGAGGACAAAGTAGCTCAGCTACTTGTAAACTATAATTTGGACAAAGAACGAATTAAAATTCTGTGGAAGAAGGGAGATCCCGCAGAAAGTATTTTGAAAGCATGCCATGAGGAGGGCGTTGATTTGCTCATAGCGGGTGCTTTAAAAAAAGAAAACCTGATGCAGCATTACCTGGGTTCAGTGGCTCGCAAAATTCTAAGGAAGGCAAATTGCTCAGTGCTTATGCTTACAAATCCTGCATCGGCACCTAAACCATTCAAGCATATTGTTGTCAATGCAGAAGATAGTGCCTATGTACTTGAAGCCTTGAATATGGCTTGTAGCATTGCACAGCATGATGATGCTATGTGGGTGCATATTGTACGCGAAGTAAAATTGTATGGATTAAGTATGGCTTCGGTTGATGATTGCACAGAAGAAGAATACAACGAAGTACGCAATGGTTTACTCAAAGCTGAAATTGAAAATGTAGAACAACTGCTGCATAAAATTCCGCACCAGGGTGTAAGAACTAATATTAAATTACTTTCAGGCAAGTCAGGATTCGAGCTTTCGAAGTTTGCACAACGCAAACAGGCTGATTTATTGGTAGTGGGTGCCTCACCGCGTAAATTCTTTTTATTTGATCGTGTTTTTACGCACGACCTTGAATATATTTTTCAAGATTTACCTTGCAATTTACTAGTTGTAAATTCATCGAGCAGAAAGGAGGCAAGCAATGGTTAGATTAGCACATGCTGATGTTGTACAGCTGTTGGTACAACTTGGAGTAATGCTTATAGCTGGCAGATTGTTTGCAGAGATTGCGCGAAGGTTTGGTCAACCGGCCGTGATCGGTGAAATAGTAGCAGGTATATTGCTTGGTCCGACAATTTTGGGCATGCTTGAGCCTGCCTGGTTTGAATCCTTATTTCCGACACCTAGTGGTGCGGGTGTGGTGTTGTCAGGCATAGTCCAGATTTCTGTTGTTATGCTTTTGTTTATTGCCGGACTTGAGGTTGACCTTCATATTGTTTGGCAGCAAGGCAAACAAGCTATTGCGACAAGCTTTATGGGTTTAATTATCCCATTCGGAATAGGTTTTATTTTTCCATATTTCTTTCCTGAATTTTTTGGAATAGCTACTGCTCAAGATCGAATTGTTTTTGCGCTGTTTATGGGTACGGCCATGGCAATCTCTGCACTACCGGTCATTGTTCGTATTCTCATGGATCTTAATATGTTTAAGACTCGCATGGGTATGTTGGTTGTGGCCTCAGCAATGGTAGATGATGTAATCGGTTGGATGATTTTTTCTGTAATACTTGGCATGATTGGTAAAGAGAACAGCATGCCACTGATCAATACCATATTGCTAACTGCAGGATTTACAGCATTCATGCTTACAATCGGAAGAGGACTTTTAAATAGGTTTTTGCCTTGGGTAAATAAAAAACTGGCCTGGCCTGGAGGGGTGTTATCTCTCTCGCTGGCTTTATGTTTTTTAGCAGCGGCATTTACTGAATACATTGGAATACATGCCATATTCGGTGCGTTTATTATGGGTGTGGCACTGGGTGATTCTGTTCATTTTAGTGAGCGAGCTAAAGAAATTGTTCACCAGTTTATTAATAATATTTTCGCGCCATTATTTTTTGTGTCAATAGGTTTGAGGGTTAACTTCATTACAAATTTTGATTTGTTACTTACGGTAATAATCATATTCATTGCCTTTACCGGAAAAATCACTGGCGCAGGTTTAGGTACGCGTTTGGGAGGTTTTAGCTGGAAAGAATCTTTAGCAGCCGGATTCGGATTAAACGCCAGAGGCGCTATGGAAATTATATTGGGCCTGATTGCTTTGGAGAATGGTTTGATCAATGAGAAAGTCTTTGTCTCATTAGTGATTATGGCACTCGTCACCAGCATGACGAGCGGACCATTGATGAAGTGGAGTTTAAGCCGTAAATGGAAAGATTAGCCTATAAAGCAGCATTAAAATTTTTTTAGAGAGGCTGTATCTTTTTTGCAATCTGCCGTTTTGATGGTTGAATGCTTGTATGATACGGACTTTAAAAACACTTGAAAACGAACCAGACCTGATTGAGCAGGCTAAGCTAAGTGCCGAAGCGTTTCGTCCGCTCTATGATCATTATTATAAAACCATTTTCTTATTTATTATTCACCGTGTTGGTGAAAAAGAACTCTGTGCTGACCTCACCTCTCAGGTCTTTTTAAAAGCGCTTCAAAATATAAAACGATACCAGTATAAAGGGCTGCCATTTTCGGCCTGGTTGTATCGTATTGCCATAAACGAAATAAACGATTTTTTCAGAAGTCAGGCAAAACAGCGTTACGTGGCTATTGAAGAAACGCAGTTGCAGGCACTGCACGCTGAGTTGACAGAAGAATTTTCTGTAGAGCATTTACAGATTAGACTTGAAGAGCTTTTACAAAGACTTGAGCCTGACGAACTTCATTTGCTCGAGTTACGCTTTTTTGAAAGCAGGCCATTTAAAGAAGTCGCGGCCATTTTAAATATCTCCGAAGTATATGCGAAAGTAAAAACCTATAGAACGCTGGAGAAACTAAAGAAATATTTTATCAGGAGAACATGAAAACAAAAGTAACAATAATGAATAAGCGTCAGGGATTAGCCGATGAAGAGATAGATCGCTTCAAGAATTTTGATGCTTTGCTTTCAAAGTATAAAACAGCGCCTAGCAGCACTGGAAAAATGCAAGGAGTAAAGTTGATTATGTCAATGGTGATTATAGGAGGAATAGCTTTCTCTGTTTTTTATCTGACTAAAGATAATGCAGAACAAATAACTACTGATAAACAAGCTAATGAGGTAATCAAGGCTGAAGAAAAAGGTAATAATAAGGCTTTAACAGATACGATAACTACCAGTATACAAAATCAAACAGGTAGCGAACAAAAATTTGTACAAAAACAAACATTAAAACAAAATTCAGAGGTAAAGAAAGAAACACCAATACCCTCTACAACACCTGTTTATATTCAAGCTGAACCTGTAGAGGGCTACGCTCATTTATATGAATACTTTAATAAGGAACTTATTTATCCTGCTACAGCACTAAAAGATTCCATTCAGGGTGTGCTCACAGTAAGTTTTACCATTAATAAAGCTGGGCTACCGGAAAATTTGCAATTCACAAACTCCCTTGGACAGCCCTTTGAAGAAGAAGCAACACGTTTAATCCTTAGCATGCCTGCATGGAAGCCTGCAACCTTAAATAATCAACCAGTAACCAGCAGATTATCCCTGCCCTTAACTTTTCAAATCCAAAATATTAAAAAAAATAACTAAAGCGTATGAGATACTTATTTATACTTATGACTTTACTCGTATGTTACCGGGTGCAGGGTCAGCGTTTTGAGCTAATGCAAAATCTACCCTTACCCGATTCTATTCAATCTACCGTAGTTGATTTGGCAGATTTTGATAATGATGGTCTGTTAGATGTATTCATGCTTGCCTCTACAAATAATGATTCACGTTATGTTCTTTTTATTAAGGGTGATACTGTTAACACACCGGGCATAACAGCCAACACAATTGCTGTAGATGATTTCGTGAGTTATACATTAAGAGACTATGACAGTGATAATGATATTGATATTATATTATTTGGATCGCCCACGCGACTTTTACGCAAGTCAGGAAGTTTTTTATTTGTAACAGAAGAAATTGGCCTCCCTCCGTTTACAAAATCAATATTTACTGATCTGAATAATGACGGCAAAAGTGAACTTATTGGAAACACACAGATTTCAGGAGGCATGCACTTGGTTTTTCTGAAAGAAAGTCAGGTAAATACCTGGGAAGCCATAGGTGATACATTAAAATTGGATGCATCATCAATAGATGCATTCGATGCAAACCATGATGGCAACACAGATATTTTTGTTAGTGGCAGGTTTGATCCGGATTCTATTTTTACCGGTTTCTTGATTAATGCTGGGGATTATAAATTTACATCAACAAGTGGTCAGGACTGGATAGGTACTTCTTCTTCAGGAGATTTGAATGGGGATGGTTTTTTTGATATTTCTTTTTCTGGAATTGACAAAACCGGAAATTACATTAACAGGCTCTTACTGAGTAAGAATGGAGCTTACGCTGTAAAGGATAGTATTCTACAACTTTCGGACGCACGCACTTTTATAGCAGACTTTGATTCGGATGGTTTGTCTGACATTCATATAATTGGAAAAAACTTTTCAGGCGAAAACTTAAACCTAATACAGACAAACGGAACTTATGATACACTGCTTTACGACAGTATTATTGAGCAACATTTTGCAGACATGGATCTCGATGGCGATCTTGATGTGGTTCAATTGCTTGAATCAGTTTCACCGGCACTAAGAATACTTCGTAATAATGCAAGTGTAAATGAGGGGCCTCTACCGCCATCAAAAGGTTGGGCCATTCCGATCTTCGATAGATTCTTTCTTTATTGGAATGTAGCCGCAGATGATCATACCGTAAACTCATCGCTAACATATGATATAATGCTTGAGGGCTCGGTGGCACTTCAAATGGGGGAGTTCGATGTATTAAATGAGCGTAGACTAAAAGTTTCGCATGGAAATGCAGGCACTCAAAACTTTAAACTTTACAATAACCTTTCTTCGATACCGCTTTCCTTTGCTATTCAGGCTATCGATAATTCCTTTACCACTTTTTCAAATGATGGTGGACTATGTATATCAGGGGCCTCAATTTGCAGTGATAGTGAAACTGAAATCCTGCAGGCTTGTACGAATGAACAGGTAAGACTCTCCTCACCGCCTCAATCTGTTTGGTTTTCATTCGCACAAGGTTTTTTAGGATTAAAAGATGCTCATGAATTTCTGGCACAAGAGCCTGACACTTTATTTTACTTTGATCCAACTGCTGTTGGTTGTGCAGCCCTTAAAATATTTGTATTAGAAATAGTAAATACAACTAAGAAAGAGTTCTACACCCGTTACGCATGTGAAGGCCAAACAATAAAATTTGGTGCTGAAACTGACTGGGAGTCAGTTGCCTGGAGTAGTTTGTTAAGAGGAGACTTAAGTGGCTAGGATAGTATTGATTATTTAGTTACTACACCAGATAGTCTATTTGCAACTGTACAAAACGATTTAGGTTGTGCGATTTCAAGAAGAACAGCGATTCGTATAAGTAAACCGGTGCTGTCTGTTGCTGAAAATGAGTTTATCATTTTAAAAGGACAAGACGTTCAATTGAATGTATCGGGTGCAGAAAGATGGCAGTGGATACCAGCAGATCGTTTAACGGATGCCACACTTCCTGATCCGGTAGCATCACCAATAGTAACTACAAATTACATCGTAACCGGATATGACTCCTTAAACTGTAGTGCACAGGCATCAATAAAAGTTTTAGTGGAGGATACAGGATTCGTGCCGAGCTTATTTACACCGAATGGTGATGGTAAAAATGATGCGCTTAAAATTTATGGGCTGTCAACAATCTCTTCATTTACCTTTTCAATTCATAACAGAGAAGGTAAGCTCATGTACGAAACAAGTAACATGCAACAAGTTACACAACAAGGTTGGGATGGAACGCGCAATGAGTTACAACAACCCCCTGGTGTGTATTTTTGGAAAGTGACTGGATCAATGGCTTCCGGAGAAAAAGTTAAGCTAAATGGTAAAACTGAAGGGTCAATTGTATTGGTACGATGAGAATGCTGATACAAACATTATGGATTGCTTTGCTATGTTGTTTATTGAATCAAGGGTATGCACAATATTTTCAATTCAGTCAATACAACTTTACCAAGCAGCGAATTAACCCTGCTCTAGTTGCCAATAGTAATTACGCTTCTGCAAGTGTTGATTTTCGCCATCAGCCTACAGCTGCAGGATTTAATTTAAATAGCAATTTTCTAGATGTTTCTTACCCTATCCTTGCCAGAAATGGGAAGCGTTGGTCGGGCGTTGGTCTATCGTTCATGGATGACCGTACAGGACAACAAGCCTTATTTCAAACACAAGAAACAGCTTTATCTTATGCTGTCAATGCAACACTTTCAAAATGGCAAACACTATCTTTAGGAGCAAAAGTCCTGTATCAAAGCAAGCGATTAAATTTAGATGGGCTTTTTACAGGCGCTCAGTTTATACCTGATCGCGGTTTTGACGAATCTGTCTTTAATGGTGAAGACAATGCTACCTTGCGAACCAGCTATGTTTCTTTAAACCTGGGTTTGTATTGGCAGCAAGTTGATAGAAGAGGTAATGTGCAATCATACTTTGGCATATCATTTTTTGATTTTAATAAACCAAACGACTCATTTCTTGAAGAAACCAATACATTAAGCAGTACAGCTGTAGGTACTCTTGGCTTCAGGGCTTATAAAAAAGGGCAACTTAGTGTTATTCCTGAGTTGCTTGTTACCCTAAACGCCAACACCGTTCTGTTTAACACTGGAGCAATTACACGCTATGAGTTAACAACAAAGTCGAAAGGGTTTAATGACCATGTAAACTTTTTAACAAAGTTTATACCCGGAAGATCTGTGATAACAGGAGTGCAGTTTCAACGTGAGACATTGGCTTTAGGTCTAAGTTATGATTTCCCAGCAGGGCGTGGTAGTACAGCCAATACTGGCGCTGTAGAAATTGGTGTAGAATTGAGACGACTGGTACTAAGTAAGGGTAAGCGAAAATCTGTAAACAAAAAATCAGTTACAAAAGCAGCACCAAAAAGCACCGCTCCAAAATTGGTTAAGGCACCTGTTGTTAAAAAGGATTCGACAACACAAAAGCCTGCGAACAAGCCCACTATAGTTGAGTCAGGGCAGAGTCAGGTAGAAACAATGAGTGCACGGTTAAAGCATAAACAAGATTCTCTGGCAGCTTTGGCTCAGGCGGGTTCGCTTAAACATGAACCATACATAATTGAAAAAACTACCTTGCACTTTAATTTTGAATTTAATAGTGCTGACCTGGACGATGAATCTTCGCAATATTTAAAAGATTTATCAAAAGCCTTGCTGGATAATCCTCAATTAAAAATAAAATTGGTGGGGCATACAGATAATGTTGGCTCTGATAAATTCAATTTGAAGCTTTCTATTTATCGTGCTGAAATGATAAGGAATTTCATTGTTGAACAAGGTGTAGCACCCGACCGTATTTTGGCAGATGGTAAAGGTATGCGTGATCCACTGAATGCAAACAAAAATGAAGACGAAAGAGCTTTGAACAGAAGAGTAGAGTTAACGATTATGTACGAAGAGTAGTCTTTGACTTAAAAAATTCTGGTCCATCTGCTCTCTAATAATTCGATGTATTTTAGCCTAAGCTCTTCAGAAAGAAAGCTTGTATGGATGTAATCTTTCCATATTGGAAGAAGTGACTTGAATTTATTAATGGAATTTTCTCGCGCTCGTACAGATATATTCAGTTTAGTTGCAGCCTCTTCAAAATCAGCTTTTTTAATTTTATTTCTCTTACCGTTAAGGGTCAGCGCCAAATCCTCATCATCTTCAGGCATGAGTAGTTTTGTGGCAACATGATCATAAGCAGGGGATAATGTATAGCCGATACCGGGTGCATTCAACAACGAAAAATTCTTTAAATGCATATCTGCATTGCCAGTAAGGAAGCTAAATAGTACTTGTTCAAAAAAGTTGATCGTATCCAATCCTGGATTTTTTGAATAACGTAAAATAGCCTTCCCAACTTGTTCATAGGAACCATGATATTTATGTTCTGTTAATCTTTCGGTTAACTGACACATATCCTCCATGTGCAGTTTACTTTTCTTATCACGATCAATTCTTTTTGTTAAATATGCGAGGTTCCCTGAGCTTAGGCGAATTAGCGTATGTGGCACTGTTCCAATGCCAGTTAATTCAGCTAAGTGCATCGTTAAATCTTCTATCTCGGGTAGAGAAGGAAATTTATTGGTAGGTGGTTTAAGTATATAGTTCCCCCACAATCCAACTATGGTAAATCGAGCAACGGCATCTTTGCGATTCTTTTCTATTTCAAGAGAAAGTTTAGGTTGTACCCCAGTAAGCGCAAACTGACTTCTTACAATCTTTTCTGCTAGCCCTTGCATTTCACTTTCACCAAAATCCAATGTGGGAACAACGGTTCCTCCAAAGATTTTTCGAGCGCAAGCCTTATGAAAATCCACCTCTGAAGAGGTAAGTGTTTTATAGCAGTATAGGCATCGTGCACTCATACTTCTTCTATTATACTTACGGCTCCGATGCAATCGCGACAACATGCTAAAAGAAGGCCCATCCTATCTCGCGATTGTATCTTCCAATTTCTCTCTGCAATTTCAAGTAGCCATCCTTCTGGAATCAAGCCATCAAAAAATGGGAAAAGAATTTTGCTGTAATAAGGTTCACTTGTTATAGGTAAAGTCAGACTAACGGGTATACTAGTTTGATCGGCTAGATAATTAGCATCATAGGTAAAAGTGTAGCCTTCTTCATTTTCAAGGAGTACTCCCGCTAGTTCATTATGCATAAAAACTTTTGCCTTACGCATTGTATTAATGAGATGATTGGTCTATATGAATTGGACCTAATTCATGACCAAATAACTTTAAAACTTCATTTACCTTATCCATTCGCAACGTTGACTTCCCCTGCTCAATCTCTCTTATAAAACGAAGCCCAACTCCTGCTTTTATTGCAAGCTCAGTCTGTGTAAGACCCAAAACTTTGCGTCTTTTTTTAATAAATTCTGAAACCTTATTGACCTCCATTTTATACCTGATGAGGTATAAATATAATTATAATTCATATTTTATACCTTTTAGGGTATAATAATAGTTTGTAGTTATATATTTATACCCTTAAGGGTATAAATATTATAACTTTTTAGCCCTATTCCAGTATTCATCCATCTCGGCCAGGCTCATTTCACCCATTTTCTTGCCGTCTTTAGCTGATTCGATTTCCAGGTACTGAAAACGTTTAATGAATTTTTTGTTGGTGCGTTCCAATGCTTCCTCAGGGTCTATGTCAATAAAGCGGGCATAGTTCACCAACGAAAACAATAAATCGCCAAATTCAGCCATGGCCTTTTCTTTATTAATGGCTTCATTAGTAGCAGCATTAAATTCTTGCTTAAACTCCTGCATCTCCTCTTCAACCTTTTCCCATACCTGTTCTTTCTTCTCCCAGTCAAAACCTACCCCTCTGGCTTTGTCTTGTATGCGAATGGCTTTTACCAAAGCAGGGAGTGATTTAGGCACACCTTCCAGTACCGACTTGTTCCCGCTTTTCAACTTGATTTTCTCCCAGTTGGCTTTTACGGTAGCCTCGTCATTGGCAATCACATCACTATAAATATGGGGGTGGCGCTCAATCAGTTTATCGCAGATGCTGTTAAGCACATCGGCTATATCAAACTTGTTTTGCTCTGAGGCAATGCGTGCATAAAACACATTATGCAACATTAAATCACCCAGCTCTTTTTTTACTTCAGTTAAGTCGCCCTCAAGAATGGCATCGGATAGTTCGTAGGTTTCCTCTATGGTTAAATGCCTTAAACTTTCCAGTGTTTGCTTTTTATCCCAGGGGCAGTTCTCGCGTAACTCATTCATGACGGTGAGTAGGCGATCAAAAGCCTTTAATTTTTCTTCGCGGTTAGGATCTGGAGCTGAATAAGGTTTTTTCATAGGAGATAAACTAATTGAATAAGGCTTTGGTTGTATCTTTACAACGGCTGTAAAATTCGTTATTCAAGTTTCGTAAACCGCTATTATCATGACTGTTTTTCTGCTTACACTCGGGGTTTTTGCTCTCTTTTTCGCTTTAATGTCGGTGAGGCTGTTTTTTGTAAAGAATGGCGAGTTCCGTGGTACTTGTGCCTCGCAAAGCCCCTGGTTAAATAAGGAGGGTGTACAATGCGGATTTTGTGGTAAAACCGTTAATGCAGGCGATGCTTGTGCCAGCCCCTCAGGCCCTCCAGTAGAGATGCCCAAGATCGGGAAGTAATATTTTCATATTGCCCGGCTTATTCACAGTTGTCAATTGAATCTTGTCAACTGTCAACTATTCTTACCCTATCAATTCTATATACTATATACTGTATTCTATACGCTGTATTCTTACTGCTTTATTCTTGCTATTTTTGCGTACAATTTTAACTGACTTTCTGTGACCCTTATTAAATCGATTTCAGGCATCCGCGGCACCATTGGTGGTAAACCTGGTGATAATCTAACACCCATTGACGCAGTAAAATTTGCAGCTGCTTTTGGCACCTGGATAAAATCGCGTAATGGTAAAAAAGTAGTGATTGGTCGCGATGCCCGAATTTCCGGTGAGATGATCAGTGCATTGGTAAGCTCTACCTTACAAGGCTTAGGTTTAGATGTGATTGACCTTGGTCTATCAACCACACCTACCGTAGAAATTGCAGTGCCATTAGAAAAAGCAGGGGGTGGAATTATTCTGACAGCCAGTCATAATCCGATTCAGTGGAATGCTTTAAAGCTATTGAATGAAAAGGGGGAGTTTATATCAGGTGATGATGGTGCTGCTGTATTAAAACTAGCAGAACAGGAAGCTTTTGATTTTGCTGAAGTAACCAAACTCGGTAAGTACACTCAGAATGACACTTACATTAAAAAACACATTGCACTGATTTTAAAAAATAAATTGGTTGATGTTAAGGCCATTCAAAATGCAAAATTTAAAATAGCGGTTGATGCTGTTAACTCAACCGGTGGTATTGCAGTGCCGCTATTATTGAAAGCCCTAGGTGTGAAAAAGATTGTAGGGATGTATACCGAGCCCAATGGTAAATTCCCGCACAATCCGGAACCATTACCTGAAAATATAAAAGCAATTTGTAAGAAAGTAAAAGCTGAGAAATGTCACTTAGGTATCATTGTTGATCCGGATGTTGATCGTCTGGCTTTGGTGCAGGAAGATGGTAAGCCTTTTGGCGAAGAATATACTTTAGTTGCGGTGGCTGATTACATCTTAAGTAAGCGCAAAGGCAATACCGTTTCTAACTTATCCTCTACACGTGCCTTGCGCGATGTAACGGAAAAACATGGAGGAACTTACAAAGCAGCTGCCGTTGGTGAAGTAAATGTGGTAAACGCCATGAAAGAAACGAATGCTGTGATTGGCGGTGAAGGAAATGGTGGTGTCATTTTTGGCGATTTACATTATGGAAGAGATGCCCTGATGGGTATTGCTTTATTCTTAACACATTTGGCTAAGTCAAAGATGAAGGCTTCTGAACTTCGCAAGACTTATCCGGCCTACTTTATTTCTAAAAATAAAATTGAATTAACGCCTCAGATCAATGTAGACAAAGTACTGGAGGAGGTGAAGAAAAAATACGCTGCTGAAAAAGTGAATACCATTGATGGTGTTAAAATTGATTTTGAAGCAGAGAAAGAATGGGTACACTTGCGTAAAAGTAATACCGAACCCATCATCCGCATTTATGCGGAATCGCAAAATGAGAAAAAAGCAGATGCCTTGGCTCAACGTATTATTGACGACATTAAGCGCATCGCCAATTTATAATTTGAAGTTTGAAATATTGAATTCCGGAACATGAGAATCTATCTCGACAACGCTGCCACTACTGCCCTCGATCCTGAAGTATTTGAGGCTATGAAGCCTTTCATGCTGGAGGATTTCGGTAATCCATCATCTACGCATGCCCATGGCAGAAAAGTAAGAGCAGCTATTGAATCGAGTAGAAAGAAAATTGCTGAACTTTTGAATTGCACACCCGGGGAAATTATTTTCACCTCTGGAGGTACAGAAGCAGACAACGCATTAATTGTAAGTGGTGCACAAACCTATGGCATCAAACACGCCATCTCTACACCCATAGAACATCATGCCGTTACACATACTTTAGAAATTTTAGCTAAGAAGGGAATCGTTCAATTGCACCATGTTCAATTGGATGAGAAAGGTCATGTAGACCTGACACACCTTGAAACACTTTTAAAACAATACCCTAACGCACTTATTTCTCTGATGCATGCCAATAATGAAATTGGTAATCTCCTCGATCTAAAACGAGTAGGCGAAATGGCAAAAGAGTACAAAGCTTTCTTCCATTCTGACACGGTGCAAACCATGGGGCATTATGCGCACAACATGAAAGAACTGCATGTGTGTGGCCTGACTGCTGCTGCTCATAAATTTCATGGGCCAAAAGGTATAGGCTTCATGTACATTCAGAAAGATCATAAGATCGAACAGTTTATTCATGGTGGTGCACAGGAGCGCAACATGCGTGGAGGTACTGAAAATGTTTATGGCATAATCGGTATCGCTAAAGCATTGGAAATCGCTTACCGCGAAATGCACGAACATGAGCAATACATTACAAAACTGAAGTCGCGCATGATTGAAAAATTGAAGGCGAATATTCCTGGTGTGTTGTTTAATGGAGACTCCGATAATCTGAATAAGAGTTTATACACTGTACTGAATGTAAGCTTGCCTGAGTCTGAAGAAAACGATATGCTGCTCTTCAACCTCGATCTCCAAGGCATTTCTGCTTCAGGAGGCAGTGCCTGCTCAAGTGGTGCTACAACAGGTTCGCATGTATTAGGTGCACTTTATCCTAATTCAAAGCGTGGCGCTATTCGTTTCTCGTTCAGTAAATACAATACTGTAGAACACATTGACACAGCTGTTGAAAAGCTCACCTCATTCATTAACGTAGCTGTATAAAACGTCCGTATCCGGTCATTTTTGTTCGAATTTGAATTGTTTGAACACAGATTTATACCGTTAGTGCGTAAGAATTTCAATTTTTTGAATTGGCTTTATTCTTGGAATCTGCATACTGCTTTATAGATTAGCATATGCTTAAGAATTACTTTTCAGTTGCCATCAGGAGTTTTTTACGACAAGGCTTTTTCTCCTTTTTAAATGTTGCTGGTCTTGCGGTAGGCCTGGCTTGCACTTTTGTAATCTATTTATGGATTTCTGATGAAATCGGTAAAGACAAATTTCACGCTGACATTGATCGTATTCAGCATGTAGTTTTGAATTTAAACAATCCTGAAGGCACTATTACCTGGCACTCAACACCAGGGCCTTTAGCCGAAGCAATAAAAACCGGTATCCCTGAGGTTGAATATGTAGCACATGTAGCCAATGATGGTCCTCGTTTATTTCAATACAAGGATCTTACCTTTTTACCAGGTGGCTATTTTACTGATCCTGATTTTTTTAAAATTTTCAGTTATAAAATAATAGCGGGAGATGCAAATAACCCATTACCTAACCCGTCTTCAATTGTATTGACCAATAGCCTGGCCAAAAAAATATTTGGTAACGAAGATCCTATTGGTAAAGTAGTGAAGGTTCGATCAGAGAACGACTTGATGGTTACTGCTGTGATGGAGGACGTAACAGATCAATCCAGTATGCAGTTTGAGTTTATTGCACACTTTGACGTACATAAAAAGTACAGACCACAAGACTGGGGAAACAGCGATTATCCCCTTTATTTCAAATTTAGAAGCACTGAGTTCAATATTAAAGAAACACAACAAAAGATAAATGACCATGTGGCCAAAATACTGGAGCTGAAAGATGAAGATAAAAAGAGGCTGACTTACTATGTACAACCCTTTGCCGACAGGTATCTATATAGCTCATTCGAGAACGGATTTCCTGTAAGTGGCAGAATCAAGTATGTACAAATATTTAGTGTAGTAGCTGTATTTATTTTACTGGTTGCTTGTATCAATTTTATGAACATGGCTACTGCGCGGGCTGCTGTACGCCATAAAGAAATTGGCGTACGTAAATCCATTGGTGCACAACGCTGGTCACTCACATTTCAATTCATTGGCGAGTCTGTTTTAGTAGCTGCCTTATCTATGTTGCTTGCATTAGGTATAGCTGAAATTGCATTACCATTTTTTAATTCGCTGGTGAATAAACAAATTGGTATTCATTATTTGCAACCCGAATATTTTATTCCAATTATATCCATTATACTCCTCACCGGCATATTGGCCGGCACCTATCCCGCACTCATACTTTCTGGTGTTAATCCTATTGGTGCTTTAAAGGGAGCATCGGGATCTGCAGCGAGAGGAAGTTCCTTGCGTAAGACATTGGTTGTTTTTCAGTTTGCGATTTCTGTCGTGCTCATTGTTAGCTCACTGGTAATGTATAAACAGATTGATTTTATACAATCTAAAAATCTGGGATACAATAAAGAAAATGTTATTACTTTTTCAGGCAGGGGTGTAAAGGATTTTACATTACTAAAAAATCAGCTTGAAAAAATTCCAGGTGTAAGCGGTGCCGCTACCTCCAATCAAAGCCTGGTTGAAATACCAAATCAGAATAGCTCTTTTTCTTGGCCCGGCAAAAGCGAAGACAGTCGCTTGTATGTGAGAACACTGGTTGTAGGCTACGACTTTATGGAAACCATGAACTTTACGCTGGCAGAAGGGCGCTTCTTTTCTGAAGCACTTAATGATACCGCCAATGTAATTATTAACAAAAAGCTTGCCTCACTCATGAATGTTGAAAATCCTATCGGACTTTCAATCAATCAATGGGGTATAGAGGGAAAAATTGTCGGCATTGTTGAAGATTTCCATGGTCGCTCCTTAAGTGAAGCCATGGATCCGATGGTTTTACTTTGCTACCCCGAATGGACCGGTACTTATTATGTAAGGGTTGAACCGGGCAGAACGCAGGAAGTTTTGGCTTCAATGGAAGGCGTATGGAAGACAGCCAGTCCGCAATTTCCTTTTGAATATACTTTCCTGGATAGTCAATACGAAAAGCTGTACAGACAAGAACAAGTAATAGGCAAACTCTCTGCAGGCTTTACCGTAATGGCCATCTTTATTTCATCACTGGGTTTATTAGGCTTAGCCGCCTACGCAACCGAGCGCAAGAAGAAGGAGATCAGTATCCGCAAAGTATTGGGTGCCACCGTACCAAACCTGATAGCCATGATGAGTAAGGAATTTATACTGCTCACCAGTGTAGCATTGTTGCTTGGATGTCCTGCTGCATACTACCTCATGCAAAATTTTCTGCAAGGCTATGCGTATCATGTAGAGATCGGGTATATGATTTTTGTACTGACGGGTGTTGGATTACTACTGGTAACCCTTTCAGTTATACTGCTTCAGGTTACCAGAGCAGCCGTTGCCAACCCAACCAATAATCTGCGTAGCGAATAATTAACCCATACGGTATTGGTTACTGCCAAAGCGAGCGATAATTTCTTTCTCTAACATTTCCTGATTGGCAGGATGAGCGATCTTCATCAACTCCAGCGCACGTTGGTGAAGATTCTTTCCATAGAGATAGGCAACACCATATTCTGTTACTACATAATGAACGTGAGCCCTTGTTGAGACCACACCAGCACCTGTTTTCAGATGGGGAACAATTTTAGATTCGCCCCTCTTAGTAGCAGAGCATAAAGCAATGATTGGTTTACCATTATCGGATAACGAAGCACCTCTGATAAAATCCATCTGACCACCTACGCCAGAGAATTGATATGTACCAATAGAGTCTGCGCATACCTGTCCGGTTAAATCTATTTCAATAGCACTATTGATTGCCACTACATTTGGGTTTGCCCGAATAACGCGTGTATCATTTACATAATCGGCTTCCAAAAATGCAAAGCTAGGGTTATCATCTATAAAGTGATAAAGTTTGTCGGTGCCTATGGCAAAAGCAGCAACGGTTTTTCCTCTGTGTTTCTTTTTATAGGCATTGGTAACAACACCTTTTTTTACAAGGTCAATTACGCCATCCGAAAACATTTCAGTATGTACGCCCAGGTCTTTGCAATGTGTCAGTGATTGCAGTACGGCATCAGGAATGGCACCAATACCCAATTGCAAGGTGGAACGATCAGCCACCAATTCTGCAATCTTAGCGCCTATAATTTTTTCAGATTCAGAAATGCGATCACTGTAACGAACCTGAGGAAGCACATCATTACATTCTACCATAGCAGCAAACTGATTAATGTGTACAAAACCATCCCCCAAAGTTCTCGGCATGTTCGGATTAATTT
The DNA here is from genome assembly GCF_057350905.1 of Chryseotalea sp. Taxonomy (NCBI): domain Bacteria; kingdom Pseudomonadati; phylum Bacteroidota; class Cytophagia; order Cytophagales; family Chryseotaleaceae; genus Chryseotalea; species Chryseotalea sp. Next base: position 240,337 of record NZ_JBMRCF010000008.1, on the reverse strand, counting down.
GAGCAATAATTTTTTTGGCATGCTTCACTGCCGATTTAGCAACATCCACTGAAGTACCCAAAGAACAGAAACCGTGCTTGTCTGGCAATGATACATGAATCATGGCTACATCTATGGGTAGTATACCTTTTTCAAACAATCTTGATATTTCACTCAAAAAAATCGGGATGTATTCACCATTGGTACCATTAACAGCTTCCCTGATGTTTTCAGATACAAAGAGTGAGTTAAAATAGAAGCGATCCTTAAAAGCTGGCTTGGCAATTTCTAATTCACCTAAAGTACTTACAGCAATTATCTCCACCTGCCTAAGCTGTTCACAATTGGATGCCAGCGCTTTTAACAAGCATTGGGGTGTGGCTGCGCTGCCGTGTACAAATACGCGGTCGCCAGATTGAATATGTTTTACAGCCTCAGCTGCCGAAACGTAGGGAAGTGTATTATTCATAAGACTCAATTTACACACGAAAGATAGGTGCAGCAATTAAATGATAAACTTGACTTTAATCAGTTGACAGCATGCTTTATAACAAGCAATCGATTGTGTAGTGCAATTTGTTACTGAAATTGTATTTTTAAGCCATGCAATCAACTACTTCAGTTTCTTTTGTTGGCGCGGGCAATCTGGCCTGGCATCTGGCCCCGGCTTTAGACAATGCGGGTTACGCTGTACGTGAGGTATATAGCCGCTCTAAAAAAAATGCCCTGGCATTGGTTAATAAATTATATCAGGCCGAAGTAAAAGATGACCTGGATTTTTCTGATAGTGATGCGACCATCTTTATTTTAGCAGTTACCGATGATGCATTACAAGAAGTGCTGCAGGAAATTATACTCCCCGATAATGCTATCCTCGTGCACACATCGGGCAGTCAGCCCTTACTCATTTTATCTACAGCGGCTACTTTAAACACCGGTGTATTTTACCCTTTACAAACATTTAGCAAACAGAAGAAAGTTGATTTTGCAGAGATACCCCTGTTCATCGAATGTATGAATCAGGATGTAGAGAAGCGTTTGTTAAAAATGGGTAAAGCCATTAGTAAAAAAGTGTTAGCGATAGACTCCTCTAAAAGAATGGCCTTGCATGTAGCCGCTGTCTTCGCTTCAAACTTTACTAATCACATGCTCACCATTTCTAAATCGATTATGGATGTAAGTGAGCTTCCTTACGAATGGCTTAAGCCACTGGTGAGTGAGACGATTAATAAATCATTGGCCATTGGTCCGGAGGCCGCGCAGACCGGACCAGCTGTAAGGGGCGATCTGGAAACCCTCGACAGGCACATGGCCTTGCTTCAGGAAGATGAACAAATTGCTGAGCTGTATCAGCTTATTAGTCAACACATTATAGACAGCCACGATCAAGAAGATTGATTTTTGATAAATATTTATTGATTATCAATAAATATTTACTTTAATTCGTGTCATAAATCTTATGATATGAAAACACTCAGTTATAAAATCTTGCTGTGGATTATCAATATTTCCCTCTTTCTATATGCAGTTGGTGGTATCGTAATCCTTTGTCTTTACTTATTTGGTAAACTCGACAGCACACATTTTTTTCTTGGCCTCGATGCCAGACGAAACTATCCACTCAGTCAGGAATTGTCTCTCATTTCATCAAACAACCCTTCTATCATAGCGCCATCGTTAGTGGCAACAGATGTAGCAATAAGCTTTAATACTTCTAGTCCGGTATTACGCACATTGTTTTTGGGGATGACCATCTTTCAAATGCTTTATACAGGTTTGATAATAATCGTGATAAGACGCATAGTGATATCCTTACAAATCAAGAATCCGTTTTCTGCGAAAACAATCCGGGAATTACGCTTGGTGGGTATTCTTCTTTTATTGATTGAGCCACTTCATTGGATTGGTGATTGGATGAAGTATTATGTTATTGACGAGCACTTCACCCATTCAATTGTTGATTCTGGAAGCTCCTTTTACGCTGCCGGATACTGGGTGGGTTTAAATGTTGGGCAAGGTTCTTTGGCATCTTCATGGATAGCGGCAGGCTTAATTGTACTTATACTGGTAGAAGTCTTTAAACAAGGACTTCAAATAAAAGAAGAACAAGACTTAACTATTTAGTGATATGCCAATCATTGTAAACCTCGATGTTATGCTTGCTAAGCGCAAAATGCAATCGAAAGAACTGGCTGAGAAAATAGATTTGTCACTAGCTAACCTCTCTATTTTAAAGACAGGTAAAGCAAAAGCCATACGCTTCTCAACCCTGGAAGCTATTTGCAAGGAACTGGATTGCCAACCCGGTGATATACTGGAATTTCTTAAAGATTAATTCATGGTGGCTGCCGGCATGTGCCTAGAAAGGGGAAATCTTTTCTTACTTTTGTTTCATAACCATGCCCCATGAAAAAGATTTTTGCCCCTATCTTTTTTTGCCTGTTTGTATATGTAACCTCAGCTCAAAGCCAGGATGACGTCTACAAAATTATAGCAAAAGAAACTTGTGAATGTGTAACTAAACGCAATATCGATCTGAGCAAGCGCAAAGAGGTAGAGATGGCCTTGGGACTTTGCATGATTGAAAGTGCACAGCGCAACAACCTGGAGCTTGAAATGACGGATGGTGAGGCAATGGAGAAGCTTGGAGAAAAAGTGGGTTTACAGATGGCGCCTATTTGCCCTGATCTTTTTCGCGCTTTTATAGATGATGAAGAAGTAGAAGCACTGTCTATAACAGGAAAAGTAAAATCCATTGAAACTGGCGATTTTTTGTATATAAATATTAAAGAAGAAGGCGGGAAAGAACATAAATTAATCTGGTTGCGTTACTTTCCTGGTTCGGATGAATTTGTTGATGATCCCAAAAAGTTAATAGGCAAAAACGTAACCATCAGCTATCAAAATATGGAATGTTATTTGCCTAAAGCCAAAGTGTATTATAACAATAAAGAAATCACTGAACTTCAGATTAATTAACTGATATATGTCCGTTCAATCAGATTTTTTACAAAGCAGACCACGTAGAAACAGAAAGAGTGCAGCGATTCGTGATTTGGTAGAAGAAACTAAAGTTACAACGGATGACCTGCTGTTTCCCTTATTTCTGATTGATGGTGTTAATAAAAAAATAGAAGTAGCCTCCATGCCGGGTATCTACAGATACTCGCTGGATTTACTATTGAAGGAAATTGAAGAATGCTTGAAACTAGGGATTAAAGCATTCGATGTATTTCCCGCTGTTGAAGATTCGCTGAAAGATAAGACGGCTACAAAAAGCTATGACCCTGATTTTTTTTATTTACGAGCCCTGCGCGAAATAAAAAAGCAATTTCCGGAAGCCTGCATCATGACGGATGTAGCCATGGATCCGTACAGCAGCGATGGTCATGATGGCTTGGTGAAAGATGGAAAAATTCTTAATGATGAAACACTGGAGATTTTAGGGAAGATGGCAGTGGCCCAGGCAGAAACGGGTATCGACATCATCGGTCCGTCAGACATGATGGATGGAAGAGTGGGTTACATCCGCGAAGTGCTAGATGATCATGGCTTTACCGATGTGTCCATCATGAGCTACACAGCAAAGTATGCAAGTGCTTTTTACAACCCATTCAGAGACGCATTGGATTCAGCGCCAAAATTTGGTGATAAAAAAACATATCAGATGAATCCGGCCAATAAGAACGAAGCCTTAATTGAGGCGGAGCTTGATTTTATTGAAGGTGCTGATTTTTTAATGGTAAAGCCTGCACTCGCTTACCTGGATATCATACAATTACTTAAACAAAATTTTAATCTGCCTATAGCTGCCTATAATGTAAGTGGCGAATATGCCATGGTAAAGGCAGCTGCACAGAGAGGCTGGCTGGATGGTGATCGTGTAATGAAGGAGACACTCTTGAGCATGAAACGTGCCGGTGCCGATATAATCTTAACGTATTTTGCTAAAGAGTTTGCTCAACAAGTGAAGCGATAATTTTTTGAATGCGTTGCATAAATCTGTTAATCGCACTCTGTCTAGGTAGTGCCCTTAAAGCACAACACCTTGCACTGCCGGAATCAGGTCAGTTAGAGGTGAAGGGAAACTTATTGTATCTCGTTGACAGCACCAATGCAATTTCTTTTGATAATATCAGAACAAAGACCTTCACGCCTATTCCTGTGGCAGAGGCTCCCAATTTTGGTTTTAACAGGAACGTTCATTGGTTTAAACTTACAGTAAGCAACTCAACAGATAAAGATCAGTTTCTGCTTGAAGTAGCGTACTCAGTCATTGATTCCATTGATTTTTTCTTTGAGCGTGATGGCAGGTGGCTCAAGAAAACAGCAGGAGACATGCTGCCCATTTCTTCCCGGGATATTGAACACCGTCACCCCACCTTCGAGTTTTCACTTCAGCCAGAACATGAAGCAACATTCTACTTACGGGTAAAAACGATTTCTTCGGTTCAGGTACCCATTCTGCTATGGTCTCGTGATGATTTTTTCACCAGTGCCTTTCATATGCAAATGATTAATGGGCTATTCTTTGGTGCCGTGCTTATCATGATGCTGTATCAATTCTTTTTGTATTTGTCTACCCGCGACAGACTGGCACTTTATTATGCCATTGCGCTAATCACTATGGCCAACATTGTTTCACTTTTTCAGGGTTACGGTTTTCTTTACCTCTATCCAGAAAAACCTTTTCTAAATGATTGGTTTGCTATGTTTAGCGGACCTGCGCTGGTAACAGCTACAACCATTTTAACAAGAGCCTTTCTTAACCTGAGGCGGATAAGTCGTAACCTTGATAATCTCTTGCTGAGTATCATGATAACAAACCTTTTTGCGGCTTTGCTCATGGTTATATTCTTCAGGCAGTTGTCTTATGGCGTACATCATATTTTTATAATCATCCATTGTATTGTCGAGTTAATAAGTGCTGCCTATTGTCTTCATAAAAAGTACAGACCAGCCCGTTTCTATTTGATTGCCTGGTTTGCTATTTTATTAGCCACTGTGCTTTTTACGCTAAGCAACTTGGGTATAGTGCCAGGTTATTTCAGTACAAACTATAGCGGTTTAATGATTGGATTTATTTTGCAAATGCTTTTCATTTCATTTGCCCTTGGCGATCGTATTAATCTTTTGGAACGAGAGTATAAGTCAGCCAAGGAATTGGAGAACGAAAGACTGGAGAAAGAGGTACAAAGCAGAACGGAAGAAATTCAGCAGAAGAGCGAAAGACTGGAGGAAGTAAACCGTGTGAAGGATAAATTATTCTCTGTGGTATCTCACGATATCAAGGGGCCGCTGGGTTCTTTGCAATTAGCATTGGCATTAGTAAAGTCAGGTAAGGTAAGCCAGGAAGAGTTTAAGAAAATATCAGCCTCACTTGAAGTGCGCTTTAATGAGACAACAGAGTTTGTAGAAAATCTTTTGCAATGGGCAACGCTGCAGTTAAAAGGTACTGTCTTTCAGCCAAAACCTGTGGACTTATCAGAACTTGCCAGAGAAACTATTCGCTTGCTGGAACCAGAGTTAGAGAAGAAACAAATTCAACTCACTATGGAACTCCAGAATTTATTGCAGGTACATACTGATTTAAATATGATGAGATCGGTGTTGAGGAACTTGCTCACCAATGCTATTAAATTCACAGATGCTGGTGGAATTATAAGTTTACGCGCAACAGAAGCCTCCGAAAAGGAGGTTATCTTTTCTGTAGCGGATAATGGCACAGGTATTCCGGAAGAAAACCGCGATAAGCTCTTTACCCTGGGCACAATCTCTACACAAGGTACGGAGGCGGAGAAGGGAACAGGTTTGGGGCTAATGCTTTGCCGAGAATTTATTGAGAAAAGTGGCGGGCGTATCTGGTTCGAATCGGCTGAGGGGAAAGGAACCACTTTCTTTTTTACGCTCCCCATTTATCAGCACGATAAACTATCTGCCTAAGTGTTATCTTAGCAGCCATGCCATACCGCATTGATTTATTCGCCATCTTCATTTTTCTAGGCATTGTACAGGCCTTATTTCTTTCGGTTTTCTTTTTCTCTAAGGAAAACAGACGTCAGGCTTTTAATTTATTCCAGGGCTTTTTTCTATTATCAGTAGCGTGTTGCCTGCTCGAGGTTTTTTTGATGTACAGCGGTTATATCAAACATGTTTTATTTCTGGTAGATTTCTCTGAACCCATGGCTTTACTGCTGGGGCCATTCTTCTACTTATTTGTTTTGGCTTTGAAATATGGTAGTGTACCGCGAAAAGTTATTTTTTTACATGTGCTATTTCCTCTTATTTACACACTGGCACTTATACCATTTCTAATTGCACCTAACGATGTTAAGTATAATGCCTGGATGGTGGCTTATCACCCAGGCATGCCTTTGCTGGATTGGAATTTATCCTACGATCCGTGGATGTTTAAATTAACCGAATGGCATACAGGTCTGGTACTCATAAGTTTTCTGTTCTATGTGTTGTTATCAGGTATAGAAATAATAAAATCTTTTAAAGAAAAGAATAACAACTTCTGGAAACCCGAAACCTATACCTTACGCGTGATGCGTGATGGAGTATTCCAGATTTTTACACTGGCTATTTCTATCGTGCTGGTTAAAATTTTCAATAAGAATGATACGGGTGATCACTTGTCTGCAGCATATGGGGCAGTATTGGTTTATGTAACAAGTTTTTTAGTTATAAAACATTCGCATTTCTTTCGTCAAATACCAATAACGGAAGATAAAAAATACAAGGGATCGAGTATGGAGCCCGAGGTGGTAATACAACTTACTGCTTTATTGAAGCAGGTTATGAATGAGCAAAAACCATATTTGCAAATGAGTTTTAGTTTGCCTGTACTGGCGCAATTATGTAAGTCAAATGTGCATCATGTGTCACAAGTGATTAATGAAAGCTTTAATAAGAATTTCTTTGAGTGGGTAGCTGAATACAGAATTGAGGAGGCTAAAAAGCTTTTAAAAGAACAAGCACATTTAAAAATAGAAGAGATTGCCGAGCAGGTAGGGTATAATGCGAAATCATCCTTCAACACTGCCTTCAAACGAATTACGGGCACGACACCTTCTGAATTTAGAAATAGCGTAAAATAACGATTGAATAAATTAACCTTACCTGAACGTAGTCCTTATGAAAAGGATGCAAAACAGAGACATTATTTTTTGAGGCTAAATATTGGGCAACAAAAGTGACAAGCCGATCGTGTAAGCTTTGTTTAGGAGATTCATAATCAATTGCCTTTAAAGAAATATACAAAGCATGCCCCGCTTCTTTTTTTCGTCTTTTCGAGTAGCTGGCTCGTTGTTACTCATAGCGCTAAACACAGTAGCCTTTTCGCAAGACAATTGGTTAATCATTCCCGCTTTTCCAGGTAACGTAAAAACTGCTTTTGCAGGATTGGAGGATTCTATTCTTTTTACAGGAACAAGTAATGGTGTGTGGAGGACTGGTGATGCCGGATTTACCTGGAATAGATCACTTAAATCAGGCACCATTTATTCAGTGCATGCATCCAAATCTGGAAAAGTACTGGCGGGGGGTGAAGGGAAAATATACTATTCATACAACAAAGGCCAAGACTGGGATTCAGTTAAGGTTGATACTGACTATCCGCTTTCTAAAATTGCAGAGATCAGTACTGGAGAATTTTTTTTCATTACAGGCGTAAGCACCTTAGATGGTTACGTGGGTGATGGAATTTTTTATAATAATGGGGATTTGACAGGATGGACAGCACGCAATCAGGGCCTGAATAATAGTGCATTGTATTGCGAACAGATTGCGGTGGATGCATATGACCGCATTTACCTGGGTTTAGGCGATGAGAATGTTAACGGTAGTGGGGGATTATTTATATCAGATAACAAAGGCTTAAGTTGGCAAAAAATAAGTTTAGAAGCAGAAAATTTAGGCACCGTTAAAACAAGCAATGTCTATGGCATCAGTATTACACCAGATGATTCAGTTATCTTCAGTCTGTCTGGTGTAGTAACCAACTTTGCTGTTACGCTTAATATGGTTAAACACCGTGACGATCTTGTTCAACAATCACCCTGGGGATTAATCCGGGCAGGTGCTTCAAATACTTGGTGGTTAACCGGCATACTCAATTCTATACACTTTGCCGCGAATGGTGAATGGTATAGCTCTATTTCTGCTTCTGTATCAAACGGAGGTTCCTATGTTTCAACAGACAAAGGAGCAACGTGGATAAAATTTAATACTGGCCTGGGCATAAGTCAGACATTGCTGTATGAAAATCAAACTTTTTATGAGACTTCTTATGGGAGAATCTTCATGTCGCAGTTTTTAGATGAAAGAATTTATGGTACCAACAGAAGTATGCTGGATCCGGTTTACGTTTCAGGTAAAATTACCGATGATCTTGGTAAGCCATTGATGGCGACACTACACAGTGAGCTATATCAATGCTATAGCAATATGGAAGGAAACTATTCAATTAAACTGCCCAAGAATTTTTCAGGAAGTATACGCCCGCAATATGGTCAGCACACATTTGAACCTCAGACCTTAGTACTTGAGAATATTGCAGAGAATAAAACGGATCAGGATTTTGTAGGAACCTATATTGGTAAACATGCAGTATGGGGCTTTGTAAATGATGTTAATGGCTTTCCTATTGTTAATGCGGAGATAAGAGGCTTTGAAGAAATTTTACATACTAACCAATACGGTGTTTTTGTTGCCGCAGTATCGCATCGCTGGTCTGGCGAAATTCAAGTTGTAGCAGAAGGCATGGATATTAGCCCAGCAAAAAAACAAATACCACCAGTCACTACCAGCATTTATGCCTATCAGTTTACAGCACGTAATGCAGGCACTTTATTAATTCAAGGCGAATTTCTTATTCAACACAATGAACCAATCGTGGTGGATTTACAAGGTTTTCCTGAAACAGTAAGAATGCGTGAAGACAGAAAGTTTGTGGCGCAAATACAACCGGGCTGGTCAGGTACGATCACACCCATAGCTGAAGGTTTTACTTTTACCCCCGCAAGCATCAGTATCACAAATCTGCAAAAAGATTCAGTTGACATATTGTTTGTAGCAAGTATTGCTGAAGATCCTGTTGAATACCATCAGGTAAGTGGTACTATAGTTGAGAATAACCAGCCACTGGCGGAAGTTCAACTCATGGGCTTTCCTGAAAATGTGATTACAAATGCTAATGGTTTTTTCAATATTACGCTTCCTGTTAATTGGCAAGGTACAGTTACACCACAGGCAGTTGGTTACACTTTCACACCTGCTTCAATAGTGATCAATCCGCTCGCAGCAGATATCGAAAATCTTAACTTCATCGCTACATTGATTACAGATATTGATGATGAAGAAAAAATAGGCATGCATGTATATCCTAACCCAAGTGCTGATGGGAGCTTTAAGTTAGCTCTCCCGCCTGACAGTAAAGCTGCGCAAATAACAATAGTGGATAGCAAAGGCAAAACCGTTTGTGAGCGATTGGCTGCTGATGGTGATGATTATCAACTCCACCAACCCGGTCTTTATCTTGTTAGAATTGCAACAGTCGATAAGGTTCAGGTGCTGAAACTATTGGTCGGTCAATAACTACTCCGTTTAACAGAGATTTCTCTCCTTATTACAAAGATTGCAGTAACACATGCTTCGGTTCAACAGCAACTAACCAAAAACGATATGCGTTACAATTCTTTTAATAAAGTGCATAAAGCCTTAAGAACTTTTTTATACGATACGGCTTTAAAGCTTCAACAGACGGATTTCACCAATAAGGAGGCTGGATAAAACCTACTAGTACAGATTGAACAATTACTCGTGCTTTTCGAAAGTCACACGCACAACGAAGATCATTTCTTTAACGAACCCCGGGAAGAGATAAATAAAGAGGTAGCCATGCTTTTTGAAAAAGAACGTGAAGAAGATTATCGCCTGGCAATTGTTCTGAAAATGGCAATAAAAGATTGGAGAGCTGCGAACATAAATCATGATCGCTCAATAGCAGACGATAATTTATTTTATGCCTTCAACGAATTTATTGTTTTAAACCCACGACCTGTATTGTAGAAAAAATCTGGTTGTACAAACGCACAACCAGATTTTCTTAATCTATTGCTTTTTCTCAATTATTTTTTCGATTGGAGGAAGTACGAAGTCATCTAATGCACTAGGTTGTTTCATCAATGCCTCCACCTCATCTGCTTTACGTGGAGCAGAAATTGACAAGTGCTCGTAGCCATCTTTCGTAATTAAATAGTCATCTTCAATGCGAACGGCAATTCCCCACCAACGTTTGTCGCAATTAGCATTCTCCGGAATATAAATACCGGGCTCAATTGTAATTACCATATTCTCGCGAAGCATATCGTATTCGCCATTGTCATGCACATCAAGTCCGATGTGATGACAGCAACCATGCGGATAGTAGAGATGTCTTTCATCTTCACTTTTAATAATACCTAAATCGGCAAGACCCTTATTAATGACTTTACGCGTAGCCAAGGTTAATTCCTGAAAAGTGGCACCTGCTTTAGTCACTTTCATGGCTTCTTCCTGTGCTGCTAATACTAATTCATAAATTTGCTTTTGCTCTGGAGAAAATTTTCCGTTAACCGGAATGGTACGTGTAATGTCGGCTGTATAACCTCTGTACTCTGCACCAAGATCCATCAGAATTAATTCCTTACTGGTAATGTTGGGTTTATAGTTATCTATATAATGAAGAATGCAGCCGTTGTGGCCTGCTCCTACAATACTTGGGTAGCCCAAATCTTCAGCCTGATATTTTTTAAATACAAATTCATGTATACCCTGAATTTCACGCTCTGACATACCAGGCTTCATGGCCTTCATTACCTCGCGTTGCCCCATGCAGGAAATGCTCACAGCCTTTCTGATCATTTCTAACTCTTCTGTGGTTTTAATACCGCGCAAACTGGCCATAATACCATCAAGTGCTTTTGTATTAAGATTATTTTTTACAGGCTCTGTTTTAACAACTAATTTATCTTTTGAAGGATAGTTAGTCTTCATTTTAAATTGCTCAATTAAGCTATATAAATCGGAAGAGTCTCTTGGGTTGTCGCGAACATCGTTTTTGAAATCGAAGAAGAGTACTTCACTGAATTTGCTGAAGTCAACATTATATTTCTTAAACTCTTTATTATTGAAAGCATTTTCGAAACCCAGCTTTACTTTTGTGCCTTCATCGCCCAGCCTCCGGCCAGTCCACATCTCGGCTTGTTCACTTCTGGGCTGAACAAAAATAATTTCGTCATACTGTTTTCCATTGCTTGATGTCTGTTTGTCTTTAAAAATAAGTAATACAGCATCCGGTTCTTTATAACCACTTAAATAGTAGAAGTCAGGATCCTGATGATATACATAGTCAACATCATTACTACGATTTCGTACAGCATTGGCAAAGAAAACAGCTACTGAATTGGCGGGCAGCTTCTCACGTAATTTTTCTCTGCGTGTTTTGTGCCATTCTTTACTCAGAAAGTCTTCTGGTAAGTCGCTATTCTGTGCCGCAACGCATAGCACCAGACATAGGTTTAGAAACAGGATCAGACGTATTCTCATAAAATTATTTAGTAGTTATTTATTTGTAAGTTTCTTCTCTAAGACTAAAAATTCAAGTTTCGATTTGGGCTTACCCCAGCGCTCGTCAGGCACAATAAAGGGTTTACTTTCTCCAGTTAACACATAGCCATGACGTTGGTACCAGTTCAATAGTTCTTCACGAACAGAAATGACCGTCATAAAAATAGAAGCACATCTTTTTTCCTGTGCATATGCTTCTGCGGCCGTCATCAGTTTTTTGCCAATACCCTTGTTTTGACTTAATGGACTTACTGACAGCATACCCAGATATAATTTATAGCCTTCTTTTCTCAGTTCCACACAGCCGAGCAGTTTTTTATCTTCTCTATAAAGTAGCACCGAAGTGTCCTCTCTGTTAATGAGATTGGTAAGAATAGTTTCGTCAATCCGTGTGCCATCAATAAGGTCAGCCTCCGTAGTCCAGCCTTGCCGGCCGCTATCGCCACGATAAGCACCATTTACGAGTGCGTTGATTTCAGGTATATCCGCCAGGGTGGCGGCAAGTATAGATGAGCTCATAACTCAAATATACACTTAGAAGGCGTTCGACTTTATAAAATCGACCTTCTAGACTATAAAAACAGTCTTAATCTGGCTTCCGGCACATCTTTCTTTGTCAAAAGAAATTTTATGAACGCAGAAAGTCTTACAAGTACGCGCAGATATGACCTCGATTGGCTGCGCTTTATTGCCATCTTTATTTTGCTTTTTTTTCATACCGGCATGTGGTTTAACCCGTGGGACTGGCATGTGAAGAACAACGAATTGAGCGGAAGTTTCAGGTATTGGATGATTTGGTCTCATTTCTGGCGCATGCCACTGTTACTCTTTATTGCCGGAGCCAGTACCTACCTGGCGATGGGCAAACGTACTGCACGCATGTTTGCGGTCGAGCGCATTAAACGTTTATTGGTGCCGGTTATCTTTGGTATGTTTGTAGTGGTGCCACCCCAGATTTATTTCGAGCATATTAAGGACTATGTTAATTATTGGGATTTCTATAAAACGGTATTCAACTTCGTTCCATATCCCAATGGAAGCTTCAGCTGGCACCACCTCTGGTTTGTTGTGTATCTTTTGATTTATTCACTGGTAACAATACCCTTACTGGTTTTTCTTAGATCGGCCAAATCCCAACAATTTAAAGAACGCTTGTATATATTATTATCAAGTCCTGCTGGTATTTTATTCGTTCCTGGCATTTTAATATTGATTACTCAAATTATACTCCGCCCTTATTTCCCTGAGGAAACACATGACCTGAAAGACCTAGGATACATGGTATTTTATGGAGCTTTCTTTTTATTCGGTATGCTCTGTTATTCAAATCAGCATATATGGGCAGCCATTGGAGCGAGCAGAAAGTATTTGCTGGTAGCCGCATTACTTATCCTCATTCCTTTTTATGGTACTTACTTTCATTTTCGGGAGATCTATCAACTACCCTGGACAGACAGAACAGTAGAAATCATTTTTGATGTTACTGGTATTTTCCTGAGCTGGTTTACAGTAATTACAATCATTGCCTATGGGCAGCATTATTTAAACAGACCACACCCCTGGCTCGCCAGGATTAACGAGGGGCTTTATCCTTTTTATATTCTTCATCAGACTGTAATTATCTGGATAGGTTATTACATCTGTCAACTGGATTGGAGCATCGCTGGAAAATACTGGAGTATCTGCTTCCTAACCTTAGTAAGTTGTATAAGCTTTTACCTCTTACTGATTCGTCCATTCAAGGTAATGCGATTCTTTTTTGGTATGAAAATGAAATAAGGTTGACGATCGGGTTTATAATTGAAGCATCTAAAAGCAACCAGATAAATATAGAAAATCCGTCAGGCCGCTGAATGCGGAAGTAAACAGCGGTCTGACGGATTTGATGTAAAGACACTTTTTAGTATATTCACCCACCAACCAATTTTATGAAATATTTTCTCACGCCCATCTTAGCACTAGCCATGATTGCCTGTAAAGATTACTCAAATAAGCGAGGCGAGGTAACATGGCAGAGCATAGAAAAAAATCTGCAAACCCAGTTAATCACCCTCGAAGATGGTGACACGATTGATCTGCCCGAAGGTTATTTCATGTTTACAAAAAGTTTGAGCATGGACGGCAAGTCAAACATATTGATTAGGGGCAAGGGTATAGATAAAACTATCTTGTCGTGGAAAAACCAAACGGAAGGAGCTGAAGGTTTAAAAATAAGCAATGGTAAAAATATTGCCTTGCAGGATTTCGCAATAGAAGATGCAAAAGGAGATAATGTTAAAGTAAGCGATGTGAATGGCATTACTTTTTTGCGTATCTCTTCTTCGTGGGCAGATGGCCCTAAAACAGAAAATGGTGCTTATGCACTTTACCCGGTGCTTTGCAAAAATGTATTGATCGATGAATGCATCGCCATGGGCTCTTCTGATGCGGGTATTTATGTTGGTCAATCGGATTCAGTGATCATCCGAAACAGTAAAGCCTATTGGAATGTAGCAGGTATTGAAAGTGAGAATTCAAGATGGGTTGAAATTTATGGAAATGAAGCTTATGAAAACACAGGCGGCATTTTAGTTTTTGATTTACCAGGACTAACACAATACGGTTACAATACAAAAGTGTATAATAACAATGTACATGATAACAACCATGAAAACTTTGCTGCTAAAGGAAATATTGTAGCGAGCATACCGCCCGGCACCGGCTTTATGGTGTTAGCCACGCATGACTTAGAAATAACAGATAACGATATAAAAGATAATACAACCATTGGCATAGGTATTGTAAGTTATGATTTAGTAGCAGCCATGAACGAAGGCGAAGTACAACAGGAAGAAAATATTGGTGGTGTACAAACTGTGGATAACAACTATAAATTAGATACACTATACAATGGTTATCCTTATAAAATAAAAATACATAACAACCGTTTCGCTAACAGCAACTGGTTTCCTGATATGAGCAGTGATTTTGGAAAACTGTTTATGTTAAAATCCTTCATGAGTCCTCCAGACATTGCTTTTGATGGCATAGCCGATCCTAACAATGCCAACCGGGAAATTTGTATCAACGAAAGTGGAGAAATTGTTTTCATGGATTTAGATGCAGCCAATGACTTTGCCAATCTTTCAAAAGATGTAAAGAAATATGCTTGTCAGTAAAATGAAAGATCATTGCTTTCACTTTGCATGTCTCATTTTATTAATCGTAGCATGTTCGCCAAAGAAAGATAAAGAAGTGGTAGCGGTTGTAGAGGAGCAGGTGGATTTATCGCATATAGGTAAAGCAACGCTTTCTGAATACGGTTTTTTTAAAGGTCCTCTAAAAGAATTAAACCCGTCAGAAGGCATAACACCTTATCAATTAAACTCGGCCCTTTTTTCTGATTATGCCTTTAAAGCGCGCTTTGTAAAATTACCTGCAGGAGCCAAGGTGGTGTACAATGCAGACGATGTACTTGATTTTCCAATAGGCACTACGTTAATTAAAAACTTTTATTATCCGGCAGATTTCAGAAAGCCACAAGAAAACATCAGGATTCTCGAGACGAGACTACTTTTACATGAAGCCGATGGTTGGAAAGCACTTCCTTACATCTGGAATGATGAACAAACAGAAGCGTATTTAGACATTGCTGGAAAAAATATTCCAGTAAGCTGGGCGCATTACAATGGAGAATTGAAGAGTATCAGCTATTCAGTGCCTAATATGAATCAATGTAAGGGCTGCCACTTGCGTGGCGATAAAGTAATGCCTATCGGCCCTTCTGCACGACAGCTCAATGGTGAATACACTTATGCAACAGGTGAAGAGAATCAATTGATCTACTGGCAAACACATGATATGATCGATGGTCTTCCTGACTTGTCTTCTATAAAGTTCTTAACAGCTTATGAAGATGAAAAAGCATCTGTCGAATTGAGAGCGAGGGCCTGGTTGGAAATCAATTGTGCCCATTGCCATCGTAGAGATGGCCCTGCTAAAAACAGCGGCTTGTATTTATTGGCCAGTGAAAAAGATACACGTGTGTTGGGTGTAGGCAAGGCACCCGTAGCCGCTGGCAAAGGATCGGGGGGAAGATTGTATAGCATTGTGCCCGGTCAACCCGATCAATCCATTTTACAATTCAGAATTGAATCAACACATCCTGGTATTATGATGCCCGAACTCGGTCGACAACTTACCCATACGGAAGGAGTGGAGTTAGTAAGAAAGTGGATTGCTGAGATGAAGTAATTGATTCGTTGATGTGCTGATGAGTTGATTCGTTGATGTGCTAATTCTTTAATTTAATGCACGTCATTGCGATGAACGAAGGGTTGGTGATGCGTAGGGTGAGGAAGCAATCTGTTTTGATGTGCTGATGTGCTAATGAAGTAATCAATACAGATTGAACAGATGAAGTCTAAGTTATATTTTGGTTGACTATATCCATGACCATTATTATCAAACTCTAACTTCCAATCTCCAGCCTCCAACCTCTAGCTTCTAGATTAAATCTTCCTTAAAATCTCCCCCGCCTTCTCCATAGTCTCATCTTGTTTTGCAAAACAGAAGCGCAATAATTTATCGTCACGCTTATCCTGGTAAAAAACAGAAACAGGAATAGAGGCTACTTTGTGTTTGATGGTTAATTCTTCAGCCATAGCCATGTCGCCTTGTTTCGAAATACCTTCATAAGAAAGCAATTGAAAATAAGATCCGTAACAATTGAGTGGCTGCAGGCTGCTACCTTTGATAAAACTTAAGAACTGATCGCGTTTTTGCTGATAGAATTTACCCAGGCTATTATAATGCTCAGGCGTTTTCATATACTCAGCTAAGGCCACCTGTATAGGAGTGTTCACACTGAACACAATAAACTGATGTGCCTTTCTGATTTCCTTGGTCAGGGCTGGAGGTGCTACAACATAACCAGTTTTCCAGCCTGTAGCATGAAAGGTTTTACCAAAAGAGAATACAGCGATGCTATTATTCGCTAAAGCAGGTCTTGCTAAAACGCTGTAATGTTTTTTATCATCAAAGATGATGCGTTCGTACACTTCATCACTTAATACAATCAAATTGTATTTGAGCGCAATACGCTCCAACTCTTGAATATCTCTTTCGCTAAACACAGCCCCACTAGGGTTGTGGGGTGTATTCACCATGATGATTTTAGTACGGGCATTTATTTTTGTTTCTACTTCCTGCCAGTCAATGCTGAACGATGGTGCCTTTAAATTAAGATGAACAGGCACACCACCACTTAAACGGATAGCAGGGTTATAGGAGTCGTAAGCTGGATCGAAAACAATGACTTCATCACCCGGATGCACCAAGGCTTGCAGAATAGAAAACAGCGCTTGCGTACCACCAGCAGTAATGGTTATTTCACTATCCGCATCAACTGATTTCTGATAGGTGTTTTGTATAACCTGCGCAATCACTTGGCGTAGTGCAGGCAAGCCAGGCATAGGCGCATATTGATTATGACCCTCCTGCATGGCTTTGCTTACCAGGTTAACGAGTTTGCTGTCGAGCGGAAAGTCGGGAAAGCCCTGCGACAGATTGATTGCATTATTTTCTACCGCCATTTTTGACATGACTGCAAAAATGGTAGTGCCTACATCGGGGAGTTTAGAGTGCATCACAGATTGCTTAAGTCTTATTACTTATGTCTTTTACTTTGGGATAGCAATTCTATACTCCGCATTTACCTTACCCTTGGTAATATCAGCCAGCTTGCCTTTCAACAAACGCTTTTTAAAAGGTGACAAATAATCAATAAACAGCTTACCCTCGATATGATCGTACTCATGTTGAATGATGCGCGCCTTCATACCATCATAGGTTTCTTCTTTCAGATTCCATTGCTCATCGTAATAACGTATGCGCACTGTTTCCTGCCTGAAAACCCCTTCGCGTAAATTAGGTATACTTAAACAACCCTCTTCAAACTCCCATTCTTCTCCTTCTTCATCCAGAATCTGGGCATTAATGAAAGCCATTTTAAAATTACCCATGTCTTCATCTTCTTCATCCTCCTTCTCAATGCCGGTTGCATCAACAACAAACAAACGAATGCTCTTGCCGATCTGAGGAGCAGCCAGACCAATACCATTGGCAGCCTCCATGGTTTCGTACATGTCAGCAATAAGCTGTTTCATATCCGTTCCTTTCTCGATGTCCTTAGCCTTCTGGCGCAACACAGGATCTCCGTAAACAACAATAGGGTAAATCATGGGGCAAATTTAATGGTTCTGCTAGACATTAGTAATAAGACTTTAGACATAAGACTTTAGTAGCAAGATCAGAAATTACATCTAATGTCTAAAGTCTCTTAACGTTTGATCGTGTCCATAAACGCCTGTAAAATAATCGTAGCGCTTATTTTATCGACATTACCCTTTACCTGGCGGTCTTTTTTCTTCATACCTCCGTCAATCATGCTTTGCAGTGCCATGGATGATGTAAAGCGTTCGTCAGCCAGATGCACGGTTTTATCAGGGAAAGTCTTTTTCAAATTTTCTACGAATTTGCGCACGAGTGGGGCTATTTCAGAGTCTTCATTACTTAGTGTTTTGGGCATGCCCACCACAAATTCATCCACCACCTCTTTTTGGGTATAAGTTTGAATGAATTTTAACAATTCATGAGAAGCCACTGTTTCCAAGGGGGTAGCAATAATGCGGTTGCTATCGCTTACTGCAATGCCTGTACGTTTGGTACCATAATCTATGGCCATGACTCTTCCCATAATAATTCAAAATTGCACATTTAAAGTTAAAATGATATAAAAAGAAAAGACTGCTCATTTTTTGAGCAGCCTTTCAATTAAGCAGCTTTGCTTTCCAAGCTTTCCCAGAGCTTTAAGAAATATTCTGCCTCAGCATTCATTAAATCTGTGATTTCAGGAGATTTAGTTTTTAGATAATGCAATTTCCCCCTTTCAACATCAAGTATAGCACATTTGTAGCCAGTATGAATACCAGACCCTAAAGTATTTTCCATCATTGATAGGATTAGCTTAACACTGTCTCTTTTAATAGGTGTTTCTTTGAAGTATAACTTAATTAGGTAACTATCTCCGTTCACCGTGATACCAATCTCTGGATTTACCTTCACTGATAAATTTTGATAAGACCAATAAGCAGTTTGTGGGGTGAACCAAGTAGTTCTTTTTCTGCCTACAAATTTTAGATAACCATCGAGTAGAGACTTGTACCTCTTGAATTTCTTTGACCCACTGTAGCCGTTTAAGAATTCAAGTAGTTTCTCCTTACCCAAATTTTTGAAATTAACCTCAATAATTTCTTCTCTAAGATCCTTATAGAAGTCAAATGCGGGATTATAGGATGGCCTTTGAAAAATTGATTTTACTTTACTCGCTTTTGAAAATGAAGATCGACTAATACAATCGATATAATCTGTTAATGAAATGTTTGGCATGTTGATTAATTTGAAGTTTTAAAAAAAATGACAAAAAATATCCTGCCTTCCTTGAAGGGATGGATTAGCTGTTGAAAACAGACATTAAAAAATTGCTTACTAAGCTTTTTAAAAAATTTAAGTAGAGGATTAAACCACAATCCCCAATATTCGACCGATTTTACTCCCAAGAGTTTGTGGAGTTGAAAGAATTCATAACTTTAAATCGCTAAACCAAAAGTTACTGAGGTGCTTAACCTCGGTGATCTTTCAATCACAAACCAGACTGGAGTAATCTTGTCTGGTTTTTTTATAAAAAAACCCCGTCAAAACTGTTTTCACAGCTACTGAGGGGGTTGGTTATTTTTTAAAAGAAGAGGAGATTTCGAGCCTCCAACTTCTAAATTCTAGCTTCTAAATTCTTGCTTCTTAAGATCCACACGCCTCGCATCCATCCGGATCATCCAGTGAGCAGGCCATGTCAGATTTCTTTTGTTCGTAGTCAGCTACGCGTGCTTCGTAGTCGATGCTCTTCTGCATCTGGCCAACAAGTGCAGCTTCAGCCATTACAGGAGCAGCCACACCAGCATCCGCTGTAACCGTTTGCTGACTTGCTGTTTTATCGTGCGTAAACTTAATGGCATCCGCGGCAGAAGTAGAACGCAAGTAGTACATACCTGTCTTCAAGCCTTTCTTCCATGCATAGAAATGCATAGAGGTAAGCTTACCGAAATTAGGGTCTGTAATGTGTATGTTCAAGCTCTGCGACTGACAGATGTAAGCACCCCGCTCAGCAGACATATCAATAATTACTTTCTGAGAAATCTCCCAAACAGTTTTATAAATGTCTTTCAGGTTTTGAGGAATTTCAGGAATGCTCTGAACAGAACCATTAGCACCAATTAATTTCTGGCGCATGGTTTCATTCCAAAGACCTTGTTCAATCAAATCCTTCATCAGGTATTTATTCACTAGGATGAAATCACCAGAAAGTGTTCTGCGTGTGTACAGGTTTGAAGTATACGGCTCGAAGCACTCGTTATTGCCCAGAATCTGTGAAGTAGAGGCGGTAGGCATCGGTGCTAATAACAAAGAATTACGCACACCGTTTTGTTTTACTTCACGCTTCAGGGCATCCCAATCCCAACGATTGCTCTTCGGTGTTACACCCCACATATCAAATTGGAAAATACCTTTTGATACAGGAGAGCCTTTAAAGGTTTCATAAGCACCATCTTTCTTCGCCAATTCCATAGAAGCTTCCATGGCTCCGTAGTAAATGGTTTCGAAAATATCTTCGTTCAGTCTCTTCGCTTCATCTGAATCGAAAGGCATGCGCAACATAATGAAAGCATCAGCCAAACCTTGTACGCCAATACCAATAGGACGGTGACGCAAGTTAGAATAGCGCGCTTCCTCTACAGGGTAATAATTAACATCAATTACCTTGTTCAAATTGCGTGTAATCACTTTCGTGATTTCATATAAACGCTGATGATCGAAAACACCCTCTTCAGTTACAAACTTAGGTAGTGCAATAGAAGCCAGGTTACATACCGCTACTTCATCAGGAGAAGTGTACTCCATTATTTCTGTACATAAGTTACTGCTCTTGATCGTACCCAGGTTCTTCTGGTTCGATTTCTTGTTAGCAGCATCTTTATATAAGATGTAAGGCGTTCCGGTTTCTATCTGTGATTCAAGGATCTCGAACCAAAGGTCTTGTGCTTTTATTTGTCTGCGGGCTTTGCCTTCTTTTTCGTATTTCTCGTAAAGTCTTTCAAACTCATCTCCGTATACATCGGCAAGACCGGGTGCTTCATTAGGATCGAAGAGCGACCACATTTCGTTGCTCTCCACGCGCTTCATGAAAAGATCTGAGATCCACATGGCATAGAATAGATCGCGTGCGCGCATCTCTTCTTTACCGTGGTTTTTCTTTAAGTCAAGGAAATCGAAAATATCAGCATGCCATGGCTCAAGGTAAATTGCAAAGCTTCCTTTGCGCTTACCACCGCCCTGATCAACATAACGTGCTGTCATGTCGAAATTGCGGAGCATGGGTACAATACCGTTAGAGGTTCCGCCAGTTCCTTTAATATAAGAACCCTTCGCGCGGATGTTGTGTATGCTTAATCCGATACCACCTGCTGATTGCGAAATTTTTGCACACTGCTTTAAAGTATCATAAATACCATCAATGCTGTCGTCCTTCATGGTTAACAAGAAACATGAAGAAAGCTGAGGCTTAGGCGTACCCGCGTTGAATAGGGTAGGCGTTGCGTGGGTAAACCACTTCTCAGACATGAGGTGATAAGTTTCAATAGCAGCAGGAATATCTTCTCCGTGAATACCAACGGCCACACGCATAATTAAATGTTGTGGACGTTCGATGACTTTGCCATCGATTTTCATCAGGTAAGATTTCTCCAGGGTTTTAAAGCCGAAATAGTCGTAACCGAAATCGCGGTCGTAGATGATGGCCTCATCCAGTTCGGCAGCATTAGCCTGCACAATGCGCCAGGTTTCTTTAGAAACTAATGGAGCATTTTCACCAGTCTTGGGATCTACATACGTGTAAAGTCTCTTCATCGTGTTGGAGAAAGACTTACTTGTTACTTTATGCAGATTCGAAACAGCGATACGAGCCGCAAGCTTTGCGAAATCCGGGTGCTTTGTCGTCAGGGTGGCGGCAATTTCAGCAGCGAGGTTATCCAACTCTTGGGTGGTAACACCATCATACAGGCCATTGATTACTTTCATGGCCACTTCCACAGGATTTACATAGCGCTGATCTAAACCGTAGCAAAGCTTCTCTATGCGTGCTGTGATCTTGTCAAACTTTACGGACTCGCGGTGTCCGTCTCTTTTGATGACGAGCATGGTTGTTGTTGGGTTGTTAAAAGTTTAAAAAATGATTTAGGTGTTTGAAGATATTAAAAATCTTCGTTCAACGAAAACTTAGGCGCACTTTCTTTATCGGCACTGTTCTTCACGCCTGCTTTTTGGTATTCGCCCACTCTTCTTTCGAAGAAGTTGGTTTTGCCACGAAGCGAGATCATGTCCATGAAGTCGAATGGGTTAGTTGCGTTATAAATTTTCTTGCCGATGAGCTCGATTAACAAGCGATCGGCCACAAATTCAATGTATTGGCGCATTTGCTCGGCATTCATACCAATTAGATTTACCGGCAGTGCGTCCGTTACAAATTCTTTTTCAATCTCTACAGCATCTTTAATGATGTCGATCACCGTTTGTTCCGGCAATTTATTCACTACATGTTGCATGTATAAATGACAAGCAAAGTCACAGTGTAAACCTTCATCGCGGGAAATTAATTCATTGGAGAAGGCAAGCCCCGGCATTAAACCACGCTTCTTCAGCCAGAAGATAGAGCAGAAAGAGCCAGAGAAGAAAATACCCTCAACGGCAGCAAAAGCGATCAAGCGCTCCTGGAAGCTGCCTTTATCGATCCAACGCAAAGCCCATTCTGCTTTTTTCTTCACGCAGTCCATGGTTTCAATGCCATTAAAAAGCTTGTCTTTCTCGCGAGGATCTTTAACGTATGTGTCTATTAAGAGGGAATAAGTCTCAGAGTGTATGTTTTCGATGGCAATTTGAAAGCCATAGAAAAACTTAGCTTCAGTATACTGAACTTCAGATACAAAGTGTTCTGCCAGGTTTTCGTTAACGATACCATCACTGGCGGCAAAAAAGGCTAATACATGTGTAATGAAGTGGCGTTCGCCATCATTAAGGTTGGCCCAATCTTTTAAATCGTGGCTCAGATCAATTTCTTCGGCCGTCCAAAAGCTGGCCTCTGCCTGTTTATAAAATTTCCAGATGTCGTGTTGTTGAATAGGGAAGAGAACGAAACGGTCCTTGTTCTCCTTTAAGATGGGTTCTTCCCGTAATGCTTGACTCATGGCTCTTAAAATGGGTTTTAGATTAAAAAACTAAATATTAATACGTTTGACAGCTGCAGCTTTGCTGCTCCGCCAAACAAAATTTTCCAATAAATTTTTTCTTGTTGACTAGTGATGAAGCACAATCAGGGGAGTGGATGGTACTTCGAAAAGCGTCAAGTCTGCAAAGATGAAAAACGAGCGCCTTTTAGACAACCTTTACTTTAGTGGTGGAGGTAGTGAAAATCATGTAAGGTCGAGGTGCTTTTTGATAGATAAGTAGCTGTTAAATAATCGGTTATTGGCTATTGATGGAGGGTTGTTTGAGGTACTTATCCACAATGAAAATTAACATTGATTTTTTTAAGTGCCTATTAATCAGATTTTTAATTTTTGATGAATTGAAAATACCTTAAAAATAAAGTGACATTTTATGTCGTAAACGTGCCAAACAACTTTCAAAGCGTAAAGTAAGCTGCATTCTTACAGACAAACGTGGTCACATCCTTATGTGTAGTCAACTACTCACCCTAACCTAAATCAGTAAGAAGGGTATCAGTATTTCAGTTAAGATATGGCAAGTCGTGGGTTAACTTCAAGGCCTTATATTTCAATGAATTGTACTAAACCCATATTGTTAAGTAGCTTTATTATAACGGGTTAACAATCTCCGTTTACAGTTTTTGGAATGATTTAATGATAAAAAAGTATGCTGAATTAGTATAAAACAACGTTTTTTGGCATTAAAACGGCATTTTTATAATATTCTGAACTCTATACTCACCATTTTCAATTCTTTTCCTACCTTTGCAGTCCAATTTTTGGAAAAATATGTACGCAATTGTAGACATCGCAGGAAAGCAGTTTAAGGTGGCTAAAGACCAGTTCATCTATGCACCCAAGATGGAAGGCGAAGCCGGAGCTAATGTTAGCTTCGACAAAGTTCTTCTTATCGATAACGGAGGCAAGATTGAAGTTGGCGCCCCAACTGTGAACGGAGCTAAGGTTTCTGGGAGAATCCTTGAGCACGTGAAAGGTGATAAAGTTATCGTCTTTAAAAAGAAGAGAAGAAAAGGGTATACGCTGAAGAACGGACACCGTCAGCAATACACGAAAGTTCAAATCGAGAATATTGGCTAAGCCTCATCCTAACCCTTTCCGGGGGGAGAGGGAACTTAAGATTTGAAATCTGAAATTTGAAATTTGAAATTTAGAATTACAAAGATATGGCACACAAAAAAGGTGAAGGTAAAGTAAAGAACGGCCGTGAATCGGAAAGCAAACGCTTAGGTATTAAAGTGTTTGGCGGTCAGGGTGTAATTGCTGGCAACATCATCGTTCGCCAACGCGGCACCAAACACCACCCTGGTAAAAATGTAGGTATGGGCAAAGACCATACGTTGTTTGCATTAACCAATGGTGTAGTAGTATTTAAAAAAGGCAGAGAAAACAAGTCAACTGTAATAGTTGAGCCTGCTGCTCAAGCATAAGTTAAGCAAAACGAAATTTTGGAAAGCCAACCTTGAAAAAGGTTGGCTTTTTTATTGCAACTAAATTAGTTACACGGTTTAGGTAATGATATGCAGGTTGCTGTAAATCAAATAAATACAGTAAAATTCTTCTTATGTAAGAAAAAGCCCAATAATATTTTAACGTATTAGATTGACGGGGTATTTTGTTTTGTCTCTACATAACGTAAATTGGTGGAAGTTAAACCTAAACTTAAATCTATGAAGAAGTTTCTACTGCTATGTAGTGCAGTGGTCTTTGCGCTTTCTGGCGTAATGGCCCAGGAACGAACCGTGTCAGGGCGAGTAACCTCTACGGAGGATGGCTCATCCTTACCGGGCGTAAACGTGGTGATTAAAGGCACCACAAACGGTACAGTTACCGACTCCGATGGAAATTACAAACTTAATGTTCCAGCGGGAGGCGGCTCACTGATATTCTCATTTATTGGTCTCCAAAGTCAGGAGATTGTTATCGGAGATCGTTCAGTTGTTGATATTTCTCTTGCCCTTGATGTCACCCAACTCTCAGAAGTTGTTGTAACAGCGCTTGGTATAGAGAGGGAGTCAAAAACACTAGGATTCTCAGTTAAGGAAGTAAAGGCTGAAGAACTTACTGTCGGTAGAACAACCAACGTAGTAAACGCATTAAGTGGTAAGGTTGCGGGTGTTCGTGTTGCCGGTTCAAACGGTATGACAGGTTCATCTTCTGCTATCTTTATCCGTGGCTTTACAACCTTTACAGGAAGCAATCAACCCCTATTTGTTGTAGATGGTATTCCGATCAATAACGGTGGTGGTGGAACAGCACTTCAAAATGGTGTATCCAATTCAAACAGAGCCATTGATATTAACCAGGATGACATCGCCTCTTTAACTGTGTTGAAAGGCCCTGCTGCAGCAGCGCTTTACGGTTCTCGTGCGGCCTCTGGTGTTATACTAATTACTACCAAGAGTGGTAAGGGCCAGGGTAAAAACAAAAATATGGTTGAGTACGCGGGTTCATATAACATCAATGAGCCAAACCGTTTACCAGATTACCAAAATACTTATGCATCGGGTACATCACTAAGTGCTGCAGGTGTGCCTATTGCACCGGTTTATCAACCTAATGCTGACCAATCTAACTGGGGCCCAATCATTGCGGGCCAGGATGTACCAAGTGCCTACTCTGCCGCAGATCAAGCACTATTTGGATTGCCTGCAACACATCCTCTTGTTGCCTATCCCGATAACGTAAAGGATTTGTTCGAAACTGGTTACAATGCACAGCACAATATCTCCTTTAAAGGTGCGACCGATAAGTCAAACTTCTTTGTTTCTTATAACAACCTAAGAGATCGTGGCTTTTTGCGTGGTAATTTATTGGAGAGAAACAGTTTCCGATTCAATGGCTCCACTCAAATGACTCCAAAATTCAACGTGGGTGTACAGGCCAACTATGTTAACAGCTCATCAGAAAGAAGTCAGATTGGTAATCAACTTTCTAACCCTCTTTTCCGAGGTTGGTTCATTCCAAGAAATTACAACTTGCAAGGAGATCCATACATAAGACCAGACCGCTCACAGGTATACTTTAACGCAAATACAGATAATCCTTATTGGACATTAGAGCAAAACAAATGGTCTGATGAAGTAAACCGTTTCTTAGGAACTATAAGCATGGCTTATGATTTCAATGATTGGTTATCTGCATCTTATAAAATTGGTACAGATGCCTTTATTCAACGCATTAAAACAGTAGATGCTGTTGGTGCAAGAGGTCAAGTAAATCACTCTGTACAAGGCATTGGTGCCATTGGCGATAGAATGATTTATAACCAGGAAACATCTTCTTACCTTAATGTAAGTGCCAAGCAGGAGTTTGGTGACATCAAGTTAAATGCAGTTGTTGGTAATGAAATCAACTTACGCGTAGGCCAGGATAATGGTTTCTTTGGTAGTGGTACAAATACCCCAGGTTTTGACATTATCACAGATGCAACAACGTATAACCCAATAGCTGGTAGCCGTTTCAGAAGAAACCTAGTAGGTTTTTATGCTGATGTGCAGGCTAACTATAAAGATTGGTTGTTCTTAGGTGTAACTGGCAGAAATGATATTTCTTCTACATTTAAGAAAGGAAGCAACTCTTACTTCTACCCTTCTGTAACAAGTAGCTTTATCTTAACAGAAGCAGTTCCGAGTCTGAAGAATGACATCATTACTTTTGCAAAAGTTAAAGCTAACTGGGCAAAAGTTGGTCGTGAGGCAGATATCTATTCAACAGATACATACTATGGTACCGCTAACCCTGGAGATGGTTTTGGCCCTCAAATCCTTTTCCCATTCAGAGGACGTATTGGTAGAACTTATGGCAATACTGCCGGTAACTCTAAGTTAAGCCCTGAGTTTACAAGCAGCTTTGAAGTAGGTACTGAGGTAGGTTTGTTCAATGACCGTATACGCATTGATGCAACGTACTTCTCAACTCGATCTACAGACATTATTCTGGATGTTCCAGTGGCCTCGGCTTCTGGATTTACATCTCAAACAAAGAATGCTGGTACACTGGAGTCAAACGGTATAGAATTGTCAGCAACGGCTGTACCTGTTAAGGTAAGTGGTTTTACCTGGGCAATTGATGCTAACTGGACACGTGTTAGGAATAATGTAATAGAGCTTGCGCCAGGTGTGCAAAATATTGCTATTGGTGGTTTTACAACTGCTCAGACACGCATTGAAGCGGGTCAGGAGTATGGTGTGATCTATGCTAACTCTTTACTACGTGATGCACAAGGAAGATTGATCATTAACCCTGCCACTGGCAGACCTTCTTCTGCTCCCAATGCTATATTAAGAGGTAACCCGAACCCACGCTGGACTGGTGGTATAACAAATACTTTCTCTTATAAGGGTATTACGGCTTCCTTCTTGTTAGACTTCCGCTATGGTGGTGATATCTTATCTCGTGTAATCAACGACTTACGCAGAACTGGTACAGCGGCAGAAACAGCTGCACAACCTCGCTTTGGTTCTGATGGCTTACCACTGGTTACATATGTAATTGATGGTGTATATCCTGACGGATCAACTAACACTACTCCGGTATCAGCACAAACATACTGGCAAGACCTTTACTCTTTTGCCGTACCTGGCGAAGGTGTATTCGATGCCTCTTGGACAAGATTGCGTGAAGCAAGTATTTTCTACTCTTTGCCTAAAGCATTGTTAGATAAGACTCCTTTCGGCAGAGTGGAGATTGGTGTAAACGGAAGAAACCTATGGTTGAAGACAGATGTGCCACACATCGATCCAGAAACCAACTTAACTGGTGCGACAAACTCGCAAGGTTTAGAGTTTAACACCATGCCAAATGCACGCTCTTATGGTGCTGTATTAAAATTAACGTTCTAACCTTTAAGATGAAGAATATGAAAACAAATCAATATTTAAAGGCTGGGCTATTGGCAGTGATTTTTTCAGTTGCGTCTTCCTGTGATAATTTCATAGACGATAATATTAGCCCTAACCTAACTTCAAGTAACCCGCCTCAGCTCATTATGCCTGCGGTTACGGCCTCACTTGGCTTTACTATGGCCAGCGATTTGCATCGCTACTCAGCATTGTGGTCTCAGCAGTTGGCTGCTCAGAATGGTCGCCAGACAGAGAACTATGATAAGTACGTATTAGCGTCAACAGAAATTAATGGTGTTTGGAGAAATAACCTGTATAGCGGCATTCTTGCTGATATAGAGGAAATTTTGAAAAAACCAGCTTCTGATGTACATCCGCATTATTTTGGTATGGCTAAAGTAATGAAGGCATTCACTTACAGTATTATTGTTGATTACTGGGGTGATGCACCTTTTTCGGAGGCCTTAAAAGGGGAATCTAATCTTCAGCCAGCTATTGATGATGATGCTACAATTTATCCAGCATTAATTACCCTGCTGAATGAAGCCATCGTTGATTTAAATACTACTTCAAGCTTGGCCGCTGTGGGTACTGATGATCTTTTTTATGGTGGATCAGGAAATGTTGTGCGCTGGATCAGACTAGCCAACACATTAAAGCTAAGATTGTATTTGCACATGGCAAATGTTCCTGGTTTCGACACAAACGTGATTACAACTTTTGTGAATGACCCGGCAACTGTTTTTATGGCATCTACAGCAGATGATTTTCAAATGACTTTTGAAACTACATCAGGTCGTCAAAACCCTAATCATCAGTTTATTTTATCCAGAACAGATGATATTTGCACAAGCTCTACGCTTATTAACCTAATGAATTCAAGAGCTGACTTGCGCAGATCAAGGTATTTTACACCATCTCCATTCAGCCCTGCCTTATACGCAGCACCGCCAACAGGTACCACTGGTTATGTGGGTCTGCAGAACGGCTTCGGAAATGGCAGTGTTACTAACGCAATCTCACGTGTGCATACTTTTGTAAGAGGTGCAGTAACCTCTACAACAATCCCAGCAGGTCCAACACTGCCAGTGAGTAATACAACTGGCTTGGCATATAATGGGAATACACCTGTAAACATTCTTACTTTTGCTGAATACAATTTTATTCGTGCAGAGTTAGCTTTACGATACGGTGTTCCAGGGGTTGCTCAAACTTTCTTCCAAGCAGGCATTACTGCCTCTTTTGTTGATACTGGTTTGACAGCGGCTGATGCAACAGCTTACATGGCGGCTGATCCAGATGGTGATCTAGTCACCAACGGAACCTTAGTAGGTACAACAGATGAGCAGTTGAGAAGAATAATTGAAGAGAAGTATATTGCTAACTACCATGTGACTGGTGAGCCTTGGTCAGACTGGAGAAGAACAGGTTATCCTCTTCTTCAACTTCTTCCAGGTACATTGAGCCCTGGAAATGGTGGACGTGTTCCAAGAGTATTATTTTATCCTCAACAAGAGGTTGATGCCAATCCTAATCTGGCAGCAATTCAAAGAACAGATTTGAGTGATAGAAGAGTATTCTGGGATACCAGAACCACAGGTCAAGAGTAATTTAAAAAGAGCCCACGCAAGTGGGCTCTTTTTTTGCTGCTAATCCATAGTAAATTTGCCCTATGAATAGTAATAGTTTGTTCTTAAGGGCAGCAAAAGCGGAATCCGTTAATCAAACCCCCGTATGGCTTATGCGTCAGGCAGGCCGCATTCTTCCCGAATATAGAAAGGTCAGAGAATCAGCCGGTGACTTTAAAACATTGGTAACTACCCCAGCACTGGCAGCAGAGGTAACCATTCAACCTGTTGATATACTGGGGGTTGATGCCGCCATTATATTTTCGGATATCCTGGTTATCCCTGAAGCAATGGGCTTGACCTATGAAATGGAAGAGAAAAAAGGGCCGGTTTTCCCCAAAGTCATCCAATCGGCAGCAGATGTTCATCATCTAAGAATTGCTCAGGCTGGAGACCTGCAATATGTGCTTGATGCCATTAAAATAACCAAGCAAGAGCTTAATGGACGCGTTCCCTTAATCGGTTTTGCTGGCGCCCCCTGGACTATCTTCTCGTATATGATTGAAGGCGGAGGCAGCAAAACATTCAGTAAGGCAAAAAAAATGCTTTACACGAATCCAATGCTAGCCCATCAGTTGCTCGACAAGATTACCCAAAGCACCATCAACTACCTGAAAGGACAAATCGCGGCCGGTGCCGACCTGATTCAGATATTTGACTCATGGGCGGGAATACTTAGTCCAGATCAATACAATGAGTTTTCTCTACACTACATTCGACAAATCTGTGATGCCATTAACGAGGTGCCAGTAACCGTATTTGCAAAAGGAGCATTTTTTGCGAGAAAAGAGATGAACTTACTCCCTTGTCAGGTTGTAGGTTTGGATTGGAATATGGATATTCAAGAGTCAATCACAATGCTGCCCAATAAGGTTCTACAAGGCAATCTTGATCCATGTGCACTTTATGGAAGCCTTGATGATGTGCGCAGAGAAACAAAGAGGATGCTGGATGCATTTGGAACACATCCACACATTGCCAACCTGGGTCATGGTCTATACCCAGATACGGAAGTTGATAAAGTGAAGTGTTTTATTGACACTGTGAAAGAATATAGTGTAACATTGAGAGCAGGAAAATAACAAAGTATAAAACAGTCTTTATGAAAAGTGTTGGCATCTTCATACTATTTCTACTCAGTGCAATAACACTTCCTGCACAACAGGAATTAAAAACACCTGAAGATTTGAAAGCATGGTTGCCTGCCGAAATTGCGGGTTACCGCGAGGACGCAGACAATCATTCATCCGAACAACAGCTTCAGGGTAGCGTTTACTTTATTGCTGCTAAACAATATAAGAAAGCCCAGGAGGCAATCAGTATAGTGGTAATCGATTATCGCAAAAGTGCTGCTGCCATCACTTCAGTAACATCTGTTTGGGAAGAGGGTAAGGAGGTTAACAATGATTTAATTCAGTCAAAAAATACCGCCATTGCTAATAATAAAGCCAAAGAAGTTTACGACAAGAAAAATAATACTAGCCAGGTCTACGTATATCATGCAGACAGATACCTGATTACCGTTTCAATGAAAGGTAACGATTTTGGTTTACTGAAGGAAATGATAACAAATTTGCCATTTAGCCGTTTACCTTAGCACATAAGCAAGGTGATAAAGCTAACAGTCTTAGTGGTTTTAATAGTATTGTCAGTACAAACACTGTCAGCACAAAAACTATTACAGCCCGAAGCACTCTCTAAACTCATACCCAATAAAATCCTCGGCTTTCATGAAGATGGGGATATGCGTGGTTCGCAAAAAGCAATCGGAGATGTTCGTTACTCTGTTTGCGAGCGCAGATTTTCTAAAGGCAAACAAAAAGTAAAGATTCTACTCTTCGATTATAAAGATGCTCAAATCATGTTTAAGCAAGCGATGAGGGGTGGGAGAAATGATGCTGTATTAGAAACCGATTCATTAATCTCCAGGAATATTGAGGCAGCCAATTATGTTGGATGGGAAACCTATAGCAGCAGTTCTGCATCCTCTCAAATTTTTTTAGGTATTGCTGATCGTTTCTTTTTAATGTTGTCTGCCGAGAATGTTGACCTTGTAAGCTTACAGAATTTCCTTTCCAATTTCAATTTCGAAAATTTTTCGGAGCAGACCGGGCGCTGATCTGTAGTGCCCTAATCCCCTAATACATTTTCACTAATTCACTCTTTACATTTTGTATGCATAAGACGTGAATTGCTTTCATCAGAAAGTATTTCTATTGTGTGCAGCTCTATTATTATTCACTAAAGTCTATTTACGTCTTTCAACTCATTCTCAAAAAGATTTTAAAACCTTATCTTCTTCACCGCCAGTTCTGCTTCCAGCATAACTGCTTTATCTATAGCCTCTCTTTGTTCAGTAATATCTCTGCTCACCACAGCACATCCAATTACTTCTTGTTTATCATCTAAGATTGGTTCTACAAAAACTTCCAGATACAGAGTTTTTTCACCTGTTCTGCTCTCTTCTGTAAAGTGTTGTCGTTCTCCGGAAAGTCCTTTGTCGTAGCGAAGCTGCCATATTTTTAAGTCATCTGCCGAAAGCACTTCTGTAATTTTTGTGCCTTCACTCAATTCAATGCCAGATGCTTTAAAACGATTCTTCAACGTATTATTTGCAATCAGAATTTTATATTCCTTGTCAATGGCAAAATATGAATCGCTAGTAAAATTGATCAATGCATTAATAATAAAACCTCTCCGCTGTGTCTCGCCCTCGGCTTTATGTCTTTGTGTTGCATCACGCGAAACAACTGATAAGCCAAACACAGCCCCTTTCGCATCAATCATCGGATTGATAAAATACTCTCTAAATGAATCCTCTCCTTTCACAGAACTCTTCAGTACAAACTGTAAATGTTCTCCAGCCAAGGCACGGTCATAATGCGCTTTCCACTCATCACGTACTGCCCCTAAAGTTTGTAAGGCATCCGCACCAACATCCAATCCCTCGTACTGTGTGCCTTTATAGCGTTTGCGCAGGGTGTCGTTCATCACAATAATTCGATAATGCTTATCCATCGCAATAATTGAATCACTGGTTGCGTTAATCAGGGCATTTAAATTATTCTGCTTTTCATTGACCTCGCGTGCCTGCTCAGCAAGCATGCGCTGTGCGCGCTCCATCTCTTCCTGTGTAGCCTGCATCTCCTCCATATTCTGGCGCATCTCCTCCTCTTGTGCCTTCATCTGCTCCGTCATCATACCAGACTGTTCGAGCAATTCTTTGTTGCGTTCATTGCTGCG
The DNA here is from genome assembly GCF_057350905.1 of Chryseotalea sp. Taxonomy (NCBI): domain Bacteria; kingdom Pseudomonadati; phylum Bacteroidota; class Cytophagia; order Cytophagales; family Chryseotaleaceae; genus Chryseotalea; species Chryseotalea sp. Next base: position 207,658 of record NZ_JBMRCF010000008.1, on the reverse strand, counting down.
TGAGTTTAAAATAGTTGAAGCAATGCTTTCTCCTACCTTCTCTAAAAACGCAATCTCATAACTTTCAAATTTTTTAAATGAGGCTAATTCCAACACGCCAACAACACGCTCTTCATTTTTCAGCGGTACAATAATGATGGAACGAGGATTTGCTTCTCCCAATCCTGAGGTAATAACCACGTAGTTTTCTGGAACATCGGTCATGTAAATAGTAGATTTTTCTATGGCCGCCTGCCCAATAAGTCCCTGACCGATTTCAATTCTTTTCTGTTGAAACTTTTTTCTGTTCCAGGCACGTGAGCTCATTAACAAGAGATGTTCGTTAGACGTACCCTCATGCTCAAGTGTAAAAATACTACCCTGATTGGCTTTCATGTAATCAATAATTTCAGCCAACACAGTATCGCAAAGTGTTTGCAATTCATTAACATGGGTACGGAGCAGCTCGCCAATGTTAGCTAGTCCGAGTGTAGTAAATTTTTCCTTTTCTTCACGTTCGTTTGCCTGCAACAAACTTTTACGCATCGCCAGCAACGATAAGCCTAAACTATCGGGATTATCAGAAGGGTATGCTGCACTTAATTTGCCCTCACTGATACTTTCTGCAAATTGTTGATTGCTCTCAATCAAGGCCAGTTGTTTTTGCATTTGTGCTGCTTGTCGCGCAGACTCTCCTGTTTGGCGATGCTGTAGCTCAGACCACATGGCACAAAGTACTGTGTAGGCAGCTACAATCAAGACATGTAAAGTAAAATCGCCTATACTTAAAGTACCGCTTTGTAGCACAAAAGGTTGTACCCAGGTATGATCACTTTTAAAGTGTAAAAGCGATACAAAGATTAAGTGCAATAAAGCAGCTGGTATCAGCACTTTCCAGTCTTCGTAAAAGAGTAGAATGGTTAGCACAACAAAGTAAAAGAAGTGCGAAGCCTGCAAACCCTGCAACTGATAATGAAACTGAATGGTAAAGCCAGCAAGAATGAAACTATTCAAAAAGCGATTGTAGGCGCCCATAGCCAGGGGGACAAAGAATAATGCCAACAGTACAACACCACCAAAAAATGCGGCAGACCAGGTATTATAAAATGCAGCGAGTAATATACCGATTAGAAAAAAGGAGAAAGTCGCTCGTTTGGCAATGGCGTTGGCCTGATCCGTTACTTTCTGATGATAAGGAGCAAGCTCAACTCCTGTGAGTTGGTTCATGGTTGGTCTGGGCTAATTTACAAATGAAAAGAAAGATCAAATGACATGAAAGCCATCGATCAAAAAAGTTAGTCCACCCTAGTCCAATTTTTGTAGTTTCCGGAGACTCGGTGCTTTCCAGGCGGTTATGCCCACGGTTAGTAAAGTCATACACCCACCAAAGATGACGGAAGGCACCAGACCGATCAAACGGGCAGCAAGGCCAGACTCAAACATGCCAATTTCATTTGATGAACCAATAAAGATATTGTTTACGGCTGAAACACGTCCCTTCATATTCTCCGGAGTAAGCGTCTGTAACAGCGTGCTTCTGATGATAACACTCACACCATCAAAGCAGCCGCTAAGCATTAATATAGCAAGTGAAAACCAAAAACTGGTTGAGAGTGAAAAGGCAATCATACAGATGCCAAAGCCGGCTACGGACCACAATAGTTTTTTCCCCATATTACTATTGATGGGATGATGTGCAAAATAGAAAGCGACAAGCAAAGCACCTACCGGGGGCGCAGAACGCAATAGACCAAGAGCCTCAGCACCGGCATGTAATACTTCCTTGGCAAAGATGGGAAGCAGCGCCACAGCGCCACCAAATAATACAGCAAAAAGGTCGAGTGAAATGGCGCCTAAAATTATTTTGTTGCCAAAAACAAATTTTAAACCGGCTTGTATTTTCTCTTTAGTGCCTTGCTCGCTCGTGGCTGGTGGTAATGGTTTATATGAAACAAAAGCAATGAGCAACAGTGCTAAGCAAGTAAGGCTTACATCAACGATGTATGCAGTTTGTAATCCAAAAAAACCATAGACAAATCCACCCAAAGCAGGTCCGGCAATCAAGGCTGTTTGCCAGAAGCTGCTATTCCAGGTAATTGCATTTTTGAAAATTTCTCGGGGCACTAATTGTGGCATGTAGGCAAAGTTGGCTGGCGTTAAAAAACCGCGTGCGATGCCACTCAGAAAAATTACTGCATAGATGGGTATAACACCATATTGAATAGTGAGTGCATTGGCGTTTAAACTGAAAAGTAGGAGTGCGATTGAACAAAGAACCAGTATGGAAATGCAAATCAGTATGATTTTTTTGCGCTGCACCATGTCAGCTACGTGTCCGGCATATAAGGAAACAGCAATGGAGGGTAGGGCTTCCGCAAGACCAATCAAGCCAAGTGACAAAGGGTCGTGGGTGATGTCGTACACCTGCCAGCCAACAATTACGGCCTGCAGATTAATGGCCAGGGTTATAAAAAACCGGGCTGACACAAACAACCGGAAGTCTTTTACTTTTAAAGCTGCATAAGCATCATGTTTAGTCATGCTACATTTCTTTTATAGCGGCCATTGCTTTTTCAATGCGCGTTTCCTCATTACCTGAAAGTTGTATATATTTTACCTTCATGTCGGTTAGTGCCTTTTTATATAAACCGAAAAGCTCCTCACGTTGTTCAGGATTTTCTCTCTGAGGATCTTCCTCCCACGGCATGTCAATATCTGTTAAAAAATATAAATCGTAATTCCGATTCACAACATTCTCTGATATCCATGGATGGCAGGTGTTATATTTAAATTCACTCCATATTTTTATCACTAGGAGATTAGTATCACAGATCAGCCAATGATTGGCATTCTGTGCCAGGCTGTCTTCCAGATCTGCCTGCCCTTTTGCAATATCCAACAAATCTGTAATAACATAAGGTCTTCCGAGGGTTTCCAGATAAGTGCGGGCAAACTCGGGTACCCAGGTAGTTTTACAGATAGTGGCCAGTTGCGTGGCTAAAGAAGTCTTGCCGGTGCATTCCGGGCCTACGATCGCTATTCGCTTTAACTTTGTTACTTGAAGGGAATGATCGACATTCATGGAGCGAAAATGCTTGTAATTTCTTTAAAACTATAACGTTCTTTATCTTTCCATTAAATATTTACACGTGAATCGAAGATCAGCACTTAAACAACTTGGTTTTGGTATGTCAGCAGGACTTCTCCTGCCAAGTATGTTGTCTTCTTGTGTTAATAACGACCCAGGGCCGGAAATAAAGTATGATGGCGTGGTGGCTATTATTGGCGCAGGGGCGGCAGGGCTATTTGCTGCGGATATTTTAAGAAGCAAGGGTGTTAAGGTCAGGGTTTTTGAAGCGAATAATCGCGTGGGTGGCCGTATTTACTCTATTCGTGCCTTTAACACAGAGTTTAATGCTTTTCCACGACAAGATTTTCCCGTTGAGATTGGTGCAGAGCGAGTATTGGGTACTAATGGTGCCTGGGCGGAAGCAATTGATTTATTGCGTGTACCTACGCTTCCGTATCAAAGCCAATCTATAAAAAAATATATTATAGATGGTGCGTTGCGCAGTGAAGCTGAAGCAGTGTTGGATAGTGAATTTCTGGCAGCACAGAATTTCTATAACAATTTATCAAGTGCCTCAGGCAGCACAGTGCAAAGTGCCATCAGTGCCCAGGGCATCACCAGCCGGATGCAAACCATTCTTAATTCACAGATCGGTAATGCCTATGGCACTAGCAATGCAACGCTAGGTGCGGACGCTGTAGCAGAGGCACTTTCTAAGCGGGAAAGAAATGATGAAGAACTGATCATGCTTAACAATCCGATGCAGGATATATTAATTTCACGCTTTGCACAAACAGTAGATCTTGTTGAGTTAAATAGTAAAGTAACCAGAATTGATAATCAGGGTGAAACGATCGACTTAACAATTACCAACACACTAGATCAAAGTCAGGAGGTAGTAACTGTTAATAAAGTAATTGTAGCTGTTCCGATTTCTATTTTGAAAGGCGGAGATATTCAGTTTAATCCGGCATTACCTGCTGAAAAAACCACAGCCATGTCTAAGATAGGAATGGATGCCAGTTTAAGAATGGTACTCGATTTCAGACAAAATTTATGGGGCGATGACACTTCATTTATTCTAGGAGGAAGCGATGGCCCTCTTTACTTCAATGCTGGTGTTGGCAGAAGTGAGTTTAACAAAATCTTGTCAGTAACGATTAATGGACCAAAGGCTATTGAATTGGGAGCGTTAGGGAACAATGCCATTAATGAAGTAGTGCTTGAATTGGATGGTATTCTTGATAACAGGGCATCAGCAACGGTTAAGGATGCTTTTATCATTAAAGACTGGGCGGCCGATCAATTCATAAAAGGGGGTTACTCTTACCCCTTGCCTGGAGGAAGTGAAGCGGACAGGGTTGCTTTAGCTGAGGCAGTGAATGATAACTTGTTTTTTGCAGGTGAGGCAACTGACTTAATGGGCGATTGGGGAACAGTAAATGGAGCGTTGAATTCAGGCGAGCGTGTTGCCTTAGAGGTGATTGAAACAATAGTCAATCCTGTAGTTTAAAGGTCACATTAATCAAAAGGTAATAACTCCGGCTCCAGGTATTCGCCTTTGGCTTTCTCTGATTTAAAGATATCAGTTTTATAATGACTGAAGAGTAAATCCTTAAACTGATGCTTAAGCCTTGGATTTTCTTCTATAAACTCCTGGAAAGAATTTGTGTTTGATTTTAGCATAAAGTGATAGACTGCCCTAATTGCAGCAGTAGTTACTGTCTTATTAAATTTATCACCTGCCCCCAGTGCATTGACAAAATAAAACAACTGCTTATTGATGGTATCTATTGCTTTTTCCACACCCGATTGACGGATGTGAATCCAGGCCAATCGCAGGTGTGCTTCATGGGTAAAAAGTTTTGGGTCGAGTGTACACTGTGCAAATTGTGTTGAAAACGCAGTATCACTGAATTGAAAATGATGCTCCATAATCTAAGCTTTTGTTTTCCAAACGCATAACCTGTAAAAGGGTTGCGATTTACAAGTAGAAGACTTTATGGTACTTAGCGAACATCCTTATTTTTTACGAAGTTCAATGTAAGCCACCACAGGATTAATCTTTTTTGCCAGATCCGAATCGCTCATAATTTCCATATCACCTTCTATGTCTGGTATTCGATTTTTTTCAGGAACTCTTAAACTTACATATATTCCCTTTGCATGCCTTTCAGGATTAGTCCAGATCACCTGTCCTTCAAAATCCCATGAAAAGCCGTAGAAACTGAAGGGACCGTTATTGAGTTTTTCAAGCTCAGCCAGCGAGGTACCCAAACGAATGCCCTCAGTGGTTTTCCAATCTGAGACATATTTATGATTAGCTGAGCCGATGTGATAAACTTTATTCAAAGTTTCAAAGTTTTGAGCATCGGACCATAAAAATATGACTTCGTTTTTTTTGCCAGCCCATAAAACAGAAACCCACCATGATCCTTCTACTTCAGCACTGAATTCTTCAACTCTTGTTACATTAGATTTACCAAATGCTTTAATTAAATCTTCTTCAGAATCGAATGCAAAAAGATCGTCTAGTAGAAAGCTATCGCGCATTAATTCACTAGTAATAACGCTATCCTTACTTTTTTCTATTGTATTATCGAGGCTATCAGTTGGTGTTGGTTGCAGGCTGGATTTTTTGTCACTTTTTGTTGAGCACATTGTTAAAAATACGAACAGCACAGAAAGAAATAAGTATAGAAAGCATTGTCGCATAGCAAGTTATTTAACCGAAGATCCTTCAAATTGAATTCGCTTATCGTTAACGCTTACTAATTCATTTAGCTCATAAATATTGTGATAACCATAACCATATAGATTGATGTATGTAGGGATGTTAAGTGCTAACATAATTGGTTTTCTGTTGGACAGAATTTGTGTCTCCATATTTCTTATTGGATTTGCTACTTTGGAAGCAAAATCAATTTGATCTCCATCAAAGTTATTGTTACAATAAATTAATATGGTCGTGTTTGTATCCGGAATTAATTTTCCGAGATTCTCCTGTGTGTAGTCAGTAAAGTCTAAATGAACGGCTCCTTTCAAGTGTTTTCTTTCAAATCGATAATCAGAACGGCTATCCAGTACAATAACGTTTTCTTTTTTACTCATTGCTAAAAAAGTATTCAGATCAATCAAGCGTTCTTCTCTGTGCTTCTCGACTACTTCAACCAGGTTTTTAAAATCCTCAAAACTTACTAATGCTTTTGGATACACCTCTTTTGAATTCACACCATTTTCTATTATCTGCGAAAAGCAAAACTGAAATGAGCTGCATAGTACGCATATCAAAATTATTCTTTTCATAATAGTTGTTTTTATTCCCTAAATATAAAGATAGAATAAATCTATTGCCCTTTTATTGACTTAAAAGAACAATAGATGAACTACATAAAACATCTTCTGGAAATAATAGCGTTAAAGGATAAACAGAAAATTAGATTAAATAGCCTGTTTACAAACCGAGCTTATATTTTACTTCTCAAAACCGAGTTGACTTACTCCGGCTGACCAATAGAGCAATGCTTTACTTTTTTCGTATTCGCTCAGCATTTTTAAAAATTTGGCCTGCGCATTGATTAATTTTTCTTGCTGAATGTTTATTTTAAATAGGTCACTCTCACCATTTTCGAGATTCATAAATTCTGCCGCAAGCAAGCGCTCATAGTTTTCAACCATGAAAGAGAGTTGAGCAATCATACTGCCTGTAACATCTAAAGTGTTGTAGGCAGTTTCTATTTGATTGATTACATCCCGCTCTGCTAGACCTCGTTCGAATGTTGTAGACGAAATCTTAATCTTGGTCTGCGCCAATTTGGCTCTTTCTTTTCTTAGAAAAATTGGAAATGAAAAGTCGAGACCAAGTTTGTAGTTTTCTCCCACATTAAAAGAAGAATTCCATCTCGGGTCAAAAGGTTGATTTAAAAAGGTATAGCTTGCATCAAGCGTTGGTTTTAAAAATTCTACTGCCAGTTTTCTCTCAACTTCTAATTGGTCCAGTTTAACAGTTAATTTTTTTAACTCAGGATGGTTCGCCCTGGCTTGATTCTTTAATTCTTCCAGCGCACCTTTTGTTAAGCTCCAATTTTCGCCTGGTCTTACTGGTGCAAAGTTGAGCGAAAGTACCAATGGGTTACCAAGACTGTCCCATAAATAAGTGGAAAGCTGTATACCTGAATTTCTAAAATCAAGTAATGCCTCTTGTTGCTGTACTAAGCGTTCTTGTAATGTTATTTGTGCTTGTACGGTATCAATGGTTGCAGCTTCACCTTGCAATGCATTTATCTTTACCCTTCTGAATACTTCTTCAGCCAAACGCACGCCATTATTCTGTATTCTGTAATTGTAGTAAGCAAAATACCACTGCCAGTATTCTTTTGTTGCTTCTAATAACAATTTATTGATGAGCTTTACTTGCTCAGCCTCTGTCATGTCATTGAATAATTCGGCCTGACGAAGAGCCGCTCTTCGCTCATCGGTGATTAAACCACGGCCAAGCGGAATACTTAGGCCTGCATAAAATTGCTGAAAGTTAAACTCATCTGATATGTAATTTTCTGGATTGACATACTGTCCCTCATTGCGTTGTATACCTAACTTAGGGTCTACTGGAAAGATGGTTGGGAATTTGATTGACCCATCCAGTAAGTCGTAATACTCTGTATTGTTTAGATTTTTTTGTTGATATGACAGCTCTAGTTTAGGATCAAAATTGCCGCGGGCTAAACGTATTTCCTGCCTGGCCAGATCCGTTAGTAAATAGGTTTGTTTTGCTGTAGGATGGTTTTCTAAAATCAGATAGTAGAAATTCTCCAATGTGAAAGCCTTAACTGTATCGGGTAAAACAAAAAGAGAATCTTGCTGTGCCTGCACCGTAGTTGTGCAGAGCACAGCTAAAGTGAGTGACACAGTGCGCATTAAATTCAATAAAGCATTTTTACTACACCTCATCTTCAGTTTGCTTTTTCGTGGTATTATCTTTCTTCTCAATGACCTCGTCTAGCGGTTCTTCATATAAGCTTGGCGGGAAGCCGTTGAGCTGTCGCCATAATTCATACCAGACCGGCACATCATTGAGCATCACCCAGGCTTTAATGCCGGAACCCACCCGCAGCTGCTTAGGCCATTGTTCATCTTTATCATCAGGGAGCACAATCAGACGAAATTCTCCAGGCTTTGAACTTACATAGTCAATTACTTTTACTGTACCTCCAAAGGTACCCACAGACACACTGGGCCAGCCTGAAAATTGAAGTGCCGGCCAGCCATCAAATTGAATACGAACATTTCTTCCTTTTTCAACCAAGGGGACATCCATCGCTTTTACATAAAGCTCAACAGCGAGATCGGATACATCAGGCATAATGGTGCAAATCGGATCGCCTTCTTTTACGGTTTCGCCAATACCGGCCTGCAGTGTTTTAACAATAAATCCACTCTGAGGGGCGAGAATCTGGTAGCGTTCATTTCTGATCTGCATGTTAGCATACTCATTTCTTAATTTTGATATCTCCCCTTCAGTATCAAATAAATCAGCACGTGTTGAACTCAAATCTGATTCTGCTTTGCTGATTTTATCCAGGTACTCTGCTTCAACCCTGTCTAATTCAATTTGTGCATTCAGGTAATCGGATTGAGCACCTTGATATTTATATTCTATATCCTGAAACTTGGTAAGGGCAATATTACCTGCTTCAAAAAGTTTCTTGTTACGTTGATATTGATTTTCTGCATTTTGAAAACGAACTTTTTCAGCATCGCGTTTGGCTTTGCTCTGCTCAAGTTTGTTTGAAAGCGTTGAACGCAATGCCTGAATCTGTCTTTGAAGTGCCTTTGCTTTACTCTCTTTAGAATCCAAACTGCTCACCTTCGCATCGAGTTGCTCCTGAAGTCTTTGTAATAACTGTGGATCAAAATATTTTTCTTTCACTTCTCGTATGGTAATGATCGTATCACCTTTTACTACGAATTCACCTTCGCGTACATGCCAGGCCTGTATTTGTCCGGCAATAACAGACTCAATGGTTTGTGGGCGATTAGCAGGATTAAATGCAGTAACCTTGCCAGTACCTCTTACATTTTGTTGCCAAGGCAAAAACAAAATGATGAAACCAATAATACCTAACCCTGCCAGTATCTGGGCTAAGGTCTTTCCTGTGTTGGGAGTTTTTAACGCTCGTAATGAATACAAGCGGTCTTGCATAATAACTTTCTCAACTCTGTTTTTTGATAGATTCAGCATATACTTACTCTATATAATTTCCTAACAAACCCTGTTGCATTAACTCATCAAACTTTCCTTCACCTAACAAACTGCCTTCTCTTATCACAACAACACGATCGCAGGAAGCCATCACGAGTGGATCATTGGAGACAACAATGAATGTCCATTTATTTTCTTTGCTCACCAAGCGCTCTATTAACTGCACCTTATCAGATTTCTTCATAAAGTTGAAGTAATCATTTAATATGATCATCTCCGGTTTTTTGGCAATACAACGCGCCAGGATTAATCTTTGATTGACAGAGCTTGAAAAGCCCTTACCGCCACTGAGTATGTGCGTGTTGAGACCTTCGGGTAAGCTATTTACGAAATCACTCAACCCTACTTTTTCAATGGCATCAATAGCGTCTTCTATACCCTCCGTTGGTTTGCCCACAGTGATATTTTCCAGAAGGGTACCATCAAAAATATCGTCTAGTGAAATATTCTTGGCGATCTTATCGCGCAAGTGCGTTAAATCAAGATCGCGTATTGAATAGTTGTTGATGGTGACGATACCGGTAAACCCACCCTGAAGCCCAGCGATAATATTGGTGAGTGTAGTCTTGCCACTTCCGCCAGGGCCCGAAATGCAAACTCTTTCACCGGCTTCAATGGATAAATTCAATTTATTCAAACCATGATCCCCACTTGGATATTTGTAAATCACATCCTTTAAGTTGACAGCATAACCCTTTACTAATTTTTTGGGAAGATCAATACCACCAACTTTTTCTAACGGAAGATCTGTTACCGTAGCCACCTTATCAACAGCCGTTAATAAATCATACACTACATCCATGTAGGTAATAATTTTTTCAACTGAGTTCAAAATTAAAATGATGATGACTTCTGACGCCACAAATTGGCCTAGTGTAATTTGCCTGTCTACGACCAGAATTGTACCCATAATCAACAGACCACCTGTTACTGCTGCTTTAAACAGGATAATAAATGACAGTTGACTGATTAAAACATTAAAGTGGGTTTTTCTATATTTTAAATAGTTGTTTACGTTAATGTCTGTCCGCTTGATGGGCAGATCGGTATTTCCAGCCAGCTTAAATGAGTTAAGCGCTCTCGCCAATTCTTCTAACCACTGCGCTACTTTGTATTTATACTTCGATTCATTAATGGATGACTCCAGACCGCGAGGCCCTGTGAAATAAAAAATCATGACTAACACTGTAACCAGCACCATGCTGAAGAAAACGAAGAAGGGGTGATACAATGAAAGGAGTAGAAGACCAAAAAATATTTGGATGGCAGCAGATGATAAATCAATGAGCAACTTTGGAAGGCCTTTCTGAATGGTCATGATATCAAAGAAACGATTGACCAATTCAGGCGCATAATTACCCATGATGCTTTCAGTCTTAATACGCGGTATGCGATAAGCAAATTCAAGAGAGGCTTTAGCAAATAACCTTCTTTGTAAATACTCTACAAGACTAATCTGAACCAGTTGCAACCCTCCGGTAAGTAATACAGCTAAGATGAGTAAAGCGATTAATACATAAATAGAACTAAAAAATACACCACCCGATACTAATTCTATAGTAGTTTGAATACCCAAAGGCAAGACTAAACCCAAACCACCGACTACCAGTGCATAGAAGAAAATATAGTATATGTCTTTTCTTTCCGTTGAGAGTAGACGTAAGAATCTGCGCACAGGACTCATCTTTTCGCCAGACAAATCCTGATCGTAACCGTATTCACTTACTAAACCCCGGTATGGAACGACTACAAAAAATGTTATTTCTCCATCATTGTTTAAGAAAAGTCTGGAGGCATCATCCGTATTAAATTGAGTTTGCGTTGATTCTTCATTGCCGATGATGATTTGTGTAAGCTTCCTTTTTTGTTTACGGATAATCCAGGGCATCAAAGTATCACCACTGTCATCAAACACAATAACAGAGTCCTCTTCCTTAGTAATAAATTGCTTGAAGTCCTCAACAGGAAGACTGTATTCCAGTAGCATCAGCCGTACCTTGCTGCCAGCTTCAACTAGGTCTCTTTTAAATTCCTGGAAATCTACATCAGAATAGGTACGCTTGTTTGCTTCGGCAAAGCGCAAGTCCATTGGGTTGAAATCATGCTTCATCAACAAAGCAGACTCCCGAAGTATACGTACGAGTTGATCGTTATTTAACATATCCGACTTACTTTATTGAATTGAAAATGAGTGCTTCACAGAATTCATACAACTTTTGATAAGGCACCTGCTTTTCGCCTTTGATATCAGTCAGGGAAGGCAGGTGCTTTGCATAAAAAACCTGGTGGTTTGCCGACAACATCGTGGTGCTGATCAGGGTGTGGGGATGCGGATAGGCAGGATTTATTTTTTGTACCTCACAAGCCAGTTTGTTGCATACCGTTTTATATGGCAGGAATAATCCTTCCTTATTATCTACATCAACTTGCTTGGTTAAATAAGTTTTGTCGAATTCGGCCATCACAATTCTTTGAAGTGCCTGTTCGTCTACAAAACCAAAACTGGGGTCCATTTTTTTCTCCTCAACAATTATTTTTAAACCTGCGCGCAAGCGCTCTTCTGGTGTTGATAAGTTTTGCATAGCAAAATCCATTTTGTAATCTAGCCAGGTCCAATACCAGTCGATTAGGTAAACTAGTAAGCGGTGTTTGTTTTCGAAATAGCGGTACACCGAAGCCTCGGCTGAATCAATTTTTTCAGCCAGCTTTTTGAAGGTAAATTGTTCAAAACCGATTTCATCGATCAAGTTGATGCTGAAGCGAATGATGTTTTGCCCCAGCTCTGAGTTCTGGGGATCCCTTAAAAAGAGGTTTTCGTTTAAACGAAAGGATATAATAGCCATTGCTCGCAAATGATAGTAATACTATCAAAAACGAAAGTGATCATAAAATGTTTAGAAGTTTTACTTAAAAAACTTCAAAAAGCTGTTTTTAACCCTCTACGTAGCCTTTTAGGTAGTCAAAATAAGGGCTTAAGCTGCCATTTTGGGCAATAGTGGCTCTTTCAATAACACCCTCAGCGTCTTCTCCGAAAAGGGGCTTTAGGATTCTGTCAATGAGATCTCTGCCAAATTCTTCAGATGCACTGCGGGGTAGCTCGCAAGGTAGATTGTCTATCGCCATTACCGTAATGTGCTTGGTGTTACTTAAGGCTGGTTTTTCTGAATGCGTAAAGGGATCGTAATCATACAAGGGATCATCTATGCTGGTAGCACGCAAAGTACTAGGCACAGAACCATTAATGTCGCAAGTAATATCAGCAATGACCTGAATCTTAAAGGCAGTAGATTGCATGTCTTCTTTAGTAAAGAGTACCGGAGCTTTAGGATTCCAGTAGGCACCAGCCATCAGGATGTCGGCAACTTTTGTGTAAAGTAAAAAATGCGATTCGTAGCGTTCTGGATTTTTATGAAACTCATCACGAATGAAATGTCCACCCTCTTTTCTGGTGTGATAATCGCCACTGCCTAATTGCACATAAACAGGCTCATCAAATTGTTTTGTTAAAAAATCATGTGGATTTACTTTACGAATGCCCGCAGTATCCAATGTTTCCATAGAGCCCTTACCCACACGGCCGCCACCTGTTAAAATTATTTTAACGGGTGGTAGTTTTACTTTGCGCAATTCAAGCTTTAAATCGTTAATGTCAAAGCACTCGTGCGCTCTGCGCATTGTAAAAAGATTAGTGCGTTTACCGTAAGTCCACAAGCCATTGTAGGCACCCACAATACCGGCAAATCTCCCAAAGGCGACCAAACGATTTCCCAGGCGATCGCGCAATACCTCGTAATCAATGAGCCTGATTTTTTTTTGAAGAATGGCCTGCAGTAATTTTTTATTATAGGGTTGTTTCTTAATGGTATGTGAAAAAAAGAGATATGTTTTATTGGCAATTAATTTATCGACAGGTACTTCTTTAATACCCATTAATACATCGCAATTGCTCATGTCATCAGCCAACTCAACACCAACTTTAGCATATTCGTCATCCTGATAGCAACGAATAGGACTACGCTCGCAAATAACTTTAACTGTTGGGAACAGATCGCCAATTTCTTCGGCCTGCTTCGGAGTAAAAGGAACGCGTTTATCAGGAGGATTTTTACCTTCGCGAATGATGCCTAGTTTCATGAATTGCTATTAAAAATAAAATTCATCTTAAGAATTCGGTCATCAGATCTTTTCACCTTGTATTAGTAAGTGAAAAGTATTGATCCGAAACTATTTTTTCTTTTTGGTTTTGGGCTTTTTTATCTCCTCGTAATCATCCCGCTCCGCTAGTTTCTTATCATCAACATTTTTATCCAGAAAGGCATTCAGCTTCTCAATGTCGAGACTAGAATTAATTTCTCCGAAGGAATTGATAGACATTTCAAAGCCTTCAAGTTCTTTGTGAACCTTGGGCTTTTTTTTCGATGACGACTTTTCTGACTTAGCCATAGGCCTAAGCTACTTTAACTTTTAATGTTTGCAAAGCAAAATCGAGACGTTTTACAACTTCCTCCTTGCCTACAATCTCCATCACCATCATTAAATCAGGCCCTGCACCTGCACCTGTAATGCTTAAACGGAGTGCCTGAAGAATTTTACCGGTACCAATGCTCAGTGCAGCAGTTACGCTTTCCAGTGTTGTTTTGGCAATAGTGGCATCAAAAGAAGGTAAAGCAGCAATACTATCGCGATACGCAGTAAGTACGGTAACGGCTTCGTTATTCCATTTTTTGTCGGCTACACCTTGATCGAACTGTGTAGGAGTAAAGAACAGAAACTTACCATGTTCCCAAATATCTTTAGGAAAGGTGATGCGTTCTTTCATGATGGAACAAATCTTGATGGCTGTCTCTAAAGAACAAGTTACATTTTCCTTCTTAAGGAGAGTGAGTAAATACTCAGCCAAATCTTCATTGCTTTTGGCTTTTAAATATTGCTGGTTAAACCACTGCGCTTTTTGTATATCAAAACGAGCACCAGCTTTACCAATACGTTCAATGGAGAATGCCTGAATCAGTTCTTCCATTGAAAATATTTCCTGTGTTGTACCCGGATTCCAACCTAAAAAAGCAAGGAAGTTCACCAAGGCATCGGGCAGGTAACCCGACTCTCTGTAGCCTGGTGCTTTTTCATTTGTGTTTGGATCTATCCAGTCAAGTGGGAAAATTGGAAAACCCATTTGATCAGCATCGCGCTTGGAAAGTTTTCCATCGCCACTTGGCTTCAGCAGTAAGGGCAAGTGGGCAAACTGTGGCATGGCTTCTTCCCAACCTAAAAACTTATATAAGAGTACATGCAAGGGCGCTGATGGCAACCATTCTTCACCCCGTATTACATGTGAGATTTCCATTAAATAATCATCGACAACATTTGCCAAATGATAAGTAGGCATGCCATCAGATTTCATCAATACTTTGTCATCAATCTGTGATGAGTGCACCATCACCCAACCCCTGATCAAATCGTTTAGTCTTACCTCTTCTTTACGCGGTACTTTTAAACGGATCACGTAAGGCGTCCCCTGATCCATCAAGGCTTTCACTTCTTCTTCAGTAAGCGTGAGTGAGTTGCGCATTTGCATGCGGGTAATGCTGTTGTACTGTTGCTGATCTACTCCTGCAGCTTTTAGGCGTTCGCGCATTTGCTCCAGCTCTTCTTCTGTATCGAAGGCATAGTAGGCATGACCGTTGTCGATGAGTTGCTTGGCGTATTTAGCATAAATATCTTTTCGCTCCGATTGACGATAGGGTGCATGAGGTCCGCCTACCCCCACACCTTCATCTATTTTTATCCCAACCCATTCTAATGATTTAACAATGTATTCTTCTGCACCAGGTACATAGCGTGTCTGGTCAGTATCTTCAATTCTTAATATCATGGTGCCGCCCTGCTGGCGAGCCAGTAAAAAATTATAAAGGGCTGTGCGAACACCTCCGATATGGAGTGCTCCTGTGGGACTGGGTGCAAAACGTACTCTAACTGCTTTCATCGCTAAAAAATAGGACTGCAAAGTTAAAGCTTTTAAAGCTTAATCAGGCCAATAATTTGAAAAGTGCAGTGCGCATTGGCTTTAGCTGCTGCTTAAAATTGGCCCAGGCGATCAAATGAAAAAGCAGCATAATCCCTAGTGCAACCAGGATCGGCCAATAGTTCGTTTTTACGAAGCTCATGACTGTACCAGCGATGAGTAAAAAAAATGACCAAAAGATGAGTAAGGCCCTTGTTAAGACAAAGAGCTTGAAATTCAGAAAAACAATACTACCACTGGCAGCACCTTCAATTTTGCCATACATCATGGGTGTGAAGGCAAGCAAACGCATGTTGCGCAGTGCCAATTGAAAATTGCCATTGTGCACAAAGCCGTAGAAAACTTTGTCGCTGGCAATTTTATATTCCTGATCCCAAACAACAGTATTGGCTGTGCTTTTAGTTAAGCGCGCATTGATCTCATCCATCTCCAGACTGGTTACTATGGTTTCAGAAGAAGAGGGCAGGAGATTTATCACTTCACAGCTATACAGGAAATTTCGATATTCACATCTTTTGGCAAGCGGCTTACTTCTACCGTCTCACGTGCTGGTGGTGCTGTTGTAAAACGTTTTCCATAGATTTCGTTCACCTTAAAAAGGTCGTTAAAATCTTTTAAAAAGATGGTACACTTTACTACATGACTAAAATCCATGTCGGCAGCCTTTAATACATCAACAATATTTTACAACACTTGTTCGGTTTCTACTTCAATGGAATTGGTAATAAGTTTACCTGTTGATTTTTGTATAGCAATTTGTCCGCTTACAAAAAGCATATTTCCGGCTTGTATTGCCTGGCTATAAGGACCAATCGGTTCGGGTGCAGTAGAAGAATAAACAACAGTTTTAGACATACAAATTAATTTAGCATTTTCGTGGTCTAAATATCTGCAAACTATCCGACTTTTCGAATGAACCTCATTGTAATTGGCACCGAACAGAACTTAACTGAGTGCAAGGCCAAATTTGGCGATAATCATACATATTCAGGGGCCGATACTTACAGAGAGGCAGGAAGGCTTATAGAGACAAATACAGTTATTTTCGATTTTTTGATTGATGAGATTCCCACAGAGATAAGCTTCTATGAGGATTTAAACATTGTGGCTTTTCTAAACACAGCTAAGCGTTCCTTGCTCGATTTAACGTACGGTCTACTGAAAAGCCCCAAAGCAACGCTATTCGGATTTAACGGTTTGCCCACTTTTCTGAATAGATCTTTATTAGAGGTTGCTGTATTGCATGTTGATGATAAAAGTGTTTTAGAAAAAACCTGCCAAGAATTAAACACTGCCTTTACACTGGTGGAGGATCGCGCAGGCTTAGTGACACCACGCATTATCTGCATGATTATTAACGAAGCTTATTTCACCGTACAGGAAGGCACTGCCACCCGCGAGGATATTGATATGGCGATGAAGCTGGGAACCAATTATCCTTACGGACCTTTTGAATGGTGTAAAAGAATAGGCATCAAAAACGTGTATGAGTTGCTTGAAGCGGTGTATGAAGACACAAAAGACGAGCGCTATAAAATTTGCCCGTTGTTGAAGAGGGAATATCTGCAACAATAAAAAAACCGGAGCGATGCTCCGGTTTTTATGGTTACCTTAAATTCTAGTCTCAATAAATTGCTTCCTCACCCCATCACACATTCAACGATTCGTTCATCGCAAAAATAAGATTATTTTGTTTGAAGTATTTTGAGATGGCTTCTGTTTTTTTACTGAAGCATTTTCAATAAAGTTGTCAGTCTGCTTTTGATGCTTCTTCTGTCAACAATAAAATCAAGGAAGCCGTGATCCAGTACAAACTCTGCACTTTGGAATCCTTTTGGCAAATCTTTTCCGATTGTTTCGCGAATAACACGTGGCCCCGCAAATCCGATCAGTGCTCCTGGTTCCGCTATGTTGAAATCGCCTAACATGGCGTAGGAAGCAGTAACACCACCCGTTGTCGGGTCTGTCATCAAAGATATGTAAGGCACTTTTGCCTGATCGAGTTGAGCGATTTTAGCAGAAGTTTTTGCCATTTGCATCAATGATAAACCAGCTTCCATCATACGCGCACCACCGGAGCGTGAAATCATCAGGAATGGTTTTTTGTGTTTTAAGCTGTGATCCATAGCACGGGCAATTTTTTCACCTACTACAGAACCCATAGAGCCTCCAATAAAAGCAAAGTCCATACAGGCTACCACAATATCCAGTCCGTTCATTTTACCATAGGCAGAACGGCAAGCATCTTTTAACTCAGTTTTAGCCTGCGTTTCTTTAATGCGTTTTGGATACGCTTTAGTATCAACAAACTTCAATGGATCACCGGATTCCATATTCGGATCTAATTCGGTGAACTCATTGTTGTCGAAGAGTACTTCAAAATATTCTGCAGAACCGATGCGCACATGGTAATCCTCTTCAGGCACTACGTAAGCATTGTTTTTTAATTCACGGGTGTGAACAATTTTACCGGCAGGTGATTTGAACCAAAGTCCATCAGGCACTTCGCGTTTCGCTTCTGTCGGAGTAAGAATTCCTTTGTCGCTACGTTTAAACCAAGCCATAATTTGATTTGATGATTTGATAATTTGAAAATTAGCCGATGCTTATGCTCCGGCTAATTTTAAGATTTAGGCTAAGTCAACAGACTTATCCAGATACACATCCTGAATAGCATTCAGAATTTCGATACCATCTTTTAACGGTTTTTGGAAAGCCTTACGACCAGAGATTAAGCCCATACCTCCCGCACGCTTATTGATAACGGCTGTACGTACAGCATCTGCCAAATCGCTTGCACCTTTCGACTCACCACCTGAGTTGATAAGCCCCGCACGGCCCATGAAGCAGTTAGCTACCTGGTAGCGGCATAAATCAATAGGGTGTTCTGAAGTAAGGTCAGTATAAATTTTTTCATCGAGCTTACCGTAGCTGCTTCCACCTGTGTTCAAGGCTTTGTAACCACCGTTGTTCTCGGCTAATTTTTGCTTAATAATATCCGCCTGAATAGTTACACCCAGGTGGTTGGCCTGCCCAGTTAAGTCAGCCGATACGTGGTAATCAACACCATCTTTTTTGAAGGCACTATTACGTGTATAGCACCAAAGAATGGTAGCCATACCTAATTGGTGAGCACGTTCGAAAGCTTTGGCAACCTCTACGATTTGTCTGGTAGCATCGGCAGAACCAAAATAAATGGTAGCACCCACAGCCATGGCACCTAAGTTCCAGGCATCGTCTACTGAACCGAACATAATTTGTTCAGCCTTATTGGGGTAAGTAAGTAATTCGTTGTGGTTAATTTTTACAATGAATGGAATTCTGTGTGCGTATTTGCGCGACATCATGCCCAATACGCCAAAAGTAGTAGCCACACCGTTGCAACCGCCTTCAATGGCAAGTTTTACAATGTTTTCGGGATCGAAGTAAGCAGGATTTTTAGCGAAAGAAGCACCAGCGCTGTGCTCAATACCCTGATCTATAGG
This sequence comes from Chryseotalea sp., assembly GCF_057350905.1. Lineage (NCBI taxonomy): Bacteria > Pseudomonadati > Bacteroidota > Cytophagia > Cytophagales > Chryseotaleaceae > Chryseotalea > Chryseotalea sp. The sequence goes on along the minus strand of NZ_JBMRCF010000008.1, from coordinate 188,840 downwards.
AAGAATTGAAACGAAACCAGTGCCACCTAAGCGACCTGTGTCCATCAACTGCTGTAAGCTGCGAAGTACTTGCGGACTTCTGTTGCTCTGGGTAAACACCTGGTCCACAAAATTCGGGTTGGGCGTGTGAAGTTGATCTTTAGAAATGGTTTTGCTTTTGTGGCCGAGCAGATATTCTGCGTCTTTGCCAAGAAGTTCTGAAATGTTTCTTGCCATGATTTTAGTTTCTGAAAGGTGACAAAGTTATCAATTATTCGATAAGACGGATGGTGATTTGCCGGTAATTGCAACAACCGTTTGCAATGTTGATGAATGGTCAGTAAACAAAAAAATCCGCCTTTTGAGCGGATTTTAAAGTTTTTATAGAAAGATTATAATTTCTCTTTGATACGAGCAGACTTACCTTGACGACCTTTCAGGTAGTTCAACTTGGCTCTGCGCACTTTACCAAACTTTACAACTTCAATCTTGTCGATAGTAGGAGCGGTAATAGGGAACACACGCTCAACACCAACACCGTTAGAAATTTTACGTACTGTAAAAGTTTCTCCGTTGCTGTTTGTGCCTCTGCGCTGCATAACAACGCCTTGGAACTGCTGAATACGCTCCTTGTTACCTTCTTTTATTTTCACGTGAACGTTCACGGTATCGCCTGCTTTGAAAGACGGCATAGACTCACGAACCTTCGCGAATTCCTGCTCTACAAGTTTGATAAGATCTGCCATAACTCGATGGTGTTTTGAAAATGGACTGCAAATGTAGGGAAAGAATCGGGATTTCGATTCGAAGACACCAAAAAATGTCATCAAATTTATGCTTTGTGTACGAATTTTGTATTTTCGTGTGTATAGAGAATTAAAATGAGGACAAATATTGACATTGACGATGATTTACTGGCCAATGTGATGGAAAGAAGCGAGGCCAAAACCAAGAAGGAAGCAGTAGAAATGGCGCTTCAACTGTTCAGACGTATGCTTGCCCAACGCGATTTGCTTGAGTTGAGGGGTAAGGTGAAATGGAATGGTGACCTGGATGAATTAAGAAACACGAACACTAAATAATATGCTGCCCATTTTAGTGGATTCGTCAGTTTGGATAGCATTTTTCAATAATCTGGAGAGCCGAGAAACAGCATTACTGACTGACTTGATGACCGAAGAAAATACCATAAGCACCTGTCCGCTCATTTTTCAGGAAGTGCTGAATGGTATTGCAGACGACAAGAATTTTGAACGGATCAAAAAGAATTTGGAAACTTTTGATTTGTTGTATGCAGAGCCATTTACTGCGGCTATAGAGGCTGCCAATATTTACAGGTTACTAAGAAAGAACGGAGTGCCTATTCGTAAATCGAATGATTGTCTTATCGCGTATTATGCGCTGTTTAATAATGCCTATATACTTCATCAGGATCGCGACTTCGAGCACATCGCGAATTACTTTCCACTGAAATTACTCTAATAAGCCAGGTCTTCTTTTTCGGGTTCGTTCAATTGCCTGTTCCTGTTTCCAAGTGTTAATTTTTGCTTCGTGCCCGGACAAAAGTACATCCGGAACATTCCAACCCTTGTAGGTTGCTGGTCTGGAGTAGACAGGAGGCGCTACCAATCCATCCTGAAAGGAATCACTTAAGGCAGAGGTTTCATCATTGAGCACACCGGGTAAAAGTCTGATGACGGAATCGGCTACGACTGCGGCTGCCAACTCACCCCCTGAAAGCACATAATCGCCAATGCTGATCTCACGCGTGATTAAATGCTCGCGCACTCTTTCATCAACACCTTTGTAATGCCCACACAACAAAATCAAATTCTCTTTCAGGCTTAATTCATTACTCACTTTTTGGGTAAGCAATTCTCCATCCGGACTCATGTAAATGATGTCGTCATATTGACGCTTACTTTTTAAATCACTAATGCAGCGATCAACTGGTTCAATCATCAACACCATACCTGCGCCACCACCATAGGCGTAATCATCAACTGACTTATGCTTATCAGTCGCGTAGTTGCGCAGATCAATGATATCCACCGTTACCAAACCCTTTTGCTGCGCACGCTTTAGGATGGAGTCGTTAAAAGGACTTTCGATCAGTTTGGGTAGACAAGTGATGATATCAATGTGCATGAGATTAATTTAAAATTTAAAATTTAAAATCTCTGTAATTCTATTGCTTACAAGTTGAGGTGTGATGCGCGTCATACAGGCAAAGTCACCTCGTGCACAAGTTTCCTTTCCATACACTGAGCAAGGGCGGCAAGTCAATTCTTCACGATTTATCTGGATAATGAAATTTTCGTCACGTTGAAAAGGGCCAAAGCCAACATCAGGGTGTGTACCTCCCCAAATAGATAAAATCGGGGTTCCTGCTAAAGTCGCGAAGTGCATGTTGGAAGAATCTACACAAAGCATCAAATCAAGCTTTTGCATCAGAGCAATTTCTTTATTGAGTTTAAGCACACCCGCTACTATTGTGACTTGACTTGGAAACTCATTTTTCAAGGTATTGAAAAAATCAATTTCTTTTGGCCCGCCACCAAAGAGGAAGAAGCGGCAGTTTTTTTGCTCGAGTATGAGTCGAAATAATTGAGCATAATTTTCAACTGGCCAGATTTTGGAACGGTGCATGGCGAAGGGTGCTACACCAATCCAGGGTTCGCTTTTTGTCAAATCTTCCGCTTGCAGCCACTGTGCTACTTCATTTCTGACATCAGGTTCGCTAATCAAATGCGGGCCATGCAAAAGTGAAAAGTGGAAACCAGCTTTTTTAAAAGCATCACTGTAACGTTCAACAGTATGCGGTAAAGGTTTTGTTATCTTGTTTTCAGTTCGTGTAAATTTCTTTTTATCGCTTCTGCCTTTATCGAAAACAAGTGTTGGTGTGCCTGCTAAGAAAAACAGCGTACGTAAAAATTTTGTCCGTAGGTGATCATGCTCGTCAATCACCAAATCGAATTTCTCTGTCTTTAGTTTTTTGAACAAACGCCATAATCCACCAAAGCCTTTGAATTCTTTATCAACATCAGCAGCAATTACTTTTACATTAGATAAATGGTGGAAGAAAGAAGTAAACTTTGGTCTTGTAACTACACTGATTTGCAGCTCAGGATATTCGGCCAACACCGAGCGTAGCACAGGTACTATCAGCACCACATCGCCCATGGCCGAGAACCGAAGTATCAATATTTTTTTTGGAAGCATCTTCTCTAAAAATCTTACCCTTGGTCTGTGTCCCTACAGACCATATTTGTCTCTTTATTTCTTATATAGCCAATACCAAATACCTTGGTTCTTGTCTTCGCAAACTACATTTTATTCAAATTTTCGATCTGCGGGGACACAGACCGAGGAGGACCTAATCAATGTCTTTACAATTTCAAATTTCAAATTTGAAATTTCTATTTTTTCTGATAAAGCATAGGGTTCAATGAAGCATCATTGTACATCTTCATCTGCCTGTAAACTTTAAATCTACGATTACCACTTCCGATATCCTCCATCAGCTCATCAAAAGCCAATTGCATATCTGTTTTTTGCTCCATTAAAATATTCAGCTTTAACTGACATTTAGTGATATGCTCTGCACTGGCATCCTTACGTTCCGTCTGCTCCTGCATGTGGTATATCTTCAACATGAGAATACTCATGCGGTCTAATAGCCAGGCAGGTGTCTCAGAGTTAATGCGTGTACCTGCTTTGGGCGTTACATTTTTAAATGCTTCCAGAAAAAAGTCATCGATTTGTTCCACACGATCCGTGCGGTCCTGATTGCTCTTATCAATCCTCCTTTTAATAGCCAGGGCTTCTGTTGGATTAATGTCTGGCAAACGAATAATGTCTTCCAAATGCCATTGTACAGTATCAATCCAGTTTTTGTGATAGAGTAAGGCTTCAAAAGAATTTGCCGGATATGGATTTTCAATAGGTGTATCTACATGATCCTTCTTATGGTAATCGTCAATACTTTTATTGAAGATGGTGTAACACTGGTTGGCACTTAGCATAAAAAAATTTTTGGCAAGTTAAGCAAAGAATTCGTTGAGTGTTTGACTGAGCAATGTCAAATTTACGCGTTCAATCATGTGTGGTGTTTCCTTTATGATCTTAAAAGAAGCATTCGTCAATAATTTGGAGACTTCCTCACTATGAAAACGATTCACCATATCGTCAGCATCACCAACGGCTATGCAGGTTTTTGTATTAATGGAACACAAAACTTCCTGGTGAAGCAAGGGCTCGCGCCCTAATTCGCGCATCAAGTCGGCAGTGTTTAGCATCACTGCTTTCCAGTCAAGGGGTTTATGACGTTCATCCAGCACTTTAGCAAAGGCAGGAACCTTCTCTAGTATTTTATCAGGATTGAGTTTCTTGGTTTCTTGTGCTGCACCCGCTTCACTCCAGTCGAATTTTGTACCTAGTGTAAAAATTCTATTAATTTTTTCCGGATGATGAGCGGCTAACCATAAAGCGACATAACCCCCCATGCTATAGCCAAAAATGTCTACTTGTGATAAAGCGTTTTGTTCCAGAAACTCAAAAACCTCATCAGCAAATACCGGAATGTTGAATCCCTTGTCAGAGACAGGTTTACCACCATGACCACTGAAATTTATAGTATATACTTTTTTTCCTTGTGCCTCCAGTATCTGCTGAAGGGAATCAAATTGCGAAGCCGCCCCAAGGGCTCCGTGCAGTAATAATAAAGGCTTACTCATCTGCTGGCGGTTACTATTCTTTCTTTGCCAAAAAGGTCTTTAACAATACTGGTTTTTGTATAACCGAAACTTTCAAACATTTCGCACATCATGTTGCCGAGCTGCTCATTGATTTCAACAAAAATTTTTCCATCAGGGACTAAGGCTTCTAATCCCTGTCTCGCAATTTCTTTATAGAAAATTAAAGGATCAGTATCCGGTACAAACATGGCTACATGTGGTTCGTATTTAAGTACATTATTGCGCATCAGGTTTTTTTCTGAATGCATGATGTAAGGCGGATTGCTGACAATGGCTGATAAACTTTTATGTTGCGTTTTCTGCTCTAGAAAATTCACGCGATCAAAGTAAACAGTTGCCTCTAACTTATCAGCATTTTTTCGTGCAGTGTTCAGGGCTTCTTCGCTTACATCGATGGCAAATACTTCTGCCCCAGGCATTTCTTTAGCCAGCGTAACGGCTATGCAGCCACTGCCGGTGCCTACATCTAAAATGGACACATTTTTTTTATGTGCGTATTCGGCCACCACCAATTCAATCAGTAATTCTGTTTCGGTGCGGGGTATTAATACAGAGGCATCTACAAAAAAAGTGCGTCCATAAAAATATGCTTCATTTAAAATGTATTGAACAGGCTCTTCAGTGTTTACACGTTTAAGGATGGCATCTAAAACACTTTTTTGAGGATCGTTGATCTCCTGTTGTGCAAGAATGCGTGTTCTGTCTGTTCTGTAAAGCTTTTCCATAATCAAGAATGCAATACTTTGTATCTCATCCGGAGACTCAGGAATGGTAATTTCCTTTACAATGTTGTCGAATAATACTTTGGCGTTCATTAGTTTTGCAATACTAACGATTGTCCATGACATCTCCCGAAGTCTACATGCAACGCGCCCTGGAATTAGCCCAATTGGGTCAGGGAAGGGTGAGTCCTAACCCCATGGTGGGTTGTGTTATTGTGCATGGAGGAAAGATAATCGGTGAAGGCTGGCATCATCAATTTGGCGGACCGCATGCCGAAGTAAACGCCATCCATGCTGTAGCGGACAAAAGTTTGTTGTCAGAAAGTACGGTCTATGTTACACTGGAACCATGTTCGCACTTTGGCAAGACCCCACCTTGCGTTGATTTACTACTTGAACATCGTGTAAAGCGTGTAATTGTTTGCAATAAAGACACACATAGTTTGGTTGCAGGTAAAGGCATAGAAAAACTCAGGGCTGCCGGTGTTGAAGTAACTGTGGGTGTTGAAGGTGAAAAAGGGCTTCGCTTAAACAAACGTTTTTTTCATGCCATTGAAAAGGAAAGACCTTATATCATTTTAAAATGGGCAGAGACCGCTGATGGCTTTGTTGCCAAAGAGAATTATGATTCTAAATGGATCAGCAATGAATATTCCAGACAGCTTGTACATAAATGGCGAGCCGAGGAGGATGGCATTTTAGTAGGACGCAATACGGCTGCCCACGACAACCCGCAACTGAATGTGCGCGATTGGACTGGTAAGAATCCTGTACGAATTGTTATCGATCGCTTTCTGAAGCTTTCAGAGAGATTACATATTATGGATGGTACACAACCGACTATTATTTATAATGTATTAAAACATGAGGAGCATCCTAACCTTACGCTAATGCGCATTGAAGAACAGGGTTTCTTATGGCATTTATTGAAGGACCTGCATAAAAGGGGCATTCACTCACTTTTTGTTGAAGGGGGTGCGCATACTTTACAGTCCTTTATCAACGAGGGGCTATGGGAGGAGCTCAGGATTTTTAAATCACCCAAATTATTTAACAAAGGCATCAAAGCACCTCACTTTCACGGGAACCTTCTGCACACAGAAAACGTAATGGGTGATAACCTGTTTACGTATAAAAGACCAGATACTTAAATCAGTAGTTTTAAATTAACATCCAGACATGGCAGAAGAACTCATTATCGCACAAAGTGCTGATAAAGCTGAAAGATATAGAACACTTGTTCCTCAAATCGAGGCCTTGGTGCAAGGTGAAAATGATGTTGTCGCCAACCTTTCTAACGTAACGGCAGCATTAAAACAGACCATGAATTTTTTCTGGGTTGGTTTTTATCTGGTGAAAGATAATCAATTGGTGTTGGGGCCATTTCAGGGGCCAATCGCCTGTACACGTATCAATTTTGGCAAGGGTGTTTGTGGCGCCTCCTGGAAAGAGAAGAAAACAATTCTTGTTCCGAATGTAGATGAATTTCCAGGGCACATTGCCTGTAGCTCGGCCAGCAAATCAGAAATTGTATTGCCTGCTTTTAAGAATGGCGAAGTAGCTTTGGTGCTGGATGTCGACAGCGATCAGCTTAACGACTTTGATGAAACCGATGCAAAGGCATTAGAGCAAGTGATGCGTATCATTGAGAAATTTCTTTAATTTTTTTAAATCAAATTCTTTCCTGTTTTTCATGCGTCTGACCGATGATTGCTAAAGAATAAATCGGTCTGACGCATTTGTCTTTTAAATATGAGAGAACGTGTTAGCTAATTAATTTTTCATGACAGCTTACGAGAGACTGCCTATCTACGAGCAGCGTAAAAAAGATTTCTTTGTTCAACTGGCTAAGCAAGAAAAAGAAATTGCCCGCATTGCCGTGTTCAGGCTACTGGCTGGCCTTGCCATAGCGGCTTGCGTTTATTTATCTTTTAAAGATCAGTGGTTTGTAGCGGCCACTTTAGGTGTGGTGTTTATTTTTGCCTGGCTGGTAAGACTCCATAGCAAACTTTTTAATGAAAAGGTGATCACCACCAATTTGCTGCAGATCAATGAACACGAATTATCAGCTGCAAAAGGTGATTTCAGTAAACAAGAAACGGGAGCTGCTTTTATAGATACCCATCATGTGTATGCTTACGATTTGGATATTTTTGGAGAAGGTTCTCTTTTTCAATTCATCAATCGGGCAGCAACCCATTCAGGTAAAAAACAATTGGCCACACACTTAAAAAATCCCTTAACGTCAATTGGTGACATTATAAAGCATCAGGAAAGCGGTAAGGAGTTAAGTGAACGCATTGACTTGCGACAAATGCTCCAGGCTGTTGCCATGAACTCGCTAGAGACGGCAGAAAGCAGAACGCAACTACTGGATTGGTTGCAACACAAGCCCATGTTGCCTAATAAAAAAGCGTGGCGTGCTGTCCTGGTGCTTGTACCAGCACTGACCCTTGCCTTGGTTACTGCTGCTTATTTTTCTCCGGTCTTCAAACCTTTCGCCAGTCTATTTGTATTCGGACAACTCGCACTTATTGGTAGTTATTTTAAACGCACTACCGCTTTTCATGATTATGTAAGCAGAAAGCATACAATCCTTAAACAATATGCCTCTTTGCTAAAGGTTTTTAATCTTGAAAAATACAAATCAGATCACTTAAAAGATTTGTCGAGTATAACACATGAAGCTGAAGTGAAGATCACGAAGCTTGCTTCACTTCTATCTGCATTGGATGCACGCCTAAATTTCATGACCAACCTTGTAGTGAATGGCTTGCTGCTGTACGATTTGCAATGTGTGTATCGGTTAGAAAAGTGGCGGGAAGAAAATGGTGAATTGTTAGAAGAATGGTTGGATGCCCTGGCTGAAATAGAAGTAACAAATAGTCTAGCCACCTTTACCTACAACCATCCGAACTATACTTTTCCTGTTTTTAGTGAAAAACAACATATTAAAGCCGAAGCTTTGGGACATCCTTTGCTTGCTGAAGGCGTTTGTGTCAGCAACGATTTTCGTGCAGGTGATCCGCAAAGTGTTTTACTGATTACCGGTGCTAACATGGCTGGTAAAAGTACTTTCCTGCGCACCTTGGGCATTGCTATGGTACTGGCTTACAACGGGGCTCCTGTTTGTGCCAAAAGTTTTTCATGTTCTGTTATGCACTTGCGCACAGGTATGCGTACTGCCGATTCGTTGAAAGATCAGCAATCTTATTTTTATGCTGAACTCAACCGACTCAAATCCATTACCGAGGAACTCAGAACTAAAAAGCCTCTACTGATTTTGCTCGATGAAATTCTTAAGGGCACCAACTCAACAGATAAGCAGGCAGGTTCTATGGCGCTTGTAAAACAGCTTATTGACCAACCTTGTCTTGCCCTGGTGGCCACGCATGACCTGGCGCTGGGTGTATTGGAAGAAAACTTCCCGCAACAAATAAAAAATTATCACTTTGAACCGACCATCGAAAATGATGAACTCACTTTCGATTACAAGTTGAAAGAAGGTATAGCCGAAAAGATGAATGCTACTTTTTTAATGAAGAAGATGGGCATTATTCCTTCCTAACCGAACAGATAATTCCACTTGTGTTTATTTAGTACAAAGTGTACCTTCCTTATGAAATGTATCGGTATGGAAAATGTATCACGCAGAAATTGGTTTAAATCAGCAGCAGGTTTAACAGTAGGTTTTGTCTCACTTCCTTCGCTCGTGGACCAATTAATGGCTGCTCCTGTCAGCGAAGCTGAGCGCTTACATACTTCATCAATTGTAAAAGACCGTCTTATCAGGTTGGGATCAAACGAAAATCCCTATGGCCCATCACCCAAGGCACGTGAGGCTGTTGTTGCCTCGCTGAGTGAGGGCAACCGATACGCTTTTGATGCCACCACTTCATTCAAGAAATTTTTGGCCGAAAAGGAAGGGGTAACTCCTGACCATATTATGATTGGTAATGGTTCGAGTGAGCTGCTTTGTGTTGCTGGTATGGGTGTTGGTTTAGAGGGCAAGCGTGTGGTATCACCCTTTCCAACTTTCCGTCTGCTCATGGATTTTGCTGAGAGAATGGGTGCTACCTGGGATCGTGTTGACGTAAACGAAAAACTGGAACTTGATTTAGAAAAAATTGCCACTGCAGTACGTACAGATACAAAAATGATTTTCCTGGTTAACCCGAATAATCCAACGGGAACCCTCATCGATTTTACTGCTTACCAGAACTTTTGTGAAGAGATGGCTAAGAAGACTACGGTGTATTCAGATGAAGCTTACCTTGAATTTGTGGAGCCATCGCAACAGCGTAGCATGGTCGACTTAATAAAAAAAGGGAGTGATGTAATTGTATCACGCACCTTTTCAAAAATATATGGTTTGGCAGGTTTGCGTTTAGGCTATGTTATTGCACAACCCGATCGCATTAAGCAAATGAGTAAGTATCACATGGGTGGGGGAGTAAATATTAATCAGGCGGTATTGGCTGCCGCTAAGGCTTGTGTTGATGATACTGCGTTTATGAAAATGACCAGAGAAAAAAATGCCGCTTCAAGAAAAGTACTGGAAGATTATTTGACGAAGAAAAATATCTCTTTCGGAAAGTCGCACATTAACTTACTATTCTTTCCGGCCCCTGTTGATGGTAAAACTATCTTAGCCAAAACAGAAGAAGCGGGTTATCAAATCAGGGTATGGGATTATGCTGGAAAAGAATGGTGTCGGGTAAGTATAGGCACACAGGAGGAGATGCAGGGCTTTGTGAAGGCGTTTGATAAAATTAGTTAGAAGTTAATTGTACATATACTAAAAAGCCCGACAGTTGAATAGCTGCCGGGCTTTTGAATTTTGAACTTGAAATATTGAATTACTTAAGCAATTCTCTTGAGATTACCATTTTCTGAATCTCAGTAGTGCCCTCGTAAATCTGTGTGATTTTTGCATCGCGCATTAAACGTTCTACATGGTACTCTTTAACATATCCATAACCTCCATGTATCTGAACCGCTTCCGTGGTTACCTCTTGTGCAATTTGTGAAGCAAATAATTTGGCCATGGAAGCGGCCTTCACAAAATCTTTCTTCTCATCTTTCAAGTAGGCAGCTTGCCATAAAAGTAAACGTGCTGCATCAATTTTAGTAGCCATCTCTGCTAACTTAAATTGTATAGCCTGGTGCTCAGATAATTTTTTATTGAATGCTTTTCTTTCTTTAGCATATTTTAAAGCTAATTCATAAGCACCAGAGGCAATGCCCAAAGCTTGCGCAGCAATACCAATACGTCCTCCGTTAAGGGTCGTCATGGCGAAGGTAAAACCAAAGCCATCTGCGCCTATCCGATTTGCTTTGGGCACTTTCACATCTGTAAACATCAACGAATGGGTATCAGAACCACGAATACCCATTTTGTCTTCTTTCTTACCGACTACAAAACCTGGCATTCCTTTTTCAACAATCAAGGCATTGATACCCTTATGTCTTTTTTCAGCATCTGTTTGTGCGATAACAATGTATACGCTCGCTGTACCACCATTTGTGATCCAGTTTTTAGTACCATTCAATAAATAGTAATCGCCCTTATCTTCTGCTGTTGTGCGTTGACTGGTTGCGTCCGAACCGGCTTCTGGTTCTGATAAGCAGAATGCGCCATGAATCTGACCTGCAGCCATCGGCTTTAAATACTTTTCTTTTTGTTCTTCCGTACCAAAGGTTTCAATGCCCCAGCATACCAATGAATTATTGACTGACATCACTACTGAAGCAGAGGCATCCACCTTAGAGATTTCCTCCATGGCCAGCACATAAGAGATGGTATCCATACCGCCACCGCTGTATTTTGGATCCACCATCATACCCATAAATCCGAGTTCACCCATTTTTTTGATTTGGGCGGCTGGAAATTTTTGATGCGTATCGCGCTCAATCACTTCAGGCAATAGTTCAGTTTGGGCGAAATCGCGGGCGGCCTGCTGCACGGCTATTTGCTCTTCGGTCAGTTCAAAATTCATAGCATTCTCAATTTTGTCTCTTTAACAACAATTTTCCGTTTCGGTTTTCTTTACTGTTTTGGCTGAGGAGACCATGAGCAGCAAAAAAAGAGGCCCCGACATTGCTGTCGAGGCCGCAAAAATAAACAGTATTTTCAGGTTACAAACGTTAGCATAACGTTTGAGGCGAATTATTCATCGCGATTTGCACCTAAAAACATCATAACATAGTAAAGCAGGGTAGTTACCGCACCTACGGCTGCAACCACATAAGTCATGGCAGCCCACTTTAAAGCATCTTTGGCCATATCGTGTTCCTGGCGGGTAACAATGCCACGGGCATCCACCCAGGCCAAAGCACGCTTGCTGGCATCAAATTCTACCGGTAAAGTGATCAATGCGAAAAGCGCAAATACTGCATAACACACAATGATGATTAACAAAGCTGTCTTCATTGGCAAAAAGCTGGAAGCCGTAAAGGCACCAAACATCATCGCCATCATCACAAAGTTAATCACCTTGCCACTTACGTTTTGCACTGGCACCATTGCTGAACGCAATTGCAAAAAGCTGTATGCTGTTGCATGTTGCACCGCATGGCCGCATTCGTGAGCCGCAACGGCAGTAGCTGCTGCGTTACGTCCGTGGTACACATCCTGGCTTAGGTTAACTGTTTTGTCCATTGGATTGTAGTGGTCAGTCAGTTGCCCATCCACACAAATCACCTTCACATCCTGAATACCACTATCGGCTAACATCAGGCGCGCGATTTCCGCACCGGTTAAGTTTTTTGTTAGCTGAATCTGTGAATATTGCTGAAACTTACTTTTTAAACGGCTGCTTACGATCATGCCTATGACCATAAAGAACACCCCGATAATTAATGCGCCAAATCCCATAGTTGTTTGTTGATTTTCTGTAAATCTCTTAAGAAACAATCAACGCACCAAATCTTTAAAAGTGACAAAAAGACATGATTTATTTTATGTATCTCAATGCCATTTGATAAGCTTCCATATCCACACCCCTTTTGAAAAGGATTGGAGGTAAACTCAGGATCATAAAGCTCCTTCGGCAAAGGCGATGCTACAGCGCTTTACTAAACCGCACTAAGGCGTGATTTACAGTTTTTTGGCCAAAAAAGAGCTGTGCATTAAGGCGATGGCTCCTGCCACAATCATAATAAGGGTTTGCCAGGCATGAAAGACAAAAACAAAGGCTGTGGCGTCATTGATGGAAAGGGCATATAAAAATGTAATACCAGCGGGAACCAATGTATGATAGGCACCTGCCCCACCAGGCAGGGGCGCTGCCATGGCTATAGCACCCAAGGCAAAAATGCTTAAGACTGCTCCGAGACCTAACGTATGGGTCGCAGGGAAAGCAAGCATCACTGTATAGCTCATGATAAAATACAAAATCCAGATGGCAATTGAGTAGATGATAAAGAACCCCGGACGTTTCAGTTTCAAGACAGAGAGCAAGCCTTCTTTAAATCCAATAAATATTTTTTGAAGCCATGCCTTTACCTTGGGCATTCTCCAAAGGAACCATGCCAGAACGCCAAAAAAAATGGCAGCAATAGTCAGTACAACGAATAATTTCCCAACATTGGAGTTGCCACCACCTAAAGGCAGTGAGTTAATAAAGGCGAAGAGTCTGTCGGCTTGAAGCAAAAAAGTAATGGTGAGTACAACCAGCAGGCACAACACATCAATAATGCGTTCCATCACTACTGTGCCTAACGAAACCTCAATTGAGGTTTTATTGAGTTGCTGAATATTATAGCAGCGACTGATTTCTCCTCCACGTGGAATGACGAGGTTAACCAAATAACCGATTAATAATGACAAAAAAGATTGATGCAAAGTAGTATTACTTCCGGCAGAGACGAGCAACATGCGCCAACGCTCAGCACGAATTAAGTGACTGATCATGGAAAGACCAGCCATCAACAACAACCAACCTTTATCAGACAGTTGCCATGTTTTATATAAGTACGACCATTTATCTGTTAAGGTATTCTCAGTGCCGGCTACACGAATACCACGCAAGGAAAACCAAACTAAGAAAACGGTTGCTCCCAGCAGTAGCGCATATTGAAGTACAGACCGGAAGCGTTTCGTCATGATAGCCTAGGCTAGTTTATTATCGGGTGTTGGGAAAACAAGCGTTGGTTTAAATTGCTTAGCTTTTTCAAACTCCATTTGGGCATAAGAGAAAATAATCACTAAATCACCAACGGCAGCTTTGCGCGCAGCAGGACCGTTTAGACAAATTTGCCCGGAGCCACGCTCGCCTTTGATAACATAGGTCTCTAAACGTTCACCATTGTTTACATTCACTACCGTTACCTTTTCTCCTTCAATGAAGTTGGCGGCATTCATCAGGTCTTCATCAATGGTAATGCTACCAACATAGTGAAGTTCCGCCTGTGTAAGTTTGGCCCGGTGAATTTTAGATTTTAAAACTTCTATTAACATACAAGAAAAATCATTTTGTTTTAAAGCAAGATGTTGTCAATTAAGCGGACATCACCCACAAAACCAGCAATGCAAAGCACAGCGCGGTTTGGTTCTTCAACGCTATTTAAGGAAGATAAGTTTTCGCGATTGGCTAATTGTAAATATTCGAGGCGCAACTCTGCATCCTGCTCAATTTTATTTTTGATTGACGGAAGGATCTTATCAAGCTTTTCACCATCTCCCAATCTTGACTGGCAATCCAGTAAAGCTTCGTAGAAGATTATTGCCTTAGTTCTTTGTGCTTCTGTGAGACGTTGGTTGCGTGAAGACATGGCCAGTCCGTCATGCTCTCTGAGTGTTGGAATAGGATGAAGCTGAATGTTGAAATTCAGATCCTTTACCAATTGGTTGATAATGGTAAATTGTTGCCAATCCTTTTGACCAAAAAAGGCGTGATCAGGTTCTACAATATGAAAGAGTTTAGAAACTACTAATGCTACCCCGCTGAAGTGTCCCGGTCTGAACTCACCTTCCATAGTAGTACCTAATGATCCAAAATCGAAGTGCGTATTGCTTTTGTGTGGATAGACTTCCTCCGCAGTTGGTGAGAACAACACATCACATTTAACCTCTTTCAGTAATTTAACATCCTCTTCAATGGTGCGCGGATACTTTTTCAAGTCATCGGCATTATTGAATTGAGCGGGATTAACAAAAATAGAACAGACTGTAAAACAGCCTGCTTTTTTCGAAGCTTCAATAAGGGAAAGGTGTCCTTGGTGTAAAGCACCCATGGTTGGCACAAAACCGATAAGAAAACCGGCTTTATTCTTTTCGCGTAAAAAGGCCCTCAGTGGCTTTATTTCGCGGAAAATGTCCATATGGGGCTGGTTTTAAAGGCCGCAAATATAGGCTTATTTAGAACTTATCTTGAACGAGGGGCCCTTTTTTTGTACTTTTGTACCTCAATTTCCCGTTCTGGTACGTGTTGTAATTAAATAGTGTAGTATGTCAAAAATTCGAATCCTTTATGTGGCTAGTGAGATTAATCCTTTTTTGCAGACCTCAGAGGTTGCTGACTTTGTCCGCAAATTACCTCAGGCTATGCAAGAGAAGGGTATGGAGATCAGGATTCTGGTGCCTCGTTTCGGCATCATTAATGAACGTAAGAACAGACTTCACGAAGTTGTACGTTTGTCAGGTATAAATATTCCGGTGGGCGATGAAGAAAAACCCCTTATTATCAAGGTGGCTTCTATTCCTAATGCCAAGCTGCAGGTTTACTTTATTGATAATGAAGATTACTTCCATCGCAAATCTGTTTTCCACGATAAGGAAAACAAGTTTTATGCAGATAACGATGAGCGTGCCATCTTCTTTTGTAAGGGCGCCATTGAAACCGTGCGTAAATTAGGATGGTCACCAGACATTGTTCATTGCAATGACTGGATTACCAGCTTTATTCCATTGTATTTAAAAACAACCTATAAAAATGATCCGTTGTTTAAAAATGCAAAAACAGTTTTCACCATATACAATAATAGCTTCACCCATAAGTTTAATGAAGATATTATGGACAAAGTGAAAATGCTCGACATTGAAGATGCTATGTTGGGTTCGCTTAAATCAGCGGACTTTGAAGGATTCATTAAAATGGGTGTTGAGTTTTCGGATGCAGTTATTGTAGCCGGAGAAAACAAAAAACTCGATGATCTCTTCAAAAAAATGAAAGAGAAGAAAGTAGAAACAATAGGTAAAGATCAAGATTACACCGAATCATACTTCAATTTATATAATGAACTTGTGGGTTAAACGTATAGCGCTGGGACTGTCTGCAGTCGTGGCGCTATTTCTTTTTGCGTGCCTGGATGACGACAGCATACTGGGTTTCCGAAATCAAAATCAAAAATTTAAAGTCGCTTATATTGAAATTCCCATTGAATCGAGTGTAGTGCTCTTCGATTCATTACGGACTTCTAATTATGCCAGCGATCCAACCAATCGCCTGCTCGTGGGAAGTTATGAAGATCCTGTTTTTGGTCGGATTACGGCAGAAGCGTATGCACAAATAAGACCCTCAAGCACCGCTACAGTAAAGCCAACGGGGGCCGTGTATGATTCTGTCACCTTACATCTTCGACTGGATTTATATCACTATGGAAGTGCTTCTTCCAGCACAGAATCATTTTCAGTGCATAGATTAACGGAAGTTATGACCTTTCGTAATGGTAACGATTATTATACAGTATCATCCGTGGCATATGATCCGACACCATTAGGCGTTGGTAGCGAAATTATAAAACCTGCCTTGTTCAATGAAGAACTTGATGATCCCTTCACCGCAGATACGATTATTACAGCGGATGTCAGGATTGATCAGAATTTTGGACTTGAACTTTTTAATAATTGGGATGTCACCAATAGTAATTTCACTGATTTCGATGACTTCTCTAAAATATTCAAAGGCCTGGCAATCATAGGTAACAACAACAGTAAGGTATTCGGTATATCCCTATCTGATTCTACTCGTATAGCCTTACACTATCACACCACCACAGATACACTGGTTTATAATTACTACATCAACAGCACAGCTGCTCTTGGGCTTGCCTCTGCCAGTAGAGTTATGGCAGATCGTAGCTCATCTTCTCTTGCGGGATTAACGACTCCTTATACTGAGTTTGTGCCATCGAACCCTAGTAAATTATTCATTCAATCGGGCGTTCCTGTAGTTACTAAACTTGATATTTCTAAATTTTTAGAATTCAGTGATACCATTGAAAACCTGGTTATCAACTCTGCAGAATTATCTATCGGAAGCATTGATGAGCCTCAGTCTTTCAGGCCTCCACAATCGCTTTATCTTCAGGCTTTAAACGATGTCAACAGATTGAAGACATATGATCAATCAAAACAGGATAGTCTCGATCTGGTGTTCTATAATAACAAGGTAAGGTCGTTATCCACCGCTATTTCAGCAGATGAGATTACTTCTAAAATAAGCAAAGCCAATGCCCTTGGCATAGTGGATGACAGGCAAGATCGCTTTGCTCAACTAACGTATAACAGTACCACAAAAAGCTACAGTAGCTTTATAACATTGTTTATGCAGGAGTTGGCCGAACAAGAATCGAATACAGATCTTAACATAACTAAATCAAGATTTGTAAATTTTGTTCTTTACCCCGGGAATCCATTTGCTGCAAAAAGTGTTAACAGACTTTCCTTCAATAAGGAAAACCTTAAGCTTAAAATTTTCTACACGATTCCAACCCAAAACGAATAATTTATGTGCGGCATAGTTGCATATGTAGGCCAGCGTCAAGCGGCAGAAATAATTATAAAAGGTTTAAAAAGACTGGAGTATCGCGGCTATGACAGCACAGGTATAGCTTTGCTGAACAAGGGTCTTAACGTATATAAGAAAAAGGGAAAAGTTGCTGAGTTAGAGTCTTTTTTAAAAGACAAAAATCTGAACAGTACCATCGGTATGGGACATACACGTTGGGCTACCCATGGTGAACCCAATGATGAAAATGCTCACCCGCATTATTCTGCAACCAAGAAGCTGGCCATTATTCACAATGGCATTATAGAGAATTACAGCTCACTAAAACAAGAGCTCATCAGAAAAGGCCATGTTTTCGAAAGTGAAACTGACACAGAGGTTTTCATTCACTTCATTGAAGATATTAAAGAAAATGAAAAGTGCTCTTTAGATGAAGCCGTGCGACTTGCTTTAACCAAAGTAGTAGGAGCTTATGCAATTGTTGTAATGTCACTTGAAGATCCGGATCTGCTAATTGCTGCTCGTAAAGGAAGCCCCTTAGTTATTGGTGTTGGTAAGGATGAATTCTTCATGGCTTCTGATGCAACTCCTATTATTGAATATACCAATGAGGTTATCTATTTGAATGATCAGGAAATTGCCATCATCAACAATGGCAAGTTAACAGTAAAGAACACTGCCAATCTTCCGCTGACACCTTATGTGCAAACAGTTGATTTAGAACTGGAAGCAATTGAGAAGGGTGGCTATGATCACTTCATGATCAAGGAGATTTTTGAACAGCCACGCTCTATTCATGACTGTATGCGTGGAAGATTAGACTCTACCTCTGGTCGTCTCATCCTAGGCGGTTTGCGTGAGTACATCAATAAGCTGGTTAATGCAGACAGAATTCTGATTGTAGCCTGTGGTACTTCATGGCATGCTGGGCTAGTAGCAGAATATTTCTTCGAAGAATTCTGCAGGATACCTGTTGAAGTTGAGTATGCATCCGAATTTCGCTACAGAAATCCGGTTATTCGCGAGGGTGATGTAGTGATTGCTATTTCTCAATCAGGGGAAACAGCCGATACCTTAGCAGCAATCGAATTAGCTAAATCCAAAGGCGCCATCATTTTTGGGGTATGTAATGTCGTGGGTTCTTCTATACCGCGTGCTACACATGCTGGTGCCTACACACACGCAGGGCCTGAGATTGGTGTAGCCAGCACCAAGGCATTTACTGCGCAGCTTACTGTGTTGAATATGATCGCACTTAGTGTAGCACATAAGAAAGGAACCATCACTGAACAGAAGTATCACGAGATGCTTACTGAGATGGAGAATATTCCATCTAAAGTTGAAACTGCCTTAAAGCTCAACGAACAGATTAAAACAATTGCTGAAGCATTTAAAGACTCTACCAACTTCCTGTACTTAGGTCGTGGGTACAATTTCCCTGTTGCACTGGAAGGTGCATTAAAATTAAAAGAGATTTCGTACATACACGCAGAAGGCTATCCGGCTGCAGAAATGAAACACGGCCCGATCGCTTTGATTGATGCCGAAATGCCTGTTGTATTTATTGCCACCAAAGACAGTTCTTACGAGAAAGTTGTTTCAAATATTCAGGAAGTGAAAGCAAGAAAGGGAAGGGTAATTTCTGTAGTGACAGAAGGTGACACCCTTATTCCTAAAATGTCTGATTATGTAATTGAGGTTCCGGCTACTTTAGATCCATTAATGCCACTGGTATCAGTAGTGCCGCTACAGTTACTTTCTTACCACATTGCTGTTATGCGTGGTTGCAATGTTGATCAACCAAGAAACCTGGCAAAGAGTGTAACGGTAGAATAATTTGAAGATGATCTTGATTCGTTGATCTGATGATGAGTTAATTCATTGATTACAAACGCTGAAATAAAAAATGCTTCTTCCGATAAATCGGGAGAAGCATTTTTCGTTTAGTAAATAGTTAGATATCTGCTTAGGTTAAAGTTTCTTAACAAGTAGCTATTCTCTCGGATGTACTACAAAAAATCTTCTTCAAACTCACCCTGTTCAATGGAGAAATCATCACCATCCAGGTAAGCAGGAAATTTATCGCGGAAAGATAATAGTGCATTCGCGCTCAACTCTATGGTCTTCTCGGCTTCAACACCGTCAATAGAAAAAATCGTATCGCCTTTAGGACCAATCACAGCTGAGTTACCGTTGTACTCCATGCCATCAGCATCTGTACCTACGCGGTTTACACCTACTACATAACTCAGGTTTTCAATAGCACGTGCTCTCAATAAAGTTTCCCAGGCATTGATGCGGATTTGCGGCCAGTTGGCTACATACAGTAGCACATCGTAATTTAATTTTTGTGTTTCATGATCGAAACGATTGCGACTCCACACAGGGAAACGCAGATCGTAACAGATTTGCGGACAAATTCTCCAACCCTTCCAGGTAGCCACCAGGGTACTCTCTCCAGGAGAATATACTTTGTGTTCATTCGCCATTCTGAAAAGGTGGCGCTTATCGTAACTCTTATGCTGGCCGTTGGGTTCCATCCACAACAGGCGGTTGTAATAACGATCGTGTACGTTGCAAATGTAACTGCCTAAAATTAAGGCCCCCGTTTGTTCAGCCATCTGGCGCATCCATTTGGAGGTACGCATGTTCATCATTTCTGCATGCTTAGCGGCATTCATGGTGAAGCCAGTGGTAAACATTTCAGGAAGCACAATAATGTCTGTTGGACCGGAAATTCTCCAGATTTTCTCTTCAAACATGGCCAGGTTAGCACCAACGTCTTCCCAATTAATATCGGACTGAATAAGTGAAATCTTTAAATCCTGCATAATTATCTTGTTTTAAGCGCACCGATTGGTGAAAAGAGACGCAAAGAAACGAAAGCAAGGGCAAAAAGTCTAACAAAAATTGCCTGCCGGCCTATTCAATTTTGCACTGGTGTGCCAAATCAGCAATCTAATTCCCGTATCTCGAAATCAGGCCCTTTGCCGTAGCGGATTAAATCTTTAAGCAAGTAGCGCTCCAGGGTGTGAATATCTTTTACCCGAAAATCACCATTGGATAAAATATCTTCAATGATAAAATCGTGGCGCTCTCCATAATTGATCAGCTTATACTTTTTAGCCGTGCGCAAAACATCGAATGACAAACCTTTCATTTTACTACAGGTCTTCTTCGCGTTCTAACATGAGGATAGAGGCTTGTGGTACAATGAAGTATTTCTCCTCTTCATACATAACCTCAATGGCACCTTTTTGTAAGAAAATAGCCAGGTCACCTTCCTGTGCTTGCAAGGGCAAATATTTTATCTGATCCTCTTTGCCTTTCCAAAGATCGTCATCGTCTGCCGGCAAAGGAAGCGGATAGCCGGGGCCGACTTTAATAACATAACCGCTTTGGATTTTTTCTTTTTCTTGTACGCTGGGTGGCAGGTATAAGCCACTGGCTGTTCTCTCGGCATTTTTTGCCGGCTTGATCAGCACACGATCGCCAACAACAATTAATTTTTTAAGCTTTATGTCAGGAGTGAGTTTCATGTCAGCACAAAATTATTGATCTCTTTGAAAACCAATAAAAAAATATTTTGTTCCCAGCGTATTAATCTTTTGCTCCATACAACTGGAGTGCTCCGCGGTAAAAGACATAAGCCGCAAGCGCCATTAGCGTATGACTGATATCGAGGTGGTTGAACCAGGTGTGCAGAGCAATTTTATTCATAAAAACCAACGCGGCTACTGAAGCAATGGCAACTGCAATGATGATGGTGCGACTACCTGTATTTTTTGTTTTGTAATACACATATGCATGAAAAGGAAAAACAATGGCGAGCAAGCCATAACCAGAATGAAACTCAACCCACTTAAAATTAAGTGTGTAAAGTGTTATAGACATGATGGTGATCAGTTCTGCAATATTTAAGTTGAGAAAGAACTTACCCACTTTTTCAGGCACATGCGTTTTCGCATAATCGATTGCCGAGCGCTCGATAAGTGCAACCGAAAACATACTCACAATCCAACCCGGTAATTTCCAGCTGAAACTGAAGGCATACAAAAAAGCATGACCAATTAAACCACCGAGCAGTGTGGCCAGGGCCATCAATAAAAAATAATAGCGAAAGTAAATCAGGCTTTTTGTTTTAGCGGTATGCTTACCTAGTTTGTACCAGGCATAAAAGCAAACGGCACTCACTAGCAAGTCTGTCAGTGTTGTGATGGGTTCATCGATGCGTAAGCCCAGCCAGTATATGGAAGGTTGTGGATCAACCATTATGTTGCATTTATCTCCTGCTAAGATAAGCCATTGCTGAATGAACATTAGCAAGTTTTCGGTTGAGAAGATGCTAAAATCTCATGATTTTTGATGCCATAATTGTATAGCTTTAAGTATGGCTACCCAGGAAGAAGTAAATTATCAGCGCATAGAAAAGGCCATTGTATACCTGGAAGAAAACTTCCTGAAACAGCCCAGTTTGCTTGAAGTGGCCGAGGAGGCCGCGGTGAGCCCTTACCATTTTCAGCGTTTGTTCAGCGAGTGGGCGGGCATTAGTCCGAAACGCTTCATGCAATTTTTAACGGTTGATTTTTTAAAAGCAAAACTAACTGAGTCGCGTAATTTAATTGAACTCGCTGAAGAGGCCGGACTCTCCGGACAGGCGCGTATCTACGATCTCTTCACTTCTTTAGAAGCGGTAACGCCCCAGGAATATAAACAGAGCGGAGCAGGGTTGCAGATTGACTATGGATTTCATGAAACCACTTTTGGCCTGGCACTGATTGGCGTAACCAAACGCGGTGTGTGCTGGCTTTCTTTTGTGGAGGCAGATGCCGATCGTTCAGTGGCCATAGCAAGCATGCAGGCACACTGGCATCAGTCCGTGTTGGTAGAAAACAGGAATGCCACACAGATTTTTGCAGATACTATTTTTGCACAAAACAGAAATGAACAAAAGCTGCACATGCTGGTAAAAGGCACCAACTTTCAGGTAAAAGTGTGGGAGGCTTTGTTGCGCATTCCAGTGGGTGCGGTAACCACGTATCAGCAAGTAGCAGCAAGTGTGGGCAATCCAAATGCTTTGCAGGCAGTTGGTTCTGCAGTAGGGGCAAATCACATTGCCTACTTAATTCCCTGCCACCGTGTTATTCGCAAGGATGGTATTTTAGGAGAATACCGCTGGCAGCCTGTGCGTAAGAAGAGCATGATTGGTTTAGAAATGGCGCGTTATGCAAATCACTCACTCACCGAGAGATAAGGTTTCATCTTGTCGAAAGCATTCTGATCAATCACTTTTATGTTGAGCAGTTCTTCCACACTTGTAAAACTTTTGTGCTGGTAACGATACGCTACAATCGCTTTGGCATTTTTGTATTTGATGTAGGGATGTTTGGCCAGCACTTCTTCACTGGCCGTGTTAATATTGATTTTGTTAGGCTCAACTGCATCGGGTACAAAAAAGTGTTGCAGTATTCTGTCTACTACTACACTATCCAGCCCGTAAACTTCGCGCAGCTGACTTACTTGTATAAAACCACCCAGGCTATTTCGGTAATTAATAATACGAAGCGATAGTTTTTCACCGATGCCATATACTTTTTTAAGCGCACTGGTATCTGCCTGGTTCAAATCACTTTTTACTTTTTCGATTCTAGCAGTGCTTTTCTTTTCAGCGATAAACTTTTCCGGCTTCGCCAGGCTTTCGGGTAGAAGCACATAAGGCTGTAGTTGCAGGTATAAAGTGCTGTCCATGCCGTAAAGCCTGAGCAAGTCTTTTTTTACACGGAATTCACCGCCCTTATTCCGATAGTTTTCGATGCGGGCTGCCAGTGTTTTACCAAACCCGAGGGCAAGCAACTCGGCTTGTGTGGCCTTGTTCGGGTCGAATGAAAATAGCGTAGGGGATACCTTGCGTGTAGCTTCCGTTTTTGTCATAGCCATCAGCTGTACCAGGCTGTCAAGCTTGTAGGTTTCGTCTTTCAGGTCGAGTGGTGCGCGTGCACGCCAGTTTCGGTAGAGCGGTTCGGAGAAAATGACAAAGATCATGAGCGGCATCAGCACCAGAAAGCCATTGGTTTCGGCCCGGGAAAAGCCGAAGAAGTTGCGCACGATTTTCTGAATTTTCATAGTGTAAAGTATCCCACCCGACAACTAAAATAACAAGCCCGCATTGCTATACAAAATCTTCATTTTCAGCTTGTTTAAACTAATTCTAAATAATGTTTCTTGTGATTTTCGTCACGCTGAATAGCGTCACAGACCTTACTTTTGTGCTTCGATGAACGGGAATTTTAAATCTTTAGTGCTGACTTACAAGACTGCCCCGGTGGCAGTCAGGGAATTGGTGTCGTTGAATGAGGCTGGCGTAAAGCAATTATTGAAATTTGTACGCGAATTCACCACCGCCAGCGATGTTTTGGTGGTTTCTACCTGCAACCGTACGGAGATCTATTATAATTCTGAGAAAGACCATGCCACTGAAATTTTTAGTGGCTTAAGCCTGATTAAAGGCCTGGCAATTGATTTGGCTCCATACTTTCAAAAATTAAGCGATAAGGAAGCGGTTCAGCACCTTTTTGAGGTGTCTATCGGCCTGGACGCCCAGGTAGTGGGTGACTTGCAGATTTCTGGTCAGGTAAAAAATGCCTACCAGTGGACAGCTGATGAAAACATGGCAGGGCCGTTTTTACACAGGCTTATGCACACCATATTTTTTGCCAACAAGCGCGTGGTGCAAGAGACTGCTTTCCGCGATGGGGCAGCTTCAATTTCCTATGCAGCCAAAGAACTGGCAGAAGATGTTACCACGGGCTACCGCGATCCGAAAGTATTGGTAGTAGGTGTGGGTGAAATTGGTCAGGATGTGTGCCTGAACCTGCAGGAGTCGAGCTTTAAAAATGTGACTGTACTTAATCGCACGATTGATAAGGCTGAAAAGCTGGCAACGAAGTGTGGTTTTAAATTTGGTGGCCTTGAAAACCTGCTGACTGAAATTCAACAGGCCGATGTGATCGTTAGCTCGGTATCAGGCGAAAGCCCGCTGATTAATAAAGAATTGTTGAAGCAAGTGAATATTGTTTCGCACAAGTTCTTCATCGATTTATCGATGCCCCGCAGTGTGGAGGCAACGCTGGAAGAAATTCCGGGTGTGATTGTCTATAACCTTGACGACATTCAGGAGAAAACCAACGAGACGGTAGAGCGCAGAAAAGCTTCTATTCCTATGGTACAGGGCATCATTGCCCAGGCAATGGCCGACTTCGAAGACTGGTCAAGAGAAATGGTAGTATCGCCTACTATTCAGAAGCTTAAGCAAACACTGGAGCAAATCCGCAAAGAAGAAATTGCCCGCTTCTTAAAAAATGCCAAACCTGAAGAAGCAGAGAAGCTCGAAGAAATGAGCCGCTCGCTGATGCAGAAAATATTGAAGTACCCTGTGCTTCAACTCAAGGCTGCCTGCAAGCGTGGCGATGCCGAATCGCTTACCGAAGTGCTGAACGACCTGTTCAACCTGGAACGCGTAGAAGAGAAAAAGCATTAAGCCCCAATCCAAAAATTCTCAATTGTACATTGTCAATTGTCAATTATAAGGATCACTGTAATTTTCTTTAGTATCTTTCGACATATCAACTTGAATCGCATAGCTGCGTGGTCGAAACAGAAAAACCTTTCGTAAATCTTATTAACGAAAATCAGGGTCTTATCCATAAGGTCTGCATGATGTATGCGAACGACCGTGATGCGCGCAACGATCTCTTTCAGGAAATTGTACTGCAATTGTGGCGCTCTTTCCCAACATTCAGGGGTGAAGCGAAGATTACCACCTGGATGTATCGCATTGCCCTGAACACCGCCATTTCAGGTTTACGCAAGCAAGGCAGGTCTATTAAAACAGAAGATATCCGCGAGAGGCATTTTAACTTTTCGGATGATAGTGACGATACGCTTGAAGAGAATTATCAAAAACTGCAGTGGGCCATACGCCAGCTTACTGAAATAGAGCGTGCCATGATTATGATGGCGCTGGACGAAATACCCTACGAAGAAATTGCTGAAACGATAGGGATAACGCAGAACAATGTACGCGTGCGCATGAACCGCATACGCGAAAAAATAAAAAAATTGATGACTCCGTAAAATGGAACTGGATGATTTAAAATCGATATGGCAGAAAACGCAAAGCTATCCCGCCAAGGAGGCTGATGAAATTGCGTCCATGATTAAGGGTAGCAGTAATTCTATTGTAGCCAAATTGAAACGGAGCGTTTGGTTTGAGTTAACCATCACCATTGTATTTGGGGTGATCATGCTTTACTTTTCTTTTACACTGAAAAGTGGTGCCATGAAGTGGTCCATTGTTTCTTTATTGCTTTTGTTTTTAGCGTACCTGGTGTATTACGTTAAAAAAATTCAGTTACTCAACCATTTTGATCCCTCGCAACAAAACATCCGCGAAAATCTGGAGAACCTGATCAAGGACTTAAAAGCCTACCTGCAATTTTATAAAAGCAGCTATCTCGTATTGTATCCGGTTTATTTAGCACTGGGTATTTTATTTGCAGCCATTGAAAGAGGCTTCGATAATTTTCTGCATCGCTTAACAGAACCTGAAATTATTATTCGGCTTTTGATTGCCACAGCCGTTATCATGACCACCTCCCTGCTGTTTACCAAATGGTACCTCAAAAAATTATACGGGAATCATTTAGTAAAGCTACAAGACTTATTGCGCGATCTTAAAGACTCAGCTGCGCAGGAGAGTTAAGGCTTTGCTCAGTTGTTCTGTAAGCACCAACAAATTTTCATGCGTGCTTAGCAGCGGATGAACCACCAAAGTAATACCTGCATAAGCCTCATCATCAAAGCGGGTGCGCAGGTATTGTACAAAACCTGCATCAGTAAGACCGGCTACATCCTGAAAAGCGAAGGGAATATTTTGCGGTGCATGTTGTAAAGCTTCCATCAGTATCTCAACAGCTTCCCTTTCCAGCAATCGCTCACTGTTAAAAACAATCACCACATCAGCACCTTGAATTGCCGAAGTATGCATGGAAACATGCAGCAAAGGCTTGTCGCTCATGGCAACGGTATTTTCTATGCGCAGGCGATAGGGAAAATAATAGCGTTCCAAAATACTTTGCCTGTCAGCATCGCCCAGCAATGAAGTACTCAAACCAAATAAAGACTCACTGCCCAGCGACAGATCAACGTCTACCAATAAACGCGAAGTCTGGTGTGTAAAGCAGGGCACATCCATGTTTTCAGCAAGTGAAAGTGCAAGGTCCAGTGCACCTTCATCCCAGGCATTATTTTTTTGTAAACTGCTTTCATCAAAAAGCGTGCGGTAGCGTACAGGCATCTGGTTGCCCCCATGCTCGCAGGTAATCATTATGTTTTTAATGATGGCCATTAAAATAAGTGAAGTACTTTACTGATGATCAGATCGAACACTTCAAATAAAATCAGGATGATGATGATCCACTCCAGGCGACTGCTTTCTTTCTGGTTATAGATTTCTCTGAATACAGTCAGGTTATCTTCTATAATGCGCAGCGTGTATTCCAGTTCGGAGAAACGCATGCGCAAATCAAAATGCTTGGTGAGACCCTGATTTAATTTATCCAGGTACTCATCGTCCCACACCAGTTCGGGGGCATCAAAAATGTAAATGTTTTCGGCAATGTCGTTTTGGGTGTTGAGGGCACGCCCTAAAAAACGCAGCATGTTTTTTCTGCCGATTTTTAAAGTACCTGTTTGCTCCAGCTGGGTGGCAAAGCCCTTCACTTCGCGCAATAAATTTTCGGCAACAATGTGGTGATGGTCTATGGCCAGCGATTGTGCCAGGTTAAACATGGCAATGCGAATAACCTGATCGTCAATGCGGCTCACCGTCATCTTGTCGAACTCAAACTTGGTGGTGCCTGCTGTTTCTACTTCAATCAGAAAATCATCGCGCAGTGAAGACGCCAGGGGTGTGCGCTGAAAAGCATGAATGGTTTTAACGGCATACTTCATTTCCTCTTCGGCAAATCCGCAGAAAAGCACTACACCGAAATTGAAATAGTATTGGTATTTGTGCTCGCTCAGTTTATAAAAAAGTTCTGAGGAACTGTCTGAATTAGGCTTTACTTCCAAAAAAGCTTTAATACCCTTTATGTCCAACTGGTTGGCCACAAGAAAGGCACTGAGTTTAATGGTTTGCGACATAACTATATTGTTTATGAAATGCCCCTATAAATAGTATTCACCAGCAAATCTTAGTCGGGCCTTGCGCCCGTTCTTAAGGTAAGATGATAAACACATGAAATATAAGTTAATTTATGTGGAGTGGTTTTGCATTACTGACTTTTAGTAGAAATTTGCATGATGAAACCGGGTAAAGCAGCGTTCTGACCTAGTGTATAACGATGCGGAGGTTCCGGTTGCTCTTACCGCTAAATTGATTTACCGATGAAAATGTGTATGCGTATTCTCCTTTTGGTCTTCGTTTCCCTGCAGGCTTTTGGCTGGGGACAAACGGGGCATCGTGCTATGGGCTTGCTGGCTGAAAGGCACCTTTCTAAAAAAGCAAAGAAAGAACTTAACCGGATTTTAAAGGGCGAGTCATTAGCCATGACCAGCACCTGGATGGACGAGATCAGGTCGGATACCTCTTTCCGCTACGCCAACGACTGGCATTGGGTAACAGTGCCCGATGGACAAAGCTATGAGCAAAGTGAGAAAAACCCTAAGGGGGACGTTATCGCTGCCATAGAACAAATTATTGCTGAGCTGAAGTCGGGCAAGTTTAGTGGTAAAGAAGAAACGATACGCGTAAAAATGCTCGTGCATTTAGTAGGTGACATACACCAGCCTTTGCATGTGGGTATTGGCCCCGACCGTGGAGGCAATAATGTAAAAGTAATGTGGTTCCGTGCCGACAGCAATTTGCACCGCGTGTGGGACAGCGATATGATTGACGACAAAAGCCTGAGCTACTCTGAACTGGCCAACTGGATAGGTTCACCGGCAGCCAACGATTTAAGCAAGTGGCAGGCCGCCAGCGTGCGCGATTGGGCGAAAGAAAGCATCAGTTACCGCAAGCAGGTTTACGATTATGGCGATGGCAAAATGGGTTACGAATATGCCTACAAGTATTTTGATATAGTAAAGCTACGCCTGCAACAAAGCGGTGTACGTTTAGCCAAAGTGCTTAACGAGATCTACGGATAAGATTGATTGAAGATTTATAGAAAGGCGTTTTATGCGAAAGCATAAAGCGCTTTTGTTTTTTGTGGCTATGCCTGAATTAAAAGTTACAGATTTGCAGAAGTGAATAAAAGTTGGCGATATTAGTAGTACAACAAGCAGGTGGGCTCGGGAGGCAGTGTTGAATAAAAGGTTTTGATGGTGTTGTGTATGTATACCTTTTGGAGTTGAGATAAGTGAAATATGTATAACAGTTGAGTATATATGGGCGTTGTGTGCCATTTACCAGAACGACACAGAACTAAGAACAAGAAAAGTGACCAATGACTGAATATATTAGTATTTCGTGGGTGGTACGACTAGGGAATTGGATATTCAGTCCGTTAATAGACTTTTATTTCAGTCGCCCGAAACTATATATTTATTTGGATAAAGTAGCACTTAAAACGATTGTTCCTAAAATTCCGAATGCAATTGACGAAATTGCATGGAGAGGAGAACTTGTTATTAAAAATAACTCAAAGCACGATTCATACAATTTAGTCATTGACTACCCAAAAGGTGTTGTTTTTGATGCAGTAGAAAAACTCCCCCAGCATAACAATCTCTCAGCTAAACAGGAAATCCGACTAAAATTTTCTTGGTTAAGAGAATATGTTAACGAACCAACGGGACTACAATTTAGAAGAGGAGAAATTGATACACAGTATCCATTAGATAAAAGAGAATTCATTTTGATATTGGAGTATCGAAACGAAAAAGGAAAGAAGTTTTATTCGATATTCAATAAAAATGAGGCCAACTTACAAAACGCTTTGTTTATTTTCAGACCAAAGATTAAGTAGTGTAACTAACACCAATAAAAGCTATAATCAATAAAAGCTGATTAGTAAGTATAAATTTTTATCTTCGCAATCACGTTTAGTAATGCTGGACAATTACAATTTCTAAAGCCGCCACTACAAATTGCTAAACGTTAGGCACAATACAAACAAACATATGCAAAATGAATGTATTTGGACTAAATGAACAATTGACTTCTGAAGAAGCAAAAAAATTAAGGAAAAATGATTTGAAAAACCTACTTACCTCTTACGCAGATGAAGCAGACGTTTTTTCAGAGATTATTCAAAATGCATTTGATGCCACTCTTACGGCTATTAGCTCTAAGAAATACACAAATAAAGATCAACCAATAATCAAAATATTTATTGGTAGACGTATAAACGATACGCATTACTTTGCAGTGAATGACAATGGAATTGGAATGAACCCAGTTACAATGTCAAAATTTACAATCCCAGGATTTTCCCATTTAAAACAGATGGGAAAATCAATTGGCTATAAAGGTGTTGGCGCTTCCTTTTTTTTCGCGAGTTCAGAGAGAATATCTGTAAAATCAAAAGATGCAACTGGTCAGACATCCTCATTTTCTGTCAAGGGTAGTTATTCCTGGATTATGAATGAGACAGAACCAGAACCAGTCGTTTCTAATAAAGTAGATTTTCCAGAGAATGTTCTTTCAAATATTGTAGACGAGCAAGGAACAACAGTTTGTTATTACTTGCATAATTCTCTAAAACCAAAATCTCTAAACAATATTGTAATTGTTGGGGAGTCATACGAAAATGAATTAAGTAATTGGGTAAACTTTTTCTGCATAAAGACTGCAATCGGTCAAATAAAGGACATTTCGCACTTAAATATTAAAGTAAAGTTTATTTTAGATACTGGAAGGGAGACCTATGAAACTGAATGCACTTTTGGTGACTTTAATAGGGAGGCTAAAACGCTTGGATATCCTTTTCCTTGGAAAGTTTTTGCCGTTCAGCAGGAAGTATCAGTTATAGACTCTACTTCACCAAGTCAATCATTTAAGCATAAAAGCAAATACCAGGCTCTTCACACTACGTGGAGTAAGAACGATATTCAAGCAATGGAGATCGATTTTAATGAGGAAGAGAGTGAACTAATTAACGCTCACCTTGATTTTGTTGATTTATTTTTTTCATATTCAACGGAAGTCCTTAAAGAAGTTCATCGAAGACTTGGAACTAGAACAGCTCTCTTACGATACGGAATCAGAATAGTTGTTGATAATGTCCCTCAGGGTAGAATGATGGATTTTGATTTAACAAGTTTACAAGGACTGAATAGACAGACTCACGCTGTGATAGCCTTTAAGGGTTTAGAATTAGACACTGGCCGAAAAATTCCCTCAAATGAAATCATAACAGAAGTAATCAGAAAAATCGGGGTTAGGATAATGAATAAAATATCCGACTACAGGTGGTGCTTACGAAAGAAAGATAGACCTCCAATCTCGTCTGATCTTGATGAATGGCGAAATTCTGTAAGAAGTAAAACAACTACTTCTACTGTACGAAAATTATTTGAGAATAAGGGATTAATACCACCAATTTTCATTGATCCTGAAAGTGAAAATGATGTGATTGCCCTATTCACATCTTGCGTTTGTAATAAAATGTTGAAGGGATATAAGTTGTTCGCTCTTTCTGGTTTCGCACGATATGATGGCTTAGTTGATATTGAGAAGGATGACCTTAAACTTAAAGATATTAAGGACATTTTTAGTTTCAGAGATAACGAAAGAATGCAGGCAGGACAATTAAAAGTTATAGAGTTTAAGCACCAATTTGCTGATTTAATAGATGACTTTGAGCAACGAAAGAAGAACCCAACAGAGATCGATTTATTGGTTTGCTGGACATTACCTGCAATGAACGTTAATAGGGGTGAAATCACCTATTGCTACAACGATCGTAAGGACCACAGACCTTTGTACGGTGTAACTCACATATGGACGGATGAAAATGAAACTAGCACTATCCCTATTATTTCTCTTAGGCATTTTGTTGCTGAGTTTCTAAAGGAGATTGAATCCGAACCTGGATTGGGAGTGGCCACCTTTAATACCCTTCTTCAGCAAGATAAAGACAGTACTATTTAAATAAATGTACTGTGCCTAACTCCAGCCATAACCAATGACGGGTTGAAGTTTAAGTATAAGTTTTTCTCTCCTTCTCAGCGTCAATTGGTAAGTGTGGAGGAGGAGCGTAAGGACTCTGAGAACCATATCTAGAGCATATCAAGCTCAGCGTTCCCTGCGGGTAACGCTGAGTAGGATTAAGTAATTTTTTAACTGATAAAGGCAACGGTTCATAGCCAAGTGTTGTAGGCAATAATCAATTATGACAATTAGGAATACATATCATGTGATGGAAGTTTCTGACGAGAGTGCCGCTGAGTTTCCTCAGACATATGATTGGGACAGCGAAAGATCACAAAGCTACTTCAGAAAACACATTGAAGAAAATAAATCATTCCCAGACAACGAGCCGTTTTTGGAGCAAGAACTATCTCATAATAATGAATTCAACAAACGTAATGATTTTGTTTTTGGGCCTATAGATAAATATTGTGTTTCCGAAAGAACAAAACGACTTCTTGAGGAATTTAACCTTCCAGTACACAGATTTTATAAAGTGACTTTGTACAGAACTTTTGGGATTCTATGGATGAAACTGTTCCGGATAAAGTTGAATAAAAAATACTACGCTTTTTCTTATGATTTTATTAAACTGAACGACAGTCTAGATTGGATTGATTTCGAAAAAACAGAAATCTATGCAAAAATAGGATTTGATGAAAAGATTAAATTAAACATTCGAAGTGCAGAAGAATTCAAACAAATACTCATAAAGAATAGACAGATAAATCAACGACTGACAGAGATAACTGATTACAATGATCCGAGTTTTAAACCAATAAAAGGTTTTGAGTCGGAATATGGTGAGTTACAAAAATCTCAAATTGGACACTTTGAATCGGAACAAATTTTCTTCAATAACAATTTTGATCACTCACTTGACGTCTTCGAAATTCCATCCCTTTCTTGGATGACATATATTTCTGATCGCCTTGTAGAGAAGTTTAAGGCTAATAATATTACGGGACTGATAATTTCAAAGCCTGGAGAAAGACAATATAAAGTAAAGAGACCCAATCCGAAATTGAGTTGGTAGAATTCTCTTATTCTCGGAGTCACTTGGTAAGTTTGGAGGATGCGTATAAGGATAAGGAGAGCATATCAAGCTGAGAGTTCCCTACGGGTAACGCTGAGTGGGAGTAATCCACAACGGTGACGGAAAAAATAAAGTGGAGAAAATAAGCATACATAAACCTTGTAAGGAATTGCATGAGCATATGAGATCTGAAATCAAAACATGGGTTATTATTACAAATCTTCTTTGTGTTGTATGTGGGCTATTTTTAGGTCTGGTAAGTGTCGGGTTTGTGGTGGCGCTTACAATAGATTTTAGTGGACTTGGATTCTTTGGATTAATCTTTATTGGAGCTTTGGCCATTCTTACATTGTCTATTGGTCTGACCCTATTTAAAATTGTCTCAATTGACGAAGCCAAAGGGAATATCGGACTTACTTACTTTGGGCTCTATACAAGATACTGGAAGATCAACGACATTAAAGGCTACAAAACTTATTCCTTGTGGACTCACTATGGGACATTTGAACAGACTTTTGTGGTAACTAATGACGGAAAACAAATCAGCATATCTGAAGGAGCCCTGAAAAACTACCATGAAATGCGCGATCGGATTCAAATACTCTGTAAAGAAAACAATGATCTAATCAGGAATGAATGGTCAGTAATTAATAAAACGCTATTCTTATTTGGAGCTGTGTGTTTGTTAGTTGCTATAACTACTAAAATACTGAGTTAATGCAACTACCTGCACCAACCGCTACTTTCTCCTTCTCAGCGTCACTTAGCAAGTGTGGAGGATGAGCGTAAGGACTCTGAGAATTATAGGGAGGCCATATCAAGCTCAGAGTTCCCTGCGGGTAACTCTGAGTAGGAGTAAACCTACATTCTTAGTTATTGGGATTCTTTGCTTTTTTATTTTTATTTATCTTTTAATAAAGGCCATTTGACATATGTTATATCGAATGGACAATTTCCTCTTCTTCTCCTTCTCAGAGTCACTTGGCAAGTGTGGAGGATGAGCGTAAGGACTCTGAGAACCATAGGGAGCGCATATCAAGCTCAGGGTTCCCTGCGGGTAACGCTGAGTAGGAGTAAAAATGCTTCATAATCAAGCGTTAGCAGCCATTTTTTTGACGACATCCAAATCCTTCAACACGTGAGACGATTAACTTTTACCGTTATTAATGCATTGATTCTTTTTTCATCATGTAAAGAGACTGACGATTTCTACGGCACAAATCGATATTTTACTTTGAATAAATCAGAATACTGTCCTAACGATACAATTGAATTGACCGTTAACATAACAAGTCAGAAGGAGAAAAAAATTAAGCTTTATTCAAACTACAGAAACCTGGCAATTTGGTCAAGACTAAAGATGCCATGTAAAAGCGATTCAATAGAATTTTGTGCCGAACTACTAGCTGAAAATATCGGCAGACGTGAAGAGAAAGAAATAGTAGAAATAATTATTAAACCTAACAGACCATTCAAAAAAACTTTCAACGGATATCTTAAACTGGAAGAAGGTTATTATACGGTTTCTTTTCCAGAGATAAATTACAATGTGGTAATCCCAACAGACAAGCTTCTAAACGATTCGACAAAGCTTGAAATACATGGACATTGTAACCCTATAAATCCCGAATTTGGAGCATCATTAGAGGAATTTATTTTACCGAAAGAATTAAAAATTAAAAAGGACTGCCTATAAATAAATTGTGATGAAAGAACGACTACTGTCAACGCCTTCCATGAATAATTCCTACTTCTAATTATTAACGAATTTTTCTCAGCGTCACTTGGCAAGTGTGGAGGATGAGCGTAAGGATCGAGAGCATGTCAAGCTCAGCGTTCCCTGCAGGTAAGGCTGAGTAGGAGTATTAACAGAGTATTTATATTTGACACAAACTAACTGAAACGAATGAAAGCGAAATCCTTACTAACAACACTGACCGTGATTTCAATATTAGCCGCTTGCAATACCTACAAGGAGTATAACAAAGAATCCTTCCCTAACTATACTTGGGACTATGGACAAGAAATTGTATTTAAACCAGTTATTGAAAATATTGACAAATCTTACAATGTAAGTCTTGGAATAAGACATATTTATGGATTTCGTTTAAGCAATTTACTTGTAACAGTTAAGTCAATTTCTCCGTCTGGTAAAGAGGAAATAAAGGAGTATGATTTAAAAATCATGGACGAACCCGGAAAATATGTTGGGAGCTGTGCTGGTGATATGTGCGACCTTGAGACACTAGTGAATGAGAACATAAAGTTTACTGAGGCAGGAGAATATAAGTTTATAGTAACTCATAATGTGCAAATAGACAGAATTCCGGGAGTAATGGAGTTTGGACTTATCATTGACGAAAATTGAGAGAATACTGTTGGCAACTAACATCACTGTTACCTAATTAACTGAGATTAAAAGAATGTTTTCCGTTTCATCCTTCGTAGCCTTGCTTGGCAAGAGTGGTGAATTTCTCCTTCTCAGAGTCACTTGGCACGTGTGTAGGATGAGCGTAAGGACTCTGAGAACTATAATGAGAGTATATCAATCTCAACGTTCACTGCGGGTAACATTGAGTGGTCAGTGGCCAGGTGAAGACCAAAAATAAAGCTTTATCTTCGCTATTACATTTGGTTACAATAGACAATAATGGCTCAAAAGCGGCCAAAGCATCAAAATAAACGTTGATGACTTTGTAACAAACAGCAGTAAAACAAAACAATGGAAAATCTACTATTTGACTTTATATCAAAATACGTTTCTCTGACAGATGAAGAGAAAAATGCACTCGTTTCTTTGGACTTGTTTCACTCAGTAAAGAAAGGGACGATCTTACTTAAAGAAGGACAAAAATCGAAAGAAAGCTACTTCGTTTTGCAAGGCTGCATTCGTACCTATTATGTTGTAGATAGCGAAGAAAAAACTACAGCCTTCTACACAGAAATGGAAGCATTAACACCTCCTTGTGTGGTAAAGAAAACTCCCTCTGATTATTATGTAAGCACCATAGAAGACAGCATACTTTTAATCTCCAATGCAGATATGGAAGAAGAAGTAAACAGTAAATTTCCAAAGTTCGACATCATGTGTAGAAAATTTTCGGAAGAATTGCTAGCCAAGGAGCGAATAGACTTTGACGAATTTAAAACTTCTTCTCCTGAGCAACGATATTTGAACTTACTACAAAAAAGACCTGACCTTATTCAACGCGTGCCCCAACACCAGTTAGCGAGCTATCTGGGTATAACACCACAATCCTTAAGCAGGTTAAGGGGAAGGATCACAGAGAAAGATCGCGGTTAAGATTCCTTACTTAACTTTAGTGAACAAGTTAT
Source organism: Chryseotalea sp. (assembly GCF_057350905.1). Lineage (NCBI taxonomy): Bacteria > Pseudomonadati > Bacteroidota > Cytophagia > Cytophagales > Chryseotaleaceae > Chryseotalea > Chryseotalea sp. The sequence continues at coordinate 153,084 of NZ_JBMRCF010000008.1, read as the reverse complement.
AGCATTTCGCCAATCTACTTTTGCATTATCGTTTCACAAAAAAGAAAAGAAATGCAAAAGAAATTTTTATGGATTGGACTTGCCTGCGTGTGGGCATGCAGTTTACAGGTGAATGCACAAGATCACAGACAGGACAGCACCTTTAAAAGGTGGTATGTCGGAAGTTCGTTGTTGATGCTTGGAAATTTTTCCAAAGTAAACAACCCTGAGTATATACAATTAAATGTTGGATACAGGATAACACCTAAGGATGTTGTTTCCTTCGAGTTTAAAAGATCCATTTATTCCTGGCCCATCGGTATCCCTTTTGGACCATCCTTTGATGCACCGGGCAAAAACTATCCTGGCCACGCACGCATACTGGCACCAACGGTAGGCTATCAGCGTTTTTGGTGGAAAGGAGTTTATACCTCCCTTCACGCATTAAATGCTTTTGAAAAATATATAGATGAGAATAAAAAGAAGATTGGAAATGGATACACCTTGTATCTGAACTTCCATTTGGGTTACCAGTTTAGGTTTTTTGAAAACCGCTTCTTTTTTGAACCCGCTATTGGGTGTAGTTACTGGCCTGTAAGAACGAATGTTCCGGAATCATTTAAATCGTTAGAAACAAAATGGCCTAACTACTTTATTCAGCCAGGGCTTCATTTTGGGTATAACTTTTAAAACGACAACGATTGTTTTTGCACTAACCCGCCTTGTGGTATAAAGCCACAAAACCTGCATAGTATAAGGATACATACTTTGGAAAAAAGCCAAAGCGCAAACCGTTTATTAACTTAAGTGAACGATGTTAAATCTATGGCCAATCTACTTTTGCTGTATCGTTTAACATAACAAGTAAGGAAATGCAAAAGAAAATTTTATTGTTAGCTTTTACCGTAATGATGGCAAGTGCGCTCCAGGTCAAGGCACAATATGCCAAACAGGACAGTACATACAAAAAGTGGTTTGTCGGTAGCACGCTGTTTTTATTAGGTAATTTTGACAAAACAAATCCTCCCGGCTTCGCTCAGCTTAATGCAGGCTATCGGATTACAGGAAAGGATGTGATTTCACTTGAACTCATAACCTGGAAACATGCCTGGCCCCTTGGTATCAACCCTTTTTATAATAAGGCATATGGAAAACCGGACGAGAAATTTCCTGGTTACATAAGAGAGTATGGAATTGGCCTGGCTTATCAACGGTATTTTTGGAAAGGTCTTTACGCAGCAGTACACGCAACGCCTATGTGGCAAACATATAAAAATGAAGGCGGTAACAAGGTGGGTGATGGTTTCATTATTTTCAACACTTATCGCGTGGGCTATCACGTTAAACTTTTTAAAGACAAGTTTTTTATAGAACCATCTCTTGGGGTTGCCGGCCGCCCTTACTTCACTAAAATGCCCGATGGTTTTAAAGAAAAAGATGATAAATGGCCAAAATGGACACCTGAACCAGGCCTGCATTTCGGATATAATTTTTAGCACTAAGCTGTTTCTTTAACACTAAGTTGAAAGCATTAAAATTTCAACTAACCATACGATCCGTCAGGCCGCTGTTTCGAAGTAAACATCGGTCGGATGGATTTTAGGTAAAGACACGAATTAACGCTTAATTTTTAGTCGATAATTTATGAGTACACAAAAAATACCAAAAAATGCACTGGAAGATATTAAAGTCAGTGTGAAACTAAAGCTTGCAGCGCTATGGGCGAGCTTAATGTTTCTTATTATCTATCTTGATTATTTCCACTTATACATGCCAGGTAAGATAGCGGATATTCAGACAGGGAGGGTGTTTGTATTTGATATTACGCAAGGATTTCTTTTGGCAGCACTCACCGTAGTGACAATACCGGCACTGATGATTTTCCTCTCTGTTGCACTCCCGGCTAGTGTAAATCGTTGGACTAATATCATTATTGCTGCGGTGAATATTCCCTTGATACTGTTTAATTTGGCAGGAGAGGCCTGGATACACATGGTATTTGGCGCTGTTGTAGAAGTTCTGCTTCTTTGTCTGATTATCTATTATGCATGGAAGTGGCCTCGCATGGTAACATGAAAAGGTATGAGTGTAAAATTTTGATGCGTGGGGACACGAATCAAGGTGGCTTTAGCAATGAGAGAAATATATTTATTAAGCGGACTTGGTGCTGACAAAAGAGTATTTGACTTTGTTGACTTTTCTTATGTCAGTGTAAATCATATTGAATGGATTCCACCTATTCATAACGAATCATTAGCGAGTTATTCAAAAAGACTATCGGTACAAATTAAAACAAATCGACCCATTCTACTTGGGGTTTCATTCGGTGGTATCGTAGCTGTAGAAATTGCAAAGCTAATTGATACAGAAAAAGTAATATTAGTATCATCAGCAAAGAATAAGTTTGATATTCCCTTTTATTTTAGAATTGCAGGACTATTGGGGTTAAACAAAGTAGTACCCAAAAGTATTTTTAAAAGCACAAACCTGTTGACTTATTGGTTCTTTGGAACAACAACTGATCAGGAAAAGAAATTGTTGAAAGAGATAATAAAGGATACAGATGGCCAATTTTTATATTGGGCCATTGATAAGATTGTGAACTGGAAAAACACAAGGGTACTAGCTAATTTGATTCATATTCATGGAACGGACGATAAAATATTGCCTGTCAGGACTTGTGACTTTGAAGTTGAAAAGGGAGGACACCTTATGATTGTGAATAAAGGGATGGAGATTAGTGAAATTTTAAAAAGAATATTAAGCTGACAAATGACTGTTGTCGTCAGTCGTGGCTCTCCATTCTTGGTTCGATCCTTCACAAACCAGCATTATAAAAAAACAGTATAAACAATTGCCTCCAAATTGATAATTTTACAAAATGTATTATAAAATAACATGTACAGAATACTTCATCTCTGGATTTTAGGTCTTTAATTCCGTTTTTGGCAATATTATTCAAGTCACATTTAAATAAAAAAGAAGTTAACTATATGAATAAACTACAATTTGCTTTTTTAATTCTATTTTTCATCACCAGCAATAGTTGGGCTCAGGAACCAAGCAATGGCGTAGTAAATCAGGATAAGTACATAATAAATGCAGCAGTTTACAAAAAGGGCGTATACACAACTTTTGAAGAGTTTAAGTTAAATGAACCATCTCTTACCAATGACTTTACCTTTACAAAAAATAAGCTGAGTGTATTGGATAATAAGACAGGTGTCTACAAAAAATTGAAGAATAGAAATGTGTGGGGATTTTGTGATGGTGAAAAGATATTTGTAAAAAGGAGTAAATACAATGAAATTGTAGTGTTGGGGAGGTACTGTTACTTTAAAGAAGAGGGTGTCAGAGTCGGATCTGTACTGACTTCATTTCCAGTCATGCTTTTGCCTATACCGCGTCCCTACAAAGATGAATTAATTATAAACTTTAACACTGGCAAAATCTATTTGTTAACGAAGGACATAATGAATACAATCTTAAAGACAGATGATCCTGAATTGTTAGTGGAATTTGAGAATGAAAAACAGAAAAAAGAAAAGTACCTCGATTACATAGTTAAGTACAATCAAAGAAACACAAAAAAAATTAAATGATTGCCAGCCTGATTCGTGGAGACACAAACCAAGCCGTAACTTTACATAAATCTATCCACAAAAAATTGACCTGACCATCGCTCTATTATTTTACGCCAAAGAATACACCAATCCATCTAACTCTTCGGATAATCAGCTCGTATAGTAACATTGTAAAAGCGAAGGTCCCTGTTACAATGAGTAAATATTTGGTTGGTATGCTCCATTCAGTTTTAATCACATAAAACCCAAGCACTATCAGAACAGTCTGATGAAGAATGTAAAATGGATATACCGCTTTACTGGTGTATTGCAGGCTACGGTTATTGTGCGAAAGGTAATGTCTGGCATAACCCAGTAGACAAAATATCCAACATACGATATTAAGGCATTTGAATAAATCAAAAATGTAGCTGCCCAGGGCAAATGTTTCTAGAAAATTTATTCCTGGTTGATGCCACCCGAAGTAAATCAGGCAAAACGAAAACAAGCCCAACACCAGGTAAATGCTCCGGTTGTTCTCTAAGGTGATCCAAAACAGTTTGGCGCTGGCAAAAAAGTAACCATAGATTAACAGTAAAAAATAGAAGGCAAAGTTGTACCAGTCACTCACAAGGTTGCGATTGTCGGGCCAGCCATCGCGAAGAAAAATCTCAATAAGAAAAAGTGGTAAAGCGAATAAAATCAGGGTTCGGCTTTTTATAAGACGCGATGAAAAAGAGGCGATGGCAGCCGTTGCGCTTTCACTGCGGAGATATAAAAACAAGGGCAAGGCCAGAAGGCTGAATGCAAATAAATAGGTAAGAAACCAGAGATGATTCCAGGTAATGTTGCTGAAGTATAAGGGATAGAAGTCGAGATAAGTGCCTGTGAACGTTTCGTGGTGTAACCACTCAAAGTACACCTGAGGGGGAATGACTACAAACATGCCGAATACCAGCGGAATAAAAATGCGCACAAATCGCTCCTTGGCAAATACACCTGCAGTTCTATTTCCCAGCGCAAAATAGATGCCTGCACCCGACACAAAAAATAATAAAGGCAACCGCCACTGGTTTACAAATAACATCGGCAATTTTAACCACTCACTCAGGTCATGGTTCTGAATATGAAAGCCCCAGTCTATGAAAATAAGCCCTGCATGGTAAAACACTAAGAGTGAAAAAGCCAGGACACGCAACCAATCCAAAAAGTAAATTCGGGGTTTTAAAGATGCTTCGTTCATTAATCAAGTTTAAAATAGGAAACAATGTTTAAGAGTAGGGCTGCATTGTTAGCTTGTGGCTTGTGAGGCACGCGCGTCAATCCTCTATCCAGTTGCTAAAACGGTAAATGTAGTGTATTAATATATGGTTAAAGACAACAGCGCACTTTATAATTGAACAGCAGCGACAAGCGCTATTTAAGCAAGAAGGTGCATGCATAAAGTACATGGCAGATACTTGAATTTAAGTATACTGTGTAACTGAATTGGCAACAACATATCAGTACGGATGTCACCACGCGATACTGACACCCGCAGTAGATGATCTGAGGAATGGCTAACCAAAGTGTGTGAAAACATAAGTAAATTTTTATACTTGTTAGCTATATTTGACCTGAGCATCCTGGCCATGAAAGCACAAGGTAAAACTGTTAAGGAGATTTTATTAAACCTGCCAGCGGATAGACTTGAGCCGTTTAATAAACTACACGAAGTAATTGTAAAAAACCTTCCTAAAGGATTTGAACCTGCCATCAGCTACGGTGGACTAGGCTATGTGGTGCCCCATAAAATTTACCCCGCTGGTTATCATTGTAAGCCAGAAGAGCCACTACCTTTTGCTGGTATTGCCTCGCAAAAGGGATCCATTAATTTTTACCACATGGGAATTTATGCTGACCCCAAATTGTTGAAATGGTTTGTGAGCGAATACCCTAAACACAGCAAGCAAAAACTCGATATGGGTAAAAGTTGTGTTCGGTTTAAAAAGATGGAAGAGATTCCTTACAAACTCATTGGTGAATTAATGAAAAAAATATCGGTTAAAGAATGGATTGAATCCTATGAGAGAAGATTCCTTTTAAAAGCGAAGCAGTGAAAATATGCACCCATCAATGGGTTGATTGACAAAAAGTAAATTGCAAACAAACAGACAAATCGAAATGTCCATAACAAAAGAATCAGAATTAGTCGGTATGCAGAAAGCGAGTGAAGCTGTTGCGTACACCTTGAAGGAGATGAGAAACTATGCGCAAGCCGGTATAACAACGAAACAATTAGACAAGTATGGTGCAACGATACTGGCGGATTTTGGTGCGAAGTCGGCTCCCCATGAAACCTATGGTTTCCCAGGTTGGACGTGCATCAGTGTGAATCATGAGTTTTGCCATGGTATTCCTTCTGAGAACAGAACCCTTCAAGACGGTGACTTGATTAATATTGATGTCTCAGCTGAGTTGAATGGTTTTTGGTCTGACAACGGAGGCTCTTTTGTGTTAGGAGAAGATATTCACCAGCGACAAAAACTTGTTGACGCTTCAAAGCAAATTTTACACAAAGCAATCTTCAATATAAAAAGTGGTGTGCGCATTGCCGATATCGGGCATTTGATAGAAACAGAAGCAAAAAAACGTGGCTATAAAGTAATCAAAAACCTTACCGGGCACGGCATAGGCAGGAGCCTGCACGAAGAGCCGAGTGAGATAGCGAATTACAGAGATCGATTTAATCAGACCAGGTTCAGGAAAAATACGGTTGTGGCCATTGAAACCTTTATATCAACTACCTCTACTTATGCTGAAACGCAGGAGGATGGCTGGACGATGGTTGGCAATAAGGGTGGTTTTATGGCACAACATGAACATACCATTGTAGTAACTGACGGCCAACCGATGATACTGACTGCAATGAATGAGATCTGGAATTAACGCCCAGGTATTGCCTTATAAAGGATAGTTGTAGACTGCATTTAGTGATGGCTGGCATGTAAGCATAGGCTTTGATTGATCTGCTCATACCAACACAGAGCTTATTTTTAATTGAACTTGTTTGTGGTTTGTAAAAACACGAACGACACATGTGATAAATTCAACCCGCATAGTAAATGAATATAATTGAAATAGGTGGTGACTGGATAGGCTATTACACTTTTGGTGAGGGCTATACGGAAGAACAACAACAAACGAAGGTGCCTTTTCGGTTAACCATTAAAAGAGGAATAAACGAATTTGTTGGACAAATTTTTGAGGAAGTTGCCTATGGCGGAATTGATGATGAAATCCTGATCAAAGGAAATCAGAATGGTGACGAAATAGAATTCACCAAGTATTATAGCATGGAACATTATGTAGATGAGAACAATGAATCGTTTTCGATTGAAAGTGAAACACCAACCATTGTTTATTATAAAGGTAAGTTTGACGCTTTGGATAATAAAATTAAAGGTGAATGGGAGATACCCATGCTACTGGAAGATGAGGACGGTGTACTCCATGCTGAGAATTCTTCAGGCACCTGGGCAATTTGGAGAGAAGAATAGCCAGACAAGTTCGATGACAATTCATCAGCTGCTGAAGCAAGGCATGGTTATATCATTGCCTCTTTATTGTACTTACTCCTATAGACAAGCGGTGGCATCCCGGTAATTCTTTTAAATACTTCGCGAAATGCTTTAACATCAGCGTAGCCGACTGCATACATAACTTCATTTACAGTTTTTCTGCTGCTTTCAAAAGCTTTTTTAGCCGCTTCAATTTTTACCCGCTGTGCGTATTCAATGGGTGTGTTGCCGGTAGCTTTAATAAATCTTCTGTCAAAGCTTCTTCTTCCTACTGCAAATTTTGAAGACAGTTCCTCCACGGATATTTTTTCATGCAGTTTGCTTTCAATAAAACTTTGCGCCTCTTTTATCAACTCATCACCATGTGTTTTCTGACCTGTAAAAATGGCAAACTCAGATTGACTATTCCTGTCCATTTCAATCTGAAACACTTTTGAACAAAAAATGGCCGTTTGCCTGTCATAATATTTTTCAACCAGGTAGATAATCAAATTCAGAAAAGAATAAGCCCCTCCATTAGTGTAAAGGCCATGTTCATCAGTAATTAACTTATCGGCTTGTAAATTTATTTGAGGGAACATTTCTCTCAGGTTCTCAGCGGCAGACCAATGCGTAGAACAACTTTTGCCATCTAATAGACCACTGGCAGCTAATAAAAAAGCTCCTGTACAGATAGAGGCGATTTCAGCACCTTGCTTATGCTGTTTCACAATCCAGGCAATAAGTTTTTTGTTTTCTTTAACGGCTTGCAGGTAGTTGTGATTAAGTGAAGGAATAATAATGAGATCCGTTTTGGCAACAGCAGTAATGTGAATATGCGGCTTAACACTAAACAGTCCATCGTAGAAATCAATTTTTTTAGAAGTGCCCGCGATCTGTATTTTAAAAATCGTTTGCTTGTTATGTTGTTTCCAATATGTATTAGCTCTTGAAAATATTTTGTAGGCACCAACAATACTACTCAGGTTATTGCCCTCACCTTCAGGTACAAGTATGGTAATGTGTTTCATTGGGTAAATTTTTAACAAAGGTATAGCAGCATTATGTCCAAATCAACCCACTATAATGTCTATTTTGCCACCTCTTAAAATGGAATTTCAGTCATAATTTTGTATTCCACAATCTCGGAAGGCATACTGTTCAGGCAGTAATCTAACAATAAGAAAAAACACTATGACATCTCAACACTTCACCCTTGTACTATCAACAAAGCAATCACCACAAAACGTTTTTAAGGCAATTACCAATGTTCGCACCTGGTGGCACGGTTATTTTGCTGAGGAAATTGAAGGCGCTTCAGAAAAACTAAATGACGAATTTACTTTTCGTGCTGGTGAAGGCGCTCATTACTCTAAGCATAAACTGGTAGAGGTAATACCCGAGAAGAAAATCGTGTGGCTGACAACAGAGAGTGATTTTAACTTTATAGAGAAAAGAAACGAATGGACGGGGAGCAAAGTGATTTTCGACATTACGAAAAAGGGAGCAGAGACCCTGCTCACTTTTACACACGAAGGGCTGACGCCTGAGGTTGAGTGTTATCATGCCTGTTCTCCTGCCTGGACAGCCTATTTGGAGAATAAATTATTACCCTTAATCAATACAGGTAAAGTATAATAAATAATTCAAGAGAATGAAAAGTACCTTGTTTTTAGCAAGCATCGTATCAATGCTTGCGCTTAGTTGCCAGCAGAAGGCCAATAACGATTCCCTGCAAATTGATTTAGCCAATACAACCAAAACAAATAGTAAAATCATGGATAATAAAAGTTTTACCACGGTGATCTGGGTCGAACAAAGCCCGGCAGTAGCATTTAATGCTATTAAAAATTTTCGTGCCTGGTGGTCTGAAGAAATTGAAGGTAATACAGATCGACTTAACGAAACCTTCTTTTATCACTATAAGAACATTCATTTGTGTAAGATGAAACTTATAACACTTGTTCCTGATCAGAAATTGGTTTACAGGGTATTGGAGAACGAGTTTAATTTTGTAGAAGATAAAACTGAATGGATAAACACAGAGCTGATTTTTGAAATTAGTACTGAAAGTAATAAAACAAAAATTCAGTTTACTCACAAAGGCTTAGTTCCTGAGTATGCCTGTTATAACGTTTGTCATGATGCCTGGAGTGGATATATAAACAAGAGTCTTTACAACCTGATAACTACTGGTAAAGGAGAGCCCAACCCAAAAGATAAAGACGGCTTCAATGCTGCTTTAGCAGAGAAATGGAAGTTGAAATCTGGAGAATAGATTTGTAAAAGCCTTGTAATAGTTCATTGACTGCCGGAGGGCTTTCAAAAGGAATTTTCAGTATTCAAAATTCCTTTTTTTATTTAATAAGCATTGCATGAATGCCTGTTTAGTTATGAAAAAGTCTTTATTGTGTGTATTGCTCTTGTTTGTTTCATCCAGTATAGTGGCATGTACATGCGGCACTAAGCCAGCCCTTCGCTCAAAAGCAGATTTGGCTGAATTCAGTTTCATAGCTTTAGTGCACATTTTAGCAATAGACAGCGTTAGTTGAGATACTTCTTTGAATCGTTCAGTTCATAAAACCACCTTTGAAATGCTTGAAACATTTAAAGGAGAAAAAGAGACCTCGGTTTTAGTCGATGGTGGTCATGCTTCACTCAAGGGAATAAGAACTTCTTGGAATCTTGGCGAAAGTGTAGATGAAGTGTGAGTAATATTTGCTTATATCGATTCAGCATCCAAAAAAACTGTTTGCACACAGTTGTATCAGAACTTTTTGCTATAAAAAGATTAATGGTTATCGGTATAAAGGTTATGGCGATGAACAAACAAGTCTTGAGAAACTGCAATTTATTTTTGATCCCAAAAAGCAAGCAAATAAAACGGATGAAGGCATGCAATGCACTATAATTATGATGCCAAAGGCAGGCAGATAAAATCCATAATACTGTTAAATGATTAAGCCATGTGGTATTTATCCTGCGTGTCCGCATATTGATATTCGCACATCGCTTTAATATAGAGCAGCCGCGTTTGCACAATAGTTTATAAAAAACACAGACGCTTTGCATTGAATGAGATTTCTGTTGAGGGACGCCACAAGCAGTACCTTAATAATAAGGTATATATTAGAGTTAACTTGGTTGATCAGGAATAAGTCTGTGCAAACACCTGCAGGGGTATCCTTTTTGAGAGCCGAGAAAAACATATCATAAGTACTTTTCATACGCTGTGCCCAATAAGCTCACAGCATCTATCAACAAATAGTACTCCTTCATGTGAAATTAAGGGCTTTGCATTAGTTTTGCGGACTATTTTTTTATACCTTAATTCAGCACAACGAGAGCAAATGAACCGATTATTAACCGGTTGCCTTTTATTTATCATCTCTGTCAATAGTTACTGTCAACATCAAAGGAAAACCCTTGATAGTCTGATCCAACTGTTTCCGACAGTGACTGCGCGGGAAAAACAAGAAAGCATATTTGAAAAGTTGAACCATGAGCTGACTTCACGCGAAAAGGAGGAGGCGTTTGAGTGGGCGTTCAAAATCCGAAAGCTTGCAGAGGAAAGTAAGGTACCTTATGCTTATTTCTTTGCGTCTCAGAATCTGGCAAAGCTGAGTAATCGTTTTCAGGATCAGGACAACACCCTGCGCTATATGTTAACGGGTATTTCCTATACCATTAACAACGAAGACCCTACTGTAACCTCTCATGTTTACTATTATGCTGCTGAATATTTTCGATACCTTAACATGTTGCCGCTGGCACTCGAGCATTGCTTAAAAGCGGCAGGCGCCTTTGCTGAATTAGAAAACTACACCTTCGCTTCCAGAAGCCATTCATTAGCCTCCCATTTGTATCACAGTGTTCGTAATTATAGCCAGTCAGTAGAAGAAGGCTTGGCTGCATTAGAGCAGATCAAAAAGGCACCTTATAATGAACTAACATTTCTAGACAAGTTTACCCTGATGTCTACGCACAATACTATTGGCCTCAGTTCATATAAAACAAAAAACTATGAACAATCTTTGTTTCATTATGACCAGGCTGAAAGAATGGCAAAAGAATTGGGCGATGAATTTTGGGTGGCATTGGTAAATGGAAACCGTGCCAGTGTTTATATCGAGCTGAAGCAATATGAAAAAGCTTTGGCGGGACTTAAACTTGATTTGAAAACCAGTAAGTTGCATAAAGAATACGAGAGTGCTGCCAGGGCCAGTATTCTAATCGCTTCCATCTATATTGAATTACAAAACCTGAATGCGGCCACTTCATATTTTGACTCAGTCAGGTATTTGATTAAGGATCCACATGCTTTTCGTTTTTCAACCTATTGGTTGATTCAGGCTAAGTTGAGACAAGCCAAAGGTGATTTACTGGGTGCACTGGAGTCGCAGGAAATTCATTTAAAAATGATAGACTCTATCAATTACCAGAAAGAAGCACTCAACCTGGCAAGTGTTAAATCATCGTATGAACTGCAGAAAAAGCAAAAGGAAATTGAGTTGCTTGCTGCCAAGGAAGAACAAAATCAAGCTCAGATTAAAACACAAGGAATTATCATTCTCTCCTCTATCATTATTCTGATTCTTCTGCTGTCGTTGATATTCGTATATGTACGTTATGTAAACCGGTTAAAAAATAACAATCATATCATCATGCAACAACGCGATGAAATTGAGAGCAAAAATGAAGAGTTGGAAATGCAGAGTAAAAACCTGAAAGAAATTAATGATTTAATGCTGGCACTTAATAACCAGTTAGAACTAAAAGTAAGTGAACGCACCCATGAATTAGAAAAGACCATGGAAGAACTGGATACTTTCTTATACAGATCTTCTCATGACATGCGCAGGCCGCTCTCTACTTTATTAGGGCTTGAGAACATTGCTAAAATTGAAGTGAAGGAAGAAAGTGGCTTAAAACTCTTTCATATGGTAGCCGAAACTGCCTTGCAAATGGATAGAATGCTACTGAAGATGCAAATGGCACATGAGCTTGATCAAATGGAAGATAAGACAGAGCTTGTTACACTTTCCTTTTTGATAAAAGATCTTATTAAAAGAGCACAGCAGCTGGGCACAAATACAACAATTCTTTATGAAGGGCCACAGCACTTAGAGATTTTCTCTAATGCACGTTTATTACACATCATTTTTTACAACCTCTTCGAGAATGCTATCAATTTCAGAAGGCCAGATAATCAGGATCAGCCGCTAATCAACGTACAATTGAAAGAAACAGAGAAATGGATTGTTGTTACTATCGAAGATAACGGTATTGGGATTGAAGCCGATTTTCTGGACAAAATTTTCGATCAATATTTTAAAGGAACACAGATTTCAAAGGGAAATGGTCTGGGTCTTTACCTTGTCAAAAAGGCCGTTGCTAAATTGCGTGGAAAAATTGAAGTAAAAAGTACGCTGAATGTCGGTACAAGCTTTACAGTTTTCTTGAGAAAAAAAGCATAAATCAACTTGTAGATATAAAGGAACTCTTATCTGTTTTGAATGGAGCTTAACGCAATTTTGTTCAACAGAGAAAGTTAATTAAGCTGATAAAATGAGGGGTGAAGAAATTTGTAAGAGAAAGGGTAGCAAAGATTCTTGAGCTAGCAGTAAATATTGAGCGTAAAATTAATCTTAGAAATTTCGCTCCTTTAATTCCGCTTCAATTTTATTAAAATCCACAGCTGTACACTTATTGCAGCCACTGGCACAAGCTGATTTTACCTGAAATTGCTTATAGAACAGACGGCCGATGTATGCGAGCGCCCCTGTAAAAAGGAAGAGTATGATAATTTCCTGGATCATGTTGCAAATTACTATGCTTTAGCTAAAACCCAATTGTCAGGGCTAAAGTTCGATAATAGCCGTCCATTTACGGACAAATTCTTGCATATCTGCACACCAAATGCTCCATAAACGGCCAATTCAAGCCAATTTCCATGTGGCGTGGATTATGCAACCAAGCATGTTTTAAGGAAACTTATGCTTAAAAATATACTGACCATCGCCCTTCGTAACATTTACCGCAACCGAACTTTTTCGCTTATTAACCTCATCGGGCTTTCGGTAAGCATGTCCTTGAGTATGCTGATTATCCTGATTGTTAAAGAACAATACACTTACGATAATTTCCATTCAGACAGCGAACGCATCTATCGTGTAAACACCCGCGCCCTGCGTGTAGACGGTGGCATAGAACCTTATGCTTCTACACCCATGCCGCTTGGCCAAGTGATGAAGGAAGACTACACCTTTGCCGAAAGTGTGGTGCGTATCAATAGAAGATTTAATGGTGATGCAACGTATGGCAATGTGAATGTACCAGTAAATGGTTTGTTTGTTGATCCTTCTTTTTTAACAGTTTTTAATTTCCCGTTTGCAAAAGGCAATCTCGCCACGGCACTTAAGGAACCAAACAGTTTAGTGCTTACACAACAAACAGCCGAGAGAATTTTTGGAACAACAGAACCATTAGGGCAAACAATCTCCATCAACGGCTATGGTGACTATACGATAACAGGCGTGCTGGAGGATTTTGTAAGTAAAACACATTTCGAATTTCAAATACTGGGCTCACTCACAGCACTGCCTGCCTTAGAGCAAGCAGGCGTACTCAGCCCTACAATAGACAACTGGAATAACTATTATGGGAACTATCTTTATTTTAAACTGAAAGATGGGAGTACTGTGCAGGAAGTAGAAGAGGCTTTGGCCACCATTAGTAAAAAATACTATGCCGGATTAAAATTAGAAACGCGCGATAAAGGATATGAGTTTTATTTGCACCCCTTAAGCGAGATCACACCTGGGCCAGAGCTCTCCAATCAAATGGGGCAAGGAATGCCCACCTTCTTTTTACTATTCTTAGGCACACTGGCAGCTGTAGTATTGCTCATGTCTGTGTTTAACTTCACCAACCTGATGATTGCTAAATCACTTTCGCGTGCACGTGATATAGGTGTAAGAAAAGTGATTGGCGCCCAACGCTATCAATTGTTCGTTCAATTTGTAAGTGAAACAGTTGTGTTCTCACTTATTGCATTGGTATTTTCCTATGTATTACTTCAATTTTTAAAAACAGGATATTTACAACTTCCGCTGAATGAAGAGTTTGCCATGGAGTTAAAAGAAGATGGATTTCTTTATTTTATTTTTATAGGCTTCGCCATAGCGGTTGGAATAATAGCAGGACTTTTACCTGCTGGATATCTTTCGGCTTTTCGCCCTGCCCGCGTGTTAAAAGATGCGGGAAATTTAAAAATATATTCACGACTTACCCTCCGTAAGGTGTTGATGGTAACGCAATTCTCCCTATCAGTTGTTTTTGTTATAGTCGTATTAGTGATCTATACACAAATTGATTTTATGCTCTCATCAGATTACGGATTTGATCAAAAAAATAAAATAAATGTACGACTGCAAGGTGTGCCTTTTGAAAAAATGGCGAACGAAGTCCGTAATTTATCCGGTGTGGTGAGTGTCGGTGGAGTATCTCATAAATTAGGCACATGGAGTGATCGCTCAAGCGATTACAAGCGCTATCAAAGCGATGAACCTTTTGTGATGCGTGATTTCTTAGTTGACGATAATTATATCAATAACCTAAACTTAATTTTTCTGGCTGGTAGAAACTTTGCAGCCAACGAACAGGGTGAAAAAGAGAAGCATATAATCTTGAATGAAACTGCATTAACCAGCTTCGGATTGACAAATCCTGTAAATGCCATCGGACAAAGTATTTATGTAGATGATTCTGTTATGCTTACCGTGATTGGTGTGGTAAAAGATTTCCACTTCCGGCCAATGAATAATAAGATTGGCCCCCTGGCACTTCGTTATACTGCGAACAACTTTGGTTACCTGACTGCACAAATCGTCCCCTCACAAAAAGAAGAAGTAATGGCGTCAATAGCAGCCATCTGGAAAAAGCTGGATCCAATCCATACAATTGATTACATGACAATGGAAGAGGAAATTGACGATGCATACCGCCAGGCAGGGATGCATGACATTTTAGTAATTGTTGGATACATTACATTTTTGGCAGTAACACTCGCATGTTTAGGTATGTTGGGGATGGCAATGTACGCAACACAAATACGTGTAAAAGAAGTAGGCGTTCGTAAAGTGATGGGCGCCTCTGTATCAGCGCTCGTATTGCTGCTGAGTAAATCTTTTATGATGTTAATCGGTATAGCATTACTCATAGGCACACCAGTGAGCATACTGCTGAGCGGGTTATTCCTTGATTTGTATGCATATAAAATTGAGATTACGCCTTTACTTGTCGGTACAGGAGCAGTAATCATTAGTGGATTAGGATTACTGATTATTTGTTCACAAACAATGAAGGCCGCCATAACAAACCCTGTTAACTCTTTGCGTTACGAATAAATATTTTACACAACTTTTTGAATTCTTCAGACATCTATAAAACTTAAAAAATTAATTATCATGCTTAAAAATTACCTGATCACTGCCATTCGCACTTTGCTACGCCAGCGAAATACGGCAGTTATTAACATTTTAGGATTAACCATTGGTACAGCAGCCAGTTTTATTCTTTTTGTGCTGATCCAGTACCACTATAGTTTTGATAAATTTCAAAGCAACTACGACAGAATCTACAGAGTAGTAACCACTTCTGACGGCAATACAGGAAGTTTCCACACACCCGGTATTCCAACGCCTCTACCACCGGCTTTTAAATTGGATTTTCCGGAGGCAGAAGAAGTATTATTCACCCAATATCAGTCGGGTGCACTTATCCTCATTCCACAGGCAAATGGCGAAAGTAAAAAGTTTGAGGAAGAGCGAGGTGTAGTTTTTACAGACCCTGCGGTATTTAAAATTTTTGATCGGTCTGTATTAATTGGTGATGCAGAAAAAGGATTGGATGAACCAAACGAAGCAGTCATCAGTGTTTCGCTCGCTAAAAAATATTTTGATAAAGAGGATGCAGTAGGTGAAGTAATAAAGTTTGACAGTAAGGAATTTAAAATCGCAGCAGTAGTAGCAGATCCGCCCAATAATACGGATATGCCATTTACATTATACTTGTCCTATGAGACCATACGTAAGGAAAATGAAGAAAAAGGATGGGGTGGAATCTGGAGTGATGAGCAATGTTACTTTTTGTTGAAGGAGGATGAACCTGTTGGGAAAATAGAAAGCAGAATGGATGCTTTCTATAAGAAATACAATCCAGAAGAAAATTATGATAACCAGCGTTTTGTTATTCAGCCGCTAGCGGAAATTCATTTTGACGAACGCTATGGCAATTATAATTACGATACTGTTCCGAAGGTGGTACTCATCGCCCTGGGCGTAATAGCTTTGCTATTGATTATAACTGCGAGCATTAACTTTATCAATTTAACAACAGCAGAAGCAATCAAACGTTCTAAAGAAGTTGGTATTCGTAAAACATTGGGTAGCTCAAGAAAACAATTAATGTTTCAATTCCTGGGCGAAACTGGAATTGTAACTGCTATGGCTATTCTGATCGGCTTTGGTATTGCCCAGATCGCTTTGAGTTTTTTGAATCCCTTTCTTGAATTGGAATTAACACTCAATCCTTTAACCAATATACCTTTCGTGATATATGGTATATCGTTGTTTGTTGGTGTATCGCTATTCTCTGGTTTATATCCTGCATTTGTTATTTCAGCCTTTAAACCTGCACTCGCACTGAAAAACTCCATGGGAAACAAGAACTCTTCAGGCTTCTTTCTACGAAAGGGTTTAGTAGTTACACAGTTCTTCATTTCACAGTTTCTGATTATCGGTACCATAACACTGATTACCCAAATGAATTATTTTAAGGATAAAGATTTGGGTTTTCAACGCGATGCGATTGTAACCATACCCATCCCGGAGCGTGAAGGACCCGCGACTGATAGTACTAAATCAAGCAAAATGAGAACGTTGGCAGACAGAATTTCCAAACTTTCGGGTATTGAGAAATATTCACTGTCCAACACCGCACCTTCTTCAGGTAATGTAAACGGAACCGGTTTTCTCTTTGAAGGACAAACAGATGATCAAAGAAAAGACACACAACTTAAACTGGTGGATGGAAACTACATTGATCTCTATGGTTTGAAAATACTGGCAGGTGAAAATCTTGATGATCTGGATACGGCACGCAGTTTCGTGGTGAACAGACGACTTACCGAAATAGCAGGCTTCACCAACCCAAGCGAGATTATAGGTAAGCGTATGCTTGTGTGGGGAAGAACACTTCCAGTAGTGGGCGTAGTGGAGGATTTTCATACTACATCATTGGAAAGTGAAATCGAGCCAACAATATTGATGAATAGAATTTCTAATTATCGTACACTTTCCCTAAAAGTAAATGCGCAATCATTTCAAAACACATTACCGCAGTTGCAACAGATGTGGGAAGACACTTACCCCGAACATTTATTCTCCTATGAATTTTTAGATGAATCCATCCGTGGTTTTTACGAAGGTCAGGAGAGAACATCAATTTTACTTACTGTATTTACTTCCATTGCCATTTTTATTGGATGTCTTGGACTGTTTGGCCTTGCCACTTTTATGATCAACCAGAAGAACAAAGAAATTGGTGTTCGCAAGGTACTAGGCGCTTCAGTAGAAGGCATTGTGTTTCTATTCTCAAAGGAATATGTGAAGCTGATCGGTATTGGTTTTGCGTTGGCAGCACCCTTTGCCTGGTTTGTAATGAATCAGTGGCTTGATGGTTTTGCTTATCGCATCAGCATATCAGCGTGGATTTTCCTGTCAGGACTTGGACTTACACTCTTGGTCGCAGTGTTTACTGTAGGTTACCGTTCTTTAAGGGCCGCCACAGCAAATCCGGTAAAGTCATTGAGGTATGAGTAAAATACAATAAATCAGGATCAGAATTTAAGAAATTGCTGGATGAACAGGATTTGCCAAAGTTAATTTATGTCAGATCTTGTTCATCCTTAAATCCTGACCATCTTGATACCGACAGTATTGTGCTTATTTCACCATCGCTCTTGTATTACCTGAAGCATTTCAGCATGGATGCGGTGCGTAGCACAACACAACTCGCCACCAAACAGAAAATTATCACCACCTTTAAAATCGGTAACAATCCCACCGGCTTGCTGAACAATGAAGGTGCCTGCCGCCACATCCCAGGGGTTTAAGTTATATTCAAAGAAACCATCAAGTCTTCCACAGGCTACATAAGCAAGGTCAATGGCGGCACTGCCTAGCCTTCTGATGCCATGTGTTTTATCAAGAAAAGTTTTGATGATATTGAGGTAGGCCTCCATTTTTTCAAATTGATAATATGGAAAACCCGTTGCCAGTAAACTCTCATTAAGACCCTTGGCAGTTGAAACACGTATAATCTTATCGTTGCAATAGGCAGCCTCGTTTTCTATGGCATGAAAACATTCCTTACGTGTTACTTCATACACTACACCAAGTATAGGCTTGTTATTTTTAACCAGACCAATACTAATGGCATACACTGGCAAGCCATGCATAAAATTAGTGGTGCCATCCAGCGGATCGATTATCCAATTGTATTCGTGTGACTTACTTTGTTCTACAGTGCCTTCTTCTGTAATAAAGCCTGCTTGCGGGAGCAGCTTTTGCAAAACCTTAACAATTTTTCTTTCTGCTTCTTTGTCAACATAAGAAACCAGGTTGTTGAATTTACCCTTCTCTTCAATGTGACTCAAATCGAAATTCTCACATTCGTGTTGAATAAAACTACCAACTTCAGCTGATATGCCAATTACTTCTTGTTGAATTGTCTGCAGATTCATGTTCGCTAAGATACAAATCAATCCTCCTCTTCCGAATGATATTTTGATGACTTTTCACCAGCCGCATGCTTACTTTTTCCGGCTACAATAAGAACAATTTCCCCCTTCACTTCTTTTTGACTGAAGTGTTGGAGTACTTGCTGTAAAGTGCCATTAAAAGTTTCTTCAAATTTTTTGGTAAGTTCCCGTGAGACAGAAGCCTGTCTGTCATCACCAAAATATTCGCAAAATTGTTCAAGTGTTTTTGTCAGGCGGTAAGGCGACTCATAGAATACAAGTGTGCGTTCTTCGTCTACTAAAGATTTTAGCAGCGTTTGCCTCCCTTTTTTAACGGGAAGGAAACCTTCAAAAACAAAACGGTCGCAGGGTAAGCCTGATTTTACCAATGCCGGAACAAATGCAGTGGCGCCTGGTAAGCATTCAATCTTTAATCCGGCCTGTACGGCAGCGCGACTGATCAGAAAACCAGGATCGGAAATTCCTGGTGTGCCTGCATCAGAGACTAAAGCAAAAGTTTCGCCTTGCTGCATGCGTTCTACCAGTGTGCTTACTGTTCTGTGTTCATTAAAATTGTGAAAACTTTTTAAAGGCTTATCAATACTATAGTGCTTCAACAAAAAACCAGAGGTGCGCGTGTCTTCGGCCAGGATAAGATCAACAGATTTTAATACCTCTAATGCTCTTAGTGTAATATCGCCAAGATTGCCAATCGGTGTGGGAACCAGGTAAAGTGATGTGTGCTCCATTAAACTAATGCATCAATGGCAGCTGCCAATGTTCTATCTTTTTCAGTAACAATATTGCCGGCATCATGTGTGTTCAACTCAAAGTTTACTTTGTTGTAAACATTGTTCCAGTTAGGGTGATGATTCATTTTTTCGGCAATAATGGCCACCTTACTCATGAAACCGAAGGCTTCTATAAAGTTATTGAAGGTGAATGTTTTTACGAGTTTGTTGTTCTCTTCTTTCCACATAAGCCTTTGATTTAGGTGCCTGTAATACTAAGCGAAGGTAAGTAATTTGAAGCAGCCTTTTTACCTGGATAACGGAGCTCTATAATGCAATCAAGCCTTTTATGCTACTTGCTTGCTGGTAAATGGCTATAACTTCTTCAGCAGTATTCATACTCAGTTGAACCGTAACGCTGGTGTATTTGCCATTCGCTGATAATTTTTCTGTCAGACTTTCATGAGAGAACATGGCTTTAACTTCAGGTTCCTTACCGGAAGGCACAATAAACTTAAACATGTATACTGTCGGCCATTGGTAATGCTGATTTAGTTTCTCCCGGAAAGAGTCTGCCCATTGTTGCTGTTCCATATAACAAAAAATGCCGCCTTGATCAGATCAAAGCGGCATTTGGTTTAAGGTTAATGATTAAAAGAAGTTGTAACGCTTATCCTCAATGTTTGATCTGTCTTTAATAGCTTCTGCAATAGAATAGTTCCTGTTCTGTGCAGCTTGCTGTAAGCTAAGTTTATACGGTGCGTAATCACCAAGCGCAGGTGCTATTGTTTTGTTCTTTGTTTCTACAATAACAACACCAGTTTCGCTGATGAATGGCTTTGAACGCTTACCGTTCTCTAATGAGAAGGCAAGACCTACTGCAACAGGATCGAAACCAACATTGGGTAGTGAGTTGCTGTTTAGACGAACATCGCTGCTTGAGTAAACTGAGGCATCGTTACCAAAAGCCGCTTTCACTTCTTCCAGTGTTCCGGTAGCCTTATTTAATTTTTCAATGATAAGATTACCTTTCAGTTCGTTCTTAACCAAAGGAGTGATTTCATCTTTCACCATGTCTAAAGGCTTGTAACCTTTTTCAACTTCACCAGTCATTACAGCAACAACATAATTTTCTTGCAGATCGAAAACTGTTGATACATCACCCTTACCAGCATCGCGGAATAACCACTGTACTAATTGACGGGCATCGCCAAGTGAGCTAACATTACGATCGCCCGCTAACAGCTTTTTAGCATCGCGGATTACCAGGTTTTCAGCTTTAGCAGCGGCTTCAAACGACTCAAGGTCGCTTACTTCGCTGGCAAAAGCTTCTGCCTTGCGCAATGCTTCATTAATAGATGCATCACTGGCAGTAATTTCTCTCTCGATGCGTGCTACGTAATAAGCCTTATTAGTCTTAGTGTTGGTAACATCAATCAAATGATAACCAAATTCAGTTTCTACAACGTCATTCAATGATCCGGTTTTAGTAGCATCAAACACAGCCTTCTCAAAAGGCTTCACCATTTGGCCACTGGTAAACCAACCTAAATCTCCACCACGACTGGCTGTACCATCTGTACCATGCTCTCTTGCCTTCACAGCGAAATCAGCACCAGCTTTAATCTCTTTTAAAATATTTCTTGCCTTTTCTTTAGCAGCCTTCTTGTCAGCATCGCTATCCGAATCCCACTTAATCAGAATGTGTCTTGCTCTTGCACTGAAAACAGTATCGTCTACTAATTTAGAAACTTTAGAAACCGTTAAAGCACCGTTTTCAATCTCAGGCCCGATCAATTCGCCCACTACTAAATTTTTATCGCTTAATGAAGCAGGTAAATTAGCGGCTGTGTATTTTACATAGGCATTGCTGTTATCTGAATTGCGGGTTACAAAAGCTGAGTCTTCAGTACTGATTTTCAACTCACCAGCTAACTTGATTAGGTCCTGGAAAATAGCCAGTGTATCATCAGCAGAGGCTACCACAGGAAATGCCACAAACTTGATGTCTCTGGTATTTTCAGTCTTATATTTTTCTTTGTTTTTGTTGTAATAGCTTTTCAGGTCTGTATCACTGACTTTTATAGCAGAGTCGCTCATGGCAAAGAATGGAACATACAGATAAGAAGCTTCTACCACATCAGATTGGCTATGGTATTCGCGTTCAGCTTCGGCACTGGTAACATAATCTCCCTTAATTAAAAGATTTTCATATTTCATACGAGTGCGGCTGGGAGCCAGGTCACGCTCGAACATTTTCCAACGAATACGTGGCTCAGAATCTTCAGGCATGTCTTTTAATTGAGCGAGGTAAGAAACCACGCGATCTTTCTCAAATTGACCCGTCTCAGGATTGGTGAAAGATTGTCTTACGTTTTCGTCAACGTTTTTACCCCAAAGTAAGTCTTGCACTTCGGCAGCACTCACAGTTACGCCAACTTTTCCATATTGTTTTTCAATAGCATGGCGCACAATCAACAATTCCCAGGCTTGCTGTCTTATCGTTGTCATTTCGCGCTCACCCGGACTGCGACCAAAATTCATCGCATAGTTGGCTTCACGCTCCTGAATGGCAGCTTGATACTCTTCCAAAGAAACTTCGTGTCCTGCGATTTCGCCAACAGTATTGCGGCCCATCAGAACACCATTATTACCAAATAAATCGCCTAGAATAAAAGCAGCGATAGCAACAAATACGAACACCACTACCCAGGTGCCCATTTTGGTGCGCAAAGTACCAATCAACGCCATGATCTTTAAATCGTTTTAAGCTGAAAATAAATGAGTTACACTAAAAATAAGTCCGCAAATTTAAGCGCTTAGGCGGATTAGAAAAATTGTGCTGCTAAAATTAACCCAATAAGGGTTAAGTGCCTGATTATCAAAGCATAGAAAAATATCCAATCCACCACTAAACGCTTAATTCTACTATCTACCCCAAAACCTTACACGAATCAGAACGGGCTGATGCTTGTAACGGTTAGATCGATCACAATAGACATCTTTGGTATATGACAGCAAGTAGAAGTTGGATCTCCATAAGACTGATGCTCCTTATTCTGATGATTATTGTGGCCGTTTGTTCCGCGCGCGCCTCAGATCAAATAATGGAGGCTGAGGTTTCTGCCATTGTTGATGGTAACACCTTTACCATAAAATTCAAAGACGGTGATGCATATGATATACAGTTGTCAGGCATTGATAGCCCGGAGCTGGGACAGGATTTTGGTGAGGAGGCAAAGCAGTTTTTACAGAAAAAAATATTAAACAAGCGTGTAAAAGTGCAGTTGCTGGGTAAAGACAGGTGGGGAAATCGATTAGCGGTTGTATGGTTGAAGGGAGAGGTTGATTTGCGCGTTGAGTTGCTAAAGGAAGGACTTGCCTGGACAGCCGAACGCAATCCATTACCTGAACTTGAAAATGTGCGAATGGAAGCTAAGAATAAGGGAAAAGGCCTTTGGAAGACAAGTGAACCAACACCACCCTGGGTTTTCCGCAGACAGCAGACTATGCTGGAGGCTAAAGGCAGCTAAAAATATTTTTTACAACACTTCGTTAAAGCCTCAAACATATGGTATGAGGTTTTTTCATTTTAAAGTAAGGCCATTTCATTTGGTATTGATTGGCATTTTTCTTTCCCCTGCAACAGTGGTAGCACAAAACTATCCAACAGGCCCCACCTCACTTTCTCCTGCTGTGCAACCTGTTTATAAAGTAGACAAGCGCACGAGAGAAGTGAAAAGAGTTCAACCTAAGGTAAAGCACTCGGCAGAATATGCTTTTTATGACCGCGTGCAGAAGGCTGCAAAAATGAAAAAGAAAACACTGAGGAAATTGGCAAAACCGCAGTATACCAATCCTCTGTATTTCGGTCATAAAAATCCACCCAAGAAGCGAGAACCCCATAAAATGCGCTACTGCCATGAGTGCGGTATCAGACATTAACTTGTAAGGACGATTTTTTATCTTCCTTAAAATAAACAGTAGGCAATTGACCGTTGACAAAGTGTGCATGCCTACAATAGCTTTCAGCGTTTGGTCAATTGTCCAATTAAAATGCGATAGAATTTCAGCAGAATGGATTTTGATGCAGACTTGTTTATGATGCATGTTAATAATCACTATTTTTGACTATGCTTTTTCGTTTAATACTTTGCTTGATGCTTATTTCAACCTTTGCTTTTGCGCAACGCAAGAAGAAGGGATCGAAAGCACCTAGTCAGGTAACATCAGTGGGACCCTATTACCCTGATGCCAACAAATATGTGCCTAAAGCAAAACGCACTAAGAATAAGAGCAAAGACGGTATCAGTCGCCAGGCACAACAGCATGCGATAGAACGAAGAGCGTTAACAGCCAAGCAAAAACGAAAGGCAGAAAGAACCTTAGCAGGTACAAATTACAGCAGCACCAATTACTTTGGTCATAAACGGCCACCCAAAAAACGCAAACCCGAGGATATGAAGCTCTGTGAAGTTTGCGGTATCAAGCACTAATAGGATTTATAAATTCTTATTGTGGGTCATTGCTTACTAAACAGCATTAAATTACTCGATAGCAGACATCACTCCCTCTTTTATGGATCTGCATTTTAATTTATTTTCATAAAAAATTAATAATAGATTTTGCTGCTGACACTGGGTTGTCATACGCCCGATTGAAATTTGGTTTATCATTTAACCAAAACACAATCGTATGAATACAACCGAAAGCTATCCAGTAATTACCTCAGAAGATTTGTTAACACATTGGCAAGGTCACCGAGGCCTGACACGCAGACTGCTTGAAGCATTTCCGGAAAAAGAGTTTTTCACTTTTAATATTGGCGGCATGCGTACCTGCTCAGCACTTATGCAAGAGTTAATTGCCATTGCAGTGCCGGGCCTCCGACAAATTGCTATGAACAGCACAGAAGAATTGAAGGAGCATTTGAACTACACCAGTAAAGCGGAATTTTTAGCAAGATGGGATGAAGATACTGCGGAGATAAATCGCCTGTGGTCCTTAATACCGGATGAAAAATTCCAAGAGCGAATTAAGACTTTTGGTCAGTATGAAGGGACAATCTGGTCATCAATTTTCTACTTTGTCGACAATGAAATACACCATAGGGCACAAGCCTATGTTTATTTACGGGCTTTAGGTATTGAGCCTCCTTTTTTTTGGGAGCGTTAAACTCCTGTAAATTTCCTCAGGGTCTTTACTACTGACCCTGAGGAAAATAATTCATTCTTTCTTCATTCCCACCTTGTTGATTTCCTGCCGGACATCGTACTTTTAGTTCATGAACCTGGCAGCTTACCTTGAACAAACCAACCTTAGCCCTACGCTAACTATTCACGACATCGACAAATTGGTAGCAGAGGCGAAGCAATACAATTTCTTTGGCATTTGTGTGCCACCTTTTTGGGTTAAACGCGCCCACCGCGAAATAGGAACAGCACCCATTACCCTTGTTTCTGTGGCTGGATTTCCGCTAGGCTACAACATGACTGAAACCAAACTGGATGATATCAAACGCGCGATTGATAATGGTGCACATGAGGTAGACGTAGTCTGGAATATTTCTTCTTTTAAAACAGATCATGAATGGACCAAGATAGAACTGGCAAAATGTGGTAAGCTAACGCACGACAACCAACGTTTACTAAAGGTTATCATTGAAACAGCTTATCTTTCTGATGAAGAGATTATCAAGGCCTGTAAAATGTGTGCTGATGCTGGTGCTGATTTTGTTAAGACCTCAACAGGTTTTGCTCCTTCTGGGGCCAAGGCAGAACACATCCGTTTGATGAGAAGTGTGTTGCCAAAAGAAGTTGGTATTAAAGCTTCGGGTGGAATTAAAACGAAAGAACAAGCCTTAGCCATGATCGAAGCCGGAGCCGACAGGATAGGCACTTCTTCCGGCATACAGATAGTCAGCCAATAAATGAACTTAAGCAACTCAACACATCGTTAATCTTTTTAAAGACAAATTATTTTTAACATGATTCAAGCATTGATCAATAACCTTTTTCCGGATGAAACAGCCATTCCGCCAGCATACCAATTACCTGAAAAAATTGAGCAGTATGAATATTTAATTGGTGGTAAGCTCAAACATTGGAAAGGCGAGCAGAGTCCTGTTGTGAGTCCGGTTTTTACAAAAACTGCAAAAGGTTTAGAACAAAAAATTATCGGGAGCACACCTTTACTTACAAAAGAGGAGGCATTGGTCGCCCTTGATGCTGCGGTAAAAGCCTATGATCGTGGTCATGGACAATGGCCAGCCTATACCGTGAGTGAACGCATTGAGCATGTAGAGAAATTTCTGATACAGATGCGTGCCAAGCGCACTGAAGTTGTTAATCTTTTGATGTGGGAAATAGGAAAGTCATTGAAAGATTCAGAAAAGGAATTTGATAGAACCTGCGATTATATTGTAGATACAATTAATGAATTGAAGGCAACGGACAGACGTTCGGCTACTTTTCATAATGAGCAAGGTATTATGGCGCAGATCAGACGTGTGCCGCTGGGTGTTGTACTCTGCATGGGGCCATACAATTATCCGCTCAATGAAACCTTTTCAACTTTATTACCGGCACTGATTATGGGTAATACAGTAGTGTTCAAACCTGCCAAGTACGGAGTGCTTTTGATCAAGCCTTTAATTGAAGCCTTCAAGGATTGCTTCCCGCCCGGAGTAATCAACATCATTTATGGTAAAGGTCGCGATACGGTTGGGGCATTAATGGAAACTGGTAAGCTTGATGTTTTTGCTTTCATCGGCACCAACAAGGGTGCGAACGAAATTAAACGCTTACATCCTAAGCCGCATAGACTAAAATCGATTCTAGGTCTGGATGCAAAAAATCCTGCGATTGTTTTGCCTGATGCAGACTTGGATAATGCCATTAGTGAATGTGTGATGGGTTCATTGTCGTTTAACGGCCAGCGGTGTACAGCCTTGAAGATTTTATTTGTTCATAAAACTATTGTGGATGAATTCATCAAAAGATTTAATGCGGAGGTTGCTAAACTAAAAATTGGTATGCCATGGGATGCCGGTGTCAGCGTAACACCACTACCGGAACCAGGTAAAGCAGATTATCTGAAAGGTTTAGTGGATGACGCTAAGCAACATGGTGCCTCGGTTATGAATGAACATGGTGGCCTTAGCAATCATACTTTCTTTTACCCTGCGGTTTTGTATCCGGTCAACAATAAGATGCGTGTATACTACGAAGAGCAGTTTGGTCCTGTAGTACCGATAGTGCCTTTCGATAAAGTAGAAGAGACCATCGACTACGTACTTGACTCCAATTTCGGTCAGCAGGTAAGTGTATTTGGAAAAGACTCTACAGTAATTGCCGGTTTGATAGATGCTTTTGCTACCCAGGTGGGTCGCATAAACCTGAATGCACAATGCCAACGGGGTCCGGATATTTATCCTTTTAATGGAAGAAAAGATTCAGCAGAAGGTACCTTGTCTGTATCCGATGCGCTGCGTGTATTCTCCATACGCACACTTGTTGCGGCAAAGAGTAATGAATCCAACAAAGCTATTATAGGAAAGATTATACGCAACCGCGAATCCGGATTTTTGAGTACTGATTATATTTTTTAGAAACTGATGTTGACTTAATCAATAAGGGAATGGATGTGCGTATAAAATTTCTAGGCGCAGCAGAATCGGTAACCGGTTCCCGCTTTTTAGTAGAGATTAATAATTTTCGATTCTTATTTGACTGCGGATTATTTCAGGGTCTGAAAGAGTTACGCCTGCGCAACTGGGATGAATTCCCGATTGATCCGTCCAGTATAGATGCCGTTGTAATCAGCCATGCGCACATTGACCATACAGGTTATTTGCCAAAAATGGTAAAGGATGGTTTCAGCGGACCAGTGTATTGCACCACACCAACCGCAGATTTGATGGAGATCATGTTGCTTGACTCAGCCAAGCTTCAGGAAGAAGAGGCCAATTATGCACGTAAAAAGGGGTACTCAAAGCATGCTAATCCTTTGGCGCTTTATGAAGAAAAAGATGTGAGGGAAACGCTTACATTAATCAGAACGATCGGTTATAAGGAACGCCTGTCCATCCACCCCAATGTAGAGATTGTATTTCATGATGCAGGTCATTTATTAGGGTCTGCCATTACTGAAGTATTTATTAAGGGAGATATGCAGACAAAAAAACTTGTTTTCTCCGGAGACATCGGCCGTTATCAGCAGGCCGTATTACGCCAGCCGAGCGCTATTGAGCAGGCAGATATTTTAATTGTAGAATCTACCTATGGTAATAAGCCTAACCCCTTTGTTGATCCTGAAAATGATCTGGCACGCATTGTCAACGATGCCTTTGATCGCAAGGGTGTGCTGGTGATACCTGCTTTTGCTGTTGGAAGAACACAGGGCTTGCTCTATTATCTGCGTAAGCTCATGAAAGAGAATAGAATTCCTGACGTGCCCGTATATGTTGACAGTCCGATGGCAATTTCCTCTACCTATCTCTTTTTTAAACATCTGTCTTATCATAAAATGGGAGATGCAGTAAAGGAGTTTGCACAGGAAATAGAAACCAACATGTTGGTATTTGTAAAAACAGGAGAGCATTCCAAAGCACTCAACGATCTAAAGAGTCGAGCAATTATTATTTCTGCCAGTGGTATGATGACGGGTGGTCGTATTCTTCATCATATGTTTCACCGTCTTCCGAATGCACAGGATACGTTTTTAATAGCAGGTTACCAGGCAGAAGGCACAAGAGGGCGTGATATTCTTGAAGGCAGAGACAGTGTAAAAATTTTTGGTGAATTAGTTCCTGTAAAGTGTAAGATTGAGACTATTACCTCCATGTCAGGCCATGCTGATCAGGAGGAGCTGTTTACCTGGCTGGGTAACTTTAAGGATAAGCCTAAACAAACCTTTACTGTGCATGGGGAAGGGGAGGATTTGCACAATTATGCAAAAGCCATACACGAGCGACTGGGATGGAACGTGACCGTTCCCAAGTACCTGGAAAGTTTTGAGTTGTTCAGGGGAATTTAAGCCATCTTTTTTACGATGCCTTTTTGGGGATGAATCTTTACATCAAAATGTTGATTCAAAAAGGCATGCATGCGATTGTCAACCATCAAAAGCGGGCTTTCGGCTGGGTAGAAAACCGTCAGGTCCAGCACAGCACGAATGAAATTATCATGACGACAAAATTCCTTTATCCATTTCTTAAAGGCAATTGTCCATTCCTCACAATAGCAATCAAAAGGATCGCGGCCGTCAAAAGTGAATTCTAATTGATTATGCTGGTAGTTTTTGAAACGAAATACGCCTGCCAGGTTTAAGTAGAAATCATGGAGGTGCCGAAAATCACTGCCGGTATGCTGCTGAATTTTCTCAGCTACATCATCTTTAATTCCCAGGGGATTGGTTCTGAGCAGATACTCGACTTTAGCAAAGTCTACCAGGTAGTGAAGCAACGATGCTTCCAGCGAAAGCTGGGCGGACTCGAGAACATAGTTTTTATCTAAGGGGAAAAACTTCCGAATCACACTTATCTATTTTGCTACAAAGATAAAAATTTCTGTTTAACCTTTTTAACGTTCCAGTGTATGATTCTTAATAAAAGTTAAAGGCTGTAGTTTGAGACACAGACGATG
This sequence comes from Chryseotalea sp., assembly GCF_057350905.1. NCBI lineage: Bacteria > Pseudomonadati > Bacteroidota > Cytophagia > Cytophagales > Chryseotaleaceae > Chryseotalea > Chryseotalea sp. The sequence continues at coordinate 123,825 of NZ_JBMRCF010000008.1, read as the reverse complement.
CAAAAATTGAAATTAAACCAAAGATGGCTCAAGCTTAGTAAACCATCTTTGGCTGAAAATTAAAACTTATCTGCGCTTGCCTTGGCCAGGTAGCTATCGTACTCAAAAGGCGAGTCCCCACCTTCCAGCAAACATCCATCCGGAACAGGCGGATAAATTTCTTCGTATGTCTTTACCATGTTCATGAATACACGTCTGTATACATGGGTGCGGTTAATTTCATCGGGCGTGGCTAAGCCTGCACAAGAGAGTAACTCCACAAATGAGCCTACGGTATTCTTATGATAATTGGCAACGCGCACTTTTTTATCCTCTACAACCAGACCTTTAGCGAAATATTGATCCTGAGTAGCAACACCTGTGGGGCAGGTATTTTTGTGGCACTCTAATGCTTGGATACATCCCAAGGCCATCATCATTGCCCGGGCAGTATTACATGTGTCTGCACCCAGGGCCATAGCCCTTACTATATGGAAGCCTGTTAAAATTTTTCCTGATGCAATCAATCGTACATGTTCACGGATTCCAAAGCCCCTCAATGCATCATCAGCAAAAGCTACGGCATCCAACATAGGCATACCCACAAAGTTGGTAAACTCAGGAGGGGCTGCACCTGTGCCTCCTTCACCACCATCAATGGTAATGAAATCAGGATACAGGTTGAGTTGAACCATGGCTTTGCAAAGACCGAGGAACTCACTTTTACGACCTATGCACAACTTGAAGCCTACTGGTTTTCCTCCGGAGAGTTCTCGCAATTGATCTACGAATTTTATCAGTTCAATGGGATTACCAAAAGCGCTGTGATAAGGGGGGGAGAATACAGTGGTTCCAACTTTAACACCCCTGATGGCGGCAATTTCAGGGGTATTTTTCTTGGCAGGTAAAATACCGCCATGGCCTGGTTTGGCACCTTGCGATAATTTGATCTCGATCATTTTAACCTCAGGCCTATGCGCATTTTTCTGGAAGGCATCCGGTGAGAAAGTACCATCTTCATTTCGGGCACCAAAATAGCCAGTACCAATTTGCCAGATCAAATCGCCACCATGTTTTAAGTGATAAGGGCTTATACCACCTTCTCCGGTATTGTGTGCGAAACTTCCGATTTTGGCTCCGGCATTGAGTGATTCAATGGCATTTGAACTGAGTGAACCAAAACTCATGGCTGAAACATTCAACACACTTGCCAGATAGGGTTGCTTGCATTTGCTACCACCAAACTTAATGCGGGGGTTATGATCTAATAAATTATGATCTAAAGGTTTTATGGAATGGGTCATCCATTCGTAACCCTCAGCATATACGTTAAGCTGGGTACCAAAAGGTACCGTGTCGATTTGTTTTTTGGCACGTTGGTAGATTACCGAACGCTCATTTCTATTAATGGGCGAACCATCGGTATCAGACTCAACAAAGTATTGCTGAATTTTAGGGCGAAGGTCTTCGAAAACATAACGCAGTCTGCCCAATACTGGGAAGTTGCGCTTAAGCGATTGTTTAGTTTGCACCATGTCTTGTATCCCAATAACAATGAGGGGGCCAACAATGACAAACAGCAGCAGCATATCAATCCAGAAGTACGACCATACAATGATGACGGCCGAAACCAGAATACTGGTGATGACGAATATTTTTCTCATAGGGTTTTTTGTATGTAATCAAATATACTAAGGTTTTTATAAGTATAACCATGCCTTGAGGGTCTTATTACGCTATCAGAATAACCTTCGAGAAGTGATAAAAATCATGCTGCAATAGTTTACAATATCCCGATAGAAGAAAAGACGTTTTTCTATCTTTATAAAGTTGAAACATTGTATCTTCATAAAAAGAATATTATGGTTAAGAAAATACTGATTGGCTTGCTTGCCGTGCTGGTCATCATCCAATGTATACGTCCCTCAAAAAATGAAGGCAGCGGTCTGGCAGCCAATGATATTTCTTTTGTTTATACAGACATGCCCCAAGAAGTGCAAACGCTACTTCAGCAGAAATGCTACGATTGCCACAGTCATTCAACTAAATATCCGTGGTATGCTAACATTCAACCAGTAGCCTGGTGGTTGGCTGATCATATTGAGGAGGGTAAAGAGCATTTGAATTTTTCAGAATTTAAAAGTTATGATGCTGAAAAAGCCGCTCATAAATTGGAAGAAGTTGTAGAAGAAGTCGCAGAAGGGGAAATGCCTTTGAAATCGTATACACTAATACATAGAGATGCTGTGGTGACTGCTGAAGAACTCGCCTTACTGCGCGATTGGGTAGCAAGTAAGGGAGTTGAACTAGAAGAGTAAGCTTAGTTATAGCTCACAAAAGAGGGAGCCCTTACAAAAGTTGAGGTGTATTTAAGTCGCACATTGGTACTGACACGAATACTGTAAGGTTCTATTCCGCAAACTTTTACAGGAAAATAAAATCCACGGACTTCAATAGTACCAAAAATTAAATTTTCATTTCTGATGCGGAAGCCACCATTTACACCCCACACAAATTTTTGAAAGGCATCTTTGCCTGGGTCTTGTTGGTAGAAGGCACTTTCAACTGCTGCAAATCCGGCAAAATTAAAACCTAATATTTTCCAATGAGTAAACACTGTTGTTTCCGTACGTAAAAAAGTTCTTTTGAATGCAAACAAGCTATCGGGCCTAAAGCCTTGTAATTGATTGTTAAGTGTAAGCAGAGGACGAATAGTGTTACTAAAAGCCTGTGCATGCCCGCCTTCAATTTGTTGCCGGATTTTGATATTGTTTTTCATTAATAATTTGCTGTAATAAAGCGCACTGACAAACATAAAAGCATCTTCTGATTTTTCTTCTCTGAAGTAAGAACCTGCACCTGCTGCCAATCGGTAGAAATTACCCTTTCTACTAACAAATTCACGTGCTGTATTCATCCCTGCATAAGACCGATCTAGCCCAAATTCGTTCGACCAACCTGCTGTTAATGTGAGTGTTTTGCCATAGGGAATATCTTCTGTACGACCAAAGCCGTACACGTATTGTGTTTTGTAAAAATTCTGTTCATAAAAAGTAACAGAACCGAGTAAGAATTTTTGATTGTTGTAAACAGGATTAACAATCTCGGCTGGTTGAGAGGGTTTTCTCTCAAAAGATTGATTGAAGTAACGGAGTGCAACAAAATGTCGTTCGCGACTATTCACTGTATTGTAGATCCCCATGTTGTAGCCTGCCCAGACGTCTTCAAGATGGTAGCGGTAGTCACGGAAAGTGCTGTCGGGTAAGCGATAGTTGTTTATAGAATAATTCTTACTGATTTCAAGACTGCCAGCCAGACGCGAATACGGTGAAACTAAAGGACGATCGAGGCGCAAGTAATAAGCGTGCTCGTTTTCTATGCCATAACTTCTACCAGTGTTGATTTGCGTATAGCCAACAGTGGGGTTGATTAATGTTCCACCAATACTTGATTTTCTATAGCTCAACTCCATACCCGCCTGCGGGTTTCGTGTAGCATCAAATAAAGTATTCACCTGTATTCGTTGCCCCTGCCCGAATAGGTTGGCATCATATACATCGAGGCGGTAAGCGTCAAATTCTTCCGGCTCAAATTTGATCCCCAAACTAAATACATCACGCGTAAATACTTCAACATCCACAGAGTCTTCGGAGCCATCAACAAGACAAACCTCAATTTTTGAGTCGAGAATAAAGTCGAGGTCACGCAGATGACGTTCATTGTCGGCCAGGCGGTAAGGGTTAAGGGGCTTATTTTTGCGGAAGAAAAGATTGTCTCTGATTACACCCTCTTTAGAATTAGCGTGCAAACTATTGGCAATTTGTGTTGCTGTACTTCTGAAAGTACGACTGCTGTCATAAATTGATTTTTCGAAACCTACTTTATTAATAATAATGTTCCGGATAATTTTTCCTTCAAAAGGAAGGAAAGGGTCCTCACTTTTTGCCGTAATCACACCCTCAGGCTTGGGGCTGCGCTTCACTGAGCTAATGGCTTTTTGTGTAAGTTTATTATTTAGAAAGGTTTTACTGGTGTCCGTCTGCGCCAGCGTTGCATGAACTGAAAGAAAGAGCAAGAGTATCAGCATAAATACTTTTGCTGATATTAAGGCATACTTCACTCCGGATAATAACACTGAGTATAACATCTATACAATAGAAAACGCTGCGATCATGCTATGTAACGCAAAGATCGCAGCGTTATGGTATAAATGTATACTTTTTACAAGTTAACGTGAGGAAGCTCCACTAATAAATGGACCATAATAGATGGCGTTCATCAGCATTTTATTGGACCCAAACCAAAAAGCACGGAAACAAAGGTTGTCGGTGAAGGCAATTGCCCGACCTTGCCCGATAGAGGACACACCTATTACCGAAGCTTCTTTAATTTTAACATAGTTTTCTTTGGAGATATATCCACTTAACAAAGGAGATGAGGTAAATACCAGGGGATTAGCATACGGATTTTTAGACTTTTCCATAAACAAGTTGTTGGATTTGAAAACCGGCATCTTAGCGTTGTAGTATCCGAATAGCAGCGGATGACTTAAATCAGCATTCGCTTCAAAAATTGCTCCGCTGGTTTCTTGCGCACCACTGTATTCATCAATGTCTGCATAAGGTTTTGCTTTTACTGCCTCCTTCTTTTCTTCGTCTTTTTTCATATCAAACTTACCCAGTCCAGCACTGCTTAGCCAGTTAACACCATTTTCAAGGCCAATGATAATTCCACCATTTTGTACCCAGGTCTTCACCTTCTCTTTAAGGGCATCATTGCCAGATAGGTTGCCCCAGGTTGGCGGAACTATAATGGTATTGTATTTATTGAGGTTGATTCTTGCGAAAACTTCAACAGGTAAGAGTGTAACAGGAATTTGAAAACGTGTATCCAGTACATGCCATACTTCACCAACATCCGTAGCAGAAATGCCATCACCCACTAGCATAGCAATGGTTGGCTTACGTACATTCATAAAAGATCCGCTACCCAAGCTTACACCTTTGTAGTCAAGCCCTGTATTGAAGGCATAAACATCAATGCCATCTTTGGTGGCGATATCATTGATCAGGTATTCAATTACTTCAGGGTTTTTCTCTTGCCCTGCTACTTGCACTAAAATACTACCTGCCTCAAATCTTTTTCCATCGCTGTGATAGAAAGGATTGGTAGCAACCTTAACGCGTAAACCTGCATCTAATAATTTATACAACGCACGCGGTGTGTAGTAGTTGGAGGATTCAAATACGTAGGCGTATTCACTCTTACCACCGATACGCTTGCCTGCTGGTAATTTGGCTTCAATTACTTTTTCTCCCAGCGAAGGCATGGTTTTAAGTTCTTCGTACTCTAAACCAAACGCGAGTGGCATGGTCCAACTCGAGATATCATAAAAAAGACTGTCTTTAAATTGTGTTCTTTTCTCGAACATACCTTTTATCAGGCGGTAGTTAGCCTGATTCATTGGAACGATATAACTACTTTCCGCATCAAAAGCTTTTCCGTTAATGGTCTGACTTGATGAAATCTTATAGATATCAATGTGCTGACGTGCAATGATTTCTGCCAGGTGAAATCCTTTGGCTTTATCTTTCGCTGAACCAAAAACAATAGCTTTTACAGGATCCTTGGCAGCTTCTGCAATAGCATCTTTAAAGAACTGACGTTGATAATTTAAAAACTCCTCACGCATTTCGTTCACTGCCTTTAATGAACTTAAGCTGGTAACGAATTGATTACGCACTGTAAATGGGAAAGTAAGTAAACCATTAACACTTTCCTGCACATGGCCACGCGAGCTGGCTTGTTCAAAGAGAATACCGATAGCACCCTGCACATCGGGGAAGGTTGAACCCTTGCCGTAATAAAAATCATCGAAGCCTTCTTGTGTATAATAAAAAGAGCCGATGCCATCCAGTGCTTTCGCATGGAATTCACCCATTTTTCTGGTGAGGTCTAAGTTTTTATCTGGTGTAAGGGGATGGTTACGGGAAGGTACACCCGGTTGAAAAAAGAAAGTTGAATTGGTACCCATTTCATGATGATCCGTAAGTACGTTTGGTTTCCATTTATGGAAGCTACGAACGCGGGCCTGCGACTCAGGATGTTGCGCTACAAGCCAGTCGCGGTTCAGATCGAACCAATAGTGGTTGAAACGCCCACCGGGCCAGGCTTCATTGTGTTCTGTGTCGTAAGGGTCTGTGGAGGTCACCTTGCTTTTGCGTGAGTTTACCCAGGTGCTGAAGCGTTGCATGCCATCCGGGTTATAACTTGGGTCGAAAAGCACAATGGTATTGTCAAGGTATTTTTCAATTTCTGCGCCTTGCGCTGCAGCATAGTGATAAGCCATTAATAAAGATGCGTTTACACCACTGGCCTCATTGCCGTGTATGCTATAGCCCTGATAGAAAACAATGGGCATATTTTTTATGTCTAGTGAACCGGACTTTCCAGGGTCTGTAAGTTGAACATGATGGTTACGGATGCTTTCCAGATTCTGATGATTTTTAGGTGAGGTAATCGTAAGAAGTACCAAGGGACGTGCTTCGTGGGTGTAACCAGTCACCTCCATCGAAATGCGGTCTGAGGCCGCATCCAAAGCCTCCATGTATTTAATGAGCCGGTCGTGCGTTACGTGCCACTCACCCACCTCATGGCCAATAATCGATTTAGGCGATGGAATGGCAGGATTATACGTGGTTTTTTCAGGTAAATAATAAGATAAATCAGGTTGTGCCCAAACACTTGTTAGGTTGAAAATAAACAGGGCTGAGAAAATTAGTTTTCGCATAGGTTGTCTGGATTACTGCAAATTGCTTGAAATTAAGCCATTCTTTTTCAGGCATTTAGTGTGATTTTTATAAGCGGTTTACAAAAGGAATGTTAAGTTCGTGTTAAGATATTTTAGGAAGCTTAAATGTAAGATAAATGCCTAAATGGAATTTAGGATTACTTTTGCCGGTCTCCTAATAAGCGACAACAGATACTAAACTAAACAAACATCTATGAGAAAACTTGTACTACTAACAGCCTTTGTGCTTGGTTCGGTCGGAGCCTGGGCCCAAGGGGTTACAACAGCTACCTTGGTGGGTTCTGTAACCGCAGCCAGTGATGTGCAGACACCTGAAAGAAAGGTAAGCACAGAAGAATCTTTGCCAGGTGCAACAGTTTTGGCGCTCCACGTTCCTTCAGGTACCCAATACGGTACTTCAGTAAATGCCAATGGACGATTCTCCATACTTAACATGCGTGTTGGAGGACCTTACAAAATCACCGTTAGTTTTGTTGGTTATCAAACACGTGAAATTAACGATATCTATCTTAAATTAGGAGAGCCCTATAACCTTAATGTATCCTTAGCTGAAGATGGTAAAACGCTTGAGGAGCTTGTTATCTCGGGTGTTCAAGACAGGTTACTTAACAGTGATAGAAACGGAGCAGTTACCAGCATCAGCACTCGTGAAATTCAAGGTATGCCTACGATCAGCCGTAGTATAAATGACTTTACACGTTTTACTCCTCAGGCTTCATCCAGCAGCAATGGTGCTATCGGTGGTGGAAATTACCGTCAAAATTATGTTACGGTAGATGGTTCTGATTTTAATAACACTTTTGGTATTGGTTCTAACCTGCCAGCTGGTGGTTCACCGATTTCGTTAGATGCATTGGAAGAAATTTCTGTAAACATCACACCTTACGATGTGCGTCAGGCTAATTTTATAGGTAGCTCAATCAATGCCATTACGCGTTCTGGTACAAATGATTTTTCAGGATCCGTTTATACATTCTGGAGAAACCAGCGTCAGCAAGGTAACGATGTGGGTTTTAACACACCTTTTGTTCGTCAAAGACAAAGTATTTTAACAACAGGTTTTAGAGTAGGTGGCCCAATTATCAAGAATAAGGTTTTCTTTTTCTTGAACTATGAAAATACAGATGAAACAAGACCTGGACAAACAAGACGCGCAGCAACAAGTGCTGTCCCTGGCTCACCCGGTTCTTTTGGATCTTCTCCTGAAATTTCAAGACCTCTTGCCACTGAGTTAGATGCGATAAGCCAATTCCTGCGCGAGACTTATAATTATGAAACTGGTCCATACGAAGGTTATGATAACGAAAGCAATAACAGACGTTATGTTGCGCGTTTGGATTGGAATATTAATCAAAATCATCGTTTAAGTGTCCGCTATAGCCAGGTAGAAAGTAAATCACCATCCTTCCCAAGTGGTTCAACCACTGGTTCTAACTTTAACTTTACCGGTGGTCAGGGAAGAACAACCAACAATGCATTGTTCTTTCAAAATGCAGGCTATTTCCAGGAGGCAAACTTTTACTCTGTAGCCGTAGAGGCAAACTCATTATTCGGTAAAATTGCTAACACCTTCCGTGCAACTTATACTAATCAGAATGACCCTAGAAGTTCTGGTGGTGGAGTGTTCCCATTTGTTGATATTTTGGATGGTACTGGTTCATACAACGCCACTGCTAATACAACTTCAGGCGCTGGTTTTACTTCTTTTGGTTATGAGCCTTTTACCTTCGGAAATCTTCGTGATGTAGAAACTTATTCTATTGTTGATTTCGCTACGATGAATATGGGCATCCACACAATTACCGCGGGTATTCAAGCTGACTTCCAAACAACAAAGAATGGTTTCCAACGCTTTGGTACAGGCTATTATGTTTTCAATACCTGGAATGATTTTGTGAATGGTGCCAATCCATTGAACTACGCAATTACATATTCACTTCTTCCAAATTTTGAGCAAGCTTTCCCCAACATTAAATACAACCAATACTCTGTTTATGGTCAGGATGAAATAGCATTAAATGACCGTATCAAAGTCACCGCTGGTATACGTTTTGATCTTCCTACCTTCCCTTCCACAGAAGGTATTAAAACACACCCGCTCGTAGAGCCATTAACTTTTGCGGGTGATAGAAAACTAGACTCTGGCGTACTACCAAAATCAAGAGTGATGGTATCTCCTCGTGTTGGATTCAACTGGGATGTATTGGGCGACCGCTCACTTCAAGTACGTGGTGGTACAGGTATCTTTACCGGTCGTGTGCCTACTGTTTGGTTAGTAGCACAATCAGGCGATGCTGGCTTACTGCAGTTTACACAGAGCTATTCTGGTCAGGCTAATACGCCTGGTCCTTTCCGAGTAGAGCCTTACCGCCCTGCCACACCGCCTGCAGCTGGCACAGCCATCCCAGCTACATTCAGTACAATCGATCCTGACTTTAAATATCCTCAAGCCTGGAAAAGCAGTTTAGCAATTGATAAAAAATTGCCTGGTGGATTTGTAGCTTCTTTGGAAGGTATTTACACAAAGGATCTAAATATCGCCAAAGGTGTTAACTACAACCTAAAGGATCCGACACCACTTAATGTTTCTGGATATCCAGACAACCGTCCTATTTACTCTGCGGTAATAGCTGATAGATATTATAATAGGCTTACACAACAAGGCCAAGTCACAGCAACTGCACCATTAGCTTGGAATCCTATAACTTTAGGTAATGCAAGTGAGGGTTACTATTGGTCTATTACTGCAAAGCTTGAGAAACAATTTGAGAAAGGATTTTCTGGTTTTATTGCCTATACAAAAAGCGATGCACAAGTCTTATATGATGGTCAGGGCGATCAACTTTTCAATACCTGGTCACTTAATCAAACTTCAGGAAACCCTAACAATCCTCAATTAAGTGTTGCTAACTACATAGTCCCTGATCGCATCATTGCTTCAGTTTCTTACAGAAAAGAATTCCTCAATAAGCTTGCTACCACAGTATCTCTTGTCTTGGAAGGAGCCATTCAGGGCCGTTACTCTTATACATACAGCGCTGATTTTAATCGCGATGGTCAACCTAACGATTTGATTTACGTTCCGAACGATCCTTCAGAAATTGATTTTGCAGATCAGACTTACGGTGGAGTTCTGTGGACGGCTGCACAACAGGAAGCCTTGTTCTTCCGTATGGTAGAGCAAGATAAATACCTAAGCTCAAGAAAAGGTAAATATGCTGAACGCAATGGTGCTAAATTGCCATGGAGAAATCAGGTAGATGTGAGATTTGCTCAGGATATTTTTACCGACATTGGTGGTAGAAAAAATACGCTTCAGTTTACCCTAGACATTAACAATTTCGGAAACTTGTTAAACCCAAGCTGGGGTATAACCAGATCTGTAAATGCAACAGGTATTTTGGTGCCACGTAACGCGGGTGCTGTAGTTTCAGGTGGAGCTGTACGCCCAACATTTAGTTTGGCCAATGACAGAAATCAACCTGTAAGTTCTTCTTTCCGTGAGAACAATGACATCGGTTCAACTTACTTTATGCAATTTGGTTTACGTTATATCTTTAACTAAATCAACATAATCTTAATTAAAAGCCTTTCCACACTGTGGGAAGGCTTTTTCTTTTCCACTACTTTCTGTATTTTGAAACTACAATGAAACAAAGACTTGCTCTGCTGTATACTATTTTGCTGGTCATTCTTTTTTCATGTGAGCACATCAATGAAACTGAAACGGCCCTAACCACCCCGAAAGTCAATGTCGATTTGGATTCCATAAAAAGGCGCGGTTACATCACTGCTTTGGTCGACAACAATTCTATTAGTTATTTTCTCTACAAAGGTCAGTCCATGGGATATGATTATGAATTACTTCAACTCATGGCCAATGATTTAGGTGTGAAACTAAAGCTGAGGAGAATTTCGGGGGTTGAAAACGCCATTCGAAAATTAAATGCAGGCGAAGCCGATGTACTTGCGTTTCCACTGACCATAACAAGCGAGCGAAAAAATTATGTGCGTTTTACGCAACCTCATTTTAATTCTCATCAGGTACTGGTTCAACGTAAACCCGCTGGTTGGGAGCGCATGACAAGAGATGAGATAAATGCTGCAATGATTAGAAGCCCCCATGACCTTGTAGGTAAAACGGTTCATGTGCTTAATAGATCCAGTTTTGTAGGTCGACTAAAAAACTTGAGTGAAGAGATCGGAGGTGAAATAATAATTGTTGAAGATAGTGCTGATGCACAAAGTGAATCATTAATTCAAAAGGTAGCCCTGGGAGAAATAGATTTTACAGTTGCTGATCAGGTGATCGCCTCAGTCAATCTAAACTATTATCCGAACCTTGATGCGTCTACAGTGCTGAGCCTTCCACAACAAATTGCCTGGGCGGTTAGAAAAAACTCCCCTGAACTACAATCCTCGATCAATGATTGGCTGACTAAAACTAAAAAGAAAGCAACCTTTATGGTTGTCTATAACCGTTATTATAAAAGCCCGCGTACTTCACTTTTAAGAGCGAATAGTCGTTACGCTACCATTAATGGTGATAAACTATCACCCTATGATAACCTGATAAAAGAGGGTGCAGCAATTTTAAACTGGGACTGGCGATTATTGGCTGCGATGATTTACCAAGAGTCACGGTTTAATCCATCAGATCAATCATGGGCGGGCGCCAGGGGGCTTATGCAATTAATGCCTGCAACTGCACAGCGCTTCGGTGTTTCAAATCCGGATGACCCCAGACAAAGTATAAAAGCCGGAGTGCGCTTTCTAAAAAATCTTGAAGATTACTGGGTGAAGAAGGTGTCGGATTCAACCCAAAGAATAAAATTTGTTTTGGCTTCTTACAACGTGGGGCTTACGCATATTACCGATGCCAGAAAGCTGGCCATCAAATTTCAGGAGAGCCCCGCTCAATGGGAAGTCGTTGAAAAATACCTGCTGAAAAAATCAGACCCTGAATTTTATAAAGCACCTGAAGTAATAGCGGGCTACTGTAAATGCGAAGAGCCTGTTCGTTATGTGGAGGAAGTGATAAACCGCTTTGAAGAGTACAAATTGCACATCAACTAATTTCAAACTTGAAATTGTGGATTATAATCTTCCAACAATCTCAGTAAAGTTTAGACTTTCCCATGTTTCCTCAATGTTTGGTCTCGCCATTACCTCGTCCATAATCTTTTTTTGTTTTTGGCCGGTGTTGTAGGCATCACTGTAGCGAATATTTTCATAAAACGTAACCATTGAATATTGCGGAATCCACTGCGTAGGGAATAACGTATGAAGTTTAGCTTCAATTTTTTTACGAAGCAAAAACTCCTTATCTGCAACTAAATCACGCATCTCAATAAAATTATCCAATGCCAATTGTGCAATGGCATCACCATCAGGTTTACGAAGTTCTTGAAAGACAGGCAGCACCATTTCCCAGTTGTCCTCATACTCATCTAAAAGCTTATTGAGTACACGGCAATCTTCGAAGCCTGCATTCATACCCTGACCATAAAAGGGAACAATGGCGTGCGCAGCATCTCCAATTAAAAGCGTATTGTTTTTAACCCATGGATAACACTTGACAGTGACCAAAGATGATGTAGGGTTGTGTTCGAAATCATTTAAATGTTCTGGCATCAGTGCTACGGCATCCGGAAAGGTCTTCTCCAGAAAGTCTTGAATGGCCTGCGTGGAATTAAGACTGGCAAATGAAGGATTGCCTTCAAAAGGGAAGAAAAGAGTTAAGGTAAAGCTGCCGTCAGGATTTGGTAAAGCGATCAGCATGAAACTTTCGCGAGGCCAAATGTGTAAGGCATTTTTCTCTAGTTGAAAAGCCCCACCTGTTCCAGCCGGAATTGATAATTCTTTATAACCGTGTTGAATATAGAATTGCTGGTAATCAAATCGATCGCTAATCCGGAAGGCATCACGTATAGCAGAGAAGGCACCATCAGCACCAATAATCAAATCAAATTTCTTTTCTGAGATTTTTTGATTTTTATCCTCAATGGTAAGTGTTGTTTTTTGAAGATCTGTTTTTTCAATTTTTTGATCAAAGTAGAACTGAACACTAGTTTTTTCAGCCTCATTCATTAAAGCGATGTTTAATGCACTGCGTGAAATTGAATTGATATATTGACCATCTTTTCCGTAAGCCTGATAACTTAAGTTGCCCTTGATGTCGTGCATCATTCTGCCGTGCATAGGAATGGCTATACGCTTTAATTCTTCGGCCAGCCCAACCTCTTCTAAAGCCCTGATGCCTCTATTGCTTAAGGCAAGGTTGATAGAACGCCCGCCAACATAATCACTGCTTCGCATGTCGCTTCTGCGTTCATATACACTAACTGTATAACCACGTTTTTTCAGGTATATGGATAGGAGAGATCCTACAAGACCGGCTCCGGCAATGGCGATGTGTTTTTTTTGTGAATTATTCATATTTAAAGATTTCTTCCGATTGTATTATTGTATAAGATTGTTTGTAAAATAATTCCTTATCAGTAGGGAGATCAAGAACCTGGACTGCCTGATTTCTATCACAGAGACCATCTCGATTCGAGCTGTATTCATTAAATGATGAAAATTGCCAATCTTCTAGACGTGAGACAAGTTTTGCTTTAAATGGATTTTGATGGATATAATGAAAGCAAATTAGTGAGTAATCTTTTTTTGTAAGCTCTTTGCTTTTTGTTTTTGGTTGAAAGAGCGACCCATTCCTCTTGTTTTGTTTGTTAAAGGCCTGTGTATAAGAACTCAATACAGTTCCAATTTTTCTAGGCAACACTTTTAATTCAGGAGAGATTATTTGTTGCTTTTCATTTATATCAAAAGTGGATATGAGTAAGTGAAAATGATTAGGCATTAAACAATATGCCAGAATTGAGCAACATGAATTTAGTGATTTTAATTTTTTAATAAAAAAGTTATAGTTTTCTTGATTTAAAAAGATTGGTGTTTTTTCAAAACTCCTGTTGTAAATATGATAACATTTTCCTGCTTCAAAATTCATAAACCTCTTAAGCTAGTTGGGCAGGCGTCTGACCGCTGATTGCGAATGTATACAGCGGTCTGACGCCTTAAATCCATTAGAGCGATTTTCTCAAAATTTCCGAAAAAAGGAATACATCTTCAAAAGTATTGTATAAAGGTACTGGAGCAATACGTATTACACCAGGTTCGCGCCAGTCGGCAATAACTCCAGCCTTAGTAAGTTTTGAAAATACTTTTTTACCATCTCGCTTTACTGAAATAGAAAGCTGGCAACCTCTTTCTTTGCTATTTTTAGGTGTAAACACAGTAAAGTATTTTCCGTCTTTATCAATTTCAGTCAATAGTGATTCGAGAAAGCCAGTCAGTTGTATGCTTTTCTTTCTAAGATTCTTGATGCCTGCTGCCTGAAAAATTTCTAATGATGCAAGGTGTGCTGCACCAGATAACACAGGAAAATTAGAAAGCTGCCAGCCATCGACCCCCCGCATAGGAATGAATCCCTTTTTCATCTGAAAACGCTCCCCTTCATGATGGCCCCACCAACCAGCAAAACGTGGTAAAGTTTTATTATCGGCATGGCGCTCATGCACAAAGGCACCTGCAATACTTCCTGCACCAGAGTTTAAATATTTATAACTGCACCAAACAGCAAAGTCAACATTGTTTTTATGTAGATCAAGCTCCACATTACCAACTGCATGGGCACAATCAAAGCCAGCGTAAGCGCCCACCGCATGCGCAGCATCCGTAATTTTTTTAATATCAAAAAATTGCCCGGTATAATATTGCAGAGCTCCGATCAATACTAAGGCTACTGTATCTCCGTGTTGATTTATGGTGTTAACAATATCTTCCGTTCGAATGGTTGTTTCTCCATCGCGTGGCTTTAGTTCAACGATCGCATCGTCTGGATTAAGTCCATGGAATTTTGTTTGCGATTCAAATGCATATTGATCGGAGGGGAATGCCCCAGCCTCTACAATTAATTTATAACGTTTTGCGCTTGGTTTATAAAACGACACCATCATTAAATGAAGATTGACGGTGAGTTGATTCATCGCAACAACTTCGCTTGGTTTGGCGCCCACAATCTGAGCAAGTGCCTTTTTAGTAAATTTATGGTAATACAACCACGGGCGCTTGGCATGAAAATGACCCTCAACACCCAGCTTAGCCCAATCAGTCAACTCCTGGTCAATAAATTTTTTTGTTGATTTTGGTTGTAATCCTAATGAGTTACCAGTAAAGTATAAAGCTGTTTTTCCGTTTACTTTTGGTAGATGAAATTGAGTACGAAATTTTTTTAGCGGATCGTTGCGATCCAGTTTGCGCGCGAAGGAAAGTGTGTGTTCAAATATCATGTTGGGATGTAGACAGGTGCTATTTCAATAATTTCTGGTGATGCTGAACATGATAGATTGTGAAATAAATCATTTCACGATAGGTAAGTTTACCAAGCAACGGATGAGGTAAAATGAATTTATCTAAATCTTGTTCTGTGAATTTACTTAATTGATTTGCAAGCTTTTGTGCTGTGTGGGACAGTCGTTCGATCAGTATTTTTTTGTCTTTATACCTCACTGTTCCTGGAATAAATCTCCCTGAGGCTTTCCCACCCGCATTCAGACGGCTTAGGTATTTTGTTACCAGCAATTCATATGTCATGGAAGCTCTGTTAGCTTTTCCAAACATAAGCAATGGGACAATAGTTGGTAATTTAAAAGCAAGTAATACTGGCGATGTACTTCTCACAATATGATCGAGGTGTTGTCCGGCAGACCACTTCCCATTTTTTGAATGAACGAAATCCGATTCATTCAACAAGGCAATGTTTTCATTGAATGCTTTGTGATGGATAATCAATTGTTGCTGGAGTTCAGCCTTCGTCATGTTTATACAAATCTTGGATCAGCCTCCATTACAGTACCGCACTTTTTACATGTTCGCAGATCCTGTGATGCATAATATTCGCGGAAACGGGGCAGAAAATCTTTCTCAATATTTTCAAGATGGAAAATGTATTCATGCAGTTTGTTATTGCATTTTTCACAATACCACTGTAATCCGTCCATCATGCTTGGGTCTGTGCGTTTTAACTCAATCACTAAGCCAATTGAATTGGGAGTGCGTATGGGTGAATGCGGCACGCGGGCTGGTAACAGAAACATATCTCCCTGTTTGATGGGTACGTCAACGGCCTTACCGTCTTCCTGAATTTTAACATTGATGTCACCCTCCAACTGGTAGTAAAGTTCTTCGGTTTCATTGAAGTGATAATCTTTACGGGCATTAGGACCTGCTACAATCATTACAATATAATCGCCCGCATCAGCGTATAGATTTTTATTACCAACCGGTGGTTTGAGCAGATGTCGGTTTTCCTCAATCCATTTTGTCAGGTTAAACGGTCTGCGTATGGCCATAATTGATTTGAAA
Source organism: Chryseotalea sp. (assembly GCF_057350905.1). NCBI lineage: Bacteria > Pseudomonadati > Bacteroidota > Cytophagia > Cytophagales > Chryseotaleaceae > Chryseotalea > Chryseotalea sp. The sequence continues at coordinate 107,609 of NZ_JBMRCF010000008.1, read as the reverse complement.
TTTTATTGATTGGAAGATTTGCCAATTTAAGAACATTTCGAACCACTTTTACACTTTATCTTAGCATTATGAATTTGGATTTGAAAGGAAAAACAGCCCTGGTCTGTGGAAGTACACAGGGCATAGGAAAGGCATCAGCAATTGAACTGGCACTATTGGGAGCAAACGTTACCCTGGTAGCCCGGAATGAGGAGAAACTAAAAGCCTGTCTGGATGAATTAGATAAAAGCCAAGGCCAGCTGCACCAATATTTGGTTGCTGATTTTGAGAAACCTGAGGAGGTGAAACAGCAGATTACAAAGTACACAGCCAACCATCTTGTTCATATCCTGATAAACAATACCGGAGGGCCACCAGCAGGCTTGGCTATTAATGCAAAAGAAGAAGATTTTGTAAAAGCATTCTCAAGCCACCTTTTATGCAATCACATTTTAGTACAGGCTTGTGTGGAGGGTATGAAGCGCGAAAAATTCGGACGCATCATTAATGTGATTTCTACTTCGGTTAAAATTCCACTGCGCAACCTGGGCGTTTCAAATACCATTAGGGGTGCCGTTGCAAATTGGGCTAAAACACTTTCGGTAGAATTGGCTCCCTTCGGTATCACGGTAAACAATGTATTGCCAGGCGCTACCATGACGGGCCGATTAGAGACAATCATTAACAATCAGGCAAGCAAATCAGGAAAGAGTTTTGAAGAGTCGAAGGAAGAAATGACAAAAGAAATACCTGTGGGTAGAATAGGTGAAGCACATGAAGTGGCGGCTGCCATAGCATTTTTAGCAACACCTGCCGCTGCCTACATCAATGGTATAAATGTACCGGTTGATGGTGGCAGAACAGGAAGTTTATAACTACTTTGAAACAGTTGAAGCAGGAATGGGCATGCGGATCATAATACTGGTGCCGCTGCCTGGCTGGCTGCTGATTTCAATGGTTCCATTCAGACTTTCGGTACGTACCTTCATATTCTGAAGACCAATGCCCGAAGCATTTTTTGAAGTATCGAAACCGCGACCATTGTCTTCAATAGTGAGTACGAGCTCATTTTCGTGTGCAAAAAATTGTAAATCAACTTCTGTAGCCTGGGCGTGCTTCACAATATTGTTAAGTCCTTCCTGAACAATTCTAAAAAGGTGATGAACGGTTTCTCCATTCAGCGTATCTGGTAAATCATAGTATTGTGCTTCAATGATTAAACCGGTCTGCTTACTAGTCTCCTCTGTTAGTTGTTGTACGAGTTGCCTCAGCCCACTAACCTGCATGGACGGTGGTGCTAATTGATGTGACATGGTTCTCACATCTCTGCAAATAATATCAATCTGGTTTTCTAATTCCGCATTTCGCTCTTTCGAATCTATAAAACGTTTGAGACTGCCCAATCTACTGCCTATATCATCATGCAGTTCTCGCGCAATTCTTTCTCGTTCTTTTTCGGTTCCTTCTACATAGGCCTTTAGCAGCTCTTTTTGCTGCCTTGCCATGCTGAGCGATAATAAATTACGTTCATTATAGATTTTTCTAACCTGATAAGTAAGTCCTATAGAGAAAATAAATATTTCAAGTGAAGAGCCAATAAGTACTGGATTAACAGGCAAATTCTCTACAGCAATAACACCGAACTCACTGGCAGTCATAATTAAATAACCCATTAACAAGGAGCCCCATGCCATAAAGTAAATGGCCACGGTTGTTCTTTGATGGACAAATGAACGAAAGGCACCAAAAATTAAAAGTAATCCGCCTAATAACATGAGCGTGTTAATGATTGGAATTATCCATAATCCATTACGCGTCATAAAATCTATGGCCACCACACCACCAAGAGCCATAACACCCAGTGTAACAAGAATGGAGTTAACAAGCTTGTTAATAAGTGGCTGATATTTAGGAAGGTTTAGAAAGTTTTGTGAGAATTTTGCAACAAATAGAAAAAGCGCAGCAATTAAATAAACTCTGAAGTAACTGTTAAAATCTAATACGTTTGGATAAACATATTGAAATGAATAACCTAAAGCGGTGAATAAATAAGTAGCTGAAGTAAAAACAAGCATAAAGTACCAGCCATACAAGGCTTTTCTTAAAAAGATAAAAGCCATGAATGCATAACCCAAGCAGAGAATGATGGTGCCAAAAAAAATTCCAAACCATAAATTCTCACTGTATGATTTTTCATGAAAAGCCTTTTCACCCCATAAATAAATCGGGAAAGTTAGAGAGCTGTTGCGTTTGTCAATTTTTACAAGAATGGTCTTTGTTTCATTGGCTGAAAAGAGGATCGGGATTGCAAAATTTCTGTGTAATAATGGCCGCTGCGCAAATAAATACTTATCACCAGTTTCGCTTAACAAAGAGAAAGAATCTGTAGATATTGCCTCATAAATATGCAGCCAGTCAATTTGTGGATTGTCAACTTCCAATATACCCCTATGCGCCTCCGGTTGATCATTTATGATGGTTAGTGCAAGCCAGAAAATATTAGATGTAAAACCAACCGTAACTACTTTTGGATTAGCAGTTGCTGCTTGTAATTCTTTCCAGGCTTCTTCAACAGTAAGATCATGAGTAGTGGCTAACAATAATGAAGATTCAATCACTGAGAATCTTTCTGGCAGATCACTTAGTGTAATGGTATCAGGAAGTTCTGTCGCTGTTACATTCAACGCAGCAAAACAAACCAGCAAAAAAATCTTAAATGATTTTTGTGTCATGAGCAAATCTTACCAGATCGGCAATATTGTTGATCTTCAGTTTGCGAAAAATATTCTTACGGTGTGTGTCAACAGTGTGTGGGCTGATGGTAAGCGCCACTGATGCCTGTTGAGAAGTATTGCCCATGGCTAACAAACGTATTATTTCTATTTCGCGTCTTGTGAGCTTCATTTTTTGTGAAAACTCATCTTTGAAAATGTCCTGATGCTCGCCTTCTGTTTGTAATTCGCGTGTAACAAAAAATGTTTTATGGTTTACTTGCCGAAGTGCCTCCAGCAGTTCTTCATTAGAAGCATTTTTTAATAAATAAGCATTGGCTCCCTCATCTTTGGCTCGCTGAATAAGGTGGAGGTCTTGATACATAGTAAGGATGATAACAAAAATATCCTTGTTAACTTCTCTCACAGACTTGAGTAAAGAAAATCCATCGGTATCAGGTAGATTTAAATCCAGGATAAGGATGTTGGCCTTGCTTTCTTCAAGCAAGGAGAGTAATTCCTTGCCACTTTGGGCATGGCCTACTATTTTAAAATCGAGTGATTGATCTAAAATGAGTTTGAGACCAGTGTATACGATTTCGTGGTCTTCGCAAATAACAACGCTACTTCTCTGTTCGGGCACGGTTTAGTCAATTGGTCACGTTAAAATACCAAAATCTTGGTATTGACAAACAATTATATTTGATGGATACTTTATTTGACAAAATGGAGACTATTCTCAATTACATCAACGGCACTTTGCTGCCACCTTCTTCCGGTCAATACCTGGAAAACATCAACCCGGCTATAGGGAAAGTGTTTAGCAAAATCCCTGATTCCGATAAAAAAGATGTCCAATTAGCTGTAGATGCTGCCCAGGCAGCATTTGACAACTGGGCCAACATGGCTGTAGAGAAGCGCCAGGCCATTTTATTAAAAATTGCAGACCTGATCGATCGGGATTTAGCGACTCTTGCGTTGGCAGAAAGCGAGGATCAGGGTAAGCCAGTGAAATTGGCCATGGCAGCCGACATTCCGCGTGCTTCGGCCAATATTCGCTTTTTTGCAACAGGCATACAACATTTTGCCAGTGAGGCACACATCACAGGAAATGAGGCAATCAATTATACCACACGCACACCCGTTGGCATAGCAGGTTGTATTTCACCTTGGAATTTACCGCTTTATCTTTTTACGTGGAAAATTGCCCCGGCACTGGCAGCAGGTTGTACAGTAGTGGCCAAGCCATCAGAGCTTACTCCAATGACGGCCTATTTATTTTCTAAACTATGTATGGAAGCAGGTTTACCAAAAGGAGTATTAAACATTGTGCACGGTTTAGGACCTAAAGTAGGTCAGGCTATTGTGGAGCACCCGCAGATACCGGCTATTTCGTTTACAGGCGGAACAGTAACAGGTAAGCGCATTGCCGCAACAGCAGCACCTATGTTTAAAAAACTCTCGCTGGAACTGGGTGGAAAAAATCCAAATATCATTTTTGCAGATTGTAATTGGGAGCAGGCCTTGAGTACATCGTTGCTCTCCTCTTTTTCCAATCAAGGAGAAATTTGTTTGTGTGGTTCCCGCATTTTTGTGGAACGATCAGTATATGATCGTTTTGTACGTGAGTTTACAGATCGCGTTAAGGTATTGACCGTAGGAGATCCGTTGGATGAAAAAGTAAAAATCGGGGCTGTAAATTCTGAAGCGCACATGCATAAGATTTTATCCTACATTAAACTGGCGCAGGAAGAAGGTGGTAAGATTGAATGTGGAGGAAATCGAGTTACTGTAGGGGGGCGTTGTGCCGAGGGTTATTTTATAACACCAACCGTCATCACAGGTTTACCTTTTGATTGTCGTACGAATCAGGAAGAGATATTTGGCCCCGTTGTAAGCATTATGCCCTTTGATACGGAAGAAGAGGTATTGAAGTATGCCAACAGTACTGCATATGGTTTATCTGCAACACTCTGGACAGAAAACCTGACACGCACGCATAGAATGGCAGCACAGTTAAAAAGCGGTATTGTATGGGTAAACTGCTGGCTCTTCCGCGACTTGCGCACACCTTTTGGCGGTATGAAGCAAAGTGGTGTTGGGCGTGAAGGTGGCTGGGAAGCATTGCGATTTTTTACAGAGACTAAGAACGTTTGTATAAAACTTTAAATAGGTCTGGTGAATAAGTGTTTTTAGCTGCTGGTTACGAGTTGTGAGCCACTAGCCCAGTGAGAAATGTTTTGACTTTTTAACAGTTTTAGGTATTCATAAAACTGTCTTCTGAAAAATATTTCTTTTGAATGAACAGAACACCACCAGCACAAAAAGCAATGGACACTAAAACCAATGCATAATAGAGTTGATCGTTTGCGACTAAGTCAATCAAGTTGGAGTCAATTTCTTCCCTGGGCACAATAAGCATCCCCACACAGCTAATGCTGTTGTTGATAAAATGTAAAAGAATGGGTAAATAAAGTGATTTGGTTTTCCAATAAAGCCAACCCATAAATACACCCATTAAAAAAGCCCCCAGGCCTTGTGCCACATTACCATGAATAAGGGCAAAAAGTAAAGAAGAGAAAGCAATAGAAAGACCGGCACTATAATTTTTCAACAAGCCGTGCAAAATAATACCCCTGAAGAGAATCTCTTCCAAAATGGGTGCTGCTATGGCAATGGTAGCTATGCTGGCAACTGGATTTTCATAAATGCCTTCTAAGATATTTTTTAACGATTCGGGCACTGGAAATAGAGCAACAATGGGGTCGATGGCAATGTGCAAAGGGATCATCAGTAGAGAACCTATAATGGCAATACCCATGGGAAACGCATTAAACTCAAGGCTGTAGTTTTTTCTAAGTGCAAAACCAGCAAAAACAGTAATGGTCATAGATAGAGTATAGGAGAAGAACAAACCAATGCCTGAGGTAACATTGATGAAGGGCATGAGAGCAATGACAACACCGAAAGTAACGACCAGCCAGATGCCAATTAAGCCGAGGGATTGTAGTAAGGTAGGATAGTGTTTGACGGGTACGACTTCATTTTCAGGTGCGGCATCGATTATTTCCATGGCAGAAATTAGGTAGTGATTAAAGTAATAAGGTTAATATTCAGACAACGAGAAACCAATTGATTGACTTATTTTTGTTTTTGCTAAATAAGCATGGATTTCTTTAATATCAATAATATTTTTTTCACAGTACTGGGCTATCCCATGAGCTACATAGAGTTCTTTGGAACCATAGCTGGTGCAGTAGCGGTGTGGCTTTCAGCCAGAGGTAACATCTGGAGTTGGCCTATTGGCATTGTTAACGTCACCCTGTTCTTTTTCCTTTTTTATCAGGTGCAACTGTACCCCGATATGTTTTTGCAAGCTTTTTTCTTTGCCACCAACCTGGCGGGTTGGTGGCGCTGGTCGCACCCAACGCACGCTGAAGAAGACAAAAAACATGAGCTAAAGGCAAGCTTAATACCGCTGCGACTATTAATGATTTTCCTGATGTTAGGTTTTATTGGAACCTACATCATGGGCGCATTTGCTGAAAACCTTCATGTGCAGTTTCCTAAACTATTCAGTCTGCCCAGTGCATTTCCTTATGCCGACTCTTTTGTAACAGTGATGAGTATTGTGGCTACTTACCTGATGGTACAAAAGAAAGCAGAGTGTTGGTTAATCTGGTTAGTAGTGGATGTGGTGGCTACTTACCTGTATTTTAGTAAGGGAATTTTGTTTGTTGGGATAGAGTATCTGGCCTTTTGTTTTATTGCTGCTTATGGTTTTTACAAATGGTTTAAGGATTCAAAAATGTCTGATCCCTCATGAGCGGAATTAAACTATTTTGTTTGTACGGACCTGAAAGCACCGGTAAATCGGTAATGGCAGAAGTACTCGCCAAAGATTACAATACGGTGTGGGTTCCTGAAGTGGCCAGAGAAATTGTTACCTCTAACCATTTTAGCAGAGAAGATATCATTGAAATAGGAAGAGCGCAGACTGAGCGGATTTTCCAACTAAAGCAGCAGGCAAACAGACTTTTAATTTGTGATACCGATGTGATCACTACTCAGATTTATTCCCGCCACTACCTCAAAGTTGTGCCACCTGTATTGTACCAAATGGAAAATATGGTGCATTACGATCATTATTTTTTATTTGATATTGATGTGCCCTGGGTAGCAGATGGTATGCGGGATCTAAGCCATCAGCGCGAAGAAATGTTTAAGATCTTTAAACAAGCGTTAGATAGGAGAAGAATAGACTATACAATTGTACAAGGAGATTGGGAGGAACGCCTCATGTGTGTTAAGAGAAAAATAGATGAGTATCTTAAGATTCCGGTTATTAGCGCTTAGGAAATAATTTTACATAAGTCAGCTTATAGGTAATAACTGAATTGCCACTATTTTCAGTACGCACTGCCTCCAGTATATCATAGGATTTATCAAAGCTGAAAGTGTAGGTTGTAAACTGATCACGCTTATCTAATTGCTTGTATACGGCAAAAGAATTTTCGGTAAACTGAGAGAACTCCCCTTTGATTGAGTAAGAGGGGAACAAACCCTGATCGATGGTTAACTCGATAAATTCACGATGCATGTTTTTGACATCTTTGATGATGGCCACTTGCTTGAAATTGTCACGCCTGTCTGTTACGCGTTCCCGGTCGCTATTAGACAAAAATGTTCTTCCTTTTTTTGTAGTCAGGAGCGACACAGCGTAGATGCCTTCAAAACTTGCTTCTTCCTGAGCAGTTTTGTTGAGATAAGCTTTTAAAAGATCGTTAAAATTCACTTGTTCAAAAGAATACACCTTGTGTTTTTGACGCATGGTGTACTGCTTCTCTATTGAGCAGGCCGCACTTAATAATATGACGCCTATCATTAAAAAAGGCGTTTTTTTTATGATTATTTTTCGATGAGATTTTAACATATTGTTAAATGTAAAAGTAGGTAATTAGTAGATTCGTATAAAATATGGATTATTGTAATTCCGTTGTATTTTTACATCATTCTTAGAATCAATAAATATGGGCAACAATAAAGACATCACACTTTTAGTATTGGCAGCAGGTATGGGTAGCCGTTATGGAGGAATAAAGCAAATTGATGGTTTCGGCCCAAGTGGTGAAACGATCATGGATTATTCACTTTATGATGCCATCAGGGCTGGCTTTACCAAAGTAGTTTTTATTGTAAGAGACGAAATACTGGAGACCGTAAAAGAGCGTTTTGAACCTAAGCTTAAGGGCAAAATGAAGGTTGATTTTGTGATACAGGCGCTCTCTACTTTCGTTCCGGAAAAATATCAACATGGCGGACGCACAAAACCATGGGGTACATCACATGCGGTATTATGTGCAAAGGATGTTATAAAAGAACCCTTTGCAGTAATTAATGCGGATGATTTTTATGGAAGATCTGCTTTTAAATCGTTAGCAGATTTCTTCAATGCAGATAAGGAAGGCGCACATGCTATGGTCGGTTATACATTGAAAAATGTATTATCAGAGCATGGAAGTGTTTCGCGTGGTTGTGGTGAGCAAGATGCCAATGGCTATTTAAAATCTGTCGTAGAGCGGACAACTATTGTAAAAGAAAACGGAAAAATTATTGCTAAGGAGAAAGATGGCGACTTGGAGCTGAGTCCGGAAACACCCACTTCCATGAATTTTTGGGGTTTTCAACCTGACATTTTCCCCTTAATTGAAAACATGTTCGAGGAGTTTCTGAAAGAGAATTCAGATAATCCAAAAGCAGAATTTTTCATTCCGCTGGTGGGCAATAAAATGATTCAGCAGGGCAAGGGTAAGGTAAAAGTGTTAGGTGGAGGTGATATTTGGTTTGGAGTTACTTATAAAGAAGATAAAGAAGAAGTAACAAGAAAGATACAAGAGTTGGTAGATAAGGGAGAATACCCTGCCAAGCTTTGGTAATACATCAGTAGATATTCATATGCTTCATTACAGCATACTCAGGCAACGCATTATGCTATCTTTGGCCTGGCCATGGAATGTGCGGATAGCATACAGCGTTGAATGAGTATGCGAGGCCATGCGGCCTGAGAGCAAAAACTCACATATTCCATTTATTGTAATAATTAGTTTATAATTCGTTTAGACGCAAAAGTGATAGACCATAGTCGCATTCAATATTAGATATGATTTAATGTTTGCTTCTATTAATCTAAGAAGGGTTATAATACTTCTAATTTATAGCCTATTCCATGTATGTTGGTAATCTGTACACTTGGATCTTTACATAGTTTTTTACGCAGCTTAGAAATAAACACATCAAGACTACGGCCTACGATTACACCCTCATCTTCCCATCCCTCTTTCAATAATTGATCCCTTGTAATAGGCTCGTTAATTCTTGAGGTAAATATTTTTAAGAGTTTACTTTCTTTGTCAGACAATTCAATGATGTGTGTATTGTATTGCAGTATCTTTTTTTCTGCTGAGAAGAAGAAACTGCCGATTTTTATCATGTTGCTATCGCTGCTAATCGGATGATTCTTTTTCTTAGGTAATAAAAGTAGACCACCCGTCAGTAAAAGTGCAAAACCCAGTATAGTAAACATATAATTATACTCAGCCTTTACTTCTGATGAGGGTAGCATTGAAAGTTCTATTTGATAACAGCCCATTAATTGCTCACGACCTATACAAGGAATTAAAGTTGTCGTTTCTGCTGAACCTATTTTAAAACCATAGATAACTTCTTTTTTGTCGCAATCCTGAACATTGACAATATAGGGCAGCTGAAGATTAGTCTGATCAAGGCTCGACCTGACAATCTTAACCAAAGAATCAGGCACAAAGCTAAAGGGACTTTGAAACTGTAGTAAAAAGGTGCTTTCATTGCTTTGTGTTACTGGTAGTACGCGAGAAGATGAATCGCCCGACTGCAATAAAAGATTATGTCCGATTTGTCTGATGGCAATTTCTATTTCCGACTTTAAAGGCTTATGGTGCTGACGTTCGCTAACCATAGAGATAGCCGAAATGAGCACAAGCGCTAACCCCACGCACGCTACTGCAATAAACCACCACTTTTTCATTCCTGCTTTGTTAACCTTTAAACTAAATGATTATTTAAAAGCCTAAAGGTAAAGTGCTTTTAAGCCTTTATGTAAAGATTTACATTCATTTAACACTTTTTTACATACCTTTTAGCTGTGCCAGTATGTTCATTTTTAAGGTTGATACAAGTATTGTATTGTTAGAAGGCTACGGCCAATTCCAAAACTTCTCAACTTAACCTCGAACCTCTAGCTTCTAATCTCAATCCCCCATTTTCACGGGTTGGCATCTATAAATACAATACATTAAACCTTAAGTCGAACGGATCGAAGTGGTGTAATAAGTGTTTAATAAAATCAGGATGTTGTTGATAGAAGTTTAGGAAGTTGTCCGTACGCTCCTGCAGACTGTCGTTTGGGAATAAACTATTTTTGATGGCTTCTACCTGACCGAGTTTGTCGGATTGCTTACGTTTTTCTGCTTTAAGGAATTTGCCTTCTATTTTCTCCAGGCTCTTTTGCATTCTGCGTGTTTCGGCAGCAACCATAGTGTCTAAGCTTTGATCAATAATTGAAGCTTGTGATTTAATGGCTTCAAATTGTTTTTCAATCAATTCTTTCTGACCATTTAACACAATTTTCTCTCTTGACAATTTCAGAACAATGTGATTAAACAAGTAGTTTTTTTCCAGAAATAATTCCTCTAACACTAAACCGGATTTTTCAATTTTGCGTTGTGTAGGTTCATCTATCACCAAACCGAATGTGCGGGGAAGGAGAATAGGAAAGCTGGTATTGAAATGTTGGAAAACATCTTTCAGTTGTAGCCAGTAAACAATTTCTGCAGGGCCACCACAGTAAGCGATGTTGGGTAAAATGATTTCTTCGTATAACGGCCGGAGAATTACATTAGGGCTGAACTTTTCAGGATTGCTTTCAATTAATTTTTCGATTTCCTGTCTAGAGAATTTGAGGTCTGTATCCAGGACTTCATAGACATCTCCTTTCTGTTCAATTCTACTACGTAAGCCCTTATCGAGGTAAAAGAAATTTATTTCTCTACAATAAATCTGTGGCTTATAACCCAGAGCTTCTAGTTCGGCATTCGTCTTGTCTACTTTTGTTTTAGCTGTGTGGTTGAAGATATCGTCTTTGATAACTTGTTTGAATAAACTTTTAAGCGAAGGATCATCACCATCCACCACCACTAAGCCTTCATCGCCAAAAAGTTCGTTTACATAATAACGCACTGCATCAGCTAAATTATCGTACTGCGTGTAGGCTTTTTTGAAAAGATCAATGGCGCCAGGGACTTCAGTTAATAGTTGCTTAAAATCTTTTGTGTGAAAACGGCCTACAGCTCCTTGTTGTTTTGTTTCCCAACTATATTTTTTGCCGTAGAGTCTGAACGATTTTATTTCATCGTAATCATGATCTTCAGAGGCCATCCAGTAAACAGGCACAAAATTGTAGGCAGGGTATTGTACTTTTAATTGTTTACAGGCATTGATTACGGCAACAATTTTATAAATGAAGTAAAGAGGCCCGGTAAAAATGTTTAGTTGGTGACCAGTGGTTACAGTAAAAGTTTTTGTATCCGCCAGTGAAGTAAGGTTGTGGGCAACAGCTTCACTTATGGTAAGCGTATGATATTGCTGTTGAATTGCCTTTGTTAAAACAGTGCGATTGTTTACACTGTAATTTTTGGCCTTCTCTTCGACCTGACCAGCAAAAGCATTCTTTTCAGGAAAACGATTGTAGAATTTTTTAAGTCCCTCTTTTTGGGCTACAAAATCAAGAAAGAAAGGAGTGAAAGCATTCGTTTGTTCGAGGGGAAGTTTTTTAAGCGTAGAAGACATAAACGAAGTTAGCAAGTAAGAAGCTTATACCGATACATTTTAATTAAACCGCTCTGCCAGGCATGAGCACGGTAAATTATATCCTCTAACGGTTTTACCTGCTCAAAGTTCAATTTTGCAGTAATTTAACAATTGAGCTCACGCTTACATGGAGCAGTATTAAACTACGCTTCCGTTCAAATCAAACTCGCTCGCATCTTCAATTTTCACGTTAACAAAATCGCCAATGCGCAGGTAATTATCCTTGGCAGAAATGATCACTTCGTTATCCACTTCCGGTGAATCGTGCTCAGTTCTGCCAATAAATTCTCCCCCTTCTTTGCGATCGATCAACACCTTATAGGTATTGCCAATTTTCGCCTGGTTCAGTTCATAAGAAATGCCTTGTTGCAATTCCATTACTTCATCCACACGTTGCTGTTTCACCTCATCAGCTACATCGTCCTGCATGCTGCCTGAATGTGTATTGTCTTCATGTGAATAAGCAAATACGCCTAAGCGATCAAAACGAGAACGTTCAATAAAAGTCATCATCTCATCAAACTCAGCCTGTGTTTCTCCCGGGTGGCCGGCAATCATGGTTGTGCGAATAGCAATGCCAGGCACTTTTTCACGAATGGTGTCCAGCAATTCTTCTGTTTTTTCACGGGTAATACCCCTGCGCATGAGTTGCAGCATCCGTGTTGAGCCGTGTTGCAGGGGAATGTCGATGTATTTGCAAATGTTAGGACGCTCTGCCATTACTTGTAAAGCATCCATTGGGAACCCTGAAGGAAATGCATAGTGCAGGCGAATCCAGTCTATACCTTCTACATCCGATAAATTTTTGAGCAGGTCGGCAAGATTTCTTTTCTTGTATAAATCAAGACCATAGTAAGTAGAATCCTGGGCGATGAGTAATAACTCTTTTGTTCCGTTTTTTGCCAGATTCTTCGCCTCCTTTACCAACTCTTCAATGGGGCGTGAAATATGACCACCACGCATGAGGGGTATAGCGCAAAAAGAACAAGGCCTGTCGCAACCTTCAGAGATTTTTAAATAAGCAAAATGGCTTGGGTTAGTCAGAATACGCTCGCCCACCAGTTCATGTTTGTAATCAGCTTTGAAGGTTTTAAGCAAACGCGAAAGATCGCGGGTACCAAACCAGGCATCTACCTGTGGTATTTCTTTCTCCAGATCGTCTTTATAACGTTGCGATAAGCAACCGGTAACATATACTTTATCAACAATGCCCTCTTCTTTGGCATCTACGTAGCGTAAAATGGTATCAATGGATTCCTGTTTGGCGTTATCAATAAAACCGCAGGTGTTTATGACCACCACACTGGCATCATCATTGTTAGCTTCGTGTGTAACATCAATGCCATTACCCCTTAATTGGGTTAACAATACTTCAGAGTCTACTACGTTTTTAGAGCAGCCCAATGTAACAATGTTAACTTTTGTGTTTTTAATCCCCTTGGTTTTCAATGAATCCCCCCGTTTTTAACAAGTGCAAAAATACTAAAAATAATGCGATGGGTTTGTGCTTAACAGCCTTCCCTTATCTTTGCCAATTATTAATGATTAAAGTGAGAAAAAGCACTGTTATTCTTGTGTTATGGGCCTTGTTTGCGGCTTGTCTGGATCAGCCAGATTGCTATAACTTAACCAATAACACTGTTAACATCTCTTACCGCAAAATTTTTGATGGGGCTCTGGATTCAGTGGCGATGGAATCTGTGACAATTGCTGGGTTTGATAGTCTCTTTTCGATTGACAGCAGGACTACTAAAATTCCACTTGATTTTACCACAAATGGAGTTTCGGTTGTCTTAGATGGGGTAGAAGGCACGCGTCTTATAGACTTGGGTTACAAGGTGCAACCTCAGTTTGTATCCGAGGAATGTGGTCCACGATTTGCCTTTTCACAACTCACAGCCTCCAGTCCATCAGGTGATTCAGTTCGTGTTTTGTCAAGTACCCCGGGTGGCGATGCCAGTCATGTGGCCATTTACCGTTGCCCTAGAAATAATTTTGTAAGGCTTGCTTTTAAGCAGGTAGTAGATGAGGACGATGTAAAGGATACTGTTTCAGTAACCAGCACTGCTGCAGATTTTGAAACACTTCCTACGTTTTATCCTACGAATGGATCATTAAGCTACATGAATCTCCCTTTAAACTTGAACGCCACATCAACACAGATAACATTAAATCTCTCCAATCCTGCGCGTGTAGCAACGCTTACATTTACCTATGCCTTGGTAAGAAAGACAGTTTTCGAGATTTGCGGAGAACAAACCTTTATTGCTAACGTGCAGGTAAGTTCAGATGTTTTTGAATTTAAAAAAATTGCAACAACTCGCTATGTTGCAGATAGTATTTACGATCCACCAAAAACAAACTTTGCGGCTTTTCAATAACATATTGTTAATCCTGATCGGCTTGTGTCAGGTGGCCTTGGCACAGCAGAAAGATTCTGTTGATGCGAAGGCATTCATCCCTACGGGCATTCGTGCAGGCTGGGATTTAGTTTCGCCTGCTCGTGCAGAATTAGTAAATACTTTTAAGGGCTACGAAGCAAGTTTTGATATTGACTTATACCGATACTACCCAACCTTTGAAATTGGCAACAGTGCGAGAAACTACTTGTCAGAAAACGGCAGCAGTTATCAGAATGATGGCAGCTTTTGGCGTGTTGGCATTGATGTTAATTTCATGAAAAAGGACCCTGAAAAAAATATGTTCTTTTTGGGCGCGCGCTATGCCAGGTCTGCGTATTCAGAGGAGGCCAGGATTATTACAACGGATCCCTTATGGGGAGATTATGATCAGGTTTTACAAAACAATAATCTTACAGCCAGTTGGATGGAGTTAACTACCGGAATGCGCATTAAAGTATGGAAGATTTTCTGGTTGGGGTATACGGCACGTTTTAAGTTTGCTAAAAACCTGAATGATAATGTTAACCTGCTGACAACCGATGTGCCAGGTTATGGCGCTACTGATAGACCTACTACCTGGGGCTTTAGCTATTATGTAATGGTGAAATTGCCAGTACGAAAAGTAAAAACCGGCAGCTAGAGGCTCGAAGCTCGATGCTGGAAGCTAGAGGTTCGAATGTGATGCTTACATCCACAGCGTGTATCTTGCAGCCGGCAGCGTGAAGCCAACAACTACATACGATCAACCATCAACGAAAAACCAGCAACGATCAACTTAACCTCTCTTAAAAAGCGAATCCACAAATTCCTTTTTATTAAAAACCTGTAAGTCTTCTACCTTTTCGCCTACACCTATGTAGCGCACGGGTATTTGAAATTCGTCTGAGATACCGATTACAACGCCACCCTTAGCGGTGCCATCCAATTTAGTAATGGCCAAAGAACTCACTTCCGTTGCTTTTGTAAATTCACGAGCCTGAACCATCGCGTTTTGTCCGGTGCTGCCATCGAGTACCAGCATGACATCATGTGGAGCATCGGGCACTACTTTTTGCATTACACGCTTAATCTTGGTTAGCTCACTCATTAAATTTACTTTGGTGTGCAAGCGACCTGCCGTGTCAATGATAATCACATCAGCATTTTGCGCAACACCGGCTTGTACTGTTTCAAAGGCAACCGCAGAAGGGTCAGTGTTCATGCCTTTGGCAATTACCGGAACGCCAACACGCTCACCCCATAATTTTAATTGATCTACAGCCGCTGCACGGAAGGTATCAGCAGCACCTAAGACTACAGTTTTACCCGCCTTTTTATACTGAGCCGATAACTTGCCAATCGTTGTGGTCTTACCAACCCCATTTACACCTACCACCATAATAACATAAGGTTTCACATTGGGCGGAGTTTCAAATTCTTTCAGGTCAGTATCGCTTGTGTCGGATAGTAAGGCGACCACCTCTTCACGTAAAATAGCATCCAACTCAGCAGTGCCCAGGTATTTGTCTTTGGCTACCCGGTTTTGAATACGCTCAATAATTTTTACAGTGGTATTGATGCCCACATCGGAAGCCACCAGAATTTCCTCGAGGTTATCGAGTACTTCATCGTCAACGGTAGATTTGCCAACAAGGGCTTTACCAAGCTTGCCGAAGAAACTCTCCTTGGTTTTTTCTAAACCTTTATCGAGCGACTCTTTTTTTTCTTTATTAAATAAACCGAACATAAAATCCTCTAATCAACTGACTCATTCAATTTTAAAAAGTCGCCATCAATAATCAGTAGCTTTACACCGTTCGCTGAAATTGATCTATGTGAGCTCAGTTCATCGGAAACCACATACGACATGCCCTTACTGAGTTTAAAGCTCTCCCCACTCTTTAACTCACTTTCAAATTCACCGGCTAAGCAGTAAACGACATGACCTTTTTCACACCAATGGTCAGCCATATAATTTGCTGAGTACTCAACGATTCTTATTCTTAAACCCTCAAACTGAATCGTTTGCCAAAAGGAAGTTCCTGTTTGACCTTTGTGCTCCGACTTTTCGATCGTTGACCAATCGATTGTTTGAAAAGGTATGTTCATGTATCTGTCAGTTTGATGACGGGACATCGAACCACAAGGGTTTGATGAACGTTCATGGCTTAACAGACACCAATTTAAACAAAAAAAGTCCCGCGAGGGGACTCTTTAATTCATTCAACCTGACTGATTACTTCTGAGAAAGAGTTTCTTTCACCAGTTCTGCAGGTACAATTTCTTCTCTGAAAGAGTAAGCACCAGTCTTTTCAGACTTCACTGCACGAATTACTTTCGCGTAGCTCTTGTTATCACCTTTCTTTAACGTTGCAACTACCTTCTTTGCCATGACTTTATCGGTTTAAGGGTATTACTTAATTTCTTTATGAACCGTCATTTTCTTCATTACCGGATTGTATTTTTTTAATTCAATACGCTCGGTAGTGTTTTTACGGTTTTTAGTGGTGATGTAACGGCTCATGCCCGGCATGCCGCTAGTTTTGTGCTCAGTGCACTCGAGTATCACCTGGATTCTATTGCCTTTCTTAGCCATTGCCTTGTGTCTTTAATATTAAGCCATTAAAGTGCCTTTTTGGGCAGCTTCTTTCAATACTGCATAAATGCCGTTCTTATTGATCGTCTTGATGACTTTAGTTGTAACCTTTAAGGTAATCCAACGATCTTCTTCAGGCAGGTAGAAACGCTTCTTTTGAAGATTTGGGTAAAATCTTCTTTTAGTCTTGTTGTTAGCGTGGGAAACATTGTTTCCTACCTGAGGCCTCTTGCCTGAAATTTCGCAAACTCGTGCCATAATCTCTTGATTTTTAAGCCCTTCTTGAAAAGGGACTGCAAATATCGCTAAAAGCCCTGCAATATTCAAAAGTGATTTAGAAAAATGTGGATAAATCCTTTCAGAAAAGCTTCTTAATCAGCGATAAGGCATTAATTCCTTCAAAATCGGGTATAACCAGGTCGCTTTCGCTGAGTTCTGCAGCACTGTGGGTAGTGCTAATGCCCACAACTTTACATCCGGCAGCCTTTCCAGATGATACACCCGACAAAGAATCTTCAAAAACCACACAATTTTTAGGGTCGAAGCCCAAGGCTGCTGCTGTCTTGAGGTAGATTTCAGGATCAGGCTTGCCTTTGCTAACGAAGGATTCGTCTAAAATGGTGTCGAAGTAAGGACCTATGCCTGTATACTTTAGTGTGAAGTCAACATTGGCCCTGGGAGCGGAGGTGGCAATAGCCCTCTTTATAGTATAGACATCCAGCTGATCCAGAAAACTTATCAGCCCATTTAAGGGTTGCACATGGTTTTGGTAGATGTCTCTGAAAAGCTGCTCTTTTTCATTCGCATAGGCCTTCAGTTGTGCTTCTGGCAAAACGCCAAATACATTGGTGATCCAGTCGCGGTTGGTGCGGCCATATATTTTAGCGTGAAGTTGTGCTTCACTTAAATCCTGTCCGTATTTTTTACAAAAATCTTTCAGTGCAATTTTATGAAAGGGGTTGCTATCGATCAGCACACCATCCATATCAAAAAGGAAGGCAATCGTATTCATGAGGAGTAGTGCCGGTTTATGCCGGTGTCTAGTAAATTATCAATCTCCGGGTAATAGTTGAACCACTACCAAAGAAGCGCAGCAAATATACACCCGCTGACAACATGGGAAAGGATAATTCGCTTGTTCCCTTCTGCGTGGTTGTTGATGAGATAAACTGGCCCTGTGTGCTATAAATATGCACAACACCTGCTACAGTACTTTCTATGAACACTGATTGATGCTTGCTTGCAGGGTTAGGAAATACAGAAAAATTATTTTCCAGTACTTTTGCTCTTAATAATTGTAAGCCACCTAAATGATTACCGATCACTAAAAAATTTTGTTGAGTGGTGCTTAGGGAGGAAGTCCATATTGGGCCACCAAAATTTCTGACTTCAAACTGTCTGCTTAGTGGATTAAAAGTCAATTCTTCTTCAGCATTGTCAAAATTCACAGCCGTAGCAAAGTCAGATAAAATTTGCAGCGTGCCATCTTGTAAACCGATGATAAGGTCTTGTTTAGCATCTTTATTCAGATCGCTGATAAGTATGGATGGATTTTGTCTTAAGAAACTCTGGCCTATACCTAGAAAAGCAGCATTCTCTCTTAACCATGATGGTGCAGCACCATTGCCATTGTTCCTCCAATATTCAACAGCACCATTGGCTTTGCCCACCAAAGCATCAGGTAAGCCATCCTTATTAATATCGTAGATGTGAATGTTCTCATTGAAGAAAACCGAGAGGTTTGTGGCGGCAAGCCCACTTTGCAGACTTAGGCTAATGGTGCTGGCATTTAGTATATAATGGAGTAATGTTTGTCCGCTCTGATTGGTAGCCGTGAGTATTAAATCAATCGTACCATCTTGATTGATGTCAGCAAACTGAGGCTTTAAATTGTATACGCCATATATCGATAGATTTGCAAAATCAGTAGTTGCCAATTTAAAAGCTGGTTGTTGTTGACTGCCTGTATTTTCGTATAGTGATAAAGTTGAGCGAAAAAGACCACCTTGCTGAATCCCGAGAGAACCAATAAAAAGATCATCGTCTCCATCTCCATCATAATCGAAAAAAGCAGGGCAGGCATTTTCGCCTACATCAATCATTTTGTTTTGCAGGAAATCAGATGGAGTTGCGAATAATGGATTATTGTTGCTCTGTATATTTTTATAAAGTTGAAGTGATTTTGAAAAATTGGTGACATCATCACTTCTTTCAAATACACCCGGTGAGACCATAAGGTCTTTAATGTTATCAAAATCGAGGTCTTCGTAAAAAGCTATGGGATAGACGCCATTACCTTTCAGGTTGTCGGGAAAAACAGCCGCTTGGGTAAACACTGCATTTTCAGAAGTGCCTTCATTGATAAGCAGATAAAGCTTATCGCATTCAGATTCAGAAAAAATCAAATCCATTTCATTGTCAGCATTCACATCTAAGGCAAGTAAAAACTTACCGCCAGCGTGTTGCACTCTGCCATTACTTACACAGCCCGTATTGTTAAAAGCAAACTCACCGCAGCCACATTCTGTTAAACCTCCCCAGGTTTGTGTTATGCGTACAAAATCGGGTGTCGCATTACTACCAACATTTTTATGATACTCTATTTTCCCATTGCCTGAAAAGTTCATGCAGAGTATGTCCAGGTCTCCATCACCATCCATATCTGCAATAGAGGGCACATCATCGGCCTGAAGTTGTACATTGGTTTTTCCTGAAAAACCTGTGCTGAGTATTACATTACTGTTTTGAAAAAGCAGGTGTTGCCACTCAGGTTTGTCTCCAGTACTGCTGTTGAGGTAAACTTTTATGCCAAAGGGATTGCCTGTAAAAATATCCTTGCGTCCGTCACCATTCAAGTCGCGTAACAAAAGGAAGTTGGCCAGGTCAGCAGGGAAAAAAGCTTCATATTCAGGTGAATAAATGTATTGTTGTGCCTGAACCAGGTAGGTTACTATTTTATTTGCAGTGCGGTCGAAAAGTATAAGGTCTTCAACACCATCATTATTAATGTCCAGTTTGTTTACTTGAACTGCATTGAGGCCTCCTGCCCAGGCTTGCGCCAGCAATTCATCATCGGCATTGCTTACTGGAATGGAAAAGTCGGCTTCATAGGCATACTGACCCCAGGCGCTGGTAGATATAATAAGTAAGAGTACTGTAAATCGCATGATATTTATTCTGCAGGACTAACGATAAAGGCTTTGCCTCTGTTATCTTGTGGCTTCATTTTTTGTGAAATTAAGCATGGATATTCAAACCCTTTATAAAAGATTTTTAGCGTGTGCCAAGGTATCAACCGATACCCGTCAGATTTTGCCCGGTTCCCTCTTCTTTGCCCTGAAAGGGCCAAAATTTAATGCCAACCAATTTGCTGAAGAAGCATTAAACAAGGGTGCGCGTTATGCTGTGGTGGATGAAGCCGCTTTTGTAAAAGATGAACGATACCTGCTGGTGGAGGATGGACTAACGGCATTACAGGATTTAGCCAGATACCATCGTGATCAATTAACTATTCCAGTTATAGGGCTTACAGGCTCCAATGGAAAAACAACCAGTAAAGAATTGGTGCACGCAGTGCTGAGTAAAAAGTTTGTAACTTTTGCTACCAAGGGTAATCTGAATAATCACATTGGTGTTCCCTTGTCCATCTTGTCTATTGATAAAAGTATAGAAGTAGCTGTGATTGAAATGGGGGCCAATCATGTGGGTGAGATTGCGCTACTTAGCTCGATAGCAAAACCCACTCATGGTTTTATCACCAACATAGGCAAAGCACATATTGGCACTTTTGGAGGTTTTGATAATATCATTCGCGGTAAATCAGAATTGTACCATCATTTGATTACAACAAAGGGTACAGTTTTTATCAACTCGCTAAATCCGATTCTGAGTAACATGGCTAAGCGTTTTGCCAAGCCAATTTTTTATCCGCAACCAGGTGATTATTACCATTGCGAATTAGTAGGTGCTGATCCTTTGGTGAAAGTAAAAGCAGAAAATGGGGAAGAAGTACAGAGCCACCTGGCAGGGGCTTATAATTTTGAAAACATAGCTACTGCTTTATGCATCGCAAAGTTTTTCGGTGTGGAGGAGAATAAAGCAAATGAAGCCATTGCTGAATACAAGCCAGGCAATATGCGTTCGCAGATTGTTGTTAAAGGTTCAAACACCATAGTGTTAGATGCATATAACGCTAACCCCAGTTCCATGCAGGCAGCTATCGAAACCCTTGCAAGCATGAAAGCTGGAAAAAAAGTTGCTATTATTGGGGATATGTTTGAGTTAGAGGAGGAAGCAGAGAAAGAGCATGCGGCCATTGGGGCGCTGTTGGCAGAGAAAAAATTTGACGAAGTTTATTTATGTGGCACTTTAATGCGCGCAGCGGCAAGTCAGTTACCGAATGCCTTTTACTTTGAAAAGAAAGATGAATTAGTGAAACAATTGCAGACTAAACCAATTGAAGGCGCTACGATTCTGATCAAGGCCTCTCGTGGTATAGGTTTGGAAACAGTGCTGGATTATATGTAAAGATTAGCATAACCTATTTTGAGCAAAGATATTTCAGCGTGGCTTTTAACGGATTTACCCTCTTCCATTTCGGAGAGTGAGTTAAAGCGTTTACGCCTGACTGTTTATTTATGCATAACCTCCATGGCGGTATCGCTTATATACACCACACTGGATCTTGCCAATGGTGTTTACTTTGCACTGCCTTTTTATTCAGTCATTTTTATTGCGCCCATCATTTCACTGTGGCTTATAAAAATTGGAAAATTTCTGGCTGGAAAAATTCTGGTTTTGATGGGCGCCAGTGTCGCTATTTTCTTTGCTTCTGTGAGCGACCCTTTTGAGACAGGTGTTATTTTAATTTTTGTGCCTTTAAGTATTGTTCCTTTTGCCATCATAGGTTTTAGAAATATATGGGCAAGCATTAGCATTGTGTTAAGCACCTTTTTTCTGTTTCTGATTTCTAGATTCACTGATTTATTTGCCTCCTATGTAAAAGAGCTCCCCATGGCCTACATACAGATGAGCCTGGCATTAAATTATCTTATCGCAGTAACCATCTCCATACTGATTGTATATTTTCTGGCACGCTTGCACCGACAATCAGAAATCAGGTTGATTGAAAAAGAAAAAGCAGTTAGTGACAAAAATATTCAACTTACCAAACTCAACCAGGAGTTAGATGGATTTGTTTACAGTGTATCTCATGATTTGCGATCGCCCTTAAGTTCTATTTTAGGACTAACCAATCTGGCCAAGTTTTCAACCAGTAAAGAGGAGCTGGTGGAGTACATGGCCATGATTCAGGATCGCATCAAAACACAGGATGCTTTTATTAAAGATATCATTGAGTATTCGCGTAATACACGAACGGAATCTCTTGCCGAAGCTGTGAACCTTTTTGCATTAACACAAGAAATTATTGAAAGTTTGAAGTTTAATGACGGAGCGAGTAAAATAAAATTTGAGATTGAATTACCTCCCGATTTTGTTGTAATCACTGACAGGCATAGATGGAAAACCATGTTGAGTAATCTTATTGGGAATGCAATTAAGTACCATGATGGCTCTAAACCCGATCAGTATATTAAATTATCAGCCAACCAGTCTAACGAAAAAGTGTTATACACAGTTACAGACAATGGCACTGGTATATTAAGCCAACATTTGGATAAGATTTTTGATATGTTTTACCGTGCATCCGATACTTCTTCCGGTAGTGGTTTAGGTTTATTTATTACTAAAGAGGCAGTACAGAAACTAAATGGTACAATAAGCGTTACTTCACAACGTCATGTGGGAAGCGTTTTTGAGATAACTATTCCCTTGTTAAGATAGAATTAGGCAAGAATAAAAAGTAACCCGAGCATGGAGACAGTTGTTATACTTAAATTTTTAAAAGCCATTGCTAAAAACAATGATCGTGAATGGTTTGAAAAAAACAAACCTAAATACCTGGAGGCAAAAGCGCAGTTCGAAGATTTTTTGGAAGAATTTCATAAAGAATTGGTAAAATTCGATGAGAGCCTTGGTGGTTTAAATCCGCGTAAGATGGGGTTTAGAATTTACAGAGATGTTCGTTTCAGTAAAGACAAACGTCCCTATAAGGTAAACATGGGTGCAGGTTTTTCACCTAAAGGAAAAATGGATCAGGAGCCTGGCTATTACATTCACCTGGAGCCTGGCAATAAAAGTTTCATTGCCGGTGGTGTGTACATGCCCGATGCAGAAAAATTAGCCAAGATCAGACAAGAGATAGATTATAATCCTGATAAATTATTAGGCATTATGAAACGCAAGTCGTTTAAAAAGTACTTCGAGGACCTGGATGACTTTGATAAATTAAAGACTGCACCAAAGGGATATCCGAAAGATCATGAAAATATCGACTTACTTCAACACAAGAGTTTTGTGGTTTCGCATGCCTTTACTGATGCGCAGGTTACAGACAAAAAATTTGTTAAAAACCTCGCTGCTGCCTGTAAAGAAATAATGCCTTTGAATACTTTTTTAAAAGAGGCCATTAGCTAGCTGTCTACCCAGATCACGGTATTTTTAGTAAGCAAATTCTTTTTTCATCCAACAATATACCCTGGGCACGGTATATTAAATACCCACGTATGGGCATTTAGTAGGCTATTCGCTAACCCTACATTAGCGTAACATTAAACAGCTACTGTATGAGAACCCAAGTCACGCTCGTGTTGCTATTGCTTAGCATCACAACTTTTGCCCAAACCGTTGATATCGAAAAGACTCATGAAGTTTCGAAAGAAGCTATGAAGGGGTTTATCCAGTTGGTAGAAAATGATGAGGCAAAACAACAATTAAGTTTTGTCTACCGTGTAAGAGCCAAACGCAATCAGGCTAAGTTCATTACTTACACTTTCGATTACAATTTTAATCTGGTTAATGAATCCGAAGAGGTAGTTAACCTGGAGAAGGATATGCCTGCCAAATACAAGCCAAAACGTTATAAAGGTGAAGCGTATGAAGTAGAAGGCTTGTATGTAGAACCTAATATGATGGGTACGCTAGTACTGAAAAGAAAAGTTACACGTTTTTCCTTTAACTGGCTTAAGTTGATGTACGACTTCAATGTAAGTGTTGAGGGCAAGTTGAAAGCGAAAACAGATGATGATAAGAAATTATTCTATCATGATCACATCGAAAACCAGAATGATGGAACAGCCATGATTTTGGCTGGTGAAAAAGGAACTGTTAAAGAAGGCCCTTACAACCACATGATGAATTTCCATGTATTGAAGTACGATATTAACCTGACCAAGCTTGCTGATGTAACTATTAATTTTGAGACACCACAGGCTTTAGTAGCTTCTTACGGCTATCCTTCAGAAGAAGATGCAGATAAAACAGACTACATCGCAGTGTTTGCCACTTTTAAAGAGAAGCGTTATGCGGGGCCTAAAATTTGGGGCAAGTCTGCAACGGAATATACTTATGTACGTGTTTCTTACGAAGGCAAACTCCTTGACAAAATTACCTTCACTTCACCGAACAGTATCTGGAAAATAGATGACTTCCTGTTGGCAGAGGATGGTGCTGTTTATTTCTATGGTCCTTCTAATGATGAGGCAGACGATTTTTACCACAACAAGCTTGATTACATTGATGAGAAGAAAAAATGGCCTCGTTTCCAATTGGCCAAGGTAAAAAACAATAAGGTTGAATTTGTTTCCAGCACTTCGATGGAGGAGTTCAAAACAAAACTGAAGGCACAACCTGATGGTAAAAAGGGTGATCCTTATAATGGAAGACGTATTGTATTTACGAAAGCTTCCATTGGCCCAACAGGAGAAATGATTTTGGCAGGTCAGAATTACGGTATGATGCGTAACCCTAAAGGACAGGTAATCGGTCGTGAATACGAAGATTTAGTAATGTTTCATTTTGACGGCAAAGGTCAGTTGATTTCGCAATACACGATGAACAAAAAACAAAAGAGTTCTTCGCCTGATGGTCAGTTTTTCGAATTCACTTCGGATGGTAAATCTTTATACTGGTCGTACTTCGATAACGTTGCCACGAAGCAGGTAAAAGAGTTAGACCTTATTGTAGAGAAGCCACTGGCTGTTCCAAAAATGGGTAAAATCAACTTGACAACGGGTACTTTCGATAAGTACACCGAGTATGGTAAAGGCGATAACTTCGTTCACTACAACACCTTAAACTATTTGAAATTTACAAACACAAATCAGGTAACCTTTCTTGGCGAGAATAAAAAGGGCAGCGTGCTTTGGTTCGTGCGTGTTAATCTAGATAAATAAATAAGACTCCCTCTTAAAGACGCTGTTGACTTGGCAACAGCGTCTTTTTTAAATTTCTACGAACGTCATGGTAGTGAAACGATGAAAGTAATTGCAGGCATTTTTTTATTATTCGCATCATTCGCAACCGATGTACTCAGGGCCCAGGGTAGTGAGCCGTACTTACTTGAAGGATTTAAGTCTAATGAACAAAATTGGCCATTCATAGGCACAAGCAACGATTACAGTATTGTAATTGAAAAGGGTCATTTAGTAATGCATGCCAGGGCAACAGCCATTCATACATATAAATCAATTAACATCAGCCAAGATGATGATGTAGCCTATTATACCAACATGATTTTTATGGGTGGTGATCATACTGCCTGGATCGGTCTGCACTTTAGTATGAACACAGGTGCAGATAAGTATTTCTCTTTCGTATATAATAACGATAAAGAATTTTTAATTTCAGAAAGAACTGGCAAAAAATACGAGGTACATCGCCAATCAAAATCGCAGGTAATTAAACCCTACGATTATAATTCACTCACCATCATTAAGAAAGGCAGCACCTATAAATTCTTGATCAACGACAAGCAGGTACACGAGCTTAAGATTAAAAATGCTTACGGGTCACTGTTAGGGATTACGACCAACAGCAATACACAGATAAAAGTTGATGAGGTGCAGGTGTATGATCCCGCCAACGGAAGACAAGAAATGTATGACGATGAGTCTGCTTTTTTAGCAGCCGATGTGAATGCCAGTACCAAGCGAGAAACTACACCTGAGTTTCAGGAATTGTTGAATCAGTTTGCCCGCGTTGCTTTTCCTTATTACTTCGATCCGAAAAATGCGCAAGGAGTAGATGTATCATCTTACCCCATTGTGCAAAAGACATTCTATAAATATGTATCAGAGAATGTGCGTAATAAACAAATGTGGGCTATGTGCCAGCTAAGCGATTGTGGTGAAGGTTACGCTTTATTAATGATGAACCGCTATCAGATTAATCAGCAGGATATTTCACGCTTCTTTGTTGCCGTATTCGATCCAGCGGGTAAACTCTTGCAGGAACGAGAAATTGGTGAGATGGTGAAAGAAGGTGGTTCTTTTTTTAAAGTTATTGAGTTCAAAGCTTATAAAGAAGGAAGTGTGATGAACATTGAAGCGACCGAAACATTCAGTAATGGCAATAGGAGTCGCAACAGCGTTCGATTCAATACGGTATTGTGTAACTAAGAGGCTATGCGAAAGATTGTACTCGGTTTGATCATCATTTTTTTATCTACTACACTGAAGGCCCAGTATTATGACAGTCTTATACAAAAGGCCTTTAGTCTGTCGCAGGAAGAAAAATATGCAGCTTCGCAGGAATTAGTAGAAAAAGTACGAGGGGCATTACCTGAAACACTGAATGTTTATATTCTGGCTTCGCATAATTTATTACACCTCGGTCAGGTCGACAATGCAGGACCTTACATTACCATTGGGTTACAACTCGACCCGAGTTCCTATGCCATGTTTGTAAACTGTGCTTTATATTTTGCAGCAAAAGGGAATGAAGCATCAGCACAAAGCTATTTGAAAGAATCCCTTAAGGTATTTCCAGCTAACTATACCATGCAGGAAGCCCGGCAGGATATTGTCTCTGTTGGTAAAGTGCTTAATCAAACTACGGTTTTCAATAATTTGGCTAGCTGGTATGAGGCGCAGCAAAGTGTAATCACACAGCGCTATGTTTCACTGGATGAAGTCAATAATCATTATGCACAGCTGGCTGCCCAAAATTCGGCTGGCCTAATGAAAGAAGCACAGCGTTATGCTTCAGTATATAAACAACAAGGCTGGCATGAAATGGCTCTGGCTGCTTATGGTCATGCAGCAAACTGGTTACGCGCTTATGGAAATTTAAGTCAGGCGCTGGAAGTAGCACAAAGTGGTTATGCTTATTATTATAAAAATGGCTATAGGCAAAATGCATTGCTGGCTTCTTTCATGTTGTACCAATTAATAAAATCATACGAAGCTGTAGGCAACTTTGAACGCGTAATACAATATGTGGAAGAGCTCACCACAGTGGCTACGAAGTGCGATTTGCATGTGTACGATGTACTTGGTTTGCTTTCAGCCAGTGCTGCCTATGATGGTTTAAATAAACCCGAAGAAGCCAAAACACTAGCAGGGCTTACTGTGCAGTTTGCGCAAAAATATGGTTTTGGTTATGCGCTTGTTTTGGGTTATGAAGCTGTATTCGTCAATGCCTTTAAGGTGGGTAATTTCTCTGCCACTGAAACGGTAAACTATGGAGAGATGGCGCAACGCTATGCCTTCAGTTATCATTTTGAAGATGTGGGCTACCGTATGTACAACTACCTGGCTATTGCTTACCTGCGCTTGAATACCCTAGACGGACAAAAAAAGTGCTTTACAACGCTGGGAGGATTAGTTAAGTATTATAAAAGTATAGGTGCCTATAACCGTGCAGCAGAAACCCTGAATAATTATGGCGCTATTATTTATCACACGGGACAAGATTACGCAGAAGCAGCAAAGACCTTTGAAGAATCAATACGATTGGCCGAAAGAGAAATCGGTAATTTATCCTACGATGACAAGCTGAGTTTCTATCAGGCCCAAGCGAGTGCTTACGAATTTTTAACTGCCAGTTATGCCCACCTCAATCAGCCGGCTAAAGCTTTTCAAAGTATGGAAGGAAGTCGCAGCCGTATTTTAACTGAGCGTTTGGCAGGAGGAAAGCTTGTGAAAAAGGCAAGCATCAATGATTTACAGAATATGCTGGCACCCGATGAAGCTTGTCTGATGTATTCACTTTTTTCTGGACATGAGGTGATAATTTTAGTAGTCACTAAAAAGGCTGCTCAAGTTGTTTTTCACACTGACAATACCTTTATAGGCGACATCAAAGACAAGTACCTCGATCGCATGAATAAAGAGCATGGCGAACGCACAGGTGTTGAGCAGGCAGAAGAGTATGATCCGGAAAGAAGGGTGCAGGTTTCTGATTTCAACAAGGTAACGCAGCTTACACGCAAATTCTTTGAACGCCCTGGTATGGCGGATAATGTATTACAAGAATATTTGCGCGGTTACTATCGCTTTCTGGTCGTGCCTGTCATCAATAGATTGACTGGTATTAAGAAACTTCTAATCTCACCGGATGGTGTATTAAACTTTTTGCCTTATGAAGCCTTGATGACACACGATGGGAAATACTTGGTGGAGAAATATGATGTCAAGTATTTGCACTCAGTGGGTGCATTACAACAATTACAGCAACGAAATTATAGCGTCAATAGAAAAAATATGTTGGCTATGGGCGGGGCTGTTTTCGAAAACATGAATGCCAAGCCAATGCCATATGAGACGCAGAAGGATATGAATCAACTGCAAATTGATGTAGCAGAGAACGTAAAAAAGCAAACCTCGCAACGCAGGGCGTATGCAACAATTTTTGGTACAGAAGCCATGACTGCACTGCCGGGCACTTTAATTGAAGTAAAGAATATCGCAGCGGTTGTTCCCGGGGCAGAGGCATTTACCGGAGCACAAATGACAGAAAACAGAATAAAAGAAATCTCAAACAACGGTCAGCTGGGAAATTATAGAATACTGCACCTGGCAACACATGGTTTTGTAGTAAATGATATTCCTGATTTGTCTGGAGTTGCGATGAGTATTTTTGCCAATGAGCAAGGAGGAGAAGATGGCTACTTAACAGTTAATGAATTGGCAAACCTTAAAATACAAAGCGATTTAACTGTATTGTCTGCTTGTCAGACAGCCTTGGGGAAAATTTATTCTGGTGAGGGTGTAACAGGACTAACGCAATCCCTATTGGTAGCAGGTTCCAATGCAGCACTGGTTTCGTTATGGCCGGTAAACGACAACTCTACCATGCAGTTTATGACAGGCTTGTACAAAGAGAGTGTGAAAGGAAAAGAGTACGTTCCTGTTATCAACGACTTAAAAAGAAAGTTTATTAAAGGTGAATTTGGCGATCAGTTTAAACACCCTAATTATTGGGCGCCTTTTGTGTATTATGGAAGGTAAAATGTCTATTGTAAATTGTCAACACCAATAGTTTGTTGTTTTTTCTTGGGACAAGAGCGACATAGTGGGACGTTGTCATTCGAGTCGCTACTGCCCCGAGATTAACTTCTGCTTAATTTTTATTTCTTCCTTCTCTCTTCTGCTCTTGCTTTTGTCATTCTCTCTCGTAAACCACCTTCTTTGATAAAAGCAATTTCCAATTGCTTTATCTGCTGTTTTAGCAAATAGGTGCAAATTTTAATTAATGAAATCATAGTGTTTGCACAAATCTCAGGACTTTCGTGCTCAATGGCTTTCTGAAAGGTTTCGTAAGTGGGTTTTGGAGTACTTTTGTTGAGTTCGCGCAAACGATTAACCAGGCGATGTTCTTTTTCCCAAAGCGGTAATTTTTGAGTGCGCAAAAAATCTTCGTAATCTATTTGTAACTCCTCTAAGCTGGCACGAGCAACATTGGTTAGTTTTATTTCAGTCTCTTTAGAAGTGCCTGACGCCATACTTGCTTCTGCAATGTTTTGTTTACCACTGCGTGCCGCCTGCACCATTTGCCCTACAGTACGGTCATATTTATTAAAAAAGCGATTGGTGAAATAGACAGTACCATCATAAATGATCTCAGCTTTCTGATAACTGAACAGGCTTCGATAACCACCATGTGCGGGAATAAAACCTTTAACATTTTCTTCTTTGCCACTCACTTACCTTTGTTATCCGTTAAGTTCCACTACACAATTACACTTAACATAACTATCACTTAATAACTCTGGGTTTTAGATTCTGTATGGATAATAGAAATAAAACTGTTGAATAGTGTCAATGTATAATAGTAGCTGGGCACAGAATACTAAAGAAATGATTTAACTCCAAAGAATGAGTGGTTTTACCGTAAAGATTGGACTAATGAGGATGTGTAACGATGTAGTATAACTACTTCTCCCAATCAAACTCCTCATCAGATACTTCAAGTTCTTTTTTCTTTTGTTTGCCCTTCAGACGGAAAGCATCTTTCAGTTCTTGTACTTCTTTCTTTAAATCGTTAGCTAATTTTTTCTTAACAGCTTCTGTGTCGTATTGTACTTTGTAATCATCTGTGGTACCAGTAATTTTTAAATAAATTTTTGTTTTACCTTCCATTTCCTCTAAGGCACTTCCCGCTTCTTCTATGTTGATTTTCTTTTTGTTGCGAAGTGGTGCCACTACACGGTAGTTCAATTGCTGATCGAAAGTGTGCGTGCCACTCAATTGCATAGCGGTTACGTTGCTTCGTATTTCCATTTGTGGAATATAAATGGTTTTATTTTCGATGTGTATATCATTTTTCAGTTCTGCAAAACGAAGCTGTGCCAATCCTTCGTCATCTAAATATTTATTCATGGCCTGTAGCGGCTCAAAATTATTGAGTTCTCCCTTGCGGATAGTGGCGCTGATATCGGCAATCAAGGTTTCGGAGAAAAGTTGTAAGTGTTGGTCGAGGGTCATTTCGAGTTCAACACTGGCGGTGGTAAGCCCTTTTAAATGTTTCGCCTGAATAAAATCCTGACCAAAATCTTCAAATACATAAAAGATACTGTCCACTGCAATATCTGTTAACGAAAAAGAACTGACTACATCAATGGCTTTAGCATTGGTGGCATCCATAATGCCATTCATGGTCATGCTTCCATTCATGGTTTTCAGTGCAAGACTGCGTGATACAGCCACCTGATTTTTAACCAACAGATCACCTTTTATATCACGTGCATTAAAACGTTTATAATTAAGCAGGTCTACTTCACAATTAAAATTTAAATAAATATTAGGTGATATGCTGAACTCGTATTCTTTACCTGCCTGTTGTGTACTAAATCCAAATGAAAATAATTCATCAAGGTCAATGTAGTGTGCCTGTAAATCGGTTTCAATGCCAATGGGTTGGTTTTCGAATAGGAGGAAGGTGATGATGTTTTTGAAAAAACCGTCCATTACGAAATCACTACTGCCAACACTTCCACGTAAACCACTCAAGGCAAGGTCATTGTTGGTAAACTGTAAAGTGCCATTCAGATTTTTAACAGGCACTTTACCTTCGCCATAGGCAAAACTTAAATCATTTAATTCTATGGAACCGGTTGCCGTAGCTTTTTGTGCTGTGGCTTTCGACTTTAACCATTCGGGTTTTCCTTCAAAGGCAATATTGGCTAAGACACTGCCACTGGCTTCACTTATGGCAGGAATAGGGTAGAAGCTTATAATGGCATTGGCATCAAGTCTTCCATTAAATTGGAGAATCACATCCGGGCTTTGCAGATTTTGAAAAATCAGTTTAGCGGTAAACTTTTCACCATTCAATGAACCACTGATGTCATTGAGCACAAGTGCAGCCTGAGCAGTGTTGAGTATGTCATCGCTGGCATAAGAGCCATTGAGTGTTGCTCCTTCTATTTTTACATTGTATGCGGGATGCGAAATGGTGGCATTGTTAAAGCCAAACTCCACCGAAACGGCTGGGCTTTTGTTTTCACTGATTTCGCCACGCAAAGCACCCTTAAAGTAAACATCTCCAGCACTTTGGTATTGCTTCAATGCCTCAGTACTCTGTTGTGGCAGTAGCGATAAGAGTGTCTGGATATCTGTCTGCTGACCTTCAACCTGCAGATCAATATTGTTTTTAGTTTTCCAGGCATACTCACCTTTTACCAGAAACGATGCCAGACCAAGTTGCAGCGTACTCGGATCGATATACAATCGCCTGTCTGCATCTAAATAACGGAGTATTGTTTCAACAATGAAGTCCTTGTTGGTGAGCAGTTCAGTTTTACCTACCCTGAATTTCCCGGTGGATAGATCTCCTTTGGCGGCAATCAAATAGATATCATCTTTGGTTTCAATATTGGCCTGCAGTTGCGTTGTGATAAATTCAAACTCCTGATCAGATTTTTTATCAGCATAAGACACTTCGCTGCTAATAAGCCTTACATTTTTTAAAGAAAGCTGTATGCTTCCGCCCGCTTCTTCAGTTTTTTGTTCTTTAATAATATTGAAGTTCGTCTCACCTTTCCGGTTGATTTTTAAAAAGGTCTCGCTTTCGCGGATGGTAAGCCCCTTAATGGTGTAGTTACCTTGCCATACTTCCCAGGGGTCTAACTGAAAGGCGACAGATTTGGCTTTGAAAAGCGCTTCCTGACCGGGGTAGCTGTCTTCGATGGTCACCTCCAGGCAAACAATGCTTAGGTTGGGGAAATCTTCCAGAAAAGTGACCTCAATTTTGCCGATGTTGACAGGCGTATTGAGATTTTTATTGGCTTCGCGGATAAATTGCTGAATTATCCTGTCTTTAAAGAGGTAAACAGATATGGCTAGCCCCAGCGTTACGGTAAGTAACAGGACAGATAAATACAGAAAAATTTTCTTTACGATCTTCAAAGCTTAAAAAATGGCTAGTAAAGGTAGTTTTTTTAAAAAAATTATTGGTTAAGCTGGGCAAGATTTGTACAAATCAAAAACTGTACTACTTTTGCAGTCCCAAAACGAAGGGAGTTTAGCTCAGCTGGTTCAGAGCATCTGCCTTACAAGCAGAGGGTCGGGGGTTCGAATCCCTCAACTCCCACAACAGCCTCAGGAAACTGAGGCTTTTTTTATGTTCATATAGTTCTGCACACTATTTATTAGTGTTAGTAGAACGGCAATTTCTAAGGACTTGATATGTTCAATCTTATCACATTTCAGGAAAATTGAGTGGTGTGCGTTTAAGCTCATAACAAGGAGTATAGCATCTTTTTGATAAAAGTTTCAGGGGTTTCTCCCGATCAAAATCGGGACTCAATTCCCACAGAAGCCTCAGGAAACTGAGGTTTTTTTATTTCCCCAAATCTGGGTTAGTCGCATGTCAATGCTGAATTGTATCTTAGTTTTCCTATTAGTTAAAACGATTTCCCCACCTTTATTATATGAGACTTTGGATTAATTTATTCCTCATGGTAACACTGGCTGGCTTTCAGCTGAAAGCGCAGAGTCAACCGGCACAGGACAGTTTATACATCGTTACCTATACCACCGGTAGCGCCTGGGATGTTGGAAAAAAACCAAATGAGCAGAATTACTTTAAAGATCACTCCTCCAATCTTTCTGAATGGCGCAAGAACGGCACTATTAAACTGGGTGCTCGGTATGCTGAAAAGGGAATAATCATTATTGCAGCAACCACGCTCCAGGCTGCCAGAGAACTCATTTTTACTGATCCGGCAGTAGTGAATAAACTTTTTAACGCTGATGTACAAAAACTAAACCTCTTTTACGAAGGCTGTCTGGAGAAGTAGGTTTTATACAGAACGAATCAGCTCATGGCGGTACCTCGCCAGTAAAGAAGACTTTGATACAAAACCCACATAGCGCTTCTTATCTACAACTGGTAAATTCCAAAGTCCTGTAGTGTCAAACTTCTTTAGGGCTGTCTGCAAATTATCTTGCAGGCATAATTCGCCTGTAGGGATGTTCATCATGTCTTTTACTAGCGTATCAGGTGCATCGTTAGAAAAAATGATCTGGCGCACATCATCCAGTTGTATAATGCCAACCAACTCCTGCGCATCATTTACAACAGCAAATGTATTTCGGGTAGAAGCCGCGATAACCTTACGTAAGGCTGCAAGGTTTTCATTCGGCTTAATTGTCAGGAAGTTTGTTTCAATCAGTTGCGACAAGTCCAGGCGACTTAATAAATACTGATCGCGATCATCAATGGATGCATTCAGGAGTTTAGCCAGTTTTTTGCCCTCCATACTTTTTGGTTGGAAGTAATTGGCAACGGCCAGGCTTATGGCCGAGACAATCATGAGGGGTATAATTAACCCATAGCCTCCCGTTATTTCAGCAATCAGGAATATAGCAGTAAGGGGTGCATAAAAAACTCCACTGAGCATACCCGCCATACCCACCAGTGCGAAATTTACTTCTGGAATATCAGTACCTAACAGCATGTTAAGTAAACGTGCAAAGACATAACCCAGGTAAGCGCCCATAAAAAGTGAAGGACCAAAGCTGCCTCCGTTACCACCGCTACCAATGGTAATGGCTGCTGCTACCGATTTAAGTAAAACAACCAAACCTAAAAACAAAAGAATAGCATATTCACTGCTCACCCAATGGGAGATAATACTTCTATCAAAAATGGTTTGGGTATTCAGATTAGATAAGCTTTTGATTGATTCATAACCCTCACCCAATAAGGAAGGGAACAACACCACTAAACCTGCCAAGAGTATACCACCAATCAAAACCCTGAGCCAGATTCTTTTGATATTCTTCATTATATCATGTACAAACTCAAATGATTTGGCATAATATAAAGCAACAAAACCGGATAGAAGTCCGAGGAGTAAATAGTAATGTGTGTTGTGATAATCGAAGGGCGATACCAGGGTAAAGGTGAGCAAAACGCCTTCCGTTAAAACAATCTTAGCCAACAAAGCGCCTGTTGCAGCAGCAATAATTAAAGGAATAAAAGCAGCAGCGCTGATATCTGCTAACAATACTTCAATGGCAAACAACACACCGGCTATGGGCGAATTGAAGGCAGCAGCAATACCGGCTGCCGCGCCACAAGCCAATAATATTGTTTTTTCTTTATACGATAAACGAAAAGCGCGCGCTACATTGGAGCCTATGGCAGAACCTGTGCTTACCATCGGAGACTCCAAGCCGGTGGAGCCCCCAAAGCCAACGGTAATGGCACTGGTGATGATGTGTGAATAAGTTTGACTTATGGGTAACTGACTTGATTTTTTAGTGATGGCATAGGTAATTTCAGCGCTGCCTTTTTTGAAAGAGTTTTTCCAAACAGTGTTGATGAGCAAAACGGTGAAAGCAATGCCCACAAGCGGGAAGAAAATCACCAGAAAAAAATCTTCATACGAATAACGCTCAATCCAGTGTTGAATGCTGTGCACAAAAGACTTAAGAATAACAGCAGCGCCACCCGATAAGAGCCCCACCACAATACTGCTGACAATCAGAAATTGTTTGTCACTCAGGTGATGCCTTAAAAAAATAATACCGCGTGCTAACCTGTTAAACCGTTCTATCAAAACTTCATCAATTATCCTTCAAAAATGAAATGATCTGAGCAGCAATGCAAGGATAATTCGGTCTAAATACTTGTATGTACAACAATTACTTGTATTTTCACGTTATTGAAATATGTCACTAGAGGAGGATATCAAGCAGGATAAGTTTCACAGCGAGCAGCATAAGGCTGCTATCAACATCATGTTTACCAGCAGTTGGTTGCATAGTATAAACGCCTCCTATCTAAAAAAATACGACATCACACCGGAGCAGTTTAACGTGCTGCGTATACTTCGCGGCAGTCATCCAAAAAAACTCATGCTCTCCGAAGTGGCCAGTCGCATGATTGATAAGAGCAGCAACTGCACAAGGCTTGTAGAAAAACTGAGACAGAAAAATCTGGTGCAACGAGAAATATGTGAGGACAACCGCAGACAAGTAGATATTTCTATTACAGACAAAGGCTTGACTTTACTCAAGAAGTTGGATGCTGAGGCAGGTTTGATGAAAGGCATCATGGATAAGTTGAGCAAAACCGAAGCTAAGGAACTTAACCGCATGCTGGATCAGTTGCGTGAACACAACTAAGATTATCAACGAATCAGCACATCATCGAATCATTAATTAATTTAATCTGCTCTCAACGTCTTTACCGGATTTTCCTTTACCACTCTCAATAGCTGAGAAATAATAGTTAAAGCCAATGAGATAAGCATTAATACAAATGTTGCCAGCACTGGCCAGGATTTTAGCGGAATGTGATCCGGGTAAACGGCCACATTTAGTGCTGAAATGAGGTAATAGCCAAGTACTGTACCCATCATAAAGGCAAAAGCAATTACGATCATATATTCCTGACTCATTAATCTGAAAATCGTAAAAGAGTTAGCACCAAAAATTTTTCTTATGCTAAACTCTTTCATTCTTCTGGAGAGATTGTAAGAGATTAATCCGAATAGTCCCATGCAGGCCAGCACAAGGGCAATCATGGAAATAAAATACATAATCTTGCTGTCCGACTTGTTGCTGTTATAGAAACTGGCGAAAACTTCTTTTTGTGTTGCCCCAAGATAAGGATCATCGGGTGCGAGAGTGCTCCAATTACTTTGAACGAGTTTTACAATTTTATCAGAGCTTCCCTGCTCACTACTCACCACAAAGAAATTAAAATTTTCCTCTGTGTCTATGTGAAGGATTGCCGGGTCAAGTGGTTTATCAAAATCTTCATAATAGAAATTGTAAGTCACACCAATAACGGTAAAATTCATTCCATGAAAAGTAATTTGCTGCCCTACAGGATCAGCCCAGCCTATTCTCTTAACAAAGGCTTCATTGACCACAACGCCATTATGCCGATCAGCTTCATTAGCAGCGTTAAAAAACCTGCCTTCTTTTAATCGTATGTTCATCGTTTCCAAATAGTCAAACCCTATTGGAAAGCGGGTAGCCTGAAAATTAATATCATTTCCCTGTACATTAGTCAACTCATCATCAACACCGATATGTGAAGCAGCTCCGGCAAAACGAATAACATCCTTTTGCTGCGACAACAAATCACTCAACGCCAGATATTGTTTTTTTCCATGAATAGGAAAATAACTCAAATCGTGGTAATCATATCCCCAATCCTTCTTCTCAAAATAATCTTTATTGCTGATGCTGAGTAGGGAGAAAATAATGGTGGTGAAAGAAATGACAAACTGAAAACCCAGCATGCCCTTACTGAAAAGACTTTTACTTCCGAATTTTTCTTTCCCTTTTAAAATATGAACGGCATTAAACGAAGAAACATACAATGACGGATATGCACCTGACAGTAAAGCTATACCTAGTAACACACCACCAAAAAACAAAATCATGGTTGAGGTAGAAGAGAAAGAAAAGGGAATGGTGATGGGATACAATGAGTTAAAGGCGGGCACAAGAAATAAATAGGCAAGTGCAAGGCCAGTGATCAAAGAGATTGTGCAAAGCACAAGATTTTCTACCATATACTGAAGAATTACCTGCGATTTATTACTGCCAATCATTTTACGAATACCAATTTCTTTTAATCGAAGGGACACCGATGCGATGGCTACATTCATATAATTGAAGCAGGCCAGAAGCAAAAGAAACACTGCGATGGTGCCCACTGCAATAATAGTTACGGGGTGTAAATCCCAGGATAAACTATCAACGATGGCATAACTTTCTGCAGCCATGTCTGAGATAGGGATAAAATTCATATCCTTAACCTGAAATCTGGTGTTAGCTTCATTTTGAAGTTTTTGATAGGGGACAAGCGATTTTTCTAAGGAAGAAGGGTCATGTCCTTCTTTCATCACAACAAAAGTGGATCTCGACCAGGATGCCCAATTAATAAAGCCTTCACTTTTCTGTTCCTCCCAATATTCGATAGGGATCAGAAAACCAAAATGCATACTTGCTTTATCGGAGAGGTTGTCCACAACGGCACTCACTCTGAACGTGATAATTTCTCCTGATGAGAATTTGACAGATAGTTCTTTATCAATCGCATCCCTTGTGCCAAAGTATTGAATGGCTTTTTCGTGACTCAACACTATACTTTTTTTATCAGCCAGCGGCTTCGTAGCGCCAGATAAAACCGGATAACTAAAAACATCAAAGAAAGTGCTATCGACAGCCCAGACGTTTTCAGAGAATACATGCTCGTTATAGCGTACACTCAAATCACTGATGCGCTGTATACGCACGATTGATTCAACACCAGTCTGCCCGATTTGCAGGGCAGGCCCTAATAGATAAGGTGTTCGCGCCCAAGTTTCAGTTTCGTCACCTGACTTAACTTCGCTGGTTAACAAAAAGAGTCTGTCACCTTTTTCATGGAAATTATCTAAGTTATAAAATGAATCGATTAATAGAAAAATGCTGATGGCGCAACCAATAGCAAGAGAAAGCCCTGCGATATTGATGGTGGAGTGCGTAAGGTGACGCGTTATATTACGTAAACCAGACCGAAAATAACTTTTAAGGATAATCATAAAATGAATCAGGTTAACGTATGAGCTATGGGTCTTTCGCTTTCGAATATTCTTTAATCTGAAAAATCGCATCACATTCCAGCAGTACATAAGGTCAGCAAACCGCTTGTTGTTTTTAGCCTGCCTATAGTAGATTTCATAAGCATCGCCTTGTATTTCTTCTAACAAATCAACACGGCAATACCATTGCAGAAATTTATCAGCCCATACTGGTGGTTTGTATTTCATTCCGAACGAAGGGTTTTAGCAGGATTCTCTTCTGCCACACGTTTCATTTGCGAACCAATGGTGATAGCCACAGTCACAATCATCAGTAATACGGCTATGACAAAAGGTGCCGGACCTGCCGTTTGAGGGTCCTTGTAAATATGATGTATCAGGGCATCCATCAAAAAGAAACCTGTAGGGGCTCCGATGATGCAAGCAATAGAGAGTATCCATACATAGTCAAGACTCATTAACCGGAATACTTGTATGTATTGGCACCAAAAATTTTGCGTACACTAAACTCTTTTAATCTACGGGTAATATTATAAGATACCAAACCAAATAAACCAAGACAAGAGAGGAGTGTAGCCAGCGTGGCTATGAAACTTAGTAATTTTAATTCCTGACCGTTATTACGCTTCCAGTTGGAAAACGCTTTGTCTTGCAGTGCACCTTCATAAGGATCATCCGGGGCTACTTTTTTCCAGGCTTCACGCAACCAGGTTTCTGTGGCCAGCGTGTTTCCCGCTTCAACCTTTATGCTCATGTAATTGTAGTTTTCTTCTGGTGCTATGCTGAACATAACAGGAAGGATATCGCGGTAGAAATCATCGTAATGGAAGTTTTGCACCACACCAATAACTACTCGCTTGATGCTGTCATACTCAAAGAGTTGGCCAATGGGTTTTTGCCAACCCATGGTTGAAACAAATTTTTCATTCACCACTACCGACTCAACAGCATCAGACTGGATCTCTTTATTAAAAAGTCGCCCTTCTTTCAGACGAACATTCATGGTTTCGAGATAATCAAAACCTACTTTATAGGAAACAATTTCGTATCGCTGACCGGCTTGCTCCACAGACGAACGGGGATTCCACCAGGCAATATGATCTTTTGAGCCAGCGTAATTCACTATATGCTTTTGTGTATTCAACAGATCCCGTAAAGGCAGGTATTGTGCTGATGATGCAAGCGGAATCACAATATTTTGATCATGGTTGTAACCCCAATCTTTTCTGCTCAGATAAAAACTGTTATCAATAAAAACAAAGCAGCCTACAATGGTCATGAAAGAAAGTACAAATTGTACTGTGAGTAACACACGACTAAAAATACTGCGTTGTCCGAATTTTTCTTTTCCTTTCAAGATGGAGACCGGTTTGAAATTGGATATATAGGCTGCAGGATAAACCCCGGAGACAATAACGATTAATAACAAAAGGGAGGTGAAAAAATAAACCAAGGATTTAGCAGAGGAGAATGCAAAAGGAATCTCATAATCCATGATTGCATTAAGCCAGGGCATAAAGAAGAAGTAAGCGATTACAAGTCCGATAAGCAAGGAGAAAGTACAGAGCATAAAACTCTCGATTATAAATTGCTTCATAATTTCCTGCCGTGAACTGCCAATCACTTTACGAATGCCAATCTCTTTTAATCGTGTGCTGACAGTCGCTACAGATATGTTCATGTAGTTGAAACATGCCAGCATGAGTAATACAAAAGCAATAACACATAAAACATATACGCCTTCGGGATTGCCAGGACCAGCCAAACCGCTTTCTATTTCATGTGCCTGATTACTGAGTGACTCGTACGAATACACCTTAAACTTTTCCGTCAGCCATTCTGGAGATGATGCATGTTGTAGGCTTACCAATCGTTGTAGTGTACTTTCCATCTCCTCACCTTTGTGATTAGGCTGCATTAATACAAATAAACCATCGCTTAAATACCGCCAATCGTTTACCTGCTCCTTGCGTAAGTCAAAGTATACATCAATGGGTAATAGAAAATTGAAGTAGATCGTATTATTGGCTGGTTGATCCACCACTGCAGTAACCGTAAACTCTTCCACATGATCGGCATCGAATTTTATGGACAGGGTTTCCCCAAGACAAGCTTTGTCACCAAAATATTTGGTGGCCATTTTTTGTGTAATCACAATGCTTTTTTTGCGATCCAATGCACTTGCATCTCCTTCAACAAAAGGAAAATTGAATACAGAAAAGAATGAGCTGTCAACAAAATAAAGTTGCTCAGAAAACACAGTGTTAGCTACCCGAACAGCTCCATCACCTAACTCCATACGCACTATCTTTTCAATGCCGGGAACATCGTTTTGCAAGGCTTCACCCAAGGCCATGGGTACATCGCCTAGTGTTACGGTGTGGCTGTCGCGGTTTACTACATTGGTAACCTGGTATATTCGATCGCGCTTAAGTTGAAAATCGTCTGTGTGAAGAAACTGATCAGCAAAAATGAAGATCGTAATAGCGCCTGCTATGCCCACTGCCAAACCGAAAGAGTTGATGAAGGAAGTAACACCATTGCGCAGAGCATTACGTAGTCCGATGAGAAGGTAACTTTTTAACATAATTCCTGGGGTTGTACTTTTTATCTTTGCAATATTTTTGATTCGAA
Organism: Chryseotalea sp.; assembly: GCF_057350905.1. Taxonomy (NCBI): domain Bacteria; kingdom Pseudomonadati; phylum Bacteroidota; class Cytophagia; order Cytophagales; family Chryseotaleaceae; genus Chryseotalea; species Chryseotalea sp. The sequence continues at coordinate 67,010 of NZ_JBMRCF010000008.1, read as the reverse complement.
AAAAACGCAGCACATTCCAAATGAACTGAAGGTCAGCCTGAAATTTATTTTCCTTTACCTTTCTGGCATATAGTTCATATGCATCACCTTGAATTTCTTCCAATAAATCAGCCCTGCAGTACCACATTAGAAAACGATCAGCCCATTTGGGTGGTGAGCTTGATCGTTGTTGGTCATTACTTAGTCGTGATTTCATTAAATGATTGTTATGTAATTAGCTACCATCAACTAATAACTAAATTGTAATGCGATTTTTGGTATCTGATTGAAAAGTTGGTTTCGCATTTCGTTTGCTTCTTCAAGCGCCTTTTTTCCGGCTGCTGTTAAGAGAAAGATTCTTTTTCTACGTCCGCCCCGCTCTTGCGAAGGATCTCCCATTTTTGATTTCACATAACCCTTCTCTTCTAAACGGGTGAGCACAGCATGTACTGCACTGATATTGAGACTTCGTCCGGTTTGATTTTCCAGTTCGTCCATAACGCCAACACCATAGGCTTCAGGATAGAGCACGCCCACGGTTAACAAAACCAATTCTTCTAACTCACCAAGATAATTTCCTTTCATGACTGAGGATTTATAAGTTCTACAAACGTGAAAGTAATTAATATGTTTCAGTTTTGTAGAATATATGCCCTAAAATCTTTTTAGTGTATCTTTTAGCGCAGAATGAACCATGAATTAGTTTTTCATCCTTTGGGCGATCAGGCCGTTTTAGTCAGTTTTGGCAACAGCATAAGCCAGGAACTGAGCCAGGTAATTTATTCACTTTACCATGCCTTACGTAAAAATGCCGATCCATCCTGGCTGGATATCATTCCGGCTTATGCTTCGGTAACTATTGTGTTTGACGCGAAGCAACTGGCTGGACAGTCCGGATCACCTTATGAAGTACAAGTGAAAAAAATAAGGACGGTTGCTGAACTTGCCACGGAAACTCAAATTAGGGAATGCAGAAAAGTGCGTATTCCCGTTTGTTACCACCCTGATTTTGCTCTAGATAGTGCAAACATTTGTAAGTGCATGAAACTTACTGATGAAGCGTTGATAGCCTTGCACACTGAAAGAAGTTACTTTGTTTATATGATTGGTTTTCTGCCGGGCTTTGCATACATGGGTAGTGTTGATCCTCGCATAGCATCACCCAGATTGGATAAGCCGCGAACATTAGTACCCAAAGGCAGTGTAGGCATTGCAGGTTTTCAAACGGGTATCTATCCATTTGATTCACCGGGTGGCTGGAATATCATCGGACGAACACCTTTGAATATGTTTGATCTTGAAAAAGAAGAACCTGTATTATTACAACCTGGTGACGAAGTTCACTTCTATGCAATCGATAAAGACATATTTAACGAAATGCAGCAACAACAACCAGTTTCTATTCAGGCATGAGTCTACTTATTCATAAGGCAGGTATACAAGACAGCTTCCAGGACAAGGGTCGCTTTGGATGGCAACACGTAGGCATTAATGTAAGCGGTGCTATGGATCTGGCAGCGATGCAAGTGGCCAATGCATTAGTAGGTAATCATACAACGGAAGCGGTACTGGAATTTTCCTTTCCAGCCCCGGTAATCTATTTTAATCAAGCTGCTTTATTGTGTTTAGCAGGAGCAGATTTTGGGGCCGTGCTCAATGATAAGCCTTTGTCTGTACATAAGCCTTTTGTAGTGGTGGAGGGATGTGTATTGTCATTTACAAAATGGAAAACAGGAAGCTATGCTTACCTGGCCGTACAAGGTGGCTTTGTATTAGACAAGTGGAAGGCTAGCTACAGCACCAATTTAAAAATAAATGCTGGTGGGTGGCAGGGGCGAAGGTTAAAAAAAGGAGACAAGATTTATTTCAAAACAGTTTTCAATAAAATAACGGAGACGCGCCTATTACCTTGGTTAGCTAATACCAGTGGGTTATCTTTTTCAAAAGAAAAGATCAGGGTGATTACAGGAAGGGAATGGAACTGGCAAACGAAAGCCTCTCAAAAAATATTTACTAAACATGCGTATGTGCTTAGTAAGGAAAGTGACCGCATGGGTTACCAGTTAAAAGGAGAAAAACTAAGCAGACAGGTAAAAGATGAGTTAATCTCTTCAGCCGTTAGCTTTGGTACTTTACAACTTTTGCCTGACGGGCAACTCATTATTTTGATGGCCGATCACCAGACAACAGGTGGTTATCCGCGCATTGCGCATGTAATCAGTGCAGACCGCAGTGCTGTTGCACAATTACGACCTGGTGAAATATTTTCTTTTGAAGTAGTTTCTTTGGCAGTGGCAGAAGAAGCCTATCTTGGACAAGTGCGATGGCTTCAACAATTAGCCAGCGGAGCAATGTATCAGTTAAAAGCAAACGATTTGATTGCATGACAACATTGAGCATAGATCTCAATTGTGATTTAGGTGAAGGTATGCCAAATGATAAGGCGCTGATGGCGTACATCAGCAGTGCTAATATTGCCTGTGGATACCATGCCGGTGATGAAAGCACTATACAACGTACAATTGAATACTGCCTGCAGCATAAGGTGGCCATCGGGGCACATCCGGGTTTTCTCGACAGAGAAAATTTTGGAAGAACAGAAATGCATCTTGCTGATGATGAATTGTATGACTTGATAGCGGATCAGCTTGTGTTGATTCAAAAGTATTGTGACGTTATGCAGGCGAATCTTCATCACATTAAGCTACACGGTGCGCTCTATAATATGAGTGCAAAAAGTGAACGCATGAGTGAGGTGCTTATACGCGTAATTAAAGACCTGAATCCAAATTTAATTGTATATGGTCTTAGCGGTAGTTTAACCATAACGCTGGCAAAGTTGGCAGGCCTACATGTTGCCAATGAAGTTTTTGCTGACAGAACATATCAGGATGATGGAACGCTTACCCCACGCACCGCAAAGCATGCACTGATAAGTGATCAGGGAGAATCTCTTCGACAGGTTATGCAAATGGTGAAGCATAAAAATGTTTTATCGTATACTGGTAAATCAATTCCTTTAGCGGTTGATACAATTTGTTTACATGGTGATGGACAACATGCCTTGCCATTTGCCAAGGCTATTCATGATTTTTTATTAAGTAATCTGATTTATATTCACACACCACAACTTGACTAAAGCAAAAACCTCATCCGCTATTTTGGGAGCCGCTTTTCTGATGGCCACTTCAGCTATTGGGCCGGGCTTTCTTACGCAAACCACTGTGTTTACTGAGAAATTATTGGCCAGTTTCGGCTTTGTTATTTTAGTTTCTATACTCCTTGATATTGTTGTGCAGTTAAATATCTGGCGGGTATTAACCATGACAAAAAAACGTGCTCAAGATTTAGCAAATGAAGTAGTCCCTGGATTGGGTTATGTATTGGCAGGTTTAATTGTGTTTGGTGGTTTAGTTTTTAACGTGGCTAACATGGGTGGCTGTGGATTAGGATTGAACGTGATCAGCAGTATGCCGGTAACCTATGGTGCTTTAATAAGCGGAGCTGTGGCACTTTTTATTTTTTGGTTGAAAGAATTTGGAAAAGCCCTTGATGTATTTACCAAAACGTTGGGTGTCGTTATGATTTTATTGACACTCTACATTGCTATTTCATCGAATCCACCCTTGGCAGAGGCCGCGAGAAATTCCTTTGTGCCTGCGCAAATTGATCTGCTGGCCATTGTAACGCTTGTGGGGGGTACAGTAGGCGGCTATATCAGTTTTGCGGGCGCGCATCGTCTATTAGACGCAGGTATTAGCGGAGCTGAAAATCTTACAGAAGTAACAAGGAGTGCTGTAAGTGGTATTGTGATTACGGGTGTGATGCGTATCATTTTATTTCTTGCAGTACTTGGTGTAGTAGCGGGTGGTGTAGTCTTAGCAAAAGAAAATCCGGCCGCTGCCGTCTTTCAGGAGGCTGCAGGCAGTGTTGGTTATAAATTTTTTGGAGTAGTTATGTGGAGTGCCGCCATTACTTCAGTGGTGGGTTGTGCTTACACTTCGATATCATTTTTAAGAAGCTTGCATCCTTTTATTGAAAGGAACCAGCGTTACTTTACTTCTGGCTTTATTTTCATTTCGACAATTATTTTTATGTTGGTTGGACAGCCGGTTAGTTTGCTGATTATTGCAGGAGCGGTGAATGGATTTATTTTGCCGATTGCACTTACTATTGTATTAGTAGCAGCTAGCAAAAAGCGCTTGGCGCAAAGTGCTTATCAGCACCCTGTTTGGATGAAGATACTGGGTTGGGTTGTTGTTGTAATGATGGCCGCGATGTCGACCGTTAGTATTTACAAATTATTGTCGCTTTAAAAAAAAATTTAATTCGAAATACAAAAAAATGGACTGGTAATACCAGTCCATTTTATTTATTAGATCAGTTTTTTATTCTTTAATCAACTTTCGCGTTCGTGTTACTGGCCCTGTTGATGCCTTTAGAATATACATTCCTTTAGGGTACATGGAGAAATCTATTTCTGTAGTTCGATTTGTCATCGCTTCCAAATTGATGATTGCCTCGCCTTTGGTGGTATAGAAAGTAAGTTGCAGCGCTTCATTGTGTGGCGTTGAAACCAACACACTTACTTTATCTTTAACGGGATTAGCCCATACCTGGAACTCGGGATCATCATTGCCTTCTCTTAATAAATCAATGTCTTCAAATGTCTCGCTTGTATTGCTTCTTACACCAGGATCGTTGAATTGAACATACTCACTCTGACGAACATAAACCGCATAGCTGCGGGGTGGTGCCGAGAAATACGCACGGCCATCTGAATAAACGATAACCGTTTCTGCATTGTTAAATGCATTCACCAATGTTTGATTGCTCCAACTGCCCCAACCAGAAGGGGCTACATCTACCCAGATGCCCTTTGTTTGCGAGTCGTGGTTATTAATCACTACGATCGCTCCGCTCTTAGTTCCGTTGCCTGCTCTGCGTGCTACATATACATTGTAGGCATCGCCAGAAGGATACGGATTGCCTACCTGACTAAGCACAGTAAGTGAGCCGCCTAAATATGTTTTGCGAACATGAATAAGCTTGCGAATGTCTGTGTCAAGGTTAGCATCAGGTGTTACAGTTAAGGCTGAGTTATGTGAGTCTGTCATTACATCACCGAAATAATGATTATAAAATACGCAAGGACGACCTTCGTGTGTTAGAATGTAAGCGTATCCCATTTTCCAGTCTTTCGTAATCCACTTATCGTGCTCTTTACCTGTGTCATGATTTTCCAGCCAGGTAACTACGGATGTTCCGGGGAGTGCGTGGCCTCCATTATTGCGTACCATACCCGCGTGATTTAACCAACGCATATCAAAACCACTACCATTTCCATTACACAAAGAGGTAAGAGAATTTTTCAGAGGGAAGTCAAATCCATCCACATCGGCTCCATAACCAGCTACAGCATTTACCCAATCGTTAATTCTGGAATCTGAACCCCAATACTCTCCTACAATAAATCGTTGACTACCATTTTTCAAAGGGAGGTTATTCACCCAGGCGGCAACATAACTCTCCTGAAATCCTCGCACGAAATCCATCCGGTAACCATCAAAACCAATTTGATTGGAGAGCCATACTCCCCAGTCTTTATAACGATTAGCCACCGTTGTATTGAATGTGTTGAGGTCGTTACCAAAAAATTTAGTGTTCGTAATAATTTCATCAGAGCCAGGATAGCCCAACCAATCATTATTATCTACCGGATGAAAATCGCTATACGTCCAGCTGAAATTAGCTTCACCTGTTCCGGTGTGATTAACGTAACTTACACCAGTGTTGGTGTGTGCCTCTAACTGTGATGTAGTAGCAATATTGGTTCCGTTTTTCCAGATGGCTTTCGGATAATAACCATTGGTCTGGTCTGCCCAGGCCCACTCCCAGGGACTTGCAATTTCTTTGCGAGATGTTAGTTTAATAATTACATCGCGCATACCGCTTACCGTTATTTTGTACTCATCAAAATCGCCAACTTCTATATGGCCACGCACAGTATTACCAGAGGCAGGAAACGTATTAAAATTTCCACCTCCGTTATTGGGTTCCGCTTCCCAGCTATTGGTGCTGTTAAATCCGGTGCTGTTAAAGTCAATTTGCAAATCATAACCGCGTTCTGCCTTTGCTGTACTCGCTAAATGATAACCATGAATTTGAATGTAATAATCACCAGCCGTAGCATTTTTAATTACCCAACGTATTTCATTGGTGGGGTATGGTGAGAACTGCTGACTATTGCGATAGGCTTCATCAAAAACATATTGCTTTACAGCAGGATTCGACTGGTCTTCGCTGTCGCCTGTATATAAATGGTTTAAAACGATATCGGCATAGACATCAATTCCATCTGTATGAAACTGACTTATCATTTGTTCTAATTCAGTTCTGGATCCAAAGCGGGTTTCTGTAGTTCCTTTCTGATTATAATTGCCTAAATCATAAAGATCGAAGATACCGTAGCCCATATCATAGATACCGAAATTACCTTTGGCAGGTGATGGTACCCAGATGCCTTTAATACCAGCATTTTTAAGCGTTGTTGATTTGTTTTTGAGGTTGTTCCACCAATTTCCATTAAAGTTTGCAGCATCTACAGGTACATCCCAGTAGAATCCCTGCATCATCACATCATTTTGTGCCACTAACCAGCATGGAAGTGACACAGCAAATACAATTAAGATTGTTCGTAATTTTCTAATATTCATACGTTCTTGGGTTTTCATGTTCTCAAATTTTGCAAAATACTAGCCCGTAAAACGACCGAAATATGAAAGCAAGACCTATTTGAACATGGGTAGATGTCCTATTTTTAAAAGTAGGCGCTTTAAAGGGGGAATTTTACTCCAGATTCTCGTGGCTTTTGAAGAAGTCGCGGGGACTTTGATCCGTAACCTTTTTAAAAGCTAGATTGAAGGTTGACTTTGAATTAAAGCCCACTTCTTGAGCTAAAGCCAGAAAAGTAAAATGTTTGTAGTCTTTAGTATTCGCTAAAGCAATAAATTCTTCAACACGGTAGGTATTAACAAAATCTCTAAAGTTTTTTTTATAATGATCGTTGATGATTCGGGAAAGAATGTGTGATTTAGTATCCAACATTTCGGCCAGGTCAGAAATAGTAAGGTCAGCTTTTTTATAAGGCCTAACCTCGAGCATGAATTTATTTAATCGCGGTATCCACTCCTGCAGATTTTCTGAAGCAGGGGCGCTAACTTTTTCTTCTTCAATTATCTCAGGATATCGCCACAGGAAATAGGTTTCAATAAAAATTAATAAGGTGAGGAGCAGTGCTGTTGCATGAAAATCTTCAAAAAAAGAATGATGCCCACCGTTGGCAAGAATAATCAATGTAAAGAGCATAGAAGCAAGGGCCAATGCATTCACCCAATAGAAACGAGCGAGAAAAGTAGATGCCGGATTTTTACTGCTGAAATGCAAGGATTTGAAGTTGGGAAATTTCCTTAGTATGTGAAGTAAGACATAGAGCGTAAATACAATACTGCCTGAAAAAATGAAAGAATTGCCAACAGTAAGTGCAGCACTAACAGGCATGGCTAAAAAACTAAAGTATTGGATATTTAAAATACGGATAAGAATGATGCATACGGCTATGCTTGCCGGTATCAAATAGAGTCTGAATCTTTTTGGCAAAGGTTGAGCTTGCATTGCATGAAAAAAATAGATTAGAATAGGTGGCCAACAGAATAAGCCAAAGTGAAAGAGGAAAACACAATAACTCTGCCATATCCGATTACTGATTTCATGGGTAACGCCCAGGAGCAAGAAAAGGATTAGCATTGTAGTTGTGAAAATCATGGCCTTCAATTTCTGAGACATTTTTTCACGAACCCGATACACCAGAAAGAGCAGTAGCAGCGCCTGAGAAGCACATGCAAAAAAATAAAACACGATGTAGTTTAATGATCGGGCTCCACCAAGATCTAACCAGTTATCAATTCTTACATACACTTTCTTTTCCCCTACTTGAAATTTTCTATTGTCGATATAATTATTATCTATATCTGTTTCTACTTTAGTCCAGCTGCCGCGCGTAAATTTATATTCGTGATTAAGCGTATTTAAATCCAATGTAATCGCTAGTTGACCATTGAGTTGCTTTTGCAGGGCATACTGAATTTCATTCGGTTTCCAGTCATTAAAACTTCCACAGATGTATATGGTGTCAGTGCTGGAAGTAGCGGGAGGCAAGGACTCGATAATTATTTGCACTTGCGCAGCCGTAGTGTTGTGCAGACACAAACAGATAATGCCGCAAAGAAATGTGCGTTTAAACATGGAGGTAGAAAATTGGATCACATCAAATATAAAAAGAAGGAGCTGACTTCCGGAAAAGGATATACTACTAGAAAATGTGGGTCAAAAATTTGAATGCATTGTATTTACAGACTATTCAATTTACAAAGAGGAATTAGGATAGTATTTCAGGCAGCTTTCCTGTAAATTGAGCTTAGATTATGGATTTGGATACCTTAATTTTAAGGTATACACTACTCATGGGTTTGTAAAGTACCTTGTCTAAAACACAAGCTTTTGGTAGCGTAAATCATCCTCATTTTTTTATGAACCAAATCAGGTAACTATTGAATGAAATTTCACATGAAAAAGAGAAAATAATTCAGCCAGAATGTAAGGATGTGTGTAATGGTTAAGCATACCCGCCTAGTAAACGGGTATGCAATTCAAGAATATGAACCAGCTTTTCTTATGAAAAGCCAATAGTTAATACACAGAGGATTAATAAAATTACAATGAAGTAAAAGAACCAAAGCCTTTTGATGCTTTCTATAAATGATTTCATAAAATAATTGATGCGTGAAAAATTGGAACAATACAACACCAGTTGAATGGTTGCATTCAATGCAGATGATGGCGTTAAAAAGGAATAGTTGCTAAGGTGCGTTTATTGTCGGATTGACATAAAACGTATTTCGGATAAATGCATTTACCTGTAAAAATGTTTTTAAAAAATTACAAACTGAATCGAGGTTCAAATTCAGCAAGTCATTTTCTACAGCGTAATTACTTTCCTTTGCATGAGAATTAAAAGTGTTTTGCTTACTTAAATCAAGGTTAAGCAAAATTTGTTCGCTCCCTGATTTGTAGATTTTATTTTGAATGGGAGAATAAGCATGACCCTGCTCAGGTGTAATTAACCAAGTAAGTAAGATGAACAAAACCAGCCTGGAAACCAGTTTTGCTTCACTTCTCATTAGAGTCATTACAATTTTCATTGCTTCAAAAATAGTAAAAACTTATCATTTTGAATGATCATGTTTATGGCAGAACTATGCTATTAGTTGACAATTATTTCATTGAGCTTCTCCCAGATATCATCCTGAAACAAAAAGGGTACTAAGGAGTTGTCGGGCACGTCACCCATTCTGATCATGATTAAATTTTGTGAAGGCACTATGTTAATTAACTGACCATTCTTACCCATAGCCGCAAACATATCTGGTGGTGCGGCAGGTGTTACAGACGAAGGAATGATCAGTTGTGAACCGGGCGCCATAAAGGAGGCTTTACCATTCAGCCAGGTGAGGTAACCATAAGAGAGATTGAGATTTTGAGAAGAAGCTGAGAGCAGTTCCACATACTCCTTTGGTACTACTTGAGTGTCGTTCCACTTGCCTTTGCTTAATAGTAGCAGGCCAAAGCGAGCCATGGATCGTGCTGTACTGTAGTATACATTGTTATCACCGGTTTGAATATACTGTCCATCCATGCCTATGGTGATTTTTAAATTGTCGTTTAAAAAAGTATTCAGGCTTTTGCCGGTGCTGCTTGCGATTACCTCGTCAAGTAGTGTATAGGGTGCGTTGTGATATGCCCAGCGTGTACCGGGTTCTGCTTTAAACACAAGGCAGGCAGGTGTAGTACAATCAGGATTAGCCACACCATCATCCAGTCCTGTAGTCATGGTGAGTTGGTGACGTACTGTAATTTTATTTTCTTGTGTTGGGGTGAGAGAGGTCCAACCCATGCCTAGATAATCAGATGTTTTGGCATCAAAGTTTAATGAACCTTGTTCTTCTGCAATACCAGCCAACACAGAAGTAAGTGTTTTGCCAGCAGAAGCCCAGTACCAATTACTGCTTGCTGAAAAATTGGTTACATTATCAAACTGTTTTCCATAATACTCTTCAACAACAATTTTCCCATCTTTTAAAATGATAAAAGCACGGGTGTTATTCGCTTCCAAAAAAGTATTCAAGGCCTCCAGCTTAGCAACATCCCAACCCAAAGATGTGGGACTTGTGCTTTCCCAGCTGCTGTTATTGGTTGGAAAATAGAGTTTAGCAGGAGTGGGATCTTCTTTCTTATTGCAACCGAGTAAAAATAGAGCAATAAGGGGCAGATATTTCATGGCAAATCAATTTCAGTTTTGATAGTATTGCTAATAAACTTTAGCAGCTACGAAATATCGGAATATTTTTTAATATGTCGAGGCGAATTTGTCACTACATAAAGTGTACACTACTGTTGACTAGTAGCGGCTGCTCGGTAAATTCCCCCTCTTCTTTCAGCAAAAACATCTGCGGTAAGCATCAGTGTACCTTGTAATAGCAAACCCACCCCAAGGCCAAGCCAGAATTCTTTTGATGGGGACAGCATTATGAGTAGAAGTCCTGCAATAGTAAAGGCGATCTCTATTTTTTTATAAATAGAAAAATTAGTCATCACCTTATTCATGCGATCAGACTCAGTGCTTACAAAATCTGTTTTACTTTTTTGATACAATGCCTCGAGTGTTGCTATTTGTTGATCACTCCTGAAGAAGACAGTTCCGCCTACTGCTAGTTGAATCAATCCTATAAGTATGGCAGGTATAGCAAATCCCTTATAGAATGTTTCGCCCCATTTAATGAGGGCATAGGTTGAAAATCCTATAAGTATAATGCCTATTGCCATAAATATCAGGCTTTCTGATTTTTCAGCGTTGAAGTAAGTCTTGATAAATTCCATATACTTAGTTTTAATTGAATTAGATCTTATAGCTTTGTTTAACCAGCCAGAAGAATAAGCGTTCGGGCAGAATTCTTTTTAAAGGCAATAATACATTGGCGGGATAAGCAATAGGATAACGCATTTTTGTTGAATGATCGTTAGCAGCTTTGAAAATTACTTTAGCTACCACATCAGCAGAGGCACCTTTCTCACCGGCATCCATGCTAACCGCTTCGCATTGCTTCACTAAAGTATCATAGGCATTGGTATAAGCTGGTTTAGTAAAGGCCCTGCTTCTACCATAAAAATCTGTTTTAATAGCACCGGGCTCAACTAGTTTAAGTTTGATATTGAATTGCCCAAGCTCGTATTGTAAGGATTCAGTAAAACCCTCTACTGCCCACTTGGTACCGTGGTAAATGCTGTACAACGGAAAGGCTACCCGACCCCCAACACTGGCAATCTGTACGATACTACCGCCCCTTTGTTCGCGCATAATTTTGATGGCTTCACGAGTCACGCGCATTAAGCCAAATACGTTGGTATTAAATTGCTTCTCAATAAATTCATCACTCATTGACTCAAATACCCCATCAGCACCAAAGCCGGCATTGTTCACAACCACATCAATTCTGCCAAAATCTTTCTGAATTAATTTTAATGCATTTTCAACGCTAGTACTACTGGTAACATCCAGGGCATAGAGCTTTACATTGCTGATTTTTGTAAGCTCATTTTCTTTTTCCGGAGTACGAAGGGTTGCGGCTACATTCCATCCTTGCTCAGCAAAATAAAGTGCGGTCGCTTTTCCGATGCCGGAAGAACTACCGGTGATGACAACTGTTTTTTTCATAATGAGTGAATTTTTGTTCATTTATCGTTTAAATTTTTTTAAATACTTATTCCCCGTAAAGCAATGTCGTATAGGTCTTCTTTTATATTTTTATTTATAACTAATTTTTTATCCATATGGAGCTTTACGATTTCATAGATCGGCCCCATTAACTGGCTCAACAAGAGTTGAATCGGTAACTTCCTTACTTTTTTTTGTTTGATACCCTGTTGTAGAAATTCTTCAAGTGGTTTTAATAACTCGTCCCCAAGTGCTTTCGTTTTTTTTGTTAAATAAGAAGTATGTGCGAATTGTTCAATAAAAAGCATACGCTCAGGCTCTTTCAAACTGAGCTCTAAATAATTGAACCAGAGATTTCTGAAATTTACTTCAAAGCTGTCTTTAGCATTGTATACTGAAAGCAAACGGTGTGTTTTGGCTGTTTTTAGGGATAGAAATAGCTCGTTAATCAATACCTCTTTGTTTTTAAAATAGATATAGAGTGTGCCCGTAGCCAGACCGGCAGCTTTGGCCACATCGGCCATTTTTAGTCCATTAAAGCCAGTTTTTAGCACAATTTTAAGCGTGGCTTCAAAAATGACTTCAATTTTGCTATCGTCTTTGGGTCGTGCCATGGCACAAAAATAACTGAATATTTATTCATTTATAGCCTAATCTCAGGTATTTAAGAAAATTGTCCATGTAAGTGCGCCCTTTGTCCATGTTAGCTAGCCTTAGACTCCACCACTTTTGTATCGTCAATAGGGACAAAAAATTAAGCAAATCAATATGGAAAACTTAATCGCGTTAAATCCTGACCAAGCATCAGGAAAAACCAAGGAATTATTCAATGCTGTACAACAAAAATTAGGAATGGTGCCGAACATGATGCGCACCATGGGCAACTCTTCCGCTGTGCTGGAAGGCTACCTGAATTTTAGTGGTGCCTTGAGTGCCGGTAAGCTGGGTGCTAAAACCAGCGCCTTACTTGCACTCACCGTTGCAGAATTGAATGCCTGCAATTATTGTCTTTCTGCACACTCTTTTATAGGTGAGAAACTGGTGGGCCTCGACAAGGAAACCTTAACAGCCGCCAGAGAGGGTAAAAATGCTTCACCCAAAATACAAGCAGCTTTAAATTTTGCCACTGCGCTTGTTATTAAAAAAGGTGGTGTTTCTACAAATGACATACAAGCAGTAAAGGACGCTGGTTATGCTGATGGAGAAGTAAGTGAGATTATTGCTCAGGTAGCGCTAAACATTTTTACCAATTACCTCAATAAGGCTGCCAACACACAAATCGACTTTCCTGAGGTGAATGCTTACGCAGAAGTCGCTTCAGTTTAATTAGTAACAACTTAAATTTAAATAATATGAAAAATCTACAATCAGTACTCGTTTTTATTTTCTTTCTAACCATTATCAGTACCTATGCACAAGTAGCGCCTGTTGATGATAAGGGTATCGCCATTGGTGGCTATGATGTTGTGGCCTATTTTTCGAATAAAGCAGTGAAGGGTAATGCCTCAATTAAGGCAACACACGAAAAAGTAACCTATTTATTTTCTAGTAAGGAAAACAAGGAAGCATTTGTTAAAAACCCGGCAAAGTACTTACCCGAATATGATGGTTATTGTGCCTGGGGCGTAGGAGCGAAAGCCACAAAATTTCCTATTAACCCTGAGACCTTTAAAATTGTTGATGGAAAATTGTATTTGTTTTTCAACGGACCTTTCAACGGATCTAACTTCAATACCTTGGAGGCCTGGAATACTGACGAACCAAACCTATTAAAGGCCGCAGAAAAAAATTGGCCTCAGGTTAAACAGTAAGTAGTAAATTCAAGTGAGCATATTGGTATGGAGAATTAGGATAGTCCAGTTCTCCATACCTATGTTTACTTAAATGGTTACGAACTAAAATGATTTACTATATTTTATTAATCATTATTTCTATTCTACCATAAAATCGCTATGCAAAATCAAACTGTTTTTACCATGATCAACGAACAAAATGGAAATCTGGCTTTCAAGATTTTTTCATTTGAAGATGCGCATGCCTTTGATCATGTACAGCGACAAAATTACTTCACCCTGATCTGGATTACAGAAGGCCGGGGGAAACTAAAAGCAGATTTTGCAGACTATGCCTTTGAAGCCGGAGCGCTCTTGTCCTTTTCACCTTACCAGCCTTTTATGATTTACGATAGCACAGACGTTAAGGGGCACGCTATTCATTTCCACTCAGATTTCTTCTGCATACTCAAGCACCATAAAGAAATATCCTGCAATGGCTTATTGTTTAATAATGTTTACGATCCACCCATTACCTTAATTACTGAAAGTACTGCTGCACAGCTAACAACATTGATTAAGCAGATTAAAGCAGAAATGCAAAATCCTGCTTTAGCCCAATACGAATTGTTAGTTGCTTATCTTAAAATATTGCTGATTAACGTTACGCGATTAAAATCAGAACAGCTACCAGCGAGTAAAGAACTGAAAGCTGATGGAGAACCTTTTGTTTTGCAAAAACTCAAGGATGCCATTGAAGAACATTATAAAACAAAACATTCGGCAAGCGACTATGCTGACATGCTACATGTGAGTCCCAAGGCGCTTGGGAAAATCGCTAAAAGCTATTTTAACAAAACGCTTACCGATTTAATTGCTGAACGCATTATTATTGAAGCCAAGCGCGAACTTTATCTGACTAAAAAGCCGGTGAAAGAGATAGCAGCTGCTTTGGGTTACCAGGATGAGTATTACTTCAGTCGTTTTTTTAAAAATAATGCAAACATTTCACCTCAAGTGTACCGTGATACAGTAGGCTTTGGCAGGGGCGAAGCCTGATTAAATGGCTAATCACCCGAAGCATTTGCAAATAATCCTCATGCCAAACTTGTCTTACGCTTTATGCAGAGACTAATTTTTCCTGTTTTACTTTTTCATTAATAACATACTTCAATCCCCACTCTTTTAGCGAGTCCACAACCTTAAGCAGGGCCATGCCTTTGGGTGATAAAGCGTATTCTACACGGGGTGGTATTTCCGCATAAATGGTTCGCACTATGATGCCATCACTTTCCAGTTCGCGCAACTGTGTAGTAAGCATCTGTTTGCTGATGTCTTTTAACATCATACTCATCTTACCGAAACGCCTGACATCGTTATTGATCAGATGAAGAATAAGGAGTTTCCACTTGCCACCAATTACTTCCATGGTGGCTGTAACGGGGCAGTTTTCCAGATCATTCAATGATTTATTTTTCATAAGTATCTGTAAATCAATATTAGTCTAAAATTTATGACTATATCATAATATTATAACTAGACGCAATATACAGACTTTAGTACTAACCTTGTAGCGTAAAAAAAGAAAAACAACACATATGAAAAAGTATCTCATTACAGGATCGTTAGGAAACATCAGTAAGCCGATTGTAGAGGGTTTAGTGAAGGGTGGAAACTCAGTATCAGTGATAACAGGCTCGCGTGATCGCGTGGCGGACATAGAAAAGCTCGGAGCAAAAGCACTCGTGGGCAATTTGTTTGATGCATCATTCGTTATCAGTGCCTTTCAGGATATTGATGTTGCCTATACTATGATTCCGCCCATTTGGCAGACAACAGAATGGCGTAAATCTCAAAATGAAATCGCCAATCATTATTTTAATGCCTTACAAAACAGCAATGTTAAATATGTTGTAAACTTGAGCAGCATAGGGGCAGAATTAGGCAAGGGTGTTGGTCCGGTAGATGGACTTTATGACTTTGAGCAACTGCTCAATAAATTACCCCAACTTCATGTGAAGCATTTAAGGCCATCTTTCTTTTTTCAAAACTTTTACACTCAGGTGCCACTCATTAAGCAAGCAGGCATTATGGGTGCTAATTTTGGTGAAGGAGAAAAAATGTTTTTAGTACACACAAAAGATATTGCTGCTGCTGCCCTGGAAGAACTTTTGTCGCTGAACTTTACAAATAAATCTGCGCGTTACATTATTAGTGATGAGCGAAGTGGACAGGAAGTTGCTGCTGCCATAGGTAAGGCAATAGGGAAGGAACTTAACTGGGTAGTGTTTAGCGATGAACAACAGAAATCCGGTATGCTACAAGCTGGCCTTTCTGAAACACATGCCGATAGTTACGCCACGATGGGTAAGGCCTTACGTGAGGGTACCATTCAGGAAGGAGCCAGAAAAAATTTACCTGCTTTTAGTAAAACCAAATTGGAGGACTTTGCTAAAGAGTTTGCCCTGGTTTTCACAGCCTAATACATGAATGAAGCAGCTTGCTTATCGAGCTGCTTTCATTTTTATTTAATGATGAGTTCACCATTCTGATTGGTTGTCAGAATCTCAGTCGTGTAATCGAAGAAGGGTCTTATGGCTTTGAAATCATTGTTTACCTGTTTAAGAAAATCTTTTGACAAGACCTCTTTATCGGTGTATGATTTCTCAAACCAAAATTGTTTATGGCGTAATAGATGTATGGCTTCATGATCTTTGGGGAATCCCTTCGGTGCAGTTTTAACCGTTTCACCCTGCATGGCGCCAAAAGTATTGTTCAGCTTTTTATTCTTCAAGAGCTTGTACCAATCTTCATAGTTGATAGCAATGTCCTGACGGATACGCAGCAGGTCTTCAGCATTTGGATAAGTAAAACCACAGCCTATCCGTGATGCACCGGGTTTAATCCAGAAGTAATAGCCACCGCGTAAGAAGGGTTTTAACCTTTTAAAATTACCCGCAAAGCGTGGATTATATGGAGCCTTGTCTTTTGAAAATCGAACATCATTATAAATTCTGTACAAGGCTTCTTTGCCAGTAGCCGTTTTAAGTTGATCGTGCTTGCTAAGCTGAGCTAATAATACATCAAGCCATTCCATCATGTTTTCTTGCGAAGCCAGATAACGTTCTTTATTTTTTTGAAACCAATCACGGTTATTATTACGTGCTAAGGCTTTAAGAAAGTCGAGTGTAGATTTTTGGATAGTCATACGAAGTAATTATTTCTTATTCACTTTTACCATCTTACCATCTTTTTGAGCTTTAGTTCTTCCCCACAAAGCCATGGCTTCTAATACAGGAATTAGCGTTTTTCCTTCTTTAGTTAATTCATACTCAACTCGAGGCGGTACTTCTGGATAAAGGGTGCGTTTAATAAAACCATCTTCTTCGAGAGCACGTAATTGCAGGGATAACATTTTATCTGTTATGTCAGGAATAAACTCTTTTAATTCGCTGAATCTTTTTTTGTTATTTCTCAAATACCAAAGTACAACGGTTTTCCATTTACCTCCTACAAATGCGGAAGTAATGTCTAAAGCACAGTGGTATTCCTCGCCTTTGATGATGAATTTGTATTGCTCTTGATTTATTTTCATATTTTTTTTATATCTATTTTATTCGATTCAGACTCATTTTTCCAATTCGGTCAATCTTGACAGTAGCTGTTATGCCTGATATGATATTGCAAAGTGCCCCTGTAAAACTATACTTTTGAAAGTAAATAACTAGAAGAAATATGAAAATTAGCGTATTAGGAACAGGGATGGTGGGGGATACCATCGGTTCGCGTTTAATAGAATTAGGTCATGAAGTAATGATGGGCTCACGTTCAAGCTCTAATGAAAAGGCACTTGCATTCGTGGCTAAGCATGGCGCACGGGCAGGAACATTTGCTGATGCAGCTGCTTTCGGAGAACTTATTTTCAATTGTACTAAAGGTGATAGTACAATTGATGCTTTGAAACTGGCAGGTCCTGTCATGAACGGTAAAATTTTAATCGATGTTGCTAACCCACTAGACTTTAGCAATGGCGCTCCTCCCTCTTTAATTCCTTCATTATCCAACACGAATTCGCTTGGTGAAGAAATTCAAAAAGAATTTCCAGCAATAAAGGTTGTTAAGACATTAAACACTATGTGGTGTGGTTTAATGGTTAATCCTTTAATGATTGGTGAGGGTAATCATACAAATTTTATTTGTGGTAATGATGCTGAGGCCAAAGCAAAGGTAAAATCTTTATTAAATCAGTTTGGATGGAAGAATGAAAACCTTTTAGACCTTGGTGATATTAGCAATGCCAGAGGCACTGAAGCTGTGTTGCCAATTTGGTTGAGGGTTTGGTCTGCAACTAAAAATGGTGCTTTTAATTTTAAGATCGTTAGTTAAGGAATGGTAAGCTTTAGCTGTTGATCCGCTTAGGTACAGATGGCCTTATCAAAAGTAGATATTCTAAAAGAACTATCCTTCTGGCCGTTGAAAGCGGAAGCAAGCAGCGGTCAGATGGATTTGGGTAAAACGCGGATTAGCAGATTAATTAATGATAATTGCCTTTTCATTCACAAATGATCTAAAGCCCAAGTCACCTAACTCCCTACCAAAGCCCGAATTTTTAATGCCACCAAAAGGAATGCGTGGATCTGATTTGGTGTAATCGTTAATCACCACAGTACCGGCTTCAATGCTATGCGCCCAGGCAATAGCTTGTGCTTCGTCTGTAGCCCAAACAGAAGCAGCTAATCCAAAATTTGTATTGTTGATATCAGCAGCTAAAGAGTTTTCATTTTTGTAGGGGATAAGATTAATTACAGGCCCAAAAATTTCTTCCTGATTCATAGGGTTGCTGGCTTCACTCACGATGATGCCTGGTGTAAAAAATACACCTTGTACTTCAGCCCCGGTAATTCTTCGTGCACCATACTGTATGGCCTGTTTTACCTGTGCATCTAATTGTTGTACAAATTCAAACCTGGCAACAGGCCCCAGGTTAATGCCCTCTTCCAACGGATTGCCTAAGCGCAAGGTCTTTAACTTATCCTGCAGGTAAGTAATAGCTTCATTAAGTTTTTGCTCTTGCACAAAAATACGCTTGGCAGCAATGCATGATTGTCCGGCATTAAATGTTCGCGACTGAAAAGCACCATCAAGTGCTTTATGGAAAATAGCATCATCTAAAATAACCAGGGCGTCAGCACTGCCCAGTTCCAGCACTGTTTTTTTCAGGTATTTTCCGGCCAATGCACCCACCGCACTTCCTGCCTTAACACTGCCTGTTAAACAAACACCTTGCACAGCATCATGCGCAATTACCTGTTCTACCTGAGGGATGTCTATTATAAGTGATTGAAATATGTTGGGAAATTCTACTGAGGTAAACAACTCATGTAAGGCAAGAGAGCAGGCACTTGTGCTTGGCGCATGCTTGAGTAAAACAGTATTACCTGCCAGCAGGTTAGGAATAGCATATCGAAATACTTGCCAGAAGGGATAGTTCCAAGGCATGATGCCAAAAACTGTTCCCGTGGGGGCTAGTGTATAAATAACCTTTTTATCCGGATACGCTTCTTCTCGTGCTTGCAAGAATACAGGTGCTTTTTCAATATAATAATCGCAGAGTAAGGCACATTTATCAAGTTCAGCTACGGCCTGAATTAAAGGCTTTCCCATTTCTGAGCTGATAAGTCTAGCGTAGGTATCGCGCTTATTGATCAGCTTGCTTTTTATACTGCTTATATAATCTTGTCTTGCAGAAACTAGGGTGTTTTTCCAGGTTTGGAAAGCTAAATTGCTCTTTAACAGACATTGATCAATTTCTTGATGCGATTGAAAAGCATATGTTTCAATGATTTGTTGTGTAAAAGGGTTGACTGTGGAGAATGTATTCATATAAAGGAAACCTTGCCAAGCGCTTAGGTAGATGCTAAACGTCAGGAATTAAATTTGGTTTAATAGATCAATACAGAAAATTTCCTGTAAAATTGATCATAAATTTCTGCTTATGGAAAGAAAAGTAATACTGGTGACAGGCGCTAACAAAGGCATCGGTTTTGAAATTGTTAAACAACTGGCAAAGCTTGGTCATGAAGTATTTTTAGGGGCCCGAAATGAGCAAAATGGAAGAGAGGCACTTAAAGTATTAGAAATGGGTAACCTCACGGCCCATGTGCTGCAATTAGATATCGCCAATGAAGCCAGTATAAAAATGGCAGTAAGCCAAGTGCAACATCAATTTGGCAGACTGGATGTACTCATTAATAATGCAGCAATTCTTTTAAAAGAAGACCAGTCTTTATTAAACAATAGTTGGGCAGTTATTAAAGAGAGTGTACAAACAGATGCTATGGCACAACTTGAAGTAACAAGGCACTTTCAAACTCTGCTCCGTAAAGGTAGTCGCATCATCATGACTTCAAGTGAAGGCGGCAGCATGAGCGATCCGGTTGGTGGCTGGTCGCCCGCGTATTGCGTTGCCAAATCATTATTGAATGCCATTACGCGACATCTGGCTTACGAATACAGTTCGCGACAAATTAGTGTAAATGCTTTTTGTCCGGGTTGGGTTAAAACCGATATGGGTGGAAAATCTGCGCCACGCAGTGTGCAACAAGGCGCTGATACTGCTGTTTGGTTAGCTACAGCGGAGAAGATTTCTAGCGGCAAGTTTTTCAGAGATCGGGTGGAAATTCCCTGGTGACCTGTACTTTTATAATTACTTATCGTATAAAACTGTAATGGATATAGAACATAATTTTGGAAGGTACATCGGGCGCATAAATTATTTATTAAGCCGAAAGCTTACACAATTAAATGAGAAATCAGGCAATGGCATAACAGCCGACCAATTCAGACTATTAACCCATTTATGGAAACAAGATGGTACTACACAGCAGTCCTTGGCGCAATTGTTGGGGCGAGATCGCGCCAGTGTTACCCGTATGGTAGATATACTGGAGGCACAAGGTGTACTGAAGCGGATAGCCGATAATAGCGACCGCAGGGTAAAGCGGATCGTACTTACACGCGAAGGAAAATTATTGAAGACAAAGGCCTACAAAGCAGCCGGGAAATCGCTTGAAGTTGCCTTGAAAGGCATTTCAAAAGCGGACCAAACCGTGCTTATGTCCCACCTAAAAAAAGTTATTCATAACCTTAAAAGCTGATTTTTTTAGCCAATTTGTTGCGTAATCAACAATTGTATAAGCAACTATATAATTTTTAACCGTTTGTTGAATCTTTTTTAATTGTTCATGGTTTTTAAATAGATCAAATAACCTAATATGGACAGCAATTTTAAAAAAATAACTACCGTCAATCAGCTAGCCTTCAAACAGGCATTTCCGGGATTAAGAGGTGTCGACATTTTTGCACACCAATATCCGATAGAACCTTTTCTTGTTTTTACAGAGTACTACATGGATAAACCTGTGTTTGGACCACATCC
Organism: Chryseotalea sp.; assembly: GCF_057350905.1. Lineage (NCBI taxonomy): Bacteria > Pseudomonadati > Bacteroidota > Cytophagia > Cytophagales > Chryseotaleaceae > Chryseotalea > Chryseotalea sp. The sequence goes on along the minus strand of NZ_JBMRCF010000008.1, from coordinate 45,991 downwards.
GCATGCAGGTATATCAGTGCTCACGTACATGCTTCCTGATAGTAAGGAGAGTTTTATTAATCGCGATAGCAACGGGGATTTCAGTACGATAGAACCGGGAGGCTTGCACATTACACAAGCAGGCAGCGGTATTCATCACGATGAATTTCCAACAGGAAATGGTCATGAAGCACACGGATTTCAAATCTGGATTAATCATACTGAAAAAGACAGAATGGTTGAACCTAAAGCTATACACGCCAATGCTAATCAGGTAAAAGAAGTACACTTACCAACTGCAACAGTAAGAATTCTCCATGGTGCCTTTCAGCATGAGCGTACCACTTACCAATTAAAGACAGATGTTACTTTACTTCATGTACTTGTCAAGCCTAAGCAGTCTATAAATCTTGATGCAAAGGAGATGGCATTTATCTATACACTTGCCGGTAATGGAAAAATTGAGGATACAAACTTGAAGCCACAACAACTAATCAATTTTTCAGAGGAAGGAACTAGCATAAAGTTGAGTGCAGGCTCAGAAGGTCTTTCATTGATGTTCGCAAGTGCGCAACCTCTTCATGAACCCATTGTTTATGGCGGCCCATTTGTGATGACAAGCCATGAACAAATGAATGAAACAAAAAGAAATTACGCAGCAGGTAAAATGGGTCACTTGGCACCTTATCAAATAAAAAAATGAAAATATTACTAAGACGCTCTCAAGACCGTTGGCATAAAGAAGATGCCATGAAAAAAAGTGCTTATGCCTTTGTTCCTTATCAAACACATTTTGGTGAACTCTGTGGTTTTGCGGATGACATAGTTTTTCCAGGCCAGGGATTTGGCATGCATCCCCATCAGAATATGGAGATCAGCACAATTGTAATCGATGGAGCACAACATCACAAAGACAATACAGGAGCTGAAGGATTTATTGATCCAACGGCTGTGCAAACAATGAGCGCAGGCACAGGTATTATGCATAGTGAGTTTAATGCCTCAACAACAACCTCTTTTCACAGTTATCAGATTTGGGTGTATCCGAAGAAACTAGACGTCAAGCCTCTTCACCATAAGTTCAGCTTTAAACCTTCAGATAAATTGAACAAAGTACTGCTGACCATATCACCTGACGGTAGAGAGAATACGGCTGTGATTAATCAGGATGCATTTTTTAGTCTTACTTCATTGTTGAATGGCGTTTCTATTGACTATAAAATGCAAATGCCTGGCAATGGTGTTTACGTACATTGTGCAAAAGGCTCAGTACAAATAGGAGAAACATTACTTCAGGAAGGTGATGCTCTCGGTGTTTATGAAACCGATATGATTAGCCTAATGGGCAAACAAGACAGTGAACTCATTTTTGTGGAAGTGCCCATGCAAAGAGGTATTAAGATTTAGCCGGTTGCAGTGAATCACTGCTCCTGCTCAATCAAGATGTTACTGAGTAATCGTATGAGAAAATAGCAATGTTCTAAAAAAAATGGACTTGAAGTATTAACTGAACAAGGAACATCAATAATCCAACATTACTCTAAAATGAATACCCTTACATCGGGGGTGTGCAGGTTGAAAAATCCATAGCCACCTTGCACGTTGGTTGGGTAGTTAATCGGTTCACCCGCAAACTCCACAAAGCTAAATCGATTATCACTTCTTACTTTTAAGAAATCGTAATAGGCTTTACTAATGTTGGCCATGGAAACGGCTATCGAGTCGCCTTCAGAAAATTCCTGAAAAAGTACATTAAAGGTTTCGGCTTTTTCCTGGCCATCAAATTCCTTGTCGTCAAAAAGTTTAGTGAAAATCCTTGGGTTTACCAGACTGCTCAATTCCTGCGATGACCTGAATCGCTGCACATTAATCATGTAATAGTTGTCGCTCACAGGATCGGTTAGGCGATAAGCTATTTGTGCAAGCGAATCGAATCCATTATCAAAAATGGTGGCACTTACTTCATCAAAGGAAACGAAATCCGGAATGCGTGTTACGGCACTAACCGATCCTAATAAAGTGGTATTGACAGTTAAGGTGTAGTCTACATTGTTTTGCCAATCCAATATGATATTCCCGTATAGACCATTGCCAAGATTTTCAAGGGTGTCAAGGTTTTCATTTACCTTGAGTGTTACCAATGCATCACTAATGGCAATTTGTTCAATAAGGCTTTCCGGATCGCTGTCATCTCCGGCATCCAGCGCTCCAATACTTTTAGAAACAAAGACAACTAAACCCGTATTAGGAATAATTTGTGAAGACACAACAATTTTTGTTTCAAGTTTTGGAATATCATCCACAGGAAGGGGCTCGGGTAAGCAACTTGACAACAAAAATGTTGCTATTAAAATGTATAAGTAGGTAAATGCTTTTACAGTCATCGCTTAAAATTTAAATCCATAACTGATAAAGGGTAATAAACCGAAAAGTCCTGGTTGTTCATATCGGAAAGAACCATCGGGATTCGGCACAATGTTAATACCAAGGGGTGTGGCTCTATTGTAAGTATTGTACACACCTACAAACCACTCACTCCTAAATTTTTTTGTTGCTAATGATTGATACTTTAAACCAAGATCTAATCTATGCGTATCTGCCAACTTTACTGAGTTAATGCTGGCATACACTGGAATTAACTGAACACCACCCAAGGTAGTGCTGGGTACAATGTATTGACCAATGATGGGTGTAAAACGAGAGCCTGAAATAAATTCGAACACACCGGAAAGTGAGAAACGTTTTCCTAGTTCATAATTAAGTACAAGAGCTCCGTTGTGTCTGCGGTCGTACCGTGCTAAAAACCAATTACCTTGATTTATCTCATCATACTGTCGTAGCGATTTGGAAAGTGTATAACTGATCCAACCTGTAAATTTTCCTTTTTCTTTTTTGATGAGCACTTCAAAACCATATGCTTGTCCGGAACCTTGTATCAACTGATCTTCAAAAGAAGTATTGAGAAAAAGATTAGTGCCCTCTCTGTAGCCAATCAAGTTATTTAAGTCTTTGTAATACGTCTCCAGACTGATGAAGAGATTTTGTTTAGGTAAGTTTTGGTTGAAGGCAAGTGTAAATTGGTCTGCAGTTTGCGGCACCACACGATTCGTTACAGGATACCAGATGTCGGTAGGGAAAGCAACGGCTGCACTGGAGACTCTGTGTATGTATTGCGCCATGCGTGAATAGCTGGCTTTGAGTGCGGCATTCTCTTTTAGTTGATAACGGATGGCTAGGCGCGGCTCCGGATTCAGGTAGAATGTATTGTTAACCGTTACTGATGACAGGCGTAAACCACTACTCCAGCTCCAATCTTTACCTAATTTGCCATCTGCCTGGTAGAATAGTGAGCTTTCGAAACTTTTTTGTGCTTGTGTATTACTACTTTCCAGTAACTGAGAGATTTCACCTGAAGTGGTAATCACATTCGGGCTCACCTGGTGCTGTACAAGGTCAAAGCCAACGGTTTGACTAAAAGCATCTGTCAGCTTTTGTGTTAGCGTCCAGTTGGCACCCCAGTCCAGTATATTCGAATTGGTGAAGAGCCTGCTTTCTTCAAATTGATTTTCGATAGTGTAACGAAAGGAAGTTCTGTAAAGGCGAAGCGTAGAATTAAGTGCTTCGTTCATTTTTCTTTTCCATAAAAAAGTTTGTCCACTGTTGGCAATGGTAAAGTCGCTGGTGAATCGGAAGTTACTGGCAGTGTCTCTTCCTGTTCTTACAAAATTCAGCACGTCTTCGCCTACATAATGTGTAAACTCAAAGCGGTCTTTTTTATTAGCCTGATAAATGATTTTGGCGTTGATGTCATAAAAGAAATAAGGCAGTGTTTCGCCTACAGCCTTTACCACCTGGTCCACATAGGTTCTGCGGCCAGCTACCCAAACCTCCAATTTATTTTTAAGAATGGGTTGGCGTATCATCAGTCTGGATGCCAATAGCCCAACGTTGCCCGACACCATGGTTTTCTCTGCCATTCGTGATTTGGTATTCACATTTAAAATGGAAGAAAGTCGTCCGCCATAGTTAGCCGGAAAAGCGCCATTGATAGATTCAACCCCCTCCAATATGTCGGGGTTGAAAACCGATAGAAAACCAAAGAGATGGCCGGTATTATAAACAGGAGCACCATCTAACAACACCAGGTTCTGATCCGCAGCACCACCACGTACAAATAAATCAGTGGTGCCTTCTACACCCTTTGAAACCCCTGGTAATAATTGAATAGTTTTAATTAAATCGGCTTCACCGCCCAAAACAGGAATAGCGTTAATCTCTTTTTCACTTAAGGTAAGTGTACTGGATCGGGTGGAGATTAATTGATCGGATTGTAAAATCTGACTTGACTTAATCACTACCTCATTTAATTGTTCACTGATCAACTGAAGCGTAAATAGCAGGGTAGTATCTCTTTTTAATTGGAGTGTTTGCCTGAGTGTTGCATAACCTGTATACCTGATTTCTAAGCTAAGACTACCAGCTGCATAAGTAAATGAGAATTTACCATTGACATCTGTTACAAAAGCTTTATTGGTTTCGGGTATCAGGATGTGTGCAAGCGGCAAAGCTTCCCCCTCACTGTCAAGCACTTTTCCTGCAATCGTGTACTGCTGAGTAAAAGCGGAAAAGCTGACCAGGTTTAATATCAATACTACTACGCATCGCATGCCATAAAAACCAAAATCCAGTACTAAAGTTCGTAAAAATTATTTTTATACCTCAGTAAACGTAGCTCTCCGGATAATATTGGCTTTCTGGCATTAAATCGGATGCCTGCCATGGCAGTGCAAGCAAAGTATGCACTTACCCTGGCGGCATCGGTTTAAGGCCTTAGCTGATATAAAATAGTTGTGCTTTTATCATAGAATTGAATTGAAATGTTGGAGAAAGGAATGTAAGCCAGCGTACTAGCATGCATTATTTCACTTACATATTCGTGGCGAGTTTCACTTTATAGCGTGTACCCATACCAAAGTCTTCCTCCATTTTAATAACCTCTCTATTTTTTTTGCTGATATAGAAAACCGCATATGATTTAGCATTATAATCAATGCGTAGTTTCCAGCAGTCGATTTGTTTACCATCAATAGTATTTACTTTTTCCGACCCTGTAACTTTGTACTCATAAAATTGCGGGTTGCTTCTGCCACCAGGATGATAAAAGTTAATGGCAAAACGCTTGCCCTCTTTTAAATCCAGTAGTGTAAAGGTTTCTAAATCCAATTCCCAGTTAAGTGGTTTTTGGGTAATTAATTCAAAAGCTGCTTTTTTATTATTCGCAACTGAATCGGAACCTTTTATTTTATTATCGTAAAAATCAAAAGCTTCAATGCCCGTTCTTGATAAGATGGTTTTGTGGTAGGTGGGTAAGTAGTTTTCTTTATCCACCAAAGAATACACATAACGGTAATCAGTGCTGTCAGCGCCATACCAATGCTGCACAACTTCAATGTGATCTTTACCATTTATTTGTTTAATGGCGACTTTCCGGTCCCAGACAAATGTTTTGCTTTGTTTAGGCATTTGTTTAAACTTAATAAACACCAGGTACTGGCTTGTGCCTTGCTTTAACGAAGCCTCTATTAACTTTTTCGGGATAGCATAAATGGTATCAACCTGTGCTTTCAATGTTGAGAAATAGAGTGTCAGGCTCAGTGTAAGGATAAATTTTGTCATAACTTTTTATTGGTAGTTACGAATGCGTTAGAGTTCCGTTAAAAAATATCAATGGACTGCATAGAAAAATCATCGAAATGAACTGATCCATCAACAGCCTCAATCCGTTGAATGAATCTTATATTTTGTTGATCCGTTGAAAGGCTTGATTGAAGTTTTACAATCATTGATCAGGTTTAGCTATATTAACCCAGCATGAAGTCATCATTTTTCTCCCGGCATCGGATGTTGATGCTGCACCTATCTTTCTGGCTTGCTTACTTCACCTACAGCATTTACGATCTCCAGGCTTATTTAGGCCTGGTTAAAGGCGCTGGGTATATTTCTCTTCGGTTGAGTTTTTTGGTATTGGCAAGTTACCTGCATTACTTTTTGATTTTGCCTTTTTGGCTGACGGAGAAGAAGATCTGGCAATACATCAGCTGGTTATTGTTGCTGATTGCTGGAGTGGTGAGCCTCAGAATTTTTGCAGAGAATTTAATCTTACCACAGATCGTGAAGAATGAAGCCTACTACCAAACAGTAAAGCTTAGCCGGATTGTTAGTACCTTTTGGGATACAATAGTGTTTATGATGTTTACCGGAATGATTCGATTTACAGTTGATCGTTTTGATTTTGAATCGAGACAGAAACAATTGGAGAATGAAAAACTGGTAGCCGAGCTTAATTATTTGAAAGCACAAATCAATCCTCACTTTTTATTTAACACCTTGCATAATTTAAATTACCTGGTGTATACCGGTTCTGCCAAAGCAACTGAGGTAATCATTAAGCTGTCGAATATCATGCGTTACATGATTTACGAAGCGAATAAAACAGAAGTTCCTTTGAAACACGAGGTTGATTACCTCCATGATTATATTCACCTCGAGTCAATCAGACTCAGTCAGGTGCTGAATCTTACTTTTGAAAAAGAAGGAGATATGGATAATGTGAATATTGCACCCCTTACCCTCATTACCTTATTGGAAAATGCTTTTAAACATGGTGTGCGGGATACGGAACAGGATTGCTGGATAAAACTGAAACTGAAAATTGAAAAGGGTGTCATTTACTACCAAGTATCCAACCGTATTCTTGGTATCGATCCTACCCGACAGGCATCAGGTTTTGGCTTAGAGAATTTGCGAAGACGTTTACAACTAGGCTACCCCAATCGGCACAGTTTGCAAATCACTAAACAAAATGAAGTATATACCGTTCAACTACAATTGAGATAATATGATTCGCTGCCTGATTGTTGATGATGAGCCCTATGCGCGTAAGCTTCTGGAAGAGTTTATTCAGAAAACAGAAGAGCTTACCCTCGTGGCTTCTGCTAAAAATGCGCTAGAGGCGCGCACCATGCTGACTAAGCAAAAGATTGATCTTATTTTTCTGGATATACAAATGCCCGAATTAACAGGTATAGATTTCCTGAAGTCAAGTTCCCATACACCCCTCGTTGTTTTCACTACTGCTTACGCAGAATATGCCTTGCAAGGTTTTGAGCTTGATGCTGTTGATTATCTATTGAAGCCTTTCGATTTCAACCGCTTCTTAAAGGCAGTAAACAAAATTACAGAGCGATTCCAACTAAAAACTTCGCATACGCCACCGGTTCAAGGAAATGACAAGGATTATATTTTTGTAAAAGACGGTACACGTTTGGTTAAAATAGATTTGGGTTCAATTCTTTATATTAAAGGTTCTCGTGAGTACGTTACTTTTGTAACCAAGACAAGTAAAACCATGACTTTGATGTCGATGAAGCAGCTGGAGCAAGAACTACAGGATGATTTTGTTCGCATCCATAATTCTTTTATTATACGCTTGGGTGCTGTTGATGAGATTACTAAAGACGAAGTAATTATCAATGGTGAAACATTGCCTATTGGTGCTACTTATAAGAAACTATTGCTGCAGAAATTATAGGATTACTTTTCTTAACAAACTTTATTCATAAAAGCTTTTTATGCTTTCAGCCAGATTCAGGTAGCTAGATTGTCCAGTTAAAGCATACATGTAATAAAAGGAAAGTAAGGTGTCAATCCACGCCATTTTTTTTTCTTCTCCTAGAAAGTCTTCACCTCCGGGATATACGCGTGTATTACCCTCAGTGCTTATTTCTCCAGTTGTTAAAACACGCGAAGCTTGCCAGGATGCGCAGCAGACTATTGCTTGTTGCAGTGAAGCGTAGATTGTTTCTGTTGGTTCTATAATGCCAAGTAGTAGAATACCCAGACGAAGTGATACCCCATTATAGCTGCTATCGAATCCATCTCCTTCAATCAGGTAGCCAAGCTCATCTTGTTTCGTTAAAGCGAGTTCAATGAAATCTAGTCCTACTGATTTCGCTTCCTCATTATTTAAGTAAGTGCCCAATGAATAATAGGCCAATGCATCAAAGAGTAAACGATTAGGTGCATTTTGATCGTAGATTTTGAGTATTTCTTTTTGTGATAATAAATAGAGTAACCCCATTTCAATTTTTGGTCGAAGTAAAGCCAATCGCTCACTTAGCAAATCAGGCGGCCTGTTTTGAAACCAGGCAGCTTGCTCAAGCTGGATTAATGAATGCCCGAGTGCAGCTGTAAAAAAGGCGATGCCACTTGACAGATCTCCCTCAGCTGGTTGTCCTTGGTCAGCAAGATTTTCTGGAATGACTAACTCAAAATCACCTGCTGGCTTTTGATAAGCATAGGAATATTCAACTGCCTTAATAAACTTTTCCAAGGCCTCATCACTTTCATACTGCACAGCATAGGAAGCCAGGAACGCAATATCTAATTGGAAGCGTACATGAAAATACGCTTCACGATTTCGACCTAAGGCACCTTCAGGTGTTGGATCTTTGACTAATGCGCTTGTAACCGCTGTGGGCAAAGCCTTGGTCAGGTTGACAAGGTTTGTATGAAGTAAGGGTGTAAACTCACATTTAGCTGGTGTAAAGGGAGATTCAGTTTGGCAGGCTATAGAAAGCATTGCACAAGTGATTAAGGGCAGTACGATTTTCATATTCTTTAGACCTTCGAAATACACCATGGTTTAATGGAAGATTTTAAATCCTTAGGTATTGATGAGCTTTTGCTGTTCACAGAATCAACACCTGCTTAATTTATCTTATTATCTTCTAAAGAACACCCCAAACAATTCGACAGATCTGGATGAGATTAACCCATCAAAATCTTCCCAGCCTCCTGTAATTCGTCCATCACTATCGTATGCGGCCTGTCGTGGTAAACTTTTACTGTAACCTTAGCCCCCATTTTCTCCATCAATTTTTTTGAATCTTCGCTGCGTGTTAGGGGAACATGCGGATCATTCTGACTATTGGCAATAAATACTTGAGTGCCCGCGAAATCACCTTGATAATGTTCAGGATAAACTTTGTCGCCAATTAAACCTCCTGTCAGCGCGAACACTCCCCCCCAGCGTTGGGCATTGCGTGTGGTAAACTCCAAGGTGAGGCAAGCACCTTGCGAAAAACCACCGATGTAAATGTGTTCAGCTGGAATACCTGCTGCCTGAATGTCGTCAACAATACTTTTTACATAAGCCAAAGCACTGCTGAACCAGGGTTCGTTTTGTTGTATGGGCGCTAAAAAGCTCAATGGATACCAGGAGTTGTTGGTCGCTTGTGGGGCAACAATGTAAAAATCATGTACAGGCAGATGTTCGCGCAAGGTTAAAATATCTTCTGCGCTCCCACCCCTGCCGTGCAATAAGATCAAGGCTTTCTTTGCCTGAGGTAATGGTAAGCCTGCTTCTATTATCTTTTTAATATGTGTCATTAGTCCATGAATTTATCCGTATTCACTTTAATGGGTTGTAAGCCCTTTTCAATGCTTGAGCGCGAAGCTTCCTGCCAGGGTGGTAACTTTAAGGCTTCACCTAAATGAGCAGGATGCTCATCGATTGCAAATCCTGGTGGATTGGTAGCAACTTCAAAGAGTATACCCCCGGGTTCGCGGAAATAAATACTATGAAAATATTGTCTGTCTAGCACGGGGGTTACGTTGTAACCTTTCGATAATAATTTTTCACGCACTTCCAGTTGTGAGTTATCATCTGTTGTGGCAAAGGCCAGGTGATGGATAGTTCCGCTACCTCCTACACCACGATCACTTTCCGGTGTGTTGACTATGTCAACAAAATCTCCAGCTACACCACTGGCAGATAGACGAAAACGATTTCCTTTTTCTTTGAGTAATTGATGATCCATGCCGTGCAACAAGAGTGCTGCTGTTCTTTCATAACCCTCTTCCGCAAGTGTTACCCCGTGAAATCCTTTCACAGCATGTTCAATTGGAATTTGTCCATACGTAAAACCAGGCCGCTGATCGTCTTTATTAAAGACTAATTCTAAACCAAGACCATGTACATCTTCAAAGTAAATGAAGAGTTCATCATCAAATCTTTGTTGTGGTGCTTTATGTTGAATGTTGAATTTCTTGAGACGCTTAAGCCAGTAATCAAGACTTGTATCCGGTACAGAAAAGGAGGTGGCTGTCATCTGACCCTTACCATGTCTGCCTTTCATCATTCCCTGAAAAGGGAAGAAAGTCATGATGGTGCCAGGGCTACCCGTTTCATTTCCATAATATAAGTGGTATACATCGGGTGCATCGAAGTTTACCGTCTTCTTCACCATACGCAGGCCTAAAATACCTGAATAAAAATCTACATTCTTTTGAGCATCATCGCCCAGAGCTGTAACGTGGTGTATGCCGTTGATCAGTTGGTTTTTCATAAAATCTATACTTTACATGAATTTTCGCACTTTTTGGAGCAAAAAGCCCTAATCCATGCGCTAATGTCCATATAAACGAGTTAAGATAAAAATAGTTGTATATACAATAATTGTTGTAACTTTAATTCAGCATTCGCGTGTATATGATTAGTTATAACCTATGAAAACTTATAAGAACAGCATTTTGATGCTTTTGTTAATGGCCGCCACATTGGTTTCAAATGCACAAAAAACAAAAACCATGAAAACAGTATATCATAAAGCCGATAGTCGCGGTCATGCTTACCACGGTTGGCTAGACGCACACCATACTTTTAGTTTTGCTAATTATTACGATCCACTCCGCATGCAATTTGGTGCTTTGCGGGTATTGAATGATGACATCGTACAGGGGGGAAGAGGTTTTGGTCAGCATCCACATGATAATATGGAGATCATCACCATTCCTTTGCGTGGTTCCCTGGAGCATAAAGATAACACAGGGGGGCATGGGATTATCAAAGCAGGAGAGGTGCAGGTAATGAGTGCCGGTACGGGGGTGCAACACAGTGAAGTAAATGCATCAGCCACAGAAGATGTAAATCTTTTACAAATCTGGGTTTTCCCCAGACAAAAAAATGTACAGCCACGCTACGATCAAAAGCAATTCTCAGTAGAAGGTCGCACAAATAAATGGCAGAACATTGTGTCGCCTGCCAAAGACACGGAGGCGCTATGGGTAAATCAGGACACCTGGTTTTCACTCGGAAAATTCACAAAAGGCTTTAGTAAAGAATATTCACTTAACAAAACGGGTAATGGTGTTTATGTTTTTGTGATTGAAGGTGATGTAAGTGTTAACGGACAAAAATTGAATAAGCGTGATGGCTTAGGCATTTGGGATATTGATAAACTTACTCTTGTGGCCGATAGCGATGCTGAAGTTTTGCTGATGGAGGTTCCGATGAAATAAAGTATGATTTAAGAATTTAGAATTTAGAATTTAGAATTTAGAATTTTTGCTGTGGAGGCAAACTATAAATTAAGTTATGAAAACAAGATCTGTTTCTCATTTATTGTATGCTCACCCCATGGATATGGGAGGCTTGCCCATTCGGCAACCCTTGCCAACCCAGCAGGTGCAGCAGGTAGATCCATTCTTATTATTACACCATGCTAACATAAAAGTGCCTGTGCACCGTTCCCCTTTGCATAGTGGTGTAGATCCACATCCGCATAGGGGCTTTTCTCCAGTTACTTTTGTTTTTGAAGGTGGTGTACACCATCGTGACAGTCGAGGTAATAATAGTGTAGTGTATGCAGGAGGTGCGCAATGGATGAATGCCGGTATGGGCATTATACACAGCGAAAGACCCGCGCCAGATATTCATGAGATTGGTGGTCGGCAAGAGATTATTCAATTATGGATTAACACACCTGCTAAACATAAAATGGATCAGCCATCTTACTTTCCCTTACAGGCGAGTGAAGTACCTTCATTTGCCTCAACAGATGGATTGATCAGCACAAATGTATTTGCCGGTGAGTTGCAAGGTGTAAAAGGAAAAGTGAATACACTGAGCCCTGTCAATGCAGCAACAGTTTATGCAAAGCAGGGTGGACGTATTGCCTATGAGTTACCCAAAAATCATCATGCGTTGTTATACCTCTTGGATGGAAAGATAAAACTGGATGGTTATGGGTTAGTTGAAGGGTTGCATCTGATTTACTTTAAACAAGATGGTGAGGGCATCAGTTTCGAGGCTAGTGAAGATACTCGATTACTTTTATTGAGTGGTGAGCCTTTGAATGAACCGGTAGTGTCGCACGGTCCTTTTGTAATGAACAATCAAACACAAATCATGGAAGCCATGCGCGATTATCAGCTAGGCAAGATGGGGATATTGGTGGAGGAGTAGTTTTAATTTTAGCTTCGAGCTTCGAGCCTCTAGCTTCTAAATTCTAAATTCTAAATTCTAAATTCTAAATTCTAAATTATGTCAAACAACCAACTAACCTTAGTCAAAGCCTTAAAGGCTGGTCTAATTGCCGGAGTTATCGGAGCCGGCATTAATAATGTATGGAGCTTAATCGCCAGTGCACTGGGTGCTACTATTCCTGCGGGGTTTTTTATGGCAGTAACCATCTCATCCATCTTACCTGTATTGATCGGTGCATTGCTGTTTTTTGTCTTCGTGCGTTTTGTGCCCAAAGGACAGCTACTATGGCTAGTGCTTAGTGTTGGTTTCACTTTATTTAGCTTCTACCCTGTGTTTACAACACCTCAGCTACCAGATGGCACAGTCCTGGACAGCACCTTTCCACTTTTAGCCGCACCCATGCATGCTTTTTCAGGTTTTTTGGCGATTTGGGGTATTCCTAGGTGGAGCAAGTAAACCGAATGCACATGAATATTGTTTGTAAGCGATGATCGATGAATTAACCGCAATGACTAAATCAGCCAATATTGAATTTGAAGTGGCCGACCTGATTAAACATAGGAAAAGTTCAAGGGCTTTTTCTACAAAATTGGTAGAGCCTGAAAAGATAAACTCCTTGTTTGAAGCTGCACGCTGGTCTGCCTCCAGCATGAATGAGCAACCCTGGCAATATTTATTTGCTACGAGAGACCAAACAGAATTATGGAATAAATTTTTCAGCGTACTGAATGAAGGTAACAGAACCTGGGTTCAACAAGTACCACTGTTAATTTTTAGTGTAACCCGAAAAGTATTTAAACGCTTTAATTCACCTAACGCTTATACATTATATGATTTAGGGGCAGCCAATACACTGCTTTCTTTACAAGCGGTGGACTTAGGGTTGCAGGTGAGACAAATGGCGGGTTACGACCACCAAAAAGCAAGAGCACTTTTTAATGTACCGGATGATTTTGAACTAGGCGTGATGATGGCGGTTGGCTATCCTGCACCAATAGAGGAAATGCCTGAAGAGATTCGTAAAAAAGAATTGGCTGCCAGAGAGCGGTTGCTTCAGGAACATTTTGTAAAAAATGGTATCTTTTAGCATGGAAGAAAAAGTAGCAGTAGCCACCATTGGCCAGGATGTTTATAAAACGGAATTAGTCGCCAGAACGCACACTGTTATTGCTGACGAACCGCTGGATGTGGGAGGAAAGGATTTGGGACCCCGACCCGGTGATTTCTTAAGAATGTCACTGGCTTCATGCACTGCGATTACTTTGCGTATGTACGCTAACAGGAAAAATTTTGACGTGCAGGAAATAAAAGTAACCGTAGTTTCGAAAGATGTGGAAGGCGGAACGGCCTTTGAAACCCATGTTGAAGTAAAAGGCAAGCTTGACGAACAGCAACACCAACGCATGTTGCAGATTGCTAAATTGTGCCCTGTGCATAAGGTGCTGACAAATCCAATTCAAATAAACACCAGTCTTTCATTGGTTAACTAAATAAAGCCCATGGATAAAAAAGACATAACCAAAAAGTACAGCAATGGTGAAGTCACTATTGTTTGGAAACCAAGCGAATGCATACACTCAACAATCTGTTTTCGCGGTCTTGGTGAAGTATTCGATCCACATAAGCGACCTTGGATTACACCCGAACATGGTACCACAGAAAAGATAATAGAACAAGTTAAAAAATGCCCCAGCGGTGCCCTCAGTTATTACATGAACAGCGACACTGAACAAAAGCATGTGCAAGTACAATCAGAAACCATTGTTGAAACCAGTATGAATGGTCCCTTATTGGTATATGGAAATGTGGTGGTAAAAGATAAAGAAGGTGTGTTGACTAAGAAAAATAATGTGACTGCTTTTTGCCGTTGTGGTGCATCAGCGAATAAACCTTACTGTGACGGTTCTCATAGAAAGATAAATTTTATTGGCTAGGCCAGCGGGAGAGTAAAAGTAATTTCAGTACCTGCACCTGACTCACTCTTTACATAAATCTGTCCATCGTTGTGCTCGACAAATTCTCGACAAAGTAAAAAACCGAGCCCTGTTCCTTTTTCCTGTAAGGTGCCAATCTTGGTGAAGTGATCCTTGGTAAGCTCAAGACGTTCTATTTCACTCGCTGTCATACCAATGCCTTCATCTTTTACAATGATGTGGCAATGTTTATCCAATATTTTTGCCGATACGTAAACAGTGGTGCCTGATTTAGAAAACTTGATTCCATTGTGAATGAGGTTACGCAATACCACCTGCACCTGATCAGGATCAGCGTAGACGAGTATTGTGTCCGCAATATTATTTTTTATGTGAACCTCTTTACGATTGGCAATGTCGTGTAATAAACGGGCGGCTTCGTCTATAGTACTTTTAATATCGATAATGGCAGGTCTGGTCCTTATACCTTCCATCTGACTCATGGACCAATTTAATAGATTTTCAAGAGTGCGTTGTGTAACATTTACATTGGCCTTTAACTTGTCGGAATGTTTGATAAACTCTTCTTGCGTTAATAAGTTTTTTGAAAACAGGTCTAACAGTGACTGAAGATTATTGATAGGCCCTCTCAGGTCATGACTGATTACAGAAAAGAGTTTCGATTTCAATTGATTCAGATCATGCAATTTTTCAGCTTGTACCTGCATTTCTTCTTTTTGTTGTTCAATCGATTTGTTTTTTGAAGAGAGCTCTTCATTTGCTTTTCTATGCGCTCTTTTAGCATTCATTTGCATGAATAATAGCGCCCATAACAGCACAATGATAATTACCAGTGAAAATACAATGATGCGTTGATTGTTACTTTGCTGTTGTTTGAGCGCATTTTCTTTTTCTAATAATGAAATGGTATTATCCTTTTGCTCGGTTTCATACAAAATCTTCATCTCCTCGATCTGACCTGATGAGGTTGCATTAAAGAGACTATCCTTAAATCGGGCAGCCAGCTGAGTATGTTCGAGTGCTTTGTAGGGTTCTTTTTTAGCAAGGTAAACCTCGCTAAGCTTTTCATGCGCTTTGAAGAGTGCCTGCCAATTGTTTATCTCATAGCTTGTGCTTATAGATTTTTTTAAATACCCGATAGCCTTGTCGTATTGCTGCAAACCAATTAAGGCTGAAGCAAGCTGATAATTACTAATACCGTATGCACGTTTATTCTTCACCAGACTATCTAATACTATTGCTTTACCCGCAAGCTGTAAGGCTTCCTGAAACTTATTTTCCGACAACAAAATGCGGGTCTTTCTTCCGTAAAGAACACTTTTGTTAAGCGAATCATTTAAGAGTTCATAGATTTCAATGCCTTTGTCTGAAGCATAGACAGCGGAATCGTTTTGGTTAATAGCAGCATAATAGAATGAAAGTTCTCTGTAATAATTCGCAAGTACTTTTGGTTCTTCCGGATGGAGAATGGCTATATCATAAACCCTTTTGAGGTATTTCCTTCCTTCTTCAGGATTTTTCAGATCGAGGAACGTTCGGCAAAGTTCCAGGAGTACAAGCGACTTTTCATAATCATACGGGGTGGTCTCTATGAACTTGAGGGACCGGTAACCATATTCTGCACTTAGTTTATAATTAGCCTTAACCCAGTTGCTGTACGCAAGTGTATAATAGGCAAAGCCATTGAGGTAGTTATTTTTTGGCTTAAGCGATGCAATAGTTTGTTTGCAATAATAGATGGCACTGTCAGGATTATTAAGCCTGATGCTTTGCGCTCTATAGAGGACAGAGATTATTTTCAAACTGTCTTGTTCACTTTGTGCTGGGGAAGGTGTGTAAACAAACAGCAGAAAGAATAAGATGATTATTTTACCTTTCATGCACTCCGAAAAGTAAGGAACTCCTATTACTTAGAAAAGCGTTAACCTAATTAAACTTTTTAGACAGAAATAAGGCACGAACAAATGGATTTAAATAGGCGAATTTTCTTGAATATCAGTTAAAATTGACTTTTCAGGACATTTTTCCTCTATTAAGTAGAAACTTCTTTTTCGCGTATACCCAGTTCGTGGCGAAATGGATTCGGCTAAAAGATTGATTTTCTCCAAAATAAAATCGGTCGCTGATGTAGCGACCGATCCATTATTGTTAAATAAAATAAGCCCTTAAATGCTTTTTGTTAAGGCAGCGATGCGTTGCTCCGCTTCGGCATAACCCAGGGTAGCTGCTAATTTGTATAATTCAAGTGCTTCTTGTTGGGTAGCTTTTTTCTTACGAGGTGCCAGCTTGGTTCGTTTTGCTGCAGTCTCAAGTGCCTGCGCTTGTTTAAAGTATGATTCAGCCTGCGTGTTGGAAGCCTCGAGGATCAACCCATCTACTTTTTGTTGCAGGGAAACAATGCTCTGTTGATTCAACTGTATCATTTCAGTTTTTTCAAAAAGCGCTTCATCCTTCTGCTTTACAACTAAGGCCAGTTCACTATTTTCCAATCTCACCTTTTCTACCTCTTCCTGTAGGGCAACTAATTGAGCAGTACTTAATTCAAGATCATGCTTCAGCTTTTTAATGGTATTGGCATAATACCGATTATCCGCTTTCGACTTTTTAATAGTTGCCTCCATAGTTGCCAGTTTGTCAAATGTTTGCTTAACATAATCATTGATATTATTAAGTCTGTCGGTGTAATTAGCATAAGAGGTGCCTTCAACCATATGCAGACTCAATGAATTCCTGCTCAAATCAATTGAATCGATCAGCACACCTACATCATTCAAGGTCTGTGCAAGCTCAAGGCTTGTCTGTAGCTCCGATTGAAGGGAATCAACAGTTGTTCTCAACTGCTTATTTTCTTCCATATGGCAACTGCTTAGCATCGCTGCTGCAGCGATACCTGCGGTGATGATGAATAATTTTAGTTTCATGTGTTAGGTTGTTTTGTTTAGCCTATATAACGCATGAAGATGAAGTAAAAATTGATTTTGCTGATGAGCGACATCATGTTTCGTTAAAGCAACGAATGGTTCAACCAACGTTATACTAAAATGAAACCAACACTGTTAAAAACATTAAAGGTCATGATCTGCATCATGACCTTTAATATACTTACTACGATTAAGTAAATTTTATTTGGCAGCTTCAGTCTTTATTTCAACATGTGGAGGAATCAGTTTGTACACAACGGGTGTCACCACTCTTGAAAGTAAGGTTGAGCTGATTAATCCACCGATAAGCACAATAGCCAAAGGTGATATTAAAGGATTAGATGACCAGGCTATCGGTAATAATCCACCAATGGCAGTCATAGAAGTTAAGATGATCGGGAGGAAGCGTACTTCACCTGCTTCGCGTATGGCATCTTCTAATGATTTACCCTGCTCTCTTAATTGGTTCGTGAAATCTACCAGAAGGATTGTATTCTTTACTTCAATACCAGCCAACGCGATAAGTCCGATGATGGCAACAAATGAAAGTGAATTACCCGTGATGAGTAAAGCAAGTACAGCACCGACTATGCCCAAAGGAATAACCGATAGTACAATTAAGGTACTTTTAAAGGTGCCGAATTCAAGAATAAGTACAGCGATAAATAAGAAGATGGTGACAATGATAACACTTTCAAATCCACCAAAAGATTCCTGCCTGCTTTCAACTTCACCCCCCATGCCATAAGTATAACCCGCTGGCAAGGACATCGCATCCATTTTAGTTACTACATCATTAATAATGTTGTCTACTAAAAATCCTTTACCCACAAAGGCAGTAACTGAAACCATGCGGATCTTATCGTAGTGATTAATATTAATTGGCGATGACTCTAACCGGAGATCAGCTACTTGCTTGAGTGGTATAGCCCGGCCTTGTTGGTTGTTGACATATAAATTTTCTAATGCATCGAGTGTAGACTGACCCTGATTCGCTTTTGTTAAAAGAATTTCAACGTCATCTCCGTTTTCATCCGAGAATTTACCAACGTTTAATCCGGCTACTGCCAAACGCACCGTGCGATCAATCGTAACGGTAGGAATGCCCAACATCTGCGCTTTCTCTTTGTTGATATCCACTTTAATATCAGACTTGAGGTGGGTAACAGGATTGGTTATATACAGCGTGCCTTCAGTTTGTTCTAAAGTTTGTTCTACTTTTACAGCAAGACTTCTCAGGGTGTCTAAATTATCGCCAAACAACCGCACCTCTACTGGAGCATTGATCGGTGGCCCTTGCTCGAAGTTTTTTACTTCAACCTTGGCACCGGGGTATGGTGTCCACTTACTGCGCAAGGTTTCAATCAAGGCAAGCTTTTTAAAGGGAGGTGTATCTTCATGTAGTTGAACAAAAAGCTGAGTGTAATCTGTCCGCTCATTTTCAGGAATTACATTATAATAGATGCGCGGATTACCTTTACCTACATTGGTAGCCACATATTGTATTTCTTCATACTGACTCAGTTCTTTTTCAATCGCTTTTGTAATACTATCGGTGTAAGCCAGGTTTGATTGCAAGGGCGTAGTGATCTCTACCAGAAACTGTGGTTTTTCCGAGGCAGGGAATAAACTAAAACCAATAACAGGAAAAAGTTGAAGCGAAGCGATAAAAATAATCAAGGCAATCCCTATAGTCCACCAGGGTTTGCCTAAGGCTTTATCTAGTAATACTGAGTAGCTGCCGTTGATTAATTTCTTAAGTCCACGCATGAAAATATTTCCGTCAGGATGGCCATGTGGTTCTTTTAATAAACGACTCGACAAGAATGGAATGATGGTAAGTGAAACCAACATAGAAGCCAGTACGGAAGTAATCACACCCATCGGCAAACTTCTGATAAACTCACCGGCTGCTTCAGGTAGAAACACCAAGGGTAAAAATGCAATGATGAGTGTAGCTGTACAGCCAACTACTGCCAAGCCTATTTGTTGTGTAGCTTTTAAGGTGGCCTCCATTCTGCTATGACCGTCTCGCAACCAGCGCTCAATATTTTCCACTACTACAATACTGTCATCAACCAATAAACCAAGTGCAACCACTAGACCAACAATGCTTAATTGATTAAGTGTGTAGCCCATGGCATTCATTAATACAATACCAATAGCCAAAGAAAGTGGAATGGAGATCATTACAATAATGGCGGCACGTTGCCCGAGGGGAAGCAGGGTAATCGCTACTAATAGAATAGCGATGATAAAATCCATTCCTAAACCACTCAATCTTTTATTTACGTTATCTGCCTGATCGAAGTGATGTACAAGATCAATATTAGCAGGGAGCGTCTTTTTAAATTCTTCAATAACAGGCGCGTATATTTCCTGGGTTTTGGAAATATTTTCACCTGGTTTTTGTGCAGCAGTTATAAAAATACTTCTGTAACCATTAAGCCTGGTGATGTGTGTTTCTTCTTCATATGTTGAATAAACAGCAGCAATATCTTTTAATAGAATATTTTTATTGTTGGAAGAAAGCACAATGGTATTGCGTATCTCCTCTGCGTCTTTATAGTTACCACTGGTTTTAATGTTAAATGATTTGGTGCTGGCATCAACACTACCACCAGGAATGTTGGCAATTTCACTTTGCAGATTACCGATGACAGCTTCCAGTGGAATACGTAACTGCGCCATTTTTTCCAACTGTAGGTCTATGCGTACTATGCGATCGGGCAGGCCATGAATTTTTACATTTTTAAGTTGCTTGATTTGCTCAAGCTTATCCTGTAAATCTTCAGCAGCCTCTTTCATTTTATCGCGTGGTGCGCTTTCAGAGACCAGGGCAATCTGAATAATGTTTACATCCGATGGCAGTACCCTTCGCACTTCAAGACTCGCCAGGTTTTGTGGTAGCTCGCTGCGTAAGGCGTTAACCTCCCTGACCAACTCAGAATACTTGTCATCTACATCACTTTCGTAAATGTATTCTACAAATAGAACGGCTACACCATCAGAAATATTGGTTTTGATGCGTTTGATACCCTCGAGTCCAGAAATTTTTTGTTCTAGTGGTTCAACCACGAGCTCTTCCATGTCTTTAGGACTGGTTCCTGGGAAAACAGCTACGATAGGATATTGTGGTGCATGAAGTTCAGGATCTTCAGAGCGTGGCATCGTAAGGATGGTGGTCGCTCCAAGTGCTATTATCATTAGAAAGATCACCAGCGTAAACTGATAATTCTTTACTGCATAGTCTGATATTTTCATAGTAGTATTGGATCTGTTGAGATCGTAGTACGTGATTAAAGATTAAGCTACTGGATAACTTTTATGGATGAACCGTCCTTTAAGTAGGCACTACCCGATACGATCAGGAGTTGTTTATTTTCCAAACCAGACAAAATGATTACTTCATCTTTGGTGATACTGCCAATGCTTACTATTGTTTTTTCTACCGTCTTTGAATCGTTGGTGGTGTATACATAACCTGTTTGCGCGTCACCATCTAAAAGCGCTGTATATGGAATGCGCCAGCCACTTTGTTGTTTACGAGTGGTGATACTTACTTTAGCAAACAGACCACTCGCCAGGTTTTCACTTTTATCTTTGAGCGTAAGTTCTATATTGAATGCACCTCCAAGACCATCAGTTGCTTCTGATTTTCTGCTAACCAAAGCTTCGTGCAGTTGATCAGGTGTAGCATCTGTGCTCACTTGTGCTACATCACCCACATTGATTAAAGCCCACTCCCGATCGCTCACACCTACTTTTACCTTCCATTGGTTTTGTGAAGCGCCATTGGTTTGAAACACGGCACTCCCCGAAGTAATCACTTGCCCTTCATTGGCAATTTTGCGAAGGATAAAACCATCGCTGAGCGCTTTTATTTCAGAGTAGCTGAGATTAAAATTGGCAGCATCCATTTGTTGTTGTGCTAACTGCATACCTGTTTTGGCATTTTGATATTGCTCAAGGGTAGCTACGCTGTCTTTATATAAATTTTCAACACGGTTGTAGTCGCGCTTGGCTTTTTCATAAGCTAGTTTGGCTTGCGATACTTGCGCAGCAATTTCAGTAAGGTTTAAGCGTGCCAATGTTTGCCCCTTCTTAATGGCATCACCTTCTTTTACAAAGATCTTGTCAATAACACCACCGGTTTTAAAGGATAAAAAGGTCTCATCATCTGTAGTGAAAACACCAGAACTTTGAATAGTGGAATTAAGCTTTTCTTTGGTAATGGTTTTAACGGTAACAGGAATAACATCCTTGGCAAGTTGTTTTTCATTATTGCCTTCGCTGGTGCTGCAGGCCTGAAGAATAACCAGGGCCGCTAACATGAGTAATAGGGAGTTTCGTTTCATGGTGTTGTATAATTTCCGGGGTCGTTTAATAATTTTATTTGAGAGCGTAAGCAGCTGTTTCCCTTTCCAGGTTGGCAGCAGCGATGAGTACTTTATATCGATTAATATTCAGTAAGAGCTGTGTGGTGGTTAATTGATTACGGGCATCAATGCTTTCAATAAAAGTGCTCACGCCTTCTTTGTAACCCTTGTCGATTAATTTTTGATAGCTGAGTGATGCCTCATATTGTTTCTGAGCTGATACATAGTTCTGATAAGCACTGCTTACACTATTGCGGGCAAACTGTATACTCATTTTTAGTTGATTCGAGACAAGACTGCGGTTGAGTTCAGCATTTCTCACATCAAGCTTCGATTGCTGTATGCGATGACGATTGGTAAAGCCTGCGAATAAAGGCATGTCAAGCTGTAAACCAATTAAATAATAGTTAGCATCATTATTATATTTTAAATTCTCGGCCTGCGCACCAAGGTCAACGAAGCCACTTAGTTTCGGCATCCAGAAAGCCTGCTTCATATTTAACACGGTAGTATTGAGTTCCACTGCGCTTTGCAGCTGCAATAGCTCCTCGCGTTCGCGCAAAGTATTTTCATTTTGAAAAGTACCGCTTACTGCGTTGACAGCCTCTACTGCATTAAAATCTGCATTGATGCTTGCATTGCTATCTCTGTTAAGCAGGAAATTAAAATAGAGCTTGGCATTGTTTACTTGTTGTTCCGCTTCAGTGGCTTGGGCTTTAATGCTTTCAATTTCACTTTCAGCACGCAGTACATACGCGGGTAAGCCTTTCCCATTCGCCAATAATGATTCATTGACACGCTTGCTTTCCAGCGCTCTGTTCATGGCACTTTGGTAGATACCTTGTGCTTCCAGGGCATTCAAATAATTATAGTAGGCTGTTTTGATATTTTTTACGAGCTCACGTTTATAAATAGTAACTTCAAATTCTTGCAACATTTTTTGTTGTTGCTGAATTTTCTTGTTGTACAGAAGGTCTGTGTTAATCAGCGGCATGGAGGTGCGTACGCGCACATCATAAAAGTTTTTAGGGAAGAAGTTCTGGTTTACATTTTCGATTTGTGGAAATTGATCGCTGGTGGTGAGTTGGTTGAGTGTGGCATATACCAGATTGAGTAAATCGCCCACAGGCAGGGCAATGCTTCGGCCCCCATCGCCCGTGGTATAGTTGCCGATAAGACCAACGGAAGGCGCAAACATGCCATTGGCAATCTTGAGGGCAAGCATGGCTTTGTCTAACATGACTGTTTTTTGTTGCAGCACCTGATTGGAATCAATGCCCTGTCGGATATAATCATCAAGGCTTTGTGCGTATAGCGACTGCGTTGTAAACAATATTACCAGTAGCTGGAGGGTTATTAATGGTGTTCTCATACTGAACAGTGTTAAGTGAGAGGGTAAAAAATTTTAGTTTTTAAGTTTTTCTAAAAGCTTTATAAATGTTTCGAAGTTGTGTTCTATCAGGGTATTTACATCCATGTTCAACGCGGTTACTTCAGCACAGGAGGCAGCCATGTGTTCTAAATGTCCACTGGTGTGAAGCGTGCAGAGTCCATGCATGCTGCTCCAGATCATAAAAGACAAACCAACAGGCTCCAGTCCATTGAAATAACCTTCTTGCTTGCAATCTTCTACAGTCTTGTATAGTAATGAGAAAGCGCGATCACCTTCATGCCATTCTTTTTCACAATCCGTTACATGCTGCATGGGCTCCTTCATCGAAAAGATGAGTGCATAAACGTCAGGATGGTCAAAAGCAAATTGCATATAAGCTCTGCCCAGGGCTTTCAGGCGCGAAAATGCAGGTTGTTCAAAATCAATTTTGCTGAAATGTTGTAATAGCAAGTTGAAACCATCTTGATGGAGGGCATGAACAATTTCATTCTTGTCTTTATAGTAGAGATAAATGGTGGCAGGAGAGTATTCGATTTTCTCCGCGATGGCGCGAATAGAGGTTGCTTCGAAACCTTTTTCTGTAAACAGTTGCTTCGCTGCGGTGAGGATATCTTTTTTCAGATCTTCCTTATGTCTCTCTTTTCTTTCGGCTACTCCCATATCGTGCACAAAACAACGAAAATATTCTGAACAGTGTTTAGTATACTGGTATTATTTTTCTCATATTAACCATAAGTAATTGATAATGAGGAATATAAATTTTATCCTGACGTTTTATTACTTATTTAAAAATGGATAGAAGTATGCTTTGTTTGAAGGGAATTCCTTTTTGTCATCATCAGCAAGGCAGAGCAGAGGTTCGTTTTTTTATAAACTTCCTTTAAAACCTGCCAGGTAATAATCCAGATCGCGTAGAGAAGCCCCCTTTCTCCCAGGTTTTACTTTGTTAACTTCTTGCAGGATATATGTTCAAAAAGAGGGGATATATTTCAAAAAATTGCATCTTACTGATACAATAATGAAATGGGCATTAACTCGTAAAAAGCCCTTTACTTCTGCTTTTAAGTACTTACTTATTTTGTTCAAAATAATCCAAAATCGTATGGAGCAGATTACTGAATTCTTTTCTAAACTATTTCAGACCGATGATTGGCCAGCACGTTGGGTGTGTGGAACGTGGTCATCGTTTCATGGGTGGTTATACATCACCAGCGACATTGCTATCTGGCTAGCCTATTTTGTGATCCCTGCTATTATCATTTTTTTTATTCAAAAGCGGCACAATTTGCCATTCTTACCGGTCTTCTGGCTATTCGGTGCATTTATCATTTTATGTGGGAGTACCCACCTTATTGATGCATTGATGTTTTGGTGGCCAGGATATCGCGTAAGCGCACTTCTACGGGCGTTGACGGCCTTTGTGAGTTTGGCCACTGCCTTTGTGCTTATCAGGGATTTACCTAAACTTATTGATGTACAATCCGATGATGAGTTAAAAACTTATAAGTTAGAAAAACAATTGAAAAAGTATGAGACCGAGATCGCTGAATTAAAAATGCAGTTGAACAATAAGACTGACGAATGACGACTCAACAAGGATACATGATCTTTCTTCAGAATGCCGTCTTGATTTTTATGGCGACATTAATTGCGAGTATTGTTTTCGTAGTGGATTTAAACACCGATAGCACAGTAGCGGTGGCCAGTATGTATGCCATAGTAATCCTATATAGTTGGCTCTTGCCTGGAAAACGTTCTACTACTTATACAGCAATAATCTGTACCGTACTCACCATTATTTCTGCATCACAGTCAGAAGAAATGGCTGTCAATCCGGGCGAATTATCAAAAGCAAATTTCGTTATATCATTAGTGGTCATTTGGATTTGTGTGGTCATGGTATTTATCGCTAAAAGTGGTTTTTCAAGTCTTGAAGGAATTAACAAACGACTTACAGAAAGTTCAGGTGAATTACTGGATAAAGTAAGAGAATTGGATGAACAGCAGCAGCAGTTATCAGATCACAAGTTAAAACTCGAAAATCTGAATGCGGATTTAATAGTTAAAAATAGGGAACTTGAACGTTTCACAAGTATTACAAGTCATGATTTACAAGAACCACTGCGCACCATCGGTAACATGACCCAACTCATTACACGTGAATACTACGCAAGTTTTGACGATCAAGGAAGAAAAATACTGGACTATATAATTTCTGCAACCAACAGGATGACGATCATGATTAAAGGATTGTTAGATTTTAGCAGAATTGGTAGCAAGCGAGAAACGGAAATGGTTGATTGCCCGCAGTTGGTACATCATATTATGTTGGACTTTGATGCAGCTTTAAAAGCTGCCAATGGTTCTATTACTATCCGTTCGCTGCCGATGGTTAAAGGTAATCCAGTTGAATTACGTATGCTCTTTCAGAATCTGATCAGTAATGGATTAAAATTCAGAAGCGCTGATGTAGCACCCAGCATTGAAGTGTCTGCGCATAGCACGAGCACTCATATAGAATTCTGTGTAAAGGACAATGGTATCGGAATTGATGAGGCTGACTACGAAAAAATATTTTACATTTTTCAGCGCCTGCATCCTGCATCACAATACGAAGGAACGGGTCTGGGGCTGGCCTACTGTAGGAAGATAGTAGAGTTGCATGGCGGAAAAATTTGGCTTAAATCCATTAAAGGTGTCGGGACTTCGTTTTATTTTACTTTATCAAAAATTGTATGAGCGAAAAAATTAATAAACTGGAATGTGTTTTACTTATTGATGATGATGAGGCGACTAACTTTTATCATAAAATTATATTGAAGGAAGAATGCACTCAAGTGCATATACAAACTGTAAGCTCAGCTAAAGAGGGATTGGATTTTTTGTTATGCAGAAACGCTTTTGCTGATTGTCCTCAACCGGGTATTATTTTTCTGGACATCAATATGCCGGGTATGGACGGTTGGGATTTTCTGGATAAGTATAACGAACTCTCAGTAGATATTCACAAACGGGCAGTAATAGCCATGCTAACAACGAGTGTTAATCCAGACGACAGGGATAGAGCTGCTGCAATACCTGTAGTGAAAGAATTTATACATAAGCCCTTAACAACTGAAGTTTTTAAGAAAATAGTGCAGGAAAATTTTGTCTAGAACTTTTTTTATCGCCCACTGAATAATGTATTATATCATTTACTGAACCTTATTGTGTAGATTTTCTGCTTTCCAGCAGACAGCACCAAAAAACAGCATCTGTTGCGCGATACGATACATGAAATTTTAAATTAATTTTTCTGAGTTCTTCTACCTACCTCTTTCAAAGTCCTGGCAGCCCTGGCTAATTCAAAAAGTTGATAAACATCATTTCGTATTGATTTTAGTTGATCTTTCCATTGTTCTGATGGTGGGTGCTGCTCTAATTCATGCAAAGTATAATTGAAGAAGAGCTCTCCCAGAAATTCGTAAGTCTGCAGTGTGACTGGAATTTCGCAAAGATGATCAATGATGGCTTCATGATCTTTGTACTGCTTGCGCAGGTCGCGGTGATCTTGCAGATGCATCGACTGCTCGATATTGTTTTTTACGGCTTGGCTGGTTTTTTTCTTTTTCATGACTATTTGACTAAAAGACCTGAAAGTATGAAGATAAGATCGTTTTGATCTCATGTCCAAGTTGGTCTTAGAACTATTTTCGGTGCATGGCTAAAAAGAAGTCAGCAAGACCTAAAAAATACAATAGAATCGCTGAAGTCCTGGAAAATGAGGGGAAAACGCAGGCATGGCTCGCTGGCGAACTGGAACTGGAATACCGTACCGTAAACCGCTATGTCAATAATCACCGTCAGCCAGCAGTAGAAGTACTTTTCGAAATCTCAAAAGTACTCAAGGTGCCTGTTCAGGATCTTTTAGAAAAAGATAAACCCGCTTAACTAACCGACATGTATTAACCTTCAAGACAACTTGCCAAAAAATGACAAGGGTCACTTGAATCTGTACGTAAAGGATTCAATATTTTTTTCAGATGCCTCAGGCACTACTCACTCCTTAAAGCCCCAATCGGATTTTGTATGGCTGCCTTGATAGATTGATAGCTTACCGTAATCCAGGCTATGAGAAGAGCGGCTCCACCGGATAGTATAAAAATGCCGGCATCCATCGGAATGCGAAAGGCAAAATTCTGCAACCACCAATGCTCCATTACATACCATGATACAGGCACTGCCAGTACAAAAGCTAATAAAATCATTTTGGTAAAGTCTGTTGACAATAGAATGACAACCTCGCTTACAGAAGAACCCAATACTTTACGAACACCGATTTCTTTGGTGCGCAAACTGGTAATGTAGGCCGACAAGGCAAACAGGCCAATGCAAGAAACAAAAATAGCCAAGCCTGAAAAGACTGCGAATAATTTTGCAGATTGTTGTTCACTTACATATTGTGCTTCCAGGTTTTGATCGAGAAATGAAAATTTGAATCCTTGTTCTGGAGCCAGTGATTTCCACCTAGCTTCAATAGCTTGAATACCTGCTTGAATTTGATCTGGTTTTAAACGCACAGCAATATATTGATTGGCTCCTCCATACGATTCATTACTTTGTAATACCAGTGGGGTTATTTCATCGCGCAGCGACATAAAATTGAAATCCTTAACAACACCTATTATTTTTATAGGCAGGAAAATATTACCGTCCGGTCCTTGTCGTACTTCCATTAAAGTACGCCCCACAGGATTTTCAATGCCCATTACTTTTACAGCCGCTTCATTTAAGATCAAGTGCAATGAATCATTTGTTTCCTCAGCAAACCACCTGCCTTCCGATAATGTCATGCCCAATACTTCCGGAAGTTGATCGGCTACCACCATTGCTTTGGTAGTCAAAATTTCAGACGACCCTTCCGGTTGAAATTGTATACCAAAAAAATCGCCCTCCTGCCCGGGTATGGCAAAAGCTCCGGAGGCACCAATCACTTCGGGTAAATTTCTGAATTCTTCTATCATGGTGCGTGATAATGGACCTAATGCAAAAGCTCTATCAACAACCAGTACCTGTTCTCTGTCAAAGCCCAATGATTTCTCTGACATAAATTTCATTTGCTTTTGTATAACCAAAGTGCCAATCATGAGCATAATCGAAATCCAGAACTGGAACACAACTAAACCATTGCGTATCCATTTACCACTTTGGCTACCCGTAAATTTTCCTTTAAGAACTGTTACCGGATTAAAAGAGGATAGGATAAAAGCAGGGTAACTTCCGGCCAATAAACCTACCAGCAAAGCCAACGCGAATACTAAACCAACTGCACCATAGGTGAAAGGCAGTATGAGTTGTTTTTCAGTGAGTTCATTGAAATATGGAAGCAGTGCATAGAGTATCAACACGGCTAACAACACACCAACAAAACTGAGTAGGAATGATTCAGTAAGGAATTGGTAAACAAGTTGCTGTCGGAAAGAACCCATTACTTTACGAACCCCCACTTCTCTGGCACGCTCAGCAGAACGTGCGGTTGCCAGGTTCATAAAATTAATACAGGCAATAATCAAAATCAGGATGGCTACAGCAATCATGATATAAACAGACGTACTGTTTCCAGGAGCCTTCATCTGTCCTTCAAGATTGGTCGGATCAAGGTGAATAGTGGAGAGTGATTGTAAAAAATACCGATAACCATTACCTTCTTTTGTATAATCAACCCACGACTTACCCAGATTGCGTTCAATTTGTGCAGCTGCATAAGTATCGACTATTGCAGGCATTTTAGCTTCGAAATTCTCAGGTAGTGCACCGGGTCTCAGCTTCACATAGGTATAGGTTGAAAAACTTGTGAAATTTTCCTGCCTTGTAAAAGGATAAGTGCTGGAAGATAGAATGGCGCTAAACCTGAAATGCGAATGCTCCGGAATATCGGCAAGTATACCGACTACTTTAAAAGTCTGCTGTCTTGCATTCAGTATTTTTCCGATGGCTTCATTTTCACCGAAATAACGTGAGGCGAATTCTTGTGTTATAACAATTTCATTTGCCTGCGTAAGTGCGGTATTCCTGTTTCCTTTTAACAGCGGGAAGCTGAACATCCTGAAAAAATTTGAGTCACTTGCTAAGACAAAGTCCTCATCAAATTCTTTTACCTCATCTGTTTCATTTTTATAGCTGAGTGTAAATTTATTAAAAGCAAAAACATTAGCCGACACCTCCACTTCAGGAAGCTCTCTGCTAATAACACCCTCAAAAGAATTTGGAATGATCGCGTAGTAAGTAGCATGTGTGGGATATTTTCTTTCCAGCACCATTCGGTAAATACGTTCATGATCCTGAAAAAAACGGTCGTACGAAAACTCATGCTGTACATACAACATAATCAGCAGACAGCTGGCTATGCCTACCGCAAGGCCTGCAATATTAATACCGGTGTAAATCTTTTGCTTGAGCAGGTTGCGTAGTGCAATTTTCAGGTTATTTCTAAACATAAGAATGGGTTTAGGCCTATCTTAAGATACTTCTTTTATCAAAGATGGTTAAAACAACTGTTTAGTTTTATTTGCAGCGTAGGAATTATGATGCAGGAGGTTCAAACTATAAGGCAAGTGGTTTTAGGGCTGCATTGTAAATGATAGCAGCACAAGTTATAATCAGCATTTCTTCAACATCTGTGCATTTCTAAACTACCTGATCAATACGAAGGATTAATTTTTAATTCCCATGTTGCGGAGTCTGCCATCAGATATTTGAAACGCAAGTTTACCTAAGATTTATGATCTCTAGTTAAAGCTTAGGCAAACTACAATTGATGATGCAAGGAGGGATGCTTACAATTTTAAGTTAATTGGCCGGGAATTTGATGACGAATTCGCTACCCTTACCTGAAACAGTATTGAGAATAATTTCACCCTGAAGACGATCGACAAGTGTTTTGACAATGGCCAGTCCTAATCCATTCGAGCTTTCGCCACCAGTAGGTCTGGCACTGAGGCGCTTGAATTTCTGATAGATTAATGTTTTGTCGAAATCCTGAAAGCCTGGCCCCTGATCTCTTACTGAAATCCAGGCCATGTTTCCTTCTCTGCCAGAGGCCATGTGGATGATGGAGCCCTTCGGAGAAAATTTAATAGCGTTAGACAAGAGGTTATCTAAAATTCTGCTGAGGTATTCAACATCCGATTGTACTTCTCCCACCTGACCGTTATCCAGTTTAATATCGATGCCTTTGGCAATGGCAACAGAGCGGAAATTATCCAGTCTGTTGCGTAAGAAGGATGGGATGTCGATGCTTGCTTTTAACACATTCCGGTTTTCCTCGATCTCGTGCACATCCAGTAAATCTGTAATCAGATCTACACCAGCTTGTGTTGAGGTCTCAATCATTTTAAGGAGCTTGAGTTGATCTTCATTCAGTCCGTTAGGTTCTAAACGAATTACTTCTACCAGGCCTCTGATTCTGTTGAGTGGTGATTTTAAATCATGCGCAACAATACTCATCAAGGTATCTTTCTCATGATTCAATTCTGATAATTTTAAATTTTGATTAGCCAGTTCTTCATTTTGTTTTAAAATCTCTACCCGCTGGCTTTCTATTTCTGCATTCTGTTTAGCGAGTGCGTCATTGGCTACAGCTTTCCTTCGGCTGTTTCTCCAGATCAGCGAGCCGACAATAAGCAGCGAAAAAACAACTGCAAAAAGTGCAATGTTCTGATAGCGTTGTTGTGTAATGATGGCGTTATTACGCTCTTCATTAATCTTTAGTAGTTTATTCTCCTGGTCTTTCTTCTCTATCTGCAATTCAAATTGTAATCTCTCTACCTGACGTGCCACGTCAAGGTCTTTAAGTGAATCTTTTAAGATCAGATATTTATTGTAGTTATTAAGTTGGGCTGATGGATTGGCTTGTTTTTCTGCCACTTTTGATAAGTACAAATGCGCCTCCATTTGTAGGGCAATGTCTTTAATATCCCTGGCAACTGATAAACCTTTTTCAAACTCTGCTTTTGCCCCTTTATAATCGCCTTTCAGAAAATCTATTTTACCAAGTGTAATATGCGCACGGGGCTGAAAGCGTATCACATTGCTTTTGCTGATAACCTCATATCCTCTTTTGAAAACTTCATCCGCTTCTTTTATTTTATTATCCTCAATGTAGTTCTCTGCCAAAAAAATTCTTGTCTCAGCCAGGTTGATTTGGTCATTCGTAGAAGAGTAACCAGAGTCTGCTTTTAGATAACACTCAGTTGCTTTAGCATAATTGCCGGACTCATTGTACAAGCGCCCCAGGTAAGTGTAAGCAGACATGATGTCGCGCGTTCTTTTCAACTTTAATCGAATGGCAAGGGCTTTTACAAAGAACTCTTCAGACTTAGTATAGTCGCGTTGCGTTCTGTAAAGATTAGCAAGGCTTTGGTAGCCATAGGCCATGCCTGTAGAGTCCTGCAAAGCTTCAAACATGGGAATGGCATCTAAGAAATGATCATAGGATCTTGACAGCAAACCCTGGTCGAAGAAAACCCTGCCTATATTATTTTCAGCATGTGCTATCTGTAGTGTATCATTCTGCTCCTTTGCAAGTTCAAGCGCCTTTGAATACGCCTCATAAGCGGCCAGGCGGTCTCCTTTATAGTTATAAGCAACACCCATGAAATTGAAGGGGCGTGCCAGGCCAAGCTTAAGATTTAACTTTAGCCCCAGGTCGTAGGCTTTTTGGCTGAAATAAATAGTGGAGTCGGGGTGAGCAAAACGGTATTCAAAAGCCAGATCGCCCAATAACTGAAACTGCTCCGTTCCTTCCGATGTGGCCGACAGTTTCTGCTTGATTCCCGCAATACGGTCATAATCCTGTGCTAGCACCTGAAAAGACAGTAGTGCAAGCAGAAAAATGCAGAAAAAGATCCCCCTATAAGCCATTGTACAAAACTACCTAAAATCTTTACGTGCCAAGTCAGCTCGCTCGGCTAAAGTTGTGTTTATTTTTTTTACAACTGCATCCAGTTCCTCCCCTGATTTCTTCAGGTAGTCAATCAGTTGCAAGTCTTTTTTATCTGTCATTTCCATCAAGTGAATCAGCCCCAGCATACGACTCAGGGGCGCACGCAAAACATGCGAATTAATGAAGGCATATTCAGCCAGTTTCTCATTTTGGCGCTCTAATTCTTCTGTGCGTCTTCGCACGCGGTCTTCCAATCCTTTATTTATCTGCGAAATGGCCTCATTCTGTTCTCGTATTTTCTCTTCATACTCACGCCTCCACGCAGATTCTATGGCCAGGGTTACAATGTCAGCCAATGCTTTTGCAAAATTTTTGTCCTGGCTCGTCCATTTCCGTGTTTCCCCATGATTCTCAAAGCTTACCGTGCCTCCCAGATTACCGCCAATGTAGTAGGGCACATCCATGCATGATTTAATATTTTGTGGAATAAAGTAATCGTCAACATTCTGTCGAGTAAGGTCGTGTAAAAAAACATCTTCCACCGCTACAATTTTTTCAGCGTATAAAACCTCGTAATACAGTTGGTAGCCTGCCACTTCAAAACTGATACCTGATGTAAATTGATTAGTGAGGGCGTTGTAACTCATGATTGCCTTCAGCCTGTCCTGGGTGTCATTTACACGCCATACAGTTACTTGCGAAATGCCCATGGCTTTGGAGGCCAGCAGGGCTACCTCTTTCAGCGCTCCTTGCAATTCGCCCTCTTTTATCCACCTGCATTTTGTCAGGTGCATCAGTATTTCTCGTTGTTCTTCCAGCACATCATTAATGCTGGCGATCTCATTCAATTTATCTTTTAATTGTTCGTTAATCTGTTTTATCTGTTCCTGCTGCAGCTCAATAACATCCCGTTGTTTCTTTAACGCCTCATTTTGTGTTTGCAGTTCATCCTGGTTTTCAGAAAGCAAATGGTTACGCTCTTTCAGCAAGTTGATAAAACGTGTTTGTGTATTATGGTAGAAGGTGGTAAAGAAAAAAAGCAATGAAGCCAAACCTGTATAAGATATTAAGGCACGCCAAGGATCGTCTGAAAAAGTGAGGACAGGTATGCGATCGTCCACTAAAGCAAAAAACAAAACAGTAACTACAATTATTCCAAACCAGGCAATGGCATTTTTATAATTATTAAAAACATTGGCAACAAAAGGCAAGAGCGTAAGCCAGGGTAACACTACTGAATGAATGCCCCCTGAAAAATAAACACCTAATGAAAAAATAATCCAGTAAAAGAGCAGCATTACATTTGTAAGTAAGTCAAGGCTGAGTTTTGACCGGAGTAAAAAAGCAATGAAAAATAAAAAAAGTGGTGTGATTAAATAGATATAGGTTGGAATGTTGGTGTTAAAAAACTGGTAGGCAATAAAGAAGATAACACTAATGAAGGATGTAATAAGAACAAAGCTTAGTAAAAGTCTTGCACGAGTAAAGTCAGGATCGAGTGTGGCGCTGTAGCGTACCAGAAAGAACCGGTACGTTCTAGGAAAAATTTTAGCTGGTGTCATTGCGATCATCTCCTGTCCACGTTTATTCAAGGTACCACTTAATCTTCTTCCAAAAAATTAAGATCGCGTGCAAATGTTTCATTCAGGTATTTTAAAGCAATAAGGGAGATGAAAATAGTAAATGAACCCACTACAAATGCGCCCCAGGTAATACCTAAAACCGGGCGTAACAAACTAAATAAGGCTACCAGCGGTACAACGGTACCCCTGATGAAATTCGGTACCGAAGTGGCCACCGTAGCGCGCAGGTTCGTGCCGAATTGTTCTGCAGCAATGGTAACAAACAAAGCCCAATACCCAGTGCCAACACCCAGTCCAAAACAAATCAGATAAAATACGACCGCTGAATCGGAAGGATTAAACAAATACAACAGGATGAAGACAAGTGTTAGCAAAATGTAGAGCAATACTACTTTTCTACGCGACTTCAGCCACTGGCTGATCAAACCACTGCTTAAATCGCCTACAGCCAGACCAATGTAACTGAACATGACGGCATCACCCGCGATAATAGTGCCCGAAACACCTAATGCTTTGGCAAACTCAGGCGAGAAGCTGATGAGAATACCGATCACAAACCAAATGGGTAAGCCAATAAAAATACAAGAAACAAAACGCTGCAGCCGGTCGCGGTTAGTGAAGAGCTGAAAGAAATTGCCACGCTTTACATTTTCCGTTTTCACTTTTTCGTACATGCCCGACTCGAAAATGCTGACACGTGCCACCAGCAACAATAAACCTAATCCACCACCAATGAAGTAAGCGATCTGCCAATCGAACTGACGTGCTACAATATTGGCCAGCACGGCCCCCATTAATCCCACAGAGGCTACTATGGTGGTGCCATAGCCACGCAATTCTTTCGACAATACTTCAGAAACCAGGGTTATACCGGCACCTAATTCACCCGCCAGACCTACTCCTGCAATAAAACGCAGCAAAGCATACTGATCTACCGTAGTCACAAAACCATTGCCGATGTTGGCCAATGAGTACAGGAGGATAGAACCAAACAAAACAGAAAGCCTTCCACGTTTGTCGCCCATGATGCCCCAGATAATACCACCTACCAGCAGGCCAAACATTTGCGACTGAATCAGAAATTCTCCTGTGCTCATCAAATCTTCTTCGGCAACACCCAGGCTGCGCAAGCTGGTAATGCGCACAATGCTAAACAGTAGTAAGTCGTAAATGTCAACGAAGTAACCCAGTGAGGCTACTACGACAGGAACAGAGTAAAGCGAACGATAATCTTGTTTCATGATATCAAAAAATTAAATAAAGCCAGAAGCTGTTGAAGTGTTATTTCACGCCTTCACCAACCTAAAGACTTCTACGTGTTGAAGTAAACACTCCCAAAAAACGAAATTAACCTTTCATAAAAAAGCGCAAGTGCGTTTGGTGCATAATTAGTAACTCATTATCCCTTAAAAACCGATAATACGGAAACATTAAATCTATGAAGAAATTACTTCTACTCAGTTTTGTGCTCTTCACTGCAACATTTGCAGGTCTGGCACAGAAAAAAGGCAGTGCACCCGCCAAGGCCACTGTCACTTACGATGATAAACTTTATGCCGGCATGGAATGGCGCAACATTGGCCCCTTTCGCGGAGGCCGTTCGTCAACAGTAACAGGCGTACCCGGCAAAGCCAACCTCTTCTACATGGGATCAGTGGGTGGTGGTGTGTGGAAAACTACGGATGGTGGTGGTACCTGGGAAAATATTTCTGATGGCTTTTTCGGAAACTCTATCGGAGCAGTAGCTGTAAGTGAGTGGGATAACAATGTATTGTATGTAGGTGGAGGTGAAAAAACTGTTCGCGGTAACGTCTCCTTTGGTGAGGGTGTGTATAAATCACTAGATGCCGGAAAAACCTGGAGCCATGTAGGATTGAAAGATTCTAAACACATAGCACGTATCCGTATCGATCCTAAGAATCCTGATCTAGTATACGCTGCCGTTATGGGCGACTTGTTCAAATCTTCGGAAGAACGTGGCGTTTATAAAACGACTGACGGTGGTAAAACCTGGAAGCGTGTTTTGTTTGCCAATGCAGATGCCGGGGCGGTCGATTTATGTTTCGATCCTAACAATGCACGTGTATTATATGCTTCTACCTGGCGCATCCGCAGAACACCGTATAGTTTAGAGAGCGGGGGAGAGGGTTCAGCCCTTTGGAAAAGTACAGATGCCGGGGAAACCTGGACGAATATTTCCAAAAACAACGGACTTCCTAAAGGCATTTGGGGTATTTCAGGTGTTACGGTATCGCCTGTTAATTCAAACCGTGTTTATGCCATTATTGAAAACGATAATGGTGGTGTGTACCGTTCTGATGATGCCGGTACTACCTGGAAAAAAATGAATGACGACCGCGCGCTGCGTCAGCGCGCCTGGTACTACACCAGAATTTATGCTGATACAAAAGAAGAAGACATGGTATATGTGCTGAATGTTTCCTATCACCGTTCCAAAGATGGTGGAAAAACATTTCAGGCTTTTAATGCTGCCCATGGCGACCACCACGATTTGTGGATAGCACCAGAAGATAACCAACGCATGGTTATGGGCGATGATGGTGGCGGAAGTATTTCGTATGATGGAGGCATGAACTGGTCGACTTATCATAACCAACCTACGGCACAGTTCTATCGCGTCATTACTGACAATCATTTTCCTTATAGAATTTACGGTGCGCAGCAAGACAACTCAACGGTGCGTATCTACCACCGCACCGATGGCAATAGCATTGGCGACCATGATTGGGAAGAAACCGCAGGGGGTGAAAGTGGTCACATTGCTGTAGACCCTACTGATCTGGATATTGTGTATGGTGGCAGCTATGATGGTTACTTGTCACGCTTAAATCACCGCACCAAAGAAGAGCGCAGCATCAACGCATGGCCTGATAACCCGATGGGACATGGTGCAGAAGGTGCGAAGTATCGCTTTCAGTGGAACTTCCCGATTTTCTTTTCACCACACGACAATAAAAAACTGTACGCAGCCTCTAACGTATTGCACATGACACGCAATGGTGGCGAGAGCTGGGAAATTATCAGCCCTGATTTAACCCGCAACGATGTTAGTAAAATGGGGCCCAGTGGCGGACCTATTACAAAAGACAACACCAGCGTTGAATACTACTGTACTATTTTCGCGGTGGGCGAATCGCCTTATGAAAAAGATTTGATTGTTGCCGGCTCTGATGATGGTCTATTGCACATTACTAAAGATGGCGGTAAAAACTGGGAGAAGATAACACCTGCAGGCATGCCTGAGTGGGTTATGTTTAACAGTGTTGAATTTGATCCGCATACCAAGGGCGGTATTTATGTGGCGGGTACACGTTATAAGTCAGGCGACTATGAGCCTTACTTATATAAATCAAAAGACTATGGAAAAACCTGGACTAAAATTACCGATGGCATTAAAGCGCCACACTTTACCCGCGTAGTACGTGTTGATCCGAAGCGTGCAGGTCTGTTGTATGCCGGTACTGAATTTGGTATGTATGTTTCTTTTGATGATGGTGCAAGCTGGAAACCTTTTCAGTTAAACTTACCAAAAGTACCTATTACAGATTTAACTATTAAGAACGACAATTTGATTGCTGCTACACAAGGTAGAAGTTTCTGGATAATTGATGACCTTACACCACTGCATCAATTAAACGAAACAGTAGCCAAAGCAGATTTTCATTTGTTTAAACCACTGCACAGCTACCGCATGAATGGAGGCCAGGGTGGTCGTGGAGGCGATTCTAAAACAGAAGGTAAGAACCATCCCAACGGTGTGCTAATTCATTACTATGTAAAAGATACGGCCAAGCTCACAGCTTCTTTGGAGATTATGGAAATGAGCGGCACGCTGATTAAGAAATTCAGTACCAAGCCAAATAAAAAAGCCAAAGAAGAAGACATGGCGGTGAAGCCTGGATTTAATCGCTTTAACTGGAATATGCGTTATGCCAATGCCGATGGCTTTGATGGTTTGATTATGTGGGGTGGGGGATTGATGGGACCTAAAGCCATACCAGGTAAATACAAGGCTAAGCTCACCATTAACGGCCAAACACAGGAAACAGAATTTGAAATTGTAAAAGATCCACGTACTGAAGGTAGTGTGGAGGATATTAAAGCACAATTTGATTTTCTGATGTTGGTGAGAGATAAACTGAGCGAGACCAACAATGCAGTGAAACGCATTCGCACCGCGCGCGAACAGATTAACCGTGTTACCGAACCGATGAAAGGAAAAGAAGACATGAAGGATGTAACAGAACTTGCCAAAACCATTTTAGCCGATATGAAGAAAGTGGAGGAGGCTTTGTATCAGACTAAAAACAGAAGTGGACAAGATCCACTGAACTTCCCGATTCGATTGAATAATAAACTGGCCGGACTTTCACGCGAAGCGAGTGGCAGTGACTACCGACCTACCGCCCAGGTTAAGGCAGTATATCAGGAAATCAGTGGGAAAATAGATGAACAACTGGCAACACTTAATAAAATAATCACACAAGAAGTGCCCAAGCTGAATGCTTTAGTGAAGCAGAAGAATGTTGATGCGATTGTGCTGACTGAGTAGAGATTGCAAATTTCAAATTCAAAATTATAGCGTATTGGATTTTGAAGGGAGAGAGGAGCTGTAGGAATACAGCTCCTTTTTTGTTTTACAATTCAGACACTAATACAATCAAGCAATTTTATATAACAGGCCGCATGCTATCCCATGTTTTTTGAGCATTGCTGCTATTTCGTATTGTACATGTTGCTCAAGACGTATTTTATGCATGTTCAGGGCTAGTAGCTTATATACCTTTACTTTCTGGTTAGTTGATGTGGGTTGTAAGATAGATTTAAGCTCTTCAGCAAATGTTTTAAAATAACTTCTCCTTTCAGTCAAATCAACCACACCTGAATATGTGTCAAGCATCTTCAGTGCGTGCATTAAGTAGTCAAAATTAAGTTCTATGAAGGCATGCCGGATCATTGCAACAATCTCTAAACCACGACCTGCTTTTCGGTTAAGACCATCAACCGTTTCTGCCCATTGACGAATGTGATCAATTACTGTAGATGTAAGCATGATGGGTGAATCTGATGTGTTGTGCAATGGGGCTTCGGGTGTATGTGTAGCAAATTTTACCATATTATGAATGGCTATTGCATGCAGGGTGTCTCTTAAGATTTTGGCCAATACATCTTTTGCGTATTTCTCATTTAATTGTTTTTGCAAGCGATCTACATCCTCATAAGCAAGCCGGATGAGCAAATCTGTATAGGTTTTGTCATCATATTCAATAAAAGTGTACAGCAGTTTAATGCTTGTGTGCCAATTTAATTCGCGCTGCTGCAGACATGCTTTGAAAGCATCACCTGTGGTTTTCCATTCTTTGGCGGTAAGCATGTTTATTTGATTGACAGCATTCTCAATGCGTTCATTCATCGTTGATGACAAGTCATCTTTCAGCCGGGCAAGCCAAATAGAACGAACAATTCTTTCCATGTTGTTACTCGCCCAAACATCAAAGTCTTTACGGAAAGCATAAGGCATGCTTGCCTCACACTGTTCAATCAATTTGGTCCCGCGCTTGCGTTTTGTCATCTGAAACTTTAAAATTTCCAGTAAATTTTTAAAAGTCTTTACATAGATAACCCTGCTGAAAGCACAAGGTATAAGAGCTTCCATTCCAGCGACCAGTTCTTTTTCGAGAAATACAGCCTCGCCCTTTTGCCACCAAGACAATAGAAAGACTAATGGATTTGATTCGAAGCGTGTAAAGTATTTGGTAACTAAGGCATGATGAACATTATTGATATGGTGTCGATGCCATGGCTTATACTCAGCACGCACCATTATAAAAATGCGAAGGGCAGTATATTGGGCTCTTTTATCTTTTCTCCGGATAAACTCTTCCGCCAAGAGCAGCGCAATGTTGTAATTATCTGTTTGTTTTCGAAAACAGGCTTCAAATAATTTAATTAAAAAAGAAGAGGATAAATGGCTGATATTTTTTACCAGGACATTTTCCAGCACGGGTATTGTGCAGGTATCACTTACCGACTTCTTGATTTTGAATATTTCCGCTAAAGATTTTCTCTTATCGGCTATCAATACGCTTAACGTATGCTCAACGATGGTTAGATCGTCAGCGTTAATTTGTTTCAGTATTGCCTTGCTAATCACAACGGAAATATTTTACCGGGATAGTGTATAGCAACAATAAATTTGTTTCAGAAACTAAACTATTCAGTTAAGTCCATTTTGTATTGTAAAACATTTTTGTGGTATGGGCATTCAATTTATTTATAGAAATATGTTTGAATAAAACATACTAACTAAGTGTGTGGCGTGTAGTGGTATTGATCTATTGGCGCAAGATTTAACCCAGCCAGATCTAGTATTGCGATTAACAAAACTAAATACAGCAAGAATCAGGTTTCAGAATCTCATCTTCTTTAAAACCTTTGCCGTATGCAATACAGCGCCTCACCTTCTATACTTTCCAGCATACACAGTACTGACTGGCCAAGCATTATACAACAGCTTCACCAGCATGGTTATGCCATCATTCCACAACTGCTCACCGCACAGGTGTGCGACAACCTGAAAGAATGTTATACTAACCAACATCTATACCGCAAAACCATTGTGATGGAACGTTACCGGTTTGGTTTGGGTGAGTATAAATATTTCAACTATCCGCTGCCTGATGTTTTGCAGCAACTACGGGAAAACCTTTATCCTTATCTGGCGCCCGTTGCCAATATGTGGATGGAACAACTTAAGCTACCTGCTATTTTTCCAAAAACACATGAGGCTATGCTGAAGCAATGTCATGCCAAGCAACAAACAAAGCCTACACTCCTGATACTTAAGTATGGCGAAAAGGGTTTTAACACCCTGCATCAGGACTTATATGGCGAAGTTTACTTTCCCTTGCAATGCGTACTTTTTTTAAGTGATCCTGTGCAGGATTATCGCGGTGGTGAATTTGTAATGATACAGCAAACTCCCAGGGCACAATCCAAGGCCATCGTGCTCAAACCTGACAAAGGTGATTTACTAATCTTCACTACCAATTTTCGCCCTATTAAAAGCAGCAGAGGTTATTACCGCGCAGCAATGAAACATGGTGTGAGCGAAGTGCACAGTGGTGAGCGCTATACGATAGGTATTATTTTTCATGATGCACTTAGCTAAATGCATGCACACAGCGCGTTGACGGATCAGCAAGTGCGAAGTTTACTTCGGAAGAAAAAGATTTTGTGGGCAGGAAACCGAAAGTTAAAAATATACGGAATGCTTTCCTGCAAGTCGGGCAAGCGCATGAAGCGTGAAAACAGGGTATTTTTTTCTGCTGAGCAGAAAGCCATACAATCAGGTTTCAGGCCTTGCGCACATTGCTGTCATCAATCCTATAAACAATGGAAGTATCATTGTTACTACACACTTCTCAACGATTTTCTCAGTTGAAAATTGGCAAGATTAGAGCACTGGTGATTAAAAAAATCAGCACCTCTTGCAAGACGCTGATTCTACAGATTGTTTTATTTAAACTTTATTGCTTACGAAAACACATTGCTTCTCCCGATGAAATCGGGAGAAGCAATTACCTGAGTTTATTTTCAAATCATCAAATTCTCAAATCAATGAATCAGCTCATCATCATATCAGCACATCAACAAATCACCGGATCATCTGTTTCGCTGCATCTTCATGCACTTGTGCATCCACCACAGCTATGGCTGCAATGTTTACAATTTCGCGTATTGAACTACCCAATTGTAAAACATGGACAGGCTTTTTCATACCCAGTAAGATTGGTCCAATGGTTTCTGCTCCACCAATCTCCATTAATAGTTTGTAAGCAATATTGGCTGCGGCCAGGTTAGGGAAAATAAGTGTATTGGCTCCGTCTTTTGCCAGCTTGCTGAAGGGATACATTTCTTGCTGTAACTCTGTGTTCAGCGCTACATTGGCTTGTATATCGCCATCAATAATCAGTTTAGGATTAATTTCCTTTACCATCCGCACGGCTTCTCTTACCTTCTCAGGTATTTCACCCTTGCTTGATCCGAAGTTAGAGTACGACAAAGCGGCCACACGTGGTTCTACATCAAAGAATTTGGCACCATTGGCTGTTAACTTGATGATCTCTGTCAGTTCTTCTGCAGTAGGGTCTACGTTGACAGTACAATCGCCAAAGAAATAATTCCCTTTTTTGGTCATCACAATGTACATACCGGCCACGCGCTTTACGCCTGGAGCAGTACCAATAATCTGCAAGGAAGGAAGTATGGTTTTAGGATAATCTTTAGTAAGACCTGATACGAGTGCATCGGCTTCACCCATCTCCACCATCATGGCAGCAAAGTAATTTCTGTCACGCATCAGCTTAACACAGTCGCGGTAGGTTAATCCTTTACGCTGGCGCTTCTCATATAACTTTTGCGCATAACGCTCCAGTGTTTCTTTTTCCTTGCGTGGATAGATAATCGGGCAATCTAAATCCAATTTATGTTCTTCAATCAGGGCTTTAATTTCTTTTGGATCGCCCAACAAAATAGGTTGTGCAATTCCTTCATCCACCAGCACTTGTGCAGCCTTCAGAATTTTATGATGTGTGGCCTCCGCAAAAACTACACGTTTAGGATTTTGTTTGGCGCGATCAATAATTCTGTTCATGAATTTCTGATCGATACCAATACGCTTTTGTAATTCTACGTGGTAGGCACCCCAATCGGTAATTGGATTTTTAGCTACACCACTGTCCATGGCTGCTTTGGCTACAGCCGGAGAAATGGTGGTGATCAACCGAGGGTCTAGTGGTTTTGGTATTAAATAGAAACGACCGAAGTTCAGCCGCTCAATATTATATGCTTTGTTAACAATGTCGGGTACAGGCTCTTTTGCTAAGGAGGCCAGTGCATGCACAGCAGCCAGTTTCATGGCTTCGTTAATTTCTGTAGCGCGCACATCCAACGCACCTCTGAATATATACGGGAAACCTAACACGTTATTCACCTGGTTAGGATGATCGCTTCTTCCTGTTCCCATAATCAAATCAGGGCGCGTTTTCATTGCGATGTCGTAGGCAATTTCCGGATTAGGATTCGCCAGGGCAAAAATGATGGGATCTTTTGCCATCGACTGAATATCTTCTGGTTGCAGAATATCTGCCACGGATAACCCAACAAAAACGTCTGCACCTTTCAATGCTTCCTGCAGTGTGGTGATGTTGCGTGTAGTAGCAAACTCAGCTTTGGTACCGTCCAGGTTCGGTCGATCTTTTCTGATCACACCTTTGCTGTCGCACATGATTACATTCTCTTTGCGTAAGCCCAAGGCTACATATAAACGTGTACAGGAAACAGCGGCAGCACCTGCGCCATTCAATACCAATACAGCATCTTCTATTTTCTTGCCCACTAACTCAAGTGCGTTTAACAGAGCAGCACTCGAAATGATGGCAGTACCGTGCTGATCATCGTGCATGATGGGAATGTGCATCATGCCGCGCAGTGCGGTTTCAATTTTAAAACACTCAGGTGCTTTAATGTCTTCCAGGTTAATACCTCCGAAAGTCGGCTCCAGTGACTTTACAATTTTAATAAAGGCATCAGGATCTTTCTCATCAATCTCTAAATCGAAGCTGTCGATGCCAGCATACTTTTTAAAGAGTACTGCCTTACCTTCCATTACCGGCTTTGATGCTTCAGGGCCGATATCACCCAAGCCCAATACCGCTGTACCATTGGTAATAACTGCAACAAGATTTCCCTTGGCAGTATACTTGTACACATCATCTTTATTGGCAGCAATTTCCTTGCAGGGTTCAGCCACACCGGGTGAGTAGGCCAAAGCCAGATCCAGTTGCGAGCTTAACACTTTTGTAGGAACAACTTCAATTTTACCAGGCTGGCCTTGCATGTGGTAATTAAGGGCGTCCTGCTTTCTTATTTTAATAGACATAGGCTCAAAATTGATCAGCAAATATAAGAGACAAATTGGAACACAAATTTTTTAAGGATGGTCGGTGTCTTATCTATAATCCGTCTGACCGCTGTTTGTTTCCACTTTCAGCGGTCTGACGGATGCTTCTTTTATCAAATCGCTAATGTTTTTATAACGACTGATATCCAAACAGCTTAGTCGACAATTTTTTAACGCAGCACCAAACTGACTACATTTTCAACGTGGGTGGTATGGGGAAACATGTCAACGGGCTGAATATCTACTACTTCATATTTTTGCGCCAGTATTTTTAAATCTCTGGCTTGTGTAGCCGGATTACAGCTTACGTAAACAATCTTTTTGGGCGCAGCTTGTAACAGCATGTTGCAGACATCTTCATGCATACCGGCACGTGGCGGATCGGTAATAATTACATCGGGTCTTCCGTGTTCCTTCAGGAAAGATTCGTTCAACAAATCTTTCATAT
This sequence comes from Chryseotalea sp., assembly GCF_057350905.1. Taxonomy (NCBI): domain Bacteria; kingdom Pseudomonadati; phylum Bacteroidota; class Cytophagia; order Cytophagales; family Chryseotaleaceae; genus Chryseotalea; species Chryseotalea sp. The sequence continues at coordinate 2,118 of NZ_JBMRCF010000008.1, read as the reverse complement.
CACCGGCATAAAAATCGGTGTTGGTGATACCATTTAAAGACGCATTGATTTTAGCATCATCAATGGCAGCTTTTACATATTCAAGCCCTACTACTTTTTTAGCATTTGCTGCTACAAAACTTGCAATCGTACCAGTGCCTGTATATAAATCGTATACAAGTTCATCACCTTTCAAGTCAGCCATTTTCCAGGCTACTTCATATAAGGTGTAGGCTTGTTTAGAATTGGTTTGGTAAAAAGATTTGGGTCCTACTCTGAATTTCAGCACACCACTTCCATCGGGCTTCTTCATCTCTTCAGTAATGTAAGGCAGGCCCTTCCAACAAACGATTGAAAGATCGTGAAACGTATCATTTCGCTTTGCATTGATTACATAATTGAGTGAAGTAACCTGCGGAAAATGATCGGCAATGCCCTGAAGTATTTTTTCATGCCATTCAGGTTTATCGCTGGTCACTTGCAAGATCACCATCATCTCACCGCTGCTGGCAGTGCGCAGCGTAATGGTGCGCAGGTAGCCAGTTTGGTTGCGCAGATCAAAAAAATCCATCTGATGTTCCAGTGCAATTTTTTTAACCAATAAGCGAATGGCGTTGGATGGTTCGGGTTGCAAGAAACATTCCTGAACATCAAATACTTTATCGAAAAACGAAGGCAAATGATAACCCAGTGCTGGTTCGAAAGGCAGGATGTTATCAGGTGTGAGTGCTTGTTTTGCTTTTCTTTCCTGTAGCTCGTCTCGGGTTAGCCAGCGTTGTGCCGAGAAGGTATAGTCCAGCTTATTTCTATAATGCTTAATATCAGCAGAGGGGAGAATGAGGCGGATACTTTTGGCAGAAATGCCCCCGATTCTTTCCAGATTATCAACAACCTGCTGCTGTTTATAGAGCAGTTGCTGATCATAATTGAGGTGTTGCCATTTGCAGCCACCGCACATGCCAAAATGTTTGCAAAAAGGATCAGTGCGGTGCGTAGAAAACCTGGTAATGGCCACCGCTTTGCCTTCTAAAAAATTACTTTTGATCCGGGTGAGCTCTACATTTACAGTATCGCCAGGGGCAGCACCATCAATAAATAACACACGGCCTTCTGCTAAGCGCGACAAGCATTTGCCCTCTGCGGCCATGGTTTCAACAACGATATCCGCTAAAATGTCTCCCTTTTTCATGTGGCCGCAAATTACACGCGATCCGGATTATAGCGTAAGCGGAAGAAGTTTTTCTTCTTTTAAATAAACATCCTGATCGCGCCAGCTTGCCTTTATCCATACATCTTTTTTGCCTGTAATGGTAAGTTTGTGGCCTGCATCAATTATTTCAATCAGGTTAGCACCAGCCGAAGGGCCACTCATCAGGTAGGTATTGGGTTGTATAACAATGCAGCTTTCTTCTGCTTGCAAGGCATAAAAGCTGATAAATAAGATAGTGGCACAGGCTACAGTGCTGATAAATGGAGCCAAGGGTCTTTTTTCTGTTCGATGGGCATATACCAACCAGGACAAACTGAGTAACAACAAGGCAGCGAGTAGCCAAAAGAGGTAATGTGCATTTTGTTTAATGATGATCATGAGCCGATCAGCCTCATTTAATTCATAGCCACTCAAGCCATGTTTATCGGCCAGTTCCGACATTTTATCAAGTACAGAAGCATCGTTGGTGGATAGAAAATATAGATTAAGAAAATATTGTGTCTTGGCGATATTGCCCAAGCCTTCGTGTATGTAGGCCATTTTCAGCAACATAGCCGGAGTGTATTCATTGTTTTGTAAGACACCTTCGAACTTGCTGAGGGCCTGTGTGTAGCGTTTGGCTTCAAAAAGGGAGTCGGCAGTATGCAGGCGATATTGCGATACTTGCGCAAAGAGCGTAATAGAGGAAAGAAAAGATATTAAAATAAGTACAATAAATTTTCGCATTCGCTTTTGCATATTTTTTATATCCTGTTACCTTTGTGCCCTCAATTACGGAAATGCTATTTATAATGGCAAATTCGCTAGTCGAGAAAATGAAAGGTTGTCTTTACCAGAGGGCAATTTAAATTTTAAGATTCCGTAGCTCAGCTGGTAGAGCAATACACTTTTAATGTATGGGTCCTGGGTTCGAATCCCAGCGGGATCAC
>NZ_JBMRCF010000007.1:0-48420 GCF_057350905.1 Chryseotalea sp. | reverse complement strand
GCAAGTAAGAATTGAGGAAAGCATTATTGCAGATGATGGTTTTATCAAACTTGAAGAAATTAAGAGTGTTGCAAGCCTGGGTATTGATGCTTACTACAAAACAGAGGCTATTGGTAGGTACAGCTATGCAAAGCCAGGCATAATGCCGCTAAGATTAATGAATTAGAATGTTAATTGGTAGTAGACAAAAAAACAAGGCAATGTTTGCAAAAGCCATCTCAAAAATACTTCGAAATAAATAAAAATAGTGTCATAGTGATTAACGAAGCGTTGAATGTGTGCTGGGGCGAAGAGGGAATCTATTGATGTGAATGTAAAGCCAGTAGTTAGATTGCTTCTCCCTCCTGAACACGAACCTTAACTTCGGGACTCGTAATGACGAGTTCTATTATTTGTAAGATCGGCTCTAGTATTTTATAAGCTTACCAGTTTCTAGTAAACCCGCAGCATCTTCAATAATGTAATGGTAAATACCAGCACTTAGTGTTGATGCTGAGCAAGTATATGGTAATCGTATACGCTCATTCACAGCAAGATCTCCTTTGATGTTAATCAGTCTGAAAGAAAATTCATGACCTGATTCTCCATCAATAGTCAATATATTTTCCATCGGATTCGGGAACACGCGAATCATGGCCTCTTCCTTTTTCTTCTTAACCTCAGTCACTGTATTTTTGATAAAGCGAATAGAATCGTTGCTGAGTATGCGGTCCACCCAGGACTTGTACATTTTACCAGAAGGATGTAAACGATCACCCGCTACCAACTCCGGATCTTGTAAACCTAGTCTTGATATATCTGTGATGTTAATATAAAGGACGCCTTTTCTTTCTGTAATACTTTTATTAACGCGGTTAAATTCATCGAGCTGTGCACTGATAGTAGCTTGGTTGGATTCACCAAAGGGCGTATAACCATAATCAGGAATGGAGACAACAAATACACGTTCTTTACTGCCCGCGAGATCAATAGCCATTTGCAGCAGTTCCTCAAATTCCTGTGCATAAACATTAACTGGTCTGTTTTGGTATTGGTTGTTCACACCAATTAATAAGGATATGAGGTTATAACTTCCCGGACTAATTGCGGCATTCAGCACAGCAGCCTTTAACTGGTCAGTACGCCAACCGGTAGTAGCGATAATCCGCGGTTCATCGGCAGTTAAGTTCTTTTCGCTTTTAAGTTGTTCAATCAATTGAACAGGCCAGCGTTCCGCCACAGCAACACTTTGGCCAATGGTATATGAATCGCCTAAGGCCAGCAATTTTACCTTTTCTTCAATCAATAAGGTTTGCGCTGACGAGGCAGAGGAAATCAATAAAAGCAATAGAAATCTCATATGGTTAAAACAACTAAATACTAAACAAGTTCAGGACTTTCAGTATTGGTGTACATTCCTTAACTTTCAATCCTATGCCTAAAGTAACTACTTGTTCCTCAGGTAAAAAAGTATTTCTGTCCATGAGTTTGGCAGAAGAAGCGCTATTGTCTGCCCATATACAGTTTGACTTCCGGCAGGGTAAGGCACCTGTGGCTGTTTACCAGTGTGAAGATTGTGGGCAGTTCCATTTGACTTCAAGTGGAGCAATGACTTCAAGATTAAAAGACTTTTTAGCTTCGTCTGATTTTAAGCGGCTAAAGCAGGCAGCTGAATGGACAGATAAATTAAAACATAAATATTAGAAAGTGAACTGGATTGAAATGATGGGCCATACCGGCTCGCTGCTAAGCAGCATTACTTTTATACCGCAGGTGTATAAAGTCTGGCAAACAAAACGCACACAAGACTTAAGCATGACCATGATGCTGATTGTTTTTACCAGCACGATTGTCTGGATCGTTTATGGTGTAGGACTTATGCTTTGGCCAGTTATCATTTGCAACAGTATTATCTGCTTCCTCAGTTTAATGCTTATCTATTTTAAATTAAGTTTTGAGAAGAAAAATGGCTGATCTTACAATTGGTACTCCGCTAACGAAGGGTGCACTTAAAGCCATGTTGCTGGGTTCGGGCGAATTGGGTAAGGAAGTGGTGATTGAATTTCAACGCTTTGGCGTAGAAGTAATAGCCGTAGACCGCTATGCGAATGCACCCGCCATGCAGGTGGCACACAGGGCTTACGCGATATCCATGCTGGATGGTAAGGCTTTACGAGAGGTGATTGAAAAGGAAAAACCTGACTACATCATTCCGGAAGTAGAAGCCATTGCAACAGATACATTGGTAGCGTTGGAAAAGGAAGGCTACAACGTAATCCCTACTGCAAATGCCACGCGCCTGACCATGAATCGCGAGGGAATAAGATCCCTGACTGCCGAAACCTTGAAGGTAAAAACATCACCTTTCCGCTTTGCGGGTACTAAAGATGATTTTGATAAGGCTGTTAAAGAAATCGGTATACCCTGCGTTGTAAAACCCATCATGAGCTCTTCGGGTAAAGGACAGAGTGTAATAAAAACAGAAAAGGATATTGATCATGCCTGGAAATATGCACAAGAAGGTGGACGCAGTGGAGGAGGTCGTGTAATCGTTGAAGGATTTGTTGATTTCGATTATGAGATCACCTTGCTAACCATACGTCATAAAGCAGGTGTTTCTTTTTGTGAACCGATTGGTCATCGACAGGAGCATGGCGATTATCAGGAATCGTGGCAGCCACACCCCATGAGTCGCCAAGCCTTGCTTGAATCGCAAAACATTGCACGGAAAGTGGTCGATGCCCTGGGTGGTTATGGCATTTTTGGTGTGGAGTTCTTTGTAAAAGGAGATACAGTATACTTTAGTGAGTTATCGCCAAGACCACACGATACCGGTATGGTCACCATGATTTCTCAAGACTTGTCAGAGTTTGCTTTGCATGTGCGTGCCATTTTAGGCTTACCAATTCCCGCCATCCGACAATTAGGTCCATCTGCTTCAAGTGTTGTGTTGGTAAAAGGACATTCTGCTTCCGTTACTTTTAGTGGAATTGAAAAAGCATTGCGTGAAGAAGATACCCAAATGCGCTTATTCGGTAAGCCAGAAGTACAAGGCGAAAGAAGAATGGGTGTTTGTTTGGCTAAAGGTAAAACAATAGAGGAGGCCAGGGCTAAAGCCAATCGTGCAGCTGCAGCGATTGAGGTTACCTTGTAGTTAGTTTAAAACAAAATGTTTAGCATGAATCAGGAAAAGCATTGGAATACTATAGGATCATCGTACAAAGACGAAATATTCGATGTCTTTGCCAGCGATAAAAATAAACTCTTGCCAAAGTATTTTCAAAAACATGCCAACAAACAACATACAGCGATCGATTTTGGTTGTGGCATCGGCAAGGCATTTCCTTATCTATCTCCTTTGTTTAAAAAAATTATCGGAACCGATATTTCAATGCGCTTACTCAATCAGGCAAAGAAGCAACCCTATAGTAACATATCATTGCTCAAAGCTGATTTATCAAAACCTGATTTAAAATTTCCCAAGGCTGATTTTGCCTTTTGCTGCAACGTTATCATGCTTCCCGAAATTGAGAAGAATTATCGCATGTTCAAGAACATTCAACGTTCACTCAAACCTGGTGGTCATGCTTTGCTGGTATTGCCTTCCATAGAATCCATGATGTTTGCCAGTTGGCGTTTAATTGACTGGTATCAAAAGGAAGGTGTAACACTGGAGGAAATCCCCAATAGTGAGCTGGCTTATTTTAAAAGCCCAAAGAAAGAAATTTTAAGAGGCAATGTTCACATTAACGGAGTGCCTACAAAACACTATTCAGAACCTGAACTGGAGGTAATTTTAGAAGAAGCGGGTTTTGTAGTGAGGGCCATAAAAAAGATAGAATATGACTGGAATACGGAGTTTTCAACGGTTCCGGAATGGATGAAGGCGCCTTATCCCTGGGATTGGCTCGTTGAATGCAAAAAAGTCTGAACAAGTTTGCTTGTGATCTCAAAAGCTGACTATCTTTCTTCTCGTCTTTACCTATGCATTCACTTTTTTACCGTTTCAAAAGCTTTCTAAAATCGTGGAGCATCATCATTTGGCAGTTTATTGTAGAGCGCTACCAGCAAATCAGGCTGTATTATAGTACCCATCCCAAACAAAAAAAATGGTCGATCGTAGCCGCTTGTTTTTTTGGACCACCCTTACTTTTATTACTAATCGTTTGGATAGAGATACCGAGTAAGCGTGCCTTGCGCAACATCCGTAACCAACTCCCATCAGAAATATATACTTCCGACAGTGTTTTAATTGGCAGGTTTTACATTCAGGATAGAACCGAAGTTGGCTATGATGCTATTGCTCCCGTTGTATTGGATGCCTTGATTGCCACGGAAGACATTCGTTTTAAACAACACGGTGGTATTGACTACGCCAGTATGGGCCGTGTGTTAATTCGCTCGATCATTATGGGCGATGAATCTTCAGGAGGGGGTAGTACCATTACACAGCAGCTTGCTAAGAACCTGTATCCGCGCAAGCGATATTGGATAGCCTCTATGCTGCTGAATAAAATGCGTGAAATGATTACGGCCATTCGCCTTGAGAATATTTATTCAAAAGAGGAAATCATCACTATGTACCTTAATACGGTTTCTTTTGCAGACCAGACTTTTGGTATCGAAACAGCATCCAAGCGTTTTTTTTCAGTGAGTGCTTCCAGCCTAAGACCACATCAGGCAGCTTTGTTGATTGGTATGTTAAAGGCTACACACTCCTACAATCCACGTTTATTTCCAGAGAGAGCTTTGGCAAGAAGAAATGTGGTGATAAGTCAAATGCAAAAATACCAGTTTATTGATTCGCTGCGTGCCGATTCTATTAAGCGCTTACCTTTATCACTCAAATATTCCAAGACACTCAATCAAACACCACTCGCGCCTTACTTTAAAGAATATTTGCGTACCGAATTGCAGCAATGGTTTAATGATCATCCGAATGAAGATGGAGAAGTGTACAATATCTATACTGATGGACTGAAAATATATACGACACTGGATTCAAGGTTACAGCGTTATGCCGAGAAGGCCATGGTACAGCAAATGACAGAAGTGCAGAAACAATTTTTAGCACACTGGGGGCAAGATGGTATTTTTAAAAGTAATCCCGCTATTGCTGAAGATGCCATCAAGAGAACAACAAGGTATCAGCGCTTAAAAGAAGAAGGCCTGAGTGAAGAAGAAATCATAAAGGAATTAAATAAGAAGATTCCTACACGCTTATTCTCATGGCGCGGGGATAAGGAAGTGTTAATGAGTCCCATCGATTCAGTAAAGCATCACTTACAATTCCTCAATGCAGGTTTGTTGGCTATCGATCCACGGAATGGTTATGTAATGGCTTGGGTAGGTGGCATTGACCATGAATTTTTTCAATACGATCACGTACGCGAATCTACCAAGCGACAAGTGGGTTCTATCTTTAAACCCATTGTGTATGCTACAGCAGTTGAGCAGGGCATTGAGCCTTGTGAACTGGTGCTGGCTAACCGAGAAACCTACATTGATAAAGAGGGAGAAGAGTGGTCACCAAGAAACTCACAAGTCGATTATGAGGTGAAATATACCATGCGGGGTGCGATGGCGTACTCCGTTAATACGGTTGCAGTGAAAGCCATCTTAAAAGCAGGTGTTGACAATACCATTCGTCTTGCCAAAGATATGGGCATCGTAAGCGAGTTGCCAGATGTACCCTCTATATCTCTTGGCTCAGCCTCTGTTTCATTAATGGAAATGACCACAGCCTACACAACCTTTGCCAATGGTGGTGAACGCGTAATGCCAATATTGATTTCTTCTATAGTTGATCAGGATGGGCTTGTATTTACCGCCATGATGCCTGAAGAGCCAAGAAAAAAAGTATTGTCGGCTAAGGCCAGTGCGATTACTAACGCTATGTTACGCACCGTGGTTACAGAGGGTACTGCTTCGCGTCTTCGTTGGCGTTATGGCGTTTACAATATGGAAGTGGGTGGAAAAACCGGCACAACTCAATCGAATGCAGATGGTTGGTTCATGGCCGTTTCACCTCATCTCGTTGTAGGTTCGTGGGTAGGTGCAGATGATCCACGCATCAGGTTTAGAAATACAGAGTTAGGGCAGGGGGCGAGCACAGCCTTACCGATAACAGGCTACTTTTTAAATCAATTAGTGAACGACAAGCAATTTGAAACGATAGCCCAGGCCAAGTTTCCTGATCTGGAAGAAGACTGGAAGAAGCTGCTGGATTGTGATTTATATGAACTTGATTCAACGCTGATCAGACGAATTGAGGTAATGGCAATGAAAAGAGATTCATTGGTACAAGCCGATACTACAGCCAAAGCAGATGAAAGTTTTCTCGAACAACTGTACAATAGAAAACTGCGTATGCAGCGGCAGCAAGAGAAGCGCGACAGCACAGCACGCGCCAACCTGATTAAAATTATTGAATCTGAAAACGAAACCGAAAGTGATGACAATTGATAAAATGCTCGGAATTGATTACCCGATTATCGTAGCACCGATGTTCCTGATATCTAATACAGCTATGATTAAGGCAGCATTAGACAATGGTATTACTGCGGCATTTCCTGCTTTAAATTACAGGACAGATGATGAATTGCGAAAAGCAATCGATGAAATTAAAGCATATACCAATAAACCTTTTGGTGTTAATTTAATTGTCAATCAATCCAACCCAAAGTACAAGGGGCAGCTAGCTATTTTAGTAGAGAAGAGAGTAGCCTTTATCATTACTTCTCTGGGTAATCCCAAAGAAGTAATTGCTCAGTGCAAACCTGTAGGCATTAAAGTGTTCTGTGATGTAGTAGATCTCGCCTATGCAAAAAAAGTTGAAGAACTGGGTGCTGATGCCGTGATTGCTGTGAACAGCGAGGCGGGAGGACATGCTGGTAATATCAAACCACAGGAATTGGTAACGCTGTTAAAGGCAAATTTAAATATCCCTATTATTTCAGCCGGTGGCATTGCTAAGGCAGAGCATCTGAATGAAGTAATGCGTTGGGGGGCGGCAGGCGTATCGGTAGGTACTATTTTTATTGCCAGCGAAGAAGCACCGGTAACACCAGATTATAAACAGGCCATGATTGACTATGGTGCTAAAGACATCGTGAGAACAACGAAACTATCAGGTTCTGCGCTTACTGTAATCAACACACCCTACGTGCAAGAATTGGGTACAGAAGCGAATTGGTTAGAACGCTTGATGAATAAAAACAAACGATTAAAAAAATACATTAAATTGTTTATCGCGCTAAAAGGCATGAAGGCCATTGAAAAAGCTGCTTTTGGTGCCACGTATAAAACACTTTGGTGTGCGGGACCTTCCATCGAATATGTGAAGGAAATACGACCCATGAAAGCGATCATTGGGGATCTGATTAATGGGTATACACAGGCTAAGTAGTTACTAGCTTCGAGCTGCTGGCTACTAGCTGATGCATATGCTGGAATTATGTGCTTAGTGAATAGTCAAAGCATACGACTGATTATAAACTGGGAAGTTTTACGGTAAAACAAGAACCCTCGCCAACTTTACTGTCCACTTCAATAGATCCTTGTAGCCTATCAACTGAACGTTTTAAAATGTATAGTCCGAGTCCGCTGCCTTGTGCATGCTGACTGGCTCTGTAGAACATTTCAAAAATTCTATTCTGATACTCTTCCGGAATACCGGCACCATTATCTTTTACTTTAATTTCAAGTCCGTTCTGATCAGTTTTAACATAAATATGCACGTAAGGACTTTCGGTACTGCAATACTTTACAGCATTCTCTATTAAATTCTGTACAATAGCATTTAACAGTGTCCACTCCGTATGATAAGTAGTATTGATTTCGATTTCTCTTTTGAAAGTAATTTTCTCGAAACTATGTAAACTGCGCGAGGCATCAATGCAATCATCAATCAGCCTTTCAAAATCAATAGCCTCCCGTTGCAAGGCCGCATTATTGAGTCTGGTAAGGTTGATAAGGCCATTAATAATTTGGTGAAGTCTTTCTACCTGACTATGTTGTTTTGTAACATAGTCAAGGGCAAGTTCATCTTTAATATCCATTTTGGCCAGGGCATTTAAGCCCAGGAGGGAAGCAATAGGACCTTTTAAATCGTGAGAGATCCGGTAAAAGAAAGCATCCAGTTCAGCATTTTTATCTTCAATTATTTCTTTCTGAAGTTTAATGGTGTCGAGTGTTTGCTGTAGCTCCTCCGTTCTTTCCTTTACTTTCAATTCAAGTTGTTCATTGGCTTCTTGTTGAACCTGCAAGGCTTGGAGTTGAATTTCTTCCTTTTCTTCTTTGTATCTTCTGTATCGATCTCCGAGGGCTATGGCAATAATGGTTGTCTCCAGCACAGCCCCGATTTCAACAAAATGAGTAGTCCAGAAATTAAATACCAGCACGCCTGAATTGCGGAGGGTAAGTAACAATCCTCCGATCAAATAAAACCCCCAGGCCGCAATAAAAAAATTAGCAGTTCTATTGCCTTTAATACGGCAAACAATACCTGTTGATAAGTAGATTAATGTAGAGAGCGAAATCAGGTTATTGCTGGCTGATGACATGATACCACTCGCAGTAAGCACCCCTGCAACAAGCCCCAGAAAAGGGAGTGCATACAGCACATAATACATTGTTTTAGAATATTGTTTTACCTCCAGAAAGCGAATGGTAAAAATGGCGAGGAAGATGGTAAGTACAGGAAGCGACATGCGTCCTGCATAGAAATTCCATTCCGGATTCTCAGGCCAAAAATATTTTCCGGCATATCCGGTGGCTGATGCAAATATGAAAAATGTGCAAACAATGGTGCAGATATAAAGCAGATAGTTTGTCTGCTTTAGTGTAATATAAATAACAAGGTTATAGAAGAACATGACGATCAGAATGCCGAAGAATATGCCATAGCCAATATCTTCGAATCTTGTTTTTTGATAGAAATGTTCTTTTTCAAGAATATAGACCGGAAAAGTTTTCGGACTTCTTCCGGCAACTTTTATATAAACATGACTAACATCGTCATTCCCAAAAATCAAGGGCTCAAGGTGATTAGTATGCGAAATGATTCTTTTACTTTGAGCCCTGTAATAACCCGACTCATGATGCACCCAGGTGCCGTCCGACTTTAGCTGATAGAAATCAACGAACTCAAGAAAGGGAGCCGGTAATTCAAGAAGCCATGCTGCATTAGAAGCAGATTTTTTTACAGCAAACTTCAGCCAAATGTTAGCTTTGCTATAACCAAATTTTAAATCACCACCGCTATGTATAAATTTTTGTTGTACATCATTCTTCAGAATATCCTGATGATTTAATCTTTCTGTTGCATCAATATAGATTTGTACATGCGCATCCAGGCGATGACTTCCTGCGCCATCATGCAAGGTATAATTTACCTGCGCATAGGAGAGTGGGGCAATGAACAGAAAGAGCCCCAAGAATATAAAATCCTTAGAGCTAGGTTTTGTAGGGGGCATGATTAAAGCATTACAAAGCGTTGTAATGTAGTCAAAACAACTAAAAATTTTACGCTACCCAAATTATTTAGCAAATAATTGAGTAATTGTACGCAAAAGTTAAACAAATCAAACCTTATAGGTACAGCAATGAAAACTCAGGGGTTTGCCCTAACACTTGTTATTGAAAATCAGTGAATTAAACTTTTCCTTTCAAGGGTTCTAACAAGTAATCAAGGCCATTTAGTTTGATCTCGAACATGGTTTGCAGGAGCATCCCTAATTTGCCGTTTGGAAAACCCTTTCGATTGAACCATTCAAGGTATGACACCGGTAAGTTGCATAAGATGACACCCTTGTATTTGCCAAAAGGCATACGCATGCGAACAAGTTCCAATAATAGGGTAGGATCGAAAGACATGTTTACTTAACGATGAAAGACAGATGAAAAGTGAATAAGACCTTGTTTAACCTCCAGCATTTCTCCAACATAAAGTTCTTCCTCATGATCAACACGTCTTACATATTCCATAAAAACACGCTCTTCAAATGGTGTAAGTCTGATCAATTCATATTGCAGGCTTGGTAAACGGTCGAAGGCATCCTGCCACCAGATACGAAGATTCTTTTTGTGTTGAATAAGCCCTTTTGTTTCAGGTTGCCGTACCTTTAGTTTAGGACTATAATGCTGCGCATCCTCATGGTACAAAGCCAGGAGTGCATCCAGATTTTTACTATTGAAAGCAGCCATCCAGTTTTCAGCTAGTTTTATAAGGTCTTCGTTTGTCATTTGCCTGTAAATATAATTGTATTGAAAAGAAGCTGAGCAGACTCTGTGATTTCTTTTGCAACATGTTTACATTTACTGCTCATGGCCTTATATACTGCATCATTAAATTCTGGAAGTAATGGCAATTGCTATTATGTAGGAAATGCGAATGAAGCTGTATTGATTGATGTGGGGATTTCCTGCAGGGAAGTTGAAAAACGAATGAAACGATTAAATCTGAATCCAAAACAGATTAAGGCTATTTTTGTTTCTCACGAGCATGGCGACCATATACACGGTGTACCTGCCTTTGCCGCAAAATTTGAAATACCGGTTTACATAACACCGGCAACCTATCGTGCGGCCAACCTCTCTTTAACAAAAGTAAGTGTTCATACTTTCGTTCCTAATCAATCCATTAATATTGGTGACCTGGTGGTGTTGCCATTCCCTAAGTATCATGATGCCGCAGATCCGCACAGTTTTGTCGTGCAACATAAAGGAATCCATGTTGGCATAATGACTGATATCGGACGTGTGTGCGACCATGTTATCACATATTTTAAACAATGCCATGCTGTATTTCTTGAATCTAATTACGACACAGAAATGTTGGAAAAAGGTGGCTATCCCTTAGCGTTAAAAAATAGAATCAGAAACGGATACGGGCATCTGTCCAATCATGAAGCAGCTACTTTGCTGATGCAGCACCGACCTGATTTTCTAAGCCATGTATTTCTTTCACATTTATCACGTAACAACAACTCTCCGGAGCGCGCATTAGCAGCCTTTCAAAGTTTCGAACACCAAAGTCAGGTAGTGATTGCTCCCAGAGATCAGGAGACACCATTATTTTTGATTGATGGAAGTATGGCCGTTAATACAAAACCTTCCATTGTAGTGCCAGAGGGCTTACAGTTTCGCTTATTTTAATTCCACATAAACAAACCTACCAAAACAGCAATGCTAATGGCAATCGCATTATTTGCCCACATATTTACAGCGGCATCCAGCTTATAAAACTGCTTAAGCGGCTTGCTATTCATAAGAGCAATCGGGAGAATTAGTGCGATAACAGCCAAAAGGTAGGTTAAGGAGTTTATAGCAGGTAATAATTGATCAAGTTCAATGATGACCGTAATAATGGCGCCCATCAAGGAATAGAAAAATTGTGCTGTTAAAACCCACCCTTTACTTTCTTTCACAATAAGACCTGTTGCTGATAACAGAATTAGCAATAAAATTAACATATCTTCTTTTCTGTAGGTAAAGATGTAAGACCAGCTGATGTCGCCTTGTTTCAGCAGCTGATTGAAATCGTAAGCCAGGTTGTACAAGACTAACACATAACAAATACCAAGGATGAGTAGAATAAGGCCGATGCTTATATTTTTCATGGTAATGGTTTACTATTTATTACGTCTACCTTCTAAATTTCAAATTTGGAATTTGGAATTTGGAATTTGGAATTCTTTCTACTACTCCTTATTCACCATAAACATGGCAGTAGGTACTAATCTTTTCATCATATCCTGCTTCACGCTTTCATCGATGGGCAAGGTAATAATGGCTTGCGACATGCACGACAACCAGGCTTCAGCTTCCTTCATACCAATGGGATGGAGCATGTGCCTTGCACGCATTTTCGGATGACCGTAGACTGCTGAATATAACGCTGGCCCACCAAAAAATTGTGTTAGAAATAGCCTTTGCTTTTCTTTGATCAGTGCCTTGTCTGTTTTGAATAAAGGCGCTATCGTCTTATCCTCAAAAACCAGATCATAAAACCGGCTTACCAGCAAGTCAATATTTTCTTCTCCAATCTGTTCAAACAATGTTTGCTCCATTATTATTATTATTCTGAAGGCATTACGACAGCCAGGATTACATAGAGTAGCAAACCGGTTCCAAAAAATAATAAGGCAATCAGAAAGGCAAGACGAACTAATGTCGGATCAAGCTGAAAGTAATCTGCCAGACCACTGCAAACACCCATGATCATTTTTTTTCCTTTGACTAATCTTTTAGACATAGTATAATTTTTATTTGGATGATTAATTTATCAATTCCTACGTGTTTAAACTTGATTTCTCAGGATGTTTTGCTGTAAACTGCCTGTAGAAGTTTTGAATCTTAACCAGATCTTTTTCATAATCGCCCGTAGGGTAGAAGAGATCGCCAAAACCCGCAGTCTTTTTTCCATAGTCAAGATAACCCATCACGATAGGTACCTTTGCCCCCATGGCTGTATGGTAAAAACCAGATTTCCATTCCTTCACATAGCTGCGAGTGCCCTCAACAGGAATCATAAGTATAAGTTCTTCATGTTCCTTAAACATGGCAATCATGTTGTCAACCAGATTATTATGCTTCGATCTGTCAACCGGTATGCCTCCGGTAGCGCGCATCAATATGCCCAATGGGAAATTAAAGAGTGCTTTTTTTCCAAGGAATCGAACCTTAACGCCATTGGCATAAAGTGTTGCAAGTGAAATTGGATAGTCCCAGTTGCTGGTGTGTGGTGCTGCCACCAAAACACATTGTTTAATTGAGGGATCAAGTACACTGGCCGTCTTCCAGCCAATCATCTTCAAATAAAGTCTACAGAGCCACTTCATCGGTTCACTTTCTAATACACTGCAAAATGCAATTTTGAGGTGAATGAATTGATTGTTACCGGAAAATAATTTAAGCTTTGAATCTGTCAGTATTGTGCCAATTTGAAAAATATCGGAAGCACAATTCTCTGCTTTACGGGCTTACCGCGTTGCTTGGCAGGTTGCCAATCCGAAGACAATTTTAAGATGCGTATAGCTTCTTCATCGCAGCCGGAGCCAATGCCTTTCACTATAGTAATGCTCCCGATCTTTCCTTCTTTATCAACTACAAACTCAACAAATACTTTCCCTTCTACATTCATTCTTCTGGCCTGCGGTGGATAACGCAAATTTTCAGAAGCCATTTTATAAAAGGCAGGCATGCCACCTTTAGGAACAGCGCTTTCTTCCACCACAATAAAGATTTCATCTGCTTTTTCAAGATCATCAACAACAACACTTGGTTCAGCGAGCACAAGCTCCTCTAACTTGGTGTCCGTGCTGATTTCAACATCAAAATTCACGACAACTTTCTCTATAATTTCTGATTCATTGGGAACTTCTGTGATTTGGGGAAGTTGCAGTGTAGGAGGTGGCGGTGGTATTGTGGTGGGCGGAATCTCCAGAATTTCTTCTATAGCCATATTGGAGCCAGCCAACTCAATTACTTCGATGCTGCTTTTGCTTTTAATTTGAAAAGCAACAATAACCAATAGTAAGGACGTTGTTAAACCTAAACCTAACAGCAAAGGTCTGAGTTCCATCAGATCAGCATGTTTGTATTTTTTGGGTTCCAGATAGGGGTGTATTTCTGTGTGTGTCATGTAGCGAAAGTATCTGAATAGGTATTATACAATTATGAGATTACTTAGTATATCAACTGACATTTGTAAGGTCTGGATGTACTGAGTTGAATCACTTTTGCGACTGATAATGATCAGTGGTTTTGTGTGACTGTGGTTACAATAGATGCAGCCTAATGTGCCGAATTTAGTATCAACAAAAGCGAATGATTATGAAAACCAGGCAAATTATTATTTTAGGAAGCAACTTTGGCGGTGCTACAGCTGCCATGGAGCTCAAGCGCAAATTGAAAGACAAGGCCACTGTTACAGTGATTTCACCCACTACAGATTTCACTTACATCCCATCAATGATCTGGGTGCCTTTCGGCAGGAGAAAAATGACTGATATCAAGTTTCCGATCAGCCCCATCTTTGCCAAAAAAGAAATCGACTTCATTCAAGACAAAGCAGTGCGTGTTGACCCTAAGTTGAACGAAGTGCAAACGGAACAGCATGGCAAACTCACCTACGACTACCTTGTTGTGTCAACCGGTATACAAATGGATTTTAATATCGTAGAAAACCTGCATCCCGAGAAAGGCATGATCGAAAACATTGTGCTGCCAAAATATGGTGAGAAGGCGCTGCAACGTTTTGAGGAACTAGTTAAAGCTCCTGGTCCTGTAGTGGTGGGTGCAACCCAGGGTGCCAGTTGCATGGGAGCAGCTTATGAATATCTCTTTAACATGGATAAGGAATTGAGAAGAAGAGGCGTTCGTAATAAAATTAGTCTTACCTGGTTTACACCAGAACCATACCTGGGGCACTTTGGCATTGGTGGTATTACGGGTGGTCAAACCATGCTCGAGGCTTTCATGAAAATGTATAACATCAACTGGATTACCAATGCTTCTGTTGATAAAATCGAGAAAGATAATATTTACCTCAAAGATGGCCAGGTTCTTCCATATAAAATGGCCATGATCATGCCACCTTTTGTGGGAACGGAAGCCATGAAGCAGTCTCCGGAATTAGTGGATGAAAAAGGTTTTGTAGTTTGTAATGAAGGTTATCAGCATGTGACCTACAAAAATGTTTATGCGGTTGGTCTTGCTGTTGAAGTAAAAGCACCCTTTAAATGTATAGTACCGTTTGGTGTGCCTAAGACTGGTTTCCCTACGGAAGTATCTGCCAAGATTGCTTCTCAGAATATCGTTGCTGCAGTAGAGGGCAAGCATGAGTTTAAAAAGAGAGACTGGGGTAGAATACCGGCAGTGTGTGTAATGGATGCAGGCCATAAGGAAGTAATCATATTTGGTGATCGCTTATTCCGCCCAAGAAATTTTGCGGTAATGATTCCAAACATTTTTAATGACTGGGGTAAATTACTTATCGAGAAATACTTTTTGTTCAAATTCAAGCATGGCTTATCTATGCTTCCATAAAATAATCTGACCTTGTCTGGTAGGTGCCTGAGCAATATTCTCTGTACTTTAGCAACATGACCACGTTGCAATATGTATTAGAATTGCTTGGCACCTTTTTCTTTGCCATTTCAGGTGCTCTGGCAGTACGCGATCAGCATGACGACTTATTCGGTGCAGGTTTTATGGGCTTTGTTACAGCTATTGGCGGGGGCACACTAAGGGATATCATGCTGGGTAGTTACCCCTTAGTATGGATTGGTGACATTAATTTTCTTTACGCCATTCTGCTCGGTGTAATTATAGCCTATGTCTTTTTTAGATACCTGATACAACTAAGGCGCACTTTTGTATTATTTGATACCATTGGTATTTCATTCTTTACCATTTTAGGGGTTGAAAAAGCCCTCAGTTTGGGGGTACAACCCGAAATAGCAGCCATTATGGGTATGTTTAGTGCTGTTATGGGCGGTGTTATCCGCGATGTGTTAACCAACGAAACCCCTGTGCTCTTTAAGAAAGAAATTTATGCCACTGCCTGCCTGCTCGGTGCGGTGGTTTATTTAGTACTGGTTAAGCTTAACCTCGACAGAGATATCAACCTTATTGTTTCCAGTGCAGTGATTTTTGTATTCCGAATCGTCTCGATAAAGTATAAACTATCCTTACCAAATTTTAAAAGATAAGTCGTTCGCTTAATTATATTTGTATATCGTACAACCATTACACCTGGTTGTCTTACGTCTACACATAATTGTTGATCTATGAAAAAACTGGTTTTTATTGTTGAAGATAACCTGGTGCAACAAAAGATGCTGCAAGTTCATTTTGAAGAGATTTTAGGTGATTACGCAGTGCAGACATTTGAGCATCCTCAGGATATGTTGCCGCAACTTAAGGAGAAACCTTTTGCGGTGGTGTTAGACCATTTCTTCGGTGATAAGGAGGGGAGGACTGGCCTTGATTTTCTTAAGCAGCTAAGACAAAGTTACAAGAGCATTCCCGTTATCTATTACACTTCGCTGGATGATGAAACTGTAAAGGCAGACGTAATGAAGCTGGGTGCAGAACAATATATTATAAAAAACTCTGCCTCACTGGTACGATTAAAAACAGCCCTTGACTCTCTGCATAAAAAAGATGCAGATAAGGGTTTCTTTAAGAAATTGTTTTCTTAAGAAATCAGGTTACAAAGGCAAAGTGAAGTAGAACACAGAACCTTTATTGAGTTCACTGCTCACACCAATTTTTCCACCATTTTTCTCGATAAAATCCTTACAGAGAATTA
The DNA here is from genome assembly GCF_057350905.1 of Chryseotalea sp. Classification (NCBI taxonomy): domain Bacteria; kingdom Pseudomonadati; phylum Bacteroidota; class Cytophagia; order Cytophagales; family Chryseotaleaceae; genus Chryseotalea; species Chryseotalea sp. Next base: position 32,123 of record NZ_JBMRCF010000007.1, on the reverse strand, counting down.
AGCCCAATCCGGTACCTTTTTCGTTGGCGGTGCCTTTGGTACTGTGTTTACTGTCGATTCTGAATAGTTTATCCATTACCTCCGGACTCATACCCACGCCTGTATCACTGATGCTGACTTTTACGAATCCTTTTTCACTTTCCATGTTCATGGTAATGGCGCCACCCTCCGGAGTAAACTTAATTGCATTGGAAAGTAAATTGCGAACAACAGTAGTAACGGAATGTCTATGCGCTTTTATAGGCATGGGTTGTTGATAACGCTGTTCCAGGCTAATGTTTTTTGCACCCGCCTGTGCTTCAAGTAAGGCTTTATTTTCATTTAGGATTGCTGTCAGGTCAAGGGCTTCTGGTGTAAACTCAATATTGCCGGTTTGAGAGCGCGACCACTCTAAGAGATTCTCCAATAAAGCAAAAAGGTTTTTTACAGACTTATCCAGGTCGGTTGCCAGCATCTGTATATCTTCCTTACTCAGCTTGTCGGTATGGTTAATCAGTAAGCCAGAAAAAGAAGTTAATGAATTGAGCGGACCTTTTAAATCGTGACTGATGATTGAAAAAAATTTATCCTTGGTGGCGTTCAAATCCTGTAACTGCAGGTTTTGCTGTTGGATTCGTTCATTGGAAGCAGCAAGTAAGCTATTGGCTCTTCTTTTCGAAATGTAAAGTATAAAAATCAGTGAGGCGATTATAGCAACCAGCGCCATGCCGATCATGAGCATCCTCCTGAATTCCTTTTGGGTTTGCAATTCTTTCTCTCGTTGCAGCCTTTCTATTTCAAGCTTCTCCACTTTCGATTCCTGTATGGCAATTTCACGGGCAGCTTCCTTCGACAAAATACTCGATTGATCATTTTCCTGCTGCAGCATTTCATTGTAGCTGGTAAATTGTTCCTGATAATGGAGCGCCCTTTGAAAATCGTTTAAGCTTTTATAGCACAGGTATAAGTATTCATAACTTCTGCGTGTTTCACCCGTGGCATTAATCTCTTTGGCTTCTGCCAATGCCAGTTCTAGATTCGGAATGGCCTTCTGTACATTTTGTTGTTCAAAATAAAGGATAGCCACATCGTTGTAGGTTTGCGCAATGCCAGGTTTGTCTTTAAGGCTTTGCCTTATTTCAAGGGCAGCTGTATAGTTGGCAAGCGCACGCTCATAATTTTTATTGGCTTTATACAGTTTGCCAATATCGTTAAGGGCAATGGCTTCGCGGTTTTTCTCTTTTACCGAACGATATTCTTCTAAAGCCATTTTATAGTACTTCAGTGCTTTCTCGAAATCGCCATCAATGGAGATAGCATTGGCTATGTTATAATAAGCTTCACCCCTCAGACTTGGTTTGTTGATATCAGCAAGTAACTCAAGTACAACTTCATACTGCTCTATGGCTAATGCAGTATTATTATTGGCCAGGTATTGTTTACCCAATTGGGTGTAATAATAAACACGTAGATTCAGATCCTCTGTTTTCTCCTGAAAGGCAATGCCTCTGTTTAAAGTCTGAAGGCTCTTGGTGGGTTCTTTAACTTGCTGGTATAATTGTGCAATGGCCAGATAAGTGATGGTTCTTTCATAATTAAGCGAAAGCGAGTCTTCTATGTCAAGTGCCTTGGTAAAATAATCGTACGCCTGCGCATAATTGTGTGTACGTGTTAAGGCCAATAAACCTTGTTCTTTAAACTCCCTGGCCTGTCCGGATAAATCCTGTATATCTAAGGCAGTCTGTAAACGCTTGTTACTTTCTTCAAGGAGCAGCGCAGGGTCCTTCATGCTGTAGTCCAAAAAACCAAGATACCAGGTCAGATCCTGTTTTTCCTGGGCAGATACTCCTGTATGGGTGATACAAAATAAAACAAAACCAGAAAAGAATCGGAACAGCATGATTTAGATGTATATTCAAAGGTGGAAAAAATCGTAGAGATTCCGTCTATCTATTTGGATCAAAATCTTACATAGTCGAACTTGTTTTTGTACGACAGAACTTTTTACAAAGTAGGATTTTACTCGGTGTTTTTCACTTAAATGTTATCAGTTATGATGCTTTTCTTTAAATCACTTTTGTTCATTATTGCAGGCGTGTATTTATCTTTTCAGGAAAGCGCCCCTCTAAAAGCTGCAGATGAGTATACCTGTAAACTGAACCTAAGCTTTAAAACCAGAAGTGGAGAACCAAATAAAGTTGTAAGTTTTACCGAAACGGTAGTAGAGCGTGAAAAGCGTATGTCGACAACACCCTTGCCGTACCTTAAAATTAATTTGAATTTGATCAAACTTCAGCCTGAAGAATTTCGCTTGCAGGTACTGACCAAGGACGGGACATTAAGAAATAAAAAAATTATTGAAGGGGAGGTGATAGAGCTTGATCTAGGTTACACTGATGATATAAAAGACGGGATTTCCCCAAGAGAATACCAGATAATATTACTAAGTAAAGACAAAAAACCTGTTTCCAGAATTGATATTCGATTTGAAGAGTCGGGTGATTTTTTTGTTAATGGTGAAAAACGGGGGAGAATCTGATCTGCCCTTCCGTTTATACTGAATAAGTGCTTGTTTGTCAAAGCCATAATATCTATTTCCTGAATTCTACGTTAATTCGCCAAACTGAAATTGCATGCGATTTATTCTACTCTTGTTAATACCCTTTTTAGGCCTGGCCCAGCAAAAACCTCAGCCGAATGCAGCTGAAATTAAACTGGGACTAAAAAAACTTAGTTTTCTGGGATCAGTCTTATATGTTGCAGCACACCCTGATGATGAGAACACACGCGCCATAACCTATTTTGCAAATGAAAGACTGGCTGCAACTGCTTATCTGTCGATGACACGGGGTGATGGAGGACAAAATTTAATAGGTCCTGAAATCAGGGATGAATTGGGTCTGATTCGCACCCAGGAATTATTGGCAGCCAGGCGTTTAGACGGTGGGCAGCAGTTTTTTACCAGAGCCAATGACTTCGGCTTTTCCAAATCAGCAGATGAAACCTTTGCCATTTGGGGTAAAGACCAGATACTGGAAGATGTAGTGCGCATCTACAGACAATTTCAACCTGACGTAATTATTACACGCTTTCCTCCTGATGAAAGAGCTGGTCATGGGCACCACACAGCCTCAGCAGTGTTAGCACAAGAAGCTTTTGATGCAGCAGCAGCTAAAGATCGATTTACCAAGCAGCTTGCTGAGTATTCTACATGGCAAGTAAAACGTTTATACACCAACACTGGTCGTTGGTGGAACCAGAGCATTAATGAAAATACACCAGGAGTGCTGACCTTGAATGTGGGCGGCTACAGTGCCTTACTTGGCACATCCTATTCTGAATTGGCTGCTATCAGCAGAAGCCAGCATAAGAGTCAGGGCTTTGGCTCACGTGGTACAAGGGGCGATCAGCTGGAGTTTCTTGAGTTTGTAAAAGGTGAAGAAGCCAAACAAGATATATTTGAGAATGTAAATACTACCTGGACAAGGTTGAAGGGTGGTGAAAAAGTTAAAACTTTAGTAGATAAAGCGATTCTTGACTATAACGAAGAAAAGCCTGAAGCCTCAGTACCCGCCTTAATTCAAATCCGACAACAAATTTTAGCACTGGAAAAAAGTGTATGGAGCGACCGAAAGTTGGAAGAAGTGAATCTCTTACTGCAAAGCTGTCTGGGGCTTTACCTGGAAGCAACAGCAGATCATTATTGGGCAACACCCGGAAACATAGTACCTGTCAATATCGAATTGTTAAACAGATCGTCCTTGTCGATTGCTGTTAAAAAAATAATAGCGCCAACCTTAAATTACGATACCACACTGAATGCAAATCTGTTGACAGGCAAAACGCTGAATCTTAAAGTGAAACGCGCTGTGGATAGTACATTACCTTATTCATCACCTTATTGGTTACAGGAAGAACACGCCATTGGTACCTTCACTATTCCAGATGAGAAATTAGTAGGTAAACCAGAAAGTGATCCAGCCATTCAGTTTACAATAGATGTTGAAATTGCAGGTCAGGTGTTGTCTTTAACAGTGCCCCTGATTTATAAAAATGTTGATCCTGTAAAAGGTGAGTTAAACAGGGCTGTGGAAGTGGTACCTCCTGTTTTTGTAAACCTGGCAGAGTCCGTAATCATTTTTGCTACCGATGCACCACGTCAAGTGCAGGTAGTTGTTAAATCTTCAGCGAAGGAGAAAGTGCAGGGTAATTTAAATCTGCGCTTACCCAACGGTTGGCGTTCCGAACCAGCAAGCGCAAACTTTGAATTAAATAAATTGGGGGAAGAGCAGGTAAAAAGCTTTACTGTATATCCTGGAGCCGGAGAAGGTAAATTTGTACTTGAGGCTTACGCTGCAATCAATGATAAGGAGTATAATAGAGAATTAAAGATCATTGCTTACGATCACATTCCCACCCAAACCATTTTGCAGAAATCAACTGCGGCTTTGGTGCGCATTGATTTGAAGAAGGAAGGAAATAGCATTGGTTATATAAAAGGTGCCGGTGATGATGTTCCCTCAGCCTTGCGCAACATGGGTTATGAAGTATGGGAAATGAAAAACGAGGAAATCACATCTGAGAACCTTAAACGTTTAGATGCGGTGGTGTTGGGTATTCGCGCAGTAAATACGAATAACCGCTTGCAATTTGCCATGCCGGCCTTACTCGATTATGTAAAAAATGGCGGCACGCTTGTGGTGCAGTACAATACCAATTTCGACTATGAAACAGATGTCTTCTCTCCCTATCCACTTACGCTGTCGCGCGACAGGGTAACAGAGGAAGATGCAGCCGTAACTATTTTAAAGCCAACGCATCCCATTTTGAATTATCCAAATAAAATCAATTCAACAGATTTTGATGGTTGGGTGCAGGAGCGTGGTTTGTATTTCCCTAATAAATGGGATGGACAATTTGAAGCACTGCTTTCGATGAATGATAAAGGAGAGAAAGCAAAAGAAGGTAGTTTGCTGGTGGCCAATCATGGAGAAGGAAAATACATTTATACAGGCTTATCTTTCTTCAGAGAATTGCCCGAAGGTGTACCAGGGGCTTATAAACTTTTTGCAAACCTGGTCTCTGGCGGAAAAGCAAAAATAACAGAGCCAACATCAAATGTGAAAGGAAAAAAGAAATCCGGTAATGGAAGAAATTGAAAAGCCACCCTTATTTAAAAAATGGAGTAGTTGGTATTATTTGGTATTGGTGTTCATGCTGATACAAGTTGTATTTTATTTCTTCTTAACTCGTTATTTCGCATGAATTATATAGACTGGATCGTACTATTCGGTACACTCATATCCATTGTGTCCTATGGCGTTTATAAAACAAGAGGTAGCCAGACCATACAAGGTTATCTGAAAGGCGATAACTCTATGAAATGGTGGATGATTGGGGTATCCATTATGGCCACGCAGGCAAGTGCCATTACGTTTCTTTCTACACCCGGGCAGGCCATTGAAGATGGCATGCGTTTTATCCAATTCTATTTTGGCTTGCCTTTGGCGATGGTGATTATTTCTGTCACTATGGTGCCCATCTATTATCGGTTAAAGGTTTATACTGCCTATGAATATTTAGAGTCACGCTTCGATTTAAAAACAAGAACATTAGCCGCTATTCTATTTTTAATACTTCGTGGTTTATCAGCGGGTATTACTTTATATGCACCAGCCATTGTACTCTCTACTATTTTGGGTTGGAACATTTTTGTAACCACTTCGCTGATCGGTCTGTTTGTTATCATCTACACCGTATCTGGTGGTACCAAGGCAGTGAGCATTACCCAACGTCAGCAAATGACCATCATCATGAGTGGTATGTTTCTGGCAGGCTTTGTGGCCTATTCTATGTTACCCGAATCTTTGTCCTTTGGCGAAACACTGAGCCTGGCAGGGGAGTTGGGTAAGTTCAACATCGTGAACGTATTGCCATCAGACATTGAACAGAATCTACCAGTGGGTGTGGCTACTGTTGATGAGCTAAGTTTGTTCCAAAAAGTCAATCTGATCCTGAGTGACCGGTATAACATCTGGACGGGTTTAATTGCCAGTACTTTCTTGTTCTTATCCTATTTTGGAACAGACCAATCGCAGGTATCCCGTTATTTAGGGGGTAAGTCGATAAGGGAAAGCCGTATGGGCTTAATCTTTAATGGATTGCTTAAAATACCCATGCAGTTTGTAATCCTTTTCATAGGGGTACTGGTCTATGTTTTCTTCTTGTTTAATCAGCCTCCTGTTTTTCATAATACAGCCTTGTATCAAACGGCATTACAAACCTCAAGTCAGCAGGAATTAGTGGCACTCGAGCAAGAATACAAAAGTGTATTAGCTCAAAAGGAAATAGCTACCAAACGTCTAGTACAGGCTATTGAAAATGACGATACATCAGTAAAGCAATCAGCAAGGGCTGAAGTGTTAGCGTTTCAGGCACAAGAGAAAACAATTAGAGATGAAGTGAAAGCAAGCATTGCCAAGGCTGTGCCCGGTGCTAAAACACAAGACAGGGATTATATATTCCTGAATTTTGTACTTTCCTATTTACCACACGGTATCATTGGCTTATTATTAGCAGTTATGTTCTCAGCTGCTATGTCATCGATGGCTTCTGAGTTAAATGCCCTGGCTTCCACCACAACGGTAGATATTTATAAGCGTTCCTTTAATGCCAATGCAACAGATAAGCATTATGTAAAAGCATCACGAAGTTTTACGCTCATGTGGGCTTTGCTGGCCATGGTGTTTGCTATGTTGGCAGGCTTCGCAGAAAATTTGATTCAATTTGTAAACATTGTGGGTTCGCTTTTCTATGGCACCATCCTGGGAATTTTCTTATGTGCCTTCTATGTAAAACGTGTGCATGGCACCGCAGTATTCTGGGCTGCGTTATTGGCTGAAGCAGTGGTGCTGTATTGCTATTTATTTACCGATCTGGCTTTCCTGCTTTATAACATTATTGGTTGTGTGCTTGTTGTTTTGGTGAGTTTGATTATTCAATCATTTCTAAAGAAAGAAGTGGAAGGTTAATCAATTTGAAATTTCAAATTTAAAATTTCAAATTATATGAAAAAGGCTGTTCCGGATTATTCCAGAACAGCCTCTTCAATTTGAATGCAGATCAATTACTTGATTGTCTTCAAGAAATCTTCATTCAACTTAACGTAACCGAAGTCGTTACCATTTTCTTTAGCCAGGCGGATAGACTCATTGGCAGTCTCGCGAGCGCCTTTTACATCACCGGCTTTAGCCTGAATTTTTGCCTTTTGGTGTATATACCAGAAAGCTTTAGGATTCGCCTTAATGGCTTCGTTAATCCATGTTAAGGCCTGATTTAAATCCTTGCCATTCTCAGCGTAGTAGATGGCAGCATTGGCATAGTTGCCTGGAGATACTTTAGTAGCCGTTTCAATAGACTTCATCACTTTAGCATCATAATCAACAGCGATACCGAATTTTACAGAAGTATTTTCCCAGGCAATTTCAATTTTAGCTGTTTTGCTGTCATCCGAAAGGTCAGTAATGTTCATGGTGAACATGTCCACTTTCTCAGTAAGTTTTGCAGGCTTTACTTTAAACTTAGCCACTTCATTTTCCACTTTGTAGCCATCAGTATTACCACCAATGCTAAGGTCTTTGTATAAAGAAAGTGTCCATTCGGTAGCACCAGGCCATGAGAACAGAAGGTATTCACCTTTTGCCACTTTAGTGCCTTCTACTGTAACTTCATCAGAGAAAGTGATTTTAGTTCCATTGTTGGCACCTGTTCTCCAGATTTTACCATTCGGAACTAATACATCAGCACCTTCACCAAATATTTTGCGGCCTTTCGTGCGAGGGCGCGCATAATCGATCTTTACATCTGTAAGACCCACCACTGTAGATACAGAGGCTGAAGGGCTAGGCTGAGGCGTTTGCACTTGTGCTTCCGCTGTAAGAACCGCAACAAATAGTATTGCGAAGAGTAACTTTTTCATGGTAGTATTGATTTAATTTAGTGTTTTTAAGCGCGCCAAAAATAGGCATTTTTTGTGTAGTGTAGTGTTAAGCGTATGAAGTTGAAGCAATCCTTTTACGAACGGCCTAATGTAGTCTTGATTGCAAGGCAATTACTTGGTAAACAATTAGTTAGCAACGAGAATGGGCTTATCACCTCAGGGATTATTGTAGAAACCGAGGCTTATTCATGGAAAGAAAAAGGTTGCCATGCTTATAATAATCGAAGAACAGAAAGAACTGAGGTGATGTTTGCTACAGGTGGAGTGGCTTATGTGTATTTATGTTATGGCATGTATAATCTATTTAACATTGTTACCAATAAATCCGGCAAGGCAGAGGCTGTGCTGATACGGGCCTTGCAACCACTGGAGGGTATTGAGCATATGCGTATGCGCAGAGGAAAAGTGAAAGATAATCAACTTAGCTCTGGTCCCGGTAAACTAACGCAGGCATTGGGAATTTCCCGAAAACATAATGGAATCCAACTAGATGATGAGCATCTTTGGATTGAGGATGGTTTTAAAGTAAAGCCAGCGCAAATTGTAAGCTCTGCACGCATTGGTATAGACTATGCCGGAGAAGATGCAAATCTGCCCTGGAGATTCTATCTTCGCGATAATATATGGATATCAAAAAAGTAAAGCTTCTCTTATGCTGTGGCCTGTTGTTTTCGGCCAGTGTTCATGCCCAGTTATTATCTGCCGACAAGGTTGCTGCTTTTAACTCAACTTTTGATGAACAAAACCCCGTGTTAAGTGCTGATGGTAATTATTTATTTGTAACCAGAAGTAATCATCCACAAAATATAGGCGGACTCAAAGACCCGGGTGATATCTGGATTGCCCATTTTAATGGTACTGAATGGTCTGCTCCTCAACATGCAGGCAGTGAGTTGAACGACAAAGGGTATAACACAGTATTGGGTACTTCTCCGGATTTGGCAGAACTCTATATAGGCAATCATTTCACAACTACAGGCGAAGCAGCCACAACGCAAGGTATGGCGGTTGCAACATTTGAAAATGGTAAGTGGGCTAAACCACAGAATATTAATATTCCCTATTTTCATTCCAAGTCGCGTAACATTCAGGGCCAGCTTTCTTATGATGCACAGCATTTTGTCTATGCCGCTGAAACATATGGTACTTATGGTGTTGAAGACCTTTATGTAGTGAGCAGAACTTTAAATGGTTGGTCAGAGCCGAAAAACCTTGGTAAAATTATAAATACCAGTTTTCAGGAATTAGCGCCTTCATTAAACCGTACTAACGACACCTTATATTTCTCGAGTAACGGCCGCAAGGGAATGGGTAGCTTTGATGTATACGCTGCTGCACGATTGGATGACACATGGCAAAATTGGTCAGAACCTGTCAACATAAAAGAGATTAATACTGATGGTCGTGATTTATTCTATAAAAGTATTGGCAGGGGCAATGCCCTATACACAAGTACCTTCGATAGTGATGGTTATGGTGATGTTCGCTTTTATGATGCAGGCGCACCCATTATAATTGATACAATTAATCAAGTCGTAACGCAACCGGTTACTACCAAACCTAATGAAACCATTGTATCCGGTGCGATTACAAATGCAAAAACAGGACAGACAATCAATGCAAGTCTCTCTTTTGTTTCAGGTGCAGCCATTGCAAAAACCGAAGCAAGTCTGAGCGGTTATCAGCTTCCCTTGGTAAATGGCAATAGCTATAGAATTGTAGTAGAAGCCAGAGGATACATCTCTTATTTTCAAAATGTGGTTATAAATGAAGATCAGGCTGAACTTGAACTTGATTTTGCTTTGCAGCCTATTGAAGTGGGTACCACTGTTAATTTAAAAGGTGTTTTGTTCAAACAGAGCTCAACAGATCTTTTGCCTGAGTCGAAAGATGAATTGAATGTGGTCGCAACTTTTATGAAGGCCAATCCAAAGGTAAAAATTGAATTGTCGGGGCACACTGATAACAGAGGTGTGCAAAAAGATAATGAGAAACTATCGCAGGCAAGGGTGCAAAAAGTAAAAGAATATTTAGTTGCCAATGGCGTTTCAGCTAAACGTATTTCAGGTAAGGGTTATGGAGGCGCTAAACCCATAGCGGCCAACGATACAGAAGAAAGCCGCAAGCTCAACAGAAGGGTAGAGTTCACCATTGTTAAAAACTGATTGTCATGTCACCCGGAGTAAAGCGCACGCTTAAAATTCTTACAGGATTTTTTTTAATTGTTTGTATACTTATTGCTATATCCATTGCTCCGATTGACAGGACACCTATAGAAGCACAGGATTTTTATAAAAAGTCTTTTACTGCTATAGATACTGCCACCATTCATCATTTTAGTGGCAAGGATAGTTTACTGATTGGCTGGGCTTCTGTAAACATTACACCAGAACAAACACTACCAATCGCTGGCTATCGCCCTCGCAATCATTTTGAGAGTGTTCATGATTCTTTATTTACACGGGTGCTTGTTATTGACAATGGCGAAACAACAGTAGCGCTGATAACAGTTGATCTTTTGCTCTTTCCTCCCTTGCTGAATAAATTAGTAAAGGAAGCGTTACAGGATAAGGTGGATTTCATATACTTAAGTGCTACTCATACGCACAACAGTGTTGGTGCATTCGATAATACGGTAGGAGGTAAGTTGATTTCAGGTGCTTATGATTCATCCTGGCTGAACACGTTAAGCAGCAAAATTCAGGATGCTGTACGAATGGCTGCAACTTCTAGGATAAGAGCAACCATGGCTTATGGCGAAAGCTATGCACAAGATCTGGTTGCTAACCGATTAAGACGCAGCGGGCAGAAAGATGGTAGGGTGCGTAGCGTATTGATTGAACGGAGTGATGGTTCGAAAGGGTTATTCTTTACGTTTAGCGCGCACGCCACAAGTATCGATAAAAAATCCATGGCCTTATCAGCTGATTATCCAGGAAGGGTGGTTGAAATTTTAAAAGTAAATGGAATTGATTTCGGTATGTACATGGCCGGTATGGTGGGGAGTCATCGCGTTGAATACAAGATGAAACGCATGGTGGGCTTTCCTTTAATGGATACTTTCAGTACCACATTAAGCAGACGAATACTGAGTACACACCATAATCGTGCAGATGCCGGAGCCAGCATTAGTTTTGCTGAAGTGCCGCTTTCTTTTGGTGCATCACAAATGAGGATATCAGAGAATTGGCGCATAAGACCCTGGTTGTTTAATGCCTTGCTGAATCCACTGGAAGGAAGCTTGACCTATTTAAAAATGGGTAGTATAACTTTGGTAGGCACACCTTGCGATTTTTCAGGTGAGCTTTATTTGAATCACTTAAAAAGCTATAATGATCCTCTGATGATCACGAGTTTTAATGGTTCCTATGTTGGTTACATCACTGAAGATGCTGCTTATGATGAAATTAATAGAACAGAGGTGAGAAATATGAATTGGGTGGGTCCATATCATGGACAGTTTATGGCTGAGCTTATTGAAAGGTTGATTAGTAAAGAGTAAGATTCACCTGCGGTCAGTGTTTTCACCGAAACGCATTCATCTTTAAAATCAGATCATACAATACTTGTCACTAAATTAAGTGATCGGTGATAACACCGACCACAGGTTAAATCAGATCATACAATACTTGTCACTAAATTAAGTGATCGGTGATAACACCGACCACAGGTTAATTCAATAACTATCTTTAGGTAGAATGGAAGCAAGTTCGTCAGTCCGAGAACCGAGGAGGATTTTCAAAATATCTTTATTAGCCCCCAGACAATAAGTGCAATACCACCATACTTAAAGAAATTGCCAAATTTTTTATAAAAAATTTCTTCTTTTTCCTTTGTAAATGGTTTGTACAAGCCAAACCCAATCAATGTCACTATTATCCCAAGAACTAAGTTAAAGTATCCGTAAAAATTATCAATTGATTCCATTCTTTGTTATTGTTTCTGTCCCGACTTGCCCTTGTTGGTAATCCACCGCGAATACTTGCACGCAAAATTGAGAAAGCTATGAACACCACTCTTTACTTCAGATTCCGCTTCTTCATAATATTTTCTAACTCCAGCTTATTGTATTTTGAACTATTGATCAATTTATAGGCTAAAAATAAAGGGATGAGAGTAAGTAAACCCAAAGTATTTTTCATAACACTGTAAAGTACAATACCTATCAAAAATCCAATTAGCACAGCATTAGTTATAGCGGTTGATTTCATTTTTTTTGCGGCTTGCAACAATTCCTGATCTGTTAATTCTGATAGTTTTTTCTCCTCCATTTTCATTATTTTGATTGCAATATCCTTAACAACATTGTCTTTTCATAATGGTTGCCTAATACTAACTATATTCTGATCACCTTCTGGTCTTAGCGTATCGAAAATCCCGCATGTGTTTACTGTTTTTACTTTACCTTAATTTGTATGTTTTTAGTAGATCGTAGGGAGCCCCTACGACCAGTGAGGGTAGCGCATTCTAAGCTTGATTAGTCTTTTTTTTTGAGAAAATTGAGTGATGAATTTTAGCAAGCTAAATGTTGCTTCGTAAGCACACGAAACAGAATATGAACCGGAGATGAAACGAATTAAAATCTGTTTTATTTATAGCTCCACATGTTAGCGCAGCACATGACTAAAAATAAGAGTAACAAAGTGTATTGAGTCAGGTATCTTGCTTTGGATTTTTGGTACTCCACACCATGGTTAATACGCCAGTAATAACTAAAGGTACACTTAATATTTGCCCCATGTTCAGCAGAAAATTTTCTTCAAAAGCCACCTGATTTTCTTTAAGGAATTCCATAAAGAATCTTAACGTGAAGATTAATGATAAACCTAAGCCGAATAGAAAACCTTTGTGATGTTGAACTCTCTTTCTTTTCCAGAGCATAAACAAAAATGAAAAAATCGCAAGGTAGAAGATAGCTTCATAAAGTTGTGTCGCATGCCTTGGGAAATAATCGATGCGCGTAAAGACAAATGCCCAGGGTACCTGCGTTGGTATTCCAATGATTTCGGAATTCATCAAATTACCCAATCTTATGAAAGCCCCCAGCAATGAAGCTGCAATGGTCAACCGATCTAATGTCCACAAAAAGTCTTTTGTGTGTTTTTTGCAATACAGGTATAGAGCAAACAAGGCACCTATAACGCCACCATGACTGGCCAGTCCCGCCAGTCCAGTAAACTCAAATGAGGGCTTAATTCGAATTGGCAGAATCTCAATAGGATTGTCCAGGTAGTAAACGGGATCATAGAAAAGAATGTGCCCTAAGCGGGCACCTATAATAGCGCCCAGTATCACATAAATAGTCAACGTGTCTAAGTCATGTTGTTCGAGACTTTCATGCTTATAGATTTTTAGCATGACTTGATAGCCCATCATCATTCCAATAGCCCAGCAGCATCCATACCACCTTAAAAATTCTATCTCCCTAAAAATTACGGGATCGAGATCCCAAACGATAAAGGAAATCATCCTCCCTGACAACAAACAGTGAGCAAAACAAACACTAGCGTGATCGTCATGTATCCAGGAAATCTTTGTATTGTTTGTAGTTCTTCCCGCTCTATGATAGATAAGATTTCTTTTTGATTTGCAGGTTGCATGGAATTCAGAAACCGGAACTGCTTCCATGCGGGTTTAAGGTTATTTAAATTCATAACGCTGACTTTTGAATTTGCTTTTTAGTTCTGTCTTCACTCTGTTCAGTCTGGTACTAACATTAGTAGAGGTTAAGTCCAGCATCTGAGAGATCTCTTTGTTTTTGTATCCTTCTAAATACAAAATGATAATGGCCTTGTCGATTTCTTTTAATGACTGAAGCACAATGTTGAGAAGTTCATTGTCATCATCAGCCATGGCTCGCGGTTCAAGCTGTTCAGATACTGACAATGTCTCTGTAATTATTTTATTTCTATCGTTTCTTACTTTGGTAAGTAAGGTGTTAAGACTAACCCTGTAAATCCATGTACTAAGTGCGGACACTCCGCGAAATGTTTCAAAGGATTTCCAGAGTTGCAGGATGATGTCCTGATAAGCATCTTTTTGATCTTCATGCCTGGTATAATAGGCCTTGCAAAGACTCTTAACAATCCCTTGCTGGCTGTTGATGACTTCTATAAATCTTTGCTTTTGCGATTCCACTGAAGTAATGATCTTTGCCTTGTTAGTAGCATAATTTGCCGAATTGTCACAGCAAGGGACATTTTTTTATAGTATTTGCATCAATCTGGGCTTTAAGGCGTGGGGAGATAATAAACTATGACATTGAACGTTGCACAATGTACACGACACCCCATAAGAAGATGAAAAAGTTGGCCATAACATCTGCTTTTCTAATCTGCCTGGTAAACTCCACAGTAGCGCAGTATAAAACTTACTTCGGTTTAGAGTTTTCTGTAGCAAATGACATTTACAGCATTAAAGAAAGTGGCACTTACCTAAAGCAGGTTCCGCTTATTGGGGCTCAAGGTGGCTTCAATTTCAGGCAAGAAATTGGTAAATATTATTACATAGAAACTGCCCTGATATTAAAATATTACGCAGAGGGTTTTGGTTTTAAGACTATCCCATACTATGCCAGTAGCAGTAGTGATAATTCATGGATTATTCCCTTGCGTATTGGATCGAACCTGAATCTTTACAAAGAAAAATTGTATGTCGTTCCTGTCGTTGGCTATTCACTGGGTATTAATCCTTCTTTTGGATACGGTTTAGGCTATGGCATTCAAACAGCTGATGCAACTGTAATTAATTATAATTACACCAACAATCCAGACGTTAACAGGTACTTCTCACTTTTCCAGGCGGGACTTGGTTTTGAGCTAGAAGTATTCAAATCATTGCTAATCTCAATTTCAACAAATTACTATTTTGGCATCAATGAAATTAATCAGTTGGATATACAATACACAGTAAATAATAGCAATACCTATTACGGTACAGCAATAAGTAAGGGCGATTTTTGGTGCATCAGTACCGAGGTCAAATATCCTATTAGTAATTTCTGGTCGAAGAATAATCCCTGACGATACATCTTTATGATTTGCAGTTCATGCTTTGCAAACAGAACTAACAATGAGTACAAAAAGTGATCAACAAGTAGCATGTCCAGCCCGCCTAGAAATCTATTTGCGGAGAGTTTCATGAACCTTTGGAAATATTAGCCTTGTTCTGGCATAACAACACTATAACCCATGCTTAGGTAGTAACGCATCACTTATGCGCTTTTAATCTGCGCTGATGATTTATTTAAGCCTTTGGTGTAATTCAATTGACAATTTGTTAACAAATGGCTTTCTTACTTAACATTTAAATTGCTTATGAAGAAACAATACCTCCTGGCACTTATCGCATTCTTTGTTGCCTTTGCAACACTGGCACAAGACGATAAGAAAGAAAAGTCGGACTCGACTAAAAAAGAAAAGCCCAAAAAGAAAAAGGACCTCCCTTTAGAAGTGGGCAGAACGGTATCCATTAAAACTTCCGAGGGTACCTGGATGTCGCTTGACGTTAGTCCTGACGGCAAAACCATTGCCTTCGATTTTCTGGGTGACATTTTTACGATGCCCATCAGCGGTGGCAAGCCTACACAATTTACCAAAGGCATGGCCTTCGATTCACATCCTAAATTCAGCCCTGATGGTACAAAGTTATTGTTTGTATCTGATCGGAGCGGTGGAGAAAACATCTGGTGGTTTTCATTAGATGGAAAGGATTCACTGCAGGTTACAAAAGGAAATACCGATCACTATCAATCAGCTGAGTGGACACCCGATGGAACCTATATTGTTGGGTCGCGGGGTACACGGAATTTGAAATTATGGATGTTCCACAAAGACGGTGGTTCTGGAGCGCAGATCATCAGCAAGCCAGATAACCTTAAAGTGGTGGAGCCTGCTTTTGGTGCTGACGGTCGCTATGTTTGGTATGCACAACGTAATGCTGCCTGGAACTACAATGCCCAATTACCTCAATATCAATTAGCAGTTTATGATAGAGACAATGGCGAAACAGAAGTGAAAACTTCTCGCTATGGTTCAGCCTTCTCCCCAACACTTTCCCCCGATGGTAAGTGGTTAGTATATGGTTCACGTTACAACGACCAGACGGGTTTAATTCTTCACGACCTTAAGACAGGCGATGAGAAATGGCTTGCCTACCCCGTGCAGCGCGATGAGCAGGAGTCTATTGCTCCGCTGGGTGTTTTACCGGCCATGTCATTTACACCCGACAGTAAAGAAGTTGTAGCGTCTTATGGTGGTAAGTTTTACCGTATTCCTGTAGCCGGTGGTGCTGCTATTAATATTCCTTTCCAGATGGAAACTGAATTGTTAATGGGACCTTTGGTTGATTTTAATTATCCGATTAAGGATGATAAAGATATGGTGGTGACTCAAATACGCACACCTGTTGTTTCACCCGATGGCAAACAAGTAGCCTTTACAGCATTGAACAGGTTGTACGTAATGGATTTACCCAACGGCACACCTAAGCGCGTGAGTGCAGCTAATTACACAGAAGCCCAGCCCGCCTGGAGTGCCGATGGCGCTCAGTTGGCATGGACAACCTGGGAAGGAAATGGCGGTCATATCTACAAAATCAACTTTAAAGTGAAAGGGGCCAAGCCACAACGCTTGACAACGGTGCCTGCACTGTACTCTGAACCTGCCTGGACATTCCAGGGTAACAAAATTGTTTTCCTGCAAGGTAGTTCGTACAATTTTAAAGAAGACCCAGATCCGGTAACTTTTGCTAATCAGAATGCAATCGCCTGGATCAGTGGAGATGGAGGCAACATCAATGTGATTGGTAAAGCGAAGGGTAGAAGCAATCCGCATTTTGTAAAAAGTGATGATCGCATTTATCTCTACAGCGGTCAGAAAGGTTTGGTATCCATCCGCTGGGATGGCAGCGATGAGAAAGCGCATGCTAAAATTACCGGTATTATGACTTATGGTTCAGCACTCGGTGAGCAACATTGCATGTTGTATGAATCAGCTACCGAGCCTCAACGTGAACCGTCTAATGCCAACGTTATTTTAATGGCACCCGAAGGCGACAAGGCCATTGCTCATATCAACAATGATATCTATGTAGTGACTATACCCAAAACAGGTGGCGATGTTCCTAAAATTTCAGTAGCCGAGGCAGGTAATGCATCATTCCCTGCCACAAAGCTTACTAAAATAGGGGGTGAGTTTCCCAGCTGGAGCAGTAATGGTAAACTCGTTTACTATTCTCTAGGTAATGCCTTCTTTACCTATAATCTGGACGAGGCCAAAGCGAAAGAACTTGAGCTGAAAAAGAAAACAGCGGAAGAGGAGAAGGCCAAAGAAGCAGGTAAAGATACTAAGGCAGAAGGAGAGAAGAAGGAAGCCGATAAGGCCGAGAAGAAGGACGAAAACTATAAGCCTGCAGAACTCAGGGTTAAAGTAATCGTACAGAAGGATATCCCTTCAGGCAGCATCTTGTTACAAAATGCGAGAATCATCAGCATGAAAGGAGATGAAGTCATTGAAAGTGGCGATGTATTGATTGAGAATGCACGCATTAAACAAGTAGGGCCTGCGGGCTCTATCAGTGTCGGTAGCACGGTTCAAAAAATGGATCTAAAAGGAAAAACCATTGTACCAGGTTTTGTAGATACCCACGCACACATGTGGCCAGCCTGGGGTATTCACAAAAATCAGGTGTGGATGTATGCAGCCAACCTGGCTTATGGCGTTACCTCAACCCGCGATCCACAGACTGCTACGACAGATGTACTAACTTATAGTGACATGGTTGAGACAGGTGATATCATTGGTCCTCGTGTATATAGCACAGGTCCTGGTGTAGGTTTCTGGTCATATAACCTAAAGGATTATGAACAAACTAAAGACATTCTGAAGCAGTACTCAGAATACTACAACACCAAGACAATCAAGATGTATCTGACGGGTAATCGCCAGCACAGACAGTGGGTAATTCAGGCTTGTAAGGAACAAGGTTTGATGCCTACTACTGAAGGTGGTCTTGACTTTAAACTCAATGTTACCAACTTGATTGACGGTTATTCCGGACATGAGCATGCTTTTCCTATTTATCCCTTGTACAGCGATTTTGCCAAGGCAGTTGCAGAATCCAAGATGACCTACACGCCTACATTGTTAGTGGCGTATGGCGGACCATGGGCAGAGAATTTTTACTATGCAACAGAAAACGTGAATGGCGATCCAAAACTTAATTACTTCACAGCGAAGTCAGAGTTGGATCAAAAGTCAAGAAGAAGGCCAGGATGGTTTATGAAAGAAGAACACGTGTTTGATGACCATGCACGCTTTGTAAATGATCTTGTTAAAGCAGGCGGTAATGCAGGCATAGGCTCTCATGGTCAGCTACAAGGTCTTGGTTACCATTGGGAATTGTGGAGCGTGGCTTCCGGAGGTTTAAGTAATCATAATGCATTAAAAGTAGCCACTATCCATGGCGCTAAAGCATTAGGTTTAGCAAACGATCTAGGTAGTATTGAGCCAGGTAAATTAGCTGACTTGCTGATCCTGGATAGCAATCCACTTGAAAATATTCGCAACACCAACACCATTAATAAAGTAATGAAGAATGGTCGCTTGTATGAAGGCAATACTTTGGATGAAGTATATCCTGCGCAACGTAAGGCACCTTCATTTGCTAACGAACAGGCTAAGCCAGAAGGCTTGCCAGGTGTACAAAAATAATTAAGTGCCCAGTGGAAAACTAAAAGGTCTTAATTCGAAAGAATTAAGACCTTTTTAGTTTTGTGCAGTTTATTTTGCTGCCTGTAAATGTGATATTTATTTCGAAGCGATTTAGTAAATCTTTTTACAGTGAGGTAAAAGTTATTTTAAGTCGAATCTTTTCCCATGACATAAGAAGAGCATTTTGTTTGTTCCCCATCTCATTCAGGTAGTAGGTGAGTCTTTCCTGATTTTTATTGCTTTTACTTGGCTTTACCTTTATTCTTATCACATCTTCATCGGAATCATAATCGTCTGCTAGATGCTGATCCCAGTTTTTGTTTAAGATAAACACCCATTCTTTTTTACCGGGAATAGTAAAGACTCCGTATTTGCCAGCCGGAATACGTTGTTTACCAATCATAATATCCTTGTCAAATTGCCAATGAGTGGCCCGATGCGCCCCTGTTACCCAAACCTCATTAAAAGGCACTAAGCCACCCCATATGGCTCGTCCCCGAACGGCAGGAGCATAGTAATAAATCATGTGGTGCGAATCACCTAATTGCGCATGTACTTCTTTGGGGATGCTTTTTTTTGTTGTATCAGCAGGTGCTGCACTTTGTGCTTCATGAACATGCTGAGCAACAGCCATATGCGAAAGAATGAAAAGGGCCGAAACTGCAAAAATGTACTTTTTCATATTTTTTTAAGGTGGCTCAAGTTACCACAAACCAGGTGAATTAATTAACGAATTCAATTAAATGCAAGAATGCTTATTTTATTACATCTGTTCTAAAATAGTCGTGAAGTAAACGTAAATTAAGATGAGCCAGGATTTATGGCCTTACATTTGCAAATACTACTTTCTGTAGCAATACGATATATGAGATCTTATCTTTTCTTTATTTTATTATTATCACAGATTGTGCCGTCTGTATATGCACAATCTGCAAAAGAACTGATAAGTAATGCAGATCAGTTGTATGGCAAAAAGAATTACACTGCAGCATTAGGCACTTATCTGAAAGCGTATGAGATAAATCCTGATGATGCATCACTGAATTTTAAAATTGGCTTAACTTATCTATATTCTGATACAAAATCCAAAGCTGCCTTATATATCGATAAAGCCTATCGACTTAATCCTGCTGTGCACCAGGATATTGATTACCACCTTGGCGTAGCATTTCAAAACACCAATGAGTTTAAAAAAGCCATTCAACATTTCGATGACTTCAAAAGAAAAAACAGAAAGCTTGCCTCCATCGCTGATGAGAAAATTGCAGAATGTATTATGGCCGATTCACTGGCGCAGAACGAATTGAATGTAGTTATAGAAAATTTAGGAGATGCCATCAATACAAAGTTCAGCGAGTATTCACCAATTATCTCTGCAGATGGCAACACGCTCATATTTACCTCTAACCGATCTGACAATGAAGCCCGCGTAAAAGCAGGAATGAATTTTGAAGATATCTACTTCAGTATACGGGAGGGAAATGGATGGTCTGCCCCTAAAAAAATAAGCGACAATATCAATACAGAAAAGTATAATGAGGCTGCAGCTTCATTGTCACCTGATGGTAAAACACTTTTTTTATACAGTGAAGAAGGTGCCGGAGATATACATGTTTCTACACTAGAAGGTGCCTTCTGGTCAAAACCAGAACCACTGAACAGAAACATTAATACGGGCATGTTTTGGGAAACCAGCGCTACTTTATCTCACGATGGAAAAAAACTCTATTTTACAAGTAACAGAGATGGTGGTTATGGCGAATTGGATATTTATGTAAGTGAATTAGATGGCAAAGGCGATTGGGGTAAGGCTGTAAATTTAGGACCAACCATTAATACAAGCGAGGATGAAGATTCTCCCTTTATCCATGCTGATGGTGTTACACTTTACTTCTCGTCAAACGGACACAGAAGACTGGGTAATAGCGATATTTTTTTCAGTGAACTCCGTGGCAACAAATGGACGAAGCCAGAAAATATTGGATATCCCATCAATTCATGGGAGTATGATGGTTTTTTTTCTATCTCAAAAGATAAAAAGAAGGCCTACTATTCAACTGTGAAAGAGGGTGGTAAAGGAGAAACCGATATCTACTCAATTACATTTTTAGAACCCAAATATAAACCGAAGCCTAAACCTGTTGTGGTGGTGAGTCCACCTCCTGTTAAAAAGAATGATGACTTCGTGGCTGCTTTTATTCAAGAACAGAAGAATAAGAAGGTGGTTACCATCCTTAAAGGAAAAGTGATTGACGAATTAACTGCGGAACCGCTAGCGGCTACCATAAGTCTGGTTGATAACCAAACCAATACTGTTGTTGCCAAGATAAGCACCAATGAAGGGATTGGTGATTTTGAATTGATAATTCCTCACGGTGGAAACTACGGTGTAACAACAGAAAAAGCGGGCTATCTATTTAATTCTATTAACTTCAGTTTACCAGCTTTTGCTGAATACCAGGAGATTGATACACACATCATTATGGTAAAGGCAGAGATCGGTTCTAAGGTGGTACTGAAGAATATCTTTTTCGATCCACGAAAGACGGAGCTAAGAACGGAATCTGTAGCAGAGGTGGAAAAGATAAAGGAATTGTTATTGGGTAACCCTGCTTTACGTGTTCAGATTAATGGTCACACAGATAACACAGAGTTGAGCACTGGTGGAAATGCAGAGACTTATAAAGCTTTATCATTAAAGAGGGCTAGTGCTGTAATTAGTTATCTGACCAGCCAAGGCATTGAAAGTTCACGCCTTAGTGCCAAAGGTTACGGTCTTGAACGCCCCATTGTTTCTAACGATGATGAAGAAAGCGGGCGCGAGATCAACAGAAGAACGGAGATAGAAATCATTCAGTAGCATCACTTCGATCTATATTTACGATAGAGTTTGGTGAGAAAATTGCAAATAATTATCCGAGTTAAAACTGAATTAGAATACCTTAAAAATAAGGTATCTTATAATTAATTTACTGAAGTCTAGTTTTGTTGGGAAGAATCTATACATAAAATTTACTTTATTTAAGTAAATATTATTCTTTTTTTAAGTTTGAAATCATTTAAATATGTAGGAATGAAGCATAGAAGGATCTTGTATATAAATGCATCTTTTGCTCATGCCTTAAAATTAAGGTATTCACTCATGATTCTCTCACTCAAGTTTTAATGATAACGTATCCTTGTTAACAATAACTAAATTTTAGGTATTGAACCACAAGCATTATCTTTGTCACTGTTAAAATATGTTTGAGATTTCAAACTTTTTAACTCCCCTAAACCGCGTAACCATGTCCATCAACTCGTACTCACCATTTGGTGAGCGTTTTGTTTGTTTTTTATTCTCTGCGATAACGTTTCGCCTCCAAACACCTCTTTTATTCACTCAATTTTTTCTCCCTGAAGCGAAAATGATCAGCTTAAGGGTATCTGATATTTACACCTTCTGCAATATTTCATTCTTTAAGACATGGTAAAAGGGTTCAATTATTTGGTACGTGTATGCGCAGTACTCAGTTTATTGTTTGTATTGTTGATGCCCTATGTTTCATGGGCGTCCTACCATGTAAATGATTCTTTGCTCAACAAGAATACTTACAATGTTTTATCACAGACTAGCCATTTGCCTAACACAGGCGTTCCTGTAAGCCTTGAGAAAAAGAAATCAGTTTTATCGAAAAGAACATTCGATAATCTGGAGATTAAACCAAGTTCACCTGTATTCATTGATCAACCATTTCAATTAGACGAGGTAATTGAACCAACTACTGATCTACAGGAAGAAATACGTCAAAAAATTGAAGCCACTTACGAAAAGGTTGTTAGTGAAAGTCGGTTTATAGATTTTCTTGATGAGGCAGCCATGCTGGATTTACCCATGGGTTTGAAGTTGGATCTCGGGGTGCTCAGGTACATTATTTTAATAGATAGTGTGGTGATGACCCCACGAGAATCTTTTCTTTATGCTTCCATGGTTTTTGAAACACCTGAAGGTAAACGCATTCACTTTAAAGGAAGTGATATTAAGTTTAGTAAGACAGGCGGATTGACAGGTGATGGAAAAATGATGTTGGTGGGGGATTACCCGATTAACCTTGATGGTAATAACTCAAAGTTGGTTATAAAGGGCACCAGAGAAAAGACCTTTGTTGAATTTGACTGCAATGGGTTTAAACAAATGTCCATTGATGGTAGTTTGGTTTTCTCAAGGGAGTTACTGGTGCCTGAAACAGGCACAGGCAACGTAATGGTTGACTTCAATACCACAGTTACTGATTGGAATGATATCCTAGTAAATGTTAATGTTCCACCATTCAGGGTTACTAATCTAAAAGACTTTACCTTTTCAATTACAGATGCAGTACTCGACTTTAGTGATTCACGAAATGCACCTGCAGTCCGTTTCCCACAAGGTTATGCGGAAGAATCTCCATTATTCATTGAGGGTAACCTGAAATTATGGCGTGGCGTTTATATCAGGGAATTATCGGTAACCCTACCTCCCCAATTTGAAAATAAAGGTGATTCCAGTCAAACAGTTCCCCAGGATACAGTAGGCCATCGAATTTCGTTTAAGGGTAATGACCTCTTATTAGATAACCTCGGATTTTCTGGCAGAATATCTGGAAATAACCTGATACCAATAGAGAAAGGAAAAATTGGAAACTGGGCTTTTTCTCTTGAAACAATTTATGTGGATGTGCGTGTCAATGAATTAAAAGAGGCTGGCTTTTTTGGTAGAATTAATATCCCTCTTAACAAGAAACCTGACGCGCCAAGCACTTCAGCACAAACGGCAAGTACATCAACCGGGCAAACGTCTGCAACAAATACACAATCTCAACCACCAAAGGAGAATTACTTTACCTATCGGGCTACCATTAAACCTGACAATGAGTATTTGTTCACAGTTACGAATCCCGATACGGTAAACTTTGATTTGTGGAAAGCAGATGTTATGCTACTTCCCTCATCATTTATTGAAGTAAAACTTGCTGGTGGTAAGTTTATGCCAAAGGCGCATCTCAATGGATCGATGACCATCAACTTAGGGCTTCAGGAGAATGGGAATGCATCTGCTACAGATAAAACAAAAAACGTAAAGCTTGCCAATCTTGCCTTTGAGGACTTAGAAATTCAGACCGTAAGTCCCTACATTAAAATAGGATACTTTTCATTGGGTATAGAAGGCAATGATTCTGGCATGGGGGGCTTTCCTTTGTCCATTAATGAAGTGTACGGATCATCTGATGCAGACAATATCATTCTTGGTATTGATCTTACCCTAAGTCTTATTAACGAACAAGATGGTGGATTTGCTGCTAATGGAAGATTCAAGATAGTATCACGGGGTGTAGTCGAGAACGGTGATCTGAAGTACAGGTTTTCAAGTTTAGATATTGAGCGATTTGGTATTGACATTGACAAAGGCTCGTTCAAATTTAAAGGCACACTTAATTTCTATAAAAATGATGTTGTTTACGGAAATGGTATTAGTGGTACTGTCGATGCCACTTTTGGATCAACCTTTAGACTGCAGGCTTCTGCAATTTTTGGAACGCGCAACGGTAATCGCTATTGGTTTGCCGATGCCATGGTTAAGTTTAATACGGGTGTAACCATTTTTCCGGGTGTAGCATTCTATGCTTTCGGTGGTGGTGCATATTACCGCATGAAAATGGATGACCAAGGCATTGGATCACCTTTAGGAAGAACAGTTTCAGGCATTGTATATGTGCCTGATGAAAGTGTTGGTTTTGGATTTAAAGCCTCCGTATCCTTAGGGATACAGCCTGGCAAACAGGCCTTCAATGCTGATGTGACTTATGAAATGGCTTTTCACCAAGGTGGTGGAGTTAAGTACATAAACTTTAGAGGCAATGGCTATTTTATGACGCCACCGATTCCGGATGATATAGCCAAGATGCAGGAGAAGGCAAAAAAATTGGCTGCTGCTGCGAAAAAAGCAGGTATGACAGGAGGCAACCTAAACGTGGGTAATGATTCATCAGTAGAAGAAATTCATGGTTCTGCGGCTGATGCCGGACAGAAAGCGCAGGTATGGGCATCGACCATGATCAACTATGATTTTGATAACAGAATATTGCATGGAAATTTGAGGGCTTATGTGAATGTTGGTGAAGGTGTTATTAGGGGTGCAGGGCCTAATGGACAAGCAGGTGAGGCTGTACTTCATTTTGCACCGGGTGAATGGTACATCTACATCGGTAGACCTGAATACGAAAACAGATTTGCCATTGAGGTTTTAGGCATTGCTCGTTTAGACTCATATTTTGTTATAGGTTCAATCATTCCGGATTCACCACCACCACCAGAAAATGTATCATCAATTTTAGGAGGTGTAGATCTGGATTATATGGGCGAACTAAATGAGTTAGCTGATGGTGCAGGTGTTGGATTTGGTGCAAGCTTCAGGGTTGATACAGGTGATCTCTCTTTCCTGATTTTTTATGGAAGATTTGCTGCTGGCCTTGGCTTTGATATTATGCTTAAAGACTACGGAGATGCTCAATGCAGGGGAGGTGGGCAGCTAGGAATCAATGGTTGGTATGCAAACGGTCAAGCTTACGCTTATTTTGAAGGAACAATAGGTATTAAAGTTAAAATATTCCGAAAAACCAAAAAGATCAACATTCTGGATATAGGTGCAGCGGTTGTTGCTCAGGCTAAACTTCCTAATCCAACATGGGTAAGAGGCATTGCCGGAGGAAGATTCAGCGTGCTTGGCGGATTAGTAAAAGGTAATTGTAAGTTTGAAATTGAAATTGGAAAAGAATGTGAGATAGTTCGCGAAGGCGGATCAGTGCTTGAATCTGTGGAGGTGCTGGCACAGGCAACACCACAAGAAGGATCAAAAGAAGTAGATGTTTTCACCTTACCACAAGCAATTTTTAATTATGAAATGGATAAGGAATATGAAATGGTTGATGAAGTAAGCAGCCAGATTGTAAAATTTAAAATAGCACTTGACCAATTCAGGATAAAAGATGGAGCAAATCCCGTACAAGCCGAATTAATTTGGAATGATGATAAGACAGTTGCAGGACTTAATCCATTTGAAATTTTACCCTCTGAAAAAGAGCTTACACTTGAAGTAGTTACTTCGTTTAAAGAATGGAAAGGCGGCTATTGGGTTGTGCCTGAAGTGGATGGCGAAAAGCTAACAAAGACCTACACCTATAAATTTACTACTTCAAAAGCGCCTGATTATATTCCAGCCTCTAATGTCGCTTTTAGTTATCCATCAATTAACCAATACAACTACTATCAGAACGAATCAAAATCGGGGTACATTACCCTTAAACAAGGACAGAGTTATCTATTTACAGCTAACCCACAATGGAGCCAAACTGTGAGATTCTCGACCAGCAATGGCAAACCAATAGAGGTGCCATTTAATTATATTCCTGCAGCGAAAGAGGTACAGCTTCAGATGCCTGCGGATTTTGCTAACGATCAACTTTATTCATTGGCTATTGTGAATGTGCCTAAAACTGGCCTTTCTTCTATAGACCAGAATGTTGATACAAGTAGAGTGGTTTCATCAGGAGAAATGGAATTGGGTATAAAGCAAAGAAGTGCTGAAGGCACCATTCAGGAAGTACAGGAGAAAGAAATTTATTCTACCAAGTTTAGAGTAAGTAAATACAATACATTTAATGAGAAAGTTATAAGCGTTAATCCATCAACCGGATGGCGCGATCCTATTCTCACGGGTGTTCATGCTATCGGCTCAAACATCAGTGGTCCGGAACCATTCTCTGAAGAAGAAATTGTTGGGCTGAATGGTGCCCCACCTCTAGTGCGAATGGAAGCGGATCTATCAAATGTTCCATGGTATAACTCAAAAGTCTATCCACTAGTTTATCAGGATTATCCAATTAATGGAACGATGCGCATCCGGCCAGAAAACAGAAATGCAGCAGTATTGGGTGTTGTTCCTACGAAAGCCGTGTTCTTGTATCAGTATCCGTATAAAATCAAATTGTCTGACAAAGAGCTAACAGGAGCTCCTATCACGGTTATCCCAACAGTAGGACGATTTGATTACTACCTGGCGTATTATATGTATTACGATTTTATCGATTTAGCTAATCAGGCAGCTAACTATGCTGTTTCGAATGGTACAAACGAAAGAATCAACAGACTGATAACCTCATCTTTTCCTGTCATAACGAAAGGAGACTATTGGATCACCATACAATATGTACTACCAGGTAAAAATGTGTCAACCTCTTCATACAAGCATAAAATCTATAACCCAATTGACTAAGGCATGAATAGATTTTACAGATATCGTATTTTCACCATCGCAATATCCTTGTGTATGTATTGTGTATTGCCAATGCAAGCACAAACAGAGAAGCCGGCCATTAAAGTGCAAGGCAAATCCACGCAAAAATCCATCAAGTTAAGATGGGCACCAAATACACCGACCACTTGGTTGTTTGCAAATCAATATGGCTATACGATTGAACGGATCATGCTGAGTGATAACAATAAAGCGTTGCCGCAACCTGTAAAAGTTGTTCTTAATAAGGCCCCGCTTAAACCAGCGTCACAACAATTTTGGGAGCCGCACATGGATAATGACGATTACGTTGCAGTAGCAGCACAGGCAATATTTGGTGAAACGTTTGAACTGACTGATAACTATAGTTCTGATGTTGTAAAGGTTGTTAATAAATCAAGAGAACAGGAATCACGCTTTTCCTTTGCCTTATTTGCGGCTGACCAATCAATAAAGGCTGCGGAACTTTCTGCACTTTATTTTGAAGATGAGACCATCTCACCCAATGCAAAATATGTGTATAGAATTTATGCAAATATTCCCTCGGAGATATTAAAGGTAGATACAGGTTTTGTTTACCTAGGGCTGAAAGACTTTCAGCCATTGCCACGCATTACTGATCTCAGGGCTCAATTTGAAGACCAGACTGTTAACCTTAGCTGGAATGCAACTTTGTTTGAAAAGATATACAACAGCTTTTGGGTGGAGCGTTCTGATGATGGTATTAAATTCCAAAGAATTACCGATCAGCCAATTGTAAATACATATCCAGGTAGCTTCCGAAAATCAAATTTGATTTTTAAAACAGATAGTTTACCAGCCAACGATAAAAAATATTATTACAGGGTTATGGGGGTAAGCACCTTTGGAGAGATAGGTCCACCTTCTGACACAGTTGCTGGACTCGGAAAACCAGTATTTGCTTATAGTGCCGCAGTAGATAATCATGTTATTATTGATAATCAGCAAGTGCAATTAACATGGAGCTTTCCTCAGCAAGGAGTCTCAGTTCTGAAATCATTCGATCTGCTAAGGCTTGATCCCCAAACAAAAGTCTATTCTTTGGTTAAAGATAATTTAACTAAAGATATGAGGGAAGTAGTTGATGAAAGTCCGCGTAGTTCTAATTATTATGTTGTGCGCGCCTGGGATCGTTACGGCAGATCAAATAATTCATTCCCATATCTGGTGCAATTGGAGGATAGTATTCCACCGGTTGCTCCGACAGGATTAGTGGGAAAAATCGATACGCTAGGAAGGGTTCAGCTTTCATGGTCGGCTAATGCAGAGACAGATGTTTTAGGATATAGTGTGTATCGATCTAATTTTAAGTCACAAGAGTTTGTACAGGTGCCTGGGCCAATTTTTGAAGCTACCAATTACACAGACACAATTAAACTTAAGAATCTTACCGAGAAAATCTATTATAAAATCAGAGTTTACGATAAGCGGTTTAACCCATCTGCTTTTTCAGAAGTACTTGAGTTGGAAAAACCGGACATTGTACCCCCCATGCCCCCGGTATTTAAGCAAATAAAACGAGACTCATTGGGAATACTACTAAGTTGGGAGAAGAGCAGCAGTGCCGATGTTTCAGAACACTTGCTTTACAGAAAATCAGATACCGAAAAGGAGTGGACATTAATTAAGTCTGTTAGTCAAAGCGATACTTCAAGAAGTTATGTTGATAAAGATGTACTGCATCGGACGCAGTATTATTATACCCTACTGGCGATGGATGATGATGGTCTTGAGTCGGTACCTTCATCACCATTAACCATGAAATGGATTGACAGTAATCCTTTTCCAATCATTGAAAACTTATTTTTTAAAATCGATAAGCAGAAGAAACGCATCGACTTGTCATGGACTTATAATGAACAAAACATTGAGAAATTCATCATCTATAAATCAAAAAACGGTGGACCACTTTTATTCTATAAATCATTGGAAGGCTCACAGCGTGAATTTGTAGATGATTATACATTGTCGGATGTAAGTGTTGAGTATAGGGTAGTGGTTGGTTTTAATACAGGTGAACGAACAAGGGTTTCTAAGGCTTTGGTGGTTAAGATAATTTAACCTTATTGATTTGACTAAATGATTTGGATTCAATTATTATGGAAAGAGTATGAGTAGACTTAATCCTAAACTTTTCCTTACTCTTATATGCTTAGCATGGTTGTTGGTATTTTCCTCCTACCAATGCCACGCGCAAAATGATATTGTACTATATGACCTTAGTGTTTTCTTTGGGCGGAATAATCCACCAGGAACAAGTCTGTCACTTCAAAATGTAGTGGTAACGATAGATGGAACTAGCACCTATGGTTCTACCTATTTTCCTAACGGGGTTAATCCCAATAACACTATGTATGTTAGAAATATTTCTGGAAATACACCAACAAGTGTTCGGATATCGGGCCAGGTAACAGATAGGAGAGCGAATGGCACTACAACTACGGTTAATTTTAATGAACCATTTGGTCCATGTGGTGGATACAAATCGTTAAATACGAGCCCAGCAATTTCAGTAACTGTTGCCATTACTTCAGTGAAGCTAGCCACACCATTAGCTCAGGCTGGTTTCCCAGCTGGTGGCTACTGTGCAAGTGAACCAGTAAGTTTTACTGTCACTAATCTTGGGAGTACTAGCTTCTATGAAATAGAGGCTGGTATATTAAATAGCAATGGTACCTATACCTTTTTTCCAAATCCTTTTCCTAACCCTGCTCGTGTTTCATCGGGCACAAATGATAGTTATAATGCAACCATATCTTTTACAATAAAAGATATTATTGGGAGTAATTATGCTTCATTTTTGGGCCGTGAAATTTTTTTCAGAGCCAAGTCAAATAATACCCATTTATGTGGTGTCTCTAACTTTCCAGGCATACAGAGCGATGTTACTGCACCATATCGTTTTTATCCTGATCCACCTTCAATTGTTTCTGCCACCGGTATTGCGCCAACCTGTCCTGATGGTCAGGGAAGTATTCAAATTGTTCATGGAGATCAAACACCTCGAAATACAACCTTTACTTATACAGTTACACAGTATTTGAGGTCAACTAATGGTGCTTGTAGGAGCGACTACGGTCCAGTAGGAAATAATACTGTAGATCAATCGGTAATTAATGGAACAACTCCTGTGTGTGGTGGATCGTCAACGATTAATGTTGGAGGCAATACGTACTGTTCAGGATTTATAGGTAATTATGAACGCACATTTTATGACGCTACTCAACTGACCTATACACTTAACGCAACAAATAGTATTCAGGGCACCGGAGAAATTGCTGGAAATTCTTTAAAGCTTTTCCCTGGAATATATCGAGTAGAAATTGAAGCCAAAGCGAACCCAAATGAACAAAATTGTATTTGTGCCTACTTTGTTGAAATACCAGCCAGTAACTACGTGACTCCGACAATTTCATCACCATCCTTAGTTGACAGGCCGTCTTGTATTGGCGGAAATGATGGTTCATTAAGTTTTGATGTTAGTAATGGCTTGG
Source organism: Chryseotalea sp. (assembly GCF_057350905.1). Classification (NCBI taxonomy): domain Bacteria; kingdom Pseudomonadati; phylum Bacteroidota; class Cytophagia; order Cytophagales; family Chryseotaleaceae; genus Chryseotalea; species Chryseotalea sp. Next base: position 1,610 of record NZ_JBMRCF010000007.1, on the reverse strand, counting down.
CGCCATTCAATTGGGATGTTTATAATCTCAACGATCTTGTCAATCCTATATCTTCGAGAGACAATACTACCACTTTTACGACTGACCGGACTTTACAATACTCAACGGGAAACGCTTATCAGGTTCAACTCAGCGATGCCTGTTCAAGTTCACCTTTTACCCAGAATTTTCGTTTAGACTCTGACGGTCTTGCATTGTTAGAGCTTAATACCATTGCTGGATCAACGAATTCAACAGTTACTTGTTACGACAATGCGGGTCTAGGTAATGCTACTTGGCAGGTGGAAGTTACAGGGTCACGTCCTTCAGCAACTACAGGCTATAAGTTTAGTCTGTTTAAAGGTGCTGGAAAGAGCCAGCCAGTTATGGGTAAACAAAATATGGGAGACGATTTAAGTTATCAGTTTACTGAACTTGGTCTTAATACATATACTATAGAGGTTAAAGCCCCCAATGAGTGCACCAACACCATAGTTAAAAATGATTTTGTTTTGCCTGCGCGTGTTAACGGTACTTTTTCCTTTGATCCAAGTTGTACGAATTCTGCTACTGGACGAATAACATTTACTAAAACATCAGGTCAAGGGACTTTAAATTTCGAACTAAACAGTAATCCTGTTGTGCCTGTAATTAATGGTAATGATTACATTTTAAATGGTTTGACTTCTGGTACTAAAAATCTTGTTGTTAGAGATGATTGTCTCATCCCGAATGAAGCAGGTATTATCGCCCAGGTTTCTGAAAGTAATTCCATTGGTAGGATCACTCAACTTGCCATCAATGATATCTCTAGTGGTGAGGCTACTGATACTAATATAGCTAACGGTCAGACTATAGCCTTAACTTGTTACAATTCAACCTTTGATGCCTTCCTCAAATATGTACATGGATTAGCACCATTTAGTATTTCCATTACCCGCAATGGTAGTGCTTTTACCGGATTTGCACATACTCCTGGTACTTTGCTTTCTATACCCGATTTGACTGCTGGTGCTTATATAATCCGGATTACAGATGCTTGTGGCGATCAGGTTATGCGAAGCTTCACAATCACAACGCCACCAATTATTACGAGCACCACATCATCAACTCATTTGACTTGCGCTAATAATCAATCTGGCGAAATTATGGTAACAGCTGGTGGCGGCACGCCTGGTAACTATTCAATAAAGCTATTTAATGGCGCCACTGAAATATTAACAGAAACTGAGGTTTGTGGAACTGATTGTATAAGATTTAAAAACCTGAGCGAGAACGTTGCATACTTAGTGGAAATTAAAGATGCTAACACCTGTATTAAACGCTTTGATCAGGTTTCTGAACTTATTACGCTCAACGCCCCCCAACCACTTACGATTAAAATTCCTGATCTGGCAAACGATTTTAGTGACGGAGTTTATTATAATAATAGTCTTTATGTTTCTTGTAAAGATGATAGCAATATTACTTACCGCACCACGATTGCAGGGGGCAATGCCCCTTATGATGTTGATTTACTCTATAACACGATCAATAATTTTTCTGTTGGTCATATAACTCTTCAGAGCGAATTAGTTTCCAGTAGTGGGGGAGTTGCCTCCTTTGAAGACCTGGGTGCAGGCTGGTATAAG